>NZ_JADTQG010000005.1 GCF_016008875.1 Ectopseudomonas mendocina
TGACCTTTACCTTTCTTCTTGGCAATCGCCTTCATCCTTGCTGCGGCCTTCTGCACGGTGGCCATCTTCTCGGGGCGTTTCATGCCTCGCCATTTGCGGATTTCCTCGCGCGTGCGTCCACAGCTGACGCACAGCTCGCCGTTGAGCTGGCACAGCGACACGCAGGGGTTCTCAATGTCCTTGGCCACGCTTGCCCCTTGCCGGTCGTTCGACCGAAAACGCTACGTGGTCGGCGATGCGGGATACGCTGATACCCACCTCGTCGAAAGCCGCCAGGGTCAGCGCCAGCATTCTCGCCTTGTCCCCGCGGGCGAGTGCCCGTGCCCTGTTCGCCTCGGTGTCGAACATCCAGGTCACCACAAGGCTCTGCGGAAACTGCTCGTAGTCCACATCATGGGTCAGCCACTGGAAGCCGACGATTTCGCTTTTCGCCGTTTCACAGGCCAGGGTCAGCGCGCGGATCAGCTCGCGCTCGATGCCTGAGTATTTTCGTTTCGGCGATGGCATAGGGCTCTTCCGGATCTGTGTTCGATACCCCGCCATGTTACCCGAGACGCTATAGGCCAGGACGCTGCGATGGCGTTCACGACGCAGAGCGTGGGAACGAGCAAAGCGTCCAATGGCCACTGCAGACACCCGACCGCCAGCCCTGTGAAAATCCGCCCTAACCCTTAAAATCTGCCGCCAAACAGACCGCAGGCGGAATGCCCACCGCTCCCTCCTCATCGATCCATACAGGCCCTGCAGAACATGGCGTTCGACGCCCCGACCATGCTGACTCTCACCATCGCTCTCGCCGTGGCCGCTGCGCTGTATCTGGCGGTTGAGTGGCGCAACGTGCGGGAGTCGCCGTTGCTGTTCTGGAGTGCGGGCTTCGCGACCATCGCCATCGGCTCGACCCTTGCACTGTTGCGCGGCAGCGGCCTGATCCTGATCGGCATCTGGTTCGCCAATGGCCTGCTGATCACGGCCCACTGGCTGTTTTTACTGGGTGTGGCCCGCTTCACCGAAGCGCGGTTCTCGCGGGCCTGGTACCTGATCTTCGTCGCCTGGCTGGCGATGCTGCTTCTGCCGGAGGGGCCGCTGTGGTCCAGGGTCATGCTGTTCACCAACTCGATGCTGGTCGCCCTGGTCACCCTCAAGGCCAGCGCCCTGCTGCGTCCTCACGGCAGGTCGTTGAGCGTGGGCGCCGTGCAGTTGCGCTATGTATTGCTGATGCACGGCCTGTTCTATGCGACCAAGGCAATGACCGCGGTGATTCCCGGCGCGCTGATCGACCTCAACGCCTTTCGTGGCCTGATCATCCAGATCTCGTTGGTGGAAGGCGCCATGGCGTTGATGCTGATTGCCCTGTCGATGACCGGCACCGTGCGTTGGCGCCGCGAAAAACGCATCGAGCGCCTGGCCGCTCGCGATCCGCTGACCGCGCTGTACAACCGCCGCGCGCTCGAGGCGAGAGCCGGCAACCTGCTGAAGGAAACTTCGCCCACCCGCCCTGGCGCACTACTGCTGATCGACATCGACAACTTCAAGCAGGTCAACGATCTCCACGGCCACCTTGCGGGGGATCGTTTGCTGATCGCCCTCGGCGAGATGCTCCGCGCGCTGCTGCCGGAACGTGCGCTGACGGCTCGCCTGGGCGGAGACGAGTTCGTCATCCTGCTGGGCGATGCGTCGAACGAGCGTGTCGTGGCCTTGAGCGATGCGCTGCGCCAACGCTTCAACCCGATGGCAGCGCAAACATTCGACACTCCCGAGGCCGTCACCCTGAGCATCGGCGCCACGCTGTTCGATCGACCACCGGCCAGCCTGGCGGCGTTGATCGAGCAAGGCGACACCGCGCTGTATCAGTCCAAGCGCGGCGGCCGCAACAGCACGCGGGTGGATGACCGGACGGAGGCGAAGCACGGCCGAGCGGATGGAGGCGCACCGTAGCGCCGATCTGCTGGCCGTCCCGGTCAAGGTCGAGATCGGGTTCGAGGCGCCATCGCCTACGAAACGTCATGGACGCAGCCGGCGGGTTACAATCCCCGGCCACGCCCTTGCCCTGCGGAGCCTCCTGATGTTCACCCTTTCCCACCTCAGCAGCCCTCCGCCCGAGTCACTGAAGAGCCAGGTGCAGCAGATGGTGGTGGACTACTTCGCCGACGTCAGCGCGGTACCGCTGCTGCCGAGCAACCCGCTGTATCAGCTCTACCAGTACGTGATCGGCTATGAGCTGCATCTGCACCTGCAGAGCATGAACGGCGACGTCGAAGGCCCAGTGCAGTTGTTACTGGCGCTGGACGATGAAGAGCCGGCCCGTGTCCTCGGGTTTGCCCTGTACCTGCCCAGCCCCGACGATGCTGCCGCCTGCACCCTCGCCTATCTGGCGGTGCACCGCGAGCATCGCGCTCAGGGCATCGGTCGGGCGCTGCTACAACGCGTACTGGAGCGACGCCCGCACCTGGAGCTGGCATGCACGGCAGACAAGGTGCCGCTGTTCGAGGCCCTGGGTTTGCAAGTGCTGGCAGCCCAGGGTGCGCAGGTGGTGATGAACAGCCGCGACTATCGCTCCAGCGGCATGTTCGCCGTCGCCGACCTGGGGCCCGTGTTCGCCTCCACAGAGGTCCGGCAGATTCACGCCTACCTGCTCAAGCAGCACGGCCAGCGCGCCATGCAACAGGCGGAAAAGCAGCGCGACCAGCACCTTGATGCGCTCGCCCTGCAGGCGCAGCAGTTGGTCGACGAGCGCCTGCCTTCACGCGCGCTGCATTGAATTCATCAGCTCGGCGTACGAACGGCCGAGCGCATTACCTCACCCGGCGAGGATGGAGCAAGCACTGCATTCCTCGCTGAACGGTGGGCAAGTCGCTAACCGCAGTGCTTGAGGCGCTTCTAGGCAGGTTCATGGCGCCGACCGCAGCCATCATCGACGGCGACATCTGGCTGCGCCTTCAGCCCAGCCCGGAACAAAGCGCCGTCAGCGGCCTGCCGAGGACACACGGATGAAAGATTCAGCGCGCGGTTTGCTGCTCGTTACCAGCGGCATCACCCTACTCAGCTTCGATGGTCTGCTGGTGCGCCTGGCGCAGGCCGATGGCTGGAGCATTGTGTTCTGGCGCGGTCTGCTGATGTTCCTGGCGCTCGGCGTGTTCTCGCTGTCAGCCAGAAGCCGTGCCAGCGTCCGTGCGCAACCGCTGCTCAGCGCCTGTTCGGCCCTGCTGCTGGCGTTGATCTCGATCTTCTTCGTGCTGGCGGTGATCCATACCCAGGTAGCCAATGTGGTGGTCATCCTGTGCACGGCGCCGCTGTTCGCAGCGTTGCTCACCCGTTTCTTTCTCGGCGAGCAGGTGGCGCTACGCACCTGGCTGGCGATTGGCGTGGCGGCATTGGGCATCATGCTGGTATTCGCCGGCGCGTTTAACGCGACCGACCTAGCCGGCAACGGCTATGCGCTGCTGTCCTCGGCGGCGGTGGGCGCCAACCTGACGCTGCTGCGCCGCCACCCTAAGCTGGAACGCATGCCGCTGATCGCCCTCGGCGGGCTGGCGGCGGCACTGATCGCATGGCCCAACGCGCAGCCGTTCGCACTGGGCACTTCGAGTTACTTGGCGCTGGCCATCATGGGCCTGGTGCAGATGCCGCTGGCGACCTTGCTGATCAACAACGCAACCCGTTACCTGCCTTCCGCCGAAGTGGCGCTGTTCTATTTGCTGGAAAGCGTGCTGGGTACGCTCTGGGTCTGGTACTTCCTGCAGGAGACGCCGGCCAATGCGACGCTCTACGGTGGCGCGCTGGTGATCGCCACGCTGGCGGTGCATGCCGGCCTGACACTTCGCGTACGCCCGGCGCTGCCGGCTTGAATTTGTCCAGCCCTGGCTGACCGGCGCGGCGGATACCAACCGCCAGGTGCCGCCGATATTTCAATTGACACTCGCAGGCGCAGTTGAGGAACAATGCACGGCAGCGCTCGCCTGGCGGCACCTGCATAGCCGCGCGAGCAACAGACCCAGTCGCAACATCATCCGCTTCACTGCCGCGAACAAGGACGTCCGATGCGCATCCTCCCCCTCCTTATCCTGCTTCTGTGCCAGGCCGCCCATGCCGGGGAAATCGTCAACGACGTCAGCGGCATGAACCCCATCGAGGTCGCGCAGGTGCTGGCGCCTACCGAATTGGAGCAGATCGTCGAGGCGGTGCGCGGGCATGCCGGGCCCATCGCCATTGGTGGCGGTCGCTACAGCATGGGCGGGCAGATCGCTACCGAGCAGGCCCTGCAACTGGACATGCGCCGCTTCAACCAGGTGCTGGAGTTTTCCGCAGAGCGTCGGGAGATTCGTGTGCAGGCCGGCATCACCTGGCGCGAAGTGCTGGAGTACATCGACCCACACGGTCTGTCGCCGCAGATCATGCAGTCCTACGCCAACTTCACCGTAGGCGGCGCGCTCAGCGTCAATGCCCACGGCCGTTACGTCGGCCAGGGGCCGCTGGTGCTCGGCGTGCGTTCGTTGCGTCTGGTGTTGGCCGACGGCCAGGTGGTGGACGCCAGCCCGACGCACAACAGCGAGCTCTTCTACGGTGCCATTGGCGGTTACGGCGGGCTGGGCGTCATCGTCGAAGCCACCCTGCCGCTGGTGGAGAACAGCAAGCTGATGCGTCAGACGCAAGTCATGCCGCTCAGTGACTATGCGCAGTTCTTCGCCAGCCAGGTCGTCGACAACCCGGACATGGTGATGCACAACGGCATTCTCTACGCCGACGACTACAACAGCGTTCGCGCCGTGTCCTACCTGCGTACGGACGCACCGCTGACCGTGACGGAAGGCCTGGTGCCGCTGGACCGCGACTATAAGGCCATGCGCGCCGCATTGACAGTAGCCAGCAGCAATGGCGGTGCCAAGGTGCGTGAAAGTCTGGTCGACCCGCTACTGCTCAAACGACCGCAGGTGCAGTGGCGCAACCATGAAGCCAGCCTGGATGTGCGCGAGCTGCAGCCCATTTCCGGCCCCGGCTACAGCTACGTGCTGCAGGAGTATTTCGTCCCGCAAGCCCAACTGGAGCAGTTCGTAGCAGGAATGAAGGAGGTGCTCCAGGAGCACAAGGTCAAGGTCGCCAATATCTCCATCCGCCATGCCAAGGCCGACCCGGGTACGCTGCTGGCCTGGGCTCGCGAAGACACCTTCGCGCTGGTGATCTATTACCGCCAGGGCGTCTCGCCCAGCGAGCGCGATGCCGTCGCCGACTGGACCCGGCAACTGATCGACCTCGCCATCGCCCACCAGGGCAGCTACTACCTGCCATATCAAATCCATGCCAGCCGTGAGCAGTTCCTCGCCGCCTATCCGCGCGCCGAAGCGTTCTTCGCGCTGAAAAAACGCGTCGACCCAAGCAACAAATTCCGCAACAAGCTGTGGGACGCCTACTATCGCAGGCAAGCTCCATAGCGAGTAACCGCCGCAGCAAATGCTGGACGAGACGATCCATCCTGGCTGCCGCTCCCGCGCATCATCAGAAGCACTCGCCACCGCTCTGCCACGGCCAACGCCCCACGCGCATCAACGAAGCCGATGTGATGGGCCGTACCGGTCAGCCAAAGGACGAATCAAAGCCTGCCAAGCCAGTACTGCGGACGCCGACGGTGATGAGCAAGGGCCAGAATCTGGAAGCCGTCAGGTTTTGGCCGGTAGATGATCGATAGCGGAAAACGCTGAAGGGGAACGCTGCGAATATCTGGCTCAAGTTCAACCCGCCAGGCCTTGGGCGACTCATCAATCAATGTAGTCAAGGCCTGAAACTCGTTGATCAATACCCCACCCAATCCAGGAACCTTCGATTCGTAATAACCGACTGACTCCAGAAACTCGGCTTCCGCTGCCGGGTGGAAAAAATACTTCATCGAATCAGGGCTCTGGCCTTCTTCATCACCTCGTCACCCGGCACTGCCTGAATCGAGCCGCTATCAAGCTCTTGTGCACGCCGCTGTGCTTCAAGCAACCAGTCTGAACGCAGTTCGTCTTCCGCAGGGGTATCCAGACTCAAGACCAGACGCTGGATCAGCTGTGCCCGCTCCTTCTTGGAAAGTTGCAGGGCTTCATCCTCGATCCTCTGCAGATCCATGGCTTCACCTCTCGCTTGTGTACGGGCAAATCTTGGCACGGATGCTTAGCAGGAGCCATGGCTGTGGCCCCTTAACTTTCGTCACACCGAACACATCCCGCCCGGCACCGTCAGGATCCATTCCCGCACGGCCTGGATACTCGGGTCATTGCGCCGACTTTCCGGGTACACCAGAAAGAACGGCTTGCCTTCCAGCTCGGGTCCGAAGGGCTGCACCAATCGTCCTGCCTTCAACTCGTCTTCAATCAGTTGCCGACTCATCAGCGCCACGCCCTGGGCGCCGACGGCGGCTGAAACGGCGTGGGTCTCGTCGGTAAACACCAGCCCGGCGCCGACGTCCAGTCCCTCCACTTGCGCCTGCTTCTGCCAGAAGGCCCAATCCATGGGCGAGGAAATCGCCGCCTGATTGCGAAAGTGGATCAGCGAATGCCTGGGCAAGTCGGCGGCATCGTGCAGTTCCAGCAGCGGGCTGCAGACGGGCACGAAGGTATTGTCGAAGAGTTTTTCCGCCACCAGCCCGGGCCAGCGGCCATCGCCGTAGCGAATGGCAATATCGGCGGTGACACCGTCGAGCGCCACCGGTTCGTGCGAGGCATGAATGCGCAGGTCGATGTCCGGGTGGGAATCGCGCAGCAGGCAGACCCAGGACAGCAGCCAGCGCACCGCCACCGCGGGCGTGGTGCTGAGGGTGACGGCATGCCGGCGCGGTGCGGCGCTGAGCCGCTCGACCGCAGCGCCGATGCTGTCGAAGGCGCTCTCCAGCACCTGCTGCAGCTCGCGCCCGGCCATGGTCAGTTCCAGCTGACGAGGCTTGCGGACGAACAGCGCAAGGCCGAGGGATTCCTCCAGCGCACGGATCTGGTGGCTGATCGCCGTGGCGGTGACGGAGAGTTCCTCCGCGGCCTGCTTGGCGCTCTCATGACGAGCCGCCGCCTCGAAGGCGCGCAAGGCGGAAAGCGGCGGTAGTTTGCGCCGACTCATAGCTGAGTTTTCCTCATCCATTTCAGAAAATATTGATCGTTTGTCGTCTCATACAGGCGAACTTAGCCTGTCCCTGCAGCTTTTCACAGATGAATAGAAATTCAAGCAGGAGACTCACCATGACCCAGATTCTGCATATCGACGCCAGCGCCCGCCCCGGCCTGGCCGGCAAGGACCAGCACGGCTCGCACAGCCGCAACCTCAGCCACCGTTTCATCAGCCAGTGGCAGGCGCGCCGCCCACAGGACGTCGCCACCTACCGCGACATTGGCCAGAACCCGCCGTCGATCATCAGCCATGACTGGATCGCCTCTTCCTTTACTCCCGAGCCGCAGCGCGAGGCCTGGATGCGCGACACCCTGGCCGAAAGTGATCGCCTGGTGGACGAACTGATTGCCGCCGACGTGCTGGTGATCGGCACCCCCCTGTACAACTTCGGCATGCCCGCCGCACTCAAGGCGTGGATCGACCAGGTGGTGCGCCCTGGCCGCACTGTGGAAGTGGACGAGAGCAACCCGCTCGATCCCTACGTGCCCAAGCTGGCTGATCGGCCGCGCCATGTGGTGATCCTCACGGCACGCGGCGGTGTCGGCTTCGATGCCGGTGGCGAGATGGCGCACATGAACCATCTGGAGCCGAACCTGATCACCGCACTCGGTTTCATCGGTCTCACTCGCGTGCACCAGATCGCCATCGAAGGTCAGGAAGTCGGCGGCGAACTGCTCGCGGAGTCAGTCAGGCAGGGGCTGAGCAAGGTCGATGCGCTGGTGGCCGAACTGCAACGCTCCGTGCAGGCCGAACGCGCCGCGCAGCCGGCGTGACGACGCGAGGGGTTCGCGTGGATGGCCGCGGCGCCATCCGCGTTAAGCCCTGCGGCGCAGGCTTCGCCCTTCGATGCTGTGCAGCGCCTTGCGCGCAGTGTCGATGAACGGCAGCACGATCAGGCTGTAAAGACTCTGGTAGCGATGCGCATCGCGTTCGGCCGTGCCGAAGCTGAGCGGCTCCGGGGTGTGCGTGGTGGTGTAGAGCGTGCCGAACATCCAGTCCCAGATCGACAGATTGGTGCCGAAGTTCTTGTGGAAGTGACGCGGGGCATCGCTGTGGTGGATCTGATGCTGCGCCGGACTGTTGAGCAGGTGCTCCAACCTGGGCCCGAAGGAGAGCCAGATGTGCGTATGGCGCAGATTAGCCGCCAGGCAGTTGAAGATGAACACCAGGTAAGTCACGCCGAACAGCGTGTAGCGACTGATCTCGCCCCCGCACAGGTACCAGAACGTCCCGGAGTAGGCGCCCAGCAGCACCAGCGTCAGCAGGCTGTCGGCAAGTTTTTCCACGACATGCACACGGCTGGCGGTAAGCGGCACCAGCACGGGTGCGACGTGGTGAACCTTGTGGAACTCCCACAGCCAGCGCGAGTGGAAGGCGCGGTGCGTCCAGTAGCTGGCGAAATCGTTGATCAGGAACACGCCCAGGCCATAGAGCAGGCTCAGACCGAGGTTTTCACCCAGTTGCGGCCGCGCGCCCCAGAGGTTGGTGAAGAAAGCCATGTAGTCGGCCGAATGCAGCACGTAGGGATCAACCAGGCCGATCACCGGAACGATCAGCAGTGCACGGACGAAGTAGTAGCGGTAGTCGAGCAGCGCCGAAGGATGCAGCAGCACCTGGCGCCCACCGATGAATTGCCAGAACGATGCAATGCCGCTGCTCACGCGACGCCGGCGGTAAAGCAGGTAGGCCACGCTGTAGGACAGCAGGATGAAGACCAGTCCGATACGCCCGTTGAGGTCGAAAAGCCCCTGAAACTGCCTGGCCAGAACGGCCAGCAGCTCAGTCAACGGATTGGCTGCCAGCGACAGCTCTTGCATCACTCCAACCTCCCCAGGCGAAAGTGGCGGAATGATAAGCAAGAATGATGTTTTAGCAAATGAGAATAGTTACTACCGGCATCTGCCGCGCGGCCCTGCCACTTGCCGTTCAGCGCTTGTTGCAGGCGAATAGTGCATTGCCGGAGTCGGCATCCCACGGGACCAGCCGCTGATAGTCGTGCTCCAGCACCTGCACCTCGAAATACGGCGCCAGCAGGGCCTGCAATTCGGCGAAGCTCACCGCCACCATCGGGTGCTCGTCGTGCCAGATCTCGCTCTGCTCACCCAGGGTGCGCTCGATGCGCAGGCGCAGCGCCTGCGCATCGCCCTCGCCGCGGTAGTACCAGCCGGAGCTGAAACGAAATTGCCCTTCGGCATGAAAAGCGCTGTGGGATACGAACGAAGCGTTGTCGATGCGCTGCTTGTCCACGGCGTTGAAACAGAACACCCCGCCCGGCGCCAGTGCATGGTGAACGCTGGCGATGCAGGCCTTGAGCCGTTCGATGCTGGCGCTGTAGTGGATGGAGTAGAGAAAACAGGTGATCAGGTCCAGCGGCTCGTCGACTTGGAAGCTGCACATGTCCTGCCGGGAAAAGCGCGCCTCGGGGCAGCGCAGGGCGGCGCGGTCGAGCATCGGCTGGTTGATGTCCAGCCCGCTGCTGGCGTAGCCGGCATCGAGGAAATGGCGCACATGCGGGCCGGTGCCGCAGGCCAGGTCGAGGTGGCGTTTGCCGCCATTGCCGAACAGCTGCTGCAGGCGCTGCACGCAGTGGCTCTGCGCGGCGTAGTCGATGTCCGCGCACATCAGGTCGTAATAGCCCGACAGGTCGGTATAGAGAGCGTTGCCGGACATGATGACCCGCCAGGGGAGCCGAGGGGCGCGCATCATATCCCAAGCGCAGCCGCGCGCCGATAGGGAACATATCACCGCGCTACTCGCTTTTTTGCACAGGCTACGACCCCGCTAAACTCCTGACGTTTGCAGCCGAAACAATGACGTCAACACTCAGCGAGATGGCCCACATGTTCAATGGACGACTGAAGCAGGAGTTGCAGGCATTGCGTGAGGACCTCTCTTCCGTGGAGCAGGTGCGCGCCAGCCTGGAAGAGGAAATGCTGGTGTTGATCCTCGACCCACAGGGTCGTATAGAGCGCGCCAACGACAATTTTCTCGGTGAGATGGGCTATACGCCGCAGCGCCTGCAAGGTCAGCCCCTGCTGGCAATGATTCCCGAGCATGTGCGCGGTCTCGACTTCCACCACCGCGTGCGCCAGGCGCTGGAGCGTGGCGAGCACCTTGCTGGGGTGATCCGCCTGCTGCGCGGCAATGGCGAGGAAGCCTGGCTGCGCTCGATCCTGCAGCCGGTGCGTGATAGCGGTGGGCGTATTCGCTACTTTTCCATCCACGCCAGCGACCTGACCCGCACCATTGAGACCTCGCGCGAGCATGAAAACCTGATCAAGGCCTTGCAGCGCTCCACTGCGGTGATCGAATTCAATCTGAACGGTGAAGTGCTGACCGCCAATCAGCGTTTTCTCGATTCCATGGGCTATAGCCTGGCGCAGATCCAGGGCAAGCATCACCGCATGTTCTGCGACCCGAGCGAATACAACTCCCCCGAGTACCAGCGATTCTGGGAGCAACTGCGCCGTGGCGAATTCGTCGTCAACCGCTTTCGCCGCCTCGACAGCCTTGGTCGTGATGTATGGCTGGAGGCGTCCTACAACCCCATTACCGACGCCCACGACCAGCTGTACAAGGTGGTCAAGTTCGCCACGGTGATCACCGATCAGGTGCAGCGCGAGGAGGCCGTGGCCCAGGCCGCAGGCATTGCGTTCGAGACCTCCAAGGGCACCGACGAAAGCGCGCGCAACGGCGCCTCGGTGGTACAGCAGATGCTCGACGCCATGACCGAACTGGCTACGCGCATGCAGGAAGCCGCGCAAGGCATCGAGGCGCTGGACAAGCAATCGCAGCTGATCGGCTCCATCGTCAAGAACATCAGCAGCATCGCCGACCAGACCAACCTGCTGGCGCTGAACGCGGCCATCGAGGCGGCGCGTGCCGGTGACCAGGGGCGCGGCTTCGCGGTGGTAGCCGATGAGGTTCGGCAGTTGGCCTCTCGCACCAGCGCAGCAACGGTGGAAATCACCTCGGTGGTCAGTCAGAACCAGCAATTGGCCGAGCGTGCGGTAGAGATCATCGACCGCGGCAAGAGCCAGGCCGAGCTGGGCCTCGAACTGTCGGGCCAGGCTGGCCAGGTCATCGAGGAAATCCAGGACGGCGCGCGGCGCGTGGTCAAGGCGGTGGAGATTTTCGCTACGCAGTTGTGATCCCACGATACCGCCGCCTAGTCATCACACAACCTGATCCACCACGAAACCCTGAATGCCCCAATCCAAAGCCAACTCACGAACATCCTGAACGAGTTGGGATGACGGGGTTTTCAATGTTGTCATACATCGTATAAGTTTCCTGAGTCGCATCCGCGATCAACAAGAACAACAAGGAAACCTCCCGATGAATGACGAACAACGCCCCGTCGGCTCACGCCGCCATTTTCTCAAGCAATCGCTGGTCTGCTCTGCTGCCGCCGCCGGCGCTGCCTCCCTGCTGCCGCAACTGGCCAACGCCACGCAACCCCTCGATCTGCGTTACCCGTCCGGCGCGGTCAAGGCGCTGGATGACAGCTTCCTGCAATTGCGCCTGTTCAATGCGAGCGTGGAAAAACTTGCCGATGGCATCCGCTGGGCCGAAGGCCCGGTGTGGTTCGGTGACGGTCGCTACCTGCTGGTTAGCGACATTCCCAACAACCGCATCATGCGCTGGGACGAAATCAGCCAGTCGCTGGCCGTCTATCGCCAGCCGTCGAACTATGCCAATGGCCTGGTGCGCGACCGCCAGGGCCGGCTGATCGCTTGCGAAGGCTCGACCACCCAGGATGTTGGCCGACGCATCACCCGCACCGAACACGACGGCAGCATCACCGTGCTGGCCGACACCTTCGAGGGCAAACGCTTCAACTCGCCGAACGACCTGGTGGTCAAGCGCGACGGCTCGGTCTGGTTCACCGACCCGCCCTTCCAGACCGGTAACTTCTACGAAGGCTACAAGATCGAGCCGGAGCTGCCCCATGGCGTCTACCGCATCGACGGCGAGACGCAGCAGGTCACCCGTGTGATCGACGATCTGGCCGGCCCCAACGGCCTGTGCTTCTCGCCGGACGAGAAGACCCTGTACATCGTCGAGGGTCGCGCCAAGCCGCATCGCCTGGTATGGGCGTATCAGGTGAACGACGACGGCAGCCTCGGTCAACGCCGCAAACACATCGAAGCCACCGACACCGGCGCGCTGGATGGCATCAAGTGCGACGAGTTCGGCAACCTGTGGTGCGGCTGGGGTAGCAACGGCTCGGCTGACAGCGACCCGGAAAAACTCGATGGCGTGCGCGTGTTCAACCCGCAGGGCAAGGCCATCGGCCATATCAGCCTGCCGGAGCGCTGCGCCAACCTGTGTTTTGGCGGCGAGAAAGGCAATCGTCTGTTCATGGCCAGCAGCCATGGCATCTATTCCCTGTTCGTCAACGCACGCGGTGCCACCTTCGTCCAGTGACGACTGCGCCACGGCCGATCCGGCCGTGGCCTGCTTCCCCTTCCAGAAGGCTTTGAACGCTCTATTTCGCGCGTTTCAGCAAGCATCAGCAGCATCGATGTTCACCATCATGCCAATGAAGTTCTCTGAAAAAATCCAGTGCGTAACATCTGCTCCAGACCCGACCACAACCCCGCTGGAGCACGACACCATGAAACGCCAACTCATCCTCAGCTTCGCTTTCTCCGTACTGGCAGCCAACGTATTCGCCGCTTCTTCCGCCCAACCCGTCGTTGCCGAAGGTGGTTCCGATCGCCTGATCGAGAACCGCATCGCCGAAGGTGGCTCCGATCGTCTGATCCAGAACCGCGTCGCCGAAGGTGGTTCCGATCGCCTGATCCAGAACCGCGTCGCCGAAGGTGGCTCCGACCGTCTGATCCAGAACCGCGTCGCCGAAGGTGGTTCCGACCGTCTGATCCAGAACCGCGTCGCCGAAGGTGGCTCCGATCGCCTGATCCAGAACCGCACTGCCTGATCCACTTCCGCCACTGATCGAGAACGTCGTATGACTCGATGGCAAGCGCAGCCCCGCAAGGCCGGCCTGATAAGCCGGCCTTGTTCTTTACGGCCCTGAAGGTCCCGCACGCACAGCGCGAATGAATAGCCCCGTGTCGCGCCCCGGCAACCGACCACTGCGCCCCCGCTCTATGGTGAAGGCCCTTTCTGACCGACACCGGAGCGCCACATGGCCAACAAACCGATCACCGTACTGCGCGATACCCAGCCGATGCCCGTCGTCGATGCCTGCAAGTGGGAGCGCATCGAAGGTGACCCGCACACCGTCAACCTCAACGCCTACACCTCCGACGATGGCAGCAAGATCATGGGGACCTGGATCTGCACGCCCGGCAAATGGCGCGTGGAGTACGTGAAGTGGGAGTACTGCCACTTCCAGGAAGGCTACTGCATCATCACCCCGGACGGCATGGAGCCGATTCACCTCAAGGCCGGTGATATCTTCGTGGTCGAGCCCGGCATGAAGGGCACCTGGGAAGTGGTCGAGACCGTGCGCAAGTACTTCGTTTTCGCCTGATCGCTGCACCTCAGTACGGTGCGCGCCGACATGGCGCCCACCGACTCGTCCGCCGTTGCGTACGAGCAATACCGCCCATCCCAGGCATTCAGCCCTGCCTCATCCGCCAGCATCGAGCTCTTCGAGCCGAGCATGCTCGGCCATCATGCAAACGACAGATATTTCGGGCACCCAATGGCCGATTGCGGGTCTTTAGAGATCGGGATGCATGCGAGAGGGCAGGATGAGGCGATCATTATGGGGCACGGCAATTTGCATCGGCCTGCTGCTGGCGGGGTTGCCGCTGGCCTACAGGTTCTGGCCGGCCGCCGTACCACCGGCGGCACTGGTCGGGAAAGTCGCCGGGGCATTCGAGTTGATCGATCATCAGGGCCGACTCCTTGACCAGAACAGTTTTGCCGAACGCTGGCTCCTGCTGTCCTTTGGCTTCACCCATTGCCCGGACGTATGCCCGACCACCCTGGCCACGGTCGCCAAGACCCTGGACAAGCTCGGGCCACGCAGCCAGCACGTGCAACCCCTATTCATCACCCTCGACCCGGAACGCGACAGCCCGCAGCTTCTGCAGCGCTATACGGGTTTCTTCGACCCGCGCATTCTCGGCCTAAGCGGTAGCGTCGGGCAGGTCATGCAGGCCGCCGACGCCTACGGAGTGTATGTGTCGCGGCGCGAGGGCAGCGGCACCTACCTGCTCGATCACACCACCAGCCTCTACCTGGTGGCTCCTGACGGACGCCTGGTTGAACTGTTCGCGCAGAACGTCACGCCCGAGCACCTGGCAAGCAGTATCGGTGACTACCTCGATGCGAACTGAAAGTGCCGAATCATCACCTAACTGGCCCCTGTACCTGGGCCTGCTGGTACTCGCGGTGCTCTGGCTGGGCCCGTTGCCTGCCATGAGCCGCACGGCGTTCTCGCTGCACATGATGCTGCACCTGGGCGTCGTGGCGCTCGCTGCCCCGCTGCTGGCCATCGGCCTTGCGCGCGCCGGGCTCTGCCTCGACCGCTACGCCAGCGCGACCTGGCTGAGCCTGGCCTTCCTCGCCGAGTTGCTGGTGGTATGGGGTTGGCATCTGCCGGCGCTGCATGAAGCCGCCGCGCTGCACACTTCCCTTTTCGTCCTGCAGCAGGTCAGCTTCCTTGCCGTTGGCCTGGCCATCTGGTTACTGGGTTTCGCCAGGCGCTCACAGCAGGGGCTGGTGCTGACGCTGTGCGGCTTTTTCCTGACGTTCGCCCATATGACCATGCTGGGTCTGGTGCTGATCATGGCGCCCCAGCTCATCTATCCTCCCGAGCTTTGCCTGGGCGCTTTCGGCCTGCAGGCCCTGGACGATCAGCGCCTGGGCGGCATGCTGATGGCGGGCTGGAGTGCGGTGGTCTATCTCGGCGCCACGCTGGCGCTGGCAGGTCGCGTGCTCAGGGATGACGAGCCCCTGATCGCCGACGAGCAAGGGCCCGCCCGTTAGCGACGCCTGCAGGCCGAAACCATGTCTTTCACGGCGAGCGTACGGTCAGGCTCACCAGTTTGAGCACGATCGGCCGCACCAGCATCACACAGACGAACGCCACCGGCATCGCCAGGCTGTAGGCGCTCAGCACCGCCTGCACGTAACCCTCGCCAAGACCACGGTTTGCAGCGGTAATCACCAGCGACATGAGCATGGCCATGATGCCTGACATGAAAAAAGCAAAGGCCACGGGCATGGCGCGCGCAGGCAGTTTCCAATTGCGCGTGACGCTTGGCGCGAGGTCGAGATCGGACATATTGGTTTCCCTGGTCAATGAAAGTGCAGCGCACTCTAGCGATGAAGGCAATTGCGACGGTAGAGGGCGAAAGGTAAGTTGAGTATCAAGCTCAACTTACGAATGGATCACTCATTGGAAAGCAAAAGCACGGACACCCTGCGCGGCCTGGAGAGCTTCGTGAAGGCCGTGGAGAGCGGCAGCATCGCTGCTGGCGCGCGCCTGCTGGGCATCAGCGCAGCCGCCGCGAGCCAGAACATCGCCCGCCTGGAACAGAGCCTGGGGCTGCGCCTGCTCACCCGCACCACCCGTAGCCTGGCACTGACCGACGCCGGTGCGCTGTACTTCGAGCGCGTGCAAGCGGTGCTTCAGGAGCTGGAGCTGGCCCGCGCCGCCGTCGCCGACCTGCAGGATCAACCGCGTGGCCAGTTGCGCATCGCTGCCAGCGCCGCGTTCGGTCGTCACGTGCTGGCCCCGCTGATTCCCGGTTTCATGGCGCAGCACCCGCGCATCCGCTGCGAACTGCTGACCACCGACGCCGTCGTCGATCACGTCCAGGAGGGCGTGGACCTCAGCATCCATATCGCCCAGCAGTTGCAGGACGGCCTGGTGGCCAGGCGCATCGCCACGGCGCAGACGCGTTTCTGCGCGGCGCCGGCCTATCTGCAACGTGCCGGGCGCCCCAGCGAGCCCGAGCAATTGCGCGACCATGACTGCCTGCTGTTTCGTTTCGCCACCGACGGGCGCTTCCTGCGCTGGGGCTTCGTGCGCGAAGGCGTGCATTTCGATGCCCAGGTCAGGGTCGGCATGAGCAGCAACGACATCGATGCCCTCGCCCAGTGCGCCGCGGCAGGCGGGGGTATCACCCGACTGGCGTCCTTCGTCGCCGATCCCTACCTGGCCCGCGGCGAACTGGTCGAACTGTTCTCCTCGGCCACGCCCACTCACAGCCGGGCCACCAGCGCTCCGCTGGACTACTACCTGTGCGTGCGTGACCGCTACGAGCTGACGCCCAAGGTGCGCCTGTTCATGGATTACCTGCAGCACGCCCTGCCCGCCGATTTGCAGCCCTCTGCCGAGGCGCCCTGGCATGGCGCCTGAGGGCGCTTGCAAAGCGCGGGAACCTGGCCTATCGAGAAGGGTCTGTGCTGTTCCGCCGACCCGGCGTCTTCCCAATCACGGATGGCTCAAAAGGCCTTTCAGCAAGGAATAATCATGAACCGACTCAAACTGCCGTTGTTCACCCTCGCCTGCGCGCTGCCGCTGGCGGCCTGCGCCGCCACACCCGAGGCGCTGAAACCCTATCCTGCAGCCGGCGAAGGCTATAGCCGCCATGTGATCGAGCTGCCGGCGCAAGCCAACGAAGCCGAGTACAAGGTAGAGATCATCGCCGGCAAGACGCTGGAAGTGGACTGCAACCAACACCGCCTGGGCGGTCAGTGGCAGGAAAAGACCATTGAAGGCTGGGGCTACAGCTATTACGAACTGGGCCAGGTTGGCCCGGCTGTTAGCACGCTGATGGCCTGCCCGGACGGCAGCCGCAAGCAGGCATTCGTACGCGTCGGCGGCGAGCCGCAATTGGTGCGCTACAACAGCAAGCTGCCGTTGGTTATCTACGCGCCGGACGATATCGAGGTGCGCTATCGCCTGTGGTCGGCTACGGGTGAGACCAGCCCAGCGCCGCGCCAGTAGCGGCGGACTCTGCCGCACCGGCCGCGGACGACCGGTGCTTCGTGGCGCTTGTGCGAGAGCGGGCTGGGCGGTGAAAAAAGCTCTAGCAAGCGGCTGTGAGACTGGATGCGATGGCCGGCGCGACTATGCTCAAAGAGCACCTTCTCACCGAGCGCCAGAGCCGCGCCCGTAGCCACCGGAGCCAACATGGATATCGAAAGTCTCTTTGCCCAACTGCACACCCTGCCCAGCATTCCGAAGGTCGCGCAGGAGCTGATCCAACAGTTCGACAACCCCTCCTCCAGCCTGGAAAGCGTGGCGCGCAACATCGAGCGTGACCCGGTTATCGCCGCCAAGGTATTGCGCCTGGCCAACTCGCCCCGTTTTCGCGGCGCGCGCGAAGCGGTGAGTGTCGAAGACGCCGCCATGCGCCTGGGCTTCAACACCCTGCGTACGCTGGTGCTGGCCTCGGCCATGACGGGCGCGTTCAAGACCGACACCGGCTTCGACCTCAAGGGGTTCTGGATTCGCAGCTTCCGCGTCGCCAGTATCGCCCGCTGCCTGGCCAAGCAACTGAAGCTGGACACCGACGCGGCCTTCACCTGCGGCATGATGCACAACATCGGCGAGTTGCTGATCCAGACCGGCGCGCCGGATTTCGCCCGGCGCATGAACCGTCACCCGAAACGCGAGGCCACCGCCCACGCCGCCGAGGAAACCCTGCAACTGGGCTTCGGCTACCCGGAGGTCGGCGCCGAACTGGCACGACGCTGGCAATTGCCGGCGCTGATCCAGCACGCCATTGCCTATCAGGCACGTCCAACCCAGTCGCCCGGTGACAGTCGCTATGCGCGCCTGCTAGCCCAGTCGGTGACCGTGGCCGAATGCATCGACTCGCACGGTGTCAACGAGCAGGCCAGGCAGAGCCTGGAAGGCCCGTTGTTCGAAGAGGTCGACCTGGACAAGCTATTCGAGGCGCTGCCGGCGGTGCTGGAGGCAGACAAGGCGTTTGCCGAACTGCTCAGCTGAGCGGCATCACCCGGCCATGCAGCCGCCGGCTGGCGCAGGTATCGAACCCAAGCCGGCCGGCTGCGGCACAGGAAGTCAGCGCATGCAGCACTGCTTGTATTTCTTGCCACTGCCACAGGTGCAAGGGTCGTTGCGACCCACCTTGGTGTCGTCCCGGCGCACCGGCAGCACCGGCTCGAGGTTCTGCTGCCAGTACTCGTAGAGTTCGACAGCAGCCGGCTCGATCAACGCCGTGCTGGCGTCATATTCCGCGTCGGACATGGCCTTGAGCGTCTCGGTGCCGCTTTCGTCGCCGTGCAGAGTGATCAACGCCAGAGCTGCTGCCACCGAGTCGGGCAGCGAGGCTTCCAGCCAGCCGGCCACCGCCGCGCCTCGCAGGTAGCCGGCGCACCATTCGGAAACGATCAGTTTCTCGCCCTTGCCGTTGTCGTCGGCGAGAAAGATCGCCTCGTAGTCGTCCGGCTCTTCGCTGAGCATGTAGGTGGCTTCGCTCATCAGTTCCACCGCCAGCTTCATGAAGCGCTCGCCGTCCTTGTCGCTCGGCCATTGCGGTGGCTGGTCGGCCCAGATCGCCGCATACCAGACGGCCGGCGCGACCTGGCGCGGCGCGGAGACAATGGCGGCGAAATAGCCGTCCAACTCGCTGGCAGAGAGGATCGAGTCATCGTTGCCGTACTTGAGCAGCCACTGATCGAGCTTCTCCAACCCTCTGTTATCCATCGCCACGCCTCCCGCTAAAAAAGGGCGCTACTGTCCCACAGTTGGCAGTCGCGAAACAGCCTGACCGCTGGCCCCGCAGGCCTGGAAGCGCCAGAATTATCAGCCCCAACATACCGGTAGGAGCGAATTTATTCGCGATAGGCTTTGGCCCCAATGCCCGCCCACGATCGCGAATAAATTCGCTCCTACAAGGGTAATGCTGTTCACTGAGGGCCGCAGGCGCTTGGCTGCCTTCTCCCCGGAGGCCTGATTGCATTCGACCTTTTCAGCCTGCAAGAGGCCTCTTCTTACGCCCAGGTTACCGGGACGCATGACCGGTAGGAGCGAATTTATTCGCGAAGGCTTGGGCGCCCGACGATGATCGCGAATAAATTCGCTGCTACCCAATAGGGGCCGTTTCCAGGCTTTGTCGCAGGTACGCTCGTCGGGACGGGTGCCGATGCCACGGGCTGCCGCTACAATGCGCAGCTTGCCCGTGCCGCCTGATAAAGAAAAAACCATGTCCTTGCCCAAGAACCACCTGGAACTGCTCAGCCCTGCCCGCGACGTCGAGATCGCCCGCGAGGCCATCCTGCATGGCGCCGACGCCGTCTACATCGGCGGCCCGAGCTTCGGCGCGCGGCACAACGCCTGCAACGAGGTGAGCGATATCGCCAGACTGGTGGAATTCGCCCGCCGCTACCACGCGCGCATCTTCACCACCATCAACACCATCCTGCATGACGACGAGCTGGAGCCGGCGCGCGCGCTGATCCACCAGCTCTACGACGCGGGCGTGGACGCGTTGATCGTGCAGGACCTGGGTGTGCTGGACCTGGATATTCCGCCCATCGAGCTGCACGCCAGCACCCAGACCGATATCCGCACCCTGGGCCGCGCCAAGTTTCTCGACCAGGCTGGCTTCTCCCAACTGGTGCTGGCCCGCGAGCTGAACCTGCAGGAAATCCGCGCCATCGCCGATGAAACCGATGCTGCCATCGAATTCTTCATCCACGGCGCGCTGTGCGTGGCCTTCTCCGGCCAGTGCAACATCTCTCACGCCCAGACCGGGCGCAGCGCCAACCGCGGCGACTGCTCCCAGGCCTGCCGCCTGCCCTACACACTCAAGGATGAAAAAGGCGGCGTGATCGCCTTCGAGAAACACCTGCTGTCGATGAAGGACAACAACCAGAGCGCCAACCTGCACGCCCTGGTCGAGGCGGGTGTGCGCTCGTTCAAGATCGAGGGCCGCTACAAGGACGTGGCCTACGTGAAGAACATCGCCGCCCACTACCGCCGCGAGCTCGACGCGATTCTCGAAGACCGCCCGGACCTGGCCCGCGCCTCCAGCGGCCGCACCGCTCACTTCTTCGTGCCGGATCCGGACAAGACCTTCCACCGCGGCAGCACCGACTACTTCGTCACCGAGCGCAAAGTGGACATCGGCGCCTTCGACTCGCCGACCTTTACCGGGCTCGCTGTCGGCCATGTCGAAAAGGTGGGCAAGCGTGACCTGATCGCCGTCACCCATGAGCCGTTGTCCAACGGCGACGGCCTCAACGTGCTGGTCAAGCGCGAAGTCGTCGGTTTCCGCGCCAATATCGCTGAACTGAAAGGCGAGTTCGAGGAAGACGGCGAGAAGCGCTACCGCTACCGCGTCGAGCCCAACGAGATGCCCGAAGGCCTGTTCCGCCTGCGCCCGAATCACCCGCTCTCGCGCAACCTCGACCATAACTGGCAGCAGGCGCTGCAGAAAACCTCGGCAGAACGACGCATCGGCGTGAGCTGGAAGGCCGAGTTGCGTGAAGAAGCCCTCAAGCTCACCGCCACCAGCGAAGAAGGCATCAGCGTCGACGTCGCCCTGCCTGGCCCGTTCGGCGTGGCCAACAAGCCGGAACAGGCACTCGACGGCCTGCGCGATCTGCTCACCCAACTCGGCACCACCATCTACCACGCGCAGGGCGTCACCCTGGATGCACCACAGGCGTTCTTCGTGCCCAATTCGCAGCTGAAAAGCCTGCGCCGCGAGGCCATCGAGGCGCTGACCGAAGCCCGCGTCGCGGCCCACCCGCGCGGCCGCCGCAAGGCCGAGAGCAACCCACCGCCGGTGTACCCGGAATCGCACCTGTCGTTCCTGGCCAACGTCTACAACCACAAGGCCCGCGAGTTCTATCACCGCCACGGCGTACAACTGATTGACGCTGCTTACGAGGCCCACGAAGAAGAAGGCGAGGTGCCGGTGATGATTACCAAGCACTGCCTGCGTTTCTCCTTCAACCTGTGCCCCAAGCAGGCCAAGGGCGTCACCGGGGTGAAGACCAAGGTCGCGCCGATGCAACTGGTGCATGGCGATGAAGTGCTGACCCTGAAGTTCGATTGCAAACCGTGCGAGATGCACGTGATCGGCAAGATGAAGGGCCACATCCTCGACCTGCCGCAGCCAGGCAGCGCCGCCACCCAGGTGGTCGGTCATATCAGCCCGGACGACCTGCTCAAGACCATTCGCCAGAAGCCGGGCTACAGTCATTGACACCTTGCCGGCCTGGCGACAGGCCGGTGCTACATCAGGTCATTAACACCGCAAAATATCAGATTGACATCAAGTCATGATGACAACGAAACGACAAGTCATTGATTTGCAAGCCGCCAGGTGCTGGCACGAAACCTGAAATGTCCTCCGTGACCTCTTCCTTTCGTGCCGGATACCGCCATGTTTTTCGTCAGCGCCAAACGCCATCGCAGCCTCGAAGCCGACCATCAGGCCCTACTCGCTCGCCTCACCGCCAGTGAGCAGGAAACCCAACATCTGCGCAGCGCATTGCAGGCCAGCCAGGAAGACACCCGGCTGCAGAGCGACCTGAGCTTCTACCAGGGGCTGGCGGGTAATCTGCTCAAGTTCGGCCTATCCATCGAGCATGTTGGCGACTCCTTCAGTTATCTCAATGCGCGTCTCGATGAGAACAATCGCCGCGCCCAGGACGTGGCCAATGCCGCGATTCAGAACAAACTCAAATTCGGCCAGTTGCAAGAGGAGTCGCAACGCATGGAGGACGGCCTGGCCAGCCTGAATCAGCGCATATCGGAACTGGTCAAGCGCGCCAGTGAAATCGACCGCATCGTCGGCCTTATCGGCAGTATCGCCAGCCAGACCAACCTGCTGGCACTCAATGCCGCCATCGAGGCGGCGCGCGCAGGGGAATCCGGTCGCGGCTTCGCCGTGGTCGCTGGTGAAATCCGCGATCTGGCGGAGAAAACTGCCAGCGCTACCCAGGACATCGTTCGCGAGACGGCAGATATCCAGAGCGTGATCCATGCCGCCCAGCAGGAAATTCAGCAACACACCGGCAGCGCCGGTCATTTCCATGCCATGACCACCGACGCCAGCGGCGCCATGCTTAACGTTCACGGCCAGGCGCAGCGCATGCACCACGAGATCAGCCAGTCATTCTTCCGCTCCGGCATCGAGCTGGCCAACCTCGCCGAGCTGTCGCTCAAGGCCTCGGTCTACCAGGCGATTCTCAACGGCAAGGGCAATGCCCGCGACCTGCCCAGTGAAGAGCAGTGCCTGTTCGGGCGCTGGTATTACGGCGAAGGCAACGCGGCGCTGCAGGGCAACCGCGAGTTCCGCCAGATCGAACATCCGCACGAGCAGGTTCACCAGTGCGGCGCGCAGGCCATCGCTGCCTTCGCCGAAGGTCGGCTGCAAGAGACGTTGGACAACCTGGCCGCCATGGAGGACGCCAACGTCGAGGTGATGCGCATTGTCAGGAAGGTGCTCGACGAGCACGACAAGGGCCTGACGACGCCAGTAGAGCGCCCGCGTCTGCGGACTGTACCGGCCTAGTGCAACTGCCGGGCGAATCGCTCCACTGCGCCGAGAACCTGCTTGGCGCCCTGGCGAATTTCGACGATCACGTCGCCCGCCTGGTTGGCCAGGGCCAACCCGGTTTCGGCCTGGGCGCGACTGCTGGCCATATCGCGCACGGCGGCATCCACCAGCCGCTGGTTGTCCTGCACGACTCCGACGATCTCCTCGGTGGCCTTGCTGGTGCGGCTGGCCAACTGACGCACCTCATCGGCCACCACGGCGAAGCCGCGTCCCTGCTCGCCCGCCCGCGCAGCCTCGATGGCGGCATTGAGCGCCAGCAGGTTGGTCTGCTGGGCGATGCCGCCGATGGTCTGCACCATGGTGCTGATCAGTATTGATTGCTTGCCGAGGGCTTCGATCCCTTCGGACGCCGACGTCATCTCCTGGGCGATACGCTGCATGGTCTGCACCGTCTCGGTCACCACCTGGGCGCCCTGCTGCGCGGTGGTGTCGGTGCGCTGAGAGATGCCGTAGGCGGTGTCGGCGGCATCGTTGACCTCCTCCTCGCGGTTGACCTGCTCGGTGATCACGGTGGCGAACTTGACCACCTTGTACAGGCGGTTCTGCGTGTCGTGCACCGGGTTGTAGGTGGCTTCCAGCCAGACGGCTCGGCCATGGCTGTCCACCCGCTTGAAACGCCCGGCGACGAACTCGCCGCGATTGAGGCGCTCCCAGAAATGGGCGTACTCGCTGGACGACACCTCCTGCGGCTCACAGAAGATCCGGTGATGCTGGCCCCTGATCCGTTCCAGGCTGTAGCCCATGGCATCGAGAAATTGCTGGTTGGCGGTGAGCACCTGGCCTTGAAGATCGAATTCGATCACCGCGGTGGAGCGCAGCAGCGCGTTGATAAAGTCTTCGTTCTCACGCGCCTTGTTCATGCTCTCGGTCACCTCGCTGCCGATGCACTGGATCTGTCGCACCACGCCGCGCTCGTCGGCCAGCGGCATCCACGAGGCCTGCACCCACACCAGCGCACCATCGCTACGCAGGAAACGATAACGATCGCTGACCGACTCACCCAAGCTGATCGCGGTGCTGAGGTTCTTGAAGCATGGTAGATCCTTGACGTAAGCCGGCACGATGTCGCTGAGCGGGCGACCTTTCAACTGCTCGGGTGCATAGCCGACGAAACGGGCGAACTTGTCGTTCAGGTCGACGATCCGCCTCTCGGGATCGATCGACACCATGATCTTCTGCGCCCGGATGCCTTCGTAGAGCTGCTTGTACAACGACAGCTCGGCCTCTTTCTCCTGCAGCTCCTTCTTCAATCGATTAGCGAACATGCGCCTTCTCCAAGCAGTCGTTCTCCAGATGGTCGACTGTCCCCGGCGTCGAGCCAGGCCAGCTTCAGCGCAAGCATAGAAGTCGGACGGTGAAAGGCGCCAGCGTAGGCGCAACTGGATCAACCCGCCGGGCTGAGCATGACGATCTCGCGAATCTCGAAATCGCGGCGCAGGTAATCCATGCGTCGCTCATGGAAGGCACGCATATGCGGCAATGCCATGTGCTCGGCCAGCGCCGCCTGCGACGCCCAGACCTCAAAGAATATGAACAATGTCGGGTCCTGGGCGTCGCGCAGCATGTGGTACTGGACGCAACCGAGCTCAGCGCGGCTGGGTTCGATGTAGGCGCGAAAAAGTTGCTCGAAGGCCTCGGCCTGCTCGGGCCTGGTATGAGCGTGGAGGATGAAGGCGTGCATGAAGAAGGTCTCGTGAGAATGAAGATGCCTCACCTTAACGCAGGACTGAAATTAACTTTCATGACTTTCAGTCAACAATAATTTGAGCGTTCCGGGGTGTTTCGCCCGCGTGGGGCTCGTTAACCTGCCGCCACATTTTTTGGAGAACCCCCGATGAAAAAGATCCTCCTGCTCAACGGCGGCAAAACGTTCGCCCACTCCGATGGCCAGTACAACGCAACGTTGCATGATGCCGCCGTGGCCTTCTTCGACCGCGCCGGCTTCGACATCAAGACCACTTTCATTGATGGTGGCTTTGACGCTGAAGAAGAAGTGCAGAAAATTCTCTGGGCCGACGTGGTGATCTATCAGATGCCCGGCTGGTGGATGGGCGCTCCGTGGACGGTGAAGAAGTACCTTGATGAGGTGTTCACCGCCGGCCACGGCAGCCTCTACGCCAATGACGGCCGTACGCGCTCCGATGCGTCGCAGAAGTACGGCAGCGGCGGGCTGATCCAGGGTAAGCAATACATGCTGTCGCTGACCTGGAACGCGCCGCTGCAGGCCTTCGAAGACCCCAGCGATTTTTTCGAGGGCAAGGGCGTGGACGCGGTGTACTTCCCCTTCCACAAGGCCAACGAGTTCCTCGGCATGAGCGGCCTGCCCACGTTCCTGTGCAACGACGTGATGAAGGTGCCGAACGTCGAGCGCGATGTGGCGCGCTACGAGCAGCACCTGGCCAAGGTGTTCGGCGTCAACTGAGTCATTGCCCGCCGAACAATGCCGTCCAGTAGATGCCGGCATCGCTCTGCGGGTCATTGGCGTAGGCAGCGCCCAGCTCGCTGAACGCCGGGTTCATGATGTTGGCGCAGTGCCCGGGGCTGGCCAGCCAACCCTCGACCACCTTGGCGGTGGTGTCCAGCGCGGCGGCGATATTCTCACCCACCGTAGTGCCGCCGTAGCCGGCCAGTTCGGCCCGATCACCCGGTGTCAGGCCGTCGCGGCCCTGATGGGCGAAGAAGTTGCCGTTGGCCATGGCCCGGCTGTGGCTCTCGGCAGCGCTGCCCAGTTCAGCATTCCACACCAGCGGCGCGGTCGCGGCGAATGCCTGGTCGCCGCACTGGCGCGCCTCGGCACGGGCGGAATTGACCAGCAACAGCAGACCTTCCCCCTCGGTCTGCCAGGTTTGCAGGCGCCCGCTGAGCAGCGGCCTCGCCAGCACGATGCGCCAGTCACGATCCTCCTGGCTGACGCCGATATCAATGAACTGCGGGTCGAGCAGCACGCGGCAGAAGCTCTCGCTCAATGCCTGCATCGCCGCTTGCGCATTGCGTGGGCCGGAGAGGGTAATGGCCTGGACGTTGACCAGCGGATAGCCGGAGGCACTTAGCGAATCCTGCAGGTCCGCGGTGCCATTGGCGGGCAGTATCAGGCGCGGGTCGTTGGTCAACGGCGGCAACGGTTCGGAGGCCTGCACGCCACAACGCTGCACTTCGCTGCGATAGGTATTGATCGTCTCGATCAGCGCCAGATCCTCGCTGGCCTGAACCGAGCCCAGTCCCCCCATCAACAGCAGCGCCAGCAGGCAGCGATGCCATCCCCGTTTGTCCATTGTTGTTGTCATACAGCCCTCTCCCAACTAACGTCGTGATTCTGACGTATTTCCCGGCGCACTATCATTACCGGTTTCCTCGTCCCTTCGAATGCCTGCGAACACTGGACTCACCAGGCTCGGCAGGGTTCCTGCATGACGCCATTTGCCGCCATCGCACCACTGTCGCAATTGCCTCACTCCGCCCGAGAACACCGATGCCTGGTTACGCTGCCAAGAACGAACAACACCGACGCCTGGTCCTCAAAGCCTTGCTATGGATCACCTTGAGCGGCGGTTTGTTCTTCTCCGTGGTCAATCTGCTGCACGATAACTGGCTGCTGGCGGGCCTGGAGATCGGCTACGCCGCTGTATCACTGTATCTGCTGACCATCCTCGACCGAACCCGCAACCTGCAGCTATTGACCGCGGTTTACCTGCTGCCGTTCTTCAGCATCATGATCCTGGCGCTGGCTCAGACCCACACCACCTTCGCGGTGTTCGCATGGATTCAGTCGATTCCGATCATCTGCTACCTGCTTCCGGGGTTGCGCCTGGGCATGTACGGCTCGGTGCTGTTCGTCGGCGTCGGCCTGTTCGTCTTCACTCGGCGATTCTCTTCCGAGGGTCTGCTGCAGAACGTGGAGATCATCGCCAACCTCGGCCTGGCCAGCCTGGCGGTGATGATTTTCGCCCACATCTACGAGCGCAGCCGCATTCTCAACGAAAGGCGTCTGACCGAGCAGGCCACCACCGACGCTCTGACCGGCCTGCCGAATCGGCTGAAACTGGCCGAGATGTTCGAACGTGAACGCGCCCATGCGTTGCGCAATGGCACGCCGCTTTCGCTGGTGTTTCTCGATATCGATCACTTCAAGCAGATCAACGACCGCTTCGGTCACGAGGTTGGCGACCGTGCCCTGGCCCACTTCGCCACGGTGCTGGCGCAACGGCTGCGCATCAACGATCTGTTCTGTCGCCTGGGCGGTGAGGAATTTGCCGTTCTGCTGCCCGGCAGCACGGCGGGCCAGGCTCGCGATATCGCCGAGAACCTGCGCGAGCGCCTGGCAGCCGAGCCGTTGATGAACGACGGCATCGCCCTGGCCATGACGTTGAGCGCCGGCGTGGCGAGCTTCAAGGTGGACGGGCAGTCCCTCGACGAGCTGATGCTGGCGGCTGACAGGCGTACCTACGCCGCCAAACGTGCCGGACGTAACCGGGTCATCACCGGCGAAGACATGGGCGACAGCGAACCGGTACCAGGCTGATCAGGCGTAGACGCTGAGCCCGCCCTTTTCCTGCAGCCACTGGCGGTAGGTTTCCAGCGAGTCGGTCTGCTTGTCGCCATTGTGCCCGGCGATGCGCACGCTGCCGTCCAGGCCGGCGTCGACCATCTTCTGCACCTGCTGCAGCAGCTTGGCGGCATCGTCGCGATCGAGCTGCGTCACATCCGGCAACTGAATCACCGAGGGCGCCGCCGCCTGATTGTCGGCACTGTTCTGCACGGCATTGGCCGGCGTCGCCGCGCCGCCATTCATCGCACGCAGCAGCCCACCCTCACTGCGCGCGACCACCTGCTTGGCGAAACGCCGCAGATCGGCCAGCGGGTCCTGGCTGGCCTGGCTGTCGGTTTCGCCACTGGCTGTGCTGGAACGATTATTTGCCTGGCTGCCGTAATAGCTGAGCATGGCAGGTATGCTGTTGTTGATGCTGGTCATATGGCCTCCCGCCAAAAGCATTCGCCACAGGCAAAGCAGATTTCGGGCCAGCCGCTGCCGGCCTTTGATCACGGGCTCGGCGCATGCCTTAGCGGCAGCGACTTGCCACCGCAAGGCAAGATTTTTCCGGTGCACGGAGCCCTCATGCCGCCAGCGCGCAGCCGGCGGCCAATGAAAGGCTGAACGTCGAGCGAACGGCTTTCCGTTTGCTTGGCGAGGCGATTGCGCTAGGCTCTGCACCTCTATCGATAGGAGGTACTCCCCATGGCCCGCGCCACTGCCCGCCACATCCTGGTTGCCAGCGAAGACAAGTGCAACGAACTGAAAGCCGCCATCGAGGGCGGTGCCGACTTCGCCCAACTGGCCCGAGACAACTCCACCTGCCCGTCCGGCCGCAGCGGCGGCGACCTGGGCTCCTTCGGCCCGGGCCAGATGGTCAAGGAATTCGACACCGTGGTCTTCAGCGCGCCGGTCGGCGTGGTGCAAGGCCCGGTCAAGACCCAGTTCGGCTATCACTTGCTGGAAGTCACCAGCCGCCAGGACTGATCAGCCAGACCGAAGAGTGGCCACAGCCACTCTTCGGTTTCTCCTGCCCATCCTCGCCCCGTCTCGCCCCCCCGCTCCGTCAAACAGCTCCGGCTGATCGCTGGCGCCAGTTGTCGAGCAAGCGTCCGCCCCAGACGTTGATCAGCAGCCCGGCCATCACCAGCACCGCGCCGACCATCTGCAGACCGCCAAGGCGTTCGCCCAGCAGCAGTGCCGAAGAGCTGATGCCCACCACCGGCACCAGTAGCGAGAACGGCGCCACCTGGCTGGCCGGGTAGCGCGACAACAGGCGGCTCCACAGACCATATCCGAGAATGGTCGCGCCGAACGCCAGGTAGGCCAGTACCAGCATGGAATCGAGGTTGAGGTTGCGCAGCGACTGGCTGATCAGCTCAGGCCCCTCCAGCCACAGTGACAGCGCCAGGAACGGTAGTGGCGGAATCAAACTGCCCCAGACCACCAGCCCGACCAGATTGACCTTGCCCAGTTTGCGCGTCACCACGTTGCCCAGCGCCCACATCGACGCCGCCGCGATGGTCAGGGCAAAACCGGCCAGGGTCATCGCCTGCCCGCCCTGCAAACCGATCAACACCAGGCCGCTGGCCGCCACCAGCAAACCGAACAGGTTGCTGCCGCGCAGCCGTTCACCGAGGAACAGCGCCGCGAAAAACAGGGTGAAGAACGCCTGCGACTGCAGCACCAGCGATGCCAGGCCCGCCGGCATGCCGACGTACATGGCATAGAACAGGAAGGCGAACTGCCCCAGCGAGATGGTCATGCCGTAGGCCAGCATCCAGCGCAGCGGCACCTGCGGCCGGCGCACGAAGAGGATCGCCGGAAAGGCAGCGAGCAGAAAACGCAGGGCGCCCATCAGCATCGGTGGCATGCCGTGCAGACCGACCTTGATCACCACAAAGTTCAGCCCCCAGACGACGATCACCAGCAGCGCCAGCAGCAGATCCTTGGGTGTCATGAGCATGAGCCTCGCCTTGATTGAGCAGGCATTAGAGCAGCCTCGCCCCGAGCCAGACAGACACAGAGGCCACGGAAAAAAGCCACACAGCCGCGCGCGGCTGCTAACCTGCGCGCTTCAGCGCCGTTACGTCACGCCCATGACCCTGCACGATTTCCTTCTGTTCGCCCTGCCGGCGGTGTTTCTCACCGGTCTGTCCAAGGGCGGTTTCGGCGGCGCCCTGGGCGGCATCGCCGTGCCGCTGCTGGCATTGGCCACCTCGCCAAAACAGGCGGTGGCGGTGATGCTGCCGATTCTCTGCCTGGCCGACGTGGTCGGGCTGAAGGCTTACTGGGGCAAGTGGGATACGGCCAACCTCAAGGTCATGCTGCCGGGCGCGGTGATCGGTATCGGCATCGGCTCGCTGACCTTTGGCTTCTTCGACGAACGTGCCATTGGCCTACTGATCGGCACCATCGCCATCGTCTTCGTCGGCCTCGGTCTGCTAGCGAGCGACCAGGCGCCACGGCCGCTACGCGCCGGCCGCGGCACCTTGTTGTCGAGCCTGGCCGGCTTCACCAGTTTCGTTGCCCATGCTGGCGGGCCGCCGGTGATGATGCACCTGTTGCCGCAGCAGCTGGACAAGGTGCGCTTCGTCGCCACCATCAACCTGTTCTTTCTGCTGACCAACGCCGCCAAACTGTTCCCTTACGCCGCGCTGGGCCAGTTCACCCGGGAGAACCTGCTGCTCAGCCTGATGCTCGCGCCCATCGTGCCGCTTGGCGTCTGGAGTGGGCTGTGGCTGCAGTCGCGAGTCAACCACTTGTGGTTCTACCGCATTGCGCGGCTGGGCATCCTGCTGGCTGGCGTGCAACTGATCTGGCGCTACCTGTAGCGCGTCCTGCCGGGAACCGTACGGGATCAGGGTTCGACCACGCGCCACAACTCGGGCCACTCGCCCGGATTACGCGCCGCACAGCGGCCGAGAAAACTGAGCGAGGCCAGCTGAAAACGCTCGCCATCGAAGCGCCAGCTGCCCGACTCGCCGCAATCGGCAATCCCTCGTCCCTTGTACAGGTAGCCCAGCTCGCCGGTTTCGGGGTTGTAACTCACCCAACCGGACAACGCGCCAAGGTCCAGCGGCGGCGTCTCGAGCTGCAGATCGAGCTCGGCATAAGGCGCCTGGCGACCGACGCGATACACCGCAAAGTCGCAATTGTAGGCGGCGCACCAGGTTCGGATGATGACCAGCGCCTCCTGGTCGTTGAGCGCAAAAGCCTCGGCCTCCGGCTCGCTGCTCATATCCTCTTCGAACCACTGGCTGCGGGTCGCGACCATTACGTGCTCAGCGATATCACGCTGCTCCCCTTCGCTCAGCGGCGTGACGCCGGGGTAGGCGCGCAGACGCGGCGCCGGTGGCGCAGCGGGCACCTCGCTGTCGGGCCGTGAGCCGGGACGATAGAGGGCACTGCGGCTGTCCACCCGCCCCTGCACGGCATCCATCAGCAGCAAGGCAGCGGAAAGACCACTGAGCGAAACCACCGCCTCGTACTCGCGCTCACCTTCCATGCGCAATTGCACACCATTGCGCAGCTCGGCCAGCACTGCCTGAGCATCGGCGCCTTCGGCCACCAACGTGGTTTCACCCTGATTTTCTATCGGCTGAAGGCGACCTGCAGTGGACAAGGCCCGACCGTCGAGCCGCAGCGGTGCATAGCCGCCTTGCTCGGCATCGTGCAACGACAGTCGTAGCTGCGCCTGGGCGCCTGCAGAGCGCTCGAGCTGAAGGTTCAAGGGCTGGTAATCGAAACTCTCCGGCGCACTCAACGCCTGGCATCCGCGCAGGTTGTCGCAGGCGACGACCCAATCCTTGATTTCCCGGTACAGCGGCACCTGCTCGGGAGCGGCTTGGGCGATTCCCGCAGCCAGCAGCAGAGCGGTAAGCAAGACCCAACGCGACATGAACAACTCCTTTTGACGATTGCGCAGGGGCGTCATGCTCCTTCGCCCGAGCGAGCCAGGCAAGCGACTTCGCAGCCCCGCAGTTGGTGCGATTCGCCGGTTGCCTGCAAGGGCGCTCGCACCATCGGGAAATTGCAGGTGCCGATAACCGCGCAAGGCACTAGAATCCGCAGCCTATCCGATCGTCACGCGCAGATTCGCGCGACGCCGTCTCACCTATCGGCCAGGAGACCCCAGATGGGCGCCCAGTGGAAAGCCAAACCCAAAGAAGCCGCCGCCAATGCCCGAGGCAAGATCTTCGGCAAGCTGGTGAAGGAAATCATGCTCGCCGCGCGTAACGGCGCCGATCCGGACATGAACCCCAAGCTGCGCCTGGCCGTGCACCAGGCCAAGAAAGCCTCGATGCCCAAGGACACGCTGGATCGCGCCATCAAGAAAGGCGCCGGCCTGTCCGGTGAGGTGGTCAACTACGAGCGTACCCAGTACGAAGGCTTCGCCCCGCACCAGGTGCCGGTGATCGTCGAGTGCCTGACCGATAACGTCAACCGCACCGTCGCCGAGATTCGCGTGCTGTTCCGCAAGGGCCAGCTCGGCGCTTCCGGCTCGGTGAGCTGGGACTTCGATCACGTTGGCCTGATCGAAGCCAGCACCGAGGAAGGCGCGGACCCGGAATTGGCCGCCATCGAAGCCGGCGCCCAGGACTTCGTGCCCGATGACGAAGGCTCGACCCTGTTCATCACCGATCCGACCGACCTCGACGCTGTTTGCAAGGCGCTGCCGGAGCAGGGCTTCACCGTCAACTCGGCCAAGCTCGGCTATCGCCCGAAGAACCCGGTGACCAGCCTGACGCCGGAGCAGATGGAAGAGGTCGAGGCCTTCCTCGAAGCCATCGACAGCCATGACGACGTGCAGAACGTCTACGTCGGCCTGGCTGGCTGAGGCCCGCCGGGCGCCCTGCTCGGGCGCCCGCTGCTTATCCCATGAAAAACACCCTAGAGATTGCGGCGGCCTGCCTGTTCGACGAACGAGGCCGCCTGCTGCTCGTGCGCAAGCGCAATACCCGTTTCTTCATGCTGCCGGGCGGCAAGCGCGAGCCGGGCGAAGATGCACTGTCTGCGCTCAAGCGTGAACTGTTCGAGGAGCTGGAACTGCACCTGGACAGCGCAGCGCTGCAACCACTCGGCCAGTTCCACGCCCCCGCCGCCAACGAAGCCGATACCTGGGTGCAGGCCGACATCTATCGCGCCGCCCTGCCCCATAGCGTTCAAGCTGCGGCAGAGCTGGAAGAACTACGCTGGCTCGATACCGCCCTGCCACTGCCCGACGACCTGGCGCCGCTGCTTCGCGAGCAGGTACTACCGGCCCTGCAACGGCTTCCTTGATCCAGGGCAACGCGCGGCCGGCTGTTCAAGCGTTAGGCTGCGCCGATAAACAGAACCATTCGCCTTGCCTGCAAACCCCATAGGAAACGAGGTTTGCCATGAGTATCACGTCCGCCCAAATCTGCGAGGCCGCCGACCAGCTGCAGGGTTTCGTCGGCTTCAACGCCAAGACTGGCCAGCACCTGCTGCGTTTTTCCGAAGACAGCTTCGGCCTCGACGTGCCCGCCGAGACCATCACTCCAACCTGCGAATACGTCTGGCACGCCGACCAAGGCGAGCTGATGCGCCTGGATCGCCAGCGCCTGGCCTGGCTACAGGACCAACGCATCGACGATCGGGTCAATCTCAGCGAACCGCTACGCGTGTACCTGCGCCGCAACGACCTGCCGGAAATCCGCGCCGAGCGCCGTCGCCTGGCGCCAGCCTGAATCGTCGACAGGGTGCGCCGTGTACAGCGATTAGCGCCGAGAACCGCGGTGCACCCTTACCCGCCTGATTCTGCTTAAATGGCCCATCGCCCGCTTCCCCTGTGCCGATGAGTCCATTCCGCTACCGCCAATTGCCGCCCCTGCTGCGCCCCCTGGTCGACAAGTTCTACCGCGGCCATCGCTCGCCGATGCGCAGCCAGGCGAGCGACCAGATCTGGGTCGCCGAACATGCAGGTGACATTGTCGCGGCCCTCAGCATGCGAGCCGTGACAGGTGGACAGTGGCTCAGCGGGCTGTTCGTCGCCCCTGCACTGCGTCGCCAGGGCGTGGCCGCAGCCTTGCTCGATCACGTCCTGGCAGAGCATCCGGAAGCGGTCTGGCTGTTCTGCCATCCCGACCTGCAGGGTTTCTATCAATGCCGAGGTTTCGCACCCGGCCAGCCTCTTCCCGCCGAACTAGCCGAACGACTGGCCCGCTACCAGCGCAGCAAGTCACTGGTATCGCTGCGCGCCCATTAAAGGCAGTCTGTCGCCTGGGGCAAAAATACTGGCACTTTGCTCCGGAATGCCCCTTGCCATCGGCGGTCAAAGCTTTGCATGCTTATTCCATAACAACGAAAAGAAACGCTATGGCTACCCAGACCGCACGTTTGCTGAAACGCCTGCGCAACGATTTCCAGCTGTCGATCATCACCCTGATGGGGTTATTCGGCGTCATCGGCATTTCGCCTTATGCCGTCTACCGCCTGCTCCACGGCAATTATCTGGTTGGCATCGCCGACACCATCATCGTTATCTCCACGCTGTTCGCCGTGCTCTATGCCTGGGTCACCCGCGATACGGTCAAACCCGGGATCTACCTGGCCGCAGTATTCTCGGTCGGCGCCACGCTGATCGCCATCAACCTGGGGGTCAACGGCCTGTTCTGGATCTATCCGCTGATCCTCTTCAACTTCTTCATGGTCTCGCCCGGCAAGGCCTTGCTGGCCACCGCACTGGTGCTGATCAGCCTGGTCAGCCATGCTCTGCTGGTACCCGGCAGCGTGTTCGAGAGCAACTACCAGATGGTCTCGTTTCTGGTCACCTGCATGATGGCCAGCGTGCTCAGCTTCATCTTTGCCTTCCGCACGCGTACCCAGCGCGACCAACTGCAAATGCTGGCGATCCATGATCCGCTCACCGGCGCGCGCAACCGTCGGGCGATGAACGAAGAATTGAAAATCGCCGTGGCCACCCATCGCCGTCACAGCGACAGCTATGGGTTACTGGTGATAGACCTTGACCACTTCAAGCAGATCAACGACCGCTTCGGCCACCAGGTCGGCGACCAGGTGCTGGTGGCTTTCGTGGGGCTGATCAAGCGCTACTGCCGCAAGGAAGATCGCCTGTTCCGCTTCGGTGGCGAGGAGTTCCTGCTATTGCTGCCCAGCACCGACGCGGAAGGCCTGCGCGTCGCGGCGCAGAACCTGCTGAGCAAGGTCGCCAGTGAGCTGCAAAGCCCGGGCGGCGCGGTGACCGTCTCTATAGGCGGCGCGATCCTGCATGGTGGCGAGCATTGGGAAAGCTGGCTGCAGCGCGGCGACGAATGCCTGTACCGGGCCAAGAGCGAGGGGCGCAACCGCGCAGTGATCGCTGACGCGCCGGACAACGCACATAGAACGGCCGCCCGTCATTGAGATCAGCGGCTGCGTTGCCGCTGGTAACTGCCGCTACCAGGTTGACGCTCGATGATCAGCCCGCCGGGATACTCGGTGCTCTGCCGAATCCCGCCGCGCGTCTCGATGGACTGACTGCCATAACGGCTTTCCTGACGCACGCTGCCCCGCGGTAGACGCTGGCCGCCGTAGAGATTGTGCTGCTGATAACTCGACGAGCCCGAAACGCTGCCGCTGGCACCAGGGCTGACGTAGCTCTTGGGAATGACCCGGATGGTCTGCGGCTGATCGGCGAAAGCCGCACTGGCCAACACTGCAGTCAGGATCAATACAAGCGAACGAATGAGCATGAGCAACTCCCACTGAGTCAGGATCAGACTGCGCATGGCTGACACCCGAAAACCATCATCACACCGGGTTGGACAACAGTTCGAGAGAATTTTCAGCGTGAAACGACAAAGGGTCAGCCGCAGCTGACCCTTTTGTTTTTTGGTGCCGGGGACAGGAATCGAACCTGCGACCTTCGCGTTACGAGTGCGCTGCTCTACCGACTGAGCTACACCGGCGGGAAACGCCGGCATTATGCGAGTTGCCGCGCCGGGGCTCAAGTCACGGTCGTATCAGCTGTCGAGCAGTTCGATGCGGTCGTCGTGGATGCGGATCAGCCCCTGCTTGTAGAGACCGCCGATGGCCTTCTTGAAGTTGCCCTTGCTGACCCGGAACTGTTCGGCGATCAGCTCTGGCGGGCTCTTGTCACCCAATGCCAGCACACCGCCCTGATCACGCAGGCGCTCGATGATCTGCTCGGCCAGGCCGCTGGCGGCTTGGTGACCGATGGGCTGCAGGCTCAGGCTGATCTTGCCATCGGCACGCAGTTCCTTGATATAGCCCTTCTCGCGCATGCCGCTGCGGATGAACTTAAACAGTTCGTTCTTGTGGATCAGACCCCAATGCTTGCCGTCGATGATGGCCTTGAAACCGAGGTCGGTACGCTCGACCACCAGCAGATCGACTTCCTGACCGACCTGGTAGTTGGCCGGCACCTTGTCCAGATGACGATCCAGGCGCGCGGTGGCGGTGAGGCGGCGGGTGCGCTTGTCCAGGTAGAGGTAGATCACGCAGTAGTCGCCGATCTGCAGCGGGCGCTTCTCTTCGGAGTGTGGCAGCAACAGGTCCTTGGGCAGGCCCCAGTCGAAGAACAGGCCGACGCGGTTGATATCCACCACCTTGAGGCTGGCGAACTCGCCGAGCTGGATTTTCGGCTTGAGCGTGGTGGCGATCAGCTTGTCTTCGCTGTCCAGGTAGATGAACACGTTGAGCCAGTCCTCGACTTCGCTCGGCGTATCCTTGGGGATGTAGCGCTTGGGCAGGAGGATTTCACCGTCCGCGCCACCGTCCAGATACAGACCGAAGTCGGTGTGCTTGACCACCTGTAAAGAATTCATCCGCCCAATAACGGCCATCGTGTTCCACCTCGCCAAAACAGCCGGACATTCTACCCGAGATCAGGGACATCCGGGCTGGCTGCATAATGAATCGACAGCCGGTTTCCGGGCCGTGTAAGTGACTGGAAAACAAGCCATAAAGTGTCGCGAAAAAACACTCATGCGCAGCGTTGTAGCCGGTAACGGGGCGATTACCCAAGCAGAAAAAGGCAGCTTGAGGCATAATGGCCGGCCGCCCATCTGAAAGAGATCAAGGTCATGGCCACCCTTCGCGTCAAGTCGTCCGCCAGCAAAGTCAGCAAACCCGCACCTGCCGTGGAAACCCGCGAGTCCATCGAGGCGCAGATCGCTGCCTTCCTGCAGGGTGGTGGCGAGATCCAGCAGATCGCCAAGGGCGTCAGCGGCCAGACTTACGGCGGCACTCGTCAGATCACTATCAGCAAGAAGTGATCGCCTCGGGTGCGCATTGCGCACCCAGCCTCCCTCCCCGCCTTAGCCTCCCACCAAGCTTACTCGCTCGCCAGCCCCAGGCGCAGCAACTGCCCTTTCGGCGCATCCGTCAGCACGTAGATATAGCCGTCCGGCCCCTGTCGTACGTCGCGTACCCGTACCTTCAGCGACTCCAGCAAGCGTTCTTCATGCACGATCCTGTCGCCGTCGAGTTGCAGGCGAATCAGCGCCTGGCTGGCCAGTGCTCCGATGAACAGGTTCTGCTGCCAGGCTGGAAAACGCTCCGCGTCGTAGAAGGCCATGCCGCTGATGGCCGGTGATTTTTCCCAGACATGATGCGGCGCCTCGGTGCCCTCGACCGTTTTGCCCTTGGCCTCGGGAATCGCCAGCATCGAGTAATTCACCCCGTGCGTCGCCAACGGCCAGCCGTAGTTCTTGCCGGCTTCGGGAATGTTGATTTCGTCACCGCCGCGCGGGCCGTGCTCATGGGTCCACAGGCGGCCGCTCCAGGGGTTGAGCGCCGCGCCCTGCTGGTTGCGATGACCGTAGGACCAGATTTCCTTACGCGCGCCATCACGGGAAACGAAAGGGTTGTCCTCGGGGATGCGGCCATCGGGAAAGATACGCACCAGCTTGCCCTGCAACTTGTCGAGATCCTGTGCGGTGGGGCGATTGTTGTTGTCACCCAGGGCGATGAACAAGTGACCGTCACGGTCGAACACCAGGCGCGAGCCGAAGTGCGTGCCGCTGGATAACTTCGGCTGCTGACGAAAAATCACCTCGAAGCCCTCCAGCGCCGCAGCATCGGCCGACAGCTTGCCGCGCCCCACCGCCGTACCGGCAGCGCCATCACCCTCTTCGGCGTAGGACAGGTAAACCAGACGGTCCTGGGCGAAATCAGGCGACAGCACCACGTCGAGCAAACCACCCTGGCCGACAGCGAAGACTTCAGGCAGCCCACGCAATGGCTCGGACACCGCCCCCTCGGCACTTACCCGGCGCAACGCGCCCGGCCGCTCGCTGACCAGATATCCCTGGCCGTCCGGCAGAAAGGCCACGGCCCAGGGATTGGCCAGACCTTCGGCGACGGTATGGACGTTCAGCGGGCCCAGTTCCGAATCAAGCTGCCGGTCTTCGGCAAGGCTGTGCTGGGCACCGAAAAGAGCGATCAGACCGAGGGCTGCAAGGGGTTTCAGGCGCGGCATCGAGGCGTCTCCAGTCGTCAGACAAGCCGGCATAGTGCTACAGCCTGCCAACCGAGGCAGCCCTGCAAAAGTTTCCTCAGATTTCAGTCCGTCAGGTAGCGCCGTTCGATGCGCTGGTAGTCGCCAGATTCGCGCAGCATGCGCAGCCCCTCATCGAAACGCAGCCGATGCGAGTCCTGACGAAAGCCGACGCGGTACGGCGTCGGTGGGAATATCTCGAACCAGTCGAGCGACTGGGTTACGTCGACCTGATCGTTCACTTCGCGATCGAGATGGAGAATGATCCGCTTGTCACCCACCACTACATCGGTGCGTCCGCTGTAAAGCAGGCGGTTGCGGTTGATCTGCAGCGCCTCCTCGCGATAGCGCGGGTTGTTCATGGCCATACGCTCGAACTCCGGCCCGAGCAGCAGGCGCGCACGCTGAAAGGCGCTGACGGCGTAGCTGCGCAGATCGGCGATCCGCTCGATGTGATAGCCCCGGCTAGCCAGCGCTACCGCGACGTTGTGGTAGTGGATGTAGACATCCGAATAAAAGGCCACCACCCCACTGCGCTCGTGTGTGGTAGCAATGGCGTCGATCTCGCCGCGGCGCAGCATCAGGTGCAGGCGCTCCATTGGCGCGTAGTAGGCGGTCAGCTCGAAGCCGGCGTTGTGGGCGGCACGGTCGACGATCTCGTACTCCAGGCCGCGCGGCTCCCCTTCGAACACGTAAGGCGGCTTGTGCGTGCCGAAACCGACATGCAGCACCTCTGCCGCAACCGTCGGACTCAGACATGCCAAGATCAAGCCCAGCCACCATCTGCCCATCGTCTACCCCACTATCGGATAAGCCAGAGCATAGACGGCTGGTCGTCTTCATAACCAGAGTGGATGCCGGCCGATTCATTCCGCTTTGCCCTATCGCGGCTAGACTGGCTGCACGCATTTTTGCGCCAGCCTTCAGGAGATCAGACATGCTCAAAGCCGAATACCAGCAACGCGGCCCGGTGCCGCAAGACGTGATCAGCGCTGTGCCTCTGGAGCTGTCGGAACCCGCCGCCGGGCAAGTGCGGGTCAAGGTACTGGCTGCACCGATCAATCCATCGGACGTGCTGACCCTGACCGGCGCCTACGGCATGCTGCCGCCGCTGCCCGCGGTCGGCGGCAATGAAGGCGTCGGCAAGGTCGAGGCGCTCGGTGAAGGCGTCGGCAACTTCAAGGTCGGCCAGACCGTGCTGCTGCCGGTGGGTTGCGGCACCTGGGTCAGCGCCTTGAACGCGCCGGCAGACAAACTCATCCCGCTACCGGAGGCCGATCCGCTGCAGTTGGCCATGCTCACCGTCAACCCGCCGACAGCTTCGTTGCTGCTCAGCGAGTTCGTCGACCTCAAGCCGGGTGACTGGGTGATCCAGAACGCCGCCAACTCGGGCGTCGGCAGTTACCTGATCCAGCTGGCCAAGCTGCGCGGCTTCAAGACCATCAACGTGGTGCGCCGGGAATCGGCTGTCGCCGCTGTCGAGGCCGAAGGCGGTGATTTGGTGCTGGTGGACGGTCCTGACCTGGCCAAGCGGGTTCGTGCTGCTACCGGCGGCGCCGACGTACGCCTGGGCATCGACGCGGTGGGTGGCGCCAGCACCGATCATATCGCCGCGGCGCTGGCCAACGGCGGCGTGCTGGTGAACTACGGCATGATGAGCGGCGAGGCCTGCCAGGTTTCGCCGGCCTCGTTCGTATTTCGCGACGTCACCCTGCGCGGCTTCTGGCTGGCCAAGTGGTTCCAGCAGGCCAGCCCGGCGCAGCAGATGAAGGTGTTCGGCGAGCTGGTGCAATTGATCGCCAGCGGCAAGCTGAAGACCCGCGTCGCCGCCACCTACGACCTGGCACACATCAAGGACGCTGTGGCGGCAGCTGCCAGCGGCGAGCGTGACGGCAAGATCCTGCTGGTGCCTTGACGTAAACCACGCCCGATGAATAGCGCGCCCTGCCCTATGAGCGCGCCAACATCCTGCTTCACCTTGCCGCTCGTGCCTCACGCGAGTCTCGGCCATGGGCCTCCATCCCTGCCGGCACCGGCCGAATATGGGGCGATAGGCGTATCACGCCTTCGCCTCAACCTTCGTCATAATGATGCGCCTGATACAGGCCCAACGCGCCCAGTTGAACCTGTCTGCCCAATTTCTGGCACATATAAGGCAAATTGCCATTTTTAGTGCTAAAAACCTTGAGGGCTGGTCATTTTGTGGCCTATAGCCCGTCGACTCGCACGCAAGTACGAACGTGCCTGTGCTTCACTGAATGGACATGCACACCGCCCTGCCAGGGGGATGCCTATGGAAGGATGGTCGATTCATTTTCTCGCAGACCTGCCCGAGCAGGGCCAAGTTCTGCTCGACTGCGTACACGACCCAAAGCTGGTGGTGCTGTCCTACGTCATCGCCAGCATCGGTAGTCTCAGCACACTGACCATCGCCAGGCATCTCGATCAGGTGCCGATGCGCAGCATGCGCGTGGTCTGGGGGCTGCTCGGCGGGTTGTGCCTGGCCGGCGCCATCTGGTCCATGCATTTCATCGGCATGCTCGCATTCCACGCACCTGTCGCCATTCGCTACGACCTCGCCACCACCGCGCTTTCCTTGTTGGTAGCGCTGGCTGCCGCCCTTCTGGCTCTTTACTGCATGGCAATGCCGCGCCCCGGCCTCAGCCGGCAGTTACTGGCGGCCGTGATCATCGGCCTGGGCATCAGCGCCATGCACTACAGCGGCATGGCCGCGATCCGCTCGGACGCCCAAGCTTACTACCACGGCGGCCTGTTCACCCTGTCCATCATCATTGCCATCAGCGCCAGCTTCGCTGCGCTGCTGCTCAACCGCTACGTGCGCAACGGCTCGCCCAGCCGCCAGCGCTGGATGAAGTATTCGGCAGCGCTGGTGATGGGCGCCGCCATCGCCTCGATGCATTACACCGGCATGGCCGCGCTCAACCTGGTGGTGCCCGATGGCACGCCGCTGGAGTTGCGCAGTGCCGACAACAGCGCGCAACTGGTGGTGATCGTCGCGTCCATCACCCTGCTGATTCTCGGCCTGGGCCTGGCCGCGGCCTGGATCGGACGCAAGCTCGACGACAAGGAGCGCGACCTGCAGCGGGTCAATACCCTGCTGGTGCAGCTCGATCAGGCCAAGGCTTCGCTGGAACAGGTGGCGCATTTCGACCCACTGACCGAACTGCTCAATCGCCGCGGCTTCAATCGGGTCTTCACTGCCACCCTGGAAGAGCATGCGGTGACCGGCCGCAGCCTGGCGGTGATGTTTCTCGATGTCGATCACTTCAAGCGCATCAACGACAGCCTTGGCCACGACGCCGGCGACGAACTGCTGCGCGTGGTGGCGCAGCGCATCCGTGCAGCACTACGCGAGCGCGACATCATCGCGCGCTTCGGCGGCGACGAGTTCTGCGTGGTCGCCAGCCTCGACAGCAATGCCGACCCGCGTGCGCTGGCCGCGCGCATGCTGGAGCAAATGAAGGAGCCGATCAGCCTGGCCGGGCGCAAGATCGTGATGACCACCAGCGTCGGCATCAGCCTGTTTCCACAGGACGGCAGCAGCGCCGACGAGCTGCTCAAGCACGCCGACCTGGCGCTGTATCAGTCCAAGGGCAGCGGGCGCAACGTGGTGCATTTCTTCAACCCGCACCTGAAACAGAAGGCCTCGTACGAGCTGCAACTGGAAGAGGACCTGCGCCAGACCCTGCTGCAGGACAATGGCCTGGTCCTCTACTACCAGCCGATCATCGATCTGCGCAGCGGTAACCTGAGCAAGCTGGAAGCCCTGGTGCGCTGGAATCATCCACAGCATGGCCTGCTCACCCCGGAACGCTTCATCGCCATCGCCGAGGCCAACGGCTTTATCGATCAGCTCGACAACTGGGTGCTGCGCCGGGCCTGTCTCGATCTCAACAGCCTGGAGCACATGGGCTATCCAGGCTTGAAGATCGCGGTCAACTGCTCGGCGCTCAATCTGGCCAACGACCAGTTGCCGGGCCGCATCGAACAACTGCTGAACGCGACCCACTGCCCCGCCCACTGCCTGGAGCTGGAAGTGACCGAAAGCGCGCTGCTGAGCAACATCAATCGCGCCATCGGCCTGCTGGAAAACATCCGCGCGCTGGGCGTGAGCCTGTCCATCGACGACTTCGGCACCGGCTATTCATCCCTCGCCTATCTGCGCCGCTTGCCGCTGGATACGCTGAAGGTGGACCGTTCCTTCATTCAGGACGTGGCCAACTCCAATCAGGACCGCGAGATCGTCCACGCCATCATCGCCATGGCCCATGCCCTGCACCTGAAAGTCGTCGCCGAAGGCGTGGAAACCACCGCGCAGCTGGAGTTTCTGCAGGAGCGCGGCTGCGATCAGGTGCAGGGCTATCTGTTCAGCAAACCGGTACCGCTGGCGGAAATCGTCACGTTGTTCCCACCTCACTACCGGCCGCTGGAACGGGTAGCGGCCAGGTCCTGAGCTTTCTTTGAGCATAAGCTCGCCGCTAAAGCGCCTCCTACAACAATCGCGCCGCCCTGTGGGAGGGGCTTTAGCCGCGACCAGCGGCGTAGCCCGGATGCAATCCGGGGAAAGCTCGCGCACCTTGTCGTTGCTTGGCCGTTGCCTGAGTCTGATATCTCATCGCGGCTAAAGCCGCTCCTACGAAATCGGTGGGTATCTGTAGGAGCGGCTTCAGCCGCGATCAAACACTCACACTCCAGCCTTGAACCCCGGCAACCAACCCAGACTCGCCTGCGTACCTGCCTCACCCGGCTTGTATTCGGCCCCAAGCCAGCCGCGATATCCGGTCTCATGCAGGGTTTCGAGCATCGGCGCAAAATCCAGCTCACCGCTGCCTGGCGCGCCGCGCCCCGGCACATCGGCGAACTGCACATGACCGATGTGCCCGGCCAGCAGGCGCATGCCGGCGACCACGTCCAGCCCCTGGCGCGCCATATGGTAGAGGTCATACTGCGCGGCCAGATTCGGATGGTCCACCGCGCGCAGCAATTCATTGAGATGCTCCGGCGTGTTGATCACAAAGCCCGGCATGTCGATCGGATTGATCGCCTCGACCAGCACACGAATGCCCAGTGTGGCGAACGCTTCGGCGCTCTTGCGCAGGTTGGCGACCAGACACGCCAGCGCCTGCTCGCGGCTCACGCCTTCGGCCAGGCGCCCGGGCAACACGTTGACGCAGGCCGGGCGTACCATGGCGGCGCAGGTCAATGCCTCGCACAGGGCGGCATCGAACTGCGCCTGATGCGCCGGCACGCTGGCCAGACCGGGGCCGCCCGTCATTAGGTCGCCCGCTGGCACGTTGATCAGCACCAGTGACATGCCGCTGAGCTCCAGCACCTCCTTCAGGGCGATGGCCGGCAGCTCGTAGGGAAACTGGATCTCCACGCCATCGAATCCCGCACGCATCGCGGCCAGCACACGCTCGCGTAGCGGCAGTTCGGTGAACAGCATGGACAGGTTGGCAGCGATCTTCATGGGCATTGCTCCCGCAGCATTTCCACCAGCGTGGCGGGGTCGCGCTCAAGGTTTCCCTGGCTGCCGTGCAGGCGCATCAGCTGTGCAGCCAGGCCGCTCATGGGCGTTGCGCTGCCCTGCTCACGCGACAGTTTCACCGCTGTGTCGAGATCCTTGAGCAGGGTGCGCACATGCCACTTGACCGGCTCGAACTGTCTGGCGGCCATTTGCGGCGCGAGGATCTGCAGCGGTTTGGAATCGGCGAAACCACCGGCCAAAGCCTGCGCGATCAGGCTGGCATCGACGCCCGCGCGCTCGGCCAACGCCACCACCTCGGCAATCACCAGCGCGTTGCAGGCGACGATCATCTGGTTGCACACCTTGGTCACCTGCCCGGCGCCTACCTCGCCCATGCGCGTCAGGCGCTGACCCAGGTGCGCCAGTACCGGGCGCACGCGCTCCACGTCCTCTTCGCGGCCACCCGCCATGATCGCCAGCGTGCCGGCCTCGGCGCCCGGCGTGCCACCGGAAACCGGTGCATCGATCCAGCGCATGCCGGTGCGCGCTTCCAGCTCCGCGGCCATCTCACGTGTGGCGGCCGGTTCAAGACTGGAAAAATCCACCAGCAACTGCCCCGGCCGCGCCCCCTCGACGATGCCGCCCGGGCCGAACACCACCTCGCGCACCACCTCGGTATTGGCCAGGCACAGCATCACCAAGTCGGCATCGCGACACAACTCGGCGGGGCTCTCAACGCGACGCGCACCCTGATCCAGCAGCGGTGCGCACTTGTCCGGCGTGCGGTTCCACAGAGTCAGTGGATAGCCTGCGGCCAGCAGGCGGCGGGTCATCGGCAGGCCCATCAGGCCGATCCCGGCGAAGGCCAGGGCGGGCAGCGTTGCAGTCATCGATCAACTCCAGGCAGTTGGTATCCAGCGCGCATATTAACTCCGGCATCTGCGCGTACGTGCTGCAAGCGCAGCGTCCGGCCACTATACTCCGCGCGCCTTCCCCGCTATTGAACCGGAGAATCCGACATGTTCAAGAACACCCTGGCGCTCGCCGCCGGCATCGCCCTGTCCGTATCCGCTGTATTTGCGCAAGCCGCCGACGTCCTCAAGGTCTCGGCCATCCCCGACGAAGCCCCCACCGAACTGCTGCGCAAGTTCAAGCCGCTGGGTGCCTACCTGGAGCAGGAACTGGGCATGAAGGTCGAGTTCGTGCCGGTGGCCGACTACGCCGCCGTGGTCGAGGCGCTGGCGGCCGACCGTATCGACATGGCCTGGTTGGGCGGCTTCACCTTCGTCCAGGCGCACCTGAAGACCGGTAACGCCGTACCCCTGGTACAGCGTGAACAGGACGCCGAGTTCACCAGCAAGTTCATCACTTCCGACCCGGCGGTGAAATCGCTGCAGGATCTGAAAGGCAAAACCTTCGCCTTCGGCTCGGTGTCCTCCACCTCCGGCAGCCTGATGCCGCGCTATTTCATGCTGCAGGACGGCATCAAGCCGGAAGACTTCTTCAGCCGCGTGGCCTATTCCGGCGCTCACGACGCCACCGCAGCCTGGGTGCAAGCCGGTAAGGCCGACGCCGGCGTGCTCAATGCCTCGGTCTGGCAGAAGCTGGTCGATGGCGGCAAGGTCGATACCGACAAGGTCAAGGTCTTCGCCACCACCCCGACCTACTACGACTACAACTGGACCGTGCGCGGCAACCTCGATGCCGATCTGCAGGCGAAGATCAAGGCCGCCTTCCTCGCCCTCGACCCGGCCAAGCCCGAGCAGAAGGCAATTCTCGACCTGCAGGCCGCCAGCCGCTTCATCGAGACCAAGCCTGAAAACTACGAAGGCATCGAAGAAGCCGCGCGCGCCGCTGGCCTCTTGAAGTGAGCATCGCCCTGCGTGGCGTGGGCCTGGCCCACGCCAACGGCAAGGTTGCGCTCGAAAACATCGACCTCGAGGTCAGCCCCGGCGAACGGGTGGCCATCATCGGCCCCTCGGGTGCCGGCAAGACCACCCTGCTGCGCCTGCTGGCCACCAGCCTGCAACCCACGCACGGCGAGATCGACCTGCTGCAGCACAACCCCTGGCGCCTGCCTGCCCGCCAGCGCCAGCGTCTACGCGCACGCATCGGCCTGATCCACCAGGCGCCACCGCTGCCGCCGCGTCAGCGCGTGGTCACCGCCGTGCTGGCCGGCAAGCTCGGCCAGTGGTCATTGGCCAAGGGCCTGATCAACCTGCTGCACCCGCTGGATGCCGGCGGCGCCCAGGCAGCCCTGGCGCGCCTGGATATCGCCGACAAGCTCTACCAGCGCTGCGACCAGCTCTCTGGCGGCCAGCTGCAGCGAGTCGGCATCGCCCGAGTGCTGTACCAGGCGCCGGACCTGATCCTCGCCGACGAACCGGTCTCGGCCATGGACCCGGTGCTGGCCGGCCATACCCTGGCCGTGCTCAACAACGAGGCTGCCGAACGCGGCATGACCCTGCTGGCCAGCCTGCATGCCGTCGATCTGGCCCTGGCGCACTTCCCGCGGGTGATCGGTATTCGCGACGGGCGTATCGCCTTCGACCTGCCGGCCATTGAGGTACAGCCCGAGCAGTTGCACGCGCTGTACGCCAACGAGCAGCTGCAGGCCACGCCCAGCTCGCCCGTACAGCCGCAACCGACGCACATCCCGCGATGCTGACCACCGCCCCACGCGACCCCGCCGCCCTGCCACGCCTGCTGATCACCGCGCTGGCGCTGCTGTTTTTGTGGCCGGGCATCAGCTTGAGCGAGCTGGACCTGGCCGTGCTGGTCGATGGCGACAACACCCGCGCCATGGGCAACTTCCTCGCCGGTTTCTGGCCGCCTGCGCATGATGGCGAATTCCTCGCCCTGCTCGGCCGCGCCACCCTGGAAACCCTGGCCATCGCCACCGCCGGCATGAGTCTGGCCCTGCTGATCGCCATTCCAGCCGCACTGCTGGCGACGCGCGCGCTGTCGTTGTCGGCCGTGCGCCGTGGCGGCCGCCCGGCCTGGTGGGCGCAACTGGCACGTTGGCCGGTACGTGGCCTACTGATCTTCCTGCGCAGCGTCCCGGAGATCGTCTGGGCACTGCTGTTCGTCCGCGCCGTCGGCCTCGGCCCCACCGCCGGGGTACTGGCCATCGCCATCACCTACGCCGGCATGCTCGGTAAGGTGTATGCGGAAATCTTCGAGTCGGTGGATGCTCGCCCCACCCGCGCGCTACTGGGTGCCGGTAGCAGCCGGTTGACGGCCTTCACCTACGGCGTGCTGCCCAATGCCGCCGGGGAAATGCTCTCCTACACCGTATACCGCTGGGAATGTGCCATCCGCGCCTCGGTGGTGATGGGCTTCGTCGGTGCCGGCGGGCTGGGCCAACAGATCGACCTGTCACTACGCATGTTCGCCGGCGGCGAAGTGGCGAGCATGCTGCTCACCTTCCTGCTGCTGGTACTGCTGGCCGACCAGTTCAGCCGCCTGCTGCGCGCGAGGCTGACATGAGAGCCGGCAATCTGATCCTGTTCGCCGCCCTCCTCGGCGCGGTGATCGCCTCGTTCCTCTACCTGGGCATCGACCTCGGCACGTTGGTGGCCGGCGACAGCCTGGCGCAGATGGGCCAGTACGCCAGCGGCTTCCTGCAACCGGACTTCTCCGCCGCGCACCTGCAGGCCATCGGCCACGGCGCGCTGGAAACCCTGGCCATGTCCGCCATCGGCACATTGCTCGCCGCCCTGCTCGGCCTGGCCCTGGCGCTACCGGCCGCCGGGCGCTTCGGCGCTATCGCCCTGCACGCGACACGCCTGCTGCTCAATGCCCTGCGCGCCATTCCCGAACTGGTCTGGGCGGCGCTGATGGTGCTGGCCGCCGGCCTCGGCCCCAACGCCGGCACCCTGGCCCTGGCTCTGCACACCGCCGGCGTGCTCGGTCGCCTGTTCGCCGAAGCGCTGGAAAACACCCCACGCGAACCGGCCGACGCAATCCGCGAAAGCGGCGGCGGACGCATGCTCGCTTTCTGCTACGGCACCCTGCCCGGCGTCTGGCCACAGCTGGTGGCGTACACGCTGTATCGCTGGGAGAACAACATCCGCATGGCCAGCGTGCTCGGCTTCGTCGGTGCCGGCGGCCTCGGGCAAATGCTCTACATGAGCCTCAGCCTGTTCCAGGAAGCCCAGGCGGCTACGGTGATCCTGGCCATGTTGCTGCTGGTGCTGGCGGTCGATGCTTTCAGTGGCTGGGCCAGGCAGCGCTGGTTCAGCTAGGCCCCTCGCACTCCTGCGGTGCAAGCCAATCGGATACGGCCCGATTGAAGCCCTCCGCACAATCCACCATCACCCAGTGGGAGGATTTGAAGAGCACGACCTTGCAGCCCGGGCTCGTGCTCAATGTCTGCAGCCATTGTTCGGATTGAAACTGAAATGGCTTGTAGCTTCCGTACGCGTAAAAAATGGGACACGCCAATTGGGTCGGACCGATAAGGTTTTTCAATCCTCCGCGCGCGCCCATCCAGCGCATGGCATAGGGATAACTCATACCCGCATGGATGCTGGCCGGGTCGGTCTTGCAACGCAGATATTTCGCGGTCGCACGTGCCAGGTAATCGCCTACCGGACCCTTCAGGTACCACGTCAGCGCCAGGGGCATCTGATAGGCAAAAATCATCCATTTGGCTCGCAGGCTCAGCCCGCGCTTGAATGCCGGTGAGCTGGCATCCCCCACATCGACGGCAACGATTCGCGCCACTTTGTGCGGGTGAGTGGCAGCGAAGTGAAACCCGAACAGGCACCCCCAGTCATGCAGCATGAGCGTGACCTTGCCGTTGGGACTGACCTGATTCACGACACGCAGGATCAGCTCGGTTATCTCGCTGATAGAAAAACCCCGCGTCTTCGGGTCATCGAAGCCGGGCAAGGTAAATCTCACGCATCGATGCGTGCGCTTGAAATGCTGAACCTGTCGTGCCCATATTTCATGGCTATCCGGCCAGCCGTGCAGCATCACGATGATGTCGGGGCTTTCACCGTCGATGTACACCGGAATGCCGGAGACGATTGATTCAGTATGCACGCGTCTGTCTCTCCGAAAGTCGACTCAGGGGCTGTTGCTGCAACCAGTCGATCGCCCCAGGAGCGGGATCTCACCAGGTGCTACAAGCACTGTTCCAGCACTTTGGCACTTATCGGCAAGGTTATTTCCCGACGCTCACCCAACGCGACCATACCGTGGCGTTCCAGCTGTTCGAGCAGCTTGGGTATACCGCCTGCATCAATACCATAACTGCTCAGGCGTGTCGCAACGCCCATCTGCTCGAAGAAATCGCGCGTGAGGGCGATGGCCTGCTCGATTCGCTGCTCCCGCGAGCCTCCGCGAAGGTCCCAAACTCGCTCGGCGTACTGCAGCAGTTTCTGCGACTTTTCCTGGCGGCGCACACTGAGCATGGCGGGCAAGACCACGGCCAGGGTCTGCGCATGGTCGAGGCCATGCACAGCGGTGAGCTCATGGCCGATCATGTGCGTTGACCAGTCCTGCGGTACACCTGCACCGATCAGGCCGTTCAGTGCGAGGCTGGCGGCCCACATGAGATTGGCCCGTACCTCGTAGTTCTCCGGCTCGCTCAGGGCCAGCGGTCCCAGCTCGACCAGAGTCAGCAGCAAGCCTTCGGCGAAACGATCCTGGACATGGGCATTGACGGGGTATGTCAGGTACTGCTCGATGACATGGACGAACGCATCGACCACGCCGTTGCCGACCTGACGAGCAGGTACGCTCATCGTCCGGGTCGGGTCGAGAATCGCGAACACCGGGAAACAGTGGCGACTGGCAAAGGGAATCTTATCGTGAGTCGACAAGCGCGTGACAACGGCGCTGTTGTTCATTTCCGAGCCCGTTGCCGCCAGGGTCAGCACCACGCCTACGGGGAGCGTGCGGGTGATGCAGCGGCCGCCGCTTTCGAGGATGGCCCAGCCGTCCGCCGCCATGCAGGCGGCTGCCGCAATGTACTTGGCAGCGTCGATCACCGACCCGCCGCCCACGGCCAGGACATAGGAAATGTCCTCGGCCTTGGCCTGCTCAACGGCCAGGCTGAGTCGCTCATAGCTCGGGTTGGGTTCGATACCGCCAAAATCGCTGAGGTACCGCTCTCCCAACGTATGCCGCACCTCTGCCAGCGTGCCATTCCTGATCACGCTGCCGCCGCCGTAGAGCAGCATGACTCTGGCGTCGGCGGGTATTTCCTGATTCAGCTTCGACAGTTTGCTCTTGCCGAAGTGGATGCGCGTTGGGTTGGAGTACGAAAAATCAAGCATGAATTATTCTCGGAATGCCCAGTAATGCTGGCGCACTGAAGCGCCACTGAGGGGGAGCCAGGCGAGCGCCTAGCGGTTGTCACTGGCGGTGTCGGGAAGCGCGTAGTCCTCCAGCACCTTGCGCAGCTCGGTTTTCAGCATTTTCCCGGTCGCGCCAAGCGGGATGTTATCGACGAACACGACGTCATCCGGGGTCTGCCACTTCGCCAGTTTTCCTTCATAAAGACCAAGCACCTCCTCTCTGCTGACGACTGCGTCCTTGCGCCTGACGACGAGCACGATGGGGCGCTCTCCCCATTTCGGGTGCGGCACGCCCAACGCCGCGGCCATTGCGACCGCCGGGTGGTTCATGGCGATATTTTCGATATCGATGGTCGAGAGCCATTCTCCGCCTGACTTGACCACATCCTTGCTGCGGTCGGTGAGCTGCAGGTAGGCGTTGGCGTCGAGCGTGGCAACGTCGCCAGTGGCGAACCAGCCATCGTCCAGACGCTGCTCGCAGTCGTCCTTGAAATAGGCGCTGATGACCCAGTGCCCCTTGACTTGCAGGTGGCCGCAATTCGTTCCGTTCCACGGCTGTACGACGCCTTGGTCATCGACGATGCGCAGGTCGATCCCGAACACCGGACGACCTTGCTTCAGACGAAGCCGTTGCTGCTCCTCACGGCTCAGACTCGAGTGCTCCGCCATCAGCGCGGAGGCCGTGCCCAGAGGCGACATTTCGGTCATGCCCCAGGCGTGAATCACCTCGACGCCGTAGCGGTCCTCGAAGTGCTTCTGCATGCTCGGCGAACAGGCCGCTCCACCGATGGTGGTTTTTCTCAAATGAGGAAAAGCTGCCCTGCCGGGCATCGACGTGATCGAGCAGCATCTGCCAGACCGTTGGCACGCCCAGCGCCAGCGTCACCGACTCCTGCTCGATCAGCTCGTACACCGATTGCCCGTCCAGCGCCGGGCCGGGCAACACCAGTTTGCAACCGGCCATCGCCGTACAGTAGGGCGTGCCCCAGCCATTGACATGGAACATCGGCACTACCGGCATCACCACATCCTGAGGACCGATACCCAATGCACTGGGCGTGCTGAGAATCATGCTGTGCAGCACGGTCGAGCGATGAGAATAGAGCGCGCCTTTCGGGTTGCCGGTGGTGCCGCTGGTGTAACACAGGCTCGAAGCCGCCAACTCATCGAACTGCGGCCAAGCGTATTGACCACTGTGCTTCGCCAGCAACGACTCGTAACTGACGACCTCCGGCATGTCTTCGAGGCGTTCGAGCGCAGCCTGATCACCCAACAGCACCCAGTGACGAACACGGCGGACCAGCGGCTGCAGGGTACGGACCAGGTCAATGAAGCTGGCATCGAAGAACACCACTTCGTCTTCGGCATGCTCCAGCATCCAGGCCACCTGCGAGGCATGCAGACGTGGATTGATGGTATGCAGCACACGCTGCGAGCCGCTGATGCCGTAGTACAGCTCCAGATGGCGATAGCCATTCCAGGCGATGCTCGCGACCCGGCTGCCCGCAGGCAGATCCCAGTCATCGAGCACCATGGCCAGCTGCCGAGAACGCTGGGCGACATCCGCCCAGGTGTATCGATGAATGTCGCCCTCGACACGGCGCGATACCACTTCGACCCCTGCACTGTAACGCTCCGCATGCTCCAGCAGCGATGAAATGAGCAGCGGCTTGTCCTGCATCAATCCGTTCAAGGCACGGCCTCCCGAATCACTGAATGACTTGGCTGATGACCACAACCGGGACGATATCGGTGTAGTTCGTGCGGTCGGCACCGAGCACCTTGCCTTCAGCGGCCATTGCCGCCTTGAAGCTGTCGACGTCGGCGAAGAACATGTGCGCTGCCGCAACGCTCGCAGGCAGCTTGCCGCCAGGCTCAGGTAAGGTCTGATCGATCTCCAGCTTTACCAGGCCGTGAGCGCCGAGCCGGGCCCTGATCAACTGCGCGTGCGTTGACTGGTAGTACTGATGATCGAACTGGAAGCCTTCGTGGGGCGGGTAGGAAACGGTCATTCTGATCATGGTTATTCTCCAAATGGCGATAGTCGGTTGAAGGAATCAGGCGAGCTCTCGCAGCTCACGGAACAGGTCACGGCCAAGTGCCGCCGATGCGGCCAGCAAGCCGCCGACCATGGCACCGCTGACGCCGCCCATGGCGACATCCTGACCGGTGAAAAGCAAACCCTTGACCGGGCTGAAGGCACGGGTCCAACGCTGTTGATAGCGCTCGGGCGTCGGCGCGAAGGACATGAAATCGCCACGCGTGCGGCCCAGAAAGTCATTGAAACTCACCGGCGTGGCCAGCTCCGCATGGACGACGTGCCCCTGCGCCTTCGGGTAGAAACGATAGACCTGCTGGAGCATTTCCTCGGAGAGGCGGGCCTTGAGGTCCTCGTACTCGTCACCCCGGTGCTTCCATTGCGTACCGGTAAACGGCTGCCACAGGTTCCAGTCGGTAAAGCTGCAGATATCCATCGTGCTGCGGCCGGGATAGCGCAGCGGCCAGCTTGGATCTTTAGCTGACGGCTGCGAGATGAAATGCAGCGGCATCGGACGCCGCGCCGGGTCCTGAATGTAGTGCTGCCAGTCCTCGCTCTGCCTCGCGCTCTGGTGAATCCAGATGTTGGCGGGCCCGACATCCAGGTGGGCATTGCTGGCATCGAGGCCCACGTTGAGCACGACCGCTGGCAGCGTGCTGGGCATGGCCTGCGCCCTGGCATTGAGCTGCTCGATTTCCGGGTTTGCGCTGGTGAGCATGTTCAGCGTCTGGCGGATACCGATGCCGCTGATGACCTGCGGCGCCTCGAGTATTTCACCACCCGCCATGCGCACACCGACCACCTTGCCATCATGCTCGACGACACCGACCACATCGGCCCCAGCCAGCACCATGCCGCCGGCACTGCGGATGGTTTCCGATATCAGGTCGGCGATGACTTGCGAGCCGCCGATGGGATAACTCGCTCCATCGAGGTAGTGGCGAATGACGGCGGCATGCACCGAGAACGAGGCGACACTCGGCAAACTGGCGTAGTCACCGAAATGGCCACAAAGCACGGCGATCAGCTTCTCGTTGCGGGTGATCGAACGCAGGACCTCCAGCGTGGTTTGCTCGGCCAGCGGCATGAAGCGCGGGGCGACCTGCTCGAACGCCTTGTCCGCAAAGGAGCCTGGCATCGCTCGTACAGCCAGGAATTCACCTGCGGGGCGACTGGCCTCGTTGACCAGCTCGATGTAACGATCGATGGCGTGCGCTTCTTCGGGGAAGTATTCCTTGAGCCGCTCCTTGAAGGCAGCGCTGCCTGCGTAGTACTCGAATATTTCGTCGCCTATTGCGATCTTGTTATAGAGATCGGGCATCTTCTGCCACTTGAGCTCACCGCGGGTGACCTTGTCGAACAGGTTGCGCAGGGTGCCGGCGCGATGAACTTCGCCGACGTAGTGCAACCCCACATCCCACTCGAATCCGGGGCGCCTGAAGACCTGCAGGCAACCGCCGATGACCGCATGGCGCTCCAGCACCAGCACCTTCTTGCCCTCGAGAGCCAGCAGCGCGGCAGCCGTCAGGCCTCCGGCGCCGGAACCCATGACGATGGCATCCATTTTCGCTGCGAGATCGCCGCGCGCGAGCGCGCGTTTGTAGCTGGAATCGGCTGCAGTTTTCATTATTGTTTTCCTGGTTGGGTGGAGCAGAAGTCGGACTGCAGGCTCAGGCGGGAGAGCCAAACAACCCAGGGCCAGCGAGCGATGCGCCGCCATCGACAGGCAACACGACGCCTGTCACGTAGTCGCACACCGAGGAACTGAGCATGACCGCGACCTTGGCCACCGATTCGATGTCGCCGTAGCGGCGCAGCGGAAGGTTGCGAATGACTGCATCCCGCGCCTCGGACGTCGGCGTCAGTCGCGCCATCCCTTCCGTGCCGTCGATAGGACCGGGGACGATGGAATTGACGCGGATACCCTCAGGCCCCCACTCCATGGCCAGCACGCGCGTGAGCATGTCGACGCCGGCTTTCGCTGCACAGACGTGCGCTTGCAAAGGCGTGGCGATGGAGGCCTGAGGGGCAGAGATATTGATGACCGAGGCGCCGGGACGGGTCAGGAACGGATAAGCCGCGCGCAGTACGTGAAAGCTGCCGAGCAGGTCGATATCCATCACGCTCTTGAAGCCGTTCACCGACATGGCCGCCGCTGGCGCCACGAAGTTGCCGGCTGCGCCGGAGCAAAGCACATCGATGCTGCCCCAGGTTTCGGAGGTTCCGGATAGCGCTTCCTGAACGCTGCCGCTATCGCGGACATCACCGGTAAAGCCCAGCGCCTCGGCGCCCAGGGCACGCAAGCTGGCAAGCGCGCTGTCGACTCGCTCGGGCGAGCGGCTGAAGACCGCCACACGCGCACCCGACGCGGCGAAGGCCTTGGCTATTCCCAGGTTGATACCGCTGGTACCGCCGGCGACGAATACGGTTTTTCCAGTGAACTCGCTGTGATTCAACATAGATGCCACTCCCGTCTGCGAGGCGCTTTTTGTTATTGGCGACCACTAGGCTAGGAGCAGCGAAGATGGCAGTCTGTCAAAAACTTGAATTTTGAATCCGAGCATGGACACACCATCAGATACCGATTTACTGCTGGCTGTACTGGAGAAGGATGAGTGGTTTTCGACCTGCGCGATCGAGCTCAAGCGCGCACTGATTCGCGATGCGAAGATGCACGATTATGCCGCTGGAGAAGCCCTTTACCGGGAAGGCGAATTCGCTCGACACGCCCTTTTCTGCGTGATCGAAGGGGCTGTGCGACTCAGCAGCTCGCTGCATGACGGCACCCCTTCGCTGTTGGTCTATCTGGAGCCCTGCCACTGGTTCGGCGACATTTCCCTGATCGATGGCCGGCCCTACATTCGAGATGCAATCGCTGACGTGGATACGCGGATTCTTCGTGTTCCCATGCAGGCCTTCACCCAATGGCTGGACCACAATCCCAGGCATTGGCGAGACATCGCCCGCCTGAGCATCAACAAGCTTCGGGTGGCCTATCAGGTGATCGGCGAGCCCGGGGCACTGCATCATCGGCTCGCCAGGCGGCTGTGGCTGATGGCGCAGGGTTTCGGATCGCGCACGCAAACCCCGTCCTTGCAGCTCAATGTTTCCCAGGAGCATCTCGCGCAGATGATGGGCACTACCCGCCAGAGCATCAATGCCGCGCTCGCCAGGCTGGAGGGCCTGGGGCTAGTGGTGCAGGGCTACAGAACCATCGAGCTGCGTGATCTGAAAAGCCTGTTGGATCATGCCAATCGCCTGGACGTGGAGGGCCCGGCTGATCGCTCGTGAAGCGCTCATGGCTCCTCGCTGTGGCGCTGCCAGCGACTCGGCGGGTAGCCGGTCCAGCGGCTGAACGCCCTGGAAAAGCTGGCCGCCTCGGCATAGCCCAGGCGCTGCGCGATGGTGTGCAGATCAAGGCGCGAATCAGCCAGCAAACGCTTGGCGAGCTGTTTCTTGATCTGTTCGTTCAACTGCTGGAACGCATGTCCCTCGATTGCCAGCCGACGGTGCAGGGTGCGCTCGGAAATGCCCAGGCGTTCGGCCACGATGCGGCATGGAAGCAACTGGCCGGACTGCCCGATCAACACCCGTTGCACCTGCCGCGCGGTGGGCGACTTATGTAACTGGTGGGATATTTCCTGACATTGCAATTCACACAACTGCTCGCCTTCGAGCCGCGCATCGATATGCGCCTGCGGCAATGGGCTGTGCAAGTCCTCGCTGGAGAACAGGACGCCATCACGTCTGGCTGAACGAGTCGGCACGCAGGGGAACGATGGGTGCCAAGCGCCAAATGCCTCAGGCGCGGTCATTTCCACGGCCAGCGGGATCACCTGGCGTTTCAGCAACTCCGAACTGATGCTCAGGCAAGCGGCAATACCACGTTCGACGACGAAAGCGCAGGCGTCTCTGGGCAGAACGCTGGCGTCGAACAGCAGCCAGGTACCACGCCGTTCGTGTTCCAGGCGGGTGGGGCAAAGGGTCAACGCCATCAACTGGAATCGGCTGAACGAGTTGAACGCCTCGATCAGCGTTCGGCTCGCCAGCATGGTGAAACCGAGCACGCCAAGGGATGTCAGGTGGTAACGGCTGCCGGTGATGAAGCCCAAGCCAGGGCGGCGACTGTGCTCGAGCAGGTTGCGAATGACTGCAAGCTCCTGCCAGGCCTCGATCTGCGCGGCGCTGGCCTGCAGATCGAGCGAGGCGATGGCGCTGCCTTTCAAGCAGACGTCCTTCGCCACGCCTTCTGCCTGTGCCGTCTCCAGCAAGTAGCGAACGCCAGTCACCGAACGTTTCTGTCGCCAGTCCATTTTGCAGGCCCTCAGCTCGCTGGCGCCGCGCGAATCGTGGCAGCAGAGATCATGAAATGGCAGTAATTATCATGGAGCCTGCCAATCGCTCAACCCATGCTGTTATCACCTCGATCGCGGAGACAACAACAAAATGAGCGAATTTATCTACACGTTGCCCAGCGCCAACCCGCACACTCACTACCAGCATTTTTGCGCCATACCTGCCACTGGCGCATTGGGCGCATATGTCGAAGGCATCGATCTGCGCGCCCTGAGCGCGGAAGGCTACGCCGAGTTGCGCCAGGCCTTGCTGCGACACAAGGTGCTGTTCATTCAGGGGCAATCTCTGGGCGTAAGCGATCTGGAGCGAGTGACCACGCAGTTCGGCGAGTTTGGCCGCGAGCCTTACGTCACCTGCATGCAGGAACATCCGCATGTGGTACACGTCGTCAAGGAAGCGAGTGAGAAGGCACCCTTCGTGTTCGGTGGGGCCTGGCATACCGACTGGACCTTTCAGGAACGACCGCCGGCCTTCACCCTGCTCTATGGACACGATGTTCCAAAGTATGGCGGCGATACCTGCTTTGCGAACATGGCACTCGCCTACGAGTGGCTCTCCCCCGGCATGCAGGCCTTGCTCGAAAGACTCGACGCACAGCACAGCCCGGAACGCGCCTATGGTGCCAACGCCAACCACAACGCACTGCTGGAGAACATGCAGATACGTTATGGCCAGGACACCTCCGGCGAGGCCCGCAGCCATCCGCTGGTGATCCGCCATCCGGAAACCGGCAAGAAGATCCTGTTCATCAACCCGGCCTATACCTGCGGCATCGAAGGACTGCGGGCAGCGGAGGCGCAACCGTTGCTCGAGTATCTGTTCAACCTGGCGGTGTCTCCTGCCTTCACCTGCCGCATGCAATGGCGCCAGGGCACATTGGCGATCTGGGACAACCGCAGCACATGGCACATGCCCGTATCGGACTATCACGGCATGCGACGTGAAATGTTCCGTACCACAGTGATCGGCGAGCGCCCTTCTCGCTGAGATGCCAGGCCCAGTCGGCGACAGGGCCTGAACCTGTCGCTGACACGGCCTGCCCCGCGACTCCGGTCTAGACTGCTGAATCACCCCGGCGAGGAGATTGAGGATGACCAGCAAGAACACCATCTGCCTCTGGTACGACCGCGACGCGCTGGAGGCTGCCACCTTCTACGCCGAAACCTTCCCCGACAGCGCCGTGCTGGCCGTGCATCATGCGCCCGGCGACTACCCATCCGGCCAGCGCGGCGATGTGCTGACGGTCGAGTTCAAGGTGATGGGCATCCCCTGCCTCGGCCTCAACGGCGGCCCGGCGTTCCGGCACAGCGAGGCGTTCTCGTTCCAGGTCGCCACCGACGATCAGGCCGAGACGGACCGCCTGTGGCACGCGATCATCGACAACGGCGGCCAGGCCAGTGAATGCGGCTGGTGCAGGGACAAATGGGGCATCTCATGGCAGATCACGCCGCGTATTCTCAGCGCTGCCATCGCCAGCCCGGACCGTGCAGCGGCCAGGCGCGCTTTCGAGGCAATGATGACGATGGGCAAGATCGACATCGCCAGGATCGAGGCAGCGCTGAAGGGCTGATCGACCGTTCAGGCGCGGGCGTTCTTCTTCTGCAGGATCACCGAGGCCTCGTTGTAGGCGCTCTGGAAGGCTTCGCTGCTGATCCAGGCCACTGCCGCGTCTTCGTCGTCCTCGTGGAAGATGGCGCGATAGACGATCAGCAGGCCCATCATGAAATCGGTCGCGGCGTCCTCGGATTCCTCGGCGACCACCAGCTCCAGCACCGGATATTGCAAGAACACCACGCACAGGGCGAGCAGGCTGATGCCCTCCGCAGCCTTCATCGTCTGGAACAGATCATCGAAATGCGCCGGGTCGAAGCCGTTCTCTTCGATGTCCTTGAAGTCGAAGGTGCTGAGGTCGATCTCGACATCATCGAACGGCTCGTCGATCAGCGGGTTGGCCAGGATCGGATGGACGACGTTGGCCTGCGGCCTGGGCTTGCCCATGCGGTTCTGCCTGGCCTTGGTCTTGGCCCGCTGGGCGCGCTTCTTCTGTTTGTCTGCGGAGGCCATGGGGCGGTTCCTCGTTGGGTTCGCCATGTGCATGGCTAGAAATGATCAGGCGTACATTGTAAGCAGTCACGCAGTAACTGTCGGCAAGAGTCTGTACGTGCATGGCCCGAGCGACGATCGCGCGCTGATGCGAAGCGGTGTGGCTCTGGCCTAACGCTCTTATCGCCCTTGCGAGCAGAGCCATATGAGCCGCTCAGGGCCTATCGCCTCTGGTAATGCCGATGGATACGTGCCAACTCGCCGGAGCGCCGCAGTTGCTCGAGCGCCTCGCTCCACGCGGCAACCAGCGCATCGTCACTGTCACGGCTGAAGGCGATGTACAGCGAGGACCGATACAGCTCGATGGGGATTGGTCGCAGCATACCGGGCGCGATGCCGAGCTGGCGGCTGTAGTAGGCCACGCCGGCATCGGTATCGCCCACTATCACCTCGGTACGACCGGCCAGCAGCATGCTGTAGAGCTGCTGGCTTTCCACCGCGCTCTTGTCGAGGTTGTTGAAGCCCATCGACTCCAGCATGCTCGGCACCAGACCTGCGTGCCGCGTGGTGATGCGCGGAGCACGCAGCAGCTGTTCCAGGGACGTTATCGGCCGCGGCGCATTGGCCAACTGATAGGGATGAATGGACTCCTCCACGATCGGTCCCACCCACTTGTACAACGGCTCGCGCTCCTGCGTGCGAAACAGCGAATACATGATGGTCCGAGGTTGGATCCGCAGCGTGCGGGTAGTGCGCATGCTCGGCTGCAAGACGATTTCGAACTCGTCGCCGGTCAAGGCCATGATCGCCCGCACGATTTCCGTGGACATGCCGGTGAGCTGGCCGCCTTCCGCATAGTTGTAAGGCGCCCACTCCTCGGTGATCACTCGATAGCGTTCAGCGCTAGCCAGAGGGCTGAGCAGCAGGCAAAACAGGGCCGCGGTAAATCTCGAACGCTTCAAAGGGTGTGCCTGATGAACGGGTCATTGCTGGCCGGTGGAGCCTGGCCATGAGTCAGACAAGCATAGACGCCAACAAGCACGGGCTGCCGGAGGCATTCGCCATAAATTGTCGTCGGCGCCGACAGTGCCTGGCTCGGGCCCAAAGCTTAAAGTTAAGCTACAGGTTTACGGCCTTTGGCGAAGACAACAGCGATGAAAATTGGTGAATTGGCAAAGCGTACCGGGCTGGCGGCCTCACGTATTCGTTTCTACGAAAGCATCGGCCTGCTCAGGCCGGCGGAGCGTCAGGCCAACGGTTACCGCAGTTATTCGGAACAGGCAGTGCTGGTGCTCAACCTGATCACTACCGCGCAGCAGGCCGGCTTCAGCCTGGAGGAGTTGCGCACACTGCTGCCGCAGGATCTGGCGCAGTGGCAGCATGGCAAGCTGCTCGACACCCTGCACGCCAAGGTGAACGACATCGAGGCGCTGGAGCAGCGCCTGGCGCAGAGCAAAGGCCACCTGCTGGCGCTGATCGACGAGATCGAGAGCAAACCGGACGACCTCGATTGCGCGGCCAACGCCAGGCGAGTGCTGGCCAAGATGAACCTGGGCGAGCCGAACGAGCCAACCAGGCGCACGGGGAGCAAGCGCAGATAAGGCCGCCGTTTGCAGGAGCGGCCTGTTCAGCCAGCGAATGGCCGCTGCTCACCGGTTCAGCGCGACATCTGTGCCAACGGCTTGGGCGCGTAGAGCGCGCTCTGAAAGTCCGGCACGTATTCATACCTGATCATCTTGCCCAGCTTCAGCGACTCGATGTAGGTCGACAGGCTGCCCGCGCCGAGCGCCAGGCTCACCTTCTGCCCGTCCGAGCTCGCTGCATGGCGCATCTGCCGGGAAACGGCGTAGCCGAAAGCAAGCTCACCATCGTGTCCGATATTGGTGAAGCTGTTGGTCACCAACTCAGGTTCGGTAGATGCATCAGCGAGTTTCTCCACCTCGAAGGTAACGTCAAGCTTGCCGGTGTCGCCGTCGGCGATTTCGAAGACGAGACTCTTGTCGGTCTCGCGATAATCGATGGGCGTCAGCCACTTCGGCAGGTTGTAACCGACCACACCACGCACGCGCGCCAGCTCGGTGTTGACCGGCAGCTTGAGCACGTACCCCCAGAAGTCCTTGGACAGCGACTACCCGACCAGACTGATGGGGCCCAGGTTGGCATTGCCGGGCCTGTTGGTCACGATGGACAGGGCAATTTCGTTGTAGCTGTCATTGTCACAGTAGTGATAGGCGTAGGCGGTGAAGGCGACCAGCCCGCGGCCAGGCCAGATCTGCAGCGGCTGCACCTGCTCCAGCACCTGCGCCGGCATCAGCTCGCGAAGCCTGTCGAGGTCGGCGGTGAATACCGCGGTGACGCGTGTGTTGCGGTAATAGAAGTTCGGCGAGTAAGACTCAAAGCCCATGTCCACCTTGGTTTTCTTCAGGCCGCGGAACCAGCTGAGATCAATATCCGGCGCCTCGTCCGCGATCACAGACAGCGGGGGATTGAAGTGGAAACGGTGGTAAAGCCCGCCCGCTTCCACCGGCACCGAATGGCCGGCGATATCGACCCTGGCAGCGTGTGCATCGGCCTCCTGTGCCCAAGCGGGCATGGCCACGAGGTTGAAGATCATCCCGGCCAGCGCCGCAGTGCGCTGGCGTCTTAGACGTTTAGTAAGCACGGCAATCTGCTTCATCGTTCTTATCCGCGTTGAGGAATTCATAGGTTCCCTGCTCCTCGGAAGGTCTCCGAGGGGCAGACGCGGCAACCCTAAGGTTAAATATAACTTCAAGGTCAAGCAGTCGAATCAAGTAGATTGTTTCAAAGCGGTAACATGCCGAAGCGAGCACAAACGCCCGTTGACATTAAAGTGAACTTTAAAGTTAAGGTCAGCGCGTCTTCAGCCGAGGAAGCACCCATGACCCTGTTCGATCCCCTTGTCCTGCCCAATGGCTCGATCATCCCCAACCGCCTCGCCAAGGCGGCGATGGAAGAGAACATGGCGGATAGCGAGCACGCGCCGTCCGAGCACCTGATGCGCCTTTATCAGGGCTGGGCCGAGGGCGGCGCCGGCCTGCTGATTTCCGGCAACGTGATGGTCGACAGCCGCGCCATGACCGGCCCCGGTGGCGTGGTGCTGGAAGACGAAGCGCAGCTGGCCAGGTTCGAGCGCTGGGCTTCGGTCGGCCGTACCAAAGGCGCGCAGTTCTGGCTGCAGATCAACCATCCCGGCCGGCAGATGCAAGCCAACCTGGGCCAGCCGACCTGGGCACCCTCTGCGGTGCCGTTGGAGCTGGGCAACCTGTCCAAGCGTTTCGCCACGCCGCTGGCGATGACCGAAACAATGATCGCTGAAGTGATCCAGCGCTTCGCCCACACGGCACAGCTCACCGAACGCGCAGGTTTCAACGGTGTGCAAATCCACGCCGCGCATGGCTACCTGCTCAGCCAGTTCCTCTCCCCCTTGAGCAATCTGCGCAGTGACCAGTGGGGCGGCTCGCTGGAGAACCGCGCGCGCCTGCTGCTGGAAATCGTCAAGGCGGTGCGTGCTGCGGTGGCACCCGGTTTCGCCGTGGCGGTCAAGCTCAACTCGGCAGACTTCCAGCGTGGCGGCTTCAGCGCCGCCGACGCACAACAGGTGGTGCGCCTGCTCGACGGCCAGGGCGTGGACCTGGTCGAGTTGTCCGGTGGCAGCTACGAAGCGCCGGCCATGCAGGGTCAGGCCCGCGACGGCCGTACCCTGGCGCGCGAAGCCTACTTCCTGGAGTTCGCCCGCGAGATTCGTGCCGTGGCGAGCATGCCGCTTATGGTCACCGGTGGCATCCGCCGTGCAGCGGTGGCGCAGGAAGTGCTGGCCAGCGGCATCGAGATGGTCGGCATCGGCACGGCCCTGGCCATCGACCCGAGCCTGCCACGTGACTGGCAGCTCGGCCTCGGCAGCGCTCCCCAGCTGCCGCCGATCACCTGGAACAATAAGGTGCTGGCCTCTCTGGCCAACATGGCACTGGTCAAATATCACTTGCGCAAGTTGAGCCAGGGCCAAGGCACCCAGCCCGGCGTAGCCCCCTCATGGGCACTGTTGACCCAGCAAGTGCAGGACATATTCAGCGCTCGCCGATATCGGCGCTGGATGCAGCGACGCCACTGATACTCAGAAAGCCAGCACCTCACCATCCTGTGGAATCAGCAGCTCGACCTGTGCGCGGGCAGCGGCTTCGGCCAGCGCCACGCGGCTGACCGGGCAGTGACTGATGGCTTCCAGATGATTGGCCACCACTGCCGCGCCGCTCAACCGGGTGAACTCGATCACCTCGTCGATGCCCATGATAATGTCGCCGCCCAGGTCGAAGCGCGCGCCACCTGCCGGCACCACAGACACGGCTGGCCGGTGCTCGCGCACACAAGCGCGCACCTCGTCGGTAAGCAGGGTGTCGCCGGCCAAGTACAGGCTCGGCTCACCCGGCATCTCGATCAGAAAACCGACACCGTGCTCCATCAGGCGCCCGACCACTCCCCGACCGTGAGTGCAGCGGACAGTGCGGATGCGTCCGCCAAGAAAGGGACCGGGGAGATCATGCTCCGGCAACAATGGCTGGACATTCAGGCCACGCTGGCGCAGATGGTCGGCATCATGCGGGGTGCAGATCACCGGAATCTGTCGCTCGCGTAGCCAGCGGGTACCGGCACGATCCAGATGGTCGAAATGCCCTTTCTGGCAATGCGTGATCAGACAATGGGTGACCGATTCAAGCTCGGCCCAGGCTCCGTTTGGCAGCTCCACCAGCGGGTTGCGCTGGCGGGCGCCGAACAGACGCAGCGGCGGCAACGCGTCCCGCCGGGCCAGCATGGGGTCGACCAGCACTCGATGCTGACCGAATTCGACGATGATGGTGGCGTTGCGCAGTTGCTGGATTTTCATGAAAAGCCCTCGAGTTCTGAGAGCTCCATGCTGCCTATCCGCCCCAGGAACAATAATGGCAGCATTGGACATTTTAGATTCATTTCAGGCCACCCAATGCGCATTGGTTTGCTGCTGTTTCCCGATTGCATGCCCGCCGGACTGCTGGCTTTTGCCGATTTGCTGCACGCAGCCAATCGCCGGAGCGCAACAGCACTGTTCGAGGTTCGCTATATCGCCGAGCAGGCCGGGCCGGTGCAGTGCGCCCATGGCCTCGTGCTGCAAGCGCACGCCAACCTCGACCCACGCACGCTAGATGCCTTGCTTATCCCCGGTTTCTGGGCGGAGTCGGCAGAGCAGGTCGATACGCTGCTGACGAGCAATGCCACGCTGATCAAGGCGCTTTCGGCCGCAGGCAAGCGCATTCAGCTTTGGAGTTATTGCACGGGTGTCGGCCTGCTCGCGGCCAGCGGCCGGCTCAACGATCAGGCAGCGACGGTAACCTGGTGGCTGGCGGACGTGATGCGCGAGCGCTTCCCCCGGGTTCGCTGGCAAAGCGAGAGCAGTTGCGTGTTCACCCAGCGCGTGGCCACCGCCTCCGGGGTGAACGGTTATTTGCCCATCGCCCAAGGAGTCATCGAGCGTCATGTCAGCGAGGACGTGTTCAAGGACCTCAGCCAGTTGATGGTGCTACCCCGCCCGGCTGTGCCCCACAGTGCATTTCAGGGCGCCAGCCTGATGCAGCAACCGGCGGGGCTGTTGCGGCGCCTGCATACCTTGATCGAGCAGACGCCTGCCGAACAGCTGACCGTGCAGAGCCTGGCCGACAGGCTGGCGATGTCCGAGCGCACCCTGGCGCGCAAGGTGCGGGCGGAAACCGGCGAGGCCGTGGCGAGCTACGCCAGGCGCATCAAGCTCTATCAGCTCAGTGAACGCCTGGCCATGACCTCGACGCCTCTCGGTACCCTGAGCGCTGATCTGGGTTTCAGCAGCCCGGCCAATCTGCGGCGCATGTTCAAGGCACTGACCGGGCTGACACCTGCGCAATATCGCCAGCAGTATGAGCGTCAGTAATCCGGGGTGACCGGAAACGGTGTTTTCGGTGCCCAATCACCGCCAAATATTTCAAGATAATTCAAAACGTCCCGAGCAGGAAACGACACAACAAAAATCACGTGGTTCGTTGCATAAACAGAACAGTCCTTTGCCGAACCAGCGGTTTAATTAGCTTGCTAACGAGGCGTATAAACGAAGTGCGACATAACGCCGCATCCGCATTTCGAGGAGACAGCATGAACGTGATCGTGCATGAACGTGACAGCGAACATCTTTCCCGTGAGGCCCGCGCCATGGGGACGGTGGTCTGGGATGTGCTTCAGAATGGAGAGCTGGTAGGCATCTTCCCGTCGCAGGACGAAGCCAACGCCTACCGCAAAGCGCTGGAAGACGCGCAAGCGCAAGGGTAAGCAGAGGCTGTTGCCGTTTCGCGCGAAACGGCAACAGCTTCACCGCATTGCTCACTGCGCCCGAACACCGATATCGCCAGCACGCCAACCTCCCCCGCAATAACGCTAAGCCTCCGCCAGAGCCCGGCGCCGCCTGAACTGCCCACCGGCACCTCACATCCGTGCAACAGCTTCGACGTCAGATAGCCCGGCTCGATTTCCACGTAGTCATGCGCCCTGAGGGCGATGCGCGAATCACTCGATTCGGCATCAGGCCAGGCGTAACGGGCGTAGGGTCGAATGCTCATTTCCCAGCCCTATTACAAATCAAGCACCAGAGGTTGCACACCATCCTCGCCCTGTGCCGGCACCGCGCAGCAGATCAACACACCGCCGTCCTGCGGCAATTCGGCCGGAGGGTTGGGATAGTGCACCTGCCCGCTGACCAGGCGCGTCTTGCAGGTGCCGCAGGAACCGCCGCGGCAACTGAACTCGGGCGTCAGACCACGGCTTTCCGCCAGCTCCAGCAGGCTGCCGCTGTCCGGCTTCCAGCGCGCCTCCTTGCTCGAAGCGCTGAAGTACACCGGCACCGGTTCGCTCGCGGCGGGCGGCTGCTCGAGGGCCGTCACCTGGCCATCGGTACGGCGCGTGAGCGTCGAGGGGCCGAACGCCTCGGCATGGATGCGCTCATCGGCGACATTGAGATCGCGCAGGCCATCGTAAATCGCCTGGGTAAAGGCGGCGGGGCCGCACAGGTAGAAGTCGTAATCGTCGAACGACAGTGCCGCCTTGATCTGCGCCAGGCCGATACGTCCCTGCTGCTCGTAGTCGCGGCCCACAACAGCGTCCGCCTCCGGCGCACTGAGGGCGCGGTGCACCTGCAGCAGGCCACCCGCGCGCTGCACCAGCTCGTGCAGCTCGGCCTGGAACGGCAGATCACCCAGCGTGCGCGCACCCTGGAAGAAATGCATGCGCCTGCCCTGCCCCAGCGCCACCTGTTCACGCAGCATCGACAGCAGCGGGGTGATGCCAACACCGGCGCCGATCAGCACCAGCGGCCGGCGGCTTTCGCTGTTCAGGGTGAAGCTGCCCAGCGGCGCACGCACGTCCAGCACATCACCCACCTGAACCTGTTCGTGCAGATGCCGCGACACCACACCCTGCGCCTTGACGCTGATGCGCATCTGACCGTCCGACGGCGCACTGGACAGGCTGTAGGTGCGCAGCAGGGTTTCGCCCGCAGCGGTGGTGATGCGAATGGGCAGATGCTGGCCAGCAGCGAAATTCGGGGCTGCGGCCGTTTCCGGCGCCAGCACGAATGAGCGAATGTCGACACTCTCCTGCTGCAGGCTCTGCACACGCCAGCGCTGCCACTGATTGCGCTGTTCACGCTCGCGCAGGCGCGCGGCGGTTTCCGCCCAGGTGCCGGTCATCAGGCTGGTCGGTGCATATTCCTCGAACGCCCAGCGCAACGAGATCGCAGCGGGGCGCAGTACCACTTGCTCGACGTCGAACGTCCACAGCCGCTCGGCGCCTTCGAAGACCTTGATCAGCGGGCTGTCGAGGATGACCTCGGCGCGGCCACCCAACTGCAGCACATCGCCCGTGGCGAAGTCGACGAACAACAGGCCGGCGCGCGGGTTAACGCTGAGGTTGCCCAGGGTATTGAAGAACAGGTTGCCGGCGTAATCGGGAATGGTCAGGCGATTGCCCTCCACTCGTACGAAACCCGCTCGGCCGCCCCGGTGGGAGACATCCACCGAACGACGACCATCGTCGTGCTCGACGTAACTGGCGACGAAGAAGGTGTCGGCGCCTTCTATCAGCGCGCGGGGGCGCGCATCCAGCTCGGTCGCGTCCAAGCGCTCGCCGCCCCGCTCGGGCACACGGCGGTACTGGCGCAGTTGAATGTACTGCGGGCAATTGCCGTAGGAATGCTCCACGGCGATCTCCAGGCGTTGTGCCGAAGCCTGGCGAATCTGCCCGTTGATGCGATTGCGCCGCCGCGTATGCAGCTCGATGCCGAGCAGGCCGATGGCCTCGCCCGCATGCAGGCCACTGCTGGCCGGGTCGAGCGGATCGAGCGCCATGGCGGCCAGATCGAACGACAGCTGACGCGAGTCGGGCGAAGTGACGAAGCCCTCCTCGCCTTCGATCAGGGTGGCCCAGGGCTGGCCTGCCCCATCCAAAGCACCAGCAATCATGAACGGCAACTGGTGGAAGAACTCGCGATGCTGATCCGGCATATGGTCGCGGATCACCTTCTGCCCGAGCACCTCCATGCGCTCGGCAACGCCGACCTTTTCCTGCAGTTGTCTTTCACCGGCGTGCCAGGGCGACTGCCGATGGCTGGGAAGCTGTTGCATGTTCTGCCCTCCACGAAAGCGGCCGCCGGGCGATCCCGGCGGCGGTCAGCGACTCAGGCTTGCAGGCCGGCGGCTGTACGCGGCATCGGCACGAAACCCGGCAGTGCCTCGATGCGTGCCAGCCAGGCGCGAATGTTCGGGTAGGGCTCCAGCGACACATTGCCCTCCGGCGCATGGGCGATATAGGAGTAGTTGGCGACGTCGGCAATGCTCGGCTTGTCGCCGGTCAGGAATGGGGTTTCGCTCAGCTCGCCTTCCATCACGGTGAACAGCGCATGAGCGCGGTTGATCACTTCTCCGGCGTTGAACGAGTAGCCGAACACGGTGACCAGGCGCGCTGCGGCGGGGCCGAAGGCCACCGGACCGGCGGCGACGGACAGCCAGCGCTGCACACGGGCAGCAGCGGCCGGCTCCTGCGGCAGCCAATCATCATTGCCGTAGCGCTTGGCCAGGTAGAGGAGGATGGCGTTGGAGTCGGCGATGACGGTGCCGCCGTCATCGATCACCGGCACCTGGCCGAAGGGGTTGAGGGCGAGGAACTCCAGGGTCTTGTGCTCGCCCTTGGCCAGATCGACGAAGATCAGCTCGGTGGGCAGCTGCAGCAGCGACAGCATCAGCTCGGCACGGTGGGCGTGACCGGAGCGGGGAAAGTTGTACAGTTTGATGGCGGGACGGGACATGGCGATGACTCCTTGAGAGGGGGTTGGTCTCCGCGAGATAACCGGGCTTCGCGACGATGGAGCCATGTTCACCCCATCCAACTTGGAGAAGAATCCCCACTCGAGGCAATCCACTATTTCACTTTCTGCAATGACCTCAAACCTGAAAGGCTGGATGAGCGCGCAGACGCGGCACAGCGAAGTCGAGGAAACTGCGCACCCGCGCGGCAGCACGGCGCCCCTCGCGGTAATACAGCTGCACCGGCAAGGGCGGCGCGGCAAAATCCTCGAGCACAGCCAGCAGTTGCCCCGCCTGTAACTCATGATGGGCTTCGTAACTCAGGCAGCGAGTCAGCCCGAAGCCGGCGAGCGCCGCACGAATGGCGGCCTGCGGCGTGCTGCAGGTCAGCCGTGGCGCGACCTTCACCGTTTCCTGCGCAAAGCGCCACTCACCCACGTGGCCGGTCGAGGAGGTGGCGATGATGCGGTGCGCCGCGAGATCGTCCGGGCTGGCCGGCCGGCCCCAGCGCTGCAGATAGGCCGGTGCCGCGCAGATCAGCGGGCGCACCTGTCCCAGCGGTACGGCGAAACCGGACGAACTGGGCAAGTGCCCGACCACCAGCGCCAGGTCGATGCCCTCCTCCAGCAGCCTCGGCAGCTCCTCGCGCGCCAGGGTAGCCAGGCTCACCTCGGGAAAGGCCGCCAGGTACTCGACGGCGATGGGCATCAGCACCTGGTGCGTCATCAATAGCGGCAGGGCCAGGGTCAGTTGCCCGGCCGGGCTGGCATGCAGGCCCGTCACCGACTGCTCGGCCTCGTCCAGCCGCTGCAGGATGCGCTGACAGCTGTCGGCGAAACGCACGCCGGCCGGACTCAGGCTCACGCCGCGAGGCCCTCGCAGCAGCAGGCTGGCGTCCAGGCGGTTTTCCAGCGCCGTCACGGTGCGCATCACCGTCGCCTGCGACAGCTGCAGCCCCCTGGCGGCTGCCGCCAGGCTGCCCGCCTGCGCCACGGCGAGGAACACCTGCATCTCGCGATGATGATTCATGCTGCCGGTGGAGCACCGGCCGCGCGCAGAGCCGGGTCGGCACGAAAACTCGCGGCGCAATGGTCGACGAAGGTCCGCACCTTGGCCGACACCTGCCGGCCGCCCTGATGAATGATGTGCACCGGCAAGGCCGGCGGTTCGAAGGTTTCCAGCACCAGTTCGATCTCACCGCGTGCTACCGCATCGGCGACCTGGTAGGACAGCACGCGTGTATAGCCCCAGCCCAGGCGCGCGGCGCCGATTGCCGCCTGGTTGGAGCTGACGGTGAAACGTGGCGCAGGCGTGAAACCGAACCCGCCATCGGCGCCAACGAAGTTCCAGTGCGTCAGCAGACCGCTGGCACTGGACATGACGATGGGCGCATCGCGCAACTCATCCGGATGCTGCGGCCGACCTACCCGGTCGAGAAAGGCGGGCGATGCACACACCACCGGGCGGATCTGCCCGACCTGCAATGCCGGGTGATCGCCCTCGGGCAGCGAGCCGATGCGCACGGCAACGTCGATGCTCTCCTCCATCATGTTCACCACGCGATCGACCAGCAGCGCATTGATTTCCACATCCGGGTAGGTGTCGAGGTACTGGGCGATACGCGGGATCAGGAACAGTTCGCCGAACATCACAGGCGCCGTCACGGTGAGCCGTCCACGCGGCCGCACGCTGCCACCGGCGGCCAGTTCCTCGGCCTCCTCCAGCTCCAGCAGGATGCGCCGGCAATCCTCGACATAGCGCTGGCCGGCCTCGGTCAGACGCAGGCTACGCGTGCTGCGCGCCAGCAACAGCGTGCCCAGGCGCGCCTCCAGCGCAGCAACGGCGCGGGTCACGCTGGGCGGTGAAATACCCAACAGCTTGGCGCCGCCGGCGAAGCTCTCGGCTTCGGTGACCGCCAGCAGCACCTTCATTTCCTGAAACCGATCCATCGTCACCGCCTGAACGCGAGAAGCCGATAACGCCGAAGCACACTCAGCGCCGGCTCAATGCCAGGCGCGCGGCAAACAGCATGAAGATCAGACCGGTGCTGCGATCCATCCACTTGATCACAGCTTCGCGCCGCAGCCAGTGACCGAGTGGCTGGGTAGCACCGATCAGCAACATCGCCCAGGCCAGGCTGAGCACCACGTGAATGCCCACCAAACCGAAGGTCCAGGCGATCAGGGGCTGCCCCTGCGGAATGAACTGCGGCAGGAATGAAACGTAGAAGATCCCCACCTTGGGGTTGAGCACATTGCCCAGCAGGCCACGCACGAACCAGTTGGCGCCAGGTTTGCCGCTGGCCTGTTGCGGCGCCAGCGAGGTACGCGGGCGCAGCAGCATGTTCAGCCCGAGCCAGGCCAGATAGGCCGCGCCGCAGTACTTGAGCAGGTTGTAACCGAACTCGGAAACTGCCAGCAGCGCGCCCAGGCCGAAGGCTACCGCCGCGCCCCAGATCAGGCAGCCGGCATTGATGCCCAGCGCCGCGCGAAACGCCTGCTGCCGGCCCTCGATCGCTGCGGTACGCAACACCAGCGCAGTGTCGATCCCCGGGGTCAGGGTCAGCAGTGTGGCCGCCAGGGTGAAGGCGATCAGGTTTTCGGCAAAGGGCATGGGCAGGCGCTCCAGTCGAAGGTCAGAGCGCGAGTATAAACAGCGCATCGCTGGCCGTCGTGGGGCCAGCGATCCCGTAGGGTGAGCCATGCGCACCGCGGTGCGTTCGTGCGATGCGTGTTGCCGGTGGTACGCGCGGCGTAGCCCAGGTTTAGCCGCGATAGGCCTCGAACAGCCCCGTGGCGCCCATGCCGCCACCGACGCACATGGTGACGATGCCGTAGCGCAGCTCGCGGCGTTGCAGCTCGCGCACCAGGTGGCCGACCTGACGCGAGCCGGTCATGCCGAAGGGATGGCCGATAGAGATGGAGCCGCCGTTGACGTTGTATTTCTCGTTGTCGATCTCGAGCTTGTCGCGGCAGTACAGGCACTGCGAGGCAAAGGCTTCGTTGAGCTCCCACAGGTCGATATCGTCAACCGACAGGCCCTTGGCCTTGAGCAGCTTGGGCACCGAGAACACCGGGCCGATGCCCATTTCGTCAGGCTCGCAACCGGCCACGGTGAAGCCGCGGAAATAGGCCTTGGGCTTGAGGCCCAGCTCCAGCGCCTTATCCAGGCTCATCACCAGGGTCATGGAGGCGCCGTCGGACAGCTGCGAGGCGTTGCCGGCCGTCACGCTGCCAGCCGGGTCGAACGCCGGCTGCAGCTTGGCCAGGGATTCCAGGGTGGTGTCCGGGCGGTTGCAGTCATCCGCCTCGACCACGCCGTCGACGATCTTCTTCTCGCCGGTGGCCTTGTCTTCGACCTGATACTTCACCGACATCGGTACGATTTCGTCGGCGAACAGGCCCTCGGCCTGAGCGCGAGCGGTGCGCTGCTGGCTCTGTAGGGCGTAGGCGTCCTGGGCCTCGCGGCTGATGCCGTAGCGGTTGGCGACGATCTCGGCGGTCTTGCCCATGGGATAGTAGATGCCGGGGTTGTCCTGCTGCAGCAGCGGGTTGAACAGGTTGTCCATGTTCATGCTTTTCAGGGTCATGGTGATGGACTCGACGCCGCCGGCGACGATGATGTCGCTGCAGCCGGATGCCACCTGGTTGGCAGCGATGGCGATGGCCTGCAGGCCCGAGGAGCAGAAGCGGTTCAGCGTCATGCCCGCCACCGGATTGCCCAGGCGCGAGAGCACGGCGACGTTGCGGCCGATGTTCATGCCCTGCGCGCCCTCGTTGGAGCCGGCGCCGACGATGCAGTCATCGACCAGCTTCGGGTCGATGCCGTTGCGCGCCAGCAGCGCATCGACGCAGTGAGCGGCCATGTCGTCCGGCCGGGTCATATTGAACTTGCCGCGGAAGGACTTGGCCAGGCCAGTCCGCACGCTATCGACGATCACCACTTCACGCATGACGCACCTCGTTGTTATTGGATGGCGAATGGCGTGAAGATAAATCCAGTCCATAGCTGGGCGCGACCATCATTGATCTGGCGTATACGAAGCGATCCCGAGCGCTATCCCGATCCCGCCCTGCCCGTGTAGGAGCGAATTCATTCGCGATCCTCGTGTGCGCTTTCGCGAATGAATTCGCTCCTACAGATCGGGACAAAGGCATCGCGGCTGAAGCCGCTCCTACAGAAGAGGTCCATCCATCCGTAGGAGCGGCTTTCGGCTCGGGCATCCTGTTTCGCTCTACCTCCTGCATCCATGCAGTCGCAGCCGCGATTAAAGCCTCAATCCCTGGCGAACGCCGCCTCGATGGCCTCATTGATGGTGCGCAACACCTTGACCCGGGCGAAGCGCTTGTCATTGGCTTCGATCATCGTCCAGGGCGCGATCTCGGTGCTGGTGCGGTCGACCATGTCGCCCACTGCATCGGCGTAGTCGTCCCACTTGTCGCGGTTGCGCCAGTCTTCTTCGGTGATCTTGAAGCGCTTGAACGGGATCTGCTCGCGCTCCTTGAAGCGCTCCAGCTGCGTCTGCTGGTCGATGGCCAGCCAGAACTTCACCAGAATCACCCCGGCGTTGGTCAGTTGCTCCTCGAAATCGTTGATTTCGCCATAGGCGCGCAGCCAGTCGGCCTGACTGCAGAAGCTCTCGATCCGCTCCACCAGCACGCGGCCGTACCAGCTGCGGTCGAAGATGGTGAAATGCCCGCGCGCCGGAATGTGCCGCCAGAAGCGCCAGAGATAAGGCTGGGCGCGCTCTTCTTCGGTCGGCGCCGCCACCGGCACGATGCGGTACTGGCGCGGGTCAAGCGCGCCGGTCACACGGCGGATGGCGCCGCCCTTGCCGGCGGCATCGTTGCCTTCGAACACGGCGATCAGCGCGTGCTTGCGCATGCGCTTGTCGCGCATCAGGCCGGATAGTCGCGCCTGCTCGGTGGCCAACTGCTCCTTGTACTCCTCCTTGCTCAGGGCCTGGGTCATGTCCAGGCTGGTCAGCAGGCCGCGGTTGTCCAGGCTGGAGGCCAGCGGCGCCGCATGCGGCTGCAGCTTCGAGCGCTGTGGATTGGCCAGGGCCGCTTGCAGGCCTTCGAGCAGAATGCGCCCAACGGTCAGGCTGCGGTAGTAGTGATCGACGCCCTCGACCACGTACCAGGGCGCGTAGTCGCGGCTGGTACGGCGCAGCACGCGCTCGCCGTGGCGCACGAACTTGTCATAGGTCTTCGATTGCTGCCAGTCCAGCGGGCTGATGCGCCAGCTGTGCAGCGGATCGTCCTTGAGCGCTTCGAGGCGCGCCTTCATCTGCTGCTTGGACAGGTGGAACCAGAACTTGAAGATCAGCGCGCCCTCGTCGCAAAGCATGCGCTCCAGGCGCTCGGCGCCGTCGATGGCCTGATCCAGCACGGCGTCCTTGAACTTGCCATGGACTCGCCCCTGCAGCATCTGGCTGTACCAGTTGCCGAAGAACACGCCCATGCGCCCTTTCGGCGGCAGCTGTCGCCAGTAGCGCCAGGCCGGTGGCCGCGCCAGTTCCTCGTCGGTCTGCAGATCGAAGGTGCTGACCTGGATCAGCCGCGGGTCCATCCACTCGTTGAGCAGCTTCACCGTCTCGCCCTTGCCGGCACCCTCGACCCCGTTGATCAGTACGATCACCGGGAAGCGCGCCTGTTGCTTGAGCTCGTACTGAGCCTCCAGCAACGCCTCGCGCAGCGCCGGCTCTTCGGCGTCGAACGTGGCCTTGTCGATACTGCGGCCGATTTCGGCGGATTCGAACATGCAGAAAACCTCCCTGGAATGATCGTTAAAGCGTAATGGATCGGCCGCGACTTTGCCTGGCGGCAGCTCGCCACGGTTTGACCTGCGCCGGGTAAACCGCGTGCGCAGCGGTTAGAATCGCCACCTGTTTTATCGGGATGCAATCATGTCCGACGTCCACAACGCCCAGCTCGACTGGGACGAACACGGCCAGCCGCTGTCGCGCAGCTATGGCGATGTGTACTTCTCCCGCGCCAACGGCCTGGCGGAAACCCGTCACGTCTTCCTCGCCCACAACCGCATCATCGAGCGCTGCCTGGCCTTGCCGGCAGGTGGACGACTGGTGATCGGCGAAACCGGCTTCGGCACCGGGCTCAACTTCCTCTGCGCCTGGCAGGCCTTCGCCGAGCATGCCCCGAGTGACGCGCGGCTGCATTTCGTCAGCGTGGAGAAATTCCCGTTGGCCCTGGCGGATCTGCAGCGCGCCCTGGCCCTGTGGCCGGAGCTTGCGCCCTACGCCGAGCAACTGCTGGCGCAGTACCGCGCCATCCACCCTGGTTTCCAGCGCCTGGTGCTCGATGGCGGCCGCGTGGTGCTGACGCTGATGATCGGCGATGTGCTCGAATGCCTGCCGCAACTCGATGCCAAGGTCGATGCCTGGTTCCTCGACGGTTTCGCCCCGGCAAAGAACCCGGAGATGTGGACGGACGCCCTGTTCACCGAACTGGCAAGACTGTCGGCGCCCGGCGCCACGCTGGCCACCTTCACCAGCGCCGGTTTCGTTCGTCGCGGGCTGATCGCGGCGGGCTTTGCCGTGGTGCGAGTCAAGGGCTTCGGCCACAAGCGCGAGATGCTGGCCGGCCCCTTCCAGCCGCAGCAGATGCAGCGCACGGCGCCCTGGTTCGCGCGACCGAGATTGGCGACAGGCGAACGCCAGGCCGTGGTAATCGGCGCCGGCCTCGCCGGTTGCGCCACCGCCGCCAGCCTGGCCGCACGCGGCTGGCGCGTCACCCTGCTGGAGCGCCATGACGATGTCGCCCGCGAGGCTTCAGGCAACCCCCAAGGCGTGCTCTACCTGAAACTGTCGGCCCATGGCACCGCGCTGTCGCGGCTGATCGTCGCCGGTTTTGGCCATACCCGCCGCGTGCTCGAACGCCTGCAGCGCGGCGTCGATTGGGATGCCTGCGGCGTGCTGCAGCTGGCCTTCGACGCCAAGGAAGCCGAGCGCCAAGCCAAACTGGCCGCGGCCTTCCCGAATGACCTGCTGCATGTACTGACGAAGGATGAAGCCGAGCAACACGCCGGCATCGGCCTGCCAGCCGGTGGTCTGTTCTACCCGGATGCCGGCTGGGTGCACCCGCCCGCGCTGTGCCGGCAACTGGTGCAACATCCGTTGATCGAGCTGCGTCCCTATCAGGAGGCACTGAGCCTGAGTCGGCAGGATGATCGCTGGTGCGTCGACGGGCAGAACGGCGTACTGGCCGAGGCGCCCGTGCTGGTATTGGCCTGCGCCGCCGAAATAGGCCTCTTGCTGCCGGAAGCGCACCTGCCGCTGAAGCGTATTCGTGGGCAGATCAGCCGTCTGCCCGCCAACGAGGCCAGCGGCGCACTACGCACGGTGGTCTGCGCCGAAGGTTACGTTGCACCGCCGCGCAGCGGCGAACACACCCTGGGCGCGAGCTTCGACTTCCATAGCGATGATCTGGAGCCCAGCGTGGCCGAGCACGCCGGCAACCTCGAGCTGCTACGGGAGATTTCTCTCGATCTGGCCGAGCGGCTCGATACGCAATCGCTCGACCCAGCAATGCTGCAAGGCCGCGCAGCGTTCCGCTGCACCAGCCCGGACTACCTGCCATTGGTAGGCCCGCTGGCCGAGCAGCAGGCCTTCAACGAGGCCTACGCCGTGCTGACCAAGGACGCCCGCCAGGTGCCGGAAGCGCCCTGCCCCTGGCTGGATGGCCTGTACATCAACAGCGGCCATGGCTCGCGCGGTTTGATCACCGCGCCGCTGTCGGGCGAGCTGATCGCCGCCTGGCTGGAGGACGAGCCGCTGCCGGTGCCACGCGACGTTGCCGAGGCCAGCCACCCCAATCGCTTTATGCTGCGCAAGCTGATTCGTGGGAGCTAATAGACGTTGCGCGCGGCGCACTCTTCCGGGTTGACCGCGCTTAGGCTCTGGCCTCGGTAAGCACTGGCTTCGGCTTACGAAATACCAGCACGTTGCCCAGCATCACCAGCCCGAGGCCGAGCAGCGCCGGGGCCGTCCATTGGTAGCCCTCGGCGAACACCGAAATGTTCAGCGCCACCACCGGGAACAGCACCGTGCAGTAGGCTGCGCGCTCCGGGCCCATGCGTCCGACCAGAGTCAGGTAAGCAGTAAAGCCAATCACCGAGCCGGGAATCGCCAGATACAGCAGCGAGCCGACATAGCGCGCGTTCCATTCGAAGGCGAACGGCGTGCCGCTGACCAGGCAGATACCCACCAGCATCAGCGCGCCATAGAGCATGCCCCAGGCATTGGTGGTCAGCGGCTTGAGCCCGGCCTTCTGCTGCAGGCTCGAGAGCATGTTGCCGGCCGAGAAGAACAGCGTGCCGCACAGCGCCAGGCCGATGCCCAGCAGGCTTTCGCGGCTGGTTTCATGCCCGGCCAGTTCAGGCCAGAACAGCAGGCCAAGACCGGCCAGCCCCAGCCCGCCGCCGAGCAGCACATTGGCAGCGATGCGCTGCTTGAAGAATAGCCGCGCATTGATCGCATTCCACAGGGTAGCGGTAGAGAAGATCACTGCGATCAGGCCGCTGGGTATCCACTGGCTGGCGGTGTAGAAACATAGGAAATTAAGGCAGAACAGGCATAGCCCCTGCAACAGGCAGATGCCCTTACCACGGCGATCCAGCGGCTGCAGGCGGCCGCTGAACCAGAGCATGGCGAACAGCACGGCCGAAGCCAATGCGAAGCGATAGGCGATGGAGGCGGCTACGGCCACCTCGCCCATCTGCAGTTTGATGGCGATCCAGGTCGTGCCCCAGATCAGTACGGTAAGCAGGTAAAGCGACAGGTTCATGGCATCCTCCGAAAACTAAGTCCAGTCTGAAACCCGTACGCACCGAGCGCTTGCACAAAGTTGCGCATTTATCGAAGCGCCACCCTTGTCTGCCATCGCGCCCCAGGGCTTATCATTCCCGTTTTGCCAGCCAGGTCATCACCGCCGCATGCTTTCCGCCGTAGCGCGCTACAAACAACTGCTTTCCAGCGCCCTTGCGCGCTACTTCCCCCGCACCACCGCCTACCTGCGCGCCGAGCGCGAAGCTGCGCAGCCGCGCAAGCCCGTCCGCAAACAGGCCAAAAAGAAGTCCACCGCCAACAAGAAAGGCAGCAGTCGCAAGGCCCCCAGCGGCAAGCCTGGCCCCGCCGGCATCTATCCCGCCACCCGCCTGAAGATCGAAGATGCCCAGGTGCAGGCGATGCGCGAGCGCGTGGCCGAGGCGGTAAGCACCGGGCTGATCGGCGCACCGTCGGAGGAGCAGTGGGCGATGATCCTCTGCCGCGCGCCGCTGGCGCGCATCTTCGCCGGCGCCGGCTCGGGCAAGTCGAGCACCCTGGTGCTGCGCGTGGTGTTCCTGCTCTGCCACCTGGACATCGAGCCGAAACGCCTGACGGTAATCTCCTTCACCAACGCCTCCTGCCACGAGCTGCGCGAGCGCCTGCAACGCCTGCTCGACTTCTGGCACTACCCGCACGATGCGCGCCAGTGCGTACGCACCTTCCACGCCGCCATGGCGACGCTGGCCAAGGAAAGCCTGGGCAACCCGCGCTGGTTCGAGCAACTTGACGAGCCCGGCGACGAACCGGACAACCCGCTCGCAGGCACGCGCCTGCGCCCAGCGCAGCAGCGCCTGCTCAAGCAGGCCTACCAGAACGCCTACGCCGACGACGCGCGATTTCGCGCCCTGACTCACCGCCTGCTCAAACTGCCAGCACCCGAAGAGCCGCCTCAGGGCAAGGCCAGAGCGCCACTGGACGCCTGCAAGCTGCCCGGTGAATTCGCCGCTCTGCCGCTGTTCGAGCTGCTGCACGGGCAGATCGAATTCGCCGAGAGCCTGGGCATCCGTCTCGACCGCCTGGACGTGAAAGCCCTGGGCTGCGGCCCCCGCGAGCGCGATTTCATCGAGGCCATGCAGCGCTTCCACCAGCACTTCAGCGCCCTGCTGCACAGCCAGGGGTTGATCAGTTTCAACGGCGCATTCGCGCAGTTGAGCGAGCGCCTGAGCAGCGACGGCGGCAAACCCGGCCCCGCCCTGCTCGCCTTGAGTCACTTGCTGATCGACGAATTCCAGGACATCTCGCCGCAGATCGTGCTGTGGTTGCAGGCCGTGCATCGTCGCCTGCACGCTGCGGGCGAGCGTATCAGCCTGATGGCCATCGGCGATGACTGGCAATCGATCTACGGCTGGCGCGGCAGCTCGCCGGAGCTGTTCATCGATTTCGACCGGCACTTCCCCAGCCGCGGACGCGGCAAGAGCACTACTCTGCTGCTGGGCACCAACTACCGCAGCATTGAGCCGGTGATCCGCGATGGCGAAAAAGTGCTGGCCGAAGTGCACAACAAGCAGGCCAAGACCTGCGTCGCGGCCAGGGCAATGCAACCGGGCGACCACGGCGTCAAGCTGATCCAGCGCTTCGACCTGGCCAACGGCCTGCCGCGCTTGCTCGAAGAAATCCGCGCGCAATGCGCCCATGTCGCCAGCCGCTCCGGCGCCGATCGCACCGCCGTGCTACTGCTCAGCCGACGCAACGAGCCGCTGCAGCAAGTACGCGCACAACTGGACAAGACGCTGCCGGTCAAGGCCCTGACCATCCACCGTGCCAAGGGCCTGCAGGCCGAGGTGGCGATCATCCTCGACGACTGCCTGCCTGTGGACAAACACCCGCTGCGCAACGCCCTGTACGCCCAGAGCGGTTTCTTCGCCGGCAGCTACGACCAGGCCATGCAGGACGAAACCCGGCGTCTGGCCTACGTGGCCATCACCCGCGGCGTAAGCCGGGTGCTGTGGTACACGCGCAAGGCCCAAGGCGCCACGCAGTGCTTGGCAGCGAGCCGGCCAATCGCGCAAGCTGAGGGCTGATCGGCACTTCGGGCATTCCCATGGACAAACTGCTGGCTCTGCGCACCTTCGTCGCCACCGTTCGCTGCGGTGGTTTTTCCGCCGCGGCGCGGCAACTGGGGCTGGCCACCTCATCGGTGACTCGCGCGGTCAATGCCCTGGAACAGGAGCTGGGCTGCGTGCTGCTCAACCGCAACACGCGGCAGATCAGCGTCAGCGAGGCCGGGCGAGACTACTTCGAGCGCGCCCTGGCCATCCTCGATGCGCTGGACGAAGCAGACGCTGCCGTGGCCGATAGCGGCGGCGATGTGCGCGGTCGGCTGGCCGTAAGCGTGCCGGTAGAGTTCGCCCGCCGGCTGATCGCACCGCGCCTGGGCGAATTGCTCGAACGACACCCACAACTGGAACTGACCCTGCGCGTGACCGACGAGGTGGTCGACCTGCTCAGTCAGCGCATTGACGTTGCCCTACGCCTGGGCTCGTCGATCACCAGCGACGATCTGGTCAGCCAGCGGGTCGGCAGCTTTCGCCGCTGGCTGGTGGCGAGCCCGCAATACCTCGCGCGCACGCCTGCCATCGAGCACCCCGAGGCGCTGCAGACCCATGCCTGCCTGCAGTTCGATTACGGCCAACCGACCCGCTACTGGCGCTTCGAGCAGGACGGCGAACTGCTTCAGGTTCCGGTAACCGGCCGCCTGCTGAGCAACAACGCCGACATCTTGCGCCAGGCGGCGCTGGCCGGTCAGGGCGTAGCCCTGCTGGCCGACTGGCTGGTGCGCGAAGACGTCGCCAGCGGCCAGCTGCTGCGTCTGCTGCCCGAGCATGAGGTCGCCCCAGGCCCACACGACGGAGCCATCCACCTGCTGTACCTGCCCAACCATCGCGGCTCTAAACGCATCGCCGCGTTCACGGCGTTTCTACAAACGGTACTGGAGTGACCCATTGCGCAACGCGCAATACAGCGTTGCCGGCGCGCTGGATTATCCTTACTCCGCTCTCTCCCTAACCTTGAGTCTCCAGGCCAAACCACCACGGAGACTTCAGATGGCCCCTTCCTTGTTCGATCCCGTCAGCCTCGGCGACCTGCAACTGCCCCACCGGGTGGTGATGGCGCCGCTGACCCGCTCACGTGCCGAGCAACCCGGCAACGTACCGGGCGCGCTGAATGCCGAGTATTACCGCCAACGCGCCAGCGCCTCGCTGATCATCAGCGAGGCCACGCAGATATCCCGCCAAGGCCAGGGCTATGCCTGGACGCCAGGCATCCACAGCCGTGAGCAGATCGAAGGCTGGCGCCTGGTCAGCGACGCCGTGCATCAGGCCGGCGGACGCATGTTTCTGCAGCTGTGGCATGTCGGCCGCGTTTCCCACCCGAGCCTGCAACCCGGCGGTCGTCTGCCAGTAGCTCCAAGCGCCATGCCGGTGCCCGGCCAGACCTTTATCGAAGACGATAGCGGCCGGGGCGTGTGGAGCGACATTCCCGTTCCACACGAGCTGAGCATCGATGAGATCTGCAACATAGTCGCCGACTACCGCCAGGCCGCGCGCAACGCCCTGGAAGCGGGAATGGACGGGGTGGAGATACATGCCGGCAACGGCTACCTGCTCGATCAGTTCATCAATTCCAACAGCAACCAGCGCCGCGACGGCTACGGCCAGAGTATCGGCAACCGCGCGCGCTTCCTGCTCGAGGTGGTCAAAGCGGTGTGCGAGGAAATCGGCGAGCAGAAAGTGGCCGTAAGGCTGACGCCCATGGGCCGCTTCATGGGCATGGGCGACGACACCCCGGCAGCCACCTTCGGCTACATCGTCAGCGAACTGAACCGCTGGCGCCTGGCCTATCTGCATCTGGTGGAACCGGCGATTGTCGGCACCCAGCGCGATGAAGACAGCGATCCAGCCTGGGATTGCATCATCCGTCAGCTGCGACGCAGCTGGAACGGCGTGCTGATACTGGCTGGCGGCTACGACCTGCACAGCGCACGTCGCGCCCTGGCAGAAGGTCGCGCCGATCTGATCGCCTTCGGCCGGTTGTTCATCGCCAATCCGGATCTGCCACAACGCCTGCGTCAGCAAAGCCGCCTGAATGCGCCGGACAGCGGCAGCTTCTTCGGCGGTGGCGCTGCCGGCTATACCGACTACCCAGCCCTGAACGCCTGAGAGATCATCATGACCAGTCAGACTACCTCGCTCACCCGCGAATCTGCCGCCCTGCCCCAGGCACTGGTGCTGCTGTTCGCCCTGTGTTGCGGCGCCATCGTCGCCAACCTGTATTACGCCCAGCCAATCATCGAGCTGATCGCCCCGGACGTCGGCCTGAGCGCCGAGCGCGCCAGCCTGATCGTCTCGCTGACGCAGATCGGCTACGCACTCGGCTTGCTGTTCCTGGTGCCCCTGGCCGACCTGCTGGAAAGCCGCCGGCTGATGCTGCTTACCACTGTCGCGGCCCTGCTCTGCCTGGCGGCAGCCGCGTTCGCCACGCAACCGGACCTGGTCCTTGGCCTGGCGCTGCTGATCGGCCTCAGCTCGGTCTCGGTGCAAATGCTGATTCCGCTGGCCGCCAACCTGGCGCCGGAAGCCAGTCGCGGTCGTATGGTGGGCAATATCATGAGCGGCCTGCTGCTCGGCATCCTGCTGGCGCGGCCGCTGGCCAGCGTGGTGGCCGGCGAGTTCGGCTGGCGTGCTGTGTACCTGATGGCGGCAGGCCTGATGCTGGTGATCGTGGCCGTGATAGCCACCACCATTCCGCGCCACGCCCCCAGCCACAAAGCAAGCTACGGGCAACTGCTGGCCTCGCTCGTGCATCTGCTGCGCCGCTATCCAACGCTGCGGCGTCGCGCGCTTTATCAGGGCTTGATGTTCGCCAGTTTCAGCCTGTTCTGGACGGTAGCGCCGCTGGAGCTGGCACGCCACCTGGGTATGAGCCAGCAGGATATCGCCCTGTTCGCCCTCGCCGGCGCCATCGGCGCGGTCGCAGCGCCCATCGCCGGGCGGCTCGCCGACGCCGGCCATACCTGGCGCGCCAGCCTGGTGGCGCTGGTCCTGGCGCCGCTGGCCTTTGCACCCAATCTGCTCAGCGCCGGGCTGGGCTGGATCGGACTGGTCGCCACCGCCATCGTGCTGGATTTCGCCGTACAGATGAGCATGGTGCTGGGCCAGCGCACCATCTATGCCCTGGAGCCGCAAAGCCGCGCGCGGCTCAATGCGCTGTACATGACCAGCATCTTCATTGGCGGCGCCATCGGTTCGGCGCTGGCCAGCCCGGTCTACGAACGTTTCGGCTGGTCGGGCACGGCACTGCTGGCCGCCGGGCTGCCGCTGCTGGCCCTGCTGATATTCGTTGGCAAAGAGGAGTGAGGAGATTCGCGACGCAAGAAACGCAGGCAATAAGGAAATCGCTGGGAACGCTTTTGGAGTCGCTTGCAACGGCCCGAAGGGTTGCCGCCAGGGCCGGTTTTTGCTCCCTGCAAAACCGGCATTTCCGCCATCCCTTGCGGTCAGATCGCAGGCAACAAAAAACCCGCCTAAGCGGGTTTCCTCCCAACCATCCGACATCCTGTCGGTAGCCATCTTGGCCTGGTCATCTTCCTTGATCCTCAGCGCTCCGTCGCTGCAGGGGATGTGTGTAGATTAGAGATCGCCCCGAACCGGCAACAGTGGAGGTTGCCGCTTAGGCGTGTAAGCCTTTTGCCATAGCCAGCCGCTTCAGCGACCGATCATGCGTGCCAGCACGTCCTCGCCACCCTGGCGGCGATGGATGAAGGCCATGGCCGCGTGGCCGATTACCATGAACAGCAACAGCCAGCCCAGGTTGCCGTGCAGCAGGCTGGCCGGCGCGATCATCCATTCGACCTTGCCATCGAAACCCGGCATGACGCTCATGCCGAACGCGACGAACTCACGGCCCGAGCCGTACTGGCGCAGCAGCGCAATGAAGGGAATGACGAACAGCAGCCCATACAGCGCCAGATGGCCGAGACTCGCCAGGGTGCTGACCGCCGCCGGCCGGCGGTTGCGGCTGTACAGTGCCCAGAACAGGCGGATCACCACCAGCACCATGAGCACCAGGCCCGTGGCCTTGTGCGTGCCCCAGGCGAACGCGTCCAGTGCGCTGTCTTCCAGCAGCGCGTGGGCCAGCACGGTAACGAACTGCCACCCCAGCAATACGGCCATGCCCCAATGCAGCAGGCGGGTAACGGCGCCATAGCGCTGCGCGGAATCATGCAGATTCGACATCGTGGTTCCTCTCCAATGTCATCGATGAAAACGGTATTCAGGTTCGGCAGCCAAACGCTGCGGTCCGAGCAAAGACCCGATCCAGACGCAATGGTGCCGTGCTGCCGGGCTCGGGTGCACCTGTAGATGTTAGCGGGTATGTCAGAAAGGCATCACGACACGCCCCCGTCAGGCGGGGGCGTGTCGGATGATCAGGCGTCGCGCAGCGCTTCGCGCCAGGCGTGGTGTTGCGGCTCTTGCCAGATACGCGCATGCAGGCGCGCCATGCCGTCGGGATCGTTGAGCAGGCGCCAGCGGGTCGCCTCGACCTTGCCTTGCGGCCCGGCGTTGAGGATTTCATCGATACGCTCGTCGCGCAGCGCTTCGGCGGCAGGCACCACCTTGGCATGGCGGGCACGCGCCATGGCGCAGACCAAGGCGTTGTACAGCGGATCGACCACGGCGCGGAGGAAGCCCCGATGCAGCGCACGCGAGTTGTTCAGCTGCTCGTACTCGGCGGTGTTGCTCAGCTCCACCGGCACCTTGTGTTCTTCCGGAATCAGGAACAGCTTGCTGCGCCGCGTTGCCAGGCCCGGTGCCGTGCGACTGGTCAGCACCGAGACCGCCGGCGACAGCACCAGGGACACGACGATGGGCGCCAGCCACCAGAGGAAGTCCGGGTTGAGCCAGGCCACCAGCGCCGTCCAGCTGATACCGATCAGCACCTGGGTACCGTGACGGCGGAAGGCTTCGCTCCAGGGCGTCGAGTCGTCCACGCGCTGCGGCGAGTTCCACTGCACCGACCAACCGAGGAAAGCGGCGGTGACGAACAGGCTGTGGAACAGCATGCGTACCGGCGCCAGCAACACCGAGCAGGACGCCTCCAGCAACATCGACAGCAGCACGCGCGTGCGACCGCCATAGGCCTCGGCACCCTTGATCCAGATCAGCAGCACGCTGAGCAGCTTGGGCAGGAACAGCAGCGTCATGGTCGCCGAGAACAGGGCGATGGCCTCGTGCGGCTGCCAACGTGGCCACAACGGATAGAGCTGGTTGGGCTGCAGGAAGTACTCCGGCACCATCAGCGTGTGGATCGCCAGCAGGCAGGTCGACAGCACCAGAAACAACAACCACAACGGCGCCGAAAGGTAGGACATGACGCCGGTGAGGAACACCACGCGATGCACTGCGTGCATGCCGCGCACCAGGAACAGGCGGAAGTTCATCAGGTTGCCGTGGCACCAGCGGCGATCGCGCTTGAGCTCGTCGAGCAGGTTCGGCGGCAGTTCCTCGTAGCTGCCCGGCAGGTCGTAGGCGATCCATACACCCCAGCCGGCGCGGCGCATCAGCGCGGCCTCGACGAAGTCGTGAGAAAGGATCGCACCGGCGAAGGAACCGGTGCCCGGCAACGGCGCCAGGGCGCAGTGCTCGATGAAGGGTTTGACGCGGATGATCGCGTTGTGTCCCCAGTAGTGCGACTCACCCAGTTGCCAGAAGTTGAGGCCGGCGGTGAACAGCGGCCCATAGACGCTGGTGGCGAACTGCTGCAGACGTGCATACAGGGTGTCCATGCCCGAGGCCTTGGGCGCGGTCTGGATGATGCCGGCGCCGGGGTTGGCCTCCATCAGGCGCACCAGGCTGGTCAGGCAATCACCGCTCATCACGCTGTCGGCATCGAGCACTACCATATAGCGGTAGTTGCTGCCCCAACGCCGGCAAAAATCGTCGATGTTGCCGCTCTTGCGCTTAACCCGCCGCCGGCGACGGCGATAGAAAATATGGCCGAAGCCTTCCACTTCGCGGCACAGCTCCATCCAGGCCTGCTGTTCGGCCACGCAGATGTCCGGATCGTTGCTGTCGCTGAGAATGAAGAAGTCGAAATGTTCGAGTTGTCCGGTAGCCTTGAGCGACTCGAAGGTCGCGCGCAGGCCGGCGAACACGCGCGGCACATGCTCGTTGGCGATCGGCATGACCAGTGCGGTTCGCGCGTTTGGCGAAATCGGCTCGTCACCGCAGCTGGTGGCCGAGATGCTGTAGCGATCGCGCCCCTTGAGCAGCTGGAAGAAGCCCATCAGCGCGGTCCAGAAGCCCATCGACACCCAGCAGAACAGCAGGGCAAACAGCGCCAGGATGCTGGTCTGCACCACGTACGGCAGGATCTGCCGCGCCGATTCGCGCAGCGGTTGCTCGAACACCAGGCCCAGATCGACCAGCGACCAGCCCTGATAGGGCAGCACCGACTTCATGTACCAGGTGGCGACCACGGTCTGCGTGATCATCAATACCAGCAGCGCGGCACGGCGTACCGCGGCGACATGCCGCCAGCGTTCCTCGGCGAAGTCCTCGCTTTCGCGCGTACGCGGTCGCGGCGCCGACTTCTCGCCCTTCAGCCGGCGCCAGCCGCGCTGCAGGATATTGGTCTGCCAGGGCTCCGGCACCATGCGCGTGCGCTTGATCGGCGGCGTCGAATCGATGGTCGGGCGACCCTGGTGATCCTGCACGATGCGGCAGCCGCGCTCCAGTGCATCCGGCCAGCCCAGCGCCAGGCGGGCCGGCACCGAGTCGAGCATTTCGCGGGTTTCTTCCTGGGGCTCGGCTGCTGCCTGGTCGTCCTCGTGCAGGGCACGGTGCAACGTGGCGAGATCGCCGCCCTCCTCCTCCACGCGATGGGCCAAAGCCTGCTGCCGCTCGTGATCGAGCGGCAGTTCATCCAGGTAATCCTGGATCTGTGTTGCGTCTAGGCTGTTATTCATGGGAAGGCAGCTGATAGCTCCAGGTTTCCGACACAGGCTTGCCGTCCTCGACCAGCGCGGCACGCATCTCCACCGGCTGCGCCGGGTTCTTCACCTTGACCCGCAGCATCAGGCGCCAGCCCTTGCTCACCGGGTTGTAACGCAGGCTGTCTTCCAGCAGCTCGGCATTGTCATCGACGCTGACCTGCACCTGCGGCGCGGCATCGGGCGAACGCTTGGCCAGTTCCTCACCGACGAAGTCGACCACCAGCGCAGTACTGCCATCGGCCTGACGAATCAGGTTGGCCTGCTTGATGTCGCCCTCGGACAGACGGGTCTGGCTGACCATCGCCAGTTGCGGATCGTGCAGTTTGGCATCGTCACGGCTGAAGTGTAGGCGATAGGCCACATCCAGCGACTCACCCGGTGCCGGCAGCTTCTCCGGGCGCCACAAAGCAACGATGTTGTCGTTGGTTTCGTCCGGGGTGGGAATCTCCACCAGCTCGACATGGCCAGCGCCCCAGTCACCGACGGTTTCCACCCAGCCGCTCGGGCGCAGCTCGTAGCGGTCGTCGAGATCCTGATACTGGTTGAAGTCGCGGCCACGCTGCATCAGACCGAAACCGCGCGGGTTGTCGATGCGATAGCTGCTGACGTTGAGACGCTGCGGGTTGTTCAGCGGGCGCCAGATCCACTCACCATTGCCGGCGGCAATGGCCAGGCCATCGGAGTCATGCAGCTGCGGACGGTAGTTCGGCCGCGGCCAGGGCTGGTTGGCGCCGAACAGGTACATGCTGGTCAGCGGCGCGATGCCAAGCTTCTCGACGTTCTCGCGCAGGTAGACCTTCGATTGCACGTCGAGCACGCTGTCGCGGCCCGGCTTGATCTCCATGCGATAGGCACCGGTGGCGCGCGGCGAGTCGAGCAGTGCGTAGATCACCAGGCTGCGGCGATCCGGTTGCGGCTTCTCGATCCAGAACTCGGTGAACCGCGGGAATTCCTCGCCGGACGGCAGCGCGGTATCGATCGCCAGCCCGCGAGCGGAAAGGCCGAACACCTGGCCCTTGCCGACGATGCGGAAGTAGCTGGCGCCGAGCACGCTCATCACTTCGTCGTGGCGGCCGCCGGTGTTGATCTCGTTGATCACCTTGAAGCCGGCGAAGCCAAGGTCCTTGAGGTCATCCGGGTTCAGTTCGAGATCGCCGAAGTCGAACATCGACGGGTCGTACTTGATCTCCTGGGTACCTTCGGCGGTCACTTCGTTGATTTTCACCGGCAGGTCGAAGTGCATGCCCTGATGGAAGAAGTACAGCTGGAACGGCAGCTTGTCGTCGCGCCAGTGCGCCTTGTCTTCAACGAAGCGAACTTTCTGGTAATCGGCGAAAGGCAGTTGGCGCAGCGCAGCCGGCAAACGGCTTTGCGGGGCACCATAGCGTTCGGCGGCAAGCTCCTTGGCCTTGACGGCCACATCATCCAGCTCGAAGGCCCAGCTCTGGGCAGCGAACAGCAGAGGGAGCACACAGAGGGCCAGCTTGGCGGCCTTGCCCATACGGGCTCCAGAACAACGACTCATCGACACACAGCCTCCAGGGCAACACGTACTGACGGGCAGCGGCCAGCCCAAGGGGCGGTCGCTGCGGAGAGTTGAAATCAGGCGAATGGTACAAAGACAACGCGAGCGCAATGCAGACAGCCAACCGAACGGCGGCGTCTCCGCATGCGCGGATTCTTTCTGCGCATTATTACCAGATCGTGAAGTCCGGCACAGGTGCTCGCGCGAGTATATTTTCCGCCTCCTTGGGCCACACCTTCATTGGCGTGGCAACAGTTCGAAACGCGCCTCCTGCACGCTCTCCGAATCCAGCCCCAGCTGAACCCGGAAGGCACCCGGCTCGCTAACTTGCTGCAGGCTGGCGTCATAGAAACGCAGCATGGTTTCGTCGATCTCGAAACTCAGTTCACGCGCCTCACCTGCTTCAAGCTTGACCCTTTGAAAATCCTTGAGTTCCTTCAACGGACGGATCACCGAGGCGGCCTCGTCATGCAGGTAAAGCTGCACCACAGTGGCGCCAGCCCGTGGCCCGGCGTTCTTCAGGGTGACGCTGACACGAATCTTCTCGCCCGGTTTCATGCGCTCGGCAGACAGCCTGGGCGCCGAAAGTTGGAAGTCGCTGTAGCTCAGGCCATAGCCGAACGGGTAAAGCGGGCCGGTGGGCTCCTCGAAATACTGCGAGGTGTAATTGCCGGGCGTGCCGGGGCCGTACGGGCGCCCCAGGCGCAGGTGGTTGTAGTAGGTGGGAATCTGCCCGACCGAGCGCGGGAAGGTGATCGGCAACTTGCCGGAGGGATTGTGCTCGCCGAACAGCACGTCGGCGATGGCATGGCCGCCCTCGATGCCGCTGTACCAGGTTTCCAGCAGCGCATCGGCGTTGGCCTTCTCCCAACTCAGCGCCAAAGGACGGCCATTCATCAATACCACCACCAATGGCTTGCCAGTGGCCTTGAGCGCACGCAAGAGCGTCTGCTGACTTGCCGGCAAATCCAGGCGCGTTCGGCTTGACGACTCATGCGACATACCCCGCGACTCCCCCACTGCGGCGACGATGACGTCGGCCTGGCTGGCCACGCGTACCGCCTCTTCGAGCATCATCTGCGGCGTGCGCGGGTCCGGTACCACCTCCGGGCGATCCCAGTTGAGGTGGTTAAGGTATTCGATCACACGAGCGTCGTCGGTGACGTTGGCACCCACCGCATAGAGAAGTCTGCCCTGGCTGGCGAGCGCCACTTCCATGCCACTGCGCAGCGTCACGGCCTGCTCGGCGACACCGGCTGCCGACCAACTGCCGAGCATGTCCAACTGCGCATCGGCCAGCGGACCAACCAGCGCGACGGTGGTGTTCTTGCTCAGTGGCAGCGTGTCATCGCGGTTTTCCAGCAGCACCAGGGAGTCACGCGCCATGGCCCGAGCGTCGGCACGGTGCAGGCGGCTTTCGGCATTGACGTCGGCCGGGTCGTCCTCGGCGCGGCCGATGCGGCGGAACGGATCGTGGAACAGGCCCAGGTCGTACTTGGTGTTCAGCACGTGGGTGACGGCTTCATCCAGCACGCTTTGCGGCACCTCGCCGCTGCGCACCAGCGCCGGCAGTTCCTGATCGTAGAGTGTGTCGGCCATGCTCATGCCGACACCGGCGGTGACGGCCAGCCGGGCAGCCTCGCGGCCATCCGCGGCAACACCATGGCGCAGCAATTCGTCGATCGCGCCGTGATCACTGAGCACCACTCCCTTGAAGCCCCAGTCACGCCGCAGCAGGTCACGCAACAACCAGCTATTGGCCGACGCTGGTACACCATTGACCGCATTCAACGCCCCCATCACCCCGCCCGCGCCGGCGTCGATGGCGGCGCGATAAGGCGGCAGGTAATCCTGGTACATCCGCATCGGGCTCATGTCGACCACGTTGTAGTCGCGCCCGCCCTCCACTGCGCCGTACAGGGCGAAGTGCTTGACGCTGGCCATGATGCGCTGCGGATCACTTGGATCGTCGCCTTGGTAGCCGCGTACCATGGCGGCGGCGATACGCGAGACCAGATGCGGATCTTCGCCGAAACTTTCGGAGATACGGCCCCAGCGCGGATCGCGGGAAATATCGACGCTCGGCGCGAAGGTCATGTCCAGGCCGTCGGCGCTGGCTTCGAAGGCCGCGACCCGGGCGCTGTTCTCGATGGCCGGAATGTCCCAACTCGAGGCCAGCCCCAGGCCGATGGGGAAGGTGGTGCGGTGGCCGTGGATGACGTCGTAGGCGAAGAACACCGGGATACCCAGGCGGCTACGCAGCGCGGCCTCCTGCATCGGCCGGTTCTCCGGGCGCACCACCGAATTGAAGGTTGCGCCGATGCGCCCTGCGGCCATCTCCTCGCGAATGCGTTCGCGCGGCATGTCGCCGCCGATGCTGATCAGGCGCAGCTGGCCGACCTTTTCCTCCAGGGTCATGCGCCCGACCAGGTCGGCGATGAAAGCCGATTTGTCATCGATGGACGGAGCGGCAGCCAGCAGGCCGGGGGAGATCAGAACGGAGGCAAGAGCGAACTGGCGCAGGAGTTTCATCGGGAGCGGCATCCGGGATGCGAATCATTGTTTGAATGGCCGCCACGATACTCCGAGTCCTCGCGCCGCGCCGCGGGTTAGTGCAAAAAAACTTAAGCACCAGTCAAAGGCGTTCCAGAGGTTACGACCCCAGACTTGCGCAAACTTGCGCATTTTTTTCGCCGCCACTGGTTTTGCCTGTCGGCAGGCGTAGCATGGCTGCATTAGGGAGAAGGTGATGGCGCAATTCGAACATCTGCAGGTATTCCAGAGCATGAGCCGCTCGCCCAATGCGCGGCTGCACGCGATGGCCGAGCTGGGCAACGGCATGGCCGTGGCGCGCTGGAGCAATGCCCATGACGCACGCGACTACCTTGCGCCAAGCCATCACACGCTGTCCTGCTATCTGAGCGGCGGCACCGGCACCTTTCGCCGCGAGCAACCCGGCCACAAGGGAGCGCCGGACAAGCTGTGCATCCTGCCGGCCGAGCACCAGTCGGCCTGGATCATCAACGGCGAGATTCAGCTTGCCCACCTCTATATAGAACAGGAGCAATTCGCCCTCGGCGCGGTCGCCCTGCTCGACCGCGAACCGCGCAGTCTGCAGCTTGAGGAAGCGACCTTTCTCGAAGATGCCGAACAGGCGGCGCGCTTCCGGCGACTGTGCACCCTCGACTGGCAGGAACCGGGCGAACGCCTGCTGGCCAGCAGCCTGGCCCATCAGTTGCTCGACCATGCCCTGCTCAATCAGGTCGGACAACGCCAGGGCCTGCGCCTCAAGGGTGGCCTGGCACCGCTGCAACGCCGGCGTGTGCGCGAGTTCATCGAACAACACCTGGAAACGCCGTTACCACTGAGCCAACTGGCCGCGCTCTGCGCCCTGTCCGAATATCACTTCGCGCGCATGTTCCAGAGCAGCTTCGGTCTGCCACCGCATCGCTATGTGCTGGCCCGGCGCCTGGCTCGCGCCTGCCAGATGTTGCGTCAGCCGCAGCCCTCGCTGAGCGAGGTGGCGCTGGCTTGCGGCTTCGCCAGCGCCAGCCATTTCAGCAACCGTTTCCGCCAAGCGCTGGGCGCCACGCCGCGTCAGTACCGCGCGGCATTCTTCTAACAACCTTTCATCCTCCACGGTGGGTTCGCTCGCCCTACCGTCGACAATCTCCGCGCCACGCCTGCTAATCGCCGCACAGCTATGCGAAAATCTGCGGCTTTGCATTGCCACGGCCCAGTCATGCGCCTATCCATTGTTGCCGCGGGGCTTCGTTGATGCCCCTGGATATTCACCAGCTACGCCAGGAAGACTGGCGTTCCGAGTTCGGCGCCGGGGACCTGCGTCGCGGCCACGGCTATGCCGAGGAAAAACGCAGCAAACTGCTCAGCCTCAAGGACAACAGCCTGCTCGCCAATTGCCGCGGCTCGGCTGGGCAGACCTATCAGCAGCGCATCACCCTGCACCCCTATGGACGCAAATGGAGCGTGACCGGCCACTGCAACTGCCCGGTCGGCTTCAACTGCAAGCACGTGGTCGCCGCACTGCTCACCCTGGAAGCCCAGCAACGTGCCGGCAGCGACCTCTCCGACATCATCGTGGTGGACAAGGAACTGGCGGAAACGCGCCTGGAAGGCATCGCACCCACCGCCATCCTCAGTCTGGGCAGCCAGGTGCGCGTACATTTCGACGCACGCAAGGGGCGCATGCAGGAGCAAACCCAGCACCGTGCGGCGCTGGCCTTCGACTACGCAGGACACAAGGTCTTCGGCAAACCGGCCAAGGACCTGGTCAAGCGCCTGGACGAACACAGCAACCTGCGCCTGATCCGCGACGGCGCTGCCGAAGCCGCGCTGCGCAAGCGTCTGGAAGGCCTCGGCCTGCAGGTCGCGCTGCGTCAGAGTGAAGCGCTGCCGGCCGAAGCCGGCGAGCCGTTCGAGCTGGAACGCGAGCGCGACTGGCTGGATTTCGTCCAGCGACATCTGCCGCAACTGCGCGCCGAAGGCTGGCAGATCCATATGCGCCCGGACTTCCAGTACAACCTCGCCGAGGTCGACGACTGGTATGCCGAGGTCGAGGAAGACCCGCAGCAGAACTGGTTCGATCTGGAGCTGGGCATCGAGGTCGAAGGCCAGCGCCTGAGCCTGCTGCCCATCCTGCTCCAGGCCATTCGCCGTACGCCCTGGCTGCTGGCACCCGAAGCACTGGCGCAACGCGCCGATGAGGATCGCCTGCTGGTCAGCCTGCCGCAGGGCGGCAAGCGCATCGCCCTGCCCTTCGCCCGCCTCAAGCCATTGCTGGCCACGCTCGGCGAGCTGTATTTCCGCGACCCTAGCGAAGACCACCTGCCGCTGCGCATGGGTCGCGCCGACGCCGCACGCCTGGCCGAACTGGCGCACGGCCCGCAGCTAAGCTGGCAAGGGGGCGATGAGCTACGCGGTTTCGCCCAGCGCCTGCAGAACCTGGCAGTGCGCGAGATTGCTCCACCCGAGGGTTTGCAGGCTGACCTGCGTACCTATCAGGTGCAGGGCCTGAACTGGATGCAGACCCTGGCCGAACTGCGCGTCGGCGGCGTACTGGCCGATGACATGGGCCTGGGCAAGACCCTGCAGACCCTGGCGCACATCCTTTGCGAGAAACAGGCCGGGCGTCTCGACAAGCCCGCGCTGATCGTCATGCCCACCAGCCTGATTCCCAACTGGCAGGACGAGGCGGCGCGCTTCACCCCGCAACTGCGCGTGCTGGCCCTGCATGGCAGCAAGCGCAAGGCGCTGTTCGAGCAGATCGCCGAGCACGATCTGATCCTCACCACCTACGCCCTGCTACCGCGCGACCTCAAGGCGCTGAACCAGCAGCGCTATCGCCTGCTGATTCTCGACGAAGCGCAGAACATCAAGAACCCGCGCAGCAAGGCGGCCAGTGCTGCCGCCCAGGTGCAGGCCGACCTACGCCTGTGCCTGACCGGCACGCCGCTGGAAAACCATCTGGGCGAACTCTGGTCGCTGTTCCATTTCCTCATGCCGGGCTGGCTGGGTGAAGCCAAGGCCTTCACCCGCGACTACCGCACGCCTATCGAAAAACGTGGCGACGCCCAGCGCCTGAATCACCTGAACGGGCGCATCCGCCCTTTCCTGTTGCGCCGTACCAAGGAGCAGGTGGCCAGCGAGCTGCCGCCGAAGACCGAGATCACCCAATGGGTCGAGATGACCCAGCTGCAACGCGACCGCTACGAAACCCTGCGCCTGGCCATGGACCAGAAGGTACGCGACGAGATCGCCCGCCAAGGCCTGGCGCGCAGTCATATCGTCATTCTCGAAGCCCTGCTGCGCCTGCGCCAGAGCTGCTGCGACCTGCGTCTGCTCGGCGAGGACGGCGGCGAGCTGACGGCCGCCGATTCGGGCAAGCTCAGCGCCCTGCTGGACATGCTCCAGGAACTGGTCGACGAAGGCCGCCGGGTGCTGCTGTTCTCCCAGTTCACCTCGATGCTGGCACTGATCGAAGCGGAGTTGCAGGCGCGCAAGATCGCCTACGCCAAGCTGACCGGCAGCACCCAGGACCGGCGCACGCCGGTGCAGCGCTTCCAGGCCGGAGAATTCCCGGTTTTCCTGATCAGCCTCAAGGCCGGCGGCAGCGGACTCAACCTGACCGCCGCCGACACCGTGATCCACTTCGATCCCTGGTGGAACCCGGCCGCCGAAGCCCAGGCCAGCGACCGCGCCTACCGCATCGGTCAGGACAAACCAGTGTTCGTCTACAAGTTGATCGCCCGAGGCAGCGTCGAAGAGAAGATCCAGCAACTGCAGCAGGCCAAAGCCAGTCTGGCCAGGGGCGTGCTCGACGGCGGCAGCCAGGGCCAATGGCAATTGAACGAGGACGATCTGGCGGCGCTGTTCGCGCCGCTCGATTGATGTCCGGCTGACGCCCTAGTCGGAGGTATCGTCGCGCTCTGCCTCGGCGTCCTCGCGGTTGCGCGCCTTGCTGCGAGGGTGCGGGCCGGCCACGGCCGGAAAGCGCGACGAGGCGTAGCGCACCACCAGAATCGCCAGGGCCAACAGCAGAATCGCCCCGGACACCATCACCACACCCCAGCTCGGCTTATGGGTGTGGGAGATGTCGGAAATCAGCAAGCGGGTCAGCGCAGTGATCGCCACGTAGATCATGAAGCGGATCGGCATGTGGTTGGTCTTGAAATAGATCCCCACCATCGCCGCCAATTCCAGGTAGATGAACAGCAGCAGAATGTCATCGACCGTGATGTGACCCTTCTCCAGCATGCCGATAAAGGTCATCACCCCTGCCCACGCCGTGATCGCGCCGATGGCGAACAGCGCCAGGTAATGGAAGGCCTCCATCAGCAGGTTGCCCAGCGACTCCGCCAGGCCATGCATGCCCTCACGCAGACGTTCCGCCCAATTCATCCTTCACTTCTCCCTACCAGCATGACGTCCGGGCATCCGACATGGATGCCCGCTGACGAGCATGCAGGAAAAACACCAGCCTGAGGATGATGCCGGGATGTGACGGAAAGACACAGGCGGATGGCCGGTATCAGCCATGACTTCTATCCTGTGTCGGACGCAATACTGGCCAAAAGGCAGCGAGTCCTTTATCCTCGTCAACACTGTATAAAAAACCAGTTAAATCCAACGACACATATGAAGGCAGAAGAGGTGATGAATGGCCGTCGAAGTGGTGTACCGCAGCAGCCGCGATCCGGAGCGCTTGTTCATGGATAAGGCCGAAGCCGACCGTTACGACAAGATGCTGGAACTGGCCGAGCGCCTGAGCGAGGTCCTGCACAAGGCGGTTCCTTCCCTGAGCGAGGAACAGGGCGAGGAGCTGGGTATCTTCATGGCCAAGAACCGCGATGTCTTCGCCAAGGCGTTCAAGAGCCAGCCGGACGCGCTCGACGAGCTGGAAATCGACGCCGCCAGCGAATGACCGGGAACCGCGGCCCCGTTCCCAACGGGGCCTAGACCTATGCGCGACTGACGGGATACTGCGCTGCGGCCTGCTCCAGCCAGACTGGCAGTTCCCGCCGCTTTACGCCCTCACGCCGGGCACGGGCCAACTGCTCCAGCATGTACTGACGCTTGTGCTGGTCGCCTTCGGCGAAGGACAGCGCAAGGTCACGATCGGTCCACTGACGAATCCGGCGAAACAGCCACCAGTGAAAGTAAAGGCCGGCTGCAGTGGTGACGACGATAATGAAATAGTCCATGGTGAGTCCTCCTTTCACCACGCTAATCGAGCCCGCAGGCGTCGCCAAGTGCGGCATTGCCGCAGGCGATGGAGGCAGGTCGATGATCCAGTGCAAGCGGGTTTATCTCGACGCAGAATCCAGTGACGGCCAACGCGTATTGGTTGACCGATTGTGGCCTCGCGGCCTGTCCAGGGATGCCCTGGCACTCGATGAATGGCTACCTGACGTCGCGCCCTCCAGCGAACTGCGCAAGTCCTTCGCCCACCGCGCCGAGGCCTTCGATGAATTCCGCACAGCCTACCGCCGCGAACTGACCGGGCGCCCCGAGCATTGGCAGCGCCTGCTGCACTGGGCGAGAAGCGGCACACTGACGCTGCTCTACGCGGCACGCGACGAGGTGCGTAACAATGCACGCGTGCTGGCCGAATTTCTCGAAGATGAACTGCAGCGCCATGACTCGCCCAGCTCGCCGGTGTGCTACCAGGGCGAATTCGACGGCCATTGATCGCGCAGGAGCGCTCGGATAGCCGCTATATGCCGTACAGCAGGCGCTCGGCCAGGAAGTCGGCGACGCGCGCCGGAGAGCGTTTTTCAGCTTGAGCGTGGGCGTAGATTTCAGTCAGGCGTCGGCTGATCTGCGCCAGATGTGCGGTGATCGCCGATAGTTCCTCGCCGCGGTGACGCAGCGCCACGTAAATCAGCCCACCGGCATTGAGCACGTAATCCGGCGCGTAGAGAATGCCGCGTGCTTCCAGCTGGTCGGCGACTGCGGGACTACTCAACTGGTTGTTGGCCGCACCAGCCACCGCTGCGCAGCGCAGATGGGCGACCGTCTGCGCATTCAGCACGCCACCGAGGCCGCACGGCGCAAGGATGTCGCAAGGCGTGCCGAGCAACGCATCGCTGGCGACCGGATGTGCGCCCAGTTGCTCGACCGCCAGCTGCACGCGCCCGGCATCGAGGTCGCTGACCAGAAGCTCAGCGCCAGCGGCGTGCAGTGCTTCGGCCAGGGCAAAACCGACATTGCCCAGGCCCTGCACGGCAACCCGTAGCCCTTCCAGGTCATCGCTGCCCAGGCGCGCCTGCGCCGTGGCACGGATACCCGCGAACACCCCCAGCGCCGTGTGCGGCGAAGGATCGCCCGCGCTGGTAGTGCTGGTGGCGTGGTTGGTGTGCTGAGCGATGCAATCCATGTCGGCGCTAGAGGTGCCGCTGTCGATGGCGGTGATGTAGCGCCCATTGAGCGTCTCGATGAACCGCCCGAAGGCTTCGAACAAGGCGGCACGGCTGGGCACATGCGCAGGGCGGATGATCACCGCCTTGCCGCCGCCATGATCGATACCGGCCAGCGCAGCCTTGTAGCTCATGCCCTGAGCCAGACGAATGGCGTCGCCAATGGCGCTCTGTTCATCGGGATAAGGCAGATAACGGCAACCGCCGAGCGCCGGCCCGAAGCGGATGTTGTGAATGGCGATAACGGCCTTGAGGCCGCTGGCCGGATCCTCGGCCAGGTGCAGGGCCTCTAGGCGGGCGGCTTCCATCATGCTGAACATGGCTGCGCTCCCGGTCGGACTTCAGGCCTCAGTATAGGAGAAGCCACTGGACGACGACCCAGTCAACGGCTACAAGAGCAGAAGTTCAGCGGAGAATGCGATGAGCCCACGCCAAGCCTGCCTGCAGTGCCTGCAACGCGATCCTCCCGCCCTGTTCGAGGCGGCGCTGTGGATTGCCGCTGAACACGATGACCACCTGCAACCCGCCCAAGTATTGAATGACCTGCACAGTCTGTTGCTGCAGGTCAGCGCCGGACTGCCCGCCCTGCCCGCTCGCGAACTGGCCCAGCCGCTGCTGCGCCGGCTTGCCGAACTGGATTTTCAGGAGGACGACGAAGGTGCCACGCGGCCGCGCCACGCGCTGCTCCATGAAGTGCTGCGGCGCCGACGCGGCCAGCCGCTGGCGCTCGCCCTGATCGCTCTGGAAGTGGCGCGCCGCCTGGACATTCCGCTGCAAGGCGTGAATTTCCCCGGGCATTTCATGCTGCGTGTGCCGGGCGCCGATCACCTGCTCGACCCGTGCGGCGGGCGTCGCCTGTACACCCGCGACTGTCGCGAGCAGCTCTATCGCCAACTGGGAGCGAACGTCGAACTCAAAGCCGAGCACCTGCAGACGGCCGACGCCCAGGCCATGCTGCGGCGTCTGTCGCGTAATCTGCGCCAGTTGCATCTGCAGCACGATGCCCCGGAGGCAGCTCTCAAGGACGCCGAGCGAGTCCTGCTGCTGGGACCACCCAACCTGGCCGACCACCTGGCACGAGCCGACATCTACCAGCAACTCGACTGCCCGCAGGGCGAGCGCTACGACCTTGAGCGCGCGCTGCTGTTCTGCGAAGAGGACGCCCTGCGCCTGAGACTGAGCGAGCGCCTGCGCAGCCTGCAAAGGGCATCAGCTTTGCACTGAGAGGGCCGTGGTTCGGGCGTTTCAGCAGGCTTCCAATTTTTTTCGCTTCCCCATTGAACTTTATTTTCCTCGACTACACTGCTGGAGAACGCGGCACTCTCTGCCAGTACTTGGGCGCTGCCGATCAGGCAACATTTCATTACTGTATGGAGACTTAAGATGCGAAAGCTCTTGGGTATGTCGTTATTGGCGGCACTCATGGGAGCCGCCGCATGTTCCAGCACTACGGTCGCACCCGAGCAGTACTCGGGTTTCCTGCAAGATTACAGCCGCCTCAGCGAACAGCAGTCGCCCTCCGGGGCACATGTGGCACGCTGGGTCGATCCGGATCTGCAGATATCCCGTTATAACCAGTTATTCCTCGAGCCGAGCCAGTTCTATCCAAAGCCTCAGCCAAGCGCTCGCCTGTCGCAGGATACGCTGCGAGACATCACCCAGTATTTTGATGCGGCGCTGCGGCGCGAGCTGAGCAAGGTCATGCAACTGACCGACTCGCCTTCTGCCGGCACCCTGGTGCTGCGTCCGGCCATTACAGCCGTCGCGGTATCCACCGAAGGCCTGCAGCCCTATGAGGTCATTCCAATCGCACTGGTAGTGGCGGCCGCGAGCACTGCGGCCGGAACACGCGATCAGCAGGTGGAGATCGCCACCGAAGCGGCAGTGATCGACGCGCAGAATAACCGTGTCATCGCACAGGTTGTACGCAAGGGCGCGGGCGTGAATCTGGAGAATGATCAGCAGGTGCTCAGCGTCGATAACGTCAAGCCAGTGATCGATGGCTGGGCCAGCGACATGCGCCAGTCCATCGAGCAGCTTAGAGCGAAGCGCTAGCAACACCGGCTCGGAGCCGCCGCGATCTCACGAGCGGCACCGCCCAGACTGTCAGATCGGATGATTCGGAGGGCCGTATGCTGGACTACTTCGCCTTGGGTGTACTGATATTCGCCGCCATAGTGCTGTTCTACGGCATCATCGCAATTCACGACATACCTTACGAAATCTCGGTACATCGCAAACACCCACATCAGGATGCCATCCACGTGGCGGGCTGGGTCAGCCTGTTTACCCTGCACGTGCTCTGGCCGTTCCTGTGGATCTGGGCAACCCTCTATCGCGAGGATCGCGGCTGGGGCTTCAATGCCTCGCCCAAGGAGTACTCTGCACGCCTGCAACTCATGGAACAGCAGGTGGCTGAGCTCAAGGCCCGGCTGGACGCGATGGAACGCCAAGCCAAAGAACCATTCGCGGCAAGGGACTGAGCCATGGATCTGCTGCTGATACTGACCTATACGGCCATCTGCGTGGCTATCTTCAAGATCTTCAAGATCCCGCTGAACAAGTGGACGGTGCCCACCGCAGTACTCGGCGGAATCGTACTGATCGGTTCGCTGATATTCCTGATGAACTACAACCACCCCTATTCGGAGGTGTCGCGCAGCTACTTTGTCAGCACTCCGATAGTGCCGGCGGTGAGCGGCCAGGTGATCGAAGTGCCGGTGCGTGGTAACCAGTTGCTGGAAAAAGGCGACGTGATCTTCCGCCTCGACCCCACCCCCTTCGAGAATCGCGTGCGCTCCATCAGGGCCCAGTTGGTGTCGGCCAAGGGCGATCAGTTTCGTGCCGGCGAACTGGTCAAGCGCAACCTGGGCAACCGACGCGATTTGGACATCACCACGGCTCGCGTGGACGACCTGCAGGCGCAGCTCAATATCGCCCAGTTCGAACTGGATAACACGGTGGTCCGGGCGCCATCACGCGGTTACGTGACGCAAGTTGTGCTGCGCCCGGGTATCTACGCGGTGAAGATGCCGCTGCGGCCATCGGCGATTTTCATTCCTCAGGAGGAATATTTCTATGTGGCCTGGATGCGCCAGAACAGCCAGTTACGCCTGACCCTGGGCGATAACGCTGAAATTGCCTTGGACGGTCTGCCTGGCAAGGTTTTCCAGGCGCAGGTTAAGCAGGTGCAACCGGTGATAGCCGAGGGTCAGGTTCAGCCCGGCGGCAGCCTGGTAGGTGTGACCGGCGCCATGCCGGCCGGGCGCGTGCCGGTTGTGCTGGAGATTACCGACCCTGCCTTCGAACCTTACAAGGATCTCATACCGGGCGGCGCCTACGGCCAGGCAGCGCTCTATTCAGAGCACTTTCCTCATGTGGCGATTCTGCGCAAGGTGCTCCTGCGGATGGCCGCATGGATGAACTACATCTTCCCCTTCCACTGATCCCTTTCTGCAACCGGCGGCGCCCAGCGAAAGCATGACGCCGCGTCACACACAGGAGCCCACATGTTCGAGCCTGGCCACCTCAACCGTAAGAAACAACCAGGAATACCCGGCGTCCCGGACTTCGACATCGATGTTTATTACGACGTCCTCCGTGACCCCAAAGAAGGTGTTCTGCTGCATTTTCGCATGAGCGGCCATGTCAACGGCCGTAGCTTCACCGATGAGTTCAACATGCACCGCGATACCGCGTTCAACTTCGCCAGCCGCATCGCCAAAGCAGCTGCGAAACAGGGGCTGCCGGTGAATGCCAGCCCAATCATGCGCAGCCACAGCGAGTACGACGCAATGTTCGCGGATATCCGCAAGAAGTTGGATATCCGCACCGGTGATCCGGTTAATTTTGACAATCTGGAAAAAGACGGCTTCTAGCGTTTCGTCTGCGCCCACGTCCACTTATCTCAAGCGTGAGGAACGGATCATGGCCGACGCAAGCAAGAAGATGGGCCTTGTAGGCCTGACCACCCTTGTGGCGGTCAACATGATGGGCTCAGGCATCATCATGCTGCCTTCGAGCATGGCTCAGCTGGGTGCGATTTCGTTGCTGTCATGGGTAGTCACGGCGGTCGGCTCAATGGCGATCGCTTATGGCTTCGCACAGTGCGGCATTTATTGCCCGCGGCCCGGTGGCATGTCTGCCTACAGCGAGGAGGCGCACGGCAAGTCCGCCTTCTTCCTGTGCTCTTATCTGTACTTTCTCTCGCTGGTGATAGGCAATGTGGCCATCGGCATTTCAGCCGTCGGCTATCTCACCCCCTTCTTTCCCTGGTTGGGCAGCGGCGCTGCAGCTCTGGTAGCAGGAACCATCGCACTCATCTGGCTGACGATACTGGCCAATCTTGGCGGCCCCAGCGTCACCGGGCGCCTCGGCGCAATAACAGTATGGGGCGTTATTATTCCCGTGGCGGGCCTGGGCCTGATCGGTTGGTTCTGGTTCGAGCCGAGCCTGTTCAAGGAAGCCTGGAACCCCAATGGCCTGCGCACCAGCGATGCCATCGCGCAAAGCATTCCGCTCACCCTCTGGGCGTTTCTCGGTATGGAGTCGGCGGCGCAGAACTCCGATGCTGTGGAAAACCCCAAGCGCAACGTCCCACTCGCCTGCCTGCTCGGCACGCTTGGCGCCGCCGTGGTGTATGTGCTGTCTACCAGCGTGATTCAGGGAATCGTTCCCAATCCGCAACTGGCGAACTCCAGCGCCCCCTTCGCGCTGGTCTATGCGCAGATGTTCAACTACAGCGTAGGCAACATCATCATGGCCCTGGCGGTGATGGCCTGCCTGGGCTCGCTGCTGGGCTGGCAGTTCACCCTGGCACAGACTGCCAAAGTCACCGCAGAACAGGGAATGTTTCCCAAGCTGTTCACCCGCGTCAGCGCCCGCAACGCTCCGCTCATCGGCCTGCTGTTCTGCGGTGTTCTGCAAACCTTGATCGCCTTATCGACCATCTCGCCGAATGCGAGTGCGCAGTTCAACAAACTCGTCGGCCTGGCTGCGGTAACCAACATCATCCCCTACATCACCTCCCTGACCGGCCTGCTGGTGATCATGTACAAGGCCCAGGTCGAGCCGCGGATATTCCGCCGCAACGGCGTGATACTGCTGGTGGCCATGCTCTACTGCTTTTACGCCCTTTATGCCTCGGGTCTGGAGGCAGTGTTCGGCGCTGCCCTGGTGATGGTGGTGGGCTATCTGCTGTTCGGCGCCATTGCCAAACGCTTCGTCGGCGCGCTAGACAACCTCGGCCGGCCATAGGAGCTTCCAGCATGCCTATTCGATATCTGGTCCGGCTACTGTTTCTCTGCGCATGGCTGCCGATCGTCGCTAACTCCGCCACCCTGGAGCGCATCCGTGACAACGCCGAGTTCGTGCTCGGCTTCGTGCCAGGTGACCTGCCGTTCTCCGACGGTGACGCCAGGCAGGCCAACGGCTATGCCATCGATCTGTGCCAGCAGGTCGCCAGCCTGATCAGGGAACAACTGGCCATGCCCGAGTTGCAGGTGCGCTATGTGCCTCTGACCACCACGGATATGCTCGATGCGGTGGCGGACGCCAGGGTCGACATTCTCTGCGCGCCCGTGGTGGAGAGTCTGGAACGTCGCCGCCGGGTCAGCTTTTCCCTGCCGATCTTCACTGCCGGCCTTGGGGTGGTCGTGCGGCAGGACGCTCCAGCGACCCTGATGCTGCCGCTCAAGGGCGAAACGGCTTACCGCGGTCCAACCTGGCGCGCCACCATCCATCAGGGCTTGAGCCGTCACAGCTTTGCCGTGATGAAGGGCACGGTGAGCGTTGACTGGGCGCAGACGCGCATTCGCCAACTCGGCCTGCAATCCAGGCTGCTCGAAGTAGACAGTAACCAGGAGGGTGTCGAGCAGGTCGTCACTCGACAGATTGATGCGTTCTTTGCAGATCGCCTGGTGCTGCTCAACTATCAGGCGCAACATCCGCAAGGCGCTCAGCTATGGGTCCCGGAGCGACTGTTCGCAGTGGAATCGGTGGCCATGCCGCTAGCACGCGATGACGAGGACTTCCGCCTGCTGGTCGATACCGCGCTGAGCCGCCTGAACCGCTCCGAGGATGGCGAAGCTCTTTACCGCCGCTATTTCGGCGATCTCAGCGAGCAAAGCCGAATGATGTTGCGGCTCAACTCACGTCCCTGAGCTGAATATCAGGCCGAAGCCGCCAGGCTGTGAAAGCTGAAGTAGTAACGCAGGGCGTCGATCAGCTCGACGTAGTCCGCGGGTGGTGCGACCAAAGCGAAGCCGGAATCGTAGACACCGGGGTTGACGTCTTCGCGGCACCACTGGCAGTTGGCGGAAAAGTCGATGAAGTGAAGGCCATGCTGGCCGGGAATCTTCAGGCGCATGTCGAAACGCGCGCCCACCAGCATCGGCAACTGACTGATCAGCATCAGGCCGTCGAGGGAGACATTGCCGATGGAGCCCATCGGTTTGTCGGTAATGCGGTTGAACACCTTCAGGTAGTAGGGCAACTGATGGCGTTCGATTCGGCGCTGGCTACGCATGCTGGCATATCGCTACAAGGGGCCTTGAGTATGGCCCTACTGCGGCCATGAAACCACCCTCAAGTACAGCGTTGGGCTATCCGCTCGCGCAGCTGGCGACGAGCGGTGTCTGTTTCTACATCACTGTAGTAGATGCGCTCGCCATTGGCGCCTTCACGGTAAAAGCGATAACCCTCCGGCATCTGCTCCAGTCGCCGGCGTAGCTCACGGCATTCACCGGCTCGTTCCTCGCGCTGCGCGGTTGCCGTGGCCGCTGCCTGCTGCTGCTCCTCACGGCGGGCGTCGTAGAAGCGCTGCGTGCGCGCCTCGCGCTCGCGGGTATGGGCGTCGCGCTCGACCACCTGCGGCTTCACCTCTACGGTCTCGGCCCCTGCCACCGGGCGCTGAGCGAAATGCACCCGGCCCTGCTCGTCCGTCCAGCGATAGATCTCGGCCGTCGCCAGCGTTGGCAGGACCACGGCGATCAGCAATAGGTGACGCATGTTTATCCTCCATGAAGGCCATGCGCCAGCTTATACCGCGCTGCGGCGCCGAGAAATGCCAGGCGACCGAAGGTTCAGAGTGCTGCTGGGCTGGCCTTGGCCGCAGTTGCCGGGCGGTGATGGCCCAATTGCTCCAGGGTTTGCAGGCGGGCACGGGCGCGGTAGGCGTATTCGCTGGCCGGGTAGCGCGCGATGATGAACTGATAGGTCTGCGCTGCGTCGACGAAAAGACTTTCACGTTCCAGGCACTGGCCACGCAACAGTGAAATCTCCGGCTGCAGGTAGCTGCGCGAACGGCTCTTGCGCTCGGCCTGCGAAAGCTCCAGCGCGACCCGGGCGCAATCGCCTTCGTTGTAGGCGCGATAGGCGTTGTTCAGATGATGGTCGAGCGAGACGCGGGTGCAACCCGTGGCTGCCAGGGCCACGGCCAGAATGATCAGGGTACGCATGGGCAAGTCCTCCAGTGAGCAGTGTATCGACAGCGCAGGGAAAAACTGAACAGCGACGAACCTCCGATGGGTTTTGCCCGTAGCACCTTGGCGCTGAACGGCGCGCTGACCAGCGCCGTGCCGCATCGGCCGTCGAAACAGCGCGCCACTGCCACATCTGCGGCTCGACGCCGAGGTAGCGCAGGCATATGACGACTACGTGAATCAGCGCAGTCGTGAGCACCGCGTAGCTTTCGACAAGTGTTGATTGCCCATTATGTCCTCAATCGGGCGCAGGCCCACCTGCCGGACGGATTTGCCGAGAAAATGGTCCGGCATTTCGTGCGTGAGCACAATATCGGCCTGCTGGAGATGGGCGCATCGCCCGCGGCCATCTGGACAGCCTGTTGATCGATCACACCGCGCAGCGGGTGCTGGAACGCCTGAAGTGCGATCCGCTGGTGATCAAGCCGGACGGCAAAGGGTAGTGCACAGGAACAATGACTACAGCTGAACGTCGTAGTAGCCTCCCTGACATCGATCACTAGGGAGTTCGTGCATGACCTTTCGCCGCACCAAAATCGTCGCCACCCTGGGCCCGGCCAGCAGCTCGCCGGAAGTGCTGGAGCAACTGATCCTCGCCGGTCTCGACGTGGCCCGTCTGAACTTCTCCCACGGCACGCCGGACGACCACAAGGCGCGCGCCGCCCTGGTCCGCGAACTGGCCACCAAGCACGGCCGCCATGTCGCCCTGCTCGGCGACCTGCAAGGCCCGAAAATCCGCATCGCCAAATTCGAGAACAAGCGTATCGAGCTCAAGGATGGCGACCTGTTCCGCCTCTCCTCCAGCCACTCGCGCACGGCCGGTACCCAGGAAGTGGTCGGCATCGACTACCCGGCGCTGATTCAGGACTGCGATGTCGGCGACGAACTGCTGCTGGACGACGGCCGCGTGGTCATGCGTGTCGAGCTCAAGGGCGCCGACGAACTGCACTGCCGCGTGGTGATCGGCGGCCCGCTGTCGGACAACAAGGGCATCAACCGCCGTGGCGGTGGCCTGACCGCCCCGGCGCTGACCGACAAGGACAAGGCCGACATCAAGGTCGCTGCCGAGATGGATTTGGACTACCTGGCCGTCTCCTTCCCGCGCGATGCCGCGGACATGGACTATGCCCGTCGCCTGCTCACCGAGGCCGGCGGCACTGCCTGGCTGGTGGCCAAGATCGAACGCGCCGAAGCCGTGGCCGATGACGACGCCCTCGACGGCCTGATCCGCGCCAGTGACGCGGTGATGGTGGCGCGTGGCGACCTGGCCGTGGAAATCGGCGATGCCGAGCTGGTCGGCATCCAGAAGAAGATCATCGCTCACGCCCGTCGCCTGAACAAAGCGGTGATCACCGCCACGCAGATGATGGAATCGATGATCCACAGCCCGATGCCGACCCGCGCCGAAGTCTCCGACGTGGCCAACGCTGCGCTGGATTACACCGACGCGGTGATGCTGTCGGCCGAGAGCGCCGCCGGCGAATACCCGGTCGAAGCCGTGCAGGCCATGGCCCGCGTGTGCCTGGGCGCCGAGAAGCACCCTACCAGTCAGAAATCCAGCCACCGCATCGGCCGCCAATTTGAGCGTTGCGACGAGAGCGTGGCCCTGGCGACCATGTACACCGCCAACCACTTCCCGGGCGTCAAGGCCATCATCAGCCTGACCGAGAGTGGCTATAGCCCGCTGATCATGTCGCGTATCCGCTCGTCGATCCCGATCTTCGCCTTCACTCCGCATCGCGAAGCCCAGGCCCGCGTGGCGCTGTTCCGTGGCGTATACACCGTGCCGTTCGACCCGGCCTCGCTGCCGGCGAACAAGGTCAGCCAGGCGGCGGTGGACGAGTTGCTCAAGCGCGGTGTAGTGGAGCCGGGCGACTGGGTCATCCTGACCAAGGGCGACAGCTACCACGGCACCGGCGGCACCAACACCATGAAGATCCTCCACGTCGGCGATCAGATGGTGTAAGCCACCCGTGGACGCACAAGGCCGCTCGACGAGCGGCCTTTTGTTTTGTGGGCGGGCGCAGCCTATGCGAAGCGAGAGAAATCCGGCTTTCTACGCTGCATGAATGCCGTCAGCGCCTCGATGGCCTCAGGCGAACGCAGGCGCTGGCCAAAAAGAGCGCCCTCCTCCTCGATCACCTTGCGCAACTCCTCGCGCCCCGGCGCACGCATCAGGCGTTTGCTGTCGGCAACTGCCGATGGCGCCAGTTCGAGAAAACGTTGCGCCATCTCACGGGCCTTGCTCAAGGTCGCCGCACCATCATCGATTGCCTGATTGGCGATGCCCCAGGCAGCCGCCTGCTCCCCTGTGAATGACTGACCGAGCAACAGCAGCTCGGCAGCACGCGCGTGCCCCAGCAAACGCGGCAAAATCAGACTGGAGCCGTATTCAGGGCACAGCCCCAGGTTGACGAAAGGCATCTTCAGCTGTGCATCGCGGGCGACATAGACCAGATCGCAATGCAGAAGCAAGGTGGTGCCGATGCCCACCGCCGGGCCGGCCACGGCGGCGACCACCGGCTTGCTGAAGTCGAACAGCGCGCGCATGAACTGAAACACTTCACTGTTCAGCCCGGTCGGCGGGGCCTGGATGAAGTCGGCGACATCGTTGCCGCTGGTGAAGCAGTCCTCGCCACCGGTCAGCAGCACCACGCGCACACTCGTATCGCGCTCGGCATCGTCCAGCACCTCGGCCATGCCGGCGTACATGGCGCGGGTCAGCGCATTCTTCTTGTCCGGGCGATGCATGCGCAGGGTCAACAGACCGCCGTCGCGTTGGATATGCAGCTGTTCGCTCATGCCTGGGCTCCAATGGCGCGTCGCATGCACCGCCATCGAGCCTGACCGGCACAGCCTACGCGCGGGTGAGAAAGACGTCGGCGAGCATCTGACTGCGCGGCAAACCGCCCATGTAGAGGCGCCGCGCGAAGCTGTCGACCGCCTTCGGATGGCCGCAGAGTAAGGCGAGGGTCTGCCGTGAAACAAGGCGCAGTTCGGCCAAAGCAGCCGGCAACTGCGCCGCCGTCACCAGCTCCACCTGCAAGTTGGCATGCTGCCCCGCCAGCGCCTGAAGCTCGCTGGCCAGATAATGCTCCGCCGAGTCATGCGCCACGTGCAGCAGGCGAACGGCACCCCGATGCTTCTGACGCAACGCCTCGCGCAACACACCGTACAGCGGCGCCAGTCCGGTACCAGCGGCCAGCAGCCAAAGCGGGCGCGCCTGCCAGTCAGGGTCGTAATGCAACGCGCCGCCACGCAACTCACCGAGACGCAGCCCATCGCCGACCCGCAGGCGCCGCGCTGCATCACAGAAGGCCCCCGGCTTGCGGCAATCGATATGGAACTCCAGCCAGTCGTCTTCGCCCGGCACGCTGGCCAGTGAATAAGGCCGGGCGACGCCCTCTTCGCTCCACAGCAACAAATGCTGGCCGGGGCGATAGCGCAGCGGCCGCGCCGGCTGCAAGCGCAGGCGCAAGACCTGTGGGCTGGGCCAGTCAAGAGCAACCACTTTCGCGGCCAGGCCATCGCGCTGTGGGTCGAACGGCTCGATTTGCAGATCGCCTACGATCTGGCACTGGCAGGCCAAGCGCCAGCCCTCGGCACGCTTGTCGGCCGCCAGCGCTTCGGGCTGAAGGTCCAGCGGCTCGCCGTCCACGCAACGTATCAGGCAGGCGTGACAACTGCCGGCACGACAGCTGTAGGGCACGGTCACAGCGCCCGCGAGCAGTGCATCGAGCAAGTTGGTTCGTTGGGCGACCTGCAATAGCTGGCCACCGACACGCAGTTCAGGCACCCGCACGCTCCCAGCTGGCATCGCAGCGATTACGACCGCCGCGCTTGGCCTGATAAAGCGCCTGGTCGGCGCGCTGCAGAGCTTCGTCGAGGTCATCGCCAGCGACCAGCAGCGTCATGCCGGCGGAAAGGCTGAGATCATCGATCTTCACACCCACCGGCTCGGCTTTGGCGAACGCCTCGCGCAGCCGCTCGCAGCAGGCGGTGAACTGATCGGCATCGGTATTGGGCAGTAGCAGCACGAACTCCTCGCCGCCATAGCGGGCAATGATGTCGCCGTCACGCAGACAGGCTCGGGCCACCGCCGCGAAGGTTTGCAACACCCGGTCGCCGGCGGCATGGCCGTGAGCATCGTTGATTCGCTTGAAATGGTCCAGGTCGATCAGCGCCAGGCCGTGCTGACGCCCATGTCCGAGGTGCTCCAGCTCACGACTGGCCAGGCGCAGGAAGTGCCGGCGATTGAAAAGCCCGGTCAGCTCGTCGGTAGCGACCAGTTCTTCAAGCTGACGCATCATCCCGCGCAGGGTGTCCTGATGCGCCTGCAAGGCGAACCGGCGCTGGCGCATGCGTTTGCGCATGGCCTGCACGTAGCTGGAAAACAGGCACAGCCAGACCAGCAGGATGAACAGCACCCACACCTGCAGCCAGGCCATGCTCGGGTCCACCAAATGCATGCGATAGGCCTCCACCAGCACCATCGCGGTGAAACCGAAAAAAGCGAAGGCGGCGCACCGCGCGAACACCCGGGGCGGCAATTGGAACACGCCGAACAGCAGGATCAGCACGTAGAAGACCATCATCACGCCGCGTGCGCTGTCGAACAGCCCCAGCACCGGTGGCTGCCAGGCCAGCGCGACCAGCACCTGAGCCTGGGTCAGGCTGGGGTCCTCGTAACGCAGATTGCGCCCGGAAAGAAACAGCCAGAGAAATACCAGCTGACTGCCGAACACTCCAAGGCTCAGCCAGACGGCCGTGCTGATGGAGCCGAGAAACAGGCCATTGAAGACGGCGAACCAGCAGACGAGCGCCATCATCGCGTAGGTAGCGAAAGCCATGGCGAAGCGTTTGAGCAAAAGGCTTTGCAGGCTACGCTGCGCGCCCCGACGAGTGGTTGAGCTCATGGGCTCCGTCCCATACTGGCATCTGGCCGTTACTCTACCCCTGTGATCACAGATTGCCTAGCGAGCCGATGAGCGCGCACATGGCTAGCATCATCGACCTCAGGCGACTGTGCCCTATCCGACCGGCGCGGTATACTGCCGCGCCTTTTTTGTTGCTGCCCCTGCATGGCGGCCACCTAAGCAGACCGTCGCGGGGCGACGTGAAAACCGCTCCCGACAGTTTTTCGCCGTTGCGCCGGGTCGTTGTCCGGCGCTTCCTTGTAGATGTTCCCTGATAGAGGAGCGCCCCAATGACCGTGATCAAGCAGGACGACCTGATTCAGAGCGTTGCTGACGCACTGCAGTTCATCTCTTATTACCACCCCGTCGACTTCATCCAGGCCATGCACGAGGCCTACCTGAAGGAAGAATCGCCGGCCGCCAAGGACTCCATGGCGCAGATCCTGATCAACTCGCGCATGTGTGCCACCGGCCACCGCCCGATCTGCCAGGACACCGGCATCGTCACCGTATTCGTCAAGGTCGGCATGGACGTGCGCTGGGACGGCGCCACCATGAGCGTCGACGACATGATCAACGAGGGCGTGCGCCGCGCCTACAACCTGCCGGAAAACGTCCTGCGCGCCTCGATCCTGGCCGACCCGGCAGGTGCCCGCAAGAACACCAAGGACAACACCCCGGCGGTGATTCACTACTCGCTGGTGCCCGGTGACAAGGTGGAAGTGGACGTCGCGGCCAAGGGCGGCGGCTCCGAGAACAAGTCGAAGATGGCTATGCTCAACCCGTCCGACTCGATCGTCGACTGGGTGCTGAAGACCGTGCCGACCATGGGCGCCGGCTGGTGCCCGCCAGGCATGCTCGGCATCGGCATCGGCGGCACCGCCGAGAAGGCTGCGGTGATGGCCAAGGAAGTGCTGATGGAGCACATCGACATCCACGAACTGCAGGCCCGCGGCCCGCAGAACCGCATCGAGGAGCTGCGTCTTGAGCTGTTCGAGAAGGTCAACCAGCTGGGCATCGGCGCCCAGGGTCTGGGCGGCCTGACCACCGTGCTCGATGTGAAGATCATGGATTACCCGACCCATGCTGCGTCCTTGCCGGTGTGCATGATCCCCAACTGCGCCGCTACCCGTCACGCCCACTTCGTGCTCGACGGCTCGGGCCCGGCCGAGCTGGAAGCACCGGATCTGGACGCCTACCCGGAAATCGTCTGGGAAGCCGGCCCGAGCGCGCGCCGCGTCAACCTCGACACCCTGACCCCGGAAGAAGTGCAGAGCTGGAAGCCGGGCGAGACCGTGCTGCTCAACGGCAAGATGCTTACCGGCCGCGACGCTGCGCACAAGCGCATGGTCGACATGCTGAACAAGGGCGAGCAACTGCCGGTGGACCTCAAAGGCCGCTTCATCTACTACGTCGGCCCGGTCGATCCGGTCGGTGATGAAGTGGTTGGCCCGGCTGGCCCGACCACGGCCACGCGGATGGACAAGTTCACCCGTCAGATCCTCGAGCAGACCGGCCTGCTGGGCATGATCGGCAAGTCCGAGCGTGGCCCGATCGCCATCGACGCGATCAAGGACAACAAGGCCGTGTACCTGATGGCCGTCGGCGGCGCCGCTTACCTGGTGGCCCAGGCGATCAAGAAGTCCAAGGTGCTGGCGTTCGAAGAACTCGGTATGGAAGCCATCTACGAGTTCGAAGTGAAGGACATGCCGGTGACCGTTGCGGTCGACACCAACGGCGAGTCCGTACACATCACCGGCCCGGCGATCTGGAACAAGAAGATCGCCGAAAGCCTGGCGGTGGAAGTGAAGTAAGGCAGCCGCAAGCGACCAGCTTCAAGCTGCAAGGAGAAGCCCGGCCAAGTGCCGGGCTTCTGCGTTTTCAGGCGCCCTGCAACAGCTGCCGGCCACGCGCCAGGTAGCTGTCCATTTCAGCCTGCGGCACCATGCTGCCGCCCGTTGCCCAGACCAGATGCGTCGCCTGCGCCATGCGCTGCGGTGTCAGACCCATGCGCTGGCGGTAGCCCTGCTGCTCGCCGAGCACGTGCAACACACCCGGCATACCGGCCAGGGCCGAAGGCTCCAGACGCTGGCCCTCGGTCTGCTCCAGCAACGCCAGGTAGCGGAACAGTTGCTCGTCGCCGACCGTGTAGTAACCATCGATCAGACGTTGCATGGCGCGGCCGACGAAACCCGATGGCCGCCCCACCGCCAGGCCATCAGCCGCGGTGCGGTTGTCGATACTGAAATCCTGCACCGCCAGCTCTTCATGCCGGCCGGTGTGCACGCCGAGCAGCATGCACGGCGAATGCGTCGGTTCGGCGAACAGACAGTGCACTGCATCGCCGAACGCCAGCTTAAGACCGAAGGCCACGCCTCCCGGCCCACCACCGACGCCACAGGGCAGATAGACGAACAGCGGATGCTCGGCATCGACCACGACACCGGCCGCTGCCAGTTGCTGCTTGAGACGTTCGCCGGCCACCGCGTAGCCGAGAAACAGGTGCCTGGAATTCTCGTCGTCGACGAAGTGGCAGCGCGGGTCAGCGTCAGCCTGCTGCCGCCCCTGCTCCACGGCAACGCTGTAATCGCTGGCGTACTCGACCACCGTCACGCCGTGGGCACGCAGCTTGTCCTTCTTCCATTGGCGCGCATCGGCGGACATATGCACGGAGGCCTGAAAACCCAGGCGCGCGCTGATGATGCCGATGGACAACCCGAGGTTGCCGGTGGAGCCGACGGCGACCTGATAGCCGCCGAAGAAGGCGCGCATCGCATCGCTGTCGAGGCAGGCGTAATCGTCGTCGAGGTCGAGCAGCCCGGCCGCCAGCGCCAAGCCCTCGGCATGCTTGAGCACCTCGTAGATGCCGCCACGGGCCTTGATCGAACCGGAGATGGGCAGATGGCTGTCGCGTTTGAGCCACAACGCGCCGATTTCCTCTTCGGCCTCTTCACGCAGCAGCGCCTGCATTTTCGGCAGGTGAACTACGTCCGACTCGATAATGCCGGCGCTGGCGGCCGTCTGCGGGAAAACCCGGGCCAGGTAGGGCGCGAAGCGCTCGAGGCGCGCGCGTGCATCAGCCACATCGGCAGCGCTCAAACCGACATCGCCCAGCGCCTCGGCAACGGGCGCCACGGCCGGGTTGAACCAGCTGGTTTCGCGCAGGGCGATCAGCTCGTCGAGCAGCGGAAACTGCGCGCGCCATTGCGCGAGCGACTGGCCAAGGATCATGCGGCATTCCCCTTATAGCGGGCAGTGAACAGTGCGCATTAGACGACGCCCAGGCTGATCTGGCAAAGGTCGCAGTAGCGACCAGTCAAGCGGAACGATAACGGCCTGGTGATGGCCTAAGCTGAAAATCGCCCAGGAGTCGCCATGACCTTTTCCATCATCGCCCGTTGCCCGCGCAGCGGTCAGTTCGGCGTCGCTGCAGCCACCGCCATGCCCGCCGTCGGCAAACTGCTCAGCCACGCCGCAGCCGGTGCCGGCGCGGTGGCGACTCAGGCGCAGGTCAACCCCTATCTGGGCCTGGACGGCCTGGCCCTGCTGCGCCAGGGGTTTTCGGCACAGCAAGCGCTGCAGCGACTCAAAGGAACCGATCCCTGCATGGAACTGCGCCAGTGCGCGTTGATCGACGCTCAGGGCGACAGCGCCTGCTGGACCGGCGAAAAGTGCATTCCCTGGGCTGGCTCGCTGAGCGGCGAGCAGTTCTCCGTACAGGGCAATCGCCTGGTCGGCCCGCAGGTGCTGGAGGCAGTAGCCGAAGCCTTTCGCCGAGGGGACGACCGCCCGCTGATCGAGCGCCTGATCGAGGCGCTGGCGGCCGGTGACCGTTGCGGTGGCGACCGGCACGGCGAATCCTCGGCAGTGATCTACGTGGTCGATCAGGAGGAGTATCCGCTGTGGGACATCCGCGTCGACCATCATCTCGATCCGGTGGCCGAGCTGCGCCGCCTGCATGACGTGTTCGCCCGTGAAGTGCTGCCGGAGATTCTCGCCATGCCGACCCGTGACAACCCGGCCGGCAAGGCGGCGGAGGATTCGGTCTAGGCACCCGCCCGCTTGGCAGGAGCGCCAAAACGCTCCAGTTGCATCTCGCGCAAACGGCTCAGCGTGCGACGAAAGGCAAAGTCGAGGTAGCCCTGGGTGTACAGCTCAGCCAGCGCCACCTCGGCTTCGATATACAGCGGCACGCGGCGGTCGTAGCACTCGTCGACCAGGGCGATGAAGCGGCGTACCGCGTCGTCATTGCGCGACAGCGCGGGTAGCTGTCGATCCCCGGCATCGACCCGCTCGGCAGCGTCCTCGGTACCACGGGCGATGCGTCCCTCGCGTTGCTCGCCGCCCAGGCGCGGCACTTCGCCGAGCAGAATGACCGGGAAGCGCTCGCATAGCTCGATAAAATCGGGTGCCGCCAGCGGCTGTTCACACAGATCGGTGAAGCGACACCACAGCGCCGCCGGGCTATGGCCGAGAGCCAAGACACGGCGGTGAGCCAACTCGACCGGCTCGCCGCTGATGGTTTGCCCCTCACTCAGACGAGTGAACAGCTCACCCAACGCCTGCGGCTGCTGCACCCAGTAGCGTTGCACCTCGGCACCGGGATGCAGGCGATGATCCTGCTCGCCGTCCACGGCCACCACCTGCATATGCGCCTCGAGCGCGGCGATCGCCGGCAGGAAGCGCTCGCGGTTGTAGCCCTCGGCGTAGAGCTGATCCGGCGGTTGGTTGGAGGTCGCCACCAGCACCACGTCCTGCTCCACCACCAGACTGAGCAGGCGGCCCAGCAACATGGCGTCACCGATGTCGCTGACGAACAGCTCGTCGAAGCACAGCACGCGCACTTCGCGCCCCAACTCCTCGGCCAGCAGGCGCAGCGGATCGGCATTGCCGGTGAGTTGGAACTGCCGACGGTGCACCCACTGCATGAAATGATGAAAATGCTGCCGCCGCGCCGGTACGCGCAGGCTGTTGTAGAAGCTGTCCATCAGCCAGGTCTTGCCGCGCCCTACCGGCCCCCAGAGGTATACGCCGAGCGGGCGTTCACCACGATGCACAGCCTCATGGCAGTGCTGTAGCGCCTCAACCCCTCGACGCTGTGCGGCATCAGCGATGAAACCGCCGGCCAGCGCTCGTTCGTAGGCGGCCAGCGGCGAGTCCGACAACGCCTCTGGCGCGTTCACCGCAGCACCAGCCGGCCGCCTTCGAACTGCCGCGGCCAGTCGCGCCGGGTAAATACCTGGCCCTGTTCGCGCACGCGGCGCACCTCGGCCAGATCCAGCTCGGCGATCAGCCAGTGGCTGCGCGTGGGGCACAGTTCCCCGCTCTCGGCGATCACGCCATTGGCCGGCATGCCGTAGTCCGACGGCACGTACAGCCCGGCGCGGCCGATGTTCTCGTCCAGCGCCGGCGACCAGGGCGCCTGTCCGACCGTGGGCGACTGCAGCACGGCGATCTGGTTCTCCAGAGCACGGGCCTGGGCACCGATGCGCACGCGATGAAAACCCGCCTCGGTATCGGTGCAACTGGGCGCCAGGATCAGGTCGACCCCGGCCTCGGCCAGGGTACGCGCCAGCAACGGGAATTCGTTGTCGTAGCAGATCAGGATGCCCAGCTTGCCCAGCGGCGTGTCGAATACCTTGAGCCCGCTGCCTGCCGCGATCTGCCACTGCTCCAGCTCGAAACGGGTCATCATCAGCTTGTCCTGGCTACCCAGGCAGCCGTCCGGGCCGAATAGCCAGGCACGGTTGCGGTAGACGCCGTCGTCATCCAGCACCGCCACCGAACCAGGTTGCAGATGGATCTTCAATCGGCGCGCCAGGCTCTCGCACAATTGCAGCCAGCGCGGCAGCAGCGCCTGGATGCCGGCGATGGAGCCGTGCAGGTCGCTGCGCTCGGATTCCGGCAACTGCCCGGTGAGCACCAGGCCGGCGTATTCCGGCAGCAAGAGCAGCTCGGCGCCCTGCCCGGCCGCGTCCTCGCATAGCGTGGTCAGGTGTTCGGCGTAGGCGTCCCAACTCGTCAGCAGGCCGATGTGATATTGGCAGGCGGCAACCTTGATCATGAAGCGAGTTCCTTCAGCCAGAACGACATGGGCTTGGCCGATTCCTCAGCTTCATCCAGGTCGCGCCAGTGATATTGAGTGTGCAATTCGGGATGATGGCGATAGCCGCGGCGCGCCCAGAAGGCATCCAGCGGCTGATAGTCCATGGGCCGGCGCGGATGATTGGCCGGGCGCTGCACGGCGCAGAAGGCGCACCAGTCGAAGCGGCCCGATTTACGCGCATGTGCCTCGCGTTCGGCGAAGAAGCGCACGCCCAGGCCACGCCCGCGCCAGCCCGGCAATACCACCGACTCGGCGCAATAGAAAATGCGCGCAGGATCCCAGCCTGCCGATAGGAACGGCTGCTGGAATTCCGGCGTTTCATCAGCCATTGGCAGCGCCGTGGACGCACCGACTACCCGGCCCTCGTCACGCACCAGCACGCACAGGCTGTCGGCGCTGCGCACATAGGTGTCGAGGTACTCGGCCTCGTAATCGAGGCTGCCGTCGTAGAGGTAGGGGAATTCGCGGAAGACGGTGATCCGCAAATGCGCCAGGTCTTCGATGTGGGGCGCTATCTGCGGCCCCTGGAGCAATTCGATGTCCATCTGCAGTCGTTCACCAGCAGCAAGGTGACGCCGGCGGCTATGCCGGCAAGAAAGCGCGAACTTATCATGCGTGCCAACCCACCACTAACCACGCTACGAAAGGAACTTAGCCATGACCGCCACCGAACTGGTACAGGCCTACTACGCCGCCTTCAACGCCGGCGACATGCCCGCCTTCCTCGACCTGCTGGCCGAGGACGTGGTGCACGACATCAATCAGGGCGAGCGCCAAGTTGGCAAGGCCACCTTCGCTGCCTTCATGGACAAGATGAACCGCTGCTACCGCGAGCGCCTGGCCGACATCGTGGTCATGCAGAACGCCGAAGGCACCCGCGCCGCCGCCGAATTCGTGGTGCACGGCGAGTACCTGGCCGACGACGAAGGCCTGCCCCCGGCCAACGGCCAGACCTACGTGTTGCCGGCCGGCGCTTTCTTCGAAATCAGGAATGGCAAGGTCGCGCGCATCAGCAATTACTACAACCTCAATGATTGGGTTGCGCAGGTCGGCTGACTACAACGAGGCCCGGCGGGCCAAGGTATAGGCATAGCCAATTACCGAAATAGAGACAATCCGTTTTATCAATCGAAGCGCTTCTCCGATCATGCACGCCTGTTCACCAGCCCCTACAGGAGTAACCTCGAATGAGCCTGATCAAGCGCTTCTTCCAGCCAGCCCAATCGGTCCAGCAGGCAGCAACGCCTAGCGCACAGGAGCACCCGAATTTCTGGATGTACCAGTGATTCAACCGGCCGCGCCGACCACCCGCAGCGGCACCTGACGCCCGGCCTTCTGCGCCAAGTAACGGGTGCAGCTGACGCGCAGGAACGAGGCGAAGTTGACCACTTCGCCGCGAAAGTCCATGACCTCCTCGTACAGTTTGGCGATCAGCTGGTTGGTAGTCATGCCGTCGACTTCGGCGATCTCACGCAGGATGTCCCAGAACTGGTTCTCCAAGCGCAGGGTGGTCACCACGCCGCGGATGCGCAACGAACGCGAGCGCGACTCATAGAGAATGGGATCGGCCTTTACATAGAGCTCGCACATCCGCTTTATCTCCTCACTAGCGTCGTAGCCCGGATGCAATCCGGGATGCCGGAAATGGTGCGACCCCGGATTGCATCCGGGCTACGTGGGTTAAAGGCGAATCTCTGTGCCCAGCACCTTGAGAAACGCCGCCAGCCAGGCCGGGTGCGCTGGCCAGGCCGGCGCAGTGACCAGCTTGCCCTGCACATGCGCCTGATCCACCGCAATCTCCACGTACTTGCCACCGGCCAATGTCACTTCCGGCGCACAGGCAGGATAGGCGCTGCATTCGCGCCCTTCCAGCACACCCGCGGCCGCCAGCAGCTGGGCACCGTGGCAGACGGCAGCGATGGGTTTGTCAGCCGTGGCGAACGCCTTCACCAATGCCACGACCTCACCATTGAGGCGCAGATATTCCGGCGCGCGGCCACCGGGAATGACCAGGGCGTCGTAATCCTCTGCGCGCACCTTGGCGAAATCGAAGTTCAGCGCAAAGTTGTGCCCCGGCTTCTCGCTGTAGGTCTGGTCGCCCTCGAAATCGTGGATGGCGGTGCGCACCGTCTGCCCAGTGACCTTGTCCGGACAGACCGCGTGCACGGTATGGCCGATCATCTGCAGCGCCTGGAACGGCACCATGGTTTCGTAATCCTCGGCGTAGTCGCCGACCAGCATGAGAATCTTCTTGGCAGCCATGATCGTCTCCTGAAGGTAGGTGGAACGAACGCCATTATTCGCCCCTGTTTCTTCCGACAGGTAACAGCCGGGTACTACTGCACTGCACGCCGTCGCTTCGGCGACCAGCCTGAACGACGGAAGGCTCTGGTAAGAATTGCAGCAGCCGGATGAAAGGCCGCAACCAGAGCCATAGGCCAGTCGCGTTCAACCACCTCCCGTTCGAGGGCGCGGCCAGGCTCAGAAAAACTGCTGCAATGAAAAAGGCCGACATCGCTGTCGGCCTTCCTCACCCGCTTATCGCTCAGAGCGCATATTTTTGCAGGTTCGCCATCATTTCCTTGAGCGCCTCGACGTTATCCGCAGGGTGCGCAGCGCCTTCGAAATCGCAGATGCGCTGCCACTGGGCCGCGATATCCTCGGGGCTGAAACCAGCCTTGGGATCGAAGCCGGCGCCCAGGCTGCGCTCCCAACGCACCTTGCCGACCCAGCCGCCGCCAACCTCGAACAGGCCGCCGGTGTCCTGGCAGGTCGCACTGCCGAGATAAACCACCAGCGGGCTGACCAGCTCAGGCTTGAGCTGCTCGAATACCTGCGGCGGGATCAGGCCTTCGGTCATGCGCGTGGCGCCAGTTGGCGCGATGGCGTTGACCAGGATGTTGTTCTTGCGGCCCTCGATGGCCAGGGTGCGAGTCAGGCCGTAGACGCCAAGCTTGGCCATGCCGTAGTTGCTCTGGCCAAAATTGCCGTAAATTCCGGAGGTGGACGAGGTGAAGATCACGCGGCCGAAATTTTGTTCGCGCAAATAGGGCCAGGCGGCGTGGGTGGTCTTGTAGGCGCCTTCGACATGAACCTTGTAGACCAAGTCCCAGTCGGCGTCTTCCATCTTGTGAAAGCTCTTGTCGCGCAGGATGCCGGCATTGTTGACCAGCACATCGATGCGACCGAAATGATCAAGCGCGGTCTGTACGATCTTGTCGCCATCGGTGACCGAGTCGTGGTTGGCCACTGCAGTGCCGCCGAAGGTGCGAATCTCTTCAACTACTTTGTCAGCAGCGGAGGCATTGGCGCCTTCACCGTGCGTGCTACCACCCAGATCGTTGACCACCACCTTGGCGCCATGGCGGGCGAACAATAGTGCATGGGCTCGGCCCAGGCCACCGCCAGCACCGGTGACTATGACCACTTGATCTTCGAAACGGATGGCATCGCTCATCGACAGCTTCCTCGGGCAGGTTGTGAATGCCCCGAGTGTCAGGCAGCCCCGCGTGCTTCACAAGGCGCGCGGGGCCCCTGAATGACGGCCGATAATGCGACCTTATACGCGTTAGCTACCGGAGCCAGAGCCCGAGCCACCGCCGGTCCCGGAACCACCCGTGCCAGTGCCAGTGCCGGAACCACCGGTCCCAGTGCCGCCAGTGCCGGTACCATTACCCGAGCCGCCACCGCTACCGCCGGGGTTGCCATCGGTGTTGGGACCCTGAACCGGTGGAATGCCTTCGCCATCATCCGCCGGGTTCATCGGGTTGGTGTCCCCAGGAGTCATGGGCGTGGTCGGCCCCGGAGTATCCGGAGTATCGGCCTCGCCGGCCGCGAAGGCAGGCAGTGTCATTGTGCCCAGAATCCCGCTCAACAGCAGTGCAGATAACTTCTTGTTCATGAGTAACCTCGACTTTTCTGTGAGTGACACAGTTACTGAGTCACTCACCGTTGCGTAGGTTCGACAAAAATTATCGCAGCTGCAGCCCGGCCCATTTCACGCCAGACGAATCAGGCTCAGGTGGTTGTACAAATGCAGTACGTGCGCTTGGGCATATTCGTCGTGCTCCAGCGCGCCATAGGCGAAGTGAGGCTGCAGCGCGCCTTGATGCGCGGCGAAACGCGCGAAGGCCGCCTGCAGCCGCTGCAGAGCCAGTGCCTGGCTGCCCGGCTCGCTCAGATCGGCAGCGCCGGGAATGGCCTCGTCCAGGGGATGGCGCATGGCGCCGCGGGCACTGAATACGGCGAAAGCGGCAGGTCCCAGGCTGTGGCGAAACCAGGCCGGCTTCAATTCGGGATAGCCGTCGATGGAGTAATCGATGCTCTGCGCACAATGATTGAACACCTCGCTCGGGCTCCAGCCGCTGACGGTATGCAGTGCCCTGCCCTGCAGATTCGCCAGTACCCGACGCGCCCCATCCAGGCTGACCGCGGCAGGCCGCGGGCCAGTTGGTAATGCCCAGTAACCGGCGCCGAGCACGGCAGCTCCGCTTACTGCTGCGCCTTTGAGCAGGGTACGTCTACGCATGCAAGCTCCTTGCGTGGCGAAACTCAAGATAATGTTCGAGCACCGCAGCCGGGGCTTCGATTTGCGGATAGTGGCCGATGCCATCGAGCAGCACGGTATCGGCGTCTGCGATCAGCTCGCGGTAGCGCGCCACCATGTGCGCGCCTGAAATCGGATCGAAGGCGCCATCGATCACCCGCATCGGCACTGCAGTGGCCTGCATCGCCGTGACCCAGCGCTGCCGCTGCTGGCGCCGTTCGGGCATGTAGCGGATCAGGCGATGCATGACGGCCGGGCCGTTGTTGTGCTTCACCAGTTGCCACAGCGCATCCAGCTCGACGTCGCTGGCCTGAGTCTGCGGACCGAAGATGCGGGCAAAACTCTGCGCCAGCTTGCGCCGCGAGAACAATCTGCCGAGCAACGGCCCAAGCGGCCCGAGCAGCAATTTCTGCACACGCACCGGATGATGCGTTTCGGGGAACAGACCGCCATTGAGGAACACGCAACTGGCCAGTTGCAGGTGTCCGTCCTGATGCCGGGCGATCAGTTCCTGGGCCACGCTGTCGCCATAATCGTGTGCCAGCACGTGCATCGGTCGCCGTTCACCGACATGGGCCAGCAGTGCCTGCTGCAGGTCGGCCTGCTCCAGCAGACTGTAGGCATGACCGCGCGGCTTGGCCGAATAGCCGAAGCCGAGCATGTCGCAGGCGATCAGCCGATAACGCGCAGCCAGCGGCGCCCACAGGCGGTGCCAGTCCCAGCTGGCGCTGGGAAAGCCGTGAATCAGCAGCAGCGGCTCGGCTTCGGCGTCACCGGCAAGCCAGTAACGGATGGCGTAACCGCGAAAGTCCAGCGTCTGACCCTGCGCGCGCCACTGCTCCAGGGCGATGCCCGGCAGCTCGCTCACTGGTCGTAACCCGGCATCTGCTGGTCCAGCTTGCGCAGCAGCGCCGGCCAGGGCAGCGAGCCGCCCATGCCCTGCGGCGTTTTCATCACGCCGGCGATCATCGTCCGCGCACCATCGAGAATCTGCTGCGGAATATGGATCAGCTCGGCGCCGTCGCTCTGTGCCATGACCTGGATCTCGCAGGCCCTCTGCAGGATGAACATGCCGAGGAAGGCATCGGCGATACCGCCAAAAGCGGTGAGCAGGCCGTGGTTGGGCAGGATCATGAAGTTCTTGTCGCCCAGGTCGGCCTGAAGCCGCGCCTTCTCGTCATGGTTCAGCGCCACCCCCTCGTAGCCGTGGTAGGCCAGGCTGGCGAGGACGAACAGCGACTGCTGCGACAACGGCAGCAGGCCCTGCTTCTGCGCCGACACGGCGATGCCCGCCGGGGTGTGGATGTGCAGCACGCAGCCCACGTCGTGGCGCACCTCGTGCACCGCGCTGTGGATGGTGTAACCGGCAGGATTGATGTCGAACGGGCTGTCCATCAGCTTGCTGCCCGCCAGATCGACCTTGACCAGGCTGGATGCGGTGATCTCGTGGAACATCAAGCCATAGGGGTTGATGAGGAAATCCTCGGTCCCCGGCACCTTGGCGGAAATATGGGTGAAGATCAGGTCATCCCAGCCATAGAGCGCGATCAGCCTGTAGCAGGCGGCTAGATCGACGCGCGTGCGCCATTCGGCTTCGGAGACCTGATTTTTCACGGCAGGGATTTTCAGCGGAGCATTCACGGCGGCACCTCGATGTTCTTGTTGATCGGTGGTGTCCGCAGTCTAGCCATGCGCCTGCATGGCGGTAGTTGCCGTGGCAGCCATGTTGATGGCTTTGCGGGTCAAAGCGCCCATGTACCCTGGGGCGATAAGGGCTTATTCGCTGCCCTTATCGATCAATCAAGCCTGCCCTGCTGCGGTCAGCAATGACGCGCGCGCCAGCAGATCAGGCCTTCAGGGCCGCTGCGAAGGCTTGCAGCCAGGGCTCGGCGTCGGTTTCCGGGGTGACGGTTTCGCTGGAGTCCAGACGCAGCATCTCGACCACTTCGCGCAGGCCCAACTCGGCATAGAGTTCGCGGATCAGTTCACCACCGCCGCAGAACGAGTCGTAGCTGGAGTCGCCCAGCGCCAACACCGCACCCGGCTTGCCAGCCCAGGCCGGGAGGCGGTCGCGGATCTCGCTGTACAGCGGCAGCAAATTGTCCGGCAGCTCGCCCATGCCGGTAGTGGAAGTGACGGTAAGGAAGGCGTCCGGGGCGAAGGCCAGCAGCTCATCGAGGCTCATGTCCGCTTTGTACCAGGCCTCCAGCCCGGCAGCCTTGAGTTGACGTTCGGCGTGGCGTGCGACTTCCTCTGCCGTGCCGTAGACCGAACCCGAGACGATGGCGACTTTCATGAAAACTCCAGAAACAGGAAAAACGCCGGACATTATGCAGCAAGTGGAAAGCCCGACCCGATGTTTTAGAATGCAGCGCATATCCATCGCGGAATCGGACCCATGATCAATGCCAAGCTGCTGCAACTGGTAGTCGACGCCTCCAACGATGGGATCGTGGTGGCCGAGCAAGAGGGCGAGGACAATATTCTGATCTACGCCAACGCGGCGTTCGAACGCCTCACCGGCTACTCCTGTGACGATATTCTTTATCAGGATTGCCGCTTCCTGCAGTCCGGAGATCGCGCCCAGATCGGCTTGCAGGCCATTCGCGATGCAGTCAAGGCGAGCAAACCCTGCCGCCAGATCATTCGCAACTACCGCAGGGATGGCAGCGCCTTCTGGAACGAGCTGTCGATCACGCCGGTACTCAACGAAAGCGATCAACTGACCTATTACATCGGCATTCAGAAAGACGTTACCGAGCAAGTCGAAGCCAGGCAGCGTGTGCGCGAACTCGAGACCGAAGTGGCCAGGCTTAAGGCTGAATTGGCACTTCTGAAAAGCTGACGAACGGGCAAAACTATCGTTCGTGACGGCAGTCAAAGAGGTTTACCCTCCTTGCAGTATCAATTCCATGCAAAGCGACCCGCTGCTGACCCAGGACGAGCTGGACTTCATCCAGCAGACTCTCTCCACGCCTCCGCATGCGCGACGCCCGAGCGTAGCGCCGCAACTGGCGCTGGGCGAGCGACTCAGTGAACTGCTGAGCCGGCTGGGCGATGAAGAGCACCTGAGCCTGGATACTCACAGCGACAATCAACACCTCAGCTTCCCGCTACGCCTCATTCAGGATGAACAGAGCCATTCACGCCTGGAGCTGGGTGCGCCTCTGATCTTCGAGCAAGGGGTGAGCGAGCGGCCTTGGCGTTTGGTCCTGCCCACGGCGCTGGCGTTACTGGACAGCAGAGAGCGGCCCAGCGGCCTGCAAGCGCTGGAGCTGTCCAATAGCGGAATGTTGGTGGAATACCGCAAGGCTGGCACACCGGCCAAGGATCAGCTGCTGCAATTGCTGCTGCCTCAGGAGCAGCGCGTTCAACTGCGCGCCCGACTGGTCAGACGGGTCAGCAAAACGCGCTACGCCTACAGCCTGCAGACGCTGCATGCCGAAGACGAGCAGACATTGCGCCAATACCTGTTCGATCGGCACAGCGAGCAGCAACTGCACACTGTAACCGTCGACTGAAATTCCGATGGTGCAGGCCGTCTCAGGTATCCAGACGGCCCGCGAGGTACTGCTGCAAACGACGCTGCATCAGGCGGCCCTCGTTACCCAGGCAGGCGATGGGCGAGCCAGCGAGGCTCTCCTCGGCCAGATCGGCACTGTCACCGGCAAGCGCCACCGGACACTCCAGGCTGAGCGCCAGGCGTACAAGCTGCCGTGGCAATGCCTCACCTGGCGGTTGATTACTGAAGAACACCAACGCCTGCGGGCGCATGCGCTCGCAAACTAGCGTCAGATCGGTCATCGGCACACCTGGCCCCATCACCGTGACCTCGATGTCCTGACTACCGAGGAGCAAGGCCGCAACCAGTAATTCGAGTTCACGGCAGTGGCTGGGTAGCGCCACCAGCAGCACCCGTTCGCGGGACTCGCCTCGGCTTAATTGCAGGCGTTGCCAGCAACGCCCACGCAGGAAACCATCGAGCAGCAACCACTCGGCGCGCTGGCCCACCTCGTCCTGACGCAGCAGCAACTCCTGCCAGATCGGCATGAGAATGTCCTGAAAGACCACCGGCAGCGGGTAACAGGAAAAGATCTGCCCATACAGACGCTCGAGGCGGGCCTCGTCGAAGTTCTGCAGCGCGCTGCGCAGCTGATCCTGCCACTGACTCCAGTCGTCACTGCTGACATCGTCGTAAGCCGGAGCGGCAACACTGCGACTGCTGGCGCGCTTGGCCAGAATCGAGCCGACCTTGCTGACCGCCACGCCACGCTCGATCCAGGCCAGGATGCTGCGTACCGCGTCGATGTCGGCCTGCGAATAGAGGCGATGGCCGCTGTCTGTCCGCGTCGGCTGGATCAGGCCGTAACGCCGCTCCCAGGCACGCAGGGTGACCGGGTTGACGCCGGTAAGGCGCGATACCTCGCGAATGGGGAACAACTCTTCCTGCTTCAAAGCACTGGACGCAAGCGATGTGACGGAGGCGAATTCAGGCATGGCTTCGGGCATCACGGCAATGAATTAAGCGGTCATTGTAACTTAGCATTGGAAAACTGACATTGTGCAAAAATTATACAAAATGAGCCAATGCATAATTGTTCTGTCCTTAGAGCTGTTATTACCATGACAACCGCCCACCCTGTCGATTCGCTAGGCGTCTGATCGCACCAGCTTTCTGGAAATAACGGCCGCCTGCCTCCATCTGGCGCATCCCCGCACCCCGACGGGGCGGCGCGCTGCCGCAACGACATCCTGTGCGCAGCGACGCTCGCCATCGGGAGGGGCTGGCTAATTTTCATGGAACGGGAATAATCCTTGCTGCACTTTTCATCGAGCACACCACCCCGTGTTCGATCGTGCCGACACCACACCCGGCTGACGGCAAATATTCGAGGAGATACACAATGTCCCCCGTTACCCTGATGGTGGCGCGCCGCGTCGCCAATGGCCGTTATCACGACTTCATCGCCTGGTTGCGTGAAGGCGAGCACCTGGCCACCGACTTTCCCGGCTATCTCGGCTCCGGCGTATTGGCACCGCCTGCCGGCGACGACGAATTCCAGATCGTTTTCCGTTTCAGCGACGAACAGACCATGGCTTCCTGGGAGCATTCCGCTTCGCGCCAGGCCTGGCTCCAGCGCGGCGCCGGGCTCTTCGCTCAACCCCAGGAAAAGCGCGCGGTGGGTCTCGACGCCTGGTTCGGCAGCGCCCACCGCCAGCCACCACGCTGGAAGCAGAGCGTAGCGATCTGGCTGGCGTTCTTTCCGGTTTCCCTGGCCTTCAACCTGCTGTTCGGCCCCTGGCTCGCCGATCTGTCACTGACCATGCGTGTGTTGTTGTCGACACTGGCCCTGACGCCACTGATGACCTACCTGTTCATTCCGCTTTCCACTCGCCTGCTCGAACCCTGGTTACAAGGCAACTACCCGCAACGCCTGAGCAAACGAGCCCCCAGCATCGGCAAATCCTGAATGTGCTTTGTCCCTATCGGCCAGCCTCGAGCTGGCCGATTTCATTTGTATAAGCCAGCAAAACCTATACAAAAATAAAACTCGTATAAGCGAGGTACAAAAACGCCCCACTCTAGACTCCGTGATAAAAATCCTTGTAACTCAGCAAAATAGGCAAAATCGTCAAGCCTGATAGCAAAACCACATGACGCCCATGGTTGTACAACCTGCAGCTCTGGTATAGCTTTACCTTCGGCCTGGTGAATGCCGCCTGCCACTGGTCAGGTATCCCGAGGCGGTACGAACCAGGCCTTCATTCAAATCTGCGAGTCGTACATGAGCGCTGCCAGCTTCCCCATCCTGATCACCGGCGCCGGCCAGAGGGTTGGCCTGTACTGCGCCGAGCGCCTGCTCGACGAAGGCCAGTCGGTCATCGTCAGCTACCGTCAGGAGCGCGACAGCATCGGCCGACTGCGTGAGCGCGGCGCCATTGCTCTGCAGGCCGACTTCAGCGATGAAGTGGGGATTCTCGCCTTCATCGACAGCCTCAAGGCGCAGTGCAGCGGCCTGCGCGCGATCGTGCACAACGCCTCGCAATGGCTGGCCGAAATGCCGGGCGATGAAGCCGAAGCCTTCCGCCAGCTGTTCAGCGTGCACATGCTTGCCCCTTACCTGATCAACCTGCATTGCAGCGACCTGTTGCTGCAGTCGGAATACGCCGACATCGTTCACGTCAGCGACGACGTGGTACGCAAGGGCAGCGCCAATCGCCCCGCCTACTGCGCCAGCAAGGCCGGCCTGGAGAGCCTGACGCTGTCTTTCGCCGCGCGCCTGGCTCCACGTATCAAGGTCAACGCCATCGCCCCGGCGTTGCTGATGTTCAACGAAGGCGATGACGAGGCCTACCGCACCAGGGCCCTGGCCAAATCAGCGCTGGGCATAGAACCCGGCCCGCAGGCCTTCTACCAGAGTTTGCGCTATCTGCTGGACAACCCCTACGTAACCGGAACCACCCTTACCCTCAACGGCGGCCGCCACCTCAAGTGAGGCGACTGCCCAGGACACTGCCATGAGCGAACCCCTATCCCAGCAATACCGCGAAATCATCAAGGGCCTCGGTGAAAACCCGGAGCGCGAGGGCCTGCTCGACACCCCGAAGCGGGCCGCCAAGGCCATGCAGTACCTTTGCCATGGCTATCAGCAGTCGCTGGAGGAGATCGTGGGCAGCGCGCTGTTCGAGTCCGACAATGACGAGATGGTGATCGTCAAGGACATCGAGCTGTACTCGCTGTGCGAGCACCACCTGCTGCCCTTCATCGGCAAGGCGCATGTCGCCTACATCCCCACCGGCAAGGTGCTCGGGCTGTCGAAAGTAGCGCGCATCGTCGACATGTACGCACGTCGCCTGCAGATCCAGGAGAACCTGACCAAACAGATTGCCGACGCGATTCAGCGCGTGACCAACGCTGCCGGTGTCGCCGTGGTGATCGAGGCCAAGCATATGTGCATGATGATGCGCGGGGTGGAGAAGCAGAACTCGGTGATGAGCAGCTCGGTGATGCTTGGCGCGTTCCGCGAGTCCTGCAACACTCGCCATGAATTTCTGCAATTGATCGGACGGAACAACTAATGCCGCGACTGGACCCCGGAATGGCGCGCATCCGCGTCAAGGACCTGCGCCTGCGCACCTACATCGGCATCAAGGAAGAGGAGATCAACAACAAGCAGGACGTGCTGATCAACCTGACCATCCTCTACCCGGCGGTCGACGCCGTGCAGGTCAACGACATCGAGCACGCCCTGAACTACCGCACCATCACCAAGGCGATCATCGCCCACGTGGAGGGCAACCGTTTCGCCCTGCTCGAACGCCTGACTCAGGAAATTCTTGACCTGGTCATGGCTCACCAGGCTGTGCGTTATGCCGAAGTCGAAGTGGACAAGCCGCACGCTCTGCGTTTCGCCGAATCGGTATCCATCACCCTCGCTGGCCACCGCTGACAGCTTCCATCTGGCGGCTTGTCGCTCCCCGGCGACGCTTTTATCATCGCCGCCACCATCTCCGGAGAGCCCACCATGACCGAGCAAGAACGCCTCGAACTGGAAGCTGCAGCCTTTCGCGCCCTGGTCCAGCACCTGCGCACGCGCCCCGACGTGCAGAATATCGACCTGATGAACCTGGCCGGTTTTTGCCGCAACTGCCTGTCGAAATGGTACAAGGCCGCCGCCGACGACCTCGGCATCGACGTCAGCGCCGACCAGGCCCGCGAAACCGTGTACGGCATGCCCTATGCCGACTGGAAGGCCAAGTATCAGAAAGAAGCGTCGGCCGAACAGCAGGCCGCATTTGCCAAAGGAAAGCATCAATGACCGCTCTGAACGAACTGCGTAGCCGCCTGCAGCAGGACGATTACGCCTTCAGTGAAACTCTGGCCTTCGTTGCCGAGCACTACGACTATCAGCCCAGCGCCTTTCGCAATGGCGGCGTAGATAACGCTGCGGGGCAGAACGAAGGTTCCTGCAAGACCCTGGGCCTGGCGCTGCTGGAAGGTTTGAGCAAGGACGAGGCGCTGCGCGCCTTTGGCGAACACTACCGCAGCGTAGTGGCCACACCGCAGGGCAGCGATCACGGCAACATTCGTGCACTGATGGCCCACGGCCTGGAAGGCGTGAAGTTCGAGCTGCAACCGCTCAAGCGCAAAGCCTGAATCGGTAGCGCAAAAATTTGCACTCTTGTCGGCAAAAGCTGACAGACATCACACTGACATCGCTTTATGCTGCGCGCCTACAATTCATCGAACACGAGGGAACGTGTTCCGCGCGCAGTCGCCCTTCCCTCCTGTTTCGCATCCGGCATGGAGTCGAGCGATGCAGCAGACCTTGGTATGGAAGCCCAGGCACACCCCCGGCGTGGAAACGCTCCGTCTGAATCAGGATGCCCATGGCATTCACGCCACCAGCCACCTCATGCAGGTCATCAGGGGCAACAGCATCGCTGCCAACTACCTGATCGATTGCGACGCACGCTGGCGCTTCCGCCGCCTCTGGCTCAAGGTCGACAACCACGGCCAACGCAAGCTTTCCCTGGAGCGAGACCTGCGCGGCAACTGGCTGCTCAATGGCGAGCTGCGCCCCGAATTGCAGCGATGCCAGCACGTCATGCTCTCCGCCTCGCCCTTCACCCACACGCCCTTGCTACAACGTAGCGCCCTGGAAACCGGGCAAAGCGACGAGATGCAGGTCGCCTACATCGATCTCGTCAACCTCAAGGTGGAGCCGCGCCAGCAACGCTACCAGTGCCTGCACCGCCGCCCTGGGGAAAACCTCTATCGCAGCCAGGCCGAAAACCAGGCGCAGGAAGAGTTGAGCGTCGACGACCAGGTGCTGCTGCTCAACGCCAACGAACAATACCTGCGCCAGAACCCGCGCGAGCTGAAGGCCAGCGCGCAGGTCTGACATACCACACTAGATCGGCAACTGACCGAACGCCCAACGCAACAGGAAGAACACCAGCAGCCCACCGCCAATGGTCGCCAGCAAGTGCCGCGTGAACGCGGCGATGGCGATGGCGGCGACGCCCGCCAGCAGGTAGGCGTTGTTCCAGGTCAGCGCCCAGTGCTGCCCGTCAGGCAGCAGCATGCCGGGCACCACGATGGCCGTGAGCACGGCCGTTGGCACATAGTGCAGCCCCTGCCTGACCAGGGGCGGAAAACGCAGGTCAGGGAAGGCGAACAGGCTGTAGCGGGTTACGAAGGTGATCGCCAGCATGCCCAGGATCAGCAACCAGATATCCATCAGACCAACTCCCCCTGCAGCGCCGGCTTGCGCCGCTCCAACCAGACGCCGACGACGATGCCGCTGGCCGCAGCAGCCATCAGACCGAGCTTATACGGCAGGGCATGGCACGCCAGCGCCACGGCGCCCGCGATCAGGGCCGCAGCCACCTGCGGCCGGTTGCGCAACATGGGTACGACGATGCCGATGAACGTCGCCAGCATGGCGAAGTCCAGCCCCCACTCGCCGATGTTCGGCACTGCCTGACCAAACAGCACACCCACCAGCGTGCACAGCTGCCAGTTGCAGTACATGGCCAATGCCGCGCCGAGAAAATACCAATGGCGATAGGTGTCCTGGTCGCCACGCGCATAGCGCTGTACCACCACCGCGTAGGCCTCGTCGGTCAGACCGAAGGCCAGCGGCACGCGCCAGCGCTTGGGCAAGTGGCGCACGTGGGGCTGCATGCTGGCGCTGTACAGGGCATGACGCAGGTTGACCACGAAGGTGGTCAGCAGCACTACGGCAATGCCGGCGCCACCGGCCAGAAGGCTGATGGCGATGAACTGGGCGGAGCCGGCGAACACCAGCGCGGACATGCCCAGTGTCTGCCAGGGATCGAGCCCGGCGGCGCCAGCCAAACTGCCGAAGATGATGCCGAAGGGAATGGCGCCGAGCAGCATCGGCAGCATATCGCGGGCGCCTTGAGTGAATTCGTGATGACGGGACATGGAACCTCCTTGGGCAGCCGAGCTTAACCGGGCGGCCTAGGCAGGTCTTGAACGTTCTTGCGCAGAATCGTGCGACCAGCGCTCCGGCGCCGCATGCTCATGCGGCGCCGCAGTCAGGCTAGGCGCGGAACCGCCCGACCAGTCCGTGCAGTTGCTCGGACAGCTGCGCCAGCTCCTGCGAATCGCGGTGCGCCGACTGCGCCAGGTTCTCCACCAGCAGCGCGTCATTCTGGATCTGGGCGATATGGCGGTTGATGTCCTCGGCGACCTGATGCTGTTCTTCCGCGGCAGTGGCGATCTGGGTGTTCTGATCGCGGATATGGTCCACCGCGCCGCGAATCTGCTCGAAGCTGTGGCTCGCCAGGCTGATGCGCTCGACGCTGGCTTGTGACATCTCCAGGCTGTTCTGCATCTGCCGGGTCACCTCCTGCGTACGGCGCGCCAGGCCACCGAGCAGGCTGTCGATCTCGCCGGTGGAGTCGGCGGTACGCTGCGCCAGGGCCCGAACCTCGTCGGCCACCACCGCGAAGCCTCGTCCCTGATCACCGGCACGGGCGGCCTCGATGGCGGCGTTGAGCGCCAGCAGGTTGGTCTGCTCGGCAATCGAACGAATGGTGCCGAGAATCGCATTGATATTCTGGCTGTCCTGTTCCAGCGCCTGCAGCGCCAGCGCCGACTGCTTGAGGTTGTCGCTCAGGCGCGACACGCTGTCGGTGGCATCCTCGATCTGCGCCTGCCCTGCATGCACCTGGCGTTGGCCATCATCTGCAGAGGTGGCGGCCTCACTGCACGAGCGCGCCACCTCGTTGGCGGTGGCGACCATCTCGTTGAAGGCCGTCGACACCATCTCCACTGCACCGCGTTGGCGCTCGGCCACGTCGGTCATGTCCTGGGCCACCCGCGTCGAGCCATCGGAGGTCTGACGCAGGGCGGCCGAGGCCTCGATGATGCGCTGCACCAACTGACGGATAGTACCGAGGAACTGGTTGAACCAGCGCGCCAGCAGGGCCGTTTCGTCCTTGCCCTGGATATTCAGGCTGCGCGTCAGGTCACCTTCACCCTGCGCGATACCTTCCAGGCCACTCGCCACGCTGCGAATGGGGTTGACGATCAGCTTGGCGAACAGGGTACCGACCATGGCGAACACCAGCCCCAGGATCAGCACGATCACACCGACCTGCCAGGCCAGGTCATTGGCCTTGGCCATGACCTCGTCGTGCTCGATCAGGCCGATGAAGCGCCAGCCCAATGTCGGCGACGACCAGATATTGGCCATGTAATGGGTGCCGTTGAGTTCGACTTCCAGCAAGCCGTCGGCGCCAGCCATGCGCGCGTAGTCACCACCGAGATCGGCAAGGGATTTGAAGTTGTTCCCGGCATTCTGCGGGTCGACCAGAACGTTGCCGCTGTCCTCCACCAGCATCAGGTAGCCGGTCTGGCCAATCTTGATCTGCTTGACCAGATCGGTGAGCTGCTTCAGCGAGACGTCGAGGCCGACCACGCCGGCGATCGTGCCCTGCGTGTCGTTGACGGTGCGCACCGTCCCGATCAGCACGGCATCGTCAGGCGCCCAGTAGTAGGCGGCGGTGCGCTGCGTTTTGCCCGGCGCCGACATCGCGGTCTTGTACCAGGGACGTATGCGCGGATCGTAACTGCTGAGCCCCGGATCGCTCGGCCAGATGGCATAGCCGCCGTCCACTCGCCCGTACGAAAGATAGGCCGTGGTCGGATGGGACTTGGCGAAGCGGTCGAAGATGCTTTCCAGCTCCTGGTTGGATTCCGGCAGCGGAGTGCTTGCCGCGTCCGCCGAGGAATAGTTCTTCAGGGTCGGAGCGGCGGTCATCTGCGGCAGGCTCGCCAGGTACTCGACGTTCTCGGTGATGCCCTTGAAGAACATGCCCATGGCGTTGTCGATCTGGCGTATCTCGCGAGAGCTGCCATCGAGGAAGTCGGCCTCAGCCTGCGCACGCAGGTTGTAGATGACCACAGCTGCAACCAGGAGGATGGGCAGGCACGCGATAGCGACAAACGCACAGGTCAGCTTTTGTTTGATATTCATTCGATGAAGCCCTCGAGGGTAGTGGGTTCACCAGGCGCGCGCGCGACGACGAACCCTCAGGGACATTATCGGCTCGGCGATGAATGACTTGAGATGGCAAAGCGACCTGTTGCTGTCAGTCAAAGACCTGCTGCTGATTTCGTCTAATCTGCCCGCGAACCGCCCCGGCCCCGTCGAATGTTGTCAGCGATCACAAAAAAATCATTAAAGAAAAGGCAAAGACGCACGATGTCCTACGTGCCAGATTCTGACCTGATGTCGTTCCTGGCTGAAACCCGCTTTCTTTACAGCTAGCGGGCCAACACTCCCATCCACCTACCACCCTAGAAGCAGCCGATACAACGAAGCACAACAACTACAACACCGCACTAACAGGGTGGCACCGAAGTCCCTCGCCATCTGTTCAGTAGTCAGCCGGATAGCTGATGAAAATCGTCGTAATTTCGCCTGCCAACTATTCAATCCAAGACGATGAGGCCATGGAAGATGCTAAAAAATGCCCCGCTTAGCGTGAAGCTACTGCTCATACTGATATTCCCCCTGCTTGGTTTCCTGGCGTTCGCTGGTGTCTATGTCGCGGGCAAGTACCAGACCCTGACCGATATGGATCGCACCGTGACCGCCAGCGGCGCGGCACAGAAGATCAGCGCCGTGATCACCGCCCTGCAGCGCGAACGCGGCGCCAGCGGCGTGTTCATCGGCAGCAGCGGCACCGCCATGCGTGACAAGCTGGCCGAGTTTCGCCGTGACAGCGACGCCGCGACGGGCCATCTGCGCGCCCTGGCACAGGGCTCGAACGACATGAACGAGGCCCTGCGCGCGCTCGACGAACTGGGCACGCTGCGTCCGCAGGTCGATGCGCTATCGCTGAACAGCACCGACTCGGGCATCCGCTACACCAACCTGATCAAGACCCTGATCGGCTTCACCCACGCCCTCGAGGCGAGCGTCGAAAACCCGCAGATCCTGCGTGCGCTGGGTTCCCTCAACCAGTTCGTGGAAATGAAGGAACGCGCCGGGCGCGAGCGCGTGCTGCTAGGCCTGAGCTTCAATCAGGATCATTTCGACGCCGAGCTGTTGTCGCGTTTCAGCCGCAACCTGGGCGAATTCTCGGCCTATCTGGATGCCTTCGAACGCCGCGCCTCCACCAGCTTCCGCAACAAGCTCGACAACGCGCTGCAGCAACCCGACTCGCAAGAGGTGGCGCGCCTACAACGCCTGGCCTTCGAAACCCCGCTCGGCGCCCCGCTGGGCATCAAGCCCGAAGACTGGTTCAGGCTTGCCACCAGCCGCATCGACCTGATGGGCCAGCTCGAGGCCGAACTCGGCCAGAGCGTCGGCGACCTGGCGACCCAGGCGCGCGACGAAGCCGCCAGCAGCCTGTGGCTGACCATCGCAGCCATACTCGGCGTGCTGTCCGCCGTGGTGGTGCTGTCGCTGCTGATCATCCGCAACATCAAATCGGCGGTCAGCGATGTCAATCAGACCCTGGTGGCCCTGGCCAGACGCGATCTGACCGCGCACACGAGCTATGAAGGCGGCGACGAGTTCGGCGTCATCGCGCGCAACCTCAACAACATGGCCCAGCAGATCAGGGAAGTGATCGAGGAAATCGGTGGCGCTGCGGCGCAGGTCGCCACCGCCGCCGAAGAATCCTCGGCCGTGGCCCTGCAGACCAGCCAGAACGTGGCGCAACAGCGCCAGGGCACCGATCAGGTGGCCACCGCCATCAACGAGATGAGCGCCACCGTGCGTGATGTGGCGCGCAGCACCACCGAAGCCGCGGAAATGTCGCGCCGGGTCAATGACAGTACGCTGCAGGGCAAGACCGAGATCGAGAGCACCGTGCGTCTGGTCCAGGCCCTGTCGACGCAGGCCGAGCAGACAGCCGGCATCATTGTCGAACTCAAGCGCGAGAGTGATGCGATTTCCTCGGTACTCGACGTGATCCGTGGCGTCGCCGAACAGACCAACCTGCTGGCCCTCAACGCCGCCATCGAAGCGGCCCGTGCCGGCGAACAGGGTCGTGGCTTTGCCGTGGTAGCCGACGAGGTGCGTCAGCTGGCGCAGAAGACCCAGGACTCTACCGTCAGCATTCAGCAGATGATCAGCAACCTGCAGAGCGGCTCCGACCGCGCCGCCAGCTCCATGCAGGAAACCTTGGACAAGGCCCAGGCCGGCGCCAACAACGTGGTCCGGGCTGGCGACCTGTTGGTGGAGATCGCCGACGGTATCGCCAGCATCAGCGACCGCAATATCCAGGTGGCCTCGGCCGCCGAGGAGCAAAGCCTGGTATCGGAGGAGATCAACCGCAATGTCAATGAGATCAACGACCTGGTCATCCAGGTCAGCGCCGCTGCCGAACAGACCGCCGTGACCAGTCGCGAACTGGCGCGCCTGGCCGATCACCAGCAGCAACTGGTGAACCGCTTCAAGGTAGGCTGAGACGTCGCGCCGCTCGGCCTGCCCCAAAGGTTTGCCGAGCGCGCTGTTCGAGAAGACGGCCCCGCCATCGTGCGGGGCCGTTTGGTTACCACTGGTGGCTGTAGCTCACCGTCAGCGTAGTGCCAGGCGCCGGCAGGTGGCTGGTGTTGTTGTTGCTGCGCAGTAGCTGGCTGTAGAGCGGGTAGTAATCGCGGTTGAACAGGTTCTGGATGCCCAGGCTGACCTTGTCCGCTTCGCTCAGGCGGTAGTCGCTGATGAGGTCGACGGTGGTGTAGCCGTCCACGTCGCGGCGGCCGAAGCTGGCCTGACCATCCAGGCGATAGTCCTTGCTGGCGAAGTAGGTAGCCTGCAGGCGGTTGCTCCAGGCTTCGCTGGGGTTGTACTGCACGTAGGCGGTCAGCTTCAGCGGTGGCACGCGGAAACCGGTCATGTCGCGCCACTCGCCGTTGTCCGGTTTCTCGCGGCCCTTCATCCAGGTGAAGGTGCCGCCCAGGCCCCAGGTTTCCTCCAGGTTCAGCCAGTCCAGGCTGCCCTCGACGCCGTGGATGCGCTCCTCGGTGCGAGTCAGGATCAGGCCATTGTTGAAGCTCTGCACGTCACCGAGTTTCGAGGTGGTGTAGAACAGCGCCAGCGCCCCCTGCGTCTGCTCGCCCAGCGCACCACGCCAGCCCAGTTCGTAGTTGTTGGTCTTTACCGGCTCCAGGTCGGAGGAGTCGATGTCGAAACCGCTGCGCGCATTACGCAGCTGCACGCCGATGTCCGGCAACTGGAAGCCCTGGCTGAAGGCGGCATAGATCTCCTGGCCGGCCACGGGCGAATAAACCACGCCGAGGTTGCCGAGCACATCGTCATAACGCACCTTGCCGCCGCTGACGGTCGCCGGGTTGGCATTGCGAATCTCCGACAACGGCACGAAGTCGTCGAACTCGGCGGTGGCGTACTCGTAGCGCAGGCCGCCATCGACCGACCACTGCTCGTTGATGCGATGGCGCAGCTGGACGAAAGCGCCGGTGCTGATGGTGGTCAGCTCGGGCATGTAGGTGCGCTTGCCGATCTTCTCGAAATCCCGACCGCCGCTGGCGTCGTAGCGCGCAGCGTCGAAGATGTCGAGCGGCATGTCGCTGCGCTCGTGGTTGAAGTCGCCACCCCAGACCAGTTCGGTGTTCTCCCCCAGCGGCGTGCTCAGGGTGAAGCGGCTGCCGAGAACTTCGCTGTTCTGCATCACCTGATCGACGAAGCGCCCACGGGTGGCGACGCCACGTGCGTCGAAGGGGGTGAAGCGGGTGAAGTAGTCGCGGTAGTAGAGCTGCGCGGACAGGCGACTGCCGAGCAGATCCGCATGCTCGTATTGGAGGTTGGCCAGGGTGTTTCTGATGCGGTTCTGGGTGTCCAGCTTCAGGCCCTTGAGCGGCTGCGCCGGCACGCTGCCGGCGGGCAGCGCGGCAACCGCAGGGTCGGCGGTGTAGTCGCTGTCCTGCTTGGCATCGGAATGACTGAGGGCGAGCTGGATGCGCTGATCCTCGTCGATACGCAGGCCGAGTTTGCCGCCGATGTTGAAGCTGTTGGAGTCGAACAGGTCGCCCTGACTCGGCTCGGGAGCGATGCGCTTGCCATCCGCGTCGAACGAGCCACCGACATGGCGCACACCGAGGTCGAAGGCGTAGTCGACCTGCCCCTGCGCGCCGGACAGGTGATGCTGAAGTTCACCGCCCAGGCTGTCGCCGTCCAGCTGGGTCAGCGAGGACGTACCACGGAGGGTGGTCTCGGCCCGGCGCTCGCCACCGGCCGCTCGGGTGGTGATATTGACGATGCCGCCGGTGGCGCCGGCACCGTAGATCGCACTGCTGCCATGCACCACTTCGACCCGCTCGATCAGTGCCGGGTCGATGCTGGCCAGGTTGCGCGAGGAGTCGCGGTTGGTATTGAGCGGCACACCATCGACCAGGATCAGCATGGTGCGCCCGCGCAGGGTCTGGCCATAGTCGGTGATGGTGCGGCTGGAATCGGACATGCCCGGCGTGACCTTGGCCAGCAAGGTGGCCAGGCTGTCGGAACCCTGGCGCAGCTGCTCGAGCTTCTCGCGTTCGATCACATCGACCTGGCGCACCTGCGGTACCAGGTTGCTGGAGGTGCGCGTGGCGGTCACGTCCATCGCCCCCAGTTGCAGCGGCGCGGCATTCGGCGCCTGCGACAGCGCGGCCTCGCGAGAAACGATGATGAAGGTGTCCTCGCCCTGCTGGCGAACCTCCAGGCCACTGCCTTCGAGCAGGCGCTGCAGGGCCTCGCCGGTGCTGTAGCGACCACGCAGCTCACCGGCCTGCTTGCCGCTGGCGATGTCGCTGGAGAAAAGTATCTGCGCGGCGGACTGGCCGGCCAGGGCATTGAGCGACTGTTCGAGCGGCGCGGCAGGCAGGTCGAAGTCGACTTCGCTGGCGGCCTGCACCATCGACGACAGGCCCAGCAGCAGGCTGCTGGCCAACAGGTTAAGGCGCAGTGTCGGGGTTCTCACGTGGGGTCTCCAGGAATGAAAAGAGGGCGTTCCTGGAGATAGCCGCCGCTACGCGGGCAAAACCCTACCTCGCTGCGAAAATTATTTTTCGGCCTGACGCCGGCTCAGCGTCGGAACGCCATCGGGGCCCGTCGTCAGATCCAGCGGCAGGATCTTCGGCAACAGCGCCGGCAGTCCCTGCAGGCGCGAGCGTTCGAAGCGGCCGGATACCGGTAGCTCAGCCAGGCTGGGGTCCGCCAGGTTGACGCGGATACCGGTATGGCGCTGCAGCGCATCGAGCACCTCACCCAGCGGCGTACGCTCGAAAACCAGACGACCATCGATCCAGGCGGCGCTCGCCTCGGCATCGACCCGCGTGACCGTGCCGAGCTCACCGGCGCGTACCCGCACCTGCTCACCCGCGCTCAGCAGCAGCGTATCGCCGCGACCGTGCACAGCCACCCTGCCCTCGCTCACCGTGACCTGCACCTCGTCGCCCAGTCGGCTGACGTTGTAGCGCGTGCCAACCACGACAATCTGCGTAGCGCCGGCCTGGGTCAGGAATGGCCGGTAGCTCATCGGCGCAACCGCGAACAGCGCCTGGCCGGCCTGCAATTCCACACGGCGGCTACGCAGGTGCCAACTCACCCGAATGCGGCTGTCACCATCGAGCGTCACTTGGCTGCCATCAGCCAGGGCAATGGTCTGCACCTGCCCTGGGGCACTGGCATGATCCTCGTTGCGATAGGCGGGGTCGAGCCAGATCAGGCCACCGGTCAGGGCCAGCGCGGCGGCGAACAGCCCCAACGCGGTGCCCGGCGAGCGCCGGCTGCGCTTGACCGGCGCCGGCAGGGGAAAGCGCGCCTTGAGTGCCTCGCGGTGGCGAGCGATGGCGTCGTCGGCCGGGATGCGCTCGTCCTCGTGCGGCGGCTGACGCTTCACGGCGCTACCCGCTCCAACCAGGCCAGGCACTTGCTCATGCCCACGCGCAGGTGCTTTTCCACCGCCTTCAGGGAGATGCCCAGTTGCTCGGCCACCTCCTGCTGGGGCAGCTCGTGGAGCTTGTGCATGATGAACACCTGCTGACAGCGCGGCGGCAATTCGGCAATCGCCGCACACAGACGATCCAGCTCATCGGCCGTTTCCAGACAGCGCTCCGGCCCCGGAGCGGCGCTGGCCACCTCCGGCAACTGCGCCTGCTCGTCTACCCAGGCCTGCCGCCGCCGCTCGCTGCGGTAATGGCTGACGGCGCGGTCATGGGCGATTTTGCGCAGCAGCGCCAGTGGCACACGCACATCTTTCTTCTCCGGCGCTTCCAGCAACTGGACGCAAACGTCGTGGACCACCTCGCGTGCCGCGTGGCGGTCGCCGAAGCGGCGACGCACCGAGTCGACCAGTTCGTCGTAATGACGCACCAGCGCGGCGAGCAGAGAGGTATTGGCGGAGGAATGGGACAAGGGAGCGCTTCGCTGCCAACTGAAAGAGCGCGAATATAAGTGAGAATTCTTTTCAGTTAAAGCACTGCAACAAGGATCGCTATCGGCTTGAGGCCAATGACCTCGACCGACTATGGGGTGCCTCTACAAAACGTAAGCGAGGCAGTCAGCGCAAGGCAAAAACAAGCGAAAAAGCGGAGTTTACGAGTTGTAAATGAGCATTTTGAGCTTGTTTTTAACGCAGCGATGACAACGCAGGTAGTTTTTAGAGGCACCCTATGGTGACCTGCCTGCACAAGGAACCCTGTCATGGAAGCCACGCTTCGTCCGGCTACCGTAGCCGATATCGACACGCTATTCGACATCCGCACCAGCGTCGTCCAGAACCACCTGTCCCGCGAGCAGATGGCCGAACTCGGTATTACATCGGCCGCCTTGGCCGAGGCCATCGAACATACGCCCTGCGCCTGGATAGCTGAACTGGACGGCATAGCGGCGGGCTTTGCCATGGTCGATCTCGAAGCCGGCGAACTGTTCGCCCTTTTCGTTCGCCCGCAAGCCGAAGGTCAGGGACTTGGGCATCTGCTCCTGAATGCGGCGGAGACGGCGCTATTCCAGGGTCACGAGTCGATCTGGCTGATCACCGATGGTCACGAAAGCATCCGCGCCAATGCTTTCTACCGCCGCCATGGCTGGGAGCTGGCGGGCGCCGTTGACGAACGCGACGTGCGTTACGAGAAACGCCGCAGCTGAACATGCAGGCGTTATCTCGCTCAGGAAGAAGGGCCGCACCACCAGGTGTTACGGCCCTCCTCTTTAATTTGACTACCAGGTGGTAATGGCCAGCCCGGCACCTAAGGTCGCTCCGTCTCACGCAGTTGCAGACTCAGGCCGTCGCAGCTGGCCGACCACTGCTGCAGCCAATCGGGTAACACCGGTGACTGCTCGTCCAGACCAAGCTCACGGGCGAATTCGGCAGGCGCCACATTCCCCTTCGGCCCACGGAACAACCCGCGCATGACCACCACGGCGATGACCCGCTGATCCTTGACGAAGCGGTGCTCGACGAAGCTCCACTTGTCGTCCCAGCCCAACATGCGTGTGTGGATCTCGAAACGCTCGAACAGCTTCAGTTCACGGCGGAACTTGCCGCACACATCACCGACGATGGGCAACGCACGGTGGCGCAAAGCCACGCGAAAGGCGCCGCTGCGCAGCACGTAATCCATGCGTCCGACATCGGCCAGGGTGAAGTAGCGACCATTGGTGACGTGCCGGTTGAAATCCAGATCCAGCGGCCATACCCGCAGGCGCACCACGGTGGTTGCCAGTCCCGGCACCGGCCGGCGCCAGGGACGGCGCAGCAACATCAGCAAAAGGCGAAACCAGAGGTTCATGCGACAAACACCCGTTTGAATGAAGGGGGCGCACTCTAGGTGGCGCGCCTGGAGTAAGGTAGATGCAGAAATGACCAATACCATGCTGATTACGCAATGGAGCATTCATGCACGTCACCTTGCTGCTGGCTGACTACAGCTCGCTGGCCAGCGCTGCACTGGCTCTGGAAGTACTCGACGCCGCCAATCGTTTCGCCCTGCCGGCCACAGCGCCCTTCACCCTCAGCGTGGCCTCGCTGGACGGGCAGCCGGCGGCCAGCGCCCTGGGCCGCAGCATGCCGGTGGACGTGGCGCTGGAGGCGGTGGAGAAAACCGACCTGGTGCTGATCCCCGGCTTTCTCTTCAGCCTGCGCGAGGCGCTGCCGACGTTCGAACGCCATGCCGGCTGGCTGCGCCGTCAGCATGAGCAGGGAGCGGTGATCGCCTCGATGTGCACGGCCACCTTCATGCTGGCCGAGGCGGGCCTGCTCGACGGTGTCGAAGCCACTACCCACTGGGCCTTCGCCGACCTGCTGCGGCGCCGCTACCCGCAAGCCCGCGTGGACGAGCGACGCATCCTCTGCGAGGACAACCGGGTGATCACCAGCGCCGGGGCGAGCGCGGCGATGGATTTGCTGCTGCACCTGATTCGCCGCTTCGCCTCGCGCGAACTGGCGCAGCAATGCAGCCGCTACCTGCTGATCGACAATGTGCGCAGCGAGCAGTCCGTCTACATCAGCTGGTCGCTGCCGCGCAGCCATGGCGACGAAGCGATCCTGCGCGTGCAGGACTGGATGGCGGCCCACTTCGCCGAGCCGTGCAACATCGACGAGTTGGCCACGCGCTTCGGCTTCGGCGTACGCAACTTCAAGCGTCGCTTCAAGGATGCCACCGGCCTTCCGCCGCTGGCCTATCTGCAGGGCCTGCGCCTGGAGAAGGCCAAGGAGTTGCTGGAAACCACACGCCTGAGCATCGAGACGATCACCAGCCGGGTGGGCTACGAGGACAGCAACTCGTTCCGCCGCCTGTTCTGCCAGCGTGTCGGCGTTTCTCCAACTGCCTTTCGCAAGCGTTTCCTGCGCATGCCGGCAGGCCTTCAGGCGGATGATTGACACTCTGCGTGTTGCCCCTCGCCCATCGTCTGGGTGAGGTCGCAGAAGCGATCAAACGCTTTATCGTTCCCCAAATAGAACGCTAGAGGCAATTTTCGCAGTCTAGTCGGAAAATGGTCTCGAATTTAATCTTTCTTCCATGCAGTGACGCACTGCTGAACGAAACCCACTCACCGGCGCAGCCGGCACATTGAAAACAAATCGAGGACTTCACCATGACCAACACCACCTACAACCGCCTGGACAAAGACAACGCCGTCGTTCTGCTGGTCGATCACCAGGCCGGTCTGCTCTCGCTGGTTCGCGACATCGAGCCGGACAAGTTCAAGAACAACGTGCTGGCGCTGGCGGATCTGGCCAAGTTCTTCAACCTGCCGACCATCCTTACCACCAGCTTCGAAACCGGCCCCAACGGCCCGCTGGTTCCCGAGCTGAAGGAAATGTTCCCGGATGCTCCGTACATTGCTCGCCCTGGCCAGATCAACGCCTGGGACAACGAAGATTTCGTCAAGGCGATCAAGGCCACCGGCAAGAAGCAGCTGATCATCGCCGGTGTGGTGACCGAAGTCTGTGTGGCGTTTCCGGCGCTGTCGGCTATCGAGGAAGGCTTCGACGTGTTCGTGGTCACTGATGCCTCGGGCACCTTCAACCAGATCACCCGTGACTCGGCGTGGCAGCGTATGACCCAGGCCGGCGCGCAACTGATGAACTGGTTCGCCGTGGCCTGCGAGCTGCACCGCGACTGGCGCAACGACGTGGAAGGCCTGGCCAAGATCTGCACCGACCACATCCCGGACTACCGCAACCTGATGACCAGCTACAACGCGCTGACCGCTGGCAAGTGATCCTCGCCTGAAACGCAACCGGAGCCTGAAAAGGCTCCGGTTTCTTTGCGCAAGAGAAAAGCTCGACTCGCCCGTGCTGGTCGACATCCGCGGCGAGCCTTGCGGCTGCCTGTCAGCCGAGTCTTTGACCGGCCGGCAGCGCCCGATCCACCAGCACCTGCAGCCGTCCGCGCGAGCAACGTTCGACGCGCGCTTCGACGCCGTAGACCTCGGCCAGCAGATGCGGGGTCAGCACCTCGTCAGGCGTGCCGCTGGCATGGATACGGCCGGCGCGCATCACCACCAGCTGGTCGGCGCAACTGGCCGCCAGGTTGATGTCATGCAGCACCGCCACCGCCAGCAATTGGTGCTCGCGCACCAGGTCGCGCACGCAATCCATCACCCGCAACTGGTAATGCAGATCGAGCGCGCTGGTCGGCTCGTCGAGCAACAGCACCTGCGGGCGCCGCGCGATCAGTTGCGCCAGCGAGACCAACTGCCGCTGCCCGCCGGACAGGCCATCGAGCGAGTGTTCGGCCAGATCCTCGATGCCGATGCGCGCCAGGGCGTCGAACGCACGCGCCAGCACCTCGTCCTCCTCGCTCACCCGCAGCGCCGCCAGCACGCTTTCCAGCACGCCAAGGGCGATGCCCGGCGGCAACTGTTGCGGCATGTAGGCCAGGGTGCGGGCGCGCTCGCCGCTGCCGATGCGCGTCAGATCCTGGCCGCCGAGAGTCAGGCTGCCTTGCATGCGCTCCAGCCCGGCCAGCGCCCGCAGCAAGGTGGACTTGCCAGCCCCGTTGGGCCAACCAGCGCCACCAGGCCGCCCGGCTGCAGCTCGGGCAGCGACAGCCCGTGGAGAATCTGTCGGCGCCCATAGGCCACCGCGATGTTTTCCGCCTTGAGGGTCACAGGCGCCTCCCACGGCGGAACACCAGCGCGACGAACACCGGCACGCCAACCAGAGCGGTGACGATGCCCACCGGCACGATCACCCCCGGCAGGATCAGCTTGCTGGCGATGGACGACAGCGACAGCAGCAAGGCGCCGACCAGGGCGCTGGCCGGCAGCAGGAAGCGTTGATCCTCGCCCACCAGCAGGCGCGCCATATGCGGGCCGACTAGGCCGACGAAACCGATGGTGCCGACGAAGGCCACCGCAGTCGCCGCCAGCAGACTGATGCGCAGCAACGAAGCGTAACGCAGGCGCCGTACGTCGACGCCGAAGCTGCGCGCGCGGTCCTCACCCATGCGCAGCAGGGTCATGCCCGGCGCGGCGCGCAAGGAGAACGGCAGCAGCACGGCGAGCACCGCGGCGAGGATGCCGAGCTTCTCCCAGTTGGCCCGCGCCAGGCTGCCCAGCGTCCAGAACACCAGTTGCTGCAGCACGTCCTCAGTGGCCAGCAGTTGCAGCAGCGACACCAGCGCATTACAGCTGAACACCAGGGCGATGCCGAACAGCACCAGGCTCTCCACCCCGGCGCCACGCAGGCGCGACATGGCCTGCAACAGCAGCACCGACAGGCAGGCGAAGACGAACGCCGCCACCGTCACCTGGCCGCTCGGCGCCAGCCAGTCGATGGCCAGCGGATAGGCGATGGCCAGCGAGGCGCCGAGCGCCGCTGCCGAGGACACACCGAGGGTGAAGGGGCTGGCCAGCGGGTTGTCGAGGATCGCCTGCATCTCGGCGCCGGCCAACGCCAGCGCGGCGCCGACCAGTACCGCCATCAGCGCGTAGGGCAGGCGCACGTTCCAGATGATCACGCGCTCGGTGGCGCTCAGCGCGCCGGGGTCGAGAATGCCGGCCAACAACTGACCAAGGCCCATGCCGGAGGCGCCGCTGGCCAGGTCGGCCAGCACGCTGACCAGCAACAGGCCGACCAGCAGCAACACCAGCAGACCGCGCCGCAGCAACAGGCGCCGGTAGCTCAGCGCGGCCGCCTCCAGCGCCGGCGCACCGGCACTTTGCAGATAGGCATTCACGGCGTTGCGTCGATCCAGTAGTGGCCATCCAGGCCAACGGCAAGGAAGCGGTTGATCTCGGCCTGGGTCGCACGCGGGTCGAGGTCGGCGAAGCGCTCGGGATGAATCCAGCGCGCCATGCTCTCGATCGCCAGGATGTTGAACGGCGAGTTGTAGAAGTCGTGCCACAGAGCATGGGCCTGGCCATCACGGATCGGCCGCAGCGGCGCGAACTCGGGGCGCGCGGTGATCTTCGCCAGACTATCGCGGGCGGTCTTCTCGTCCACGCCGGCACCGAGCAGCACGCCTGGGTTGCGGTTGCCGGTGGCGATGTAGACGTCCGGGTCGGCGGTCAGCACATACTCCACGCTGACATCACCGATCGCGCCCGGCACCACGCCGGCGGCGATGTTGCGTCCGCCGACTGCTTCGACCACGCCGCCCAGGCCGCTCTTGCCGGTGGTGTGGCCCGGCGCCTGCCAGACGCCAGCCAGCAGTTCGAGAAACACCTTGGGCCGCTGCGCATCCGGCAGGTCGGCCACCGCCTCGGTGACGCGCGCCAGGTGGCGCTCATAGAAGCTCAGATATTCCTGCGCCTCGCGCTCGCGGCCGAGCAGTTTGCCCAGCGCTTCGAGGCTGACGCGGGTGTTCTTGATCGGGTGCACACGAAAATCGATGAACAGCACCGGTATGCCCGCTGCGGCAAGCAGGTCGGCGACCGGGCTGTGCTGGGTCGGGCCTTCACCGGCGATGCTGAACACCGCCAGGTCCGGCTTGAGGGCGAGGATCTGTTCGGCGCTGACGCTCTGCTCCGAGGCCTGGCCGATCAGCGGAATCTGGGCGATGCCCGGGTACTGCTCGGCATACACCTCGTAGGTGTGCGGGTCGAGCAGGCGCATGTCGTTCTGCCAACCGACCACGCGCTGGAACGGTGCCTCGCGGTCGAGCAGCGCCAGGGCGAAGAACAAGCGCCCTTCGCCCAGCACCACGCGCTTGGGCTCGGCCGGCACTTCGACCTTGCGCCCGAGCACGTCGGTGACTTCCACGGCATGGGCGGAGCCTACCAGGGCCAGCAGCAACAGGGGCAGCGCGAGTACGCGCCGCAGCGGGGAGATATTCACGGCAATGACCTCGAATGGATTCAGGTGTCGCTCCAGCGGCGGAGCAGGTTGTGATAGACGCCGGTGAGTTCCAGCAGTGATTGGTCGTCGGCGCCCTGGGCAGTCAGGCGCTGGATGGCCACGTCCATGTCCAGCAGCATCTGCCGCTGGCTGTCCTCGCGCACCAGGCTCTCGATCCAGAAGAACGAGGCCAGGCGCTCGCCACGGGTGACCGCCTCGACCCGGTGCAGGCTGCTGCCGGGATAGAGCACCAAATGCCCGGCCGGCAGCTTGACGCGCTGCTCGCCGAAGGTGTCGCGGATCACCAGTTCGCCGCCGTCGTAGCTGGCCGGATCGGCCAGGAACAGAGTCGCAGACAGGTCGGTGCGTACGCGTTCGCGCACGCTCTTGATACCGCGGATGGCGTTGTCGACATGGAAGCCGAACGCCTCGCCAGCGCCATAACGATTGAACAGCGGCGGGTAGATGCGCTTGGGCAAGGCGGCGGACATGAACAGCGCGTTGTCCGACAGCCGCCGCAGGATCAGCTCGCCGAGCTGGCGGGCCAGCGGGTTGTCCTCGTCCAGCTGGCGGTTGGCCTTGACTTGCGCCGACTGCACGCCGGCGGTGGCCTTGCCGTCGACCCAGGGTTGCGCCAGCAGTTGCCGACGCACCTCGTCCAGTTCCGCGGCGCTGAGCAGCGCTTCGATCTCGATCAGCATCAGAAGCTGTAATCCACGCTGGCGGTGACGGTACGCCCGGCGCCCGGCACGCCATACAGCTGGAAGCCATCGAGCGAGGCGCTGATGCGGCTGTAGTAGAACTTGTTGAACAGGTTGTCGACGTTGAGATTGACCGTAGTGTTCGAATCGACCTGATAACGTGCCGCGACGCTGTGCAGCCAGTAGCTCGGCGCCTTTTCATGGTCACGGGTGTAGATAGCGGCCACCCCGGACGGACCATCGGCGTAGCTGCTGTTGTTGTTCAGGCCGCCCACGTACTTGTTGTCGCTATAGCGACGGCGACCGACATAGTTGGCGCCGTAGCTCAGACTCAGGTCGTCGCTGAGGTCGTAGGTGGTCCACAGGTTGGCGGTCAGGTCGGGGACGTTCTTGGCCTCCTCGCCCTTGTTGGCGCCCTTGGTCTGGCGGCTCTTCATCGCCGCGAAGCCGGCGTAGGCGCTCCACTTCGAGGTCAGCTCGCCCTGCAGGCCCAGCTCGACGCCGTCGACGCGTTTGGCCGGCAGCGCACGTACCGGCGAGGCCTCGCCTTCGCTGTATTCCCAGCTGTTCTCCAGTTCGGTGCGGAAGATCGCAGCGGTCAGGCCCAGGCGCTTGTCGAGCAGCTCCCACTTGGTGCCCAGTTCGTAGGTGCTGGCCTTGGCCGGCTCGTAGTTTGCCGTGCTCGCTGCGCCGTAGACTTGGTTGTTGGTGGTGGCGCCGATGGCCGACGGCTGCGCCGACTGGCTGTAGGACAGGTAGATGCTGCCGTTGTGCGCCGGCTTGAACACCAGCCCGGCGCGGCCGCCGAAGGTGTCGTCGCGACGACTGGTTTCGTTGCCGCCGTTCTCGGTGCTGACCTTCCAGCGGTCATAGCGCAGCGACAGCAGCAGCTGCCATTGCGGACTGAAGGTCAGGGTATCGGAGACGTACAGGCCGGCGTTCTTCACCTCGGTGGCCGGGTCCCCGTAGCCCTTGCGCTCGTAGGTGGAGGCGAAGTGATGGGCCGGATCGGTCATGTCGAAGAACATCGCGCCGTCCGGCACCTTCATGCTCTTGTGCAGGCCGGCGTAGGTTTCCTTGTACAGCTCGACGCCGGTGACCGCCTGGTGGCCGATGCCGCCAGTGGCGAAGTCGAAGCTCAGGTCGGTCTGGTTGTCGATGATCGAATAGCGCTTGGACAGGCCGAAGTCGCTGCCGCGCAGGTAGCCATAGCGGGTGTCACCGCTGTTGGCGTAGTCGGTATAGGCATTGACGCCATTGACCGAGCTGACCGGGCCGACGCCCACGTAGCCGAGGCTGGCACAGCGCGTGCCGGTGCAGTTGCGGCTGCCATCGGCGTTGGCGGCGACGAAGCGCGCCGGCGAGAGCACCGCCCAGTTGTCGGTCTGCTGCCAGCGCAGCTGGTTGCGCAGCGTGGTGCTGTCGTCGAAGTCATGCTCGAACAGACCGGTCAGCGAGCGCGTCTCGGTCTGCTGGGTGTACAGGCTCGAATCGCCGTACCAGGCATCGCGCGATACGCCGGGCATGCGCTTGCCATTGCTGCCACGCTGGATCGGCACGCCGCCGTCCGGGGTGTTTTCGTCCTTCTGGTAGAAGGCATCGAGCCACAGGCGAGTTTCGGTGCCCAGGCCAAAGCCGAAGGACGTGGCCAGGCCCCAGCGGTCGTAGTCGACTTCGTCGCGCTCGGCCACCGCGTTGCCGTGCTTCATCAGGTTGATGCGCACCGCGCTGGTGTCGTTGATCTCGCGATTGATGTCCGCGGTCAGGCGCTTGTAGTTGTCGCTGCCGATGCCCGCCGACAGCTTGCCGTCGTCGCCGAGGTGGGCGCGCTTGCTGACCAGGTTGACGCTGCCGCCGATGGCCGAGACGCCGGACTCCACCGAGCCGGTGCCCTTGTAGACTTCGGCCTGCTCCAGGTTGAAGGTGTCGGTGCGGCTGGACATGCCGGAATCACGCACGCCATCGACGGTCAGGCTCTGCTCCGAGGAGAAGCCGCGGATGGAGAACAGGTCGCCCCAGCCCAGGTTGCCCTCGCCGGACATGAAGGTGATGCCCGGCACGTTGCGCAGCACGTCCTGCAGGGTCTGCGCGTTCTGCTCGTCGAGCACCTCGCGCGGCACCACGTTGACGCTCTGCGGCGCGTCGAGCAGCGGCACGGCGATCTTCGCCGAAGAAGCCCGGTCGGTCTTGTAGGGCACGTTCTGGCCGGTCACCTGGGTGGCGGGCAATTGCACCGCGCTATCATCGGCCAGCGTCGGCAGCGTGCAGGCGCCGAGCATCAGGCCGAACGCCGGAGCCAGGGTTTTCGACAGACTCGAGGGGACTGCGGGAAGCACTTGGGACATCGATATTCCTTAAATACAATCAGTCGCATTTGTATTCGAAGGATTCTATCGATTGCGCCCCAGCCCCCTGGCTGTCGAGATGTATCGGCGATCGTATGACCTGCGCGCCACAACATTCCATTACATTTGCCCGACGGCACCGGTGTAAGGTGCTCGTCCCGCCCACAGGTGATGCCCATGTCCCGACCGGATCACATCCTCATCGTCGACGACGATCCCGAGATTCGTCAGTTGCTTTCCACCTACCTCAGCGATGCCGGTTACCAGACCAGCGTGGCCAGCCACGGTGTGGAGATGCGCAAGCGTCTGGAGGAGCAACTGATCGACCTGGTGGTGCTCGATCTGATGATGCCCGGCGAGGATGGCCTGACCCTGTGCCGCGAGCTGCGCGTGCGCAGCAACATTCCGGTGATCATGCTCACCGCGCGCGGCACCCTGGTCGACCGTATCGTCGGCCTGGAGATGGGCGCCGACGACTACCTGCCCAAGCCGTTCGATCCGCGTGAATTGCTGGCGCGGATCAAGGTGGTGCTGCGCCGCACGCAGAGCTTTCCGGATCGCGCGCGCCTCGATGAGGCCACCACCCTGCGCTTCGCCGGCTGGCGCCTGGACACCGCCACGCGGCAGTTGCGCTCGCCCGCCGGCCTGGTAATCAGCCTCGGCAACTCCGACTACCGCGTGCTGCGCCTGCTGCTGCAACACCCCAATCGCCCGCTGAGCCGCGACTTCCTGCTTGGCCATGCCTTCGACAAGGAACGCGCGCCCTTCGACCGCAGCATCGACGTGTGCATCAGCCGTCTGCGCCAGCATCTGGAAGACGATCCGCGTGCGCCCAGGCTGATCCGCACCGTGCGCAACGAGGGCTATGCCCTGACCGTCGAACAGGTCGAACAAGGGTGAAGCGCTTCTGGCCCGACTCGCTGTCCGGTCGCCTGGTGCTGATTCTGGTGACCGGCCTGCTCGCCGCGCAGGTGCTGACCAGCAGCATCTGGTACGAAGTGCGCCATGGCCAGGTGCTTGAGATCCCCACGCGCCTGCTGGCGACGCGCCTGGCCGATCTGATCCTGCTCGACCGGCGCGATCCGCAGCAGGCCCTGGCGCTGATTCGCGCGCTGCAGGCCGATGACTTTCGCCTGCTCGAACGTCCGCCGAGCACGCCGGCACTGGACAAGGCCGACCGCGATCGCGAAACGCTGCTGCGCGAAGTGGTCGAGCAACGCACCGGCGCCGCTCCCCAACTTCGCCTGCTGAGCCTTGAGGTGCTCGATCAGGACGGTCATCCGGCCAGCCTGCCGGTGCTGTTCGGCACGGGCCCGGCCAGCGGCCGCTTTCTGGTGAAGCTGCAACTGCCCAGCGGCCCGCAGCTCTACCTGCAAGTCACGGAGGAACAGGGCTGGACCAACACCCCGCCGCTGTCGCTGCTGCTCGACTACCTGACCCGTATCTACCTGCTGCGCATCATCGTGGTAGTACTGATCGCCCTGCTCGCCGTGCGCCTGGTGCTGCGCCCGCTGCAACGCATGACCGGCGCTGCCGAAGCCCTCGGCCAGGACATCCATCGCCCTGCGTTGCCGGTCGAAGGTCCGCGCGAGGTGCGCCAGGCCGCGCTGGCTTTCAATGCCATGCAGCGCCGCCTGATCGACAGCATCGCCGAGCGCACGCGCTTCTTCGCCGCCGTTTCCCACGATTTGCGCACGCCGATCACCCGCCTGCGCCTGCGCGCCGAGCTGCTCGCCGACGAAGCCACCCGCCAGCGCTTTCGCGACGACCTGCAACGCATGGAGGAAATGGTCTCGGCGAGCCTGGACTTCCTGCGCAGCGGCGAGCTGCAGGACGCCCGTGAACAGGTGGATATCGACGCGCTGCTGCAGGGCCTGCAGGCGGACTTTCATGATCTAGGTGCCGAGGTGGCGATCCAAGGCAGCGCTCGCCCGCTGGTGGCCCACGCCAGCGGCCTGCACCGCTGCCTGCAGAACCTGCTGGAAAATGCCGTGCGGCATGCTGGCGGACTCATCGAAATCCAGATCGAAGACAACGCCGAGTACGTACGTATCGGCATCGCCGACCGCGGCCCGGGTATCGACGACGCCCTGCTGGAGCGCGTCATGGAACCCTTCTACCGCGAGGACGAAGCACGCGGCGAAGGCACCGGCGGCTATGGCCTCGGCCTGAGCATCGCCCGGCAAATCGCCAGCGCCCATGGCGGCAGCCTCACCCTGCAACCCCGCGAAGGCGGCGGGCTGCTGGCGCTGCTCGAGCTGCCGCGCCGGAGCTGAGTGCTGGTGCTTCCCATGGTTGGCACAGGCCGGTAGCTTCGACATTCATCCCACCTACAAGGAATAGTGCATCGTGCTACCCGTCATCCAGGAGGAAGTCAGCGGCTGCGGTATCGCTGCGGCCGCCAACATCCTTGGCAAGCGCTACGCCGAGATGAAGGCCATCGCCAACGCCATGGGCATTCATGCCGAAGACCAGTCGCTGTGGTCCGATACCCAGTACGTGCGCCGGCTGCTGGCTAGCGGTGGCGCCAGAGCTGCAGCCGGCGAAACGCCCTTCGTCTCCTGGGAGGCCCTGCCGGACCTGGCGTTGCTGGCCATCAAGCACCACCAGGAAAACGGCCGCAACTTCTGGCACTGGGTGGTGTTCGAACGCTCGCTCGGCCAGATGCGTGTGCTGGATTCGGCCAGCTATCTGCCCACCAACGTGCGCACCGACTTCGCGGCTATGCAGCCGAAGTGGTTTATCGCGGTGGACCGGGCCGGCGCCGCTGAGGCGGACGGCGCAGCAGCCCGCGACCGCTGGCCGCGCCCGGATAACGCTAATTGATCTTATTTAAATTTCGTTAGCCTGATAATCTTGCCGCCCCGTTTCCCTGCCGTCCGGATAGTTCCTCGATGTCGCCGCTCCAGCGCTGCCTGCTGCCAATCCTGGCTCTGACCCTGATCGCCTGCGAGCAGCAACCCGAATTCACGGCGGCAGAACCCGGCGAAGCCCTGTCGGCTGGCGCCGCCACGGTACGCAAGTTCGACCACAACGCCTTCTCTCTGCCCGCGGCCAACCTGGCGCCCAGCCGGCGCCTGGATTTTGCGGTGGGCAACAGCTTCTTCCGCAACCCCTGGGTGCCAGCGCCCGCCTCCACCACCGCGCGCGACGGCCTGGGCCCGCTGTTCAACACCAATGCCTGCCAGAACTGTCACCTCAAGGACGGCCGAGGCCATCCGCCGGAGCCGGGTACTCTCAGCGCAGCCTCCATGCTGGTGCGCCTGTCCATCCCGGCCGCGGCCGAGCATGCCGAGTTGCTGGAGCGCCAGGGCGTGGTCGCCGAGCCCACCTACGGCACCCAGCTGCAAGACATGGCCAACCCCGGCGTCGCCCCCGAAGGCAAGGTGCGGGTGAACTACAGCAGCGTGCCGGTGCATTTTGCCGACGGCACGCGGGTGGAACTGCGCAAACCGCAGCTGGAAATCACCCAGCTCGGTTACGGCGATATGCACCCGGACACTCTGTTCTCCACCCGTATCGCCCCGCCGATGATCGGCCTGGGCCTGCTCGAAGCCATTGCCGAACAAGACATCCTCGCCGCTGCCGACCCGGACGACGCCAATGGCGACGGCATTTCCGGGCGCGCCAACATCGTCTGGGATCGCCAGCAGCAACGCAGCGTACTCGGCCGTTTCGGCTGGAAGGCCGGGCAGCCCAACCTCAACCAGCAGAATGCCGACGCCTTCGCCAATGACATGGGCCTGACCACCAGCTTGATCCCGCACGACAACTGCACCGCTGCGCAGGCCGATTGCCTGGCCGCGCCCCATGGCGGCGAACCGGAGGTCAGCGACAACATCCTCGCCAGCGTGCTGTTCTACAGCCGCAACCTCGGCGTGCCGGCGCGGCGCAACGTCGACGCCCCGGATGTGCTCAAGGGCAAGAGCCTGTTCCACCAGGCCGGCTGCCAGAAGTGCCATACCCCCAGCTTCACCACCTCGGCCGATGCCGCCGAGCCTGAGCTGGCCAATCAGTTGATCCGCCCCTACACCGACCTGCTCCTGCACGACATGGGCGAAGGCCTGGCCGATGGCCGCGAGGAGTTCCTCGCCACGGGCCGCGAATGGCGCACACCGCCACTATGGGGCATTGGCCTGACCCAGGCCGTCAACGGCCACACCCAGTTCCTGCACGACGGTCGCGCCCGCAACCTGCTGGAAGCCATACTCTGGCACGGCGGCGAGGCCGAAGCGGCCAAGCAGCAGGTGCTGAAATTCGATGCCGATGAGCGAGCCGCGCTGCTCGCCTTCCTCAATTCCCTTTAAGGAGCCCGAGATGTTGCATAAAAGCCTGATCGCCTCCCTGCTCGGCCTGGCCCTGGTCGGCTGCGGCCAGCAGGATCAGACCGCCAAGGTCACCGGCGCGCTCACCGACGGCGTGTTGCTGCCGGCCTATACCAGCTGGCAGGAAGCCGATCGCCAACTGGCCGAACGTGCTGCGGCCTTCTGCGCCGGCAGCGCCGACCTGCCCGCCGCGCGCCAGGCCTTTCTCGGCGCCATGAGTGCATGGTCGGCGCTGCAGCCGCTGATGCTCGGCCCGCTGGCCGAGGGCAACCGCGCCTGGCAGGTACAGTTCTGGCCGGACAAGAAGAACCTGGTGCAGCGCCAGGTCGAGGCGCTGCTCAAGAACAAGCCGCAACTGACCCAGGCCGACCTCGCCAGCGCCAGCGTCGTGGTGCAGGGCCTGACCGCCTCCGAATACGTGCTGTTCGACGCCGACATCGATCTGACCCAGGCTGAGCAGAAAGCCCGCTACTGCCCGTTGCTGCAGGCCATCGGTCAACATCAGCAAGCCCTCGCTACCGACATCGTCGCGCAATGGCAGGCCGACGAGAGCGGTATGGCCGCGCAGCTCAAGCAGTTCCCCAACGAGCGCTACGCCGACTCCAAGGAAGCGGTGGCTGAACTGTTGCGCGTTCAGGTCAGCGGCATCGATGGCCTGAAGAAAAAACTCGGCGCGCCGCTCGGCCGCCAGACCAAGGGCATCCCCCAGCCCTACCAGGCCGAATCCTGGCGCAGCGGTGCCAGCCTGGCCAACCTCGGCTCGGCACTGGCCAGCGCCGAACTGCTCTGGCACGGCAACAACAAGGACGGCCTACAAGCGCTGCTGGGCAGCGACCAGGCCGAGCTGGCGCAACGCATCGACGCCGCCTACCTCGACACGCGCCAGCGCCTGGCCGCCTTGGACCTGCCGCTCACCGAACGGTTGGCCAGCGAAGCCGGCCGCACGCAGTTGAACGAGCTGTACGACAGCCTCAACCGCCTGCATCGCCTGCAGGAAAGCGAGCTGGCCAGGGCCCTCGGCGTACAGATCGGCTTCAACGCGCACGACGGGGACTGACGGATGCAACGCAGAACCTTTCTCGGTCTCGGCGCGGCTGCGGCCAGCCTGGCGGCTGCGGGCGCCTTCGGCGGCTGGACGCTGTTCGGCCCCTCGGGGCAACCGCTACTGCTGTCGGCCCGTGACGACGCCGATGGCAAGCACTACGCGGTCGGTTATCGCCTCGACGGTGAACGCGCATTCGCCACCCCGGTAAACGAACGCTGCCACGATGTGGTGCCGCACCCGACCTTGCCGCTGGCATTGTTCGTCGGCCGCCGCCCGAGTACTGAAAGTTACCTGATCGACACCCGCAACGGCCGCCTGCTGCAAACGCTCAGCTCACCAGCCGGGCGCCACTTCAACGGCCACGCGGTGTTCCACAAGGGCGGCGAATGGCTGTACACCACCGAGAACGACACCACCGAACCCGGACGCGGCGTGCTCGGCGTCTATCGCCTGGACGCTGAGCGACTGCAACGCGACGGCGAACACGGCACGCACGGCGTCGGCCCGCACCAGCTGTTGTGGATGCCCGATGGCGAAACCCTGGTGGTGGCCAACGGCGGCATCCGCACCGAAGCGGAAAGCCGCGTCGACATGAACCTCGATGCCATGCAGGCCAGCCTGGTGCTGATCAAGCGCGACGGCAGCCTGGTCAGCCAGGAGTACCTGGCCGATCAACAAAACAGCATCCGCCACCTGGCCGTGGCTCGCGACGGCACCGTGGTCAGCGGCCAGCAGTACATGGGCGACATGCACGATGCCGTACCGCTGCTGGCAATCAAACGACCCGGTAAGCCGTACCAGCCCTTTCCCCTTGGCGAGGCGCAGCGCGCGGCGATGAACCAGTACACCGCCAGCGTGGCCATCCATGACGAGCTGCGCCTGCTGGCGATGACCGCACCGCGCGGCAACCGCTTCTTCATCTGGGATCTGGACAGCGCCGAGGTGCGCCTCGACGTGCCGCTGCCTGACTGCGCAGGTGTCGGCGCGGTGGCCGATGGCTTCGTGGTCACCTCCGGTCAGGGCCGTTGCCGCCTTTACGATTGCCGCGGCGCGCGCATCGTCACCAACGCCCTGCAGCTACCGGCCGGCCTCTGGGACAACCACCTGCGCCTGGCCTGAGCCGGGCTCAGGCACTGCCGCGCTCGATCAGCTCGAAGCCCACATCCATGCGCAGTGGCTGACGCGCAGCTGCTGGCTCGGCGATGCGCGCCAGCAGCGCTTCGGCAATGGCGCAGCCAATACGCGCCCCGTCCACCCGCACGGTGGACAGTGGCGGATAGGTATGCGCCGCGCTGGACAGATCGCCGAACCCCATCACCGCCAGATCTTCCGGTACGCGCAGGCCGCGGCTGAGCGCCTCGGCCAGTACGCCCTGCGCCACCGTATCGGAACTGCACACCACCACCTCACCGGCAGCGCCCTCCTCCAGCAGGCGCGCCAGGCCTTCTCGGCCGACCGCGAGCGTCGCCGGTGCCGGCAGAATCTGCGCCGCCACTGGCGCCGCAACGTGCCCCTGCAGTGCCGCGACCAGGCTGCGATAACGGCGCAGGCCCCGCGGATCATCGATACCTACCGCCGACACTCGGCGGTAACCCTTGCCAATCAGGTAGCGCGCCACCGCCTGGCCGACTGCCTCGTGGGAGAAGCCGACCAGCATGTCCACCGGGTGCTCGCACAGATCCCAGGCCTCGACCAGTGGGATGCCGACCCGCGCCAGGCGCTCACGGCTGGCTTGGGAATGCTCGGTTCCGGTCAGCACGATACCGTCCGGGCGCCGCCCCAGCACCGCTTCGAGCAAGGCTTCCTCCTGCTCGGGGCGGTAGCCGGTCAGGCCCAGCAGGGTCTGGTAGCCGGCGGCAGCCAGGCGGTCGGTCAGCGCCTGCACGGTGTCGGCGAAGATCGAGTTGGCGATGGTCGGCAGGAAAATCGCCACCAGCCGGCTGCGGCTGGATGCCAACGAGCCGGCCGCCAGGTTGGGCACGTAACCGGTCGCGCGCACCGCCTCCAGTACGCGCTTGCGGGTCGCATCGGTGACCACTTCAGGTCGGCCGAGCGCGCGTGATACCGTGATCGGCGACACCCCCGCCACCCTGGCCACGTCGATCAGCGTCGGTGCCGCACTGCTGCGAATACCGGCAGGTTTCCTGCCCATCTCACGCCTCCAAATCAATCAAGCGCCTTGCACAAGCACGCTCCGCCTCAGTCGAGATACGTTGTCATACAACTTTAGTCAAATACGCCGAGCCGATCACACTCCAGCGGTTCACCGAAACCACCGCCAGGTTCTCCGAAATACTTCGAGCACATACGAGAAACCGCCGTAATAGAGCGGGCAAATCGAAAATTCCGTTGGCCCGACAGCGAGACCGAATCTGTCCAACGAGCCTGGCGACAGGCACAGCGTCCTTATCAAATTCCCGCCACTGTCACGTTGACATTGACCAGGCTGGTGCTGATAATCGATTCAAGTCATACGACAACGTATGACAAACCAATAACAACAAGCAACAAGAGTCCAGGCCCCGCCATGACCACGATCTCCAGCGAACTGCGCCCCTTCAATCGCCTGCTGCTGACCGGCGCCGCCGGCGGACTCGGCAAAGTACTGCGCGAACGCCTGCGCCCCTACGCCAACATTCTGCGCCTGTCCGACATCGGCGAGATGGCCACTGCCGCCGGCCCCCATGAAGAAGTGGTGCGCTGCGATCTGGCAGACAAGGCCGCGGTGCATCAACTGGTCGAAGGCGTCGACGCCATCCTGCACTTCGGTGGCGTATCGGTCGAGCGCCCCTTCGAAGAAATCCTCGGCGCCAATATCAGTGGCGTGTTCCATGTCTACGAAGCCGCGCGTCGCCATGGCGTGAAACGCGTGGTGTTCGCCAGCTCCAACCATGTCATCGGCTTCTACAAGCAGGACGAGCATCTCGACGCCAACTGCCTGCGCCGCCCGGACGGCTATTACGGCCTGTCCAAATCCTACGGCGAGGACATGGCCAGCTTCTATTTCGATCGCTACGGCATCGAGACCGTCAGCATCCGCATCGGCTCTTCCTTCCCCGAGCCAGCCAACCGCCGCATGATGAGCACCTGGCTGAGCTACGACGACCTCACCCACCTGATCGAACGGTGCCTGTACAGCGAAAATGTCGGCCACACTGTGGTCTACGGCATGTCGGATAACCGCGACGTGTGGTGGGACAACAGCAAGGCCGCGCATCTGGGCTTCAAGCCCAAGGACAGCTCGGAAGTGTTCCGCGACAAGGTCGAGGCGCAGCCGATGCCGGCCGCGGACGACCCGGCACGCATTTACCAGGGCGGCGCCTTCGTTGCAGCAGGTCCATTCGGCGACGACTGAAACGTCGTCCCACAGCCACCCGATGCCATAACAACAACTAGAGCGCCCCTGCCATGACAGCCGAACTGATTGTCGATGCGCGCAACGCCACGGGTGAAAGCCCGGTCTGGAATACAGCCGAACAGGCCCTGTACTGGGCCGATATCCCCGCCGGACGCCTGTATCGCTGGTCCGCCGCCACTGGCCAGACGCAGAGCTGGCAGGCCGAGGAAATGCTCGCCTGCATCGCCATGCATCCGGCTGGCGGCTGGCTCGCCGGTATGCAGAGCGGCATTTTCCATCTGCGCCCGCAGGACGATGGCAAGGTGCAGGCCGAACGCCTGGCGCAGGTCGAGCACGCCCGCCCACAAATGCGCTTCAACGATGGCCGCTGCGACCGCCAGGGCCGCTTCTGGGCCGGCACCATGCTGCTGGACATGGCCGCAGGCGCCCGCGTCGGCGCGCTGTATCGCTACGACGGCCAGCTGCAGCAGGTACTCGACGACTTCATCGTGCCCAACGGCCTGGCCTTCAGCCCCGATGGCCGCACCCTGTACCTCTCCGATTCGCACCCGAGCGTACAAAGCGTCTGGGCCTTCGATTACGACACCGACAGCGGCACGCCGCACAACCGTCGCCTGTTCATCGACATGACGCAGCATCCGGGCCGCCCGGACGGCGCTGCGATGGATGTCGACGGCTGCTACTGGATCTGTGGCAACGACGAAGGCCTGGTGCACCGTTTCACGCCCGATGGCCGCCTCGACCGTTCGCTGGCCGTGCCGGTGAAAAAGCCCGCCATGTGCGCCTTCGGCGGCGCGAATCTGGACACCCTGTTCGTCACCTCGATCCGCCCCGGCGGCGACCTCTCCAACCAGCCGCTGGCCGGCGGCGTATTCGCCCTGCAGGCTGGCGTATGCGGTATCGAGGAGCCTGCCTTCAAACCCTGATCCGATTCACCCCGGGCCGTTCGCGGCACCGGACTGCACTGCTGTTCACCAACAACAACAAGACGGAGTTTTCCGCATGAACCTCAAACGCAAGTTGCTTCTCGCCACACTTCCGCTAGCGCTCGGTCTGTCTTCCTTCGTACAGGCCGAGACGACCCTAAAAATTGCCGAAATCCACCCTGCCGGCTACCCGACCGTAGTCGCCATGGAAAACCTCGGCAAGAAACTGGAAGCCGCCACCAATGGTGAAATCAAGTCCCGCATGTTCGCAGGCGGTGTGCTGGGTTCCGAGAAGGAAGTGATCGAACAGACCCAGATCGGCGCCGTTCAGCTGACCCGCGTCAGCCTAGGCTCGGTCGGCCCGGTGGTTCCGGCTACCAACGTCTTCAACATGCCGTTCGTGTTCCGCGACATCGACCACATGCGCAAGGTAGTCGACGGCGAGATCGGTCAGGAAATCCTTGACGCCATCACCAACTCCGACTTCAACATGGTCGGTCTGGCGTGGATGGAAGCCGGCAGCCGCAGCCTCTACACCAAGAAGCCGGTACGCAAGCTGGAAGACCTGAAGGGCATGAAGATCCGCGTGATCGGCAACCCGCTGTTCATCGACACCCTCAACGCCATGGGTGCCAACGGCATCGCCATGGACACCGGTGAAATCTTCAGCGCCCTGCAAAGCGGTGTGATCGACGGCGCCGAGAACAACTCGCCGACCCTGCTCGAGCACAACCACTTCCGTGCCGCCAAGTACTACACCCAGACGCATCACCTGATCCTCCCCGAGCCGCTGCTGATGTCCAAGACCACCTGGGAGAAGCTCACCCCCGAGCAGCAGGAGCTGGTCAAGAAGCTGGCCAAAGAGGCCCAGTTGGAAGAGCGCGACCTGTGGGTTGCCAAGGAAAAGGCCAGCGACGAGAAGCTCAAGGCTGAAGGCGTCGAGTTTATCGAAGTCGACACCAAGCCCTTCTACGACGCTACCGCCCCGGTACGTGAGAAGTACGGCGCCCAGTTCGCCGATCTGATCAAGCGCATCGAAGCCGTTCAGTAATCCACGCGCAAGCGCGCGGCGCCGGCCCCCTGCCTGCGCCGCGCTACCGGTGAAAGTCACATGAAAAACCTGGTTCTGGGCGTCAATGACGTCATCTACCGCGCCTGTATCGCGACCGCCGGCCTGGCGATCGTGGTCATGGCCCTGATCATCCCCTGGGGCGTGTTCAGCCGTTACGCACTCGGTCAGGGCCTCGGCTGGCCCGAACCCATCGCCATCCTGCTGATGGTGCTGTTCACCTTCGTCGGCGCCGCCGCCAGCTACCGCGCCGGTGCGCACATGGCCGTGCAGGTGCTGAGCGACCGCCTGCCCGAAGCGGCGCAACCCTTTCTTACCCTGTTCGTACGCCTGGCCATGGGCGCCATCGCCCTGTTCATGCTGATCTGGGGCTACAAGCTGTGCGTCGCCACCTGGAACCAGTACCTCAGCACGCTGACCTGGATGCGCGTCGGTATCAGCTACGCGCCGATTCCGCTGGGCGGCCTGATCACCCTGCTGTTCGTCATCGAACAACTGCTCTACGGCGACCAGCACAAACGCCGCGTCGTCGATTACGAGAACTGCGAAGATTCCAAGGAGTCCGTGTAATGGATGCCGCCATCCTGCTGGGCAGCTTCATTGTCCTGATTCTGCTGCGCGTCCCGGTCGCCTATGCCCTTGGCCTGGCCACCCTGATCGGCGCCTGGTACATCGACATCCCGCTGCACGCGGTGATGATTCAGATCGCCGGCGGCGTGAACAAATTCTCCCTGCTGGCCATTCCGTTCTTCGTCCTGGCCGGCGCGATCATGGCCGAAGGCGGCATGGCTCGGCGCCTGGTGGCCTTCGCCGGGGTGCTGGTGGGCTTCGTCCGCGGTGGCCTGTCGCTGGTCAACATCACCGCCTCGACCTTCTTCGGCGCCATCTCCGGTTCCTCCCTGGCCGATACCGCCTCGGTCGGTTCGGTGCTGATTCCGGAAATGGAAAAGAAAGGCTACCCGCGCGAGTTTTCCACTGCGGTCACCGTCTCTGGCTCGGTACAGGCGCTGCTCACCCCGCCCAGCCACAACTCGGTGATCTACTCGCTGGCCGCTGGCGGTACGGTGTCCATCGCCGCGCTATTCGTCGCCGGCATCGGCCCGGGCCTGCTGCTGAGCTTCACCATGGCGACGCTGTGCCTGATGTTCGCCAAGAAGCGCAACTACCCCAAGGGTGAAGTGATTCCGCTGCGCCAGGCGCTGAAAATCTGCGTCGAAGCCCTATGGGGCCTGATGACCATGGTCATCATCCTCGGCGGCATCCTCAGCGGCGTGTTCACCGCCACCGAGTCGGCGGCCGTTGCCGTGGTCTGGGCGTTCTTCGTGACCATGTTCATCTACCGCGACTACAAGTGGAATGAACTGCCGAAGATGCTGCACCGCACCGTGCGCACGCTGTCGATCGTGATGATCCTGATCGCCTTCGCCGCCAGCTTCGGCTACATCATGACCCTGATGCAGATTCCGTCGAAGATCACCACCGCGTTCCTGACCCTGTCGGACAACCGCTACGTGATCCTGATGTGCGTCAACTTCATGCTGCTGGTGCTGGGCACGCTGATGGACATGGCGCCGCTGATCCTGATCCTCACCCCAATCCTGCTGCCGGTGGTGACCTCGTTCGGCGTCGATCCTGTGCATTTCGGCATGATCATGCTGGTCAATCTCGGTATCGGTCTGATCACGCCACCGGTAGGTGCGGTACTCTTCGTCGGCGCCGCCATCGGCAAGGTCAGCATCGAGAGCACCGTCAAGGCGCTGCTGCCGTTCTACATCGCACTGTTCGCCGTGCTGATGGCCGTTACCTACATCCCCGCCATCTCGCTGTGGCTGCCGAGCGTGGTGCTCTGACCGCCAACCCAGGGCATTGAACGAAACGCCGCCCAACCGGGCGGCGTTTTGCTTTAGGGCCGAGACACCGCAGTCGCCGACAAGCGCTGCACAAGACCATGACCAACAGGATTTACGTCATGCAAGGTTCCACCCCGTTTCCCCGTCACATCGCCGTCCTGATTCTCGCGTCGCTGGCCTGCTCGTTCGCCGGCAACCATATCGCCGCGCGAATCGCCTTCGATCACGACACCGGCCTGCTCCTGGCGATGCTCGCGCGTGCCGGCGTGACTCTGCTGGTGCTGGTGGCGCTGGTGCTGTGGCGACGCGAGTCGTTGAAACTGGGCCGCGCCACCTGGGGCTGGCAGATTCTGCTGGGCCTGCTGATCGCCATCCAGAGCTTCTGCATCTACTCGGCCGTAGCGCGGATTCCAGTGGCGCTGGCATTGCTGGTGGTGAACCTGTCGCCGATTCTCCTGGCTCTGCTCACCTGGGCGCTCGGCGGCCCGGCACCGACGCGCCAGGCGCTGGCGATCATGGGCGTGATCCTGTTCGGCCTGGTGCTGGTGCTCGATGTTCCCGGACGCCTGACTGGCAGTGCCGCGCTGGATGGCGAATGGATCGCGGGAATTCTCTTCAGCCTGACCGCTGCCGGGGTATTCGCCGTCGCCCTGTGGATCACCGAAAACCGCCTTTCCAGCCTGGCCGGCTCGGTACGCAGCATGCTGACTTTGGCCGTGGTGTTCAGTGCCTCTACCTTGCTCGGCGCCAGCGGCCTGATCCCGGGCGGCTTGAGCCTGCCCAATGCCAGCGTTGGCTGGATCGCGCTGGGCTGTCTGGTGCTGCTCTATGGCGCCGCCTTCTCCACCCTGTTCATTTGCATGCCGCGCCTGAACATCGCGCGTAACGCACCGGTGATGAACATGGAGCCGGTGGCCGGCATGGTGCTGGGCTGGCTGATCCTGGGGCAGGTATTGGGGATTCTGCAGGTGATCGGCGGCCTGATCGTGGTAGGCGGTATCGTCGCCCTCGCCTATCGTCGCTAGCAGCCCTTGAAACTACCTGCGTCTCAAAAAGGCTGCTGAGAAGCCATGCCCGCCCGCTTTTTCTCACTGCAGAAACGAACTCGGCGGCCTTGGGCCGCCGAGTTCGTTCATCCAGTTTCAGCCGTGCAGCGCTTCGGCCTCGGCCGCTTCGTGCGCCTGGCGCAGGCGCTCGCGACTGTTGGTCAGGTGCAAGCGCATGGCCGCTCGCGCCGCCTCGGCGTCCTGGCGCGCGATGGCCTCGAAGATCTGCTCGTGCTCACGCTCCAGGCGCGCCATGTAATGGGTGTGATCGTCACGCGCCAGGCCGGCGGAGTTGACCCGGGTACGCGGGATGATGCTGGTGCCCAGATGACTGAGGATATCGGTGAAATAGCGGTTGCCGGTGGCCTCGGCAATGCGCAGGTGGAAATGAAAGTCCGAGGACACCGCATCACTGGCATGCGCAGCGCCATCGTTGATCGCGTCCAGTGCCTCGCGAATGGCTTTGAGCTGAACGTCGCTGCGCCGAGCAGCCGCCATGCCGGCCGACTCCACCTCGAGACTGATGCGCAACTCGAGGATGGCCAGCACGTCGCGCAAGGTGACGATGGTCGCCGGGTCGATGCGAAAACCGCTGGCACTGGGTGTATCCAGCACGAAGGTGCCGATGCCGTGACGGGTCTCCACCAGGCCGGCCGCCTGCAAACGCGACAACGCCTCGCGCACCACGGTACGGCTGACGCCCTGCTCTTCCATGATCGCCGACTCCGTCGGCAACTTCTCACCGCGCTTGATATGTCCATCGCGAATGCGTTGCGACAGCTCGGCCACCAACTCCTGGGCCAGGCTGCGGTGCTTGCGACGAGCACGTGGTTGAGCGTTTTGCATTTCCATGGTGGGCGAATACTCGACTTGAGGCTTTGCCGTAATGATAGCCCAGCAGTTGTACGATGACACTATGAATTCCCGACATTTACCGCCACTGGAGCGCCAAATGCCAACTACTCTGCTGACCCTGCGCGATAGCCTGACACAACTGACCCTGGCTCCGGACCTAGGGGCGAGTCTGGTCAACTGGGTTCGCCTAAGCGATGGCCGAGCGCTGCTTCGGCACAGTGACGAACAGGCGCTAGCTGCCGCCAACCCTAGGCGTCTGGCCTGCTACCCGTTGCTGCCCTGGTCCAATCGCATCGGTGGCGGCGGCTTCGATACGCCTGCCGGCTGGCAGGCACTGAGCGCCAATACCGACCATGAGCCGCTGCCCATTCATGGCAGCGCCTGGCAACAGCCCTGGCAAACAGTCGACGTGACATCCGACAGCGTAAGCCTGCAACTCGACAGCCACTCGCCGTTCCCATACCGCGCCACATTGCACGTTCAATTAACCGACGGCTGCCTGCGCCTGACGTTACAAGCCACTCATCTTGGCGAGCAGCCCACCTGGTATGGCCTCGGCCTGCATCCTTATCTGCCACGCAATGAGCACACTCGGATACAGGCCAAAGCCGCAGGCGTCTGGTTATGTGGCGAAAACAAACTTTCCAGTCAGTGGGTCGAGTTGCCCCAGGCCTGGAACTTCGACGAGCCAACACTGCTGCCGCAGCAACTTGTCGATAATGCCTTTACCCAATGGCCCGGCGACGCCCGCATCATCCAGCAGGACGCCGGTTATCAACTCGTCTGCACAGCACAGGGCAGCGATGTATTTCTGTTGTTTTGCCCGCAAGCACAGAACTTCTTCTGTTTCGAGCCCGTCACCCACCCGGTCAATGCGCATCATCTGGCACAGCGTCCAGGCCTGCAGTTACTGGCTCCGGGGCAAAGCTGTCGACTGAGTTTCAGCCTGCATTATCAGGCGCTGTCCGGCTGATTACTGGACATTCATGAGACGTCGGCGATAATACACGCCAGTTGCACTGTGCAACTTTTCTCGCGAAAAACTTACAAATAGATAAGTAACCGCAGAGACGGAGAGCGATGCAAAGCGCGAACTTTGTAAACCCCTCTTCCACGCCCCCAAGGCGTACGACCCTTTAGATCGACTCCCGACCGCAACAGTGAAGCCAGGCGCTTCACGCGTCGTGGGCCGGTCATAACTACATACAGGTAAAACCAGTGACGAAAGACGAACTGCGCGCCGAACTCGAGCGCCAGGCGCAGCGTTACAAGGATGTATACGGCGGAGAAGTCATCACCTACGCCGCTCAGCCGGACCCGGATCGCAAACCCTGGCGCAAGAAACCCAGCCTGCTCGACCAGGCCTTCGACAAAGAAATCGAAAAAATCGAGAAAGAACGCCAGGAAAAACGCGACGCCGCCGACGAAGTTGCCAGCTAGGTCCAACTTCGAACCTAAGTAGGGCGTGTGAAACCCGCCAAAACTGCAATCGCCGGTTTTGCCCCGCCCTACTGTTATTTCAGCGTTTCCCTAGCGCTTCTTGCCGCCCATCAGCGATCCCATCAACCCTCGCACCAGTTGCCGGCCCAGTTGGTTGGCCGCTTGGCGCAAGGCACTTTTCATCGCCCCGCCAATCAACTCTCCCGCCATCTGCCCCAGCCCATGCTCCTGCGTAGCGGCCTTGGCCTTCGTAGTCGGCTGTGCCGGCGCCTCGGCGGCCGCCTGGGCGGCGCGCGCAGTGAGCAGCTCATAGGCCGATTCCCGGTCGACAGGCTTGTCGTAGAGCCCCGCGAGCGATGACTGGCGTACCAGCGCCGCACGCTCCGAATCGCTCAGCGGGCCGATACGCGACTGCGGTGGGGCGATGGCCACGCGCTGGACCATCGCCGGCGTGCCTTTCTCTTCCAGGGTTCCGACCAAGGCCTCACCTATACCCAGCTCCGTCAACACGCTAAGCGTGTTGAACGCCGGATTCGGACGAAAGCCGTCGGCCACGGCGCGCAAGGCCTTCTGCTCCTTGGCGGTGAAGGCGCGCAGGCCGTGCTGGATGCGCAGGCCGAGCTGGGCCAGCACATCATCCGGCAGGTCTCCCGGCGACTGGGTGACGAAATACACCCCGACGCCCTTGGAACGAATCAGCCGCACTACCTGCTCCAGGCGATCCTGCAGGGCCTTGGGCGTGCCCTGAAAGAGCAGGTGCGCCTCATCGAAGAACAGCGCCAGTACCGGTTTGTCGGCATCGCCACGCTCCGGCAACTGCTCGAACAGTTCGGCCAGCAGCCACAGCAGAAAGGTCGCATACACCTTGGGCGCCTCGTGAACCAGGCGCGTGGCATCGAGCAGGTGCACGCGGCCACGGCCGTCTCGGTCCGGGTGCAATAGATCCTCGAGCTGCAACGCCGGCTCGCCGAACAGCGCCTCTGCGCCCTGCTGCTCCAGGCCTGCCAGACGCCGCAGCAACGCCTGTGCGGAGGTGCTTGTGAACAGTGCCGCGTCTTCCCCGAGCACCTGTGGATTGTCCTTGAGGTAGCCGAGCAGCGCCTTCAGGTCCTTCAGATCGAGCAGCAGCAAACCTTCGCGATCAGCCACCTTGAATGCCGCGTAGAGCGCGGCCTGCTGGCTGTCGGTCAGCTCCAGCAGTGCGCCGAGCAACAATGGCCCCATCTCGCTGAGCGTGGTGCGCAAAGGATGACCGCTCTGCCCATGCACGTCCCACAGGGTCACCGGGTAGGCCTGTGGCTGGTGATCGAGCCAGGGCATGCTGGCGATGCGTTCGGCGATCTTGCCCTGAGGCGCACCGGCTGCACCGAGGCCACACAGATCGCCTTTGACATCGGCGGCGAATACCGCCACCCCGGCATCGCTGAAAGTCTCGATCAAGCGTTGCAAGGTTACCGTCTTGCCGGTGCCTGTGGCGCCGGCGATCAGGCCGTGACGATTGCCCAGTCGCAGCGGCTGCCCCACCGCATGCCCATCACTGCCTGCACCCAATACGAACTGCGAATTCAAAGGCATCTTGCCATCCCCTGGAAGCCGTGAGCGGCCGCGAAAGCACTTTCAAGCGCAGCCGTGGTACACAAGACTGGTTGCAGAGCGATGCGCACGCAAGATCACATGAGCAAAAACCTGCAATCTCAATAATCACGGCAGGCCGAGTGCTTCATGTATCGATCGGTAAACCTGCTGGACATGACGAAGGGCGCCACAGCGCCCTTTCGCTCGTCACTCCTGCTCGGTCTTAGGCCCCTGTCGCTCCTGCAACTGTCGCCACAGCTCGGCGGCTTCGGCGAACTCGGTGCCATCTTCTTCGCTGAGTGCATCGGGGTCGTAACGCCGCACGCAGCCCTCGCCCAATGTCGGCGGCGCCTTGGAGGTCGCCTTGTCCAGTGGATCGCTCATCGCCCCTGCCCTCAACTGATGCTCAGCTCGCCCTGCTCGTGCTGGGCGAACTCCTTGACCGCCCGAAGCACGTCATGCCGACTGATCTGTCCGACCAGACGGCCGTTCTCGATCACCGGCATGCGCCGGCGCCGGCCACGCAGGAAACGCTCCGACAGTTCGATGATGTCCGCCTCCGGGCTGACCGTTTCCACCGCAGTGGTCATATAGGTGCTGACAGTGCCGCCGATAGCTTCGTAGTAGGCACCGGAGAGAATGCCACGCAAGCAGTCCCCTTCCGACAGCAGGCCAATCAGATGACCTTGGGAGTCGACCACCGGCGCTCCGGAAATCCGGTGCTCCAGCAGTCGATTGATGGCAGTGAACAGATCCGTATCCGATCGGAACGTCACCAGATGGCGAGTCATGTAATCGCGCACCTTGATGGACTTGAGCATGGGCTTTCTCCTCTGACGTACGCCGGGCCGGCCCACGCAGCAAGATCAGTCGAACACCACCGTCTTGTTGTCGTGCACCAGCACTCGGTCTTCCAAGTGATAGCGTAGCCCACGTGCCAGAACCATCTTCTCCACGTCCTTGCCCAGGCGCACCATTTCCTCGATATCGTCGCGATGCGTCACGCGGACTACATCCTGTTCGATGATCGGACCAGCATCCAGTTCTTCGGTAACGTAATGAGATGTTGCACCGATTAGCTTCACGCCACGCAGAGAGGCCTGGTGGTAAGGCTTGGCACCGACGAAGGACGGCAGGAAGCTGTGATGGATATTGATCACGCGCTGGGCGAATTCAGCGCACAGCGCTGGCGGCAGAATCTGCATGTAGCGCGCCAGAACGATGACATCGGCCCCATGCTCCTTGACCAGACGCTCCACCTCGGCGAAGGCCGGTGCCTTTTCCGCAGGATCGACCGGTACATGGAAATAGGGAATGCCATGCCATTCGACCATGCTGCGCAGATCGTCATGGTTGGCGATCACGCAGGGGATCTCACAATCGAGTTCATTGCTGTGCCAACGGTGCAGCAAGTCGGCCAGGCAGTGCGATTCGCGACTGGCCATCAGCACCACGCGCTTCTTCTGCGCCGAGTCGGTGACGCGCCACTCCATGGAGAACTCGCGAGCGATGGGCGAGAACGCCTGCTTGAAACCCTCCAGATCGAATGGCAGCGAGTCGGCACGAATTTCGTGACGCATGAAGAACCAGCCACTCTGCGTATCGGAGTGGTGACTGGCTTCGGTGATCCAGCCGTTATAGGTGGCGAGAAAATTACTGACTTTGGCAACGATGCCGACGCGGTCGGGGCAGGAAATCACCAATCTGAACGTGCGCATAACTAAGATCCCAATGGCGGCGCATAAAGCCGGCCATTCTAACGATAAGCCGGCAAAACTGCAGTAGGGCGACGACGGGCGCTCAGCTTAGGACGCCCGGTTAACCCATTGGCCTAGAGCCTGGAAAACTTCCCAAGGCTATTTGTAATAGTTGATTTAATTTAGGCCTAGTCGACACAAAGGGTTGCATTGCACTGCAGCAATTTTATGTGCCGCTGTTTACTTGTTATTAGTGCCTGACTATTATTAGGCCACTGTTGACTACCACAGACTTATTCACGCCAAGGTAACGCCCATGTCGCTGATCAATGAATACCGCGCTACAGAAGAAGCTATCAAAGAACTGCAAGAACGCCTGAAGAACCTGTCGCAAGACGACAAGCTGAAGAAAGAGCTGGAATTCGAAGGCAAGCTGCGCACCCTGATGGGCGAATATCAGAAGTCGCTGCGCGACATCATTGCTCTGCTCGATCCTGAAGCCAAAAACGGCAAAGGTGTCCGTTCCGCCAAGCCTGTTGCCACCAAGCGCGCGCGCAAGGTCAAGCAATACAAGAACCCGCACAGTGGTGAAGTGATCGAAACCAAAGGCGGCAACCACAAGACGCTGAAAGAGTGGAAAGCCAAGTGGGGCGCCGACGCCGTCGAGGGCTGGGCCACGCTGCTGGGCTAACGCCAGAGCAACACCGCAAAACGCCAGCCATGCTGGCGTTTTTTATTGCCGGTATTTTTCTCATGCGTCCAACAGAAAAGCAGTTTTGGGCAATGTTTTTGAGTAGCGAGTTGGCACGCTCAATTAGCAGCAGTTTCACTGTGCCGTCAGCGCGTGATCTTGCACTCGCGAAAGTTCCCAACACCTAGACTTTTCTTAAAACCAGCTGGCGAGCGCGAGCGTTTTCATCCCGTTGGTATAGCAGTCCTGGACGAAATCAGACCGCGATCCCATCCACAGCAAAACGCGCCTGCAGTTCTTCTGCATAGGACTGCCACTGTTGCAGAAGTTGCAGTTGCCGGGGGCTGCAGCCAAGGCGCGATTGCTCCAGCGCTGCGCGAAATTGCCCCAGAGTATTGGGAGCGCCGAACTGTGGATCGCTCAATCGCTGCCGGCAGAAATCCACCCAGCGCTGACCTTCGTCGGGCGACAAGCTGTCGGGAAAGTTGCGCGCGCGATAACGAAACAACAACTCCGGCAGTCGCGCATCATCGAATGGCCATTTGTCGTTGGCCAATGACTGAGGCTGAGCACTACGCACCTGTTCGCACAGGCGACGATCACGGTCGCCGATAAAACCGTCGTAGAGCTGCTGCTCTGGGTCGCTGCTGCCGGTGAAGGGCTCCTCGCGGTAGATGGCGGCAAGTTTGTCCTGCCACAGCGACTGCGCGTTCTTCAGCGCCTCGACGTTGCGCTCGCAGAGCGACCAGTCCAGCTGCAGTCGCTGACGATCCGTCTCACGCAGCACGGACAAGGGCGCGACCACCGGACAGCGGTTGATATGCAGCAACTTCAACGGTACCGGCGCTTCGCCCTCGGCCAGGTCTTCGCGGCGCGTGTAGAGGCGACTGCGCAGGACTTCGGCATCCAGGTCCAGCAAGGGCGATGGATCGGCCTGCAGGTCGCAGACGATCAGCGCGTTACGATTGCGCGGATGCCAGGCCAACGGCAGCACCGGCGCCAGATAGTGACGCGCCGCAGAGAAACGTCCGGAAATATGCAGCACCGGCTGCAGCAGGCGAATCTGATCCATGACCCGCTGCTTGCTGCGTAGCTGATAGAGGAAGTCGTAGAGCCGAGGCTGCCGCTCACGCAGCAGGCGCGCCAGGCCGATGGTCGCGCGCACGTCGGACAGCGCATCGTGCGCCTGGCCGTGATCGATGCCGTTGGCCTGGGTCAGCCGCTCCAGCTTGAGCGATACACGCCCGTCTTCCTCGGGCCACTCGATGCCCTCAGGGCGCAGCGCGTAGGCGGTACGGACCAGATCGATCAGGTCCCAACGGCTGTTGCCGCCCTGCCATTCTCGGGCATACGGGTCGAAGAAATTGCGGTAGAGACTGTAGCGCGTCACCTCGTCATCGAAACGCAGGCTGTTATAGCCGGCGCCGCAGGTGCCCGGCGCCGACAGCGCGGCATGCACCCGGGTGATGAACTCGCCCTCGTCCAGGCCCAGTTGCTGCAGGCGCTGCGGCTCGATACCGGTCACCAGGCAGGCAGCCGGGTGCGGCAGGATATCGTCGCTGGGCCGGCAATAGATGTTCAGCGGCTCGCCGATCTCGTTCAGCGCCTCGTCGGTACGGATGCCCGCCACCTGCAGCGGGCGATCGCAACGCGGATTGATACCGGTGGTCTCGTAGTCGTACCAGAAGATGCTGGAAGTCATTGGCGGCTCCGTACCCAAGGCAAAATTGCCGCCAGTCTATCATTCACCTCCGGCCTCGCCGTCGCCGGCAAAAGCATGAACCAGCGCACAGGTGCCGCATGAACGGACGCACTGCACTTGAGAAAAATGCTGTAACCATTAGCATTGGCGCTCCTCTTCCACTCTGTACAAGGACGCAGCCATGAGTGACGCGATCACCCCCAATCCCTACGCAGCCCCCAGCAGCGACCTGCAACAGTCGTCTCTGGGCCACGCGCCGAGCATCGAAGAGGCCCTGGCACGCGGTTATGACTTCAGCATCGGCGAACTGCTGAGTGAGTCCTGGAGCAAGGTCAAAGGCACCAAAGGCATCATCATCGGTGGCTTCCTGGTGTTCTACGTGGTGCTTCTGGCAGCCACTTTCATCCTCGGCGGCGTAGTGGGCATCTTCGGCGCGCTGAGCGAGAACCTGTTTCTGGTATTCGTCGGCGAGATCCTGATTTCGCTGCTGGCCTCGGCACTGGCCTACCCCTTCATGGCCGGCATCAACATGGTCGGCATTCGCCGTGCCGCCGACCAGCCGCTGAGCTTCAACGAGATCTTCAGCCACTTTGGCCGCACCGTACCGCTGATCATCACCGCCGTGGTGATGATGCTGCTGATCTACCTCGGCATGATCCTGCTGCTGATCCCCGGCATCTACCTGGGCGTCGCCTATCTGCTGGCCATCCCGCTGGTGGTCGAGCGCGGCCTGTCGCCCTGGCAGGCGCTGGAAGCCTCGCGCAAGGCCATCACCCAGCACTGGTTCAAGGTCTTCGGCCTGTTCATCGTGCTCGGTCTGATCGTCATGGTCAGCGCCATTCCGCTGGGCATCGGTCTGGTGTGGAGCATTCCGCTGATGGTCGTGGCCATGGGCGTGCTGTATCGCACCATCTTCGGCGTGCTGCCGGCCGCTCAATAAACCGACGTCACTCGGGCCAGCTCGCTGGCCCGGTTGCGTTCGTGGCCCGCTGCTCGCTAGCATCGGGCTTTCCTTGATGCAGTCCGCCGATGCCCTCACGCTCAAGCGCCAGCTTTTCATCCCCCCTGCCGCCCCTGGATACCCGCTATCAGGTCGAAACGCCGGAAGGCATCGATCTGCATCTGCGACCGGCCGGGCTGGTCCCGCGCGCCCTGGCGTTCGCCATCGACCTGGCCATTCGCGGCCTGATTCTCGCCCTGATGTTCATCGTCCTCGGCCTGCTCGGTCAGTTCGGCATGGGCCTGGGCACCATCCTGCTGTTTCTCGTGACCTGGTGGTACATGGTGCTGTTCGAGGTACTCAACCAGGGTCGCTCCCCCGGCAAGCAGATGCTTGGCCTGCGCGTGGTGCACGATGACGGCACGCCCGTCGGCTGGGCTGCCTCGCTGACCCGCAACCTGCTGCGCTTCGTCGACATCCTACCGTTCGGCTACACCCTGGGCATCATCAGTTGCCTGAATCATCCGGCGTTCAAGCGTCTCGGCGACATCGCCGCCGGCACGCTGGTGGTCTATCGCGACGCGCCGCTGAGCAAACCGCAGCTGGCCGAGGCCGAACCGCTGCAAGCGCCCTTCCCGCTCAGCCTCGGCGAGCAACGCGCCATCCTCGGCTTCGCCGAACGCGGTGGCCAGTTGTCCGCAGCCCGCAGAGCGGAGCTGGCGGCGCTACTAGCCGAACCGTTGCAAGTGCCTGCCGAGCAGGCCGAACCGCGCCTCAATGGCATCGCCCGCGGCCTGCTGGGGAGCGCCCCGTGAAACAGAGTCTGTTCGAAAGTCGCCATCAGCCGGACTGGGATGCCTTCAACAGCCAGCTCGAGGCACTCGAGCGCGGCAAGGCCGAAGCGCAAACCTGCCAGAGTTTCGCCCCCCGCTACCGACAACTCTGCCAGCACCTGGCCCTGGCTCAGGCGCGCGGCTACAGCAGCCATCTGATCGATCAGCTGCAGCAGTTGGCCATGCGTGGTCACCAGCAGTTCTACCGTCATCGCAGCCACCTTGGCGCGCAGATGATCCGCTTTCTGTTCGGCGGTTTTCCGCGCCTGGTTCGTAGCGAATGGCGCAGCGTGTGCGTCGCCAGCCTGCTGTTCTTCGGCAGCCTGGCCCTGATGGGGCTGCTGACCTACCTCTATCCCGAACTGATCTTCACCCTGGTCAGCCCCGATCAGGTCAGCGAAATGGAGCGTATGTACGATCCCGATGCGCGCCGCCTCGGCCGCTTCAGCGAACGCGGCTCCGGCGATGACTGGGTGATGTTCGGCTTCTACATCATGAACAACATCGGCATCGCCTTTCAGACCTTCGCCAGTGGCCTGCTGCTGGGCCTCGGCAGCCTGTTCTTTCTGCTTTTCAACGGTTTGATGATCGGCGCCGTGGCGGGCCACCTGACGCGCATCGGCTACGGCGAGCCGTTCTGGTCATTCGTCATCGGCCATGGCGCCTTCGAGCTGACCGCCATCGCCCTGGCCGGCGCGGCAGGCTTCAAGCTCGGCTGGGCGCTGCTTGCCCCCGGTCGCCTGCCCCGCGGCGAAGCGCTGCGCCTGGCAGCCGGCAAGGCGATCCAGCTGGTCTGCGGGGTGATCCTGTTCCTACTGCTGGCCGCATTCATCGAAGCGTTCTGGTCGTCCACCACCTTCGCCAGCCCGAACATCAAGTACATCGTCGGTGCGGGTCTCTGGGTGCTGGTACTGAGCTATCTGCTACTGGCCGGGCGGAGGCAGCATGCGCCTGACTGAAGCCAGCGTCGCCATCCGCCCACGCAGCGCCTGGGAAGCCATCGACCTCGGCGTGCTGCTGGCCCGTCGTCACGCCGGCCTGCTGATGGCCAACTGGGCGCTGGTCACCCTGCCGCTGTTCGCCCTGCTCTGCGCCCTGCTCTGGCAGTATCCGGGTTGGGCAGTGTTCCTGTTCTGGTGGCTCAAACCCGCCTATGAGCGGCTGCCGCTGTACATCCTTTCGCAGGCGCTGTTCGGCAATACGCCCTCGCTGAAGCAATCTTTGCGCGCACTGCCGAAACTGCTGTGGCCACAACTGTTGGCCAGCCTGACCTGGCGCCGCCTCAGCCCGACGCGCAGTTTCGATCTGCCCGTACTGCAGCTCGAAGGCCTCTCCGGCCAGGCGCGCAGTCAGCGTCTGGTAGTGCTTGGCCAGCGTGACAGCGCCGCCGCAACCTGGCTGACGCTGGTGGGCATGCACCTGGAAATCGCCCTGTGGATGGGCCTTGTCGCCCTGTTCTATCTGATGCTGCCGCAGCAGGTGGAGCTGGACTGGACCTGGGAAAGCCTGATCGCCGCCAGCAGCGGTCAGTGGCTGTGGCTGGAGCACTTGTCCAACCTGCTTTACGTGCTGCTGCTGATCCTCTGGGAACCGGTCTACGTCGCCTGCGGCTTCACCCTCTATCTCAATCGCCGTACCGCCCTGGAGGCCTGGGATATCGAGCTGACCTTCCGCCGCCTGCGCCAGCGCCTGACCGGCAGCGCCTACGCCCTGTTGCTCGGTTGCGCTCTGTTGCTGACGCAACTGCCGAACGACGCCTGGGCCAATACGCCGCCAGCGGCCAGCGCAGAAGCCGAGCAGACCGACCCGCAAGCCCCCGAAGCACCCCGCATGCTCAAGCAGCCGCTGACCAGCCAGGCCGCACGTGAAAGCATCGAAGCGCTGCTCGACGAGCCGCCCTTCCAGCACCGCGAAACCGTCACACGCTGGCGTCTGGGCGAAGAGAAGCCCGCAGAAGAACCGAAACCGGAAGATGTCGAAGCCTTCCTCGACATGCTCAAGAACCTGCTCAAGCTGGGCGAATGGTGGAAGAGCCTGGATGTCGTCGCGCAAATTTTCGAAGTGCTGCTGTGGGCGGCGCTGGCCGCGCTGCTGGCCTTCATCTTCTGGCGCTATCGCGAATGGCTGCAGGCCTTTGGCGAGCGCATTGGCCTGCCGACGCGGCGCCGACCGGTAGCACCGCAACAACTCTTTGGCCTTGAACTGGCCCCGGAGAGCCTGCCCGATGATGTCGCCAGCGAAGCAGAGCGGCTCTGGGCCGAACAACCGCGCGCGGCGCTGGGCCTGCTCTACCGCGCCCTGCTCAGCCGCCTGCTGCACGAACATCGCCTGCCGCTGAAGCAGTCGCACACCGAAGGGGAAGTGCTGCACCTGGTAGCCGGCCTTGGGCAGCAGAACCTGGAGGACTACAGTCGCCAGCTCACCCAGCATTGGCAGGCACTGGCTTATGGTCACCGCCTGCCCGCCGAGTCCCTACGTCAGGGCCTGTGCCAGGGCTGGCGTAGCTTGTTCTCTCAGGAGCGTGCGGCATGAGTCGGCGCAGCGGATTCATTCTCGCCATGGCCCTGCTGCTGGTCGTGGGGCTGATCGCCAGCTACGTGCTGGGCAAACTCGAACCGTATGAAGACGTGATCGAGCACGGCCCTGCTCCCGAGGTTGCCAGCAGCCCCTACCTGGCCGCCGAACATTTCCTGCGCAAGCAGGGCATCGCCGCGCGCCGCGCCGAAGGCCTGGAAGTGCTCGACGACCTGCCCAGCGAAGGCCAGACCCTGATGCTGCTGGCCGATCGCGGCAACATGACGCCGCGCCAGGTCGAGCGCGCACTGCAATGGACGGCCAATGGCGGTCATCTGCTGTTCATCGCTGAACGCCTGTGGGACGAAGAGGAAGGCAAGAGCGGCGACCTGCTGCTCGACCTGCTCGGCATCCAGCAGTACATGAGTGACGAGCTGGACGATGAAGGGGCCAGCGAGGCGCAGGCGGAAAACCAGCAGGACGAAGCGCGCGAGGCCTACCCGCAACTCACCAAGCTCTACCTGGAGAACGAGCAGGCGCCGGCCTATATCGCCTTCGACACCGACTTCCACCTCTACGACGCGCAGAATCGCGCGCATGCCTGGGCCAACAGCGAGGCCGCCACGCACCTGTTGCAGCTGTACCACGGCGATGGCCTGATCACCGTGCTCAGTGACCCGTGGATCTGGCAGAACCGCAACATCAACGAATACGACCACGCCTGGCTGCTGTGGTACCTGAGCCAGGACAGCGCCGTGACCCTGCTCTACCACGCCGACAGCGAAGGCCTGGCGCGCCTGCTACTGCGCCATTTCCCGCTGGCCTTGCTGGTCCTGGCCCTGCTGATCATCGCCGCCCTGTGGCACGTCGGCGTGCGTCACGGCCCGCTGCAGGCACCGGCCAGCCGGGCACGCCGCCAGCTCGAGGAACACCTGCGCGGCAGCGCCGACTTCCTCCTCCGTCGTAGTGGCCAGCACAGCCTGCTCAAAGGCCTGCAGCAGGACATCAATCGCCGCGCGCGGCGCCGTTACCCAGGCTTCGAGAAGCTCGCCGTAGCCGATCAGTGGCAGGTGCTCGGTCGCCTGACCCGCCTGCCCGCCAAGGACATCAGCCAGGCCATGCGCCCCTTGCCGCCGCAACGCCTGTCCGCCAATGACTTCACCCGCCAGGTCGCCCACCTGCAAACCCTCAGGAATGCCCTATGAGCGAGATCCCCGAGAACGACAACCTGCCGGAGCAGGAAACCCCGGCCGCCGCGCCGAGCAATCCGCAGGTGCAGCAACGCCAGCGTGCCAGCCAGTTGGCCCAGGCCCTGCGCGCCGAACTGCGCAAGGCCGTGATCGGCCAAAGCGCGGTGATCGATGACGTGCTCACCGCACTGATCGCCGGTGGCCACGTGCTGGTCGAAGGCGTGCCCGGCCTGGGCAAGACGCTACTGGTACGCGCCCTGGCGCGTTGCTTCGGCGGCGAGTTCGCACGTATCCAGTTCACCCCGGACCTGATGCCCAGCGATGTCACCGGCCACGCCGTGTATGACATGCAGAGCGAGCAGTTCAAGCTGCGCAAGGGCCCGGTATTCACCAACCTGCTGCTGGCCGACGAGATCAACCGCGCACCGGCCAAGACCCAGGCCGCGCTACTGGAAGTGATGCAGGAACGCCAGGTCACCCTGGAAGGTCGCGCCCTGCCGGTACAGCTGCCGTTCATGGTGCTGGCGACCATGAACCCGATCGAGCAGGAAGGCACCTACCCGCTGCCGGAAGCCGAGCTGGACCGCTTCATGCTCAAGCTGCGCATGGATTATCCGCAGCAGGACGAAGAGCTGAACATGGTGCGCCAGGTGACCCGCTCGGCCAAGGCCGACATGCTCGAGGTCAGCCCGCTGCGTACCCTGTTGCAGGCCAAGGACGTGTTGGCGCTGCAGAAGATTGCCAGCGACCTGCCCCTGGATGACCAGGTGCTCGATTACGCCGTACGCCTGGCCCGCGCCACCCGCAGCTGGCCGGGTCTGGCCATGGGCGCCGGGCCGCGCGCTTCCATCGCCCTGGTGCGCGGCGCCCGTGCCCGCGCACTGCTGCGTGGCGGCGACTTCGTTGTGCCGGATGACATCAAGAGCTGCGCCCTGGCCGTGCTGCGCCATCGCGTGCGCCTGGCACCTGAGCTGGACATCGAAGGTCTGTCGGTGGATCAGGTTCTGCAACAGTTGCTCGACCAGGTGCCGGCGCCACGCCTATGAAACCTTCGCGCCTGCTCCTCGGGCTGCTCGGCGGCCTGTTCGCCGCTGCCGTGCTGCTCGGCGCCCTGCCCCTGCTCGGCATTCGCCTGGCAGAAAGTCTGATGCCGCTGGCTTGGGGGCTATTGCTGGCCTTGCTGTTGATCGCCGCCGTCGATGGGCTGTGGCTGCGCCGCCAGGGTTTGCCACGCCTGGAGCGCGTGCTGCCCGGCAACCTGCCGCTGGGACGCTGGAGCGAGGTGCAACTGATCGCCCATCACGATTTCACCCAAACACAGGAAATCGAAGTCTTCGATCATGTGCCCGAAGGCATGGCCTTCGAGTTCCTGCCTCAACGCATCACCCTGCACCCCGGCCAGCAGACGCGCGTCAGCTATCGCCTCAAGCCGCTGATCCGCGGGCACTTCCATTTCGCCCGGTGCGAGCTGAAGCTGCCCAGTCCACTGCGCCTGTGGCAGGCCAAACGCCTGCTGCCGCTGGCTGACGAGAGCCGCGTCTACCCGGATTTCGCGCGTCTCTACGGCGCACAGCTAAAAGCCGTGGACGACTGGCTGAGCCAGCTGGGCGTGCGTCAGCGCCCACGCCGCGGCCTGGGCCTGGAGTTTCACCAGCTACGTGAATTTCGTGATGGCGATACCCTGCGCCAGATCGACTGGAAGGCCACCGCCCGCAAGCGCATGCCCATCGCCCGCGAGTATCAGGACGAACGCGATCAGCAGATCATCTTCTTGCTCGACTGCGGCCGGCGCATGCGCAGCCAGGACGACGAGCTGTCGCACTTCGACCATGCCCTCAATGCCTGCCTGCTGCTCAGCTACGTGGCGCTGCGCCAGGGCGATGCGGTGGGCCTGGCGACCTTCGCCGGCAACCAGTCGCGTTACCTGGCACCGGTCAAGGGCCCCGCGCAACTGAACGTGCTGCTCAATGCCGTCTATGACCTCGACACCAGCCAGCAACCGGCCGATTTCAGCGCCGCTGCCGACTTGCTGCTGGCGCGTCAGCGCCGCCGCTCGCTGGTGGTATTGGTGACCAACCTGCGCGACGAGGATGACCAGGATCTGCTCGCCGCCGTACGCCGACTGTCGCGCCAGCACCGCGTGCTGATCGCCAGCCTGCGCGAGGAAGCGCTGGACCGCCTGCGCCAGACGCCGGTAGAGCAATTCGACCAGGCCCTCGCCTATTGCGGCACGCTCGACTACCTCAACGCCCGCGCCGACCTGCATGAACGCCTGGCCGCCCATGAAGTCCCGGTGCTGGATGCGCGTCCGGGGGAGCTGGGCCCGGAGCTGGTGAGCAGTTATCTGGCCTGGAAAAAAGCCGGCGCCCTGTAAAAGCAACTGCTGGCGCGCACGATGGTCGAAGCCATTGTCGCAGAGGCCCTGGCACCGGCTTTCCCACACAGATGTTGCGTGGTTATGGCCGTGGCCGGGTGCTATGATCCCGAGTCTGCGGCGCAAAGAGTACAAACTCGACGCCGCTTCGAGTGGTGTTTGCAAAGCCGCTAGCGCAGCAGTTGTGAACGCCCTCCACGGGCCGCCCGTGATCGGCCTGGCGCATACCGCACACGACCTGAGTAGGAGATAGACCATGGCTTTTGAATTGCCGCCGCTGCCTTACGAAAAGAATGCTCTCGAGCCGCACATTTCCGCCGAGACCCTCGAATTCCACCACGACAAGCACCACAACACCTACGTCGTGAACCTGAACAACCTGGTGCCGGGCACCGAGTTCGAAGGCAAGAGCCTGGAAGAGATCGTCAAGACTTCCTCGGGCGGCATCTTCAACAACGCCGCTCAGGTGTGGAACCACACCTTCTACTGGAACTGCCTGTCGCCGAACGGCGGTGGCCAGCCCACTGGCGCCCTGGCTGACGCCATCAACGCTGCCTTCGGTTCCTTCGACAAGTTCAAGGAAGAGTTCAGCAAGGTCTCCATCGGTACCTTCGGTTCCGGCTGGGGCTGGCTGGTGAAGAAAGCTGACGGTTCCCTGGCCCTGGCCAGCACCATCGGCGCCGGCTGCCCGCTGACCAGCGGCGACACCCCGCTGCTGACCTGCGACGTCTGGGAACACGCCTACTACATCGACTACCGCAACCTGCGTCCGAAGTACGTCGAGGCGTTCTGGAACCTGGTCAACTGGGACTTCGTCGCCCAGAACTACGCGGCCTGAGTCCAAGCCCCGTAACACGAAAACCCGGCCCATGTGGCCGGGTTTTTCGTGTCTGGCACCTGGGTCGGCGTCTCGGGCAAGCCTGCGCCGGGCTCCGCCAGATCTGTGCGTTCGACACACCAGTGATGTAGATTCAGCCATGAACCAGTGCCGGTCCATGCCGGGCCGCAGCAGGCGCAAAAGCAGCCTCGCCGGGCACTAGACACCGCGCTCCATCAATCCGACAAAGGGTGCTCAAGTCTCACGCAATCGCACCGACATAGGGCAACGCATCGACCTGGAAGTGCCGATTCTCATCATGAACATTCCTTATAGGATAAAAAGTGCCACCAGACATGATGGCCCTTTGACGGCTAGGGCTAGATTGCCAATACTCTCGTCTGAATGACGCTGCACGCATCGACATAAGGAATTGCCTTTGAAGCTGGAATTAAAGAACAGCTTGTCACTCAAGTTGCTCCGCGTGGTGCTGCTTTCCGCACTGGTGGTCGGAGTGGTATTGAGCTGCGCGCAAATCGTCTTCGATGCCTACAAGACACGCCAGGCGGTCGCGAACGATGCTCACCGCATTCTCGGCATGTTCCGCGATCCATCGACCCAGGCCGTGTACAGCCTGGACCGTGAAATGGGCATGCAGGTGATCGAGGGCCTGTTCCAGCACGAGTCGGTGCGCTACGCCTCCATTGGTCACCCCAACGAGCCGATGCTCGCCGAACGCTCGCGCGAGCTGGCACAAATGCCCACGCGCTGGCTGACCGACCCGATCCTCGGTCAGGAACAGCAGTTCGCTACCAAGCTGGTCGGCCGCGGTCCTTACAGCGAATACTACGGCGACCTCAACATCACACTCGACACGGCGCCCTACGGCGAGAGTTTCGTCACCAACTCGGTGATCATCTTCATCTCCGGCGTGCTGCGCGCCATGGCCATGGGCCTGGTGCTCTATCTGGTCTACCACTGGCTGCTGACCAAACCCCTGTCGAAGATCATCGAACACCTCACCAGCATCAATCCCGACCGTCCCAGCGAACACAAGTTGCCGATGCTCAAGGGCAACGAGAAGAACGAGCTGGGCCTGTGGATCAACACCGCCAACCAGTTGCTGGCCTCGATCGAACGTAACACCCACCTGCGTCGCGAAGCCGAGAATAGCCTGCTGCGCATGGCCCAGTATGATTTCCTCACCGGCCTGCCCAACCGCCAGCAACTGCAGCAGCAGCTCGACCAGATTCTCGAAGACGCCGGCCGCCTTCAGCGCCGCGTCGCCGTCCTGTGCGTCGGCCTCGACGACTTCAAGGGCATCAACGAACAGTTCAGCTACCAGAGCGGCGATCAGTTGCTGCTCGCCCTCTCCGATCGCCTGCGCAGTCACAGCGGGCGTCTCGGCGCGCTGGCCCGCCTGGGCGGCGACCAGTTCGCCCTGGTTCAGGCCGACATCGAGCAGCCTTACGAAGCGGCCGAACTGGCGCAGAGCGTGCTCGACGATCTGGAACTGCCCTTTTTGCTCGATCAGCACGAAGTGCGCCTGCGCGCCACCATCGGTATCACCCTGTTCCCGGAAGACGGCGACAGCACCGAGAAGCTGCTGCAGAAAGCCGAACAGACCATGACGCTGGCCAAGAGCCGCTCGCGCAACCGCTACCAGTTCTACATCGCCAGCGTCGACAGCGAGATGCGCCGCCGCCGTGAGCTGGAGAAGGATCTGCGCGATGCCCTGGCGCAGAACCAGCTGCACCTGGTCTACCAGCCGCAGGTGGATTATCGCGACCACCGCGTGGTTGGCGTCGAAGCGCTGCTGCGCTGGCAGCATCCGCAGCATGGCTTCGTCGCGCCGGACCTGTTCATCCCTCTGGCCGAGCAGAACGGCACCATCATCCCCATCGGGGAGTGGATTCTCGATCAGACCTGCCGTCAGCTGCGCGAATGGCACGACCAAGGCTTCAGCGACCTGCGCATGGCCATCAACCTGTCCACCGTGCAGCTGCACCATGCCGAGCTGCCGCGCGTGGTCAACAACCTGATGCAGGTCTACCGCCTGCCGCCCAGGAGCCTCGAACTGGAAGTCACCGAGACCGGCCTGATGGAAGACATCAGCACCGCGGCCCAGCACCTGCTCAGCCTGCGTCGCTCCGGTGCATTGATCGCCATCGACGACTTCGGTACCGGCTATTCCTCGCTGAGCTACTTGAAGAGTTTGCCGCTGGACAAGATCAAGATCGACAAGAGCTTCGTGCAGGACCTGCTCGAAGACGAGGACGACGCGACCATCGTTCGCGCCATCATCCAGTTGGGCAAGAGCCTGGGCATGCAGGTCATCGCCGAGGGCGTGGAAACCGCCGAACAGGAGGCCTACATCATCGCCCAGGGCTGCCACGAGGGTCAGGGCTATCTGTACAGCAAGCCGCTACCGGCGCGCGAGCTGACCCTGTTCCTCAAGCAGGCAAGACGCCTGAGCTCGGCCGCCAACCCGGCCACGCTCTGAGGCGTACTACACTGATCGCCTTCGAGCGCTTCTTGTGTGAACGGAATTACGCCATATCGGCGGGCTTGTTCGTTCAAGGGGCTGGGAAGGCTTCGCGGTATTTCCGGCGACAGCGCCTGCCCGACCGTGGGAGCGGACTTGTCCGCGAAGCCTTTCTACAGAGCCAGTCAAATTCGCGGACAAGTCGCTCCCACGAACACCCTCTGCCTGCAGCGTTCCAGAAACCCGGCGGCGCGTGTTCGCAAGTTTCCCGGCCCCTCACCACTAAACGGAAGACGATGGACGAGCATTGAGCGCTCAGGTTGCGTCTTTCTAGAAGTGCTGCACACCCAATAACCAAGCCGTGGCCAGCGCACCTGCCAGGCACAACACGGCACCACCGGCAGCCTGCCAATAGAAGTTGCGCGCCAGTTCATCCTCCCCGCTGTTGGAAAGGATGAACGGCTGACGTTCACCGGGCTTGGCCATCTGGTGCCGCGCCGGCTCGGAGGCTTTCTGCCGATGGCGGTCCTCGGCCTCCAGCTGCGCAGCCAGGCGTACGCGATTCCATTCCTGCTCATCGAGCTCACCGTTGCCGTCGCTATCGAAGCGCCGCAGCAGGCCCGCGTAGTCGCCCTTCCATTCGCGGATCACTTCACCCTGAGCGGCATGCTTCTCGAATCCCTGCTGCGCAGCGCCGAGGGTGCGAAAATCTCCGATGGCATACAGCGGCTGGCCAACGTGAAAGCGCTCCTCGCTGTAGCGATAACGCTGGCCACTGGTAAGAAAGCCGAACAGCCCGGTCTTGGCCGGGCCCAGCGGGTGGCGCAGATTGCCCTCCCACACCTCGCGCACCGCCGCTTTGATCTCGGCACCGCGCGGGTCGATCAGGCATTCGCCGGTGCCGTCGACCAGGCGCAGCCAGGCGTCACTGGCACCACTCTCGATCACCCGCCAGCTGCGCTTCTTGCCGCTGGAGCGATATTCCTCGATACGAAAGCGCCACCACAGGCACGGTTTGCCGGTCAGCGGCCCGCGAACCGGCATGTCCGGCAGCGCTTCGAGCACACCATAGAGTTCGACATAACCCTGCGCCGCCGAGCGGATCTTCGAGGTAGGCGTATCGAGCAGATGACGCGCCTGCGACCAACGCCGCAAGAACCACCAGGCGCCGCCGAGGCAGGCGCCAAGTGTAAAGGCCAGTGTCGTGAAGAAGCCAAGAGGGTCGGCTTGCAACATCGGCAGGCGCTCAGTTGAATAACGATTTCAGATCTACGTCTGCCTTCTCCGCCTCGCTGAACACCAGCAAGTCGGCAGCCTGGAAGTTGAACATGCGCGCGACGATCACATCGGGGAACTGCTCGATGCGCACGTTGTTGAGGTTGACCGCCTCGTTGTACAGCTCGCGGCGGTCGGCAATGCCGTTCTCCAGGCCGCTGATGCGCTGCTGCAGGTGCTGGAAGCTGTCGTTGGCTTTGAGCTCCGGGTAGTTCTCGGCCAGGGCGAACAGCTGGCCGAGGCCGGCACGCAGGCCACTCTCGGCCTTGCCCAGGGCGCTGACGTCCTGCTGCTCGCGGGCGCTGGCCACAGCGCTACGCGCGGCGATCACGCGCTCCAGGGTCGAGCCTTCGTACTGCATGTACTGCTTGCAGGTCTCCACCAGCTTGGGCAGTTCGTCGTGGCGCTGCTTGAGCAGCACGTCGATGTTCGACCAGGCCTTGCTCACCCCATGCTTGAGGCGCACCAGGCCGTTATACAGGGACACCGCGTAGGCGCCGAGCAGGACGAGGACGACGATAACGATCACGGCGGTCAGGCTCATGCAGTTTTCTCCATGCAGAACTGCGAATCAGGTGCCGGCATTCTAGCGACAGGAACGACATGTGGCAGCGATATCCCGCACAAGGGCAAATAATGGCCTTTACACATAATGCGAAACATTTGCATTATGTCGCGGCTTTTTCAGGTACGCCTGCGTACCGTCCACATTCGTACATGCAAAGGACCCCGCCATGATTCGTATGCCCCTGGCTTCGGCCAGCCTGCTGGCCATCGCCATTTCCCTCGCTGGCTGCGGCGAAGACAAAGCTCCCGCCACCCAGGCTGCAGCGCCTGCCGCCACCGAGAGCGCGGCTCCGGCCACCGCCGCGAAGGTCGACGAAGCAGCGGCGAAGGCCGTGGTCAATCACTACGCCGATCTGGCCCTGGCCGTGTTCAGCGACGCCGCCAGCACTGGCAAAGACCTGCAGGCTGCAGTCGATGCGCTGCTCGCCGATCCCAGCGAGGCAACCTTGAAAGCCGCCCGCGAAGCCTGGTTGGCTGCACGCGTGCCGTACATGCAGACCGAAGTGTTCCGTTTCGGCAACCCGGTTGTCGACGAGTGGGAAGGCCAGCTCAATGCCTGGCCGCTGGACGAAGGCCTGATCGACTACGTCGCCGAAGACTACCAGCACGCGCTGGGCAACCCGGGCGCGCAGGCCAACATCATCGCCAACACCGAGATCCAGGTCGGCGAAGACAAGATCGACGTCAGCGAGATCAATGGCGAACTGCTGGCCAGCCTGAACGAGCTGGGCGGCTCCGAAGCCAACGTCGCCACCGGCTACCACGCGATCGAGTTTCTGCTCTGGGGCCAGGACCTGAACGGCACCGAGCCAGGCGCCGGCGAGCGCCCCTACACCGACTACCTGGTCGGCGAAGGCGCCACCGGTGGCCACAACGAGCGTCGCCGCACCTACCTGAAAGCCGCCACCGACCTGCTGGTCAGCGATCTGGATGAAATGGTCGAGCAGTGGAAGGACGGCGTGGAAGGCAATTACCGCAGCGAACTGGTCGCCGATTCGGGCGAGAACGGCCTGCGCAAGATGCTGTTCGGCATGGGCAGCCTGTCGCTCGGCGAGCTGGCTGGCGAGCGCATGAAGGTGGCACTGGAGGCCAACTCCACCGAAGACGAGCATGACTGCTTCAGCGACAACACCCACAACTCGCACTTCTACAACGGCAAAGGCATTCGCAACGTTTACCTGGGCGAATACAAGAAAGCCGACGGCACTACCCTGACCGGTCCGAGCCTGTCCGAGCTGGTCGCCAAAGCCGACGCCCAGGCCGATGCCACGCTCAAGGCCGACCTGCAGGAAACCGAAGCCAAGCTGCAGGCCCTGGTCGACAGCGCCGAGAAGGACAACGTGCACTTCGACCAGCTGATCGCCGCCGACAACGCCGAAGGCCAGCAACTGGTGCGTGACGCCATCGCAGCTCTGGTCAAGCAGACCGGCGCCATTGAGCAGGCCGCGGGCAAGCTGGGCATCAGCGACCTGAACCCGGACACCGCCGATCACGAATTCTGATCGAACAGCGGGTTGAAAAGCCGGCGCCTCCGCAAGGAGCGCCGGTTTTTTTTATGGTTCTTCGCATATTTTGGGGGGAAGTGCGGGTTGACACCGGACTGGCAATTACGTGTTAGCTGTCGATGACTTGGCACTATCCGTTAACGCGCCGCCTGGCCTGATGGGTTTCGCCCCTTACGGGCGACTCACTTTCTTTGCTTGTGCAAAGAAAGTAAGCAAAGAAACACACCCCTGCATACGGCCCCGGCTGCACCGGGGTTCCCTCGTTCCATCACCGCTCCAGGGGCACGCCGTGAAGGGCCATCCCTGGCCCATCACGGCTCTCGCGACATCCATGTCGCTCAACCCCTTCCACGGTGATTCCACTCGGCCTCCTGAAGGGGACTTGGGCGTCGTCTGTGAGATCCGCGCTTCAAGAGCAAAAGCCAAACGCTACCGACTTTGATCTTCCTGATATGTCGCAAGCTCGCGACCTGGCCCCCTTCAGGAGGCCAAGTGGAGGTGTTGCGTAGGGGGGATGAGCCGCATGGATGCGGCGAAATACCGGCGGCGGCCCCGCTTAAAGGGCCATGGACGGCCCTTGTAAGCCGGCCCCCGGAGCGGCGCCGGAGCGAGGAAACGCAGCGAAGCGGAGTAACAGCCGTAGGCTGGCCCGTAGGGTGAGCAAAGCGAATCAAGTTTCGCGTAGCGAAACCCGGATGTAGGGTGCCCTTCTTTGGCACACCTTTCTTGGGCAAGCAACGAAACGTAGCGCAGCGGAGTAACAGCCGCAGGCTGGCCCGAAGGGTGAGCGCAGCGAATCACGGTGTGGCGCCCGTAAGGGGCGCAACCCAAGCGCTCAGTACACACGGTAATGGATAGTGCTAAGTCAGCAAGCGATACGCACACAAACTTGCCAGTCCGGTATCAAACGTATCCTCCCCGCGAAAATGCGAAGAATCTTTTTATACCTGCTTTCAGCTGCGGGCCACGGCGCTGCGATACTCGCCAGGGCTGACGCCGTAGGCCTGCTTGAACTGTCGCGACAGGTGGCTCTGGTCGGCAAAGCCCAGCTGCATGGCCACGGCGACCGCCGTGCAGCCGGTCCTGAGCAACGCACGCGCCTGTTCCAGACGACGTTGCTTGAGCCAGGCATGTGGCGGCAGTCCGGTCGCACGGCGAAAGACCCGGGCGAAATGAAAGGGTGAGAGATTGACCGCAGCCGCCAGCTCCTCCAGGGAAGGTGGCTTGATCAGGCGGTCGGCGAGCATTTGCTTGGCGCAGGCCACAGCCCAGGGTTCACGCCCGGGCGCAGGCGGTTCGGCAAGCCGTGCATGACGCTGGAACAGCAGCAGAATCGCCTCACGCCAGGCCAGTTGCTGCTGCAGTGCTTCAGCGCCGTCCTCGAGCAGGCGATGCAGTTGCAGGAAGGCGCTGTGCAACTGCGGATCATGCAGCACGCTGAAGGAAAACGACGGCATGCCCGCCCTGGCCAGGCCCAGCTCCTGCAGCGCACCCAGCACCTGATCATTACCCGGATAGAAGCCGCGATAGCGCCAGCCGTCTTCGTGCGCCTTGGAGCCGGTGTGCACTTCGTCCGGGTTGATCAGCACCATGCTGCCCTGTGGTGCCAGGTGGTCGCTGCCACGGTGATGAAAGCGCTGGGCACCATGCTCGATCACGGTGAAGACGAAGCCCTCATGCACATGAGGCGCGAAGCGTTGTTCGAGGTAGCGCGCCTGCAACAGCTCGACTCCGCTCAATGCGGGAGCTTGCCAGAAGCGGGTCTGCTCGCGAATTTGCATGCAGCTCAGGCGCCGAAGCCCGCCTCCATCGCCTCTCGCAGCGCCGGCCATTCCTGATCGGTGATGCTGTACAGCACGGTATCGTCGAGACGGCCATCGGCCAGCCGACGATGGTTGCGCAGCAGACCTTCACGGACGGCGCCCAGTTTCTCGATGGCGCGTTGCGAACGCTGGTTGCTGGCGGCGGTTTTCAGCTGTACGCGGACCATGCCCCAGTTGTCGAAGGCATGCCTGAGCATCAGGTACTTGATGGTGGTGTTCAGGCCGCTGCCATGCTGATTGCGATCGAGCCAGGTCCAGCCGATTTCGCAGGCCGGCAGGCTGTTCATGAAATCGGCGAAGCGTGTGGTGCCCACCAGCTCGTCACCCAGGCGAATGACGAAAGGTAGCGCGCGCTGCTCGCGCAGATCGGCCAGGGCGCTGCGGTACCAATCCAGCCGCTGGGTACCGCTCATGTACAGCAGCTCCTCGCGATTGGCCTCAGCCAGTGCTACCAGGGCGGGGATGTCCGCATCGGAGAGCGGTTCCAGGCGCAAAGCGCCACGTTGCAACGTCACCAGTTGCGGCTTGAACATAGGGGCTTCCTCGGGTCCGTCCTTGGGCAGAATCGCAAACCAACCAAGCTATCAGCCCCTGCGCTGCTGCACAATCGAGTCCCGTCGCAAAGCACAACTGCTTGGCTGCGACCTTGGTCGCAGCCGACAGCGTCCGGCTTTGTGCAACACTGATCAACATCGTTTCGTCCTGTTTCGTTCCACTGCGTGTTTCGGAGTCTGCATGTCGCTGTCCCCCGGGCTGATCGCCGCGGTCGCCCTGATCTACATGGCCATCCTTTTCGCCATCGCCTTCTATGGCGACCGCCGCAGTGCGCCCATGCCGCCGAAAGTCCGCGCGTGGGTGTATTCGCTGTCGCTGGCGGTGTATTGCACCAGCTGGACCTTCTTCGGCGCCGTCGGCCAGGCTGCCGAACAACTGTGGTCGTTCCTGCCGATCTACCTCGGCCCGATCATCCTGCTGCTGACCATGCCCTGGGTGCTGCAGAAGATGGTGATGATCAGCAAACAGGAGAACATCACCTCGATCGCCGACTTCATCGCCGCGCGCTACGGCAAGTCGCAGTCGCTGGCCATCGTCGTCGCGCTGATCTGCCTGGTTGGCGTGCTGCCCTACATCGCCCTGCAGCTCAAGGGCATCGTGCTCGGGGTCAATCTGTTGATTGGCGAACACGCCCAGGACACCGGCACCAGCGCCCAGGACACCGCCCTGATCGTGTCGCTGGCACTGGCGCTGTTCACCATCCTGTTCGGCACACGCAACCTCGACGTCACCGAGCACCACCGCGGCATGGTGCTGGCCATCGCCTTCGAATCGCTGGTCAAGCTGCTGGCCTTCCTTGCCGTCGGCGCCTTCGTCACCTTCGGCCTGTACAACGGTTTCAACGACCTGCTGCAGCAGGCACACAATACTGCCGAGCTGGACGACTTCTGGAACGAGGCGGTGAACTGGCCGGCGATGCTGGTGCAAACCGGCATGGCCATGATCGCCATCGTCTGCCTGCCACGGCAGTTCCACGTCACCGTGGTGGAGAATATCGAGCCCAAGGACCTGCGCCTGGCACGTTGGGTGTTTCCGGCCTACTTGGTGCTGGCCGTGCTGTTCGTCGTGCCCATCGCCCTGGCCGGGCAGATGCTGCTGCCGGCCGGCATCACGCCGGACTCCTTCGTCATCAGCCTGCCGCTGGCCGAGGCCCATCCGGGGCTAGCGGTACTGGCATTCATCGGCGGTGCCTCGGCGGCCACTGGCATGGTGATCGTCGCCTCGGTAGCGCTGTCGACCATGATTTCCAACGACATGCTGCTGCCCTGGCTGCTGCGCCGGCAGAGCACCGAGCGGCCGTTCGAGGCCTTCCGCCACTGGATGCTCACCGCCCGCCGGGTCAGCATCGTGCTGATTCTGCTGCTGGCCTACGTCTGCTATCGCCTGCTTGGCGAGGGCACCAGCCTGGCGACCATCGGCCAGGTGTCGTTCGCCGCCATCGGCCAGCTGGCGCCGGCCATGTTCGGCGCCCTGGTGTGGAAGCAGGCCAATCGCCGCGGCGTGTTCGCCGGCCTGATCGTCGGCGCCATGCTCTGGTTCTACACCCTGGTGCTGCCGCTGGCGGCACGCGGCATGGGCTGGTCGCTGGACAGCTTCCCAGGGCTCACTGCGCTGCTCTACGCACCTATCGGCCTGCAGGTCGACCCGCTGACGCGCGGCGTGGTGCTGTCGCTGGCCGGCAACATGCTGTTGTTCGCCTGGGTGTCCTGGTTCTCCCGAACCCGCGTTTCCGAGCACTGGCAGGCCGGACGCTTCATCGGCCACGATCTGGGCACCAAGCCCAGCGGCCGTAGCCTGCTGGCGGTGCAGGTCGGTGACCTGCTGATGCTCTCCAGCCGCTTCGTTGGCGAGGAGCGTGCGCGCCAGAGTTTCACCCGCTTCGCCCTGCGCCAAGGCAAGAACAAGGCCTTCGATCCCAACCAGCCGGCCAACAGCGAATGGATCGCCCACACCGAGCGCCTGCTCGCCGGCGTGCTCGGCGCCTCGAGCACCCGCGCGGTGGTCAAGGCCGCCATCGAAGGCCGCGAGATGCAGGTCGAGGATGTGGTGCGCATCGTCGACGAAGCCAGCGAGGTGCTGCAGTTCAACCGTGCCTTGCTGCAGGGAGCGATCGAGAACATCACCCAGGGCATCAGCGTGGTCGACCAGAACCTGCGCCTGGTGGCCTGGAACCATCGCTACCTGGAATTGTTCGAGTACCCCGAAGGCCTGATTTACGTGGGGCGGCCGATTGCCGAGATCATCCGCTTCAATGCCGAGCGCGGCATGCTCGGTGGCGGCAATGTCGAAGAGAACGTCGCCAAGCGCCTGTACTGGATGCGCCAGGGCACTGCGCACAGCTATGAACGGGTGTTCCCCAACGGCCGGGTGATCGAGCTGATCGGCAACCCCATGCCGGGCGGCGGATTCGTCATGAGCTTCACCGACATCACCGAGTTCCGCGAAGCCGAACGTGCCCTCAAGGACGCCAACGAGAGTCTCGAACGACGAGTGGCCGAGCGTACCTTTGAGCTGTCGAAACTGAACCAGGCGCTGACCGAGGCCAAGGCCCACGCCGAGGCCGCCAACCAGTCGAAGACGCGCTTCCTGGCGGCGGTCAGCCATGACCTGATGCAGCCCCTCAATGCTGCGCGCCTGTTCTCCGCAGCGCTGGCCCATCAGGACGATGCGTTGCCCAGCGAAGCGCAAGAGCTGGTCCGGCACCTGGACAGCTCGCTGCGCTCAGCCGAAGATCTGATCACCGACCTGCTGGATATCTCACGTCTGGAGAACGGGCGGATCACGCCGGATCGCCACCCCTTCGCCCTCTCCAACCTGTTCGACACCCTAGCCGCCGAGTTCGGTGTGCTGGCTGCGGAACAGGGCATCGACCTGCGCGTGCATGGCAGTCGGCACTGGATCGACAGCGACATCAAGCTGCTGCGCCGGGTGTTGCAGAACTTCCTGACCAACGCGTTTCGCTACGCCAAGGGCCGCGTGGTGCTGGGCGTACGCCGCGAGGGCGAGCAATTGCGTCTGGAAGTGTGGGACCGCGGCATGGGCATCCCCGAGGACAAGCGCAAGGTGATCTTCGAGGAATTCAAACGCCTGGACAGCCACCAGACCCGCGCCGAGAAAGGCCTGGGGCTGGGTCTGGCGATTGCCGACGGCCTGTGCCGCGTGCTCGGCCATCGCCTGGAGGTGCGCTCCTGGCCAGGCAAGGGCAGCGTGTTCAGCGTCAGCGTGCCGCTGGCCCGTAAACCGGCGCCGAAACCGCAAGGCTCGGCCGTATCCGCTATCGATGGTCAGCCTCTGCAAGGCACCCAGGTGATCTGCATCGACAACGAGGACAGCATCCTCACCGGCATGCACAGCCTGCTGTCGCGCTGGGGCTGCCAGGTGTGGACAGCGCGCAACCGTCTGGAATGCGAGCATCTGCTCAGCGAAGACGTGCATCCGCAACTGGCCCTGGTCGACTACCACCTCGACGAGGGCGAGACCGGCACCGAGCTGATGGCCTGGCTACGCACGCGCCTGGGCGAGCCCGTGCCCGGCGTGGTGATCAGCGCCGACGGCCGCCCGGAGCTGGTCGCCGAGGTGCATGCCGCCGGCCTCGACTACCTGCCCAAGCCGGTCAAGCCGGCTGCGCTGCGGGCCCTGCTCAGTCGTCATCTGGTGTTGCGCGGTTAGCAAGCGCCCACCGTTTTTACAAGGTCGCCGGCCCTTTGCGCTTGTAAGGCGAATGCAGCCCGCCAGCACATTAACGGCGGGTTGCACCCGCCCTACTCTTTACGACTGGCTGTGGCTTACTCGCCCAACTCGTCCAGCGCCGGCAAATCGGAAGAACGTTCGAGCAGATCGGCAGGCAAACTCTTGCTCGCTCGGGCGCCGAGCAATTTGAGGTTTTCCACCCGGCCGACCAGGTTGCCGCGGCCGTCGACCAGTTTGTTGCGCGCGCTGGCGTAGGCCTTGTCCAACTGCTGCAGGCGACTACCCATCTCGTCCAGATCGGCGACGAAGGCCACGAACTTGTCGTACAGCTGGCCGGCGCGCTCGGCGATCTCGCGCGCGTTCTGCCCCTGGCGCTCCTGACGCCAGAGGCTGTCGATCACCCGCAGGGTCGCCAGCAAGGTGGTCGGGCTGACGATCACCACCTGCTGCGCGAAGGCTTCCTGGAACAGGTCCGGTTCGGCCTGCAGCGCCGTGGCGAACGCGGCTTCGATGGGCACGAAGAGCAGAACGAAATCCAGGCTGTGCAAACCTTCGAGGCGCTGGTAGTCCTTGCCGGACAGGCCCTTGAGGTGGCTGCGCAGGGAAATCAGATGTTGCTTGAGCGCCTGCTGGCGAATCGGCTCGTCCACCGCCGAGACGTACTGCTGGTAGGCACTGAGGCTGACCTTGGCATCGACGATCACCTGCTTGTCGCCTGGCAGACGGATCAGCACGTCAGGCTGGAAGCGCTCACCGCCAGCGCCCTTGAGGCTGACCTGGGTCTGGTATTCACGCCCCTTCTCCAGGCCGGCATGCTCCAGCACACGCTCCAGCACCAGCTCGCCCCAGTTGCCCTGGGTCTTCTGCCCCTTGAGCGCAAGCGTGAGGTTGGTCGCCTCTTCGCCCAGGCGCTGGTTGAGCTGCTGCAGGCGCTCCAGCTCCTTGCTCAGGGAAAAGCGTTCACGCGCCTCTTGTTGATAACTCTCGTCGACGCGCTTCTCGAACGCCTGGATACGCTCCTTGAGCGGGTCGAGCAACTGACCGAGGCGCTGCTGACTGGTCTCGGCGAAACGCTGCTCGCGCTCGTCGAAGATCTTCGTCGCCAATTCGGAGAACTGCGCGCGCAGCTCATTGCGCGCGCCCTGCAGGTCATCGAGGCGCTGCTGCTGGTTATCGCGGTTTTCCTGCAGCTCAGCTGCCAGCGCCGCACATTCTGCGGTCAGACGGCGTAGCTCGGCTTCGTGGCGCTCGCGCTGCTGGTTCCAGGATTGCGCGGCCTCGCGGGCGATCTGCCGTTCCTGCTGCAGCAGTTCGTTTTCACGGCGCAGGCCGGCCAGCTCGGTCTGCTGGTCCACCTTGATCTCACTGACCTCGGCCAGTTCCGCACGGCAGGCATCGAGTTGCGCCAGCAGACCGGCCTGGCTCAGCTGGGCATGCTCCAGGCGCTCCTGCAGCAGCGCGAGCTCACCTTGTTCGCGCGTCAACCGGCGTTGCAATGACCAGAACGCCGCCAACAGCGGGACCAGCGCGACGACCGCACCGATGGCAAGAGAAAGAGGATCGATTGGCATAGACGCTCCATGTTGGACCGCCGAGCAGTATACCCAGCCGGCGATTCACACGGGGCCAGCACGCACTCAGCGTGACAGGCGCTCCAGCTCCAGCTGGGCACCACGGTCGCCGGCACGAGCGGCCTGGCGCAGCAGTTCATAACCGATACGACGGTCGCGGGTGTTGCCGCAGTCGCGGCAGAGCAGCTGGCCCAGGCGGCTTTGCGCCTGCACGCAACCTTTGCGCGCGGGCTGCTTGAGCAGGTTGCCGGCGATGCGCTTGACGCTGGGCGTTTGTCCCAGGCGCGGGCTGTCGAGCAGCCATAGCGCAACGCGCATGGGCAGACGAGAAGAACCGGAACGAGCTGCGGAGGATGACGAAGGTAAAGCGCGAGGCATAAATAACGGAAGGGTGACTGCCGGGGCGCGCCACTCTACTCTTTTTTTCCCGAAGGTAAAGTTTCGCCGGACGAATCGATTGCCACTGCTAAAAAGAGTTCCGTCACAATCCACAGAAGCTGTGGATAAGTCCGTGAACAACTTGCTCGAAAGAGGTGCCAGGCCCGATGGTTAGGGGCTTTGAGACAAACTGTCGATTTTTTGGCCAATGGAAAAAAATCATATTTTTCATTGACTTAAAAATCAACCACGAAAAATCAAACGCTTAGCGGCGTTTCTGACAGTGATGTGACAGCCTGCTTCAGCATTGTGCACAACTCGCTGCAACATATCCGCGCAGCGCTCTGTTTCGGGGCATGCAAACGGCCAATGCCGTGTTCATGCGGGCTGCGCTAACGGCTCCCGCAGCAAAAACGGCGCACAGCGAAACGGCAGCGATCTGTTCACCCAAGACAGTAGGCGCTTGGCTTCCTCTCACCCACTCGACTGAGGGAGAAGGCTGAACGCGCCATAAAAACGCCAGCTTTCCCCTCGCCGAACACAATCAGCGCATGCTTGCGTTTGAGGTTGTGCACAGCCAGGGCGCATGGTCGTGCCAGCGCCATACACAACGCCATGGAGCGGCTTGGCACCCTCCGGAGCATGGGGTACCGTCGCGCAACAGGCCTTGGCAAGGAGAACTCATGAGCCGCCGGCGCTTCTGGCTGAGCATCTGCATAGCGATCCTGGCGCTGTTGTCGCTACTGGCCGGCTACGCCGGCTATCGCGTTCAGCAGTTGCTGGAACAACAGCATATCGAGCTGGATTGGCAAGGCTTCAGCCTCACCTGGCGCGGTCTGCAACTGCATGAGGTGAGCCTGGTGCAGCGTCAACAGGGTGAATTGCACGCCCATGCCAGGCAGTTGCAGCTGCAATGGCTGGCCAGCGAAACGCCGCGCTACCGCCTGGCTGCACAGGGTCTGCGAGTGGAATGGCTGCCGGCCGAGACAGCGGCGCAGAACCCGGCCGACAGCGACCTCGACGCCACCCTCCAGACGATACTTGACGCCCTGCCCTGGCTGCCGAGGCAGATCGAACTGCGCGATGTGCAGGCGCAACTGCCGTGCGCCAAGGGCCGGTGCGCAATCGATGGCGAGCTCGACCTGCAGCGCCTGGACGATGCCTTGCAACTGCGTGTGCGACTGCTACGCGAAAGCCACAGCGCACTCTTGCAGGCGCGCTTACAGGGGATCGACGGCGCCTTGGACAGCCCACGCCAACTGCAGCTGACCCTGCACCTCGATGAACAGCAGCAACTGGAGCTGCGCAGCGACCTGGCAGCTCAGGGCGATGCACTGCAATGGAACGGCGACCTGCTACTGGCACCGCTGCAGGAAATCGCCTGGGTCGCTGCCTGGCTAAGCGAATGGACATCACTGGACACGGCCAACCTGCCAGCGACGCCGCAGCAAGCCGGCATCATCGCCCAGTGGCAATTGCAGCTGCCGCAGAGCACCCGTCAGTTCGGCGAGTTGCTGGTCGCACCGGGATGGCTGCGTGTCGACGCCCAGCTGCCGCAGCCCTGGCCAATGCCCGGCGTCGGCCTGCTCAGCGGTGAACTGCAGCTTGACCTGCGCAATTCCACAGGAGTCTGGCAGGCGCGCAAGCTGCACGGTGACCTGCAACTCGACGCGCAGGACGCACCCTGGCTGGCCGCGCTACCGAGCGGTTTGCAGCCAAGCCAGCTAAATATGCGGCTGGTGCCGCTACAAGGCAGCACTGACAACGAACTGGCCGTAGGCCTCACGCTCAGCGGGCAAGGCGCACTGGAGATGCAGGCGGACGCCGAACTCGGCCTGCAGCTGTCGCGCGACTGGGCGCTGGACGTGCGCCAGCTGCGGCTCGAAGCTCGCAGCAAACGCGTCGATCTGGGTGCTACTCGCGCCGATGGCCTGCAACTGAACCTGGCGCTATCCGGGAATGCCACGGCGCAGCAACTGCAACTGGCGGTCGCCGACGACTCGCGCCTGGCCATCCAGCGCCTGCGCGTCGCCGAGCTGGACCTGCAGCAGGCGCAACTGATCCTGGCCGGCCTCGGCATCATCGGCGCGCCGACTGCCCCTACGCTGTCCGGCCCACTGGCGCTGCGCGTGCAGAGCCTGCAGCATCCGCAACTGCAGCCCCAGAGCTGGCAATGGCAGGGCCGGCTGCAGGCTGACAGCGTCCACCAGGCGCTCGATGGCGCCCTGCTGGTCGACTCCGGCCTGAGCCTGGCCTTGGGCCTGAACAACAGCGCCGACGGGCTGGCGCTGAACGCTACGCTCGATGAACTCTTTCTGCGCGCCGGTAACCCGCTGGCGCAAACCCTGGCCAGTTGGCCGCCATTGCTGACGCTGGACAACGGCCGCCTGCAGGGCGAAGCCAGTCTGCGCCTACCCGCCAACAAGCCTCTGCGGCTGAGCGCTCGCCTGAGCGGCAAGGGTCTGGCCGGCATCTACGACCGCAGCACGCTGAGCGGTGTGGACGGCGAACTGCGCCTGCAACTGGCTGGCGATCGCCTCACCCTGGAGCTGCCCAGCCTCAGCGCGAAACAGATCGATCCAGGCATCGCCCTCGGCCCGTTGCAGCTGCAGGCCAGCTATCAGGCCAGCCTGCAACGCCCTCTGGCCGGCAGCCTCAGCCATCAGCGCGCCGAGCTGGGGATTCTTGACGGCAACCTGCGCCTGGAACCGGCGACCTGGGCATTGGACCAACCCAGCCAGCTGCTGCCCCTGAAGCTCAGTGGCCTGGACCTGCAGGAGCTGTTTCGCGTCTATCCGGCCGAGGGGCTGGAGGGCAACGGCCTGCTCGACGGCACCCTGCCGCTGCGCCTGGGAGGTGCCATCAGCATCGAGCAGGGATTGATCGAAGCGCGCGCTCCAGGCGGCCGCCTGCGCTTTCACTCGCCGCGCATCCGTGCCATGGGCCAGGCCAACCCGGGTATGAAGCTGGTCACCGACGCGCTGGAAGACTTTCACTACGATCTGCTCAGCAGTAGCCTCGACTACGAGCCGTCCGGCACACTGCGCCTCGGTATGCGTCTACATGGACAGAACCCGGCCATCGAACAGGGCCGCCCGATTCACTTCAACATCAACCTGGAAGAAGACATTCCGACCCTGCTGGCGAGCCTGCAACTGACCGACAAGGTCAGCGACATCATCCAGCAACGGATTCAGCAACGGATGCGCCAGCGTGTCCCTCAAGAAACCAAGGAGTAGCGCCATGCGCACGTACCGCCTCCTCGCCGCCCTGAGTCTGGCATTGCTGTGCCAGGCCTGTACCCCGACGGTGCAGTTGGCCATGCCCAACGAGCCGATCAACATCAACCTCAACGTCAAGGTCGAGCACGAGATCTACATCAAGGTAGACAAGGCGCTGGACAACGTCTTCAACGAAGACAGCGGCCTGTTCTAAGGAGAAGCATGATGACCCGATATATTTCGACCCTGCTCCTGGCGCTGACTCTGAGCCTGCCGGCCTATGCGCTGAACCTCAACCAGGCCATGAGTGCCCTGGGCGACGCCAAGGCCAGCGGCCAGCTCGGCGAGCAGCCCAACGGCTATCTGGGTGTGGTCAAGCCCGGCGGCCAGGCCGACGAAATCGCGCGCCTGATCAATCAGGCACGCCGCGCCGAATACCAGAAAGTGGCCAAGGACAACGGCATCAGCCTGAACGACGTGGAAGCCATCGCCGGCAAGAAGGCCATCGAGCGCACGCCCAAGGGCCAGTTCATCCAGCTGAACGGCCAATGGCTGCAGAAGTAGAAAGCCTGCGGCAGAAATGAAAGAACCCGCCTAGGCGGGTTCTTTTTTGCGAGCGCGGCGATCAGGCGTCGGCTTTGCCTACGGCGTCCTTGATCAGGGTTTGCAGTTCGCCCTTCTCGTACATCTCGGTGAGGATGTCGCTACCGCCGACCAGTTCGCCACCGACCCACAGCTGCGGGAAGGTCGGCCAGTTGGCGTACTTCGGCAGGTTGGCGCGGATTTCCGGGTTCTGCAGGATGTCGACGTAGGCGAACTTCTCGCCGCAGCCCATCACCACCTGCGCAGCACGGGCAGAGAAGCCACACTGCGGGGCGTTGGGCGAGCCTTTCATGTACAGCAGAACGGTGTTGTTGGCGATCTGCTCTTTAATGGTTTCGATGATATCCATGGGGCACCTCAGCATAGACTTCGCGACCCGACGGTCGCCACGGTGGCGCGATTGTAGCGAAAAGCCGAGCATAATGCTCGGCCTTGCCGTCATCCCTAGACCTGTTTACGACCTCGCGAGACAAAGCTCTGCGAGGCGCTACGTCAGTAACCGCCCGTAGCCCGGATACAATCCGGGGCGATCCTGCGCCGAATCCCCCGATTGCATCCGGATTTTATGCGGCCACCACCTCAACCGGCACGCCATTGAGCACTGCATTGCCGGACAGTGCATCGAGGCGGCGCTCGTCGGTCAGGTCATTGGCGCTGGCGCCGGGCTGGGCACGGGCGATGTCCAGCTGCACGCCCGGCCGGGCGTGGCCCCAACCATGCGGCAAACTGACCACACCGGCCATTACCTCGTCGCTGGCCGCCACCTCCAATTCGATGCTGCCGACGCGCGAACGCACCTGTACGCGCTGCCCATCGGCCAGGCCACGACTGGCCAGGTCCACCGGGTTCATCAGCAACTGATGACGCGGCTTGCCCTTCACCAAACGGTGATAGTTGTGCATCCAGGAATTGTTGCTGCGCACATGGCGGCGGCCGATCAGCAGCAGTTCATTAGCGCCAGGCTGCTCCTGCCCGGCAAAGCGCGCCAGGTCCGCCAGCAACGGCTCGGGCGCCGCCTGCACTGCCTTGCTCGGAGTTTTCATGCGCGCAGCCAGGTTCGGCTGCAGAGGTCCCAGGTCGAGACCATGGGGATGCTCGCGCAAGCTGGCCAGGCTGAGCTTGTGATCGCTGCGCTCACCATAGGCGCCGAAGCGCAGCCCCATGTCGATCATCTGCTCCGGCGCCATGGTCGGCTTCAGTTCAAGGTTGTTGCGCGCGGCAAAGGCCTTGGCCAGACCGACGAAAATTTCCCAGTCGTGCAGTGCACCGTCCGGCTTGGCCAGCACAGCCTCGTTGAAGCGGGTGACATTACGCACCGCGAACAGGTTGAAGGTGGTGTCGTAATGATCGTGCTCCAGCGGCGCGGTCGGCGGCAGGATCAGGTCGGCGTAACGGGTGGTCTCGTTGATGTAGAAATCCACCGAGAGCATGAAGTCCAGGCCGTCCAGCGCCCGCTCCAATTGGCGCCCGTTGGGCGTCGACAGCACCGGGTTGCCGGCTACCGTGACCAGCGCGCGAATCTGCCCTTCTCCAGCGGTCAGCATCTCTTCGGCCAGCGCCGAGACCGGCAGCTCGCCGCCGTATTCCGGCAGACCGGACACGCGGCTCTGCCAGCGGTTGAAATGGCCACCGGAAGTACTCGCCACCAGATCGACCGCCGGCGAGGTGCAAAGCACGCCGCCGACGCGGTCCAGATTGCCGGTCACCAGGTTGATCAGTTGCACCAGCCATTGGCACAGCGTGCCGAAGGCCTGGGTGGACACCCCCATACGGCCGTAGCACACCGCTTTGTCGGCTGCGGCAAAATCACGCGCCAGTTGCCGAATGGTCTCAGCCGGCACACCACAGCGAGCGCTCATCGCCTCGGCGTGGAAGTCGGCGATCACCGCGCGCACCTGCTCCAGCCCTTCCACCGGCAGATGGCTGTCGCGGGTCAGGCCCTCCTCGAACAGGGTATTGAGCAGCGCCAGCAGCAGCGCGGCATCGCTGCCGGGGCGCACGAACAGGTGCTGGTCGGCAATGGCCGCGGTTTCACTGCGCCGCGGGTCGACCACCACCAGCTTGCCGCCACGAGCCTGGATGGCCTTCAGGCGCTTTTCCACGTCCGGCACGGTCATGATGCTGCCGTTGGAGGCCAAGGGGTTGCCGCCGAGGATCAGCATGAAGTCGGTGTGATCGATATCGGGAATCGGGATCAGCAGGCCGTGGCCATACATCAGCAGACTGGTCAGGTGGTGCGGCAGCTGGTCAACCGAGGTGGCCGAGAAGCGATTGCGGGTTTTCAGCTGGCCAAGGAAGTAGTTGCTGTGAGTCAGCAACCCGTAGTTGTGCACGCTGGGGTTGCCCTGATAAACGGCCACGGCGTTCTGCCCGTGCTCGGTCTGGATCGCGCTCAGGCGCTCGGCCACCAGCTCGAACGCCTCATCCCAGTCGATGGCCTGCCACTGCTCGCCGATGCGGCGCATGGGCTGGCGAATGCGATTGGGATCGTTCTGGATATCCTGCAGCGCCACCGCCTTGGGGCAGATATGGCCACGGCTGAAGCTATCCTGCGCATCGCCCTTGATCGAGCGAATCTGCATGATGCCATCCGGCTGGGTTTCGGTTTCGATGGCAAGGCCGCAGATGGCTTCGCACAGGTGGCACGCACGGTAATGGAGGGACTTGGTCATGGCCTGGCCTCTTGTTCTGATCCGAGACGACCGGTCAGGTCGCAGGTTTCGCACTATGGGCCGAGCATGGGAACGGCGCCAGCAGCGTTCGTCCCGTGAATTGGCAGGCATCATGGGTGCCGATTCAGGCGCTGAAGTCTTCGATATCGCTGGCGCCAAAGCTTTGGCAAAAAGGCTTGTAAAACAGGATTCTGCGCGCTCGCGGGCGGCAACTTGCGCCGTCTCGTCATTTCCTTATAGGATCGCGCCTTCCCCTGTTTCGTCGCACCCTGCGGCCTCCTGCCGCAAGCTCTGCTGTTTTTGTCGGTTTTGTCACCGGGCACAGGCTTGCGAACTGTAGTGATAAAGGTAGTTAACGATGAGCGTCAGACACTTCCTCTCGATGATGGATTACACACCGGACGAACTGGTGGGGTTGATCCGCCGAGCCATCGAGCTGAAGGACCTGCGCAACCGCGGCGTACTGTTCGAGCCGCTGAAGAATCGCGTGCTGGGCATGATCTTCGAGAAGGCCTCGACCCGCACCCGTTTGTCGTTCGAAGCCGGCATGATCCAGCTCGGCGGCCAGGCCATCTTCCTCTCGCCGCGCGACACCCAGCTGGGTCGTGGCGAGCCGATCGGCGACGCGGCCATCGTCATGTCGAGCATGCTCGATGCGGTGATGATTCGAACCTTCGCCCACAGCAACCTCACCGAATTCGCTGCCAAATCGAAAGTGCCGGTGATCAATGGTCTGTCCGATGACCTGCATCCCTGCCAGCTGTTGGCCGACATGCAGACCTTCCTCGAGCATCGCGGCAGCATCGCCGGCAAGACGGTGGCCTGGATCGGCGACGGCAACAACATGTGCAACTCCTATATCGAAGCGGCGATCCAGTTCGACTTCCAGCTCAAGGTCGCCTGCCCTGAGGGCTACGAGCCGGACGCGCGCTTCCTCGCGCTGGCCGGTGACCGCGTGCAGGTGCTGCGTGACCCGCGCGAAGCCGTGGCCGGCGCCCATCTGGTGAGCACCGATGTATGGGCCTCCATGGGCCAGGAAGATGAAGCCGAGCAGCGCATGGCGTTGTTCCGCCCCTACCAGGTCACCCGCGAGCTGCTCGACGCCGCCGCCGAAGACGTGCTGTTCATGCACTGCCTGCCGGCGCACCGCGGTGAGGAAATCAGCCTCGACATGCTCGACGACCCGCGCTCGGTTGCCTGGAATCAGGCCGAAAACCGCCTGCACGCGCAGAAGGCGCTGCTCGAACTGCTGGTCGAACCGGCGTACCACCACGCATGAGCCAGCCGCTGCTGCAGCTACGCGGACTGAACTGCGGCTACCAGAACCACAAGGTGGTGCAGGATCTCGACCTGCACCTCAACGCTGGCGATATCGGCTGTCTGCTGGGCCCATCGGGCTGCGGCAAGACCACCACGCTGCGCGCCATCGCCGGTTTCGAGCCGGTGCTCGAAGGTGAGATCGAACTCGACGGCGAGATCATCTCCCGCGCCGGTTTCACCCTGGCACCGGAAAAACGCCAGATCGGCATGGTGTTTCAGGATTACGCTCTGTTCCCCCACCTCAGCGTGGCGGAGAACGTCGCCTTCGGCATCCGCAAGCAAGCCAACGCCGAGCGCGTCACCCAGGAGCTGCTGGAGCTGGTCAAGCTCGGCAACCTGGCCAAGCGCTACCCGCACGAACTCTCAGGTGGGCAGCAACAACGTGTCGCCCTGGCCCGTGCCCTGGCGCCGGAGCCGAAGTTGCTGCTGCTCGACGAACCCTTTTCCAACCTCGATGGCGAGTTGCGCCGGCGTCTGAGTCACGAGGTCCGCGATATCCTCAAGACCCGCGGCACCAGCGCCATTCTGGTCACCCACGATCAGGAAGAGGCTTTCGCGGTCAGCGATCATGTCGGCGTATTCCAGGGCGGCCGTCTGGAACAATGGGACACGCCCTTCAACCTCTATCACGAGCCGCTCACGCCCTTCGTCGCCAGCTTTATCGGTCAGGGCTATTTCATCCGCGGCCAGTTGCTCAGCCCGGACACGGTACAGACCGAACTCGGCGTGATACGCGGCAACCGCGCCTACACCTGGGCACAAGGCAGCGCGGTGGATGTGCTGTTGCGCCCGGATGACATCGTGCCGGACGAAGGCAGCGGTCTGAAAGCGCGCATCGTCGGCAAGACCTTCCTCGGCGCCGCGACCCTGTATCGCCTGCAACTGCCCACCGGCAGCCAGCTGGAATCGATCTTCCCCAGCCATGCCGACCACCAGCCGGGCGACGAAGTGGGCATTCGCATCGCCGCCGATCACCTGGTGGCCTTCCCGGCCCTGGGCAGTGTGGCGGCGCAATTGCAACTGAGCGATTCCGGCGGAGTGCGCCGGGTCAGCAGCAACTGATCAGAGCATCAGCTGGCCGCTGGCGATATGCCGCGCGTGGCCCGCGATCTTCACCCGGCTACCATCGAGGCGACAAAGCAACTCACCGCCGCGCGCCGAGCACTGAAAGGCGCTGAGCTCGCTGCGGCCCAGGCGTTCGGCCCAGTACGGCACCAGCATGCAGTGTGTCGAACCGGTCACCGGATCTTCGTCGATGCCGATGGTAGGCGCGAAATAACGCGAGACGAAGTCATGCCGCTCGCCCGCCCCGGTGATCAGCATCCCAAGGCCCGGTAATGCCGCGAGCGCCGGCAGATCGGGGATGAAGCCGCGCACCTGCGCTTCGGATGACAGCACCACCATCAATTCCTGCACGCTGCCATCGGCATTGAGCAGAGCCAGCACCTGCTGCGCGGGCTGCCCCAGCGCGCGCTCGACCTCGGCTTGCAGCGACGCCGCCACCGGCACCACCGGACGCACGGGGAAATCCAGCTCCAGCCGCTCCCCTCGACGAGTTACGCGCAACGCGCCTGACAGGCAAGTGAACTGCAGTACGTCGCCCGCCTCGTGATAGAGATCGAACAGCACCTTGGCGCTGGCCAGGGTCGCATGGCCACACAGCGGCACCTCGCTGGTCGGGGTGAACCAGCGAATATGCCAGGCCTCTCCCTCCTTTACCACGAATGCCGTCTCGGCCAGGTTGTGCTCGGCGGCGATACGCTGCATCAAAGGCTCGTCCAGCCAGGCATCCAGGCGATAGACCATGGCGGGATTGCCCGCGAAAGGTTGCTCGGTAAAGGCGTCAACTTGATGAAAAGCGAGCGGCATGATGCGTTCCTGGCCAGATGAGAAGCGCCAGCATGCCTGCGCCAGGTCACCTGCAACAGGTACAGTTGCTGTTTTCCAGATACTCGAGAACATCGCGGCTGAAGCCGCTCCTACAGCCCCGCAGAGGTCAGGGCTCGCTGCGTACCCGCTTCACCGCGTCCAGCCAGCCGGCGTAGAGGTGCTCACGATGAGCGTCGTTCATCCGCGGTTCGAAACGCTGCTGGCGATGCCAGTGACTGGCGATGGCATCGAGGTCGCGATATAGCCCGAGTTTCAACCCTGCCAGATAGGCGACGCCGAGCGCAGTGGTCTCGGTGACTTCGGGCCGCTCGACACTGACGCCGAGAACATCGGCGAGAAACTGCATGACCCAGTTGTTTTCCACCATGCCGCCGTCCACACGCAGCGCACTGGGCGCCGCCGCCCCGTCCTGGCGCATGGCCTCGAGCAGGTCGCGAGTCTGGTAGCACACCGACTGCAGCCCGGCGGTGACGATCTCCTTGATCCCGGTATCGCGGGTCAGGCCGAAGATGGCGCCACGCGCCTTCGGGTCCCAGTAAGGCGCGCCCAGGCCGGTGAAGGCCGGCACCAGATAGACACCGCAGGCCTCCCCCGTCGCCTCGGCCAGGGCCTCGCTTTCGCGCGCATGGCTGATCAGCTTGATGCCGTCGCGCAGCCACTGCACGGCGGCGCCGGCAACGAAGATGCTGCCCTCGACCGCGTAGGTGACCTTGCCATCGAGGCGATAGCCCACCGTGGTCAGCAGACGGTTCTTCGAACTCACCGGCTGCTCGCCTGTGTTCTGAATCATGAAGCAGCCAGTGCCATAGGTACTCTTGACCATGCCGGGCTTGAAGCACGCCTGGCCGATCAGGGCCGCCTGCTGGTCGCCGGCCATGCCCAACACCGGGATGCTGGCGCCGAGCAGCTCGGCTTCGGTATGGCCGAACTCGGCGGCGCAGTCGAGCACCTCGGGCAGCAGGCTGGCGGGAATGCCGAACAGCTCGAGCAGCTCTTGGTCCCACTGCTGGGTATGAATGTTGAACATCAGCGTACGCGACGCATTGCTGGCATCGGTGCGGTGCACCTTGCCATCGGTCAGGCGCCACAGCAGGAAGCTGTCGACCGTACCGAAACGCAGCTCGCCGCGCTCGGCCCGCTCCTGCGCGCCTGGCACGTTCTGCAGGATCCAGCGCAGCTTGGTGGCGGAGAAATACGGGTCGATCAGCAGACCTGTCTTGGCCGAGACCATCGCTTCGTGGCCTTTTTCCTTGAGCCCGGCGCAATAGTCGGCGGTGCGGCGATCCTGCCAGACGATGGCCGGGTGGATCGGCGTGCCGGTCGCGGCATCCCAGACCAGCGTGGTTTCGCGCTGGTTGGTGATGCCAATAGCGGCGATCGCCTCGGGCTGCAGACCACTGCTGGCGATGGCGTCACGGCAGACCTTCAGCGTGGACAGCCAGATCTCCTGGCCGTCGTGCTCGACCCAGCCATCCTGCGGGAAGTACTGTTTGAATTCCTGCTGAGCACGCGCCACCGGCAAGCCCTGAGCACTGAAGATGATGGCGCGGGAGCTGGTGGTCCCCTGGTCGATGGCTAGCAGGTATTGAGACATGCAAGGTTCCTTGTTGTTATTGCCAACGATCGCTGCAGTTGACCGCAGGATGACTTATTTTGCTTGCAGCATACTGCGCGACTCAGGCTTTGCCGATAGCGGCGAAGTGTCCCTGGGTATGCTGGGCCAGGGTGTCGGCCGAAAGCTCCAGCTCCAGCCCACGCCGGCCGCCGCTGACGTGAATCGTGGGATGCTGGCGCGCCGACTCATCGATGAAGGTGCGCAGGCGCTTCTTCTGTCCCAGCGGGCTGATGCCGCCGACCAGATAACCAGTGGCGCGCTGCGCTGCATTGGGGTCGGCCATGTCGGCCTTTTTCGCCCCGGCCGCTGCGGCCAGCGCCTTAAGATCGAGACTGCCACCTACCGGCACCACGGCTACCAGCAGTTCGCCTTTCTCGGTGGCCGCGAGCAAGGTCTTGAACACGCACTCGGGCGCCAGTCCCAGCTTTTCCGCCGCCTCCAGCCCGTAGGACGGCGCCTTGGGATCGTGCTGGTAACTGTGCACACGGTGTTCGGCCTTAGCTTTCTTCAACAGATCGATTGCAGGAGTCATGTTCGAATGTGAAAACGCTGTGAAAGATGCCCTACCTTAACAGGCCGAAATCCTCCGCATCTACAGCCTATAATGGGTGACCATCACAGGAAGCGCTCATGAATCTCGCTCCCCGCCAGCAGGACATCCTCAATATCGCCCGCGAGCGCGGCTACGTCAGCATCGACGAACTGGCCCAGGCGTTCGCCGTCACCCCGCAGACTATTCGCCGCGACATCAATCAGCTGGCCGAACACGGCCTGTTGCGCCGCACCCATGGAGGTGCCGCCTGCGAAGCCTCGAGCATTCAGAACACCGCCTACGGCATGCGCGCCGGGCAGATGCGCGAGGAGAAACAACGTATCGCCGAGGCCGTGGCGGCGCAGATACCCGATCACGCCTCGCTGTTCATCAACATCGGCACCACCACCGAAGCCATTGCCCGCGAACTGCAGAATCACAAGGATCTGAAGATCATCACCAACAACCTGCACGTCGCCGCTCAGCTCAGCGCCAAGGCCGATTTCGAGGTGCTGGTAGCTGGCGGCACGGTGCGCAGCGATGGCGGCATCGTTGGCCAGGCCGCGGTGGATTTCATCCAGCAGTTCAAGGTCGATTACGCCATCGTCGGCATTAGCGGCATCGACGACGATGGCAGCCTGCTCGATTTCGACTATCAGGAAGTGCGCGTTTCACAGGCCATCATCGACAATGCGCGTCAGGTTTTCCTCGCCGCCGACTCCAGCAAGTTCGGGCGTAACGCCGTGGTGCGCCTGGGCTCCATCGCTCTGGTCGACCGCGTCTTCACCGACAGCGCGCCCTCCGCTGCCATCACCCGCCTGCTGCATAGCCACAAGGTCCAGCTCGATCTGGTCTGATTGGCCTCTCGACGACTATCGCGTAGGGCGGGTGCACCCCGCCAGCAACGTCTCGACGGGTTGCACCCGCCTTACAACAAACCCGATCCTCCCTACCGCTCGGCGCGCAATCGCGTGCCGGGGTAGCGAAGCTGCGCATCTTCGTCTAGCATATTTTCGAAAGTGAACATAAACACATTCGAATCCAATAGCCGAGCGTGCCCTATGCCCCACGATCCATTCACCAGCCCCGTTGCGGAAGTCTATGACCTCGCCGTCGTAGGTGGCGGCATCAATGGCGTGGGCATCGCGGCGGATGCAGCCGGTCGTGGCCTGTCCGTGTTCCTTTGCGAAAAGGACGATCTGGCCAGCCACACCTCCTCGGCCAGCAGCAAGCTGATCCACGGCGGCCTGCGCTATCTGGAGCACCACGAGTTCCGCCTGGTGCGCGAAGCCCTGGCCGAGCGCGAAGTCCTGCTGGCCAAGGCGCCGCATATCGTCAAGCCGATGCGCTTCATCCTGCCGCACCGCCCGCACCTACGTCCGGCCTGGATGATCCGTGCTGGTCTGTTCCTTTACGACCACCTGGGTAAGCGTGAGCGCCTTCCCGCCTCGCGCGGCCTGCGCTTCGGTGCCGGCAGCCCGCTGAAACCCGAGATCAGCCGCGGCTTCGAATATTCCGACTGCTGGGTGGACGATGCCCGTCTGGTGGTACTCAACGCCATGGCCGCGCGGGAAAAGGGCGCGCACATTCACCCACGCACGCGTTGCATCAGCGCCCGACGCAGCAAGGGCCTGTGGCATATCCATCTGGAGCGCAGCGACGGCAGCCTGCTGTCGATTCGCGCCCGCGCGCTGGTCAACGCAGCCGGCCCCTGGGTCGCGCGCTTCATCCGTGAAGACCTCAAGCAGCAGTCGCCCTACGGCATCCGCCTGATTCAGGGCAGCCATATCGTCGTACCGCGCCTGTACGACGGCGAACAGGCCTACATCCTGCAGAACGAAGACCGCCGCATCGTCTTCGCCATCCCCTATCTGGAGCGCTTTACCCTGATCGGTACCACCGACCGCGAATATGAGGGCGACCCCGCCCAGGTGGCGATCACCGCCGAAGAAACCGATTACCTGCTCAAGGTGGTCAATGACCACTTCAAACAACAGCTTGGCCGGGCCGACGTCCTGCACAGCTTCGCTGGCGTGCGCCCGCTGTGCGATGACGAGTCCGATGAGCCGTCGGCCATCACCCGCGATTACACCCTGTCGCTCTCCGGCACGCCGGGCGAAGCGCCGTTGCTCTCGGTGTTCGGCGGCAAGCTGACCACCTACCGCAAGCTGGCCGAGTCGGCCATGCATCAACTGGCACCCTACTTCAGTCACCTGGGCCCAAGTTGGACTGCCGGTGCACCGCTGCCGGGTGGCGAAGATCTGCAAAGCCAGAGCGCGCTGGTCGAAGCCCTTTGCGAACGCCATGGCTGGCTGCCTTCCAGCCTGGCCAGACGCTGGGCCACCACTTACGGCAGCCGCACCTGGCGCCTGCTCGAAGGCGTGCACAACCTCACTGACCTCGGCGAACACCTTGGCGCCGGCCTCTATACCCGCGAAGTGGATTATCTGCGCCGCGAAGAATGGGCGCGCAGCAGCGCCGACATCCTTTGGCGGCGCAGCAAGCTGGGGCTGTTCATGACGCCAATACAGCAGGCCCGCCTGCAGGACTACCTGGACAGCCAAGACCCGCACTCCGCTCACGCCGCCTGAATTCTGCGTGCCCATGCCCCGCTTTGCGGGGCTTTTTTATGGCCGCTGAAAAATAAAAACACTCATCTTTTTAGGCGATTTAGCCGCAGTAGAACTTCCAGCAACTTTTTTATTACGCCTTTTCAATAACTTGGCACCAAGTTGCGGAATAAAAACATTCTTATTCAGTTTTATTTTTACTTATGTTTCAAGAACTTAGGTTTGACAGCAGAAAGAACTCGACAGAAAATTCAAAGCCATCACGGTCATTGAAACAGCTGGAGCGGTCATGAAAGGCGACAAGAAGGTCATTCAACACCTGAACAAGATTCTTGGTAACGAACTGGTCGCCATCAACCAGTACTTCCTGCATGCGCGTATGTATGAAGACTGGGGCCTGAAAAAACTCGGCGAGCACGAGTACCACGAGTCCATCGACGAGATGAAGCACGCTGACAAGCTGATCAAGCGCATTCTCTTTCTCGAAGGCATTCCCAATCTGCAGGACCTGGGCAAGATCCTGATCGGCGAAAACACCCAGGAAATGCTCCAGTGCGATTTGCAGATCGAGCACAAGGCGCATGCAGACCTCAAGGCCGCCATCGCCTACTGCGAAAGCATCGGTGACTACGCCAGCCGCGAGTTGCTCGAAGAGATTCTCTGCTCCGAAGAAGATCATATCGACTGGCTGGAAACCCAACTGAGCCTGATCGCAGCCGTCGGCCTGCAGAATTACCTGCAATCGCAAATGGACGAATAAGTCCACCACTGGATAAAAAACGGGAGCCGATGGCTCCCGTTTTTCGTTGCGTGCGCTTATTTTTGTGGGTCCGGCTCGCCATCAGAACGACCGATGCTGGCTGGCGCTTCCACCAGCAGTTCTTCCGGCACTTCCTCCACACGCGGGTCGAGCGCTGCGGCCATGGGGCTGACCGTATCCGGCATCGGCACGTGACTGAGCGGCGCCTCGTCGACCCGATGCTGGCCAGTGACACGCTTGGGCTGCACCCAGAAGATCAGCACCACGGCATAGAGCGATACCAGCATGTAGAACATGCCCGGCCCGAAGTGCTGCATCATGAAGCCTGCCAACAACGGGCCGATGCAGGCGCCAACGCCATAGGTGGTCAGCAGCATGGCCGACAGCGCCACCCGGCGTGATTGCTCGACGTGGTCGTTGCCCAGCGCCACGGCCAGTGGGTACAGGGTGAACAGCAACATGCCGGTGACGAAGCCGTTGGCCAGCAACAGCCAGTACGGCAGGTCGAACAGCCCCCACATGGGAATGGCGGTCAGGCACAGCAGGACGGCGTTGCCGCGAATCAACCAGCTGCGGTCCAGACGATCGGACAACCAGCCCAGCGGCCATTGCGCACAGAAGCCGGCGATGATGCACATGGCCACGAACAGGCTCGCGTACGTGGTGTCCAGCCCGCTGCGGCTGGCGTAGACCGGAGCCAGGCCGTAGAAGGCGCCGACCATCAGTCCGGCGACGAAAATACTGCCCAGCGCCTGCGGCACACGCTTCCAGAAAAAACCGATTTCCAGCGGCGCAGCCACCAGCTTGGCCGGGTGCACGCGACGGGTCACGGCCAGCGGGATCAGGCAGGAGGCGAAGCATATCGCCACCAGCACCAGCGGCTTGTAATCCAGAGTCGGGCTCATCGCCAGCAGGCCCTGGCCGACCACCAGGCCCAGGTCCACGGCCACCATGTAGCCGGCGAACACTTTGCCGCGCATGTGGTTCTCGGACTGCTCGTTGAGCCAGCTCTCGATCACCATGTACTGGTTCATCATCACCGCGCCCATCACGAAACGCAGCAGCAGCCAGACCTCCAGGCGCTCGACCAGCACATGCAGCAGCACGATCACCGTGGCGAGGCCGGCGCAGGCGACGTAGGAGCGAATATGACCAACGCTGGCGATCAGCTTGTGGCCGAACTTGCCGCCGCATACCAGGCCGAAGTAATACGCCGCCATCAGGCCGCCAACCCAGGCGTCGCCCGCGCCCTCCTCGGTCAGGCGCAGGCCCATATAGGTGCTGAACAGCCCCGAACCGGCCAGCATGAGTAAGGTGGCGCTATACAGGGCCGGGAAGGTGACGAGCGGGCTGAACATGACGACTCCAGAGAGGACGGCGGCGCGGCCGTCCGGCGAACTGGCCGACGGCTTTTCGCTGGCTCAGGGGCCAGCGAAAAGCGCGCATTATCCATATCCGCCACCTGCCCCGCCATGTCCGCCGGGCGCTTTGCCGCGAAACGCGCGAACGCGTCTGTAGCGCTAGCGAGCCTCGCTTTCCTTGACCCGGAACCAGGCCGCATAGAGCGCCGGTAGAAACAGCAGAGTGAGCGCCGTAGCGACTACCAGGCCGCCCATGATGGCTACGGCCATCGGCCCGAAGAACACGCTGCGCGATAGCGGAATCATCGCCAGCACAGCGGCCAGCGCGGTCAGCACGATGGGCCGGAAGCGCCGCACCGTGGCCTCGATGATGGCGTGCCAGCGATCCAGGCCATGGCTGATGTCCTGCTCGATCTGATCCACCAGAATCACCGAGTTGCGCATGATCATCCCGGCCAGGGCGATGGTGCCGAGCATGGCGACGAAACCGAACGGCTGGCGGAAGATCAGCAGGAACAGCGTCACGCCAATCAGCCCCAGCGGCGCGGTGAGAAACACCATGGCCGAACGCGAGAAGCTCCTGAGCTGCAACATCAGCAGCGTCAGCACCACCACGATGAACAGCGGGATACCGGCGTTCACCGACTTCTGCCCGCGCTGCGAGTCCTCTACCGTACCGCCCACCTCCAGCAGGTAACCATCCGGCAACTCGGCGCGGATCGGCTCCAGCGTCGGCAGGATCTGCTGGGTCAGGCTGGCCGGCTGCTGGCTGCCGTAGACGTCGGCGCGCACGGTGACGTTGGGCAGGCGGTTGCGATGCCAGATGATGCCTTCCTCGAAACCGTATTCCAGCGTCGCCACCTGCGACAGGGCCACGCTGCGCCCACTGTCGGTCGGCACCGCCAGGCTCGGCAGCAAGCTCAGCGCCTTGCGTTCCTGCGGTGTGCCGCGCTGGAGAATCTCGATCAGCTCATTGCCTTCGCGGTACTGGCTGACGCTGGTGCCGGACAGAGAGCCCTGCAGAAAGCGCGACAGCTCGGCGGTGTTGACCCCCAGCGCTCGCGCGCGGTCCTGATCTATATTGAGGATCACCACCTTGCTCGGCTCCTCCCAATCCAGGTGCACGTTCACCACATGCGGGTTCTCGCGCACCTTGTCCGCCACCTGGCGAGCCAGGGCGCGCACCTCGGCGATATGCTCGCCGCTGACGCGGAACTGCACCGGATAGCCCACCGGTGGGCCGTTTTCCAGGCGGCTGACGCGGCTGCGCAAGGCCGGGAACTGGTCGTTCATCGTCTGGATCAGCCAGGTGCGCAGGCGCTCACGCTCCTCGATGCTCGACGCCAGCACCACGAACTGGGCGAAGCTCGCCGCAGGCAACTGCTGATCCAGCGGCAGGTAGAAACGCGGTGAGCCGGTGCCGACATAGGCGACATAGTTGTCGATGCCCGGCTGCTCCTTGAGCAGTTGCTCCAGGCGACGCACCTCGGCCTCCGTGGCGCTCAGTGAGGCGCCCTCCTCCAGCTTGATGTCGACCATCAGCTCCAGACGGCCGGAAGCCGGGAAAAACTGTTGTGGCACGAAGCGGAACAGCAATACCGAGCCGATGAACAAGCCGATGGTCAGCAGGATGACGATGCCGCGACGGCGTACACACCACTGGACCGTGGCGCGCACGCGGCGGTAGAACGGCGTCGAATAGGGGTCATGGCCGGCATCGCTGCCGCCATGTTTCGCCGCGTGCAGCTTGGCCAGGTCCGGCAGCAGCTTGTCGCCCAGATAGGGCACGAACATCACCGCGGCGATCCACGAGGCGATCAGCGAAATGGCCACCACCTGGAAGATGGAACGGGTGTACTCGCCCGTTCCGGACTGCGCGGTGGCGATCGGCAGAAAGCCCGCGGCGGTGATCAGCGTGCCGGTAAGCATGGGAAACGCGGTGCTGGTCCAGGCGAAACTGGCCGCCTTGAAGCGGTCATAGCCCTGTTCCATCTTGATCGCCATCATCTCCACCGCGATGATCGCATCGTCCACCAGCAGGCCCAGGCCGAGCACCAGCGCGCCGAGCGAGATCTTGTGCAGGCCGATGCCTAAGTAGTACATGGCGGCAAAGGTCATCGCCAGCACCAGCGGGATCACCAGCGCCACCACTAGACCGGTGCGCACGCCCAGGGAGAAAAAGCTGACCGCGAGCACGATCACCAGCGCCTCGACCAGCACCTTGACGAACTCGCCCACGCCGGCCTTCACCGCCGCCGGCTGATCCGACACCTTGCGCAGCTCCATGCCCAGCGGCAGGGTCTGCTGCAGGCGGGCGAACTCGCCCTCCAGCGCTTTGCCCAGCACCAGGATGTCGCCGCCGTCCTTCATCGACACGGCAATGCCGATGGCGTCCTCACCCATGAAGCGCATGCGCGGCGCAGGTGGATCGTTGAACCCGCGCTTGACCTCGGCCACATCGGCAATGCGGAAGGTGCGATCACCGACCCGAATGGGGAAGTCGCGAATCTCCTGCACCGACTCGAAACGGCCGGTCACGCGCAGCTGAATGCGCTCGCTGGACGTCTCGAAGAAGCCGGCAGCCGCCACCGCGTTCTGCGCCTCCAGCGCCTGCTGCACCGCGGACAGCGGCAGGCCCAGGGTCGCCAGCTTGGTGTTGGACAGCTCGATCCAGATCTTCTCGTCCTGCAGCCCCACCAGCTCGACCTTGCCGACGTCCCTGACTCGCTGCAATTGCAATTGCAGGCGGTCGGCATAGTCCTTGAGCACCGCATAGTCAAAACCGTTGCCGGTCAGCGCATAGATGTTGCCGAAGGTGGTGCCGAACTCGTCGTTGAAGAACGGCCCCTGGATGCCGGGCGGCAAGGTGTGGCGAATGTCGCTGATCTTCTTGCGCACCTGGTACCACAGCTCGGGAATCTGCGAGCTGCGCATGGAATCGCGCGCCATGAAGGTAACCTGCGACTCACCCGGACGGGAGAAGCTGGTGATGCGGTCGTACTCGCCGGTCTCCATCAGCTTCTTCTCGATGCGTTCGGTGACCTGGCGCGAAACCTCTTCGGCGCTGGCGCCCGGCCAGTTGGTGCGAATCACCATGGCCTTGAAGGTGAAGGGCGGGTCTTCGCTCTGCCCCAGCTTGGTGTAGGACAACGCCCCCACCACGGCGAACAGCAGCATGATGTAGAGAACGATCTGGCGATGACGCAACGCCCAGGCAGACAGGTTGAAGCTCATGCCCGCTTACTCCTTGGCTGCCAGTTCGACATTGCGATTGTCGCGATCGACAGGGCGCACTTTCAGCCCCTCGCGCAGCATCTGCACGCCAGCGGCCACCACCCAGTCGGATGCGGAAAGCCCCTCCAGCACCGGCACGCGGTCGTCACCATAAGCGCCAACGCGGACCGGTCGGCGCTGCACGGTGTGCTCCCTGGGGTCGATGACCCAGACGAAGGCCTGCCCCTGCTCGGCGCTGAGAGCCGACAGCGGCACGGCCAGCGGCACCTCGCCGTTGCTGGCGATGAAGACGCGCGCACTCTGCCCCAGTTCGGCCGGTACCTTGCCTTCGCTGAAGGCGACGCGAGCGGCGAAGGTACGAGATTGCGGATCGGCAGCCGGCGCCATTTCGCGGATGCGCCCGGGGAAACGCTGGTCGGGTTGCGACCACAACTCCACCTCGACCGCCTGACCGATCTCGAAGCGACCGAAGCTCTGCTCCGGCAGACTGATCGACACTTCACGTTCGCCATCGGCGGCCAGGGTGAACACCGTTTGCCCGGCGGCCACCACCTGCCCGACCTCGACCGCACGGCGGGCGATCACGCCATCCTGCGAGGCGCGCAATACGGCATAGCCGGTCTGGTTGCGCGCCACGTCGTACTCGGCCTTGATCTGTTTCAGACGGGCTTCACCGGCGCGGTACTGGTTCTCGACGTTGTCGAACTGCGAGCGACTGACCAGATTGCGCCCGAGCAGCGCCTTGTAGCGCTCGCGCTCGGCGCGCACGGTCTGCAGGTTGGCCTCGGCCGCCGTCATCTGCGCGCGCGTGGCTTCCAGCTGCAGACGTACGTCCTGCGGGTCCAGTTCGGCCAGTGCCTGGTCCTTCTTCACCCGCTCGCCGACATCCACCATGCGCTTGCTCACCTTGCCAGCGATGCGGAAGGCCAGCTCAGGTTCGTAGCGCGCACGCACTTCGCCCGGATAGCTGTCGACCAGGGCGGTGGCCGGCTGCGGCTGCACCACCATGGCCGGACGCACCGGCTGCTCCATCTGCTCACCATTGCCGCAGGCAGACAACACAAAGACCAGACCCAGAGAAGCGATCAAGGGGAGAACGTGGCGGGACATGTGTGAGACCTTTCGAAGAAGGTTTGGAGCTGGCCCTAAGCTCACGGCGCTACCAGCGCCAAGGCTATCGGAGTTGCCCTTTGGAATATTTGTACTGGCGGGTATAGTAAAAATAGCAAACTCGCCAGTCCAGTATTAAAATCTGCTGATGCCAGACAAGTTGTTACAACCTTCCGGTCCCGGTCGCCCGAAGGATCCCGCCAAACGCCGCGCCATTTTGGAAGCGGCCAAGGGCCTGTTCCTGCGAAACGGTTACGACGGCAGCAGCATGGACGCCATCGCCGCCGAGGCCGGGGTTTCCAAGCTGACCGTGTACAGCCACTTCACCGACAAGGAGACGCTGTTCTCCGCGGCGATCAAGGCCAAGTGCGAGGAACAGCTACCGGAACTGCTGTTCGAGCTGCCGGATAACGTGCCGCTGGAAAGCCAGTTGCAGGGAATCGCGCGCGGTTTCCTGGCGCTGGTCAACAGTCGTGAATCGGTGGAGATGCACCGGATGATGGTGAGCCTGGCCAGCCAGGGCTCCAAGCTGTCGCAGGTGTTCTACGAGGCCGGCCCGAAACGGGTGCAGGAAGAAATGGAAGTGCTGCTGCACAAGGCCGCCAGGCGTGGCCTGTTGAGCCTGGACGATCCGCGCCAGGCCGCCGACCATTTCTTCAGCCTGCTCAAGGGCGGCGCGCATTTCCGCCTGCTGATCGGCTGTGGTGAGCCGCTGCAGGGCGACGCCGCGGAACATCATGTGCAAGACGCGGTACAGCTGTTTCTGCGCGCTTATCGGCCCTGACAGCGCACGCTAGGCACCGGCTTCCAGTTTCTTCTTCGGATAGATGTCGTAGCGACTGGATTTGCCTTCCAGCACATAGCCGGGCGTGCCGCCTTCGATGGCCGGCGCCTTGCGCGGGCGTTTGACCACCACGCGATGAGTGGCCAGCGCCAGCGCCGCCTCGAGCAACGCCGGCGCGTCCAGATCGTCGCCGACGAAGGGGCGGAACAGACGCATTTCCTTCTTCACCAGCGCGCTCTTGTCGCGATGCGGGAACATAGGGTCGAGGTAGATCACCTGCGGCGGCTCACCTTGCCAGGCGCGCATCAATTCGATGGCATTGCCAGTGAGCAAGCGCATGCGCGCGGCGATGGGCGCCACGTCGAGATCCAGCGCAGCACGTTGCAGACCGTCTTCCAGCAGCGCCGCGACCAGCGGCTGGCGCTCGATCAGCGTCATGTCGCAGCCCAGGCTGGCCAGCACGAAGGCATCGCGCCCCAGCCCGGCGGTCGCATCGAGAATGCGCGGGCGAATCCCCGATTGCACCCCCACCGCCTTGGCGATCATCTGCCCGCTGCCACCACCGAACTGACGTCGATGCGCCGCCGCACCCTCGACGAAATCCACCCGCACCGGGCCGGGTGCCTTGTCGCCCAACTCGACCAGTTGCAGCCCGTCACCCCCCAGTTGCAGGGCGAACTCGGTTTCCCCTTCCAGCGCCAGGCCCAGGCGTGACGCCCACCGGGCCGCCGCTTCGGCGTACTGAGGGTGCAGGGCTTGGATGCGAATGCTGGCGTTGTGCCGCTCGTCGGTCATGGATTCGTTCTGCTCAAAAATCACTCAAAGCATCGACCGCTCGGTCGACATCGAAGGAGCGGCATTCTGCCAGACCCGGCCGCCGACAGCCGCATCGAGAATGAACATCCGCTCTGCGCCGAAGCAGCGAGCCAGTGCAGCCGCGAGCGGATCACGCCCGCGTCACAACTCGCAAACAGGCTGTTAGCGGCACATCCGCCACATGCCCATGTCGACGTGAAAGTGATCACGGTGGGCGGCATTGTATTCCGGCCCTAGAGTGACGTTGAAACTGTCGCAGGCCGCGTCCCGAACCAGACGCAGAAAGCGCGCCTTATCGCCTTCCCCCGGCCAGTCGTTCAGCACGCTGATGCGCCGGCCGTCGCGCAGGCGAAAACCGACCATGTCCAGGGCATTGGCATAGGAATGCTGGCTGGGTCGCTGGCTGCCGGCGATGCTGCGACAGGCGAAGCTGCCAACGTGTTCGATACGACTGACCGGCTGGCCGAACACCTCCTGCGCAGCGGGCTGCAAGCCGTGGCGCTCGAACAGGGCGAAACTCACCGCCAACGGGCAGGTGGCCATGAAGCTGCTGCTCAGGCCAACGTCAGCGCCCTGGATACGTACGGCGTTTTCAATCGGGCAGCCGGGGTGCGGCGTGCTGTCATCCAGGCGCGTGAAACGCAGGTCGGACGTGGCCAGGGCCAGGTCGCACAGCGCACGATCCTCGCTCAGGCGCCAGAGCTTGAATGAGGTCAGCAGGTTTGGCGCTTCTCGCACGTCCAGCGGCGCCCAGGGATTGAAACGCGGCGCCACCTCAACCCAGCCACGCCAGAGCGCCACCAGCAGTGCGGCGCCCAGCAGCAGGGAAAAAAACAGCAAACGACCGATTATCCGTATCAGCATGTTCATCCTTCATCAGAGCAGGCCGAGCTGCTCCAGTTCCGGTTCGGTTCGCAGTTCCGGCAATTCCGCCAAGCCTGGCAGGCGCTGCATCATCTGCTGGTGAAAACGCCGCGCCAGCTCGGGCGCCAGGCGGTTATCGGAGGTGTGCGCGAAGACGTACGGAGCGAGCCCCTGCTCGATCCAGCCAGCGACCTTGTCCAGCCAGGGCAGCATGAAGGGATCGTTGGCCAGCAGTTCAGGGTGGCCGATGAAGCGCAGCTGTGGATGCTGGCTGAACGCCGTGGGCCGGGTCGGCAGGCGCGGTTTCTTGGCCTGCGCATGGAGCACGGCCGGCTCCTGCGAGTCGCAGCTGAACAGCGCTCGCGAGTCCAGGCAGATGCGCTCGATACCGCGCTCGTGCAGCAGGCGATTGAGCACACGCTCGGCATCGCCCTTGGCGAAGAACTCCGGATGACGCACCTCTACGGCCAGCGGCCATTCGCCCCACTGCTCGATGAACGTAGCCAGCTCGGCCAACCGCGAAGGACCGAATGCAGCCGGCAACTGCAGCCAGTAAGGCGCGACCCGCGCCGAGCGGCGCCAGCAACTGGCGGAACTGCGCGACCTCATCGAGTTGCTGGCAGAGGTCGTCGCTGTGGCTGATATCGCGCGGCAACTTGGCGCAGAAACGAAAGTGCGCCGGCATCGCCAGCGCCCAGCGGGCGACCGTTTGCTCGCTGGGCCTGGCGTAAAAGGTGGTGTTGCCTTCTACCGCGTTGAACACTTCGGTATAGCGGCCGAGAAAATCCGTGGGACGCGTGTCCTGTGGATAGAGCGTGGCGCGCCAGGCCGCTTCGCTCCAGGATGGACAACCAAGAAAATAGGGAAGCGCAACACTCATCGATCTATGCAACGGACCAGGCTGAGGGGCGTGAGCCACGCCATGAAACGGAGTTACGCGTAGAGATCGAGGCCGAGCACTTGCTGAGCATCGTACTCATTGGCGTAGGCAGCGGTGGTGCTGTAGCTGGCCAACGCCTGGGCAGCGCGGTTGCTCAGCGCAGGCTGTTGGTAAACCAAGTCCTGCGCTCGCGTCGGCAGGCTATCGGAGTTACTGCTGCTGGCCTGCACGCGACGAATCTGCGGGGCCTGCTCGAGACCCTGGCTGCTCGCCGGGGCAGCTGGCTGCTCACGTCGGGCCTCGACTTCCCGCTGCGCCTCGCGATAGGGCGTGACCGCAGTCCCCGAACGGGGGCCGCGATCTGGCGAGTAGGGAGGTAGGTAACCGTCGATCCGCATTTAGGACTGCTCGGGCTCGGCTAACAATGGACAGTGCTGGCAATGTAACGGCGAGTACCGGTCTTGGCAAATACCAAGCGGTTTTTGACGCCAAGCATCCGACAAGCTGTCATACCGGTGGTGCTTTCGGTGTGGCGACCTGGTCACGCAGGTAAACCGGCTGCGCCTGATCGGCCGGCACAGCCTCGCCGCGCGCCCAGGCGAAACGCGCCAGGTTCAGCAGGTCTTCGGCATGCGGCAGCATGCTGCCGTCCATGCTCGCGGGCTTGAGGGCGATACGCGTGGCGAAGGTGCCCCACCCCGTACCGGCACCGAACCATTCACCACTGCTACCAAGCGGCGCCTCGGCCTGTTCCGGCGGCAATACCGCCTCTTGGCCGAGCAAACGCATCTCGCCTGCCTCGGCGCGATAGCAGCCCCAGTAGACCTCATCCATGCGCGCATCGATCGCCGCGGCGACCTGGGTCGCGCCCTGCTCTCGCAGCGCGCGCTGGGCCAGCACGGCCAGGTTGGAGACCGGCAACACCGGCCGCTCCAGTGCGAAGGCCAGGCCCTGTACCACGCCGATGGCGATACGCACGCCGGTGAAGGCACCGGGGCCACGACCGAAGGCGATGGCATCCAGCGCCGAAGCCGCGATGCCGGCGTCGCCCAGCAGTTGCTGGATCATCGGCAACAGGCGCTGCGCATGCAGACGCGGGGCAACTTCATAGTGGCTGAGCACGCGACCGTTATGCAGCAGCGCGACGGAGCAGGCTTCGGTGGCGGTATCCAGGGCCAGGAGTGTGGTCATTGCATTCGGACGGCTGCAGAAAAAAGAGCCGGCATTAGACCGGCTCGACGAGTTTTTTTCCAGCGCCATGACGGCGCCCGGCCTGAGCCGAGCGACCGGTGGCGATCAGCGCGGTCTTACCAGGGCTCGACCACCGGCTCGGCATCCCAGCCTTTGAGCGGCGCTTCGGACCAGGTGCCATAGCTGGCGTTGGGGAATACGATCCACTCCACACCCCACTTTTCAGCCTCGTCAGCAACGGTCTTGCGCTGTGCGTCGAGCGGCGTCTTGCGAAAGCGTGCATCGAAATCGTGCAGCGTGTCGCCCAGCAGCATGACGATCTGCTGATCGGCGCTGACGATGGCGCGGCGTTCGACCTTGGGCGGGCCGAGCAGCAGCACGCTGTCTTCCGACACCTGCGGCAGGCCCAGCTTGGTCAGGGTGGCCAGGGTGTATTTCTTCTGCTCGTCGGCACGATCGGAGATGTAGTGGATGGTCACGCCGAGCTTGTCGGCATGCTCGAGGAATTTCTTCGCACCGGGGATCAGCTCCGGCGTGCCGTCGCGTTCCCAGGGCAGCCAGGTATCCCAGGCATCATATTGGTGACAGTTGGCCAGGTCGCGTGCCAGCAGTGCGCTGTTGTCGATCACGGTTTCATCGAGGTCGGTGACGATGGCCAGCTTGGAAGGATCCTTCGCCGCCGCTACGGCCTTGTCGAGCTTCTCTGTTGCGATGTTGTAGGCCTGCAACTGCAGCGCCTGGACCTCCGCGGACTGCTGCTGAAAACGCAAGCCCATGGTGAATTCCGCGACCGAACAGTCGGTCTTGCTCTGCGCGGCGGTCTCGGCAAATACCAGCGGAGTGGTCAACAACGATACCGCAAGGCCCAGCCAGATGCGTTTCTCGGTCATTTAATGCCCTCTTCCTTATAGGTTATCGACAGGCCCCGACGCAGGCCGGAGGCTTGCACCATCGATACTAGCCGACCCGTCACTCGGGACCATGCTTGAGAGCGACCACAACGTACCCGTGTTCCATAAACGACCAAGGCCCCTTTCGGGGCCTTGGTGCGATGACGGCTGGCGGCGTGGACTCAGTCCAGAGCAGCCAGGGTCTTCGCGGTGATTTCTTCGACGCTGCCGACGCCCGGAATGTGGCTGCATTTCGGCGTGCCGGTGGCGGCGGAGAGCTTCTGGTAGAAGTCCACCAGCGGCTTGGTCTGCGAGTGGTAGACGGACAGGCGATGACGCACGGTCTCTTCCTTGTCGTCTTCGCGCTGGACCAGCTCCTCACCGGTCAGGTCGTCCTTGCCGGTAACCTTCGGCGGGTTGTATTCGGTGTGGTAAACGCGCCCGGAAGCCGGGTGTACGCGACGGCCGGACAGGCGCTTGACGATTTCCTCGTCGTCGACGGCGATTTCCACCACGTGATCCAGGGCTACGCCGGCATCGCGCAGCGCTTCGGCTTGCGGAATGGTGCGCGGGAAACCGTCGAACAGAAAGCCATTGGCGCAATCGTCTTGAGCGATGCGCTCCTTGACCAGGTTAATGATCAGGTCATCGGAGACCAGACCGCCAGCATCCATTACGCTCTTGGCTTTCAGGCCGAGCTCGGTGCCAGCCTTGACCGCTGCGCGCAGCATGTCGCCAGTGGAGATTTGCGGAATGCCGAACTTCTCGGTGATGTAGCGAGCCTGGGTACCTTTGCCGGCACCGGGCGCCCCCAGCAGAATCACGCGCATCGATGTGCTCCTCAAGAGTTATGTAGTAATCGGTCGGACTCGCCTCGTGGGGCCAATCTCTTGAATGTTGTGCGGCAGCCGCAGCGGCCAAAAAGGCTGCTCAAGATACACAGCGCACCCCAGGCGCACAAGCCGCCAAAAGTCGGATAAAAACCCTCCTCCCGGCGGCCTGCACCCCGTATACGGCGCTGGCCGCACACCTTTGCGCCAGCGCACTGCATCCCTCAGCCGGTGTTGCGCAAGCCCGCTGCGATACCCGCAACACTGACCAGCAAGGCCTGCTCCAGCGGGCTCTCCGGCACCTGCTCGCGCTGGCGGCAGCGCGCCAGCAGCTCGGCCTGCAGCAGGTGCAGCGGGTCGAGATAGGTGTTGCGTACGCTGATCGATTCGAGGGTTTCCGGGTTGTGCGCGAGCAAGCGCGACTGCCCGGTCAATTCCAGTACGGCGGCACAGGCCTGCGACAATAGGTCGCGTAACTGCGCACCCAGCGGCTGCAGCGCCGGCTCGACCAGACGCTCGTCATACAGCGCGGCAATGCTGGCGTCAGCCTTGGTCAGCACCATCTCCAACATATCGATGCGCGTGCGGAAGAACGGCCAGTGCTCGCGCATGTCCTTCAGCAGTTCGGCATCACCACCCGCCAGCGCCTGCCCCAACGCCTGCTCCCAGCCGAGCCAGGCCGGCAGCATCAGGCGCGTCTGGGTCCAGGCGAAGATCCACGGGATCGCACGCAGGCTCTCGACGCCGCCCTCACGCCGCTTGGCCGGGCGACTGCCCAGCGGCAGCCGGCCCAGTTCCTGCTCCGGTGTGGCCTGGCGGAAGTACTCGACGAACTGCGGATGCTCGCGCACCACACCGCGATAGGCCTTCACACCCACATCGGCGAGGCGATCCATCATCGCCCGCCAGCTCGGCTGCGGCGCAGGCGGCGGCAGCAGCGTGGCTTCCAGCACGGCAGCGAGATAAAGGTTGAGGTTCTGCTCGGCGATATCCGGCAGGCCGAACTTGAAGCGGATCATCTCGCCCTGTTCGGTGGTGCGAAAACGCCCCGCCACCGAACCCGGCGGTTGCGACAGAATGGCTGCATGAGCCGGCCCCCCCCCACGCCCGACGGTGCCACCGCGACCGTGGAACAGGAGCAACTCGACCTGATGCTCGCGGCACAGGCGCACCAGCTCCTCCTGCGCGCGGTACTGCGCCCAGGCAGCGGCGGTGGTACCGGCATCCTTGGCCGAATCGGAATAGCCGATCATCACTTCCTGCGGGCCATGCAGGCGCGCGCGATAGCCGGGCAAGCCGAGCAGACGATCCATCACTGGCCCGGCGTGGTCGAGGTCGGCCAGGGTTTCAAACAGTGGCACCACGCGCATCGGCCGGCGCAACCCGGCCTCCTTCAGCAGCAGTTGCACTGCCAGCACGTCGGAAGCGGCACCGGCCATGGAGATCACGTAGGAGCCCAGCGAGGCAGCGGGCGCAGCGGCCACCTCACGGCAGGTGGCGAGGACTTCGGCCGTATCGGCCGAGGGGCGATAGTCGCTCGGCAGCAACGGCCGGCGGCTGTCCAGTTCACGCTGGAGGAAAACCAGGCGCGCCTCTTCGTCCCAGTCGGTGTAGCGACCAAGGCCGAGGTAATCGGTGATTTCCGACAGCGCCGCAGCGTGCCGGGCGGAGTCCTGACGTACGTCGAGCCGCACCAGGAACAGACCGAAGGTCGCGGCCCGGCGCAGGCAATCGAGCAACGGGCCGTCGGCGACCACGCCCATCCCACACTGATGCAGCGACTGGTAGCACAGCTGCAGCGGCGCCAGCAGATCGCGATTGTCCTGTAACACCGAAGGCCCCGCGGCGATATCGACGGTCAGCGCCTGCTGCGCCCAGCTGCGCGTCTCGCGTAGGCGTTCGCGCAGATGCTTGAGCAGCGTGCGGTATGGCTCGGCGCTGTCGCCCACCTGCGCGCGCAACTCATCGCTGGCCTGCTGCATCGACAGCTCGGCCGCCAGGTGATCGACATCGCGCAGGTACAGATCGGCCGCCATCCAGCGTGCCAGCAACAGCACCTCGCGCGTTACCCGCGCCGTGACATTGGGGTTGCCGTCGCGGTCACCGCCCATCCACGAGGCGAAACGAATCGGCGCGGCCTCCAGCGGCAGGCGCAGGCCGGTGGCGGCCTCAAGGCTGCGGTCGGCACGACGCAGGAACTGCGGCACGGCCTGCCACAGCGAATGCTCGATGACGGCAAAGCCCCACCTGGCTTCGTCCACCGGACTGGGCCGACTGCGGCGGATTTCCTCGGTGTGCCAGGCCTCGGCGATCAACCGTTGCAGGCGTTCGACGATGCGCTCGCGCTCTGCCGGCGACAGATCGCTGTGATCCAGTGCCGTGAGCTGTGCGGCGATGGCATCGTATTTCTGAATCAGGGTACGCCGCGCCACTTCAGTGGGGTGCGCAGTCAGTACCAGTTCGATGTCCAGACGCCCAAGCTGGCGCGCCAGCTCGTCGCTGCTTTGTCCCTCGGCGAGCAGACGCTCGAGCAACTCGTCCAGCACACGCAGCTCGAAAGGTTCGGCTTCGCCCGCGCGGCGGCGGCGCACACGATGCTGCTGCTCGGCGATATTGGCCAGATTGAGGAACTGGTTGAACGCCCGCGCCACGGGTAACAACTCGTCGTCACCGAGGTCGCCCAGGGTGCTGGTCAACTGCTCGACATCCGCATCGGTGCCGCTGCGACCGGCCTTGGCCGCCTTGCGTATGCGCTCGATCTTGTCGAGAAACTCGTCGCCCAACTGGGTGCTGATGGTATGCCCGAGCAGCTCGCCGAGCAGGTGCACCTCTTCACGCAGGCGCGCATCTATTTCCGCCATGTCGCACTCCTTCTGCTGACCATTGTCAACAGAGTGCCCAGCGCGCCAACTTCTTACAAGGGTGCGGCGTGCACCCAAGTGGGGCTGAGTGCTGGGTCTAGGCTTGTTGACAGGCGCAGAGGAATGTCCAACCGGCATTGCCTGCGCCCCCGTAAGGAGCGACGACATGAGAATTCGCGAACTGGCAAAACATTGGGAACAGAATGCCAAGGGCCACCTGACCCCGACCCGCTACCACATTCATCTGGATGTCGAATCGGCCGCACGCCTGGCGGCGCTCACCGAGATGTACCCCAAGCACCACAGCGAAGAGTTGCTCGGCGAACTGATTGGCGCGGCACTGGAAGAGCTGGAAGCCAGCCTGCCCTATGTAAAGGGCAACAAGGTGGTAGCGCTGGATGAACAGGGCGACCCTCTCTACGAGGACGTCGGGCCGACACCGCGCTTTCTGGCGCTGTCGCGCAAGTACCTGCGCCAGCTCAATGAGTCGACCAAGGGCACAAGCCACTGAGCGCTCGTTCGATATAACGTTCAAATTCGCGTACTTAGGCCATAGAAGCGCCGTTACCGAAACGCTTCCAGGCAACGACGGCAGCAGGCTGCCCGGCTTCGGCGGAGCGCTCGCTGCGGCCGTGTTCGGCCTGAAAAAACCTATCGAAGCCCAAGAACTACACGGGGAGATGAATCTTTTTCGCACGTGCTCTCGGTCTTAGGGGGCGGGCGTAGAGCTTTCAATACCTGACTAAATGGTCATGCCTGAAATCATAAGTAGGCTGTCTTTTTTTCTGAACCATTCAAGAAAAGTTCAGGTCCCAACTGCAGGCCCGTCGTGGCAAGCCAGCGTCGCCAACGGCCTTGGCGGACGCATAGCACGTTGGGTCATTTGCCACGGATATCGTCATTCATAGGAGTGTTTCAAATGGAGTTAGCCACCATGAAGACCCATACCGATAAAGCCCCACGCAGCCGCCTGCAGGGGATCAAACTGGCTGCACTGGTGCTGGGCAGTAGCCTAGTACTCGCCGGCTGCGCCGGTAACCCACCGACTGAGCAATATGCCGTGACGCAGTCCGCCGTCAACTCGGCGATCAGCGCTGGCGGTACCGAGTTCGCTGCAGTGGAAATGAAGTCCGCACAGGACAAGCTCAAGGAAGCCGAGCTGGCCATGCACGAGAAAGAGTATGACAAGGCCCGCCGCCTGGCCGAACAGGCCGAATGGGATGCCCGCGTCGCCGAGCGCAAGGCCCAGGCCGCCAAGGCCGAGCAAGCCGTGCAGGACGCCCGCAAGGGTGTCGAGGAGCTGCGTGAGGAAGGCATGCGAAACGCTCAATGAGCGCCTTGCCACCCACCCATTCGCTGAAAGATCAAAGGATGAACGCCATGCGTAAACACGTGATGATCCCCGCCCTTCTGGCCCTGAGCGTTGGCCTCGCCGCCTGCTCGCACCAGCCCAACGCCAACCTGGAGTCGGCGCGTAGCAACTTCTCCTCGCTGCAGAGCGATCCGCAGGCGACCAAGGTGGCCGCACTGGAGACCAAGGAAGCCCAGGAATGGCTGAACAAGGCCGACAAAGCCTACATGGACAAGGAAGACGAGAAGAAGGTCGACCAACTGGCCTACCTGACCAACAAGCGCGTCGAGGTGGCCAAGCAGACCATCGCCCTGCGCACTGCTGAAGCCGAGCTGAAGAACAGCTCCGCGCAACGTGCTAAGGCCCTGCTCGATGCCCGCGATGCGCAGATCCGCAAGCTGCAGGACAGCCTCAACGCCAAGCAGACCGAACGCGGCACGCTGGTGACCTTCGGTGACGTTCTGTTCGACTTCAACAAGGCCGAACTCAAGAGCAGCGCGCTGCCCAATGTCACGCAACTGGCGCGTTTCCTCCAGGAAAACCCGGAGCGCCAGGTGATCGTCGAGGGCTACACCGACAGCGTCGGCTCGGCCAGCTACAATCAGGGCCTGTCCGAGCGTCGCGCCGAGTCCGTGCGTCGTGCGCTGATTCGCGCCGGCGTAGAACCGACGCGCATCGTCGCTCAGGGTTACGGCAAGGAGTATCCGGTTGCGGACAACTCCAGCGATTCTGGTCGTGCGCAGAACCGTCGCGTGGAGGTGACCATCTCCAATGACAACCAGCCGGTGGCACCGCGCTCCTCTGCCGGCGCCTGATCACACCGCTGCAATGAAGAAACCCGCCTGATGGCGGGTTTCTTTTTGGCGTCTGACCTTACTGCTCCAACTGCGGAGTCTCCTGGCCCATGCAGCGCACGGCCTGCTTTCTGTTATCCACCAGCACGCCGGTCAGTCCCTTCTGCTGCAGATCGAACAGCACCACTACGCCGTCGATGCATTGCGCCACCTGATCGGCCGGTTTCAGTGAAACCTTGTAGTCCTCGCCGGGGATGGTCTTGAGCATGGTGAAGTCGGACAGCAGCAAGGCATCTTCCGGTTTGGCGAAATGCACATAGCCGTAGTACCAGAGCACGCCGACGGTGCCGACGATGCTGGCGACGCCGGTGAGGATCAGTGGAATGGGATTGCGTTCGGTCATTACGGACTCTCTGTTGCGGATTCGGTAGCCGGTCCCAGCCCCTCGACGTAGGCCTGCGGCGCGGCGAAGAACGCCAGCAGCGATTGACGCCAGGCGGGCTCGGCGAAGGTTTGCACATGCGGCCCACGGGTCGCCTGAAAGGCCCGCGGCGGGTGCGCAGCTTGATACAAACGCTGGCCATTGGAAAGCGGCACGATCGTGTCGTCAACACTGTGATAAATCAGCAAAGGCACGCCGGCGAGTCGATCAATGCTCGCAATCGCGCTGTCGCCGTCCGGCACCAGCCAGGCCAGCGGCACCTGCAACGGCCAGGTCAGCCAGCTCTTGCTCAGGGCATAACGGCCGACATCGCGGTAGCTGGCCGGCACACCATCGAGCGCGATGGCCTGCAAGGTCGACTGGCGCTCGGGTTGTTGCGCCAGATAATGCACACCGAGGGCTCCGCCAAGGCTCTGCCCCAGCAGGAACAGCGGCTTGCCCCTGACCTGCGGCGCCTGGTCGAGCCAGGTGAAGGCCGCGTCGATATCCTGATAGACCTCGGGCAGGCGCGGCTTGCCTTCGGACAGGCCATAGCCGCGGTAATCCAGCATCAACACCTGATAGCCCTGCTCCGGCAGCCAGTGCACGCCGCCCAAGTGCCAGGCCAGGTTGCCGCCATTGCCATGCAAATGCAGCACCGTGCCCTTGACCGCGACATCAGGCTTGGCCGGCAGCCACCAGGCGTGCAACCGGGTGCCGTCGGCGGCATGCAGTTCGATATCGCGGTATTCCAGGCCGGCACGCTCCGGGGTGATCGGCAGCCCCGGCTCGGGATAGAACAGCAGACCGCTGCAACCAGCCAGCCACAGGCTGGCCAGCACAAACGCCAGCGTCCTCAGGCTACTTGCCACCGGCACGCACCTCTTCACGGGCCTGTACGGTCGCCGCATAGACGCGCTCGGCCAGGCGCGAGAACGGCAGGCTCTGAATCCACACCGTGCCGGTGCCCTTGAGCGTCGTCAGCAGGATCCCTTCGCCACCGAACAGCATGCTCTTCAGCCCACCGGCGAGGGCGATGTCGTAGTCGATGCCGCTGCTGAAGGCCACCAGGCAGCCGGTATCCAGACGCAGGGTTTCGTTGTTCAACTCCTTGCGGATCACCGTGCCGCCGGCATGCACGAATGCCAGGCCATCGCCTTCGAGCTTCTGCAGGATGAAGCCCTCACCGCCGAAGAAACCGGCGCCCAGACGTTTGGCGAAGCTGATGCCGATACTGGTGCCGTGCGCGGCACAGAGAAAGGCGTCCTTCTGACAGATTAGCCGGCCGCCGATCTTCGCCAGATCAATGGGCACCACGGTGCCAGGATAAGGCGCGGCGAAGGCCACTCTCGCCTGATTTTTTCCGGCATTGCTGAAGTGGGTCATGAACAGCGACTCGCCGGTGAGCATGCGCTTGCCGACGCTCCACAGCTTGCCCAGCAGACCACTGGACGAACCATCGCCCATGCGCGTTTCGAAGCGCACACCGTCAGTCATGTAGTTCATCGCACCAGCCTCGGCGATCACCGTCTCGCCGGGGTCGAGGATGATCTCCACCGATTGCGCCGAAGCGCCGAGGATTTCGTATTCGAGTTGATGACTGGGCACAGGGCGGTCTCCAGGGCTTCCCGGATTTCATCCGGGCTACGGCAGCGGTGCGCGCGGCGCACCCTACATGCGGCGTGATTCAGAGAATATTGGCGTAATCCGCCTCGATGCGATCCAGGCTCAGGTGGTTGAGGAAGTTGGAGAAACACATCCAGGCCGAAAGCGCGTTCATGTCCTGGAACTGCGGCGGCAAGTACTTGGGCGGCAGCACCAGGCCTTCGTCCACCAGCTTGCGCAGCGTGCGCATGTCTTCCAGGGTGGTCTTGCCGCAGAACAGCAGCGGGATTTGCTCCAACTTGCCTTTGCGCACCGCCAGCTGGATGTAGTTGTAGATCAGGATGAAGCCCTTTAAGTACGACAGGTCCTTGGTGAACGGCAAACCAGTGGGCACGGAACCGCGGAAAACCCGACTGGCATTGCTGTAACCGCCTTCCAGACCGTAACCCTGCTCACGGAAGAACTCGAACACTTCGAGGAAATCCGCGCCCTCCTCGGCCATGTGGATGGCGCGGGTGCGGTTTGTCAGCTTGCGCAGGCGGGTCGGATAGGAGGCGAAGGCGATCACCTCCATGAGGATCGCCAGGCCTTCCTGGGTGACGGTCGACGAGGGTGGCCCCTTGGCCAGGAAGGTGCAGATCGGCTGGTTCAGGCCGTTGAGCGTGGTGCCGACGTGCACCAGGCCTTCATGCACTTCCAGCGCTTTGACGTCGCGCTCGTTGAAGCGCGCATCGCTGCGGATCTTGATGTAGTCGGCGCCCGCCGCGGCGTCGGCGAGGATGCCGTCAGACTCGAACACGCGGATGGTGTCATCACCGAAAACACCGGCCAGGCGCTGCTGCAGGATACTCACCGCGTCACTGGCGCCAAGCACCTTGGGCTCATCTTCCAGATCGCCACGTGCGGCGATGTTGTTGAGGTAGTCCGAGAGCATCAGGCCGAGGTCGGCGAGGGTCGGGTCGCCGGCGTGGAAGGCATCGGAGGCCGAGCCGTAGAGTTCCTGGCTGATCAGGCCGAAGTCCTCGGTGCCGCGCGCTTCGAGCATGCGGATGACCATGCGGTATTCCTTGCACATGCGCCGCATGATCTGCCCGACCGGGTTGAACTGGCCGAGCTGACGGGTGATGTCGCGCTCGATGTTCTGGAATTCCAGCTTCTTCGCCGCCGCATCGAAGGCCAGTGGCCGGTTCAGGTAGTAGTCACGGTCCACCGCTGGCGCTTGCTTGCCCTTGGCCTTGAGAAAGCCGTCGCGGATGCCGTCGTCCCACTTCACCGCATCGAGTACGCGAATGGGGGTTTGCGCTTCGACGATGCGGTCGCTGAGGACGCGGATGCAGAGTTGATAGTCGTCCAGTTTTTGCTGGCTGTTCATGGCAGTTCCTATTCGGCCACCCGCTGGTAACGCGCGACTTCGACGAACAGGTCGGCGTTGGCCGGGTCGTCGAGGTAGGCGAATACCTTGTCCAGCGGGCTGGTGATCAATGCGCCGTCCGCTTCGGGCATGACGACGGTCTGCCCTTCCAGCAGGCCCTTGTTCATGTCCTGCAGGATGCGGTCGGTGTCGAGGTTGTACAGCACCAGCTCGTTGTCACGGGTCAATTCGAAACCGGCGATGGCGAAGTTGGCGCCCAGGCTTTTCGGCAAGCCCGCCGAGAGATACCAGCGGCGGCCATGATGGGCGACGGTGAAGCCGAACTCTTCGAGGCTGCTCACGTTATCCGGGCTGCCTTCGTAGATGCGTGCTTCATAAAGATTGGAGCCGGCGCGTGTGATTTCCAGATACAACTGATCGCCCCACTCGTCCTGCCGGGTCCACTCGCCCAGCAGCGGAATGGGCGCGGCCTCGTTGGCCGGGATCGGGTCCTTGAAGGTGACCAGGCAACCACTCAACAGCAGGAATGACAGGGCGACCAGTACGCGCCAGGCTTTCATTACGCTCTCCTTGTGCAGGCCGTTCGACCTAGTGGTCGACGGTTACAGCCCCAGAACCAGATTCATGTAGCGCTTAAGGATGGCCAGCATTTCCTGGCTGTCCAGATGATCCACGCCATCCAGCAGGCCCTGATACTCCATCCGCACGATGGTGGCCGTCAACAACACGGCATCCTGCTCCGGTTGGCGCGAGCCCAGCACCTCGAAGAAGTGCGTCACGCCCTGCTGCAGGATCTGCCGGTGGGCCCGCACCAGTTCGCGCAGGCGCGGGTTGAGCAACGCTTCCTGCTGGAACGCCTGCTCGGCGATCAGGTGATCGCGACGCTCTCGCAACTGGCGCTGCACGTACTGCACCGCCAGCTCGGCGATCTCCTCGGCCAACTGCCGACGCGCCTGCTCGCTGCCGTCCAGGCGCCCGACCATCTCCTCCAGCTTTCCCCGGGTACCGGCCCAGAATGCCGCCATTTGCGCCGCACTGCGTTCGACAAAGAGGGCGAAGGTATCGGTGATCAGGTCATCGATATCCTTGAAATAGTAGGTCGTGGCCGACAATGGCACCTGCGCCTCGGCGGCTACCGCGCGATGGCGTACGGCGCGCACGCCCTCGCGTACGATGATGCGCATGGCGGCATCGAGAATCGCCTGGCGGCGCTGCTCGCTGCCCTGGCGGCTGGCCTTGCGGCCTTGGTACTGGACGCTTTCGGCAACGGCATTGGCAGCCTGGGTGGCATTCGGGGACGCAGGTACGGAGCTCACGATAGGTCGTTCCTCTACGCTCTGGTGATGGCAAGGAGAGTAATGGGTTGGACGGACAACCAAAAGACTCCGTTTCGCTTGCCAGCCCGCCACCCGGAGAAATCACGCCGAATGATGGAGTCACAGACAGCAAAAAGCCGCCCGAGGGCGGCTTTGCGTTTTGCCATCAGGCCTGCGGACGCATGTGCGGGAACAGGATGACGTCGCGGATCGACGGCGAGTTGGTCAGCAGCATCACCAGACGGTCGATACCGATACCCTCACCCGCGGTGGGCGGCATGCCGTACTCAAGGGCGCGGACGAAGTCGGCATCGTAGTGCATGGCTTCGTCGTCACCGGCGTCCTTCTCGGCCACCTGGGCGAGGAAACGCTCGGCCTGGTCTTCGGCGTCATTGAGCTCGGAGTAGGCGTTGGCGATCTCACGGCCGCCGATAAACAGTTCGAAGCGGTCGGTGACGTTGGGGTTCTGGTCGTTGCGACGGGCCAGCGGCGAAACCTCGAACGGATACTCGGTGATGAAGTGCGGCTGCTCCAGCTTGCTCTCCACCAGCTCCTCGAAAATCATCACCTGCAGCTTGCCCAGGCCTTCGTGGCCGAGCACCTTGGCGCCGGCCTTCTTGGCGATGGCGCGGGCCTTGTCGACGTCGTTCAGGTCAGCTTCGGTAATGTCCGGGTTGTACTTGAGGATCGAGTCGTACACCGACAGGCGCACGAAGGGCTCGCCGAAATGGAACACCTTGTCGCCATACGGCACGTCGGTGGTGCCCAGCACGGCCAGGGCCAGTTCGCGGAACAGCTCCTCGGTCAGGTCCATGTTGTCGCGGTAGTCGGCGTAGGCCTGGTAGAACTCGAGCATGGTGAACTCGGGGTTGTGCCGGGTCGAAACGCCTTCGTTACGGAAGTTGCGGTTGATCTCGAACACTTTCTCAAAACCACCCACAACAAGCCGCTTGAGGTACAGCTCCGGGGCGATACGCAGGAACATAGCCATGTCCAGCGCGTTGTGGTGGGTCTCGAACGGCTTGGCCGCTGCACCACCGGGGATGGTCTGCAGCATCGGGGTTTCCACCTCGAGGAAACCACGCTCGTTGAGGAAGCGGCGGATATGCGCGATCACCTGCGAGCGTACGCGGAAGGTGTGGCGTACTTCCTCATTGACGATCAGATCGACATAGCGCTGGCGATAGCGCTGCTCGGTGTCGGTCAGGCCATGGTGCTTGTCCGGCAGCGGGCGCAGCGACTTGGTCAGCAGACGCACGTTCTGCATGTCGACGTACAGGTCACCCTTGCCGGAACGTGCCAGGGTTCCCTCGGCGGCAATGATGTCGCCCAGATCGAAATGCTTGACCGCTTCCAATTGCTCGGCCGGCAGGGTCTTGCGGTTGACATAGACCTGCAGGCGACCGGAGGTGTCCTGCAGCACCATGAAGGCACCGCGGTTGAGCATGATGCGACCGGCGATCTTCACCGGGATGGCAGCGGCCTCCAGCTCTTCCTTGCTCTTGCCCTCGTACTGTTTCTGCAGGTCGGCGCACAGGCTGTCACGGCGGAAATCGTTGGGGAAGGCAATGCCCTGCTCACGGACGGCAGCAAGCTTTTCCTTGCGCTGGGCAATCAGCTTGTTTTCTTCCTGTTGCAGTTCGTTCTGGTCGAGTTGTTGGTCGCTCATGGTCGCTTTATCTGCCTGGCGTTTCGTACAAAATTTGAGCAGGCGCCGGCTGTCCGGCGCCTACGGATGGGTTACTGGGCTTACAGGCCCTGCTTGAGGCTGGCCTCAAGATAGCCGTCGAGGTCGCCATCGAGCACCTTCTGGCAGTCACTACGCTCGACACCGGTACGCAGATCCTTGATGCGCGAGTCGTCGAGCACGTAGGAGCGAATCTGGTGACCCCAGCCGATGTCCGACTTGCTGTCTTCCAGCGCCTGCGAAGCGGCGTTGCGCTTCTGCATTTCCAGTTCGTACAACTTGGCCCGCAGCATCTTCATCGCGGTGTCCTTGTTGGCGTGCTGCGAACGTTCGTTCTGGCAGGCCACCACGGTGTTGGTCGGCACGTGGGTGATACGCACCGCCGAGTCGGTGGTGTTGACGTGCTGACCACCGGCGCCGCTGGAGCGGTAGGTGTCGATGCGCAGGTCGGACGGGTTGATCTCGATGTCCACCTTGTCGTCGATCTCGGGGGAGACGAACACCGCCGAGAACGAGGTGTGACGACGCGCACCGGAGTCGAACGGGCTCTTGCGCACCAAGCGGTGCACGCCAATTTCCGTACGCAGCCAGCCGAAGGCGTACTCGCCCTTGATGTGCACGGTGGCGCCCTTGATGCCGGCGACCTCACCTTCGGACAGCTCGACGATCTCGGCACTGAAGCCGCGCTTGTCGGCCCAGCGCAGGTACATGCGCAGCAGGATGTTGGCCCAGTCCTGGGCCTCGGTGCCGCCGGAGCCGGCCTGGATGTCCAGGTAGCAGTTGTTGGCGTCCATCTCGCCACTGAACATGCGGCGGAATTCCAGCTTCTCGAGGATTTCGCGCAGGCGCTCGACTTCGGCGACGATGTCGCTGACCGCACCTTCGTCGTTCTCTTCGGCAGCCATTTCCAGCAGATCCTTGGAATCGGCCAGGCTGCCGGTGAGGTCGTCGATGGTTTCGACGATCTGCGCCAGCATGGCGCGCTCACGGCCCAGGGCTTGGGCGTACTCGGGCTTGTTCCAGACGCTGGCGTCTTCCAGCTCGCGGTTTACTTCGACCAGACGATCATGCTTGTGATCGTAGTCAAAGATACCCCCGAATTGACTGGGTACGTTCGGACAGGTCCTTGATGGCGTTGAGGATCGGATTGATTTCCATGGTAGTCGGCGCTCGCGGCAAATCGGACGGAAAAGCCGGCGATTATACCCAAACGCAGCTCCGCTGGCAGCCTGTCACGGCCCGCAGGTCGCATAACTCAGCTCTAAGGGCGAACTATACTTGCGCCCAAAGTTCATAAGAATGGCAATCTCGGAGCCCCATCCATGCCCTTCTCGCACAGTCTACGCAGCCGCTTCGCCCTGATCATCGCCCTGCTCGTGGCTGCACTTACCTGGCTGCTGGGCACACTGATAGGCGAATACAGCAGCGAGCAGATTCGCAAAGAGGTAGGTCGGGATATGGCTGAGCAGACCTACACCATGGTCGATCGCCTAGATCGCGACATGGCCGGGCGCGCCGCCATGCTAAGGGTACTGGCCAGCCTGCAGACCTTGCGTGAGCCGCAGGACCCGAAACAGGTCAGGCACCTGCTCGACAACCTGCAGAGGGAGGTTCCCAGCTTCGCCTGGATTGGCCTCACCGACGCACAGGGCACCGTGGTGGCGTCCAGCAATGGTGTGCTGGAAGGTGCCAGCATCGCCCAGCGACCGGTCTATATGGAGGCGCAGAAAGGACTGTTCATCGGTGACGTACACGAAGCGGTGTTGCTGGCAAAATTGCTACCCAACCCCACTGGCGAGGCGATGAAATTCGTCGATATCAGCTTGCCGATGAGCGCCGACCGCGGCAAGCCTGTAGCTGTACTCGCGTCGCACCTGTCATGGCGCTGGGCCGACGAAGTGCGCCAGGCAATCTTGGCTCCCATACAGAAACGCCGCAACGTCGAGTTCTTCATCATTGGCAAGGACCGCAGCATCCTCCTTGGTCCAAGGGAAATGATCGGCCAGTCGCTGCAGTTACCTGCCCTGGAAGGTCTGCGTCCTGGGGCCAGCCACTGGGCCGTGCAGCGCTGGCCGGACGGCACCGAATATCTGACCGGCATGACTCTCAGCCAGGGCTATCAGGACTACCCCGGTTTGGGCTGGACGGTGGTAGCGCGCCAGGACCTCGAACTCGCCTACGCCCCGGCACGCTCGCTGATGCTGACCATCCTGATGTGGGGTGGCGGCCTGGCCGTGGTATTCGCCCTGGCCGGCTGGATGCTCAGCGGCCACTACACCCGCCCGCTGCACGACATCGTCGAGGCCGCCGATCGCCTCAGCGCCGGCCAGATCAGCGAGATTCCCGAGCTGCACGGGAGCCGTGAAATCGCCCAGCTGAGCCAGTCGATTCGCAAACTGGTAGAACGCCTGACCCTGCAGAAGCGCGCACTCGTCGCCATGGAGAACCTCGCACACCAGGACCCGCTGACCGGGCTGCCAAACCGTCTGGCTCTGGAGAAATGCTTGCTGCAGGCGCAGCAGCTCAGCACGCAGCAAGGCAGTTGCCTGGCATTGCTCTACCTGGATCTGGACGATTTCACGGCGATCAACGAGGTGCACGACACGACCTTGGGTGACCACCTGTTGCGCGAGGTAGCCCAACGCCTGCGCCGCGGCCTACGCGACGGCGACATGGTGGCACGCCTGGGCGGAGACGAGTTTCTCATGGTGCTGCAGGTGCCCGAGCGAGAGGCTCGCACGCAGGCGCAGCATATTGCCGAACGCACCTTGATCACGGTGCGCCAACCGGTCAGTCTGGAAACCGCTCTCGTCAGTATTTCGTGCAGCATCGGGGGCGCAGTCTGGCCTTTGGATCACGAAGATCTCGGCAGCGCTCTGGATCTAGCCGATCAGGCCCTGCATCGGGCCAAACAGGACGGGCGCAACCACGTCCGGTTCCAGGACGAGTCGACCGAGGCCTCATGACCTCAGCGCATCCTCCTTAATCATCAGCGCAGCCTTCTCCGCGATCATCAGCACCGGCGAGCAGGTGTTGCCCGAGACGATGGTCGGCATGATCGACGCATCGACCACCCGCAAGCCGGCGATACCGTGCACGCGCAATCGAGCATCGACCACCGCGCCCTGTCCCTGCCCCATCGCGCAGGTGCCCACCGGATGGAAGATGGTGGTGCCGATCTCGCCCGCAGCTCGCTGCAGGTCCGCCTCGCTCTGGTACTGCGGCCCGGGCTTGTACTCCTGCGGCCGGTAGCCGGCCAATGCCGGCGCGGCAACGATGCGCCGGGTCAGGCGAAGGGCGTCGGCCGCCACCTGCAGGTCGCGCTCGTCACTCAGGTAGTTGGGCTGGATCATTGGTGCGACGGCAGCATCCACCGAGGTGATGGCGACGCGACCATGGCTGTGCGGGCGCAGGTTGCACACCGAGGCCGTGAACGCCGGGAAATCGTGCAGGGGCTCGCCAAAGCGCTCCAGCGACAAGGGTTGCACGTGGTATTGCAGATTGGCGCGCGCCTGGCCGGGGTCGGATTTGGCGAAAGCGCCCAACTGGCTGGGCGCCATGGACAGCGGCCCACTGCGCTTGAGCAGGTATTCCAGGCCCATGCCCAGCTTGCCCCAAGGCGTGGCGACGATGCGATTGAGGGTCTTCACCCCCTCGACCCGGTAGATCAGCCGCAGTTGCAGGTGGTCCTGCAGGTTCTCGCCAACGCCTGCCAGCTCATGCTTCACGCCGATGCCAAGGCGTTCGAGCAGCGGCCGGGGGCCAATGCCGGAACGCTGCAGCAAGGCCGGCGAGCCGATGGCACCTGCGCATAGCACGATCTCACGGCGCGCCCTGACCCGCACGACCTGGCCCTGCCATCGCAGATGCAAGGTGCTGGCGCGGCCGTCCTCCAATTCCAGGCGCTCGGCTTCGGCACCGGTCAGCACGTGCAGATTGGCGCGCCGGCGTATGTCACGTAGAAACGCCTTGGACGCATTCCAGCGCACGCCGCGTTTCTGGTTGACCTGAAAGTAGCTGCAGCCTTCGTTGTCGCCGCCATTGAAGTCATCGACGCTGGCGATGCCGCTCTGCGCCGCCGCTGCTCGAAAGGCTTCGAGAATTTCCCAGGACAGGCGCTGGCGCTCGACCCGCCACTCGCCGTCGCCGCCATGCAGGTCGCTGGCGCCGGCAAAGTGATTTTGCGCGCGTTTGAACAGCGGCAGCACGTCGCGCCAGGCCCAACCGGCATTGCCTGCCGCCGCCCAGGCGTCGTAATCAGCGGCCTGGCCGCGCATGTAGATCATGCCGTTGATCGAGGAACAGCCGCCGAGCACGCGCCCACGCGGGTACTTGAGACTGCGACCGTGCAGGCCGGGGTCGGCCTCGGTGCTGTAGCACCAGTCGGTACGCGGGTTGCCGATGCAGTAGAGATAGCCGACCGGGATATGAATCCAGGGATAGTTGTCGCGCCCGCCTGCCTCGATCAGCAGTACGCTGACGCCCGGGTCGGCAGACAGCCGATTGGCCAGCAGGCAGCCGGCCGGGCCGGCGCCGACGATCAGGTAGTCATAGGCATCCAGTGGCGCTTGCGACATGGGCATCCTCGCGTGTCGTTCTTGTCGTTGGCCTTCAGCCTAAAACAAGCCGAGCGCGAGAATGAATGATCTTTTCGTCTAAACGCGCTGCAACTCGACCCGCACCTGTGCCTCCAGCTCGCTCTTCAGCGCCGGCGGCAACTGCAGCTGGCGCGCCAGTTCTTCGAGGTAGGCACGCTCCATGAAGTGCTCCTCGTCCACCATCAGCACGCTGGCCAGGTACATTTCCGCAGCCATTTCCGGCGTGGTGGCGGCACGCGCGACATCGGCCGGGTCCAGCGGCTTGTTCAGTTCGGTGTGCAGCCAGGCCTGCAACTCGGCGTCCTGCGCCAGCTTGCCCAGTTCCTCTTCGATCAGCTGACGCTCACGATCATCGACATGGCCATCGGCCTTGGCCGCCGCCACCAGGGCCTTGAGAATGGCGTGGCTGTGCTGCTCGGCCTGCGGCGCCGGCAGGCGATCGAGCGTCTGCGGCTCGACCGGCTGCGCCCCGCCCTGCTGGGCCTGTTGCGCCTGCCAGTTGCCGTAGGCCTTGTAGGCCAGCACGCCAAGTGCAGCCAAGCCGCCATAGACCGCCACCTTGCCACCGACCTTGCGCACCCGCTTGTTGCCCAGCAGCATGGCCAGCGCAGCGCCGCCACCGGCGCCCTTGAGCATCGAGCCGAGATCACTGCCGCCGCTCTTGCCCGCGCCACCGCCGAGCAGACCACCCAGCGTGCCACCCAGCCCGGAAGAGGCTCCGCCAGCGCCTTTCTGTTGCAGCAGGTCCTGACCGGATTTGAGCAGTTGATCGAGCAAGCCACGGGTATTCATCGCGCATTCTCCTGAGGAAATCTCGCCGAGTGTAGGCCTCGGCCATTGGCCCGGCAGCTAACCGAATGCTTCCAGATATTACCGCCGGGGCCGCTTGACAGCCGCGCCAGGGTCCAAGCACCATCGCCGGACGATTCAGGCAACGGGCTGTTCTTCATGTACGCCACCTTCGACCACCAAACACTATTCCCAGGTTCCATCGCCTGGCAGTGCGCGTGCGTCGTCGTTGCCAAGAAATCCAAGAAACAGTCGCTCATTTGACCGGGGCGTGCTGTCCCGTCAGATGGGCTGACAGGACAAGCGCCAGGTTGAAAATCCCCCTCCCGCTCGCATCCCGCACCCTCCCTGACGGCGACCAAGACGGTCAGTCGCAAGGAGTTTCGCATGTCCGCTTTTCAAGGTATCTGGGTGGCGCTGGCCACCCCCTTTCACAACGGCGAGATCGATTTCGCCAGCCTAGACCGGCTGACGGCCAAATTGCTGGAGGACGGTGTCGCGGGTTTCGTGGTCTGCGGCACCACTGGCGAAGCCGCCGCACTGAGCCAGACCGAACAGTTGGCGGTGCTGGATGCGGTACTCCAACGCGTACCGGCAGAGCGCGTGATCATGGGCCTGGCCGGTAACCAGCTGAGGGCTTTGCTCGACCTGCAACGGGAAATCCAGCGCCGTCCGCTGGCCGGCCTGCTGGTACCGGCGCCTTACTACATCCGTCCGTCGCAGGCAGGATTGGAGCACTTCTTCACCACACTGGCCGACGCCGCCGAGGTGCCGCTGGTGCTCTACGACATTCCCTACCGCACCGGCGTGCGCATCGAGCGCGAGACGCTGCGACGCATCGTCCGTCATCCCAATATCCAGGCCATCAAGGACTGCGCTGGCGATGCCGAAACCACCATGGCGCTGATCGCCGACGGCCAGGTGCAGGTGCTGGCCGGCGAGGACGTGCAGATCTTCAATACCCTGTGCCTGGGTGGCGCGGGTGCCATCTCTGCCTCGGCGCATATTCGCGCCGACCTTTACGTGGAGATGCAGCGATGTGCGGCGCAAGGCGATCTGCAGGGCGCCCGGCAGTTGCACTACCGTCTATTGCCCTGGATGCAGGCGGCGTTCAGCGAAGCCAACCCGGCAGCCGTAAAGGCGGCCCTGGCCTTGCTGGAACTGACCCACGACGAGGTACGCGCGCCGATACTGCCCTGCTCGCCGGAAAACCGCGAACGCCTGCGTCAAGTGCTGGCCACATTGGCGGATTAGCTAACGAACTGCCCCGCGTCAGCGCGGGGCGATATGCGCCACCATCAGCTGTACCGTTTCGTTGCCACGGAACTCGTTGAGGTCGAGCTTGTAGGCCAGCTCGGCCCAGCGCAGCGTAGGATTGGGCCAGACCTCGCGGTCGATGTTGAAGGCGATGCCATCGAGCTGCACGCTGCCGCACTCGGTCTTGAGCACCAGTTTCAGATGACGCTCGCCGACGATGCGCTGGCCGACGATCTGGAACACGCCATGGAACAGCGGCTCGGGGAAATGCTGGCCCCAGGGGCCAGCGTTGCGCAGGGCACGGGCCAGCTCCAAGTGGAACTCGGTGGCGTCGAGCTGGCCGTCGGACAGCAGGCGGCCGGTCAGGTCGTCCTCGCAGAGCTGACGCCGCACCTCGGCGTCGAAGGCGGCGGCGAAGGCACCGAAGTTGGCCTCCGGCAACGACAGGCCGGCAGCCATGGCATGCCCGCCGAACTTACTGATCAGCCCCGGATGGCGCGCCGCCACGGCGTCCAGCGCATCACGGATATGCAGCCCCGGCACCGATCGCGCTGAGCCCTTGAGCATCCCCTCACCCGCATCAGCGAAGGCGATGGCCGGGCGGTGGTAACGCTCCTTCAGACGCGAGGCAAGAATGCCGATCACACCCTGGTGCCAGTCCGGCTCAAACAGGCACAGGCCGAACGGCATGTCGTCCAGCGACAGTTCCTTGAGCTGGGCCAGCGCCTCGCGCTGCATGCCCTGCTCGATGGCCTTGCGGTCCTGGTTGAGCTGGTCGAGCTGCACCGCCATGTCGCGGGCCAGCGCCTCGTCGTCGCAGAGCAGGCATTCGATGCCCAGGCTCATGTCGTCCAGACGCCCGGCCGCATTCAATCGCGGGCCGAGGATGAAACCGAGATCGGTGGAAGTGATGCGCCGGTGGTCGCGCCCAGCCACTTCGAGGATCGCCCGCAGGCCCGGGCGCGCACGGCCGGCACGAATGCGCGCCAGGCCCTGGTGCACCAGGATGCGGTTGTTGGCATCCAGCGGCACCACGTCGGCCACGCTACCCAATGCCACCAGGTCAAGCAGTTCGCCCAGATTGGGCTCGGCACGGCTGGCGAACCAGCCGGTCTCGCGCAGGCGCGCGCGCAACGCCAGCAGCACGTAGAACATCACGCCGACGCCGGCCATGGCCTTGCTCGGGAAGTCGCAACCCGGCTGGTTGGGGTTGACGATAGCGTCGGCCGCCGGCAGTTCCGGCCCTGGCAGGTGATGGTCGGTGACCAGCACCTTGAGCCCCGCCGCCTTGGCCGCGGCCACGCCATCGACGCTGGAGATGCCGTTGTCCACGGTCAGCAGCAGGTCGGGCTGACGCTCCAGCGCCACGGCGACGATTTCCGGGGTCAGGCCGTAGCCGTATTCGAAGCGGTTCGGTACCAGATAGTCCACATGCGCCGCACCGAGCAGGCGCAGGCCAAGCACGCCGACCGAGCTGGCGGTGGCGCCATCGGCATCGAAATCGCCGACGATAAGGATGCGCTGACGCTGCGCCAGCGCCTCGACGAGCAGCTCGACCGCCGCGTCGATACCCTTGAGCTGCCGGTACGGAATCAGCCGCGCCAGCCCCTTGTCCAGCTCCTCGGCGGATTGCACGCCACGGGCAGCGTAAAGACGGGTGAGCAGCGGCGGCAGGTTGCCCAAGTCAGGCAGTTGCGTGGGTAAGGGACGGGCTTCGATACGCATGTTGGGTCTATTTCAGGTGAGACGGGGTTTGTCTCCCCTCTCCCATTTATGGAGAGGGGCTGGGGGAGAGGGTTCATCCAGCAACACCGAGTCGCCGATATCCCCCTCTCCCTAGCCCTCTCCCCGAGGGGAGAGGGAACAGCAATCCGGGGGCTTGCAAAACCATTTTCCCGGATTGCATCCGGGCTACGGGGTCAACGCTCGCCGGCCAGATTCGTAGGGTGGACGACGCTTCATCCGTCCACCTTGCGCACTTGTGGTGGACGAAAAGAGCGTCGTCCACCCTACGCTACTCATCAAGCTCCGCGCTCGCCGGCCAGCCATTCCAGCGGAATCTCGTGCTGGCCGCGCTCGTCAGTGACGAACAGTTCGCCATCGCTGATCATCAGGCTCCAGGACAGCGAACGCGGGAGATCCTGCGCGAGGTCGGCCAGCGCCTCCTGACCCAGGGCGACCACGTTGATGTTCTTCAGGCTGCGCACCGGATCGAGACACTTGGTCTGCCACACCCGCAGGTTGCCGTAGGCCACCAGACTGAACTTCTCGGTACGCCGCGAGCACCAGGTGAGGCGCTCGCTGTCCGGCTGGCCGACCTCGATCCAGTGCAACACGCGATCGTCCAGGCTCTTTTCCCATAATGCCGGCTCGTCGACATCCGACAGGCCACGGCCGAACGCCAGTTGCTCGTGATAGAACAGCGCATAGGCGATCAACCGCGCGGCCAGGCGTTCTTCGGTTTCCGAGGGGTGGCGCGCGACGGTGAAACGCAAGTTCTCGTAGACGCTGCGATCCATGTCGGTGAGGTTGAGCTCGATTTTGTAGGTGGTCGATGGCAGGGCCATGGCGGGCTTCTTGGCTGGTCGGGAAGGCGGCAAGTCTACCGCGAATCGCCGTCTCCATGCCGACGCAGCAATGAACGGGTTGGCAAATGACCCGATACGCCATTGCCAGCATGACGGTGGATCCGTATAACCCCACGAAAAATTCATCCTGGATGGATGGTAGCGGGCAAATCAAACAAGGAGGTGTCGTGGAAGCTTTTATCATTCTGGTGATGGTGGTTCTCATCGTTTTCAGACTCGCTGAGTCACTCAACAAAGAAGATGAAGAGGTGCACCTGGATTTCTCAGGTCACTCCACCAGCATCACTCCGACAGACGCTGCGCAGATCAATCGCATCAGTGTCCTGAGTCTCAGCGCACCGGAGCTGGCCTTGCAAGTCGCCTCACGCCTGTGGGGGGATGCCTGGCAGATCGCTCACGCTTCTCTGTGCAGCGTACTGTTGAAACTGGGCAGGGAAGAGGACGCACTCAAACTGCTTTCGCGTCTTGAGGCACCCTACGCCCAAAAGGCCCTGGAAGAGATGTTGCAGCACCTGGTCGATGAAGGCCAAGTGGATAAGGCTATCGAGATGAAAACTCGCCTGCCTGTACAACGTCTCAGCCTGCCGCTGCTGGATGCCGAGCTGCTGCTAGCCGAGGGTAAGGCGGATGAAGCACGTAGCGTACTGATTACCCTGGCCCAGAGTGATCAGCTCGACGTCAGCCAGTTGATCGGTCTCGCTCGTCTGCAGCAGCGCTGCGAGATGCCCGACGCGGCTCAGGCAAGTCTTGCCAAGGCTGAAGTCGCCTTGAATGCCGAAGAGCAGAGCTCGATCGTCGAGTGGCGGCCCTTCATGCAGGCGCTGGCCGAGTTTCAGCGCTATGCGGAGCTGATTCAGCTCGCCGAACGGAGCGAGGAGGACAAGCGCTTCATCGCCCAGCTGTTGCTGGATCACGGGCAATACGAGCACAGCCTGACCTTGCTGGGTTCGCTAGACTCATCGGCCGCCTACCTGTTGGATTACGAAAAGCTGCTCGACCAGTTGCTGCATGACCAGCGTCATGATCTGGTGCAAGAGCTGCTGGCCAACGCGACCGGGAGTACCCATTCGATTCTGCTGGAGCACTACCTGGACTGGCACGTCAGGCAAGGCGAAACCCAACAGGCGCAAACGCGGCTGGACAAGGAAGCAACGCGCCTGGAACCCGCCACGCTCAACTGGCTTCTGCTCAATCTCGCGCAACGCCATTTCGAAAACCAGACTTACTGGTCCGGAGACCTGCTACGCCAGTCCGATCGCCTAGTGAGCAGCCGCAAGGGACAACCTGAGTGGCCATTCATGCGCCTGCTACACCTGCAACACCTGCTGAAGGAACAAGCCGGACGGTCCCTGAGCCAACGCGATAGCTGGACGATCCGCAACCACCTGGAAGAAATCGCCAAGCTGCATGCCCAACTCGAATTCGACGACGCATTGGCCGAGCGAATTCATCACTGTGAGCTACTGCACGCACTGGGCGAGGCGGAACAGGCTCGAACGCTGACGCAAGAGATCGAACGACAACTGCGCGATGCGCAGTTCCCGGAAGAGGACGACCAGAGCTTCTACTGCGATGAGTTCGTTACCGCCTTGATCAAACTCGGCGAGCTGGATACAGCCAGGAAAATGCTCGAGGAAGGCTTGGCCAGCGACTGGCAGGAGGAGCCGCTGCTACAGGCCTACATAGAAGCAGACCGGCTGGAAGAAGCCGTGGAGCTGATCAGCTTCAAAACACTCATCGGGCATACGGACGCTCCTATAAACGCGCTACACCAACGTATCGCGTCACTTGCCGAGCAGGACAAACAACGCAGCCAGCGGTTGCAGCAGCGCTTGCTCGAGCGGCTGGATGACGACAACACCTGGAAAGCCTGGGGCATGGTCAACCAGGGCCAGCGCAACGAGACCGTGTGCGCTATCTAGAGCCGCGCCAGTATCGCCTCCAATACCTGCTGCGGCGCCTCGCGCCAGAGGCCGTAGCTCAGCGGCAGGGTTTCCAGACCGGCGCGCGTCAGCACCAGGTAGCGCTCCAGCTCGAGGAAGCCCTCGCCCTGCCCCGGAAAACCGATCAGGTCGATAGCCAGGCATTTGTCGCCACGGCGGCAGAACAGGTCCAGTACCTGGCCAGCCAGCGGATAGTGATTCCAGACGCTGATGCCCTGAGCCTGCAGTGCTTCGCACAGAGTCTGCCGCGCCGCATCGGTGGCGCCGGGTTGCCAGAAGGCGCCGGGCTTTTCGAGGTACTCCAGATAACGACGTAGCAGGTGCATGGCCGGCAACTGGCGCTCGTCGCCGCTGAATAGCAGCACCTGTCGCTCACGGGCCCGGGTGATGGCGACGTTGAACAGGTCGGCCCGGTTCAGGTAGGCCGCCGCCTGGCTCGACTCTCTATCGATGGCGAAACTGAGGATCATCAGGTCGCGCTCCTCACCCTGGAAGCCGTAGGGCGTATCCACCAGCAGGCGGAACTCGCGCAATTGCTCCAGCGGCAGGGTTTCGCCGATGCGAGCGCGGATGCGTTCGACCTGATCGCGAAACGGCGACAGCACGCCGATGCTGGGCTTGAGCGGGCTGCTTTGGTACTCGGCCAGATGCGTCGTGATCAGCGCCAGCACGCGCTCCACTTCCGCCTCGTTGACCCCATTACACCCGCGCTGCCCTTCGATACGCAGCAGTTGCAGGCTGTCGCAGGCCTCAGCGCCAGGGCGCTCCTTCATCACCCGCAGACGCTGGTCGTAGAACAGCTCGTTACTGAAGCGAATCAGCGCAGGACGGCTGCGAAAGTGCTCATCGAGAAACACCACGGCGTCCTGGCTGGCCAGTTGCAGGCCGACCAGATCCAGCACGCTGTTGTCTCGGTAGCTCCAGGCCTCGCGCTCCTCGGCCTGCAGGCCGGCGCGCTGCAGCAGTTGCGTTTCGCGTACGCGGGAAAGAAAGGAGATGTGCCGCAACTGACGTGCGTCGCCGGTCACCACGGCGCGTTTGCAGCGCTGGAAGGCCGGCAGCGCCGAGGCGATGTCGCACTGAGTCGCCTCGTCCATCACCATCACGTCGAACAGTTCCGGGCGCAGCGGCAACAGCCGGTGCAGCTCGTCCAGCGTCACCACCCAGATCGGGAAGGCAGCCAGCAGGCGCGCCGGGTCGATATCCTCGAACAGGGCCAGTTGGCGCTGCGAATTACGCGCGCGAATGGCCTGGTTGTAGCGCACGAACAGCCCACGGTCGGTCATCAACAGGCGCTTGAGCGCCAGGCTGCGATGGCTGTTGAGGTGCTCGCGACTGAGCAGTTGGCGGCGCCGCTGGCTGTCGCGCAGTTCGTCCAGCAGGGCCCAGGGGCGCACGCTGGCGCCAACCCGTTTGCGCACCCAGGGCACCTGCAGCCAGCGTTGCCAGAAGGCCAGGCTGCCGCGCTCGGCACGCAACAGCAGGCGACTCCAGCGCACGGCCTGTTCGCAGCGCTTACGGAAGTCTGTCGAGAGACGCCGCTCGGCCTGGGTCAGCACCTCCAGTTCGCTGCGCTGACGCACTTCGAGCTGCTCGGAGACCTCCGGAATCTCGCCCTGCAGCATGCGCTGCAAGCGTTCGCGCAGGGCCTGGCGCAGGCTCTGGCCATCGCCTTCGAGCACACCGTCACGCAGGCCGAAATCCTCGCGCAGCTTGTGCGCGATGACCCGCACCGCCTGCGCGCTGCGGCTGACCAGCAGCACGCTCTCGCCCTGCAGGTAGCGATCCAGCGCCAGGGCCGCCAGGCTGTAGCTCTTGCCGGTGCCGGGCGGGCCGGAAACCTGGCTCAGTGGATAACGGGCGGCGTTCTCCAGCGCCCGGCATTGGGCCGCGCTGAGCTGCGCTGGGAGGCGCTGCGGCGTGCTGATCGAACCGCTAGACTGCACTGCAGGCGTTTCACCGAGCAACTGCAACAAGGCCGGCGAAAGCTGCTCGGCCTCTTGCAGCAGCTGCAGCTCATGCGCGATACCGCGACTGCCGCTGCCGCGCGGCACCAGGGCGACGAAGGCGCCAGCCTGTAGCGACAGGCTGCGGCGACGCTGAGCCTTGGCCAAGGTCTCGGCATCTGCCAGCTGCGGGAACCCCGCCGCTTCACCGACTTCGCCCACTTGCGTGTTGCGCGCTACCCAGGCCAGCAATTGCCCCAGGGAGGCGGCGTCCAGCATGCCTGTCGGCAGCGGCAGCCCCTCGAGGCTGTCGTTGCTACCCTCATCGAACAGACGGCGCAGCAGGCGCCAGTTGGCTCGCGCCTGCTGCGGATCGATGGCAAGCAGCTGACTCTGGCCGTCGGCCGTCGCCTGCAGGCTGGCCTCGTAATAGAACAGCGGCCCGCAGATCGCCTGCGAACCGCCGCCATCGAGTTGCAGACGACCGCAGATCGGCAGCACGCCGTAGATCAGTTGCAGTTCGCGTTGATACAGCGCCTGCGCCTCGGCCAGGCTGCGGCCCAACTCGGCGGACAATGGCAACAGCGGTATGCCGCCGCTGGCCAGCTCCTCGCGCCCATCGAGCCAGGCCCAGCGGCTGGCGGGAAGCTTGCTCAGGTTGTCCAGATCCAGGTCGCGGCTGTCGGCCAGGTAGCAGCTGCGATAGAAGCCGAGCAGTTGGCGGGCGTGAGGATGATCCATCAGTTACCTGCGTAACGGGCCCAGAGCTTGTCGAACTCGCGCCGGTATTCGGCCACCAGATGCGGGTCGTCGGTCACCAGCAGGTTTTCCTCGTTGCTGGTGGTGGCGCTGCGCGTCCAGTTGAAGCTGCCGTTGAGCAGCAGACGACCATCGAACAGGGCGAACTTGTGGTGCATGTGGAATGGCCCGGCGTCGATGCGCAGTGGTACACCCTTGTCCTTGAGCCATTGGATGTCGCTGCCGGCATCGAACTGTTTTTCATTGTCGCTGATCACCCGCACGGCGACGCCACGCGCGTGACAGGCGAGCACCTCCTCGCTGAGCTGATCGTCGGAGATGGTGTAGACGCAGATGTCCACGCTGACGCGCGCCTGGCGGCACAGGTCGCGGATGCGCTGGCGGCAACTCTCGCCGGGGCTGAAATGCGCACTGCTGTGATCACGTACCGGCGAACAGCGCACTTCCAGGGTCTTGATCACCTGCTCCAGCCACTTCAGCGCCTGCAGCGCATCCTCGGGGCTCAGGATCAACTCACGCACCAACGCGAAGGCGCGGTTGCGCATGAAGCGCACCTGATCCGGGCTGAGGTCGTTGCCCAGCTCACGCAGCTCATCGCGCTCCTCGTTGCTCAGGCGCAGATCGGCGAGGCTGTCGCGCAGGGTTTGGTCGAGTCGGTTGAAATCCATGCAGATTCCCTTGCGTCATTGATTACGGCGGCGGCTCAGGGCGGCGTAAAGCACACCGCAAAAAGCCCCCGCCAAGTGGTATTCGAAGGAAACACCGGCACGCGGCAGCAGGCCGAAGAACCAGCCGCCGTAAAGGAAGAACACCAGCGCCGCCAGCAACAGGTCGAGCAGGCTGCGCTCGAACCAGGCCCGCGCCAGCAGCAGTCCCCAGAAGCCGAACAGCCAGCCGCTGGCGCCGACGTGCAGACCGGTGCGGCCGAACAGCCAGACCAGAACGCCGCTGCCGATGATGATGAAGGCGCTGGCGAAGAAGAAATCGCGCCGTGAGCGCAGCAGCACCAAGCTGCCGAGCACCAACAGACCGCTGAGGTTGCTGAGCAGATGCGCCCAACTGCCATGCAGCCAGGGCGCGAGGAGGATGCCCGGCAGCGCCTCGATATGCCGGGGCACCAGGCCCCAGAGATTCAAGGCGCCGCCCAGGGCGCCATTGACCACTTGCACCAGCAGCATCGCACCGCTGATCAATATCAGCGGGCGAAGCTCGATCAGCCAGCCTCGCCTCACGGCGCCTCGTCGTCCGCGGCATCGCTGCGCTGCTCATGGCCGAGCAGCGTGCCGAGGTCACGCAATTGGGTGGAGATTTCCAGCATGCGGTTGTGAGTGCGCAAATCGATGTCGATCTTCTTATCCATCGCCTTGATCAGCGGCAGGAAGCTGTTTTCCAGGCTATCGGCCAGGCTTTCGAGCAATTTTTGCGTGCCCGGCTGTGGCGGCGCAACCACCTCCACCTGCGGGCGCAGCTCGCCAAGCTTGTCCAGCCCGGCCAGCAACTGTTCCCAGGGAATGCTCGGCGCCTCACTGGCCGGCTTACCGCCGGCCCCCAGGCCGCGCACGCTCTCGACCAGGTCGTTGAGCTGTGCCACCACGCGACCACCGACATCGCTGTCGCTGCCGCCCATGGCCTTGTTGCGCATGAAGTCGCGCTTGATCTGCGTCCAGCGCTCGGCCTGCTCGGGCGTCTGGTTGCCGCGCAGCTCGGCGAGCTTGAGCAGGTTCTCTTCGGCGCCGGTGGTGAGCAGCTGCGACTCGCCCTGGTAGTGGTCAGCGATCAGTTGCAGCAGCTCGGCATCGTTCATCACCGAGCTGATCTTCTCGGCCATCTTGTTCATGTTGCGGTAGCTGCCCTGCAGCTTGAACGGCGGCTCGGTACGGTAGCTGTCGGCCTGCGCGGCGCTGACGATGTACTGCTGGTTGACCCGGCCGACCACATCGCGCACCTGCATCAGGCGTTGCAGGGTCGAGGTGATCTCGTTGATCTCGGCGGCGCTGTAGGTGTGGCTCAGCTCGTTGGCCGAGAACGGTTTGCCCTCGGCCTTGGCGACGAAGCGGTAGACGTCGGCCATGTCACGGGTGGCCAGCGGCGCCAGCACCGGGTTGGAAGTCAGGCTGTTCTCGATGTAGCTCAGCGCGAACGCTTCCTGCATGCCGCCCAGGGTGTCGCCGAGGTTGTAGATGTCGGCGCGGTTGGCGAGCATATCGGGAATCTTGAACACGTCGCCGGACTCGGTGTACGGGTTGCCGCTCATCACCACGCAGAACTTCTTGCCGCGCATGTCGTAGGTCTTGGTCTTGCCCTTCCACACGCCTTCGATGCGTCGCGTGCCGTCGCACAGCGAGATGAACTTCTGCAGGAACTCGGGATGCGTGTGCTGGATGTCGTCGACATAGAGCATCACGTTGTTGCCCATTTCCAGCGCCAGGTTGAGCTTTTCCAGCTCCTGGCGCGAGGTCGCGTCCGGCGCCTGCGCCGGGTCGATGGAGCGCACCTCGTGACCCAGCGCCGGGCCGTTGACCTTCATGAAGATCAGGCCCAGGCGATGCGCCACGTACTCCATTAGCGTGGTCTTACCGTAGCCGGGCGGCGAGATGAGCATCAGCAGGCCCATCAGGTCGGTGCGCTTGTTCTCGCCGGCAGTGCCCATCTGCTTGGCCAGGTTGTCGCCGATAAAGCCCAGGTAAACGTCGTTGATCAGCTTGTTACGCACGAAGGACGACAACGGCCGCGGCTTGAATTCGCTCAGGCGCAGCGCGTCGCGCTCGCGGTTGATGACCTCCTGGCGCAGCGCCTGGTAGCGCTGCAGCTGCGGCACGAAGTGATCCAGATGCTGCTGCAGGCGTGCGAAGTAATCATCGATGGCCAACAGCAGCGTACCGTTCTGCACACGCGGATGATCGCCAAGCAGGCCGCTGACGGTGAAGCGCAGATCGACCTCGGTGAAACGCCGCGGAAACTCCTCATCCAGAAGGCTGACGGCGATCGCCTCGGGCACGTAGTCGGCCAGCTCGGCCATGCTGACGTCCTGCGCGCACAGGCCGTCGAACCAGGTCTGCGCCAGCGACCAGCGCTGCACCGGGCGGCCACGCAGGTTGTCCAGCGCAGCACAGTAGTCGTCCCAGACATGGCTGGCCTGCATGCGCTGCTGAAGGGTGTCGAGCAGTTGCCGGGCGTACTTGCTGAAGCTGAACTCGATAGGCTTGGCTGCCAGTTCCTCGACCAGATAGGCGGCAGCCGCCTGGCGCTGTGCGGCGTCGACCGGCAACGGATGCTGGGCGAGAAAGCGCTGCATGGCCACATCGATCTCTTCGCGCAGACGTTGCACGCCGCCGTCGCTGCCGAACAACTGGCGCAGGTGCAGGCTGCTGCGCGCCCGCTCCGGCCACAGCTCGGCCTCGATGTCCTGCCCCCAGCGATTCCAGAACAGCGCAGCAAAGCCCCGCGCCGCCGGCGCGTAACGCAGCAGCCCGGCGCTTTCGCGCAGCGGCAGCAACTGGCTGAGGATCAGCGCCGCGTCGTGGTCGTGGATACCCTTCTCGTAGGCATCCTTGTAGCGCGGCGCGGCGAAGTCGCGAATCAAACGGGTCAGGGTTTCCGGCTGCGCCAGGTGGGTCTTGAGTAGATCGAGGGTGAGGCCTTCACGGCCGCCCACGGCGGCGTCGAGCACCAGGCCGGCGAGGTATTCGGCGCGGTACAGCGAGGACGACTCGGACTCCAGCGACACCTGCCAGTAATCACGCAGACCTTCCAGCGTCTCGTCGCGCAGCGGTTCGAGGAAATCGGTGCCGGTCAGGTGCAGGTACAGCGCATCACCGCGCGGCATCAGGGTCAGGTCGAATTCCTGGGTGTTGACGCTGAAGCGGTGGCGCGGGCCGAGCTTGATGACGTTGCCGCCCTCTTCGAATAGCTCGCTCTTGTCACGCAGGGCACGCACGGCCTGGTCGCGGGCGGCCTTGAGGCGCGCCTCGACGTCATCGGCCTTGACGCTGTCCTTCAGCTCGCGCAGGCGCTCGGCCATTTCGCGCAGCTTGAGAATAAGCGGATCGGCGGCGAAGAAGGCGTTGAGCTCTTCCATCTGGGTCAGGCGCGCGGTGCGCCGGCCCAGGCTGTCCAGAATGCGCTGGGCGGCGTCGAGCACGCCTTGGGCGCGGCGCTGGCGGTCGTCGAGCAGGCTCTGCTTGTGCGACTCGAAGGTCTCCAGCAGCTCTTCGCGCTTGCCGAGAATGTCGCTGAGGAATTCCTCGTGATCGCCGAACTGGCTTTCCAGCTCTTCGAGCTGCACCAGCAGGCGCGACAACTGCTCGTCGCACTTCTCCGGGTCCTGCGCCAGCGCCAGGGCATTGGTGATGCCCTGGCTGAAGAGTTTGAACTGGGCGCCGAACTGCGCCACGGTCTCGGCCGAGCCCAGCCCCTTGCGCCGCTGTTCGGCACGCGCCTTGGCCTGATTGAGGTGGGCGTAGACCTCGGAAATCGACTCGACGATGGCGGTACGCTGGGTGGCATCGTCGATCTTCAGCGACGCCATCAGGCTCGACAGCATGTCGAGGTTGCCGGCCATTTCCTGCATCTCGACCAGCGGCTCGTTCAGCTGGGTGACGCTCTCGGCCTTCTGCGCCAGGCCGTCCAGCTCACCCAGGCGCTGCACATAGGGCTGCAACGCAGCGTCGCTGGCGAGGAAGGCGGAGGTGGCCGTGGCCACGCGCTCCTGGGCTTCGAGCAGTTCGGCTTCCATGGCGTCGATGCGCGCCACGTCGATGTAGCGGTAATCGCGGATGGTCAGTAACCGGCCGCGCTGCGCGGTGATGGCGCCCAGCGCCTCGACGAAGTGCTGCACCTCGTCAAAGCTGTCGACCAGCAGGCCGGAGAGCAGGCTCTTCTGCTGCGTCTCGGCCTCGGCCATGGCGCGGGCCGACTGCTGGCGGATGCTCTCGACTTTCTCGAATTCGTCGAGCACCAGCTCGCCGGTGGCGCCGATTTCACGCAGCAGCGGCGCCAGCTCGGCGCACTGGGCATCGCCCAGCCAGTGGTAGACGTCGAACAGGCGACGGGTGTTCTGACACAGCTGCGTGTAGCGCGCCACCGATACTTCGCGGCTGTCGATCTCGCGGCTGAGATTGAGCAGGTCGGACACGCCACGCACCAGCTCGGCATTGCCGATACGCCCGAAGAAACCGCTGCGCGCCGGCTGACGAGCGGCGTAGTCGTCGCTCTCGAACGGCGTCTGCCAGATCTGCATCGGGTGGATGCGGGTCGGCTCGCTGCCCTCGGCGGAGAAGATCACCATGCGCCCGTCTTCCAGACGCGCGTAACCGTGACCGAAGATCGGGTTGTGCAGTTGGCGGTTGATCATGTTGTAGGTGAACAGCGCCGAGCGGCCTTCTTCCGGGTGGTAGAAGATGTACTGCACGTCCTCGCCGTTGGGCGAGCGCACCGAGCGCTTGAAGCGCATGCCGCCCATGGGCTGTTCGAAGGTCTTGTATTCGCCGCTCTGCAGGTAATAGCCGCCGGGGAAGATGATGCCGTGGTCTTCCGGCAACTGCACGCAGGCCAGGCCGATGGCGTCGATGCGCTCGACCTGGTTGGTCAGGCTGTTGAACACCAGGTAGCGCCACTGCTCCTCGCGGTACGGCAGGATCTTCAGCAGGATCAGGCTGCCCAGGCGGGCGTATTCGATCTGCGCATCATCCAGCGACTGGGTCTTGTCCACCACCGCTTCGCGGTAGATGCCCAGGCCGTCCTGGGTGTTGTTCTCGACCTTGATGGTGAGGTCACCGCCGATGGTCTCGACGAATACGGTGTCGAGGATGTTCATGTGCGGATGACGGCCGCTGACCACCATTTCACGCGAGGTCTTCTGCCACTCGAAGTCGAACGGCGCCGGCAGCGCGATATCGCGCTCGCCGCGGTTGTCGATATAGCGGACGTCCTTGCCGTCCGTGGAGATCGACCAGCGGAACACGCGGATGTCGCTGATCCGCTCGCCGATCTGGAAACTCGCCAGCAGCTTGCCGTCGCGGATGGCCAGCTGCAGCAGGCGGGTGTTCTTGTAGTAGGTGTACAGCTCGTTGAAGTCGGCGACGAAACTGGCCTGGGCCAGGAAGCTACCGTCCAGCGGCACCGACTCGGCCTCAAAGCCTTCGCCACCCTCGACCAGGCGGTAGAGAGAGAAGACGTCAGCGACGCTGGTTTCCTTCTTCAGGCCGATGAACACGTTGTAGCCGAACAGCAGGCACTCACCGACCTGGACGATATCGCGGGCGATGCAGTTGTTCTCGGTGCGGATGCGTACCCGACCGATGACTTCCATATGGCTGCTGCCAAACTCGGCCAGACGCTGGCCATTGAGCGCTTCGGTCAGCCCGCGCAGGCGCTGGCCCTGCTCCTGCAGGCGCTTGTGCAGCACCTCGTAGGCGCCGCCTTCGGCGACGGCCTTGTCCAATACGTCCTGTGTTTGTGCGTCCGACATCGTGTTCTTCCTGGATAGGCGGCCTTCAGCCCCGCGCCTGTTCAGCCAGGCAAGGGGACTGGGAATGCGGGTGGCGCTTGCGCGGCGAAGATCGGGCCGCGGCAATCTGGTGTGCGGCGGATGGGCGAACCCACCCGGCAAGTCAGGCGCCGATCTTCTTCTCGACGATGGCGATCTTGTCGCGCAGTGCCGCGTCGATCTCTTCGGGGCGAACCTGGGCAATGATCTTGCGCAGCACCCGTACTTCGTTGTCGTCGATCACGCCGTCGCGCTCGGCGATCTCCAGCAGGCTCTTGAGCTCCTGCGCATCCAGACGACCATCGTTACTGAAGCACTGGATCGAGCGGAAGGTCATCTCCAGATAGTCTCTTGACTCTGCCATCGCATATTCCCCGGTTGATCGAAAGGTAGACAGCGTGGGCGGCACTTCAGCCACCCACGTTCAGGGCCTCAGGCCTGCTCCGGGCCTGCGCTCGGCGCGTTCACCGGCGCGGCAGCGGCGGCCTTGCCGGCCAGCAGACGCGACAGCACGTCCTGCACCACCGGGCTCTTGCCGACCACGCCTTCGATGGCCTTGCCCACCGACAGCGACTTGGCGAAGGAGTTGAAGAAGTCGCCCTCGCCGCCGACGATCTCGATCTTCGCCTTGCCCAGCGCAGTGGCCAGCACTTCGGCCTGGTCCTTGGCGATGTCCTTGTTCGCGGCGATGGCGGCCATGGCCTCCTCGAAGCTCTTCTCCAGCTGCATGCGGAACTCTTCGTGGGCACGGGCGTTGTCGCTGAGCGCATCCAGCGCGCCGAACTTCTTGCCCAGGCCTTCCGCCTCGGCGTTCAGACGCTCCAGCAGCACCTGCGCCTCGGCCATACCCAGGTCCTGGGTGGCCTTGGCCTTGGCGGTGCCGAGTTGCTCTTCGCCGCGCGCCTGGGCGCCCAGCTTCTCTTCCAGCACCTTGGCGTCGGCCAGGCCGTCTTTTTCCTTGGCGGCAGCCTGCGCTTCGGTGACACGCGCCAGCGCCAGACCTTTCTCCTGCTCGCCCTTGGCTTCGGCAATCAGGCGCTCGGCCTGTACGCGGGCTTCGGCCAGACCTTCCTTCTCTTTCGCTGCAGCGGTGACTTCACGCACACGCGCATCGGCCAGGCCAGGTGCGGCGCGCTCGGCTTCGATACCTTCGGCCAGTTTCTTCTTGGCTTCGGCGCTCTTGGCGGCTGCTTCCAGCTCGGCCTGGGCCAGGGTGTTGATCTCCACGGCCTTGTGCTTGGAGCGGGTCTCGTCGGCTTCGGCCTGCTTGACCTGGCGCACCAGCTCCTGCTCGGCTTCGGCCTGGGCGTTGAGCACGGTGACCTGCTTGAGGCGCTCGGCCTCGGACACTTCACGCACTTCCTTGATGCGTTCTTCTTCCTGGGCCACGGTCTTCTCGACCGCCACGCGCTCGCGCACCACGGCGGCGATGTTCTTGCGCTCTTCTTCCAGCGCCTTTTCCTTCTCGATGCGCTGCAGCTCGACCTCGCGCTCGCGGGACACCACCTCCAGGTCCTTAGCACGGGTGACCTTCTCCACCTCGATGACCACGGCACGCTGGCGATTCTGCTGAGCCACTTCCACTTCGCGCTGGTGGTTTTCGGCGCGGATGTCCAGCTCCTGCTGGGTCTGGATGCGGGCCTGCTCGGCCTTCAAACGCTCTTCCTCGCGTACCTTGAGGGTTTCCGCTTCCTCACGGGCGCGGATGGTCTCGATCTCACGCTTCTGGCGCGCCTCGGCATCAGCCTGCTGGCGTTCCAGCGAGAGGGTCGCTTCGCGGGTTTCGACGTTCTTCTTCTTGATCGCCAGCTCTTCGTTGCGCTCCAGCTCGTTGGTGATGACGTTCTGCGCGGCAGTCAGCTCGGTGATCTTGCGGATACCTTCGGCATCGAGAATGTTGCTCGGGTCCAGCGACGCCTTGGAGGTCTGTTCCAGGTAGTCGATGGCCACGTCTTCCAGCACGTAACCGTTCAGGTCATTGCCGATCACTTCGACGATGCGATCACGGAAGTCCTGACGATTCTCGAACAGCTCGACGAAATCGAACTGCTTGCCGACGGTCTTCAGGGCTTCGGAGAACTTGGCGTTGAACAGTTCGTTGACCGCAGCACGATCGGAGGCACGATCCACACCGATGGCCTTGGCCACCTTGAGCACGTCCTCCTGGGTTTCGTTGACGCGCAGGTAGAAGGCCACGGTGATATCGGCGCGCATGTTGTCGCGGCAGATCAGCCCGTCCTTGGCGCGGCGGTCGACTTCCAGGGTGATCAGGGAGATCTTCATGAACTCCTTGAGGTGGATCACCGGGTACACCAAAGAGCCGGTGAAGTGCACCTTGGGCGTCGAGCTCATGTCGTTGACGATCAGCGCGGTGCCCTGCGGAACCTTGATGTAGAAGGCCTTGAACAGAGCGATCAAGGCGATCACGAAGAGGACGACCAGCCCCGCCCCGACGATGAAGGGAATGAGGTTTTCCATTACAGCTTTACTCCTTTGCTAATTGTGCAGGCAGGTTTGGCGATGCCTTACCCTGCCAGTCGTCTGTTACGTAGCGATTGTGGCTAGACGCCGCGAAACTCTTCTTCGGTAATGATGCGATAGGCGTGCTCGGCGGCCAGGTATTCCAGCAGCACCACACGGTCGCCACGCTTGAAACCCAGCGCCTCATCGGCGCGTACGCGCAGAATCAGCCCGGCGCCGCCGTCCTCCAGAACCGCCTCGCCATGGCGGGCCGTGACACGACCGCTGCGCACCACCGCCACTTGCCCCAGCACCGACTTGCTGCTGATCGCCTCGACCTTGTGAAACAGCGGCCGTAGTGGCCGGCAGATCGCCGCGCACAACGGCGCCGCCACGACGAAGGCGCCGGCGATGACCACCAGCCCCAACGGGTAGCGCAGAATGCCCAGCGGCAGATGGCGCAGCAGCCACAGCTCGATGAAGTAGCAGATGAACCAGCCGAAGAAGAACAGCAGCGTCAGCACCAGGGTCACTGGCACGCCGTCGAGCTTGAGTTTGTAGAGCAAGCCGGCAAGGCCTTCGGTCTGGCCGCCTTCCATGACCGAATCGGCTTCGATGTCGAGCAGGTCGACTTCGAGCAGGCCGGCGGCGACGACGAGCCAATAGATGACCGCCACGCACAGCAGGAAGCTGTAGATGGCGGTGGGAAATGACAGCGCTGTCTGCAGGAAGAGTTCCATTTTTTCCTTTCCCTGGGGTAGGGAAACGGGGCGCGAACGCCCCGCATCGTTCAAGCCTTGGACTTGTCCTTCAGGCGCGCCAGCACGCTGTCGGCGCTGGCGTTGTCGGCCTTGATGCCGGCGGCACGCAGCTTGGCTTCCAGCGAATCGTCCGGCGCGCTGGTGGCTGCCAGCTCGGCCGAGGCCTCCATCTTCGCCGCACGCTCGGCCTGTTTCTGCTTGATGCGTTCGAGCGACTCGACCGCCGTCTGCAGCTTGGCCTGCGAGCCGCCGTAGCGCTGGGCCACGGCCATCTGCGCTTTCTGCACGCTCTCGGTGGCCTTGACCGTATCCACCTGCTGCTTGAGGCGCTTGATATTGCCCTCGGCCTGGGTCACGGCCTTGCGCAGTTGCGCCACGCTGGCAGCGAAACCTTCGGCCTGCTCGCGCTCGCTGGCCTGTTCGATTTCCAGGTTGGCGATCTTCTCGGCCACTTCCTTGGCCAGGGTCTCGTTGCCCGCTTCCAGCGCCTTGAGCGCGTACTGCTCGTACTCGGCAATGCTGGCCGCGCTCTTGCTCACCTTGTCGCTGGCCAGCTTGTGCTTGGCCATGATCTCGGCCAGCGCTTCCTTGGACTTGCGCAGCTCGAGATCGGCGTCGCGGATTTCCTGATCGAGGATGCGCAGCGCCTGGCTGTCGACCACCGCTTCGCCCATTTCATTGGCACCGCCACGCAGCGCCGTCAGCAGTTTGCTCCAGACATTCATCGTCCTATCTCCTCTCAGGCGCCGGTCTTGAGGAAGCCTTCGTAGGCTTCGGTGGCCTTGATCACGTTGTCCGCCAGCAGCTCGATCTCGAACACCACGTCGGACAGGCTCGAGTAGGAACTCAGCGCACCGAACATGGTGTAGCAGTCGCGCCCGTCGACCATCTTCTCCAGGCCGATGGACGACAGCGGGAACAGCTTGTGGGTACGCAGCACTTCTTCGTTGAAGGCGGCGGCATCACGTACGTCGCTGGCAGGCCAGAGCAGTGCCTCGACGATGATCTGCTCGCCGTACACGGCGATGAACAGCGGCAGGTCGCCGTATTCGCGCATGGTGATGTGCAGGCTGGCGTCGGCGCCCTGAATCAGCTCGATGCCGGCCTGGCCGCTTTGGAACAGTTCCGTTGCCGCCAGGACTTCGTGCAGCGCCTGGGCGGTCCAAACTTGAGGCATGTTCATACCCTCCTCCTTCTCCATCGAAGCCAGCAGTGACTGTGGCTGGCGCAGTTTGCGCTCGAACGCTACCAGCAGCGGCGCATGCTCGGGCAAGATCCAGACTTCCTTCTTCACCAAGCCCTGCTCGCGCAGGCGCTGACGATAAAGACGCTGGTAATGGGCTGATGATTTGCTATCCATGAGACGCAGCCTAGCCCCTTACATGTAAACCGTAAAGCAATTACATGTGATAAATGTGATGCCGTTCGTCAGATCGACGCGCAGAGATCATCCTCGGCACGAAGCCGAAGAATGAAGAGAGGAATGGGAGAGATAGAGAGGGTAGGCACCAGGCTCATCCATGATTCGGGCAAAACGCTTCCATTCGCGAGGTGTCGAATTAAACCGCAGACGCTTCCGTTGCGCACGGAGAAAAGCGCGAACCGGGTCGCAGTTGTGACCCTGAACCCGTCAACCCGAGAGACAGGCAGCGCCATGAACGAACTTCCACCCGCGGTACGCCAGCTCGTGCATGCCGGCCAACGCCAGGCCGCCATCGACCTGCTGAGTGAGTACCTGGCAAACGACCAGCAAGAGGCCGAACGCCGTATCGATCAATACCTGGAGAACGACCCGCCGGTACATCTGCGTGGCGCTGGCGTGGTCCGCGCCAGTCGCCTCAACGCGCTGATCTGGGTGACGCTGATCATCCTGATGGCGCTCGCCGGCCTGATCTTCGCTCTGTAAACAAAACCGGCGCCACGAAGGCGCCGGTTTTATCGAAGCGACAGCCTCAGAGCGGTTTGCCGCGATTGCCGTGAGCGGCAACGAACTGCTGCACGGTCTTCAGGTCATTGGCCAGCACCGTGCAACGCTCTTCACGCTGGAACAGATCGGTCAGGTGCGCCGGCAACGCCGGAACCGCATCGATACCGGCCTTCTCCACCGCCTCGGGGAACTTGACCGGGTGCGCAGTGCCCAGCACCACCATTGGCGTGGCCAGACTGCGACGGCACTCACGCGCGGCGCGCACACCGATAGCGGTATGCGGATCGAGCAGCTCGCCGCACTCCTTGTACACCTCGGTGATGGTTTCGCAGGTCTGCTCGTCGTTTACCGCCAGCGAATCGAACAGCTTGCGCGCCTCGGTCCAGCGATCTTCCTCGACGCTGAAACCGCCGCCCTGCTTGAAGTTGTCCATCAGGCTGGCGATGGCAGCGCCGTTGCGGCCGTGCAGATCGAACAGCAGGCGCTCGAAGTTAGACGAAACCATGATATCCATCGACGGCGACAGGGTCGGGTGCAGGGTTTCCTTGACGTACTGATTGCCGCTCATGAAGCGGTGCAGGATGTCGTTGCGGTTGGTGGCGACGATCAGCTGGCTGACCGGCAGGCCCATGTTGCGCGCCAGGTAGCCGGCGAAGATGTCGCCGAAGTTGCCGGTCGGCACCGAGAAAGCTACCGAGCGCGCCGGCCCGCCGAGCTGCAGGGCAGCATGGAAGTAGTAGACGATCTGGGCCATGATCCGCGCCCAGTTGATCGAGTTGACCGCCACCAGACGGGTGCCCTTGAGGAAGCCCTGGTCGGCGAAGCTGGCCTTGACCATCTCCTGGCAGTCGTCGAAGTTGCCTTCGATGGCGATGTTGTGGATGTTCTCACCGAGAATGGTGGTCATCTGCCGGCGCTGCACTTCGGACACCCGGTTGTGCGGGTGCATGATGAAGATGTCGACGTTGTCGCAGGCCTTGCAGCCTTCGATGGCCGCCGAGCCGGTATCGCCGGAGGTGGCGCCCATGATCACCACGCGCTCGCCGCGCTTGGCCAGCACATGATCGAGCAGACGGCCGAGCAGCTGCAGGGCGAAGTCCTTGAACGCCAGGGTCGGGCCGTGGAACAGCTCCAGCACCCACTCGTTGCCATTGAGCTGGCGCAGCGGCGCGACCGCGTTGTGCTCGAACACGCCGTAGGTTTCTTCGAGGATCTTCTTGAAGTCGACATCGGCGATGGAGCCGGCGACGAACGGGCGCATCACGCGGAAGGCCAGCTCGTGATACGGCAGCCCGGCCCAGGAAGCGATTTCCTCAACGGTGAAGCGCGGCAGATTCTCCGGCACGTAGAGGCCACCATCACTGGCCAGGCCAGCCAGCAGCACATCTTCGAAATTCAGGGCCGGCGCCCGGCCGCGGGTACTGATATAGCGCATGGGATAAACCTTCGTTCGACTGCACCCGCAGACCTGCGCCTGCGGGTGGACACGGGATTAGTTGAGCTGTTCGACGCGCAGACGCATGACCGGCGAGGTCACGCCATCCAGCGCTTCCATGGCGGCGATGGCCTCGATGATACGCGCCTCGACCACGCGATGGGTCACGAGGATCATCGGCACCAGGCCGTCCTGCTCCTCGGCTTCCTTCTGCATGATCGACTCGATGTTGATGCCACGCTCGGACAGGATGCTCGCCACCTGCGCCAGCACGCCCGGATGATCCTTGGCCTGGATGCGCAGGTAGTAAGCACTCTCGCACGCCTCGATCGGCAGGATCGGGTGATCGGAAAGCGAGTCCGGCTGGAAGGCCAGGTGCGGCACGCGATTGGTCGGGTCGGTGGTCAGCGCACGGACCACGTCCACCAGGTCGGCCACCACCGCAGATGCGGTCGGCTCCATGCCGGCACCGGCACCGTAATACAGCGTGCTGCCAACCGCATCGCCATTGACCATTACCGCGTTCATCACGCCGTTGACGTTGGCGATCAGACGGTCCGCCGGAATCAGCGTCGGGTGCACGCGCAGCTCGATGCCGGCGTCGGTACGACGCGCGACACCCAGGTGCTTGATGCGATAGCCCAGCGCCTCGGCGTAGTTCACGTCAGCCGTGGTCAGCTTGGTGATGCCCTCGGTGTAGGCCTTGTCGAACTGCAGCGGAATGCCGAAAGCGATGGAGGCCAGGATGGTCAGCTTGTGCGCGGCATCGATGCCCTCGACGTCGAAGGTAGGATCGGCTTCGGCATAACCCAGCGCCTGCGCTTCCTTGAGCACGTCCTCGAAGGCACGGCCCTTCTCGCGCATTTCGGTAAGGATGAAGTTGCCGGTACCGTTGATGATGCCGGCCAGCCAGTTGATGCGGTTGGCAGACAGACCTTCGCGGATGGCCTTGATAACTGGAATACCGCCAGCGACGGCCGCCTCAAAGGCGACGATGACGCCCTTCTCTCGGGCCTTGGCGAAGATCTCGTTTCCGTGCACGGCGATCAGCGCCTTGTTGGCGGTGACCACATGCTTGCCATTCTCGATGGCCTTGAGCACCAGTTCCTTGGCCAAGGTGTAGCCGCCGATCAGCTCGATGACGATGTCGATCTCGGGGTTGTTGACCAGCTCGAACACATCGCTGGTCATGGCAATGCCGGTGGTGTCGTACTGCGGCTTGGGCGAGCGAATGGCGATCTGGGCAATCTCGATGCCGCGACCGGCGCGCCGAGTAATCTCCTCGGCATTGCGCTTGAGTACATTCAAAGTACCGCCACCGACGGTGCCCAACCCACAGATGCCCACTTTGACCGGCTTCACACTCAATTCCCCATCAGCACTGCACGAAACGGCCGGAGCATGCCCCGGCCGCAGATAAAGAGCCGCACCTTACGAAGCGGCTGTTTGTTAGTCAATCCACGACTCAGTCGTTCGATTCCAAAGCGATTCTGGCTAGCTGCGGTGCCGGCTGATAGCCCGGAATCATCTTGCCGTTGGCCAGGACGATGGCTGGGGTGCCGTTGACCCCGATCATCTGACCCAACTGATACTGCTTGGCCACCGGGTTGTCGCAGGTCGCATCGGCTACACCCTTGCGAGTCTTGGCGCGATTCATCGCGTCCTGCTGGTCCTTGGCGCACCAGACGCTGACCAGCTCCTTGGCCGCCGGGCTGTTCAGCCCCTGCCGCGGGAAGGCAACATAACGCACTTCGACGCCCAGGCGGTTGAGTTCAGGCACTTCGCTGTGCAGCTTCTGACAATAGCCGCAGTCGGTATCGGTGAAGACCGTGATATGGGTCTTCGGCGCCTTGGGCGCGAACACCACCATTTCCTTGGCTGGAATGGCGTTGATCTGCTTGGCCACGGCGCGGCTTTCTTCGATTTCGGTCAGGTTGACGGCCTTGCCGTCCTTGACCTGGAACAGATAGCCCTGCAGCAGGAACTGCCCGTCGGCGCTGGTATAGAGCTGGCGACCACCTTCCAGTTGCACCTGATAAATGCCGGTCATCGGACTCTCGGCAATGGCCTCGATCGGCAGGCTGGCGTCGAGCGACTTCAGTGACTGACGAATGACCTGATCGGGGTCGGCAGCCAGCGTGACGCTACTGCCCAGCATGAGCGCCAGAGCAATGGAAATACGGGTCAGGGACATGAACACTCCTGTCGAACGACGGACCGGTGAAAATCGCTACAGCCTACCACAGATGGCGCGCCAGACAGCCGATCAGGTAGCAGACGACGCATAAGCCTCGCCAGCACCAACGGCCACACCCACAACCGGGACGCGGCCTTCCAAGCCTTATTCCAATAACCTTAAGGCATATAGCAAAAAGATCCGTATATTTATCTTGCGAACTAATGTTTTGCACACTACAGTTCGCCCCATGGAAACGGTTAGCGCGCAAGACATTAGCGGACCACTCCATCACC
>NZ_JADTQG010000006.1 GCF_016008875.1 Ectopseudomonas mendocina
AGTGATGGATTGGTTCGCTAATGTCTTGTGCGCCAACCGTTTCCATGGAGCGAACTGTAATGCGCAAAATATTAGTGCGCAAGTTAAATGCTAGGAAGATTTGGTTATAGGACTTTTCTTTTTAGGAATAAGTAGGTGTGGCGGGGCGTTTAGCGGTGCGTGCTCAGCGAATCAAGGGTGGGGAAGGGGCGAAGAAGCGTCGTCCGGACGTCACGAGCCTCGCCATGGATATGCCGGGGGTGGTCGAATAATCACGCCAAAGCGGGAAGGGAGGGGATCGTGCAGCATTGCACTGCACACGGGCTTTCAGCATCCGGCGATGGGCTGGCTAATCAGCGAAAGGCGATGGGCGTTGGCATCGCCAGAGATCAGAGTGCGTCTTGCAGATGCCCGCGCAGTTCGATCAGGTCGTCACGCAGCTTGGTCAACTGGTCAATGCTCAGCGCGGAAGCCTTGAGGATGCAGGCAGGCAGTGCCTTGGCCTGCTCGTGCAATGCACGCCCCTTGTCGGTGAGATGCAGCTGCACCACGCGTTCATCCTGACTGCTGCGTTGACGTTGCAGCAAACCTTCGCTTTCCAGGCGCTTGAGCAATGGTGTCAGCGAACCCGGGTCGGTCAGCATGCGTGCGCTGATCTCGCTGACGGTGATGCCCTCGTTTTCCCACAGCACCAGCATGGCCAGGTATTGCGGATAGGTGAGACCGAGCGCCTGCAGCAGCGGTTTGTAGGTCTTGGTCATCATCAGCGAGGTGGAATAGAGGGCGAAGCAAAGCTGGTTATCCAGCATCAGCTCGGCGCAGGGTTCCACTTGGGAGGTCATGGCATTGGCCTATAGGGGTGGTTGGCGGTGTCGGCAAGTGGTGCGGGGGCAGCCCGCACCTGAACGCATCAGCCGCAGGATACGCGGGTGATCACTCGCTGATCATCGACGTTGAGGTTAAGGCGTTGACCATTGTATTCCAAGGTCACCACGCTGTTGGGCGTCAGTATCCGCGCCGTGCTGGCACCCGCCTGCTGACGTGCCTGTTCGAGCAGCTCCGACGTTGCGGTCTTGCCCTTGAGATTTTCGACTGCAGAAGAGTTGCAGCCCTGACTGGTGTCGGCAGGCGTGGCTGCCGGTTCGGATTTTTCGGCAGTGCTGCTGCAGCCGGCTGCGAACAGGGCAGCGGCGAGAATGAGGCTTAAACGAGTCTTGGGATTCAACGCTGTGGGCTCCTTTTCCATAGATGTAGCGCTCATTGCGTGCCCTCCAGGCGTGCAAGGCGCTCTTCGAGTGCTGCGATACGCATTTCCAGTTCGACCAGACGATCCTCGTTAGGTGCCACGGCTTCGCTACGTGCAGCCGGGCGGTTGGCCAGGAGGCTTTCCAGGTCGGCGGATTCACCCAGCAAGTGCATGTAGCGATCCTCGCGCTGGCCGCTCTGGCGTGGCAGCAGTACGACCAGGCCGCGAGCGATCAGGCGCTCCAGCTGATGTTGCACTTCGGCCAAATCGTCGAAGTCATGCATGCGGTTGCTGCGGGTAAGCAATTCATTGAGGGTCTGCGGGCCGCGCAGTAGCAGCAAACCGAGCAGCACCGTCTGCGGCTTGACCAGCTCCAGCTGCTTGTCGCAGCGCTGCTCCCAGCGGTCGGCGCGGCTGCCCATGACCAGGTGCGCCAGGCCACGGCCTTCCAGACTGCGCAGATAACGCCCGACTTCGCCGGTTTCCAGGTTCATCAGCGGCTCGCGGCTGGTCTTCTGATTGCAGGCCAGTTGCACTGCGTTGAGCGTCAGCGGGTAGGTTTCCGGTGTGGTCAGCTGCTTCTCGATGAGGCAGCCGAGGATGCGCACTTCGACGGCGTGCAATGGGGTTTCACCAACCAGCGGGGAGGGGGTGTGCGACATGGATCGATCCTGGCAGAAAGAACTGGCGTAGGTTAACGGCATCCGTGCTCAGCCGACAGGCTGCAATGTGTGTTCGAGCATGTCCAGGCTGGCGCTGAGCACCTGCTGGCGAGCGTCCTGGCTGACCATCATGCGCGCCAGCAGCAGGCTGCCCAGGCACTGCGCAAGGATGCTCCAGGCCAATTGCGGGTCGCCTATGATCTCGGCCCAGGTTTGCTGCAATTGCACGATCTGCTGCTCGGTGCGCTGCCTCACGCTGTCGTCGGCGCGGGCGATTTCTGCGCCCAGTGCGGGCAATACGCAGCCTTTGTCCGGCTGCTCGACATGCGCCAGGCTCAGATAGGCTGCCAGGCAGCGTTGCAGTTTGTCGCGCCCGGCGTCACCCGGCTCAGCGCCCAGGCGGTTCAGGCTGTTACGCAGTTCCCGTTCGACCAGTTCGGCGAACAGCGTGTCCTTGCTTGGGAAATGACTGTAGAAGGCCGCACCTGACAGGCCTATGGTCTTCATCAGCGCATCCACGCCGGTCACGGCAAAACCCTGCTGCTTGGCAATGGCGGCGCTGTTGGCGAGCAGGCGCTCGCGGGTTTCGGCTTTGTGCTCGGCGGAATAGCGCATGAGATACCGTTGTGTGCTGGCTTGACCCATGCGCAAGCGTAGCATAACGTTCGTTAGGCTAACGATCGTTAGTCAATGGAGAGGCCCATGAACGAGAACAAGAAGGTCGCCTTGATCATCGGAGCAGGTGATGCCACTGGTGGTGCGATTGCCCGGCGTTTCGCCCGTGAGGGCTATGTCGCCTGCGTCACCCGGCGTAGCCTGGATAAACTGCAGCCACTGCTGGAGAGCATCCGCCACGAAGGTGGCGAGGCGCATGGTTTCGCTTCCGATGCGCGGCGCGAGGAGCAGGTGGCTGAGCTGGTCGAGAGCATCGAGCGTGAGATCGGACCGATCGAGGTGATGGTGTTCAACATCGGCGCCAACGTGCCGTGCAGCATCCTCGAGGAAACCGCGCGCAAGTATTTCAAGATCTGGGAGATGGCCTGCTTTGCCGGCTTCCTCACCAGCCAGGCTGTGGCCAAGCGCATGGTCACGCGCGGGCGCGGCACCATCCTGTTTACCGGTGCAACCGCTGGCCTGCGCGGCGCTGCCGGATTCGCCGCCTTCGCCGGCGCCAAGCACGGCATCCGCGCGCTGGCGCAGAGCATGGCGCGTGAGCTGGGGCCGTTGAATATCCATGTCGCCCATGTGGTGGTGGACGGTGCCATCGATACCGACTTCATACGCGACAGCTTTCCCGATATCTATGCCAGGAAAGGGCAGGATGGCATTCTCGACCCCGAACATATCGCCGATAGCTACTGGTTCCTGCATGCCCAGCCGCGCGATGCCTGGACCTTCGAGCTGGACCTGCGTCCGTGGATGGAGCGCTGGTAATCCAGGCCATTCGACAAGCACAACAACGAGCGAGTGAACTGATGAGCAAGACGGTAGAGTTCTTCTTCGACCTGGGCAGCCCGGCGTCCTACCTGGCCCATACCCAGCTGCCGGCGCTGTGCCGTGAGTGCGACGCCGAGCTGCTCTATCGGCCGATGCTGTTGGGCGCGGTATTCCAGGCCACTGGCAATGCCTCGCCGGCGATGATTCCGGCCAAGGGACGCTACATGCTGCGCGACCTGGCACGCTTCGCCGAGCGCTACGGCGTACCGATGCGCTTCAATCCGCATTTCCCGATCAACACGCTGACCCTGATGCGCCTGCTGGTGGCGGTACAGCTGCATCAGCCCACGCGCTTCACCGATGCCTTGCAAGCGCTGTTTCAGGCGATCTGGGTTGACGGTACCAACATGGGCGATCCGGCCAGAGTGGCCGAAGTGGTGACGGCGGCCGGCTTCGACGCCCAGGCGTTGCAGGCGCAGATCGCCGAACCGGCGGTGAAAGACGCGCTCAAGGCGACCACCGAAGAAGCGGTGAAGCGCGGCGTATTCGGCGCACCGACCTGCTTCGTCGGCGAAGCAATGTTCTTCGGTCAGGACAGGTTGGATTTCGTTCGTGAGGCACTGACCGGCTGATGCCTGGCACAATGACCGAATTGTTTTCCGGCCAGCCGAGCGACCGATGAACCCCGAAGCGCTGAAACTCCTGGTGACCCGCCGCATGCCTTACGGCAAGTACAAGGATCGGCTGATCGCCGATCTGCCGGGGCACTACCTCAACTGGTTCGCCCGCGAGGGCTTCCCCAAGGGCGAGCTGGGCCAGTTGCTTGCGCTGATGCAGGAGATCGATCACAACGGTTTGAAGCCGTTGCTCGATCCGTTGCGCGACCGTTCGTAGCCTCGGATGGAATCCGGGGCGATTTCCGATCTCTCCCGAATTTCATCCGGGCTACGTCTGGGTTGCCATTAGTGCCAATTGCGGCCGTGATCGAGTTTCTGATCCACCAGCCATTTGCCATGGGCGATGGAGGCGTGCTGGGCCTTGCTCAGGTCATCCATGAAGGCGTAATCCAGCGGTAGCGTCTGACGTTTGCTGGTATTTCCGCCGGGGTCGGTGATCTGGCAACCACCGGCCCAGGGCGTGGGCAGGCCGGGATGTTCCATGACGCTGGCATGAATGACGTGATCGCGATGGGTGCAGGTAAGCGCGCTCATGAGGCCACCTCGTAAACCAAGGCGCCGCCCTCGGCGTCGACGCTACACCGAGGTTCCAGCCGGGAGCCGGTGGCGGCGCCGTGTGGATGAGTGGTGCGTCTGTTCCTCTACCTTAGTTCAGATGTCGCGGTCGCGAGCGTTGCCCGACAAACGTGCGCGTTAGCAACGAGCGAGTGGTGCAAGTCGCCGTCCGCTGGCGTAGAGCAATATTGCGCTGCTCGGCCGGTGCTGCAGGCAGCGAACGCGGCGTAGGTCGAAAGCGCTTGGAAGGGCGCAACCGGCGACCAGCGATCGCAGGCTGCGCCAACATGACGACTAGGAGGCGTTGCGGCGTAGCTCGGCCACTTCGCTGCGCAGCGCGCGCAGTTCGTCGAGAATCGCCTGTTCACGGGTCGCTGCAGCTAGCTCCACGGCATTCGGCTCGTGAGTGCTCTGCATGGCGTTGACGATCACGGCGATGAACAGGTTGAGCATCATGAAGGTGGCGATGAGGATGTAGGGCACGAAGAACAGCCACGCCAGCGGATGCTGCTCCATGATCGGGCGGACGATGCCCATCGACCAGCTTTCCAGGGTCATCACCTGGAACAGGGTATAGAGGCTGGCGCCGATGTTGCCGAACCACTCAGGGAAGCTCTGGCCGAAAAGCTGGGTGGCCATCACCGCGGCGACATAGAACACCAGCCCCATCAGCATGACGATACTGCCCATGCCCGGCAGCGAGGCGAGCAGGGCCTGCACCACTTTGCGCATGCTCGGGTTGATCGACACCAGGCGCAGTACCCGCAGCACGCGCAAGGCGCGCAATACGGCGAAGGGGCCGCTGGCCGGCACCAGGGCGATGCCGACCACCAGGCAATCGAACACGGCCCAGGGATCGCGCAGCAGACCTATGCCGCGTGCGGTAAAGCGCAGCGCCAGCTCGATGACGAAGCAGGTGAGGATCAAGGTATCGAGGATCAGCAGCGGCTTGCCCCAGTCGGCCATGATCGATGGCGAGGTCTGCAGGCCGAGAATGGCGGCATTGATGATGATCAGCAGGGTGATCAGGCGTTGTACGGACGTGCCGTCCATGAGAGCGCCCAGGCGCTGGCGCCAGTCACTGGTTGGATTCAGTTCGAGTTCGTGCATGGGAATCTGGCTATGGCTGGGTGATGCCGGGCAGCGCCCGGCTGAGGCGAGCGCCCGCTTTCGGCTGTGCGATTGGCGGGCGCGACTGCTCAGCGATCGTCGAGTGCGAAGGCCGTCAGGGTGAAGGTGGGAATGCCGGCGTCCTGCAGCTTCCGCGAGCCACCCAGTTCGGGCAGGTCGATGATCGCGGCGGCCTCGAAGACGCTGGCACGCATGCGTCGCACCAGGTTGGCGGCGGCGATCAGGGTGCCGCCGGTGGCGATCAGGTCATCGAAGATCAATACCGAGTCGCCTTCGCAGAGGCTGTCGGTATGCACTTCGAGAAAGGCTTCGCCGTATTCGGTCTGGTAGCCCTCGCTGAGTACGTCCGCCGGCAGTTTGCCCTGCTTGCGGAACAGCACCAGCGGTTTGTTCAGTTCGTAGGCGATGATCGAGCCGATCAGGAAACCGCGGGCATCCATGGCGCCGATATGGCTGAAGTCGGCCTCGACATAGCGCTGGATGAAGCTGTCGGCGACCATGCGCAGGGCACGTGGCGACTGGAACAGCGGGGTGATGTCGCGAAAGATCACGCCCGGCTTGGGAAAGTCCGGTACCGGGCGGATCAGGGTCTTGATGCTGAATTCGTCAAAGATCATCGTGGGGTCCTAATGCGTTGAGCCCGCGAATATCGTACGAGCTCAAACGTCGAGATTGCCACCGGCCAGGGCGCACAGCTCGATCGGATCGAGAATGTGCACTTCCTTGCCTTCGGCTTCGAGCAGCTTGTTCTGCTGGAAGCGGGTAAATACGCGAGACACCGTCTCTACCGCAAGGCCCAAATAGTTACCAATTTCGTTGCGCGACATGGCCAGGCGGAACTGGTTGGCCGAGAACCCACGGGCGCGGAAGCGCGCCGAGAGGTTGACCAGGAAGGTGGCGATGCGCTCGTCGGCGGTCTTCTTCGACAGCAACAGCATCATCTGCTGATCGTCGCGGATTTCGCGGCTCATGATACGCATCAACTGGCGGCGCAGTTGTGGCAGTTGCAGGGCCAGGTCATCGAGGCGCTCGAAGGGAATTTCGCAGACCGAGGTGGTCTCCAGCGCTTGCGCCGAAACCGGATAGCGTTCGCCGTCGACGCCGGACAGGCCGACCAGTTCGCTGGGCAGGTGGAAACCGGTGATCTGCTCCTCGCCGCCATCGCTGAGGCTGAAGGTCTTCAGCGCGCCGGAACGCACGGCGAACACGGAGCCGAAGGTGTCGCCCTGGCGGAACAGGAACTCGCCTTTCTTCAATGGGCGGCCACGCTTGACGATATCGTCGAGCGCGTCCATGTCCTCCATGTTCAGAGAGATGGGCAGGCACAAGGCAGCCAGGCTGCAATCCTTGCAATGGGCTTGATGCTGCGAACGCAGCTTGATGCTCTCGGACATCGTTGGGCTTCCCGGTATACACGCAATGACCGTAAGGGTACCGCAGGGTTTGCGTGACGACCAGCCATATGCGGGACTGACCGGGCGCTCAAGTTTGACGCTCCGGCGCCGACACATTCGGTAGAGCCATAGTCCAATGCAGGGAGCAGCGCGCAATGCGTATCCAATCCAGCAGCCCGCTGAGCAATCTAGCTCAGAGCGTTCAGCGACAATACACCGCAGCCGAGCGCAGCCCGGAAGAAGTACGTGAGGGTCTGCGCGTGAGCCTTTCCGAGCTGGGCAAAAACATGTCGGCCAAGCCCGACAAGAACGAGGATATCGACAAGAGCGAGCTGCCGCAGGCGATCAGGGATCTGCTCAAGATGATTCGTGAGTTGCGCGCGCAGATTGCCGAGAAGCAGGCGCAGATCGACGCGATCATGAGCGATCAGAGCCTCGATGCGGAGGCCAAGCGCCAACAGCTCGACGGGCTGCAGACCGAACTCGCTTCGCTCACCGGTGCGCTGACCTCGGCCAACGCCAATCTGATCAAGCTGATGCGCGAGAGTGGCCTTTCCAGCGAGCAGATGCAGGCGGCGACCACGCTGGCGATGAGTTGAGACGTCGGCCCGTGACGCTGTGCATCCGTCACGGGCGCTGATTTTCTGGCTCAGATCACACGGGAAAAGCGCTGGCGCACCTGGTCGTTGAGATAGCGGTCGAACAGCATGCACAGCGAACGCACCAGCAGACGCCCGGCCGGGCGCACCTCGATCCCCCCCGCACTCAGCTCGATCAGGCCATCGCGGTGAAGCTGTTCCAGCTCCGGCCAGAGCGCCGCGAAGTACTCATGGAATACCACGCCGTAGGCCTGTTCGATGCCGGCGAAGTGCAGGTCGAAATGACAGATCAGTTGCTGGATCACGGCACGGCGCAGGCGGTCGTCTGCATTGCAGTGCAGGCCGCGACGGGTCGCCAGTTGGCCGTTGCCCAGGGTCTGCTGGTAGACATTGATATCGCTGTCGTTCTGGCTGTACAGATCGCCGATCTGGCTGATGGCTGACACGCCCAGGCCGATCAGGTCGCAATGGCCATGGGTGGTGTAACCCTGGAAGTTGCGTTGCAGAGTGCCTTCTTCCTGGGCGATGGCCAGCTCGTCGTCAGGCAGGGCGAAGTGGTCCATGCCGATGTAGCGATAACCGGCGCGTGTCAGTTGTTCGATGCTGTTCTGCAGCATGATCAGCTTGTCGGCCGGACTGGGCAGATCGTCGGCGCTGATGCGTCGTTGCGGCATGAAACGTTCGGGCAGGTGCGCGTAGTTGAACAGCGACAGCCGATCCGGCTGCAGTGCGATGACTTCGGCAACGGTGCGGGCGAAGCGCTCCGGGGTCTGCTTGGGCAGGCCGTAGATCAGGTCGATATTCACCGAGCGGAATTGCAGGGTGCGCGACGCCTCGACGATGGCGCGGGTTTCCTCAAGGGTCTGCAGGCGATTGACTGCGCGCTGTACCTCGGGGTCCAGGTCCTGCACGCCAAGGCTGACGCGGTTGAAGCCCAGTTCGCGCAGCAGGCCCATGGTCGACCAGTCGGCCTCGCGCGGATCGATTTCGATGCTGTAATCGCCGGAGTCGTCATCCAGCAGGTTGAAGTGCTGGCGCAGGTGCTGCATCAGACGGCGCAACTCATCGTGGCTGAGGAAGGTCGGCGTGCCGCCACCGAAATGCAGCTGTTCGATCGGCTGGCTCTTGTCGATGTGGCGACTGACGATCTCGATTTCCCGCTCGAGCTTTTCCAGGTAGGGCAGGGCACGACCGCGGTCCTTGGTGATCACCTTGTTGCAGGCACAGTAGTAGCAGATGTGCGCGCAGAAGGGGATGTGCACATACAGCGACAGCGGACGCCCGGCCTTGCGGCTGTCGCGCAATGCATGCAGCAGGTCGAAGGGGCCGATGGCGTCATGAAACTGTACGGCGGTCGGGTAGGAGGTGTAGCGCGGGCCGGCGAGATCGTAGCGGCGGATCAGGTCGGCATCCCACTGGATGGCGTCTTGCATGGGAAATAATCCTGGACAGGCTTTGCGGCCAGTCTAGGGATGCTGGAGCGCAACGACCTTGACCTGTATCAAGGGCGCGTAGGGGTACGGTGCGGTGGCGTAGCTGCGTAGCCCGGATGCAATCCGGGGGCATCTTGCTCGCGGATTGCGTCCGCGATACCTGTCAGTGCCCCATCAGCCAATGCTGGTGTGGCCCAGGCAGGGTCCAGATGCCGAACAGGATGACCAGCAGGCCGCCAGCCATGCGCACGCCGCGTTTGCGCAGCAGTGTGGTGATGCGCTCTGCAGCCAGCCCGGTGGCCAGCAGAACCGGCCAGGTACCCAGGCCGAAGGCCAGCATCAGCAGCGCGCTGTCCACTGCATTGCCCTGGCTGGACGCCCACAGCAGCGTGCTGTAGACCAGGCCGCACGGCAGCCAGCCCCATAGGCCGCCCAGCACCACGGCCTTGGGAATGCTCGTCACCGGCATGAAGCGCCGTGTCAGCGGCTGGATATGCCGCCACAGGCCGCGTCCCAGCGCTTCGATACGGGTCAGGCCACTCCACCAGCCAGCCAGATACAGGCCCATGGCGATCAGTAGCAGTGCAGCCAGCGTGCGCATGACCACCTCGGCCTTGCTGCCGGCAATGGCCCAACCCGCCAGCCCGAGAAGCAGGCCGGCCAGGCTGTAACTGAGAATGCGCCCGAGGTTGTATGCCAGCAGCAGTTGCAGGCGTCTGCTGCGTTGCTCGGGCGGAATCGCCAGGGTCAGTGCGCCCATCAGGCCGCCGCACATGCCCAGGCAGTGCCCCCCGCCGAGCAGCCCGAGGATCAACGCCGACACCAGCAGCGGCGCCAGTTCAAGCATCGGGCTTGTCCTGCTTGCTGTGTTCCCCGGCCTGTTCGATGCCGGCCTTGTGCAGGGGATCTTCGTCGTCGAACAGGATGCTGTGAGCCGGCCCGTCCAGGTCGTCGTACTGGCCGCTGTCCACCGCCCAGAAGAACAGCCAGATGGCGAAGCCGACCAGGCCGATGGCGACGGGAATGAGGATATAGAGGGCGGACATGCGGTCTCCATGGAGGCGTCTGGGTAGGAGTGAACTCTGCTCGCGAAGAAGCGATTCGCTCGCGACGCTCGCTCCTACATGTTCGGGCTACGCTTGCTTGCAGCTTATCGGCTCAGGCGCAGCGCGTTGAGTACCACCAGCAGCGAGCTGAGCGACATGCCCACGGCCGCCCAGATCGGCGTGATCCAGCCCAGGGCGGCAAAGGGCAGCACGAGACCATTGTACAGCGTCGCCCAGGTAAGGTTTTCGATGATGATGCGCCGTGTGCGCTTGGCCAGTTTCAGGCCATCGACCAGGCTACCCAGACGGTTCGACAACAGCACCGCGTCGGCACTGGTTTTAGCCAGGTCGGACGCCGAGCCCATGGCCACGCTGATATCTGCAGCGGCCAGCACCGGTACGTCGTTGACGCCATCGCCGAGCATCAGCACGCGACGACCTTCGCCATGCAACAGCTTGAGCACTGCCAGCTTGGCGTCCGGGGTCAGGCCGCCACGGGCGTCATCGATGCCGAGTTGACGGGCGACTTCGCCGACCATCGGCGAGCTGTCGCCTGAAAGCAGATGGATATGCCAGCCGCGGGCGCGGGCGGCGGCGATCAGGTCAGGAGCATCCTCGCGCAGGCGGTCGTCGAGGACGAACCAGGCCAGCGGCCCCTGTTTATCGCCCAGCAGCAGCCACTGGCCGTGCTCGCTGGCAATCGTTGGCACGGTCTGGCCACTGAGGGCGCAGACGAAGCTGGCTTCGCCGATGCGTAGCAGGCGTCCGTCGACGTTGCCCTGCAGGCCCTGGCCCGGATGGCTGTCGACGGCTTGCGCGGCACGTGGCGCCTGGCTGAAGGCTCGGGCGATGGGGTGCTCCGAGCGGTTCTCCAGCGCGGCGGCCAGCGCCAGGCAATCGCCCTCGTCGAGGTCACGCAGCGGATGGATGGCCTTGAGCGTCAACCGGCCTTCGGTGAGCGTGCCGGTCTTGTCCAGCACCAGGGTGTCGATCTGGTTGAGCCCCTCGATTACATGGCCGCGAGTGAGCAGCATGCCCAGTTTATGCAGGCTGCCGGTGGCGGTGGTCAGCGCCGTCGGCGTGGCCAGTGCCAAGGCGCAGGGGCAGGTGGCCACCAGCAGGGCGAGCACGACCCAGAAGGCGCGACTGGAATCGATTTCCCACCAGGCGAAGCCAACCACGGCGGCGGCGATCAGAATGAACAGCAGGAACCATTGCGAGACCCGATCGGCGATCTCGGCCAGGCGCGGCTTCTCGCTCTGCGCGCGTTCCAGCAGGCGCACGATCGCGGACAGGCGAGTGGCATCGCCCAGCGCCTGTACCTCGACGGTCAGCGGGCCTTCGACATTCAGCGTGCCGGCCGTTACCCCGTCGCCGATGCTGCGCGCCTGGGGCAGGTATTCCCCGGTAAGCAGCGATTCGTCGACGCTGGACTGGCCGGCGAGGATACGGCCGTCAGCAGGAATCAGCGAGCCAGGCTGCACCAGTACCCGCTCGCCGACACGCAGTTCGCTGAGCAGGATGCGCTGGCTCTGGCCGTCGGCCTCCAGGCGCAGACAGGAGGCTGGCAGCAATTGCACCAGTTGTGCGGTGGCCGCTGCCGTGCGTTCGCGGGCGCGGCGCTCCAGGTAGCGTCCGGCAAGCAGGAACAGGGCGAACATGCCCACGGCGTCGAAATAAAGCTCGCCCTGGCCGGTGATGGTCGACCAGATGCCGGCTACGTAGGCACCGCCGATCGCCAGGGAAACTGACACGTCCATGGTCAGGTGGCGTGTGCGCAGGTCGCGCAGGGCGCCGCGGAAGAACTGTCCGCAGCAGTAGAAGACGATGGGGGTGGTGAGGAACAGGCTGGTCCAGCGCAGGATCTTGTCCAGCTCCGGCGACAGGTCGATGTTGAATTCCGGCCAGGTGGCCATGGTCGCCATCATCACCTGCATCCACAGCAGGCCGGCCACGCCCAGTTCGCGCATGCGCCGGCGGTTTTCCGCAGCCAGACGCTCGGCGGCTTCGTCGGCACGCCAGGGGTGGGCGGCATAGCCGATGCGGCGCAATTCGGCGAGCAGCTTACTCAACGGAATCTGGCTGTCCTGCCAGCGCACCTGAAGGCGGTGGTTGGACAGGTTCAGGTGTGCTTCGGCCACGCCCGGTACGCCGCGCAGGTGCTTCTCGATCAGCCAGCCACAGGCGGCACAACTGATGCCCTCGATCAGCAGCTGGGTTTCGCTCAGCTCGCCCTCGTGCTGCACGAAAGGGCGTTGCACATCGCTGCGGTCATACAGTGCCAGCTCATCAGGCAATGCCTGCGGCAGTGCTTGCGGGTTGGCAGAGTTTTCGCTGCGATGGCTGTAGTAATGCTCCAGCCCACCGGCGACGATGGCTTCGGCCACGGCCTGGCAGCCGGGGCAGCACATTTCGCGGGTCTGGCCGAGGACTTCGGCGCGGAAATGGCTGCCGGCAGGTACCGGCAGACCACAGTGGAAGCAAGGAGTAGGGGCGGGCATCGGCTGGGTCAGTAGGAGGGATTGTCACCGATCAGGATGGTCTGGCCATCGGTGATGTTCTCTTCCTCGAACAGGCGCCAGTTCTGGCTGCCTTCCTGACCAAGCAGTTCGACGAAGCGACGGCCGTTGACCTGATCGACCATCTGCCCGCGGTACTGGCCATCGGCGGCTGGCTGCAGGATGACGCGGCGATCACGCTCCGGCTGGGTCGGCGAAATCAGGTTGAGGACGATCTGCTGTGGCTTGCTGTTGCCTTGCAGCGACAGGGTGGCGACGCCGGTGGCGTTATCCAGTACCAGTTCGCCCTGCAGCTGCAGGCGCTCGGCCAATTTCTCGCGCTCCAGCGACTGGTTGATGCCCTTGCCAACGTCGTAGTAGTCGTCGGAGATCAGCCCCGGCGGGTTCTTGGTGGCCAGGGTGAGCAGGGCAAGACCCTGCACTACCGAGTAACTGAGCATCGCGATAATGAACCAGGGCCAGAATTGCTTGTACCAGGGTTTTACCGGCGAGGGTGCTTGTTCAGTCATGCTCTTTCCGTTGTCAGCGGACGCTGGGGCCAATGAAGCGGCTGTCGGCGTCGGTCGTGATACTGGGGTCATCCGCGGATTGTACGTGGAAGACGATGTTGTTGGCGCTCGAGGGCAGCTTCTCCGGCGCGATGGACAGCTCGACGGGGAAGGAATAGACCTCGCCGGCCAGTGTCCGCACTTCGCTCTTGCCTTCGTAAACCAGGCCGTCGAGACCGTCGGCGGTGATCACATAGGTCATGTCGCGCTGCGACTTGTTCATGATCTTCAGGGTGTAGACGTTCTCGATATGGCCGCGCTCGTTCTCGCGGAACAGCACGCGGTCCTTGAGCACATCCAGCCCCACCAGCGGGCGATGGGCCACGGCCCAGGCGAACAGGCCGATCATGGCGACCAGCGCGACAGCGTACCCGATCAGGCGCGGGCGCAGCAGGTGGGTCTTCTGGCCAGACAGGTTGTGTTCAGTGGTATAGCTGATCAGCCCCTTGGGATAGTTCATCTTATCCATGATGTCGTCACAGGCATCGATGCACGCGGCGCAGCCGATGCACTCGACCTGCAGGCCGTCGCGGATGTCGATGCCGGTGGGACAGACCTGTACGCACATCTTGCAGTCGATGCAGTCACCCAGGCCCTGTGCCTTGTAGTCGGCGTCCTTCTTGCGTGGGCCGCGCTTTTCGCCGCGACGCGGGTCGTAGGAGACGATCAGGGTGTCCTGGTCGAACATCACGCTCTGGAAGCGCGCGTACGGGCACATGTAGATGCACACCTGCTCGCGCAGGTAACCGGCATTGCCGTAGGTAGCGAGGGTGAAGAAGCCGATCCAGAAGTAGGCCCAGCCACTGGCTTCACCGGTGAATATCTCGATCACCAGGTCGCGAATCGGCGTGAAATAGCCGACGAAGGTGATGGCGGTGAGCAGCGACACGCCGACCCAGATGCCATGCTTGACCAGCTTGCGCCCGAATTTCTTGCCGCTCATGGGCTGTTTGTCGAGCTTCATGCGCTGGTTGCGGTCGCCTTCGGTGACCTTCTCCGCCCACATGAATACCCAGGTGAACACGCTCTGCGGGCAGGTGTAGCCGCACCAGACGCGGCCGGCGAAGACGGTGATGAAGAACAGGCCGAAGGCGCAGATGATCAGCAGCCAGGACAGCAGCATGAAGTCCTGAGGCCAGTAGGTGGCGCCGAAGATATTGAATTTGCGTTCCGGCAGGTTCCACCAGACGGCCTGACGACCTTCCCAGTTCAGCCAGACGGTGCCGAAGAAGAGCAGGAAAAGCAAAGCACCGCCAACGCGGCGAAGGTTACGGTAGAGGCCGGTGAACGCGCGGGTGTAGATCTTCTCGCGGCTAGCGTAGAGGTCGACGCTGACGTTCTTGGCAGGGGAAGGGGGGGTGACGTCCTGGACGGGAATCTGTTCGCTCATCAATGCATACCAAAGCGGTTGGTTGGCAGCCCGGGCCGATGCGTGCCGGCTTAGGTCAGTTCACGGTAGCTATATGGTACGCCTGAAAGACAACGCCCGGGTGCGACCAGCGGTCGCGTTCCGGGCGTTCATTGACCCTTGTCAAAAGAGTCGTTCTGCGATTACTGCTCTTGTGCCTTGTGCGACAGGCTGTACACGTAGGCGGCCAGCAGGTGCACCTTGTCGTTGCCGAGGAATTCTTCCTGGGCAGGCATGTTGCCGTGGCGACCGTAGCGGATGGTCTGCTGCAGTTGCGCGTAGCTGCTGCCATAGATGAACGCTGCCGGGTTGGTCAGGTTCGGTGCGCCCATGGCCGCGGTGCCCTTGCCGTCAGCGCCGTGGCAGGCGAAGCAGGTACCGGCGAAGACCTTCTGGCCTGCCTCGATATCGGCTTCCACGCCTTCCGGCAGTTCACGACCGCCCAGCTGGGTCAGCACGTAGGCGGCGACGTTGCGTACACCGTCTTCGCCGATGGCCGGGCCTTGAGCCGGCATGGCGCCCTGGCGACCCTTGAGGATCGTGGTCTTGATGGTTTCCGGCTCGCCGCCCCAACGCCATTCGGTGTCGGTCAGGTTGGGGAAGCCGTAGCTGCCCTTGGCATCGGAACCGTGGCAAACCGAGCAGTTGGATGCGAACAGGCGGCCACCCATTTTCAGGGCTTGCTCGTCCTTGGCCACTTCCTCGATGGGCATGGCGGCGTACTTGGCGAACAGCGGGCCATATTGCTCATCGGCGCGCGCCATTTCCTTCTCCCACTGATGCACGCCGGTCCAGCCAGTGTGACGCATGGAGCCGTCAGCGATCTGTACGCCAGCAGCGAAAGGCGTCTGCTTCTCGTTGTCGACGTAATCGTAGCCCGGCAGCAGGCCCTTGAAGTTGCCCAGGCCTGGATACAGCACGAGATAGCCGAGGGCGAAGACGATGGTGGCGACGAACAGCATGAACCACCACTTTGGCAGCGGGTTGTCATACTCCTCGATGCCGTCGAAGCTGTGGCCGACGGTTTCTTCGGTGGTTTCCTGGCGCTGGCCCTTGCGAGTGCCGAAGATCAGCCAGGTCAGGGCGAAGATGGTGCCCAGAGACAGAATGGTTACGTACCAACTCCAGAACGTGGTCATTGGTTATTGCTCCTGGAAGAGTCCTGATCGCCCTTGGACTCGGGCTTGGGGTCGTCAGCGAAGGGCAGGTTGGCAGCTTCGTCGAAGCTCGATTTGCGCTTGCTGCTGTAAGCCCAGAGCACCACGCCGATGAAGGCGATGAAAACCACCGCCGTGCCGATGCCGCGAATCATCCCGATGTCCATAGCGTCTTACCGTTTGTTCTTGATGGAAGTGCCGAGAACCTGCAGGTACGCGATCAGCGCGTCCATTTCGGTATTGCCTTTCACGGCATCGCGGGCACCGGCGATATCTTCGTCGGTGTAGGGGATGCCGAAGCCACGCATGACTTCCATCTTCTTGGCGGTGTCGCGGCCGTCGAGCTTGTTCTCCACCAGCCATGGGTAGGCGGGCATCTTCGACTCAGGCACGACGTTGCGCGGGTTGTACAGGTGGGCGCGATGCCACTCGTCCGAGTAGCGGCCGCCGACACGGGCCAGATCCGGGCCGGTACGCTTGGAGCCCCACAGGAAGGGGTGATCCCAGACGCTTTCACCGGCGACGGAGTAGTGGCCGTAACGCTCGGTCTCGGCGCGGAACGGACGAATCATCTGCGAGTGGCAGCCGACGCAGCCCTCGCGGATGTAGATATCGCGACCTTCCAGTTGCATGGCGGTGTAGGGCTTGAGGCCTTCCACCGGCTCATTGGTGACGTCCTGGAAGAACAGCGGGACGATCTGGGTCAGGCCACCGATGCTGACGGCAATCACCATCAGCAACGCCATCAGGCCGATATTCTTCTCGATGATTTCGTGTTTCATCAGTGAGCGCTCCCTTGAACTGCGGGAATCTGCGCGGCCGCTTCGTACTCAGCCGGCTTGGCGGCGCGCACGGTGCGCCAGGTGTTGTAGGCCATCAGCAGCATGCCGGTGACGAAGAAGGCGCCGCCGATCATGCGCACGACAAAGCCTGCATGGCTGGCTTCCAGCGCTTCGACAAAGGAGTAGGTGAGGGTGCCGTCTTCGTTGACTGCGCGCCACATCAGGCCCTGGGTGATGCCGTTGACCCACATCGAGGCGATGTACAGCACGGTACCGATGGTAGCCAGCCAGAAGTGGGTGTTGATCAGGGCGATGCTGTGCATCTGCTCGCGACCGAACACCTTGGGAATCAGGTGGTACAGCGAACCGATGGAGATCATCGCTACCCAGCCGAGGGCGCCAGCGTGCACGTGGCCGATGGTCCAGTCGGTGTAGTGGGACAGGGCGTTGACGGTCTTGATGGCCATCATCGGACCTTCGAAGGTCGACATGCCGTAGAACGCCAGCGACACCACCAGGAAACGCAGGATCGGGTCGGTGCGCAGTTTGTGCCAGGCGCCGGACAGGCTCATCATGCCGTTGATCATGCCGCCCCAGCTTGGAGCCAGCAGGATGACCGACATGGCCATGCCCAGGGACTGCGCCCAGTCAGGCAGGGCGGTGTAGTGCAGGTGGTGCGGGCCGGCCCAGATGTACAGGGTGATCAGCGCCCAGAAGTGCACGATGGACAGGCGATACGAGTAGATCGGACGCTCGGCCTGCTTGGGCACGAAGTAGTACATCATCCCCAGGAAACCGGTGGTCAGGAAGAAGCCCACGGCGTTGTGGCCGTACCACCACTGGATCATCGCGTCGGTCGCGCCGGCATAGGCCGAGTACGACTTGAACAGGGTCACCGGCATGGCGGCACTGTTGACGATGTGCAGCATCGCGGTCACGAGGATGAAGGCGCCGAAGAACCAGTTGCCCACATAGATGTGCTTGGTCTTGCGCTTGACGATGGTGCCGAAGAACACCACCAGGTAGGTGATCCAGACGATACCCAGCAGGATGTCGACCGGCCACTCGAGCTCGGCGTATTCCTTGGAGCTGGTGTAGCCCATCGGCAGGGTGATCACCGCAAGGACGATGACCGCTTGCCAACCCCAGAAGGTGAAGGCAGCCAGACCGTCGGAGATCAGGCGCGTCTGACAGGTGCGCTGGACCACGTAATACGAGGTCGCGAACAGTGCGCATCCGCCAAAGGCGAAGATCACCGCGTTGGTGTGCAGCGGGCGCAGACGGCCGAAGCTCGTCCACGGCAGGCCCAGGTTGAGTTCTGGCCACACGAGTTGTGCGGCGATGAACACGCCTAGACCCATCCCAATGACCCCCCAGATCACCGTCATAATGGCGAACTGGCGGACCACCTTATAGTTATAAGCAGTCTGACTGATTGCTGTGCTCATGCTAGGGGTTCCACGGTTAATGGAGTTTTATGGGGCAAAAATCGGCGGCAAGTATGGAGAAAGCAGGTAGCCATTGCAACGCAACATGCCGACGCGAACAGGGTTTCAGAGGCTTTAACGGGCCTTGCGAGAGGGCCGGGAAAACGCTCTGTCAGCTTTTGGCGCAATCAGTTTGCGCAGCGCTAAGAAAGGATCGCCTTGGAGTTGTGACGGATGGCGACTGAAAGGCAGCTTAGCCCAGTTCAAGGAAATTGCAGGGCTATTGGTCGGCGGGTGCGACACTGGGTCGCACATATATAAGGAGGGACCGGCGACCGTGATCGGCCGCCGGCAAAGCAGGGGGGTTACTCGTTCTTGCCCTGGCTCAGCTTGAGCACGTAGGCAGCCAGCAGGTGAGCCTTGTCGTTGCCGAGAAAGTCTTCCTGTGCCGGCATGTTGCCGCTGCGACCATAGCGGATGGTCTGTTGCAGCTGCGCGAAGCTGCTGCCGTAGATGAACGCGCTCGGCTGAGTCAGGTCCGGTGCGCCCAGGGCGGGCGTGCCCTTGCCGTTGGCGCCGTGGCAGGCGAAGCAGGTGGTGGAGAAGATCTTCTCGCCTGCCGCGACATCCACGACTTCGCCTTCCGGCAACTCACGGCCACCCAGCGTGGTCAGCACATAGGCGGCTGCGTTGCGCACGCCATCTTCGCCGATCACCGCTACCTGGGGCGGCATCATGCCATGACGTCCCTTGAGGATGGTGGTTTTGATGGTTTCCGGCTCGCCGCCCCAGCGCCAGCTGTCATCGGCCAGGTTGGGGAAGCCATAGCTGCCCTTGGCGTCGGAGCCGTGGCAGACCGAGCAGTTGGAGGCGAACAGGCGGCCGCCCATTTTCAGCGCGCGCTCGTCCTGGGCCACTTCCTCGATCGGCATGGCGGCGTACTTGGCGAAGATCGGGCCATACAGCTCATCGGCACGATCCATCTCGCGCTGCCACTGGTTGACCTGGGTCCAGCCATCCTCATAGCCCGGCAGCAGGCCCTTGAAGTTGCCCAGGCCCGGATAGAGCAACAGGTAGCCGACGGAGAACACCAGGGTGCCGAGGAACAGCATGAACCACCACTTGGGCAGTGGGTTGTCATACTCCTCGATGCCATCGAAGGCGTGCCCCATGGTCTGCTCGGTCGGGTTCTTGTGCACTTCGCTCTTGCGGGTGGCGAAGATCAGCCAGAACAGCGCGACCAGTGAACCGACGGTCAGCAGGGTGATGTACCAACTCCAGAAGGTGGTCATGCTTGGGTCCTCGAAACGGCGGGCTTGGGCTCATCAGCGAAAGGCAGGTTGGCCGCTTCGCTGAAGGCGTCGCGGCGTTTGCCGCTGTAGGCCCAGAGGGTGACGGCGGTGAAGGCGATCAGCACCAGCACGGTACCGATGCCGCGCACGATGCCGATATCGATAAGCTCGAACATGGCGCTCACCTCTTGTTCTTCACGGCGGTGCCAAGCACCTGCAGGTAGGCGACCAGCGCGTCCATCTCGCTCTTGCCTCTGACCGCATCACTGGCGCCGGCGATGTCGTCGTCGCTATAGGGCACGCCGAGCATGCGCAGTGCGCTCATCTTCTTGGCGGTGTCCTTGCCATCGAGAGTGTCCTCAACCAGCCACGGATACGCGGGCATGATCGACTCGGGCACGACGTTGCGCGGGTTATACAGGTGGGCGCGATGCCACTCGTCCGAGTAGCGGCCGCCAACACGGGCCAGGTCCGGGCCGGTACGCTTGGAGCCCCACAGGAACGGGTGGTCCCAGACGCTTTCGCCGGCGACGGAGTAGTGGCCGTAACGCTCGGTCTCGGCACGGAACGGACGAATCATCTGCGAGTGGCAGCCGACGCAGCCCTCGCGGATGTAGATGTCGCGACCTTCCAGTTGCAGTGCGTTGTAAGGCTTGAGGCCATCGACCGGCTCGTTGGTGACGTCCTGGAAGAACAGCGGGACGATCTGGGTCAGGCCACCGATGCTGACCGCGAGGATCATTACCAGGGCCATCAGGCCGATATTCTTCTCGAGAATCTCGTGTTTCATCAGTGGGCTCCTTCTACCGAGAACTGCGCAGCGGCTTCCATCTCGGTCGATTGGGCGCTACGTACGGTCAGCCAGACGTTCCAGGCCATCAGCAGCATGCCGGCGAAGAAGATGGCGCCGCCGATTACCCGCACCACAAAGCCGACATGGCTGGCTTCCAGCGCTTCGACGAAGGAGTAGGTGAGGGTGCCGTCTTCGTTGACTGCGCGCCACATCAGACCCTGGGTGATGCCGTTGACCCACATCGAGGCGATGTACAGCACGGTGCCGATGGTGGCCAGCCAGAAGTGGCCATTGATCAAGCCGATGCTGTGCATCTGCTCGCGGCCGAACACCTTGGGAATCATGTGATACAGCGAGCCGATCGACACCATGGCAACCCAGCCGAGGGCGCCGGCGTGTACGTGGCCGATGGTCCAGTCGGTGTAGTGGGACAGGGCGTTGACGGTCTTGATGGCCATCATCGGGCCTTCGAAGGTCGACATGCCGTAGAACGCCAGCGACACCACCAGGAAACGCAGGATCGGGTCGGTGCGCAGTTTGTGCCAGGCACCGGAGAGGGTCATCATGCCGTTGATCATGCCGCCCCAGCTCGGGGCCAGAAGGATCAGCGACATCACCATGCCGAGCGACTGTGCCCAGTCAGGCAGGGCGGTGTAGTGCAGGTGGTGCGGGCCGGCCCAGATGTATACCGCGATCAGCGCCCAGAAGTGGACGATGGACAGGCGGTAGGAGTAGACCGGGCGACCGGCCTGCTTGGGCACGAAGTAGTACATCATCCCCAGAAAGCCCGCAGTCAGGAAGAAGCCCACGGCATTGTGGCCGTACCACCACTGCACCATGGCATCGGTAGCACCTGCATACAGCGAGTAGGACTTGGTCAGGGTGACCGGGATCTCCAGGTTGTTGACCACGTGCAGAATGGCCACGGTGAGGATGAACCCGCCGAAGAACCAGTTGCCGACATAGATGTGGCTGACCTTGCGCTGCACCACCGTACCGAAGAAGACGATGGCGTAAGACACCCAGACGATGGTGATCAGGATGTCGATCGGCCATTCCAGCTCGGCGTATTCCTTGGAGCTGGTCCAGCCCAGGGGCAGGGTAATGGCCGCAAGCACGATCACCAGTTGCCAGCCCCAGAAGGTGAAGGCAGCCAGCTTGGGCGCGAACAGCGTGGTCTGGCTGGTGCGTTGCACTGCGTAGTAGCTGGTGGCGAACAGGGCGCAGCCACCAAAGGCGAAGATCACCGCATTGGTATGCAGCGGACGCAGACGGCCGAAGCTGGTCCACGGTAGGTTCAAGTTAAGTTCGGGCCAGGCCAGCTGGGCAGCGATGAATACGCCGAGTCCCATGCCGACGATGCCCCAAACCACCGTCATAATGGCGAACTGGCGAACCACCCTGTAGTTGTAGGCGGAACGGGTTGTTGTGTTCATGTCTGGGCTTCCATCCACGGTTATGGCAGAGCGGCCGATAACCGTGGTGGACGCAGGCATGAGCAAGCCACGGACACCACGGATATCGACGCGAGGCAAGCATGAGCAAAGGGCCATCTAGGTTTATTGACGCCGGTCAATGTGAGCAGGGGCTACCCTGGCTGTGGGACGAACCGCCGCAGGGGGCGTCGAGCACGCTGATCCTGGCTCATGGCGCCGGCGCGCCGATGGACAGCCCGTTCATGCAGCACATGGCGCAGGGCCTTGCAGCGTGCGGCGTGCGCGTGGTGCGCTTCGAGTTCGCCTACATGGCGCAGCGGCGGGCGGATGGGCGCAAGCGGCCGCCCAATGCGCAGGCGCAACTGCTGCAGCAATGGCGTGACATACATGCCCAGGTGCGCCAACGGGTCGCAGGGCCTGTGGCCATCGGCGGCAAGTCCATGGGCGGGCGCATGGCGAGTCTGCTGGCCGACGAACTGGGTACCTCGGCGCTGATCTGTCTGGGCTATCCCTTCTACGCGGCCGGCAAACCGGAAAAGCCGCGAGTCGCCCATCTGGCCGAGTTGCGCACGCCGACGCTGATCATCCAGGGGGAGCGCGATGCACTGGGCAATCGCGCGGCTGTCGCGGGTTATGACCTGTCGCCCGCCATCGCGCTGCACTGGCTGCAGGCGGGCGACCACGATCTCAAGCCGCTCAAGGCGTCCGGTTTCAGCCACGAGCAGCATCTCGACACAGCGGTCCGGATCGTCGTGCAGTTTCTCGGCGCAGGCTGAAGGCGCGTATCGGCTGCTGTAGCCGGGTTAGGTTCGGGAGATCGATAGCGAACTATCCCCGGATTTCATCCGGGCTACGTGCTGCGTTGCCGCGCCTGACGTGCGAAAGCGGTTGAGTTTGACTGGCTGGTCACGCAATGTGACAGCCAGGTGCAGGGTCCATCAAGCGCGGCTTCCGCTTGCCGTTAAAGGCTTGCGGACAAACTGTGCCACGCAGTGGGGCGAATCCTCATGACGGAAATATTGCACTGCACCAGACTGGTGCTGAATGTTTTCGGTTTATAGGTAACTTGTTGATAGGAAAGGATTATTAGTGCTGGCTCGGGCCTTGCAGAGAATGCCGCAAGTCCGGGTGACAAGGAGTACGGCATGGCCCGCACCTTTTATGACGAGATGTATGACGCGAGCGGCGCTGTCCGCCCGCACTACCGCGAATTCGCCCGATGGCTGGCTGAGACGCCGGACGATCTGCTGGCCCAGCGCCGACGAGAAGCCGACCTGCTGTTCCACCGCGCCGGTATCACCTTCACCCTCTATGGGGATGACCAGGGCACCGAGCGCCTGATCCCCTTCGACATCATCCCGCGCGCCATCCCCGCCAGCGAATGGCGCATCGTCGAGCGTGGCTGCATCCAGCGCGTGCAGGCACTCAATCTGTTCCTCGCCGACCTCTACCACGATCAACGCATCATCAAGGCGGGGATCATTCCGGCCGAGCAGGTGCTGGCCAACGAGGGCTACCAGATGGCCATGCAGGGCCTCGACCTGCACCGTGACATCTACGCGCACATCGCCGGGGTCGACCTGGTGCGTGACGGCGACGGCAGCTATTACGTGCTGGAAGACAACCTGCGCACGCCCAGCGGCGTCAGCTACATGCTCGAAGACCGTAAGATGATGATGCGCCTGTTCCCCGAGCTGTTCGCCGCGCAGCGCGTGGCGCCGGTGGACCACTACCCGAACCTGCTGCTCGATGCGCTGAAGAGCTCCAGCCCGCTGGACAACCCCACGGTGGTGGTACTGACGCCGGGGCGCTTCAATAGCGCCTACTTCGAGCACGCCTTCCTCGCCCGCGAGATGGGCGTGGAGTTGGTGGAGGGTGCTGACCTTTTCGTGCGCGACGACAAGGTGTACATGCGCACAACCGCCGGCGCACGTCAGGTGGACGTGATCTACCGCCGCCTAGACGACGCCTTCCTCGACCCGCTCGCTTTCAACCCCGAGTCCATGCTCGGCGTCGCCGGCCTGCTGTCGGCTTACCGCTCGCGCAATGTGGTGCTGGCCAACGCCATTGGCACCGGCGTGGCCGACGACAAGTCGGTCTACCCCTACGTCGGCGACATGATCCGCTTCTACCTCGACGAGGAGCCGATCCTGAAAAACGTGCCGACCTGGCAGTGCCGCAAGCCGGAAGAACTGTCCCACGTGCTGGCCAACCTGTCCGAACTGGTGGTCAAGGAAACCCAGGGTTCCGGCGGCTACGGCATGCTGGTTGGCCCAGCGGCGAGCAAGGCCGAGATCGAGAACTTTCGCGCGCGCCTGATCGCCAAACCGGAGGCCTATATCGCCCAGCCGACGCTGAGCCTGTCGACCTGCCCGACCTTCGTCGAGCGCGGCATCGCACCGCGCCATATCGACCTGCGCCCGTTCGTCCTGACCGGCCGCGAAACCCGCCTGGTGCCTGGCGGCCTGACCCGCGTGGCACTGCGCGAAGGTTCGCTGGTGGTCAATTCGTCGCAAGGCGGCGGGACCAAGGACACCTGGGTGGTGGAGGACTGATCATGCTGAGTAGAACCGCCTCCGATCTGTACTGGATGTCACGCTACCTGGAGCGCGCCGAGAACCTGGCGCGCATGCTCGACGTCAGTTATTCGCTGTCGCTGATGCCGCAGGACGGCCGTGGCGACGGTCTCGATGAACTGGCCATGCCGCTGCTGATCACCGGCACCCTGGATGACTACCTGGAGCGCCACGGCCCGCTGCACGCCGAGCGCATGCTGCACTTCTTCGCACTCGATGCGAGCAACCCGGGCAGCATCTACTGCTGCCTGCAGGCCGCGCGCAGCAACGCCCACGCGGTGCGCGGGCGGATCACCGCCGACATGTGGGAGAACATCAATGCCACCTGGCTGGAGATGCGCGGTATCGCCGAGCAGGGTTTGGGGCGCTACGGCATCAGCCGTTTCTGCGAGTGGGTCAAGGAGCGTTCGCACCTGTTCCGCGGTGCCACCTTCGGCACCATCATGCGCGGCGAGGCCTATCGCTTCATCCGCCTGGGTACCTTCATCGAGCGCGCCGACAACACCCTGCGCCTGCTCGATGCGCGCTACGAAATGCTCGGCGAGGAGATCGACGAGCTGGAAGAGCGCACTGCGCGCAGCTATTACCAATGGAGTGCGCTGTTGCGGGCGTTGTCCTCGTTCGAGGCGTTCGCCGAGATCTACCGGGGCTCGCCGCGTACACGCAAGGTCGCCGAATTGCTGCTGCTGCGCCCGGACGTCCCACGTTCGCTGCGCGCCTGCATGGAGGAGCTCAACCTGATGCTCGCCGGTCTGCCCGGGGAGAACGGCCGCCCGGCACAGCGCCTGGCCGCCGAGCTGGATGCCCGCCTGCGCTACACCAGCATCGGTGAGGTGCTCGACGAAGGCCTGCACGCCTGGCTCACCGACTTCATCCTGCTGGTGCGCCAGCTGGGCAACACCATCCATACGTCCTACCTGGAGGTCGCATGAGACTTTCGATCAGCCACGACACCACCTACCGTTACGATGATCAGGTGCGTGCGAGCATCCAGTACCTGCGTCTGACCCCGCACGACAGCGAGCGCCAGCAGGTGCTCAGCTGGCAGCTCGACCTGCCGCGCCCGGTGCATGCCCAGCTCGATCCCTACGGCAACATCCTGCACGTGCTGACCCTGGACGAGCCGCACGAATCCATCGTCATCGGCGCCCGCGGTCAGGTGGACATCGACGAAAGCTGCGAGGCGGAGCACGAGCGCCAGTCGGCGTTGCCATTTCTGCGTTTCACCCGCCTGACCCAGGCCGACGACGCCATCCGCGAGTTCGCCGCGCAGCAGAGCAGGGCGCGTACCGATCGCACCGGCCTGACCGACCTGATGCATGCACTTAACGCCCATATCGCCTATCAGCCCGGAATTACCGAAGTGGACACCAGCGCCGCCGAGGCTTTCGCCGGTCGCCGGGGCGTCTGCCAGGATCACACCCACGCCTTCCTCGCTTGCGCGCGCAGCCTTGGCGTACCGGCGCGCTATGTGTCGGGCTACCTGTACACCGATGACGCCGAGCATCTGGCCAGCCACGCCTGGGCCGAGGCCTGGCTGGGCGGCGCCTGGTACAGCTTCGACGTGACCAACTGCCTGGCGCGCCCGGAGCGTCACCTCAAGCTGGCGGTTGGCCTGGATTACCTCGATGCCTGCCCGGTACGCGGCATGCGCCGCGGTGGCGGCTGCGAGCAGATGCACGCGCAGGTGCAGGTGGCGCCGCTATTGCAGGTGCGGCAGCAGTAGGTCGCCCTGCGGGCGAGCGGGACTGAACGAAGCCCCTCGGTTGCGAGTCTTTCCCTAATATCGGCGCGCGCCAGTGGTCGAGGCGCGCCAGACGAGGAGGACTCGAACGATGATTGCCTACACCATGGTGGGCACGCGGGATCTGCCGCAAGCCCTGCGTTTCTATGACTCGCTTTGCGCGGAAATGGGCCTGCAGGTCTGCTGGAAGGACGAGGCCTCGGTCGGCTACGGCCGGGTCGAGGATCTGGCTTTTCCACGTTTCTACGTCGGCTATCCCTACGACGGCAACCAGGCCAGCGTCGGCAATGGCGTGATGACCGCGTTCCAGTTCGCCGAGCCGGAGCAGGTCGACCGCCTGCATCGTCTCGCGCTGAGCAATGGCGGACGCGACGAGGGCGCGCCGGGCTATCGTCCGCGCTATGGCGAGGGCTTCTATGCGGCCTACGTCAGGGACCCGGACGGCAACAAGCTGGCCTTCGTCGTCTATCCGCGCGGGTAGGGTGCGCCGCGCACCATCCTCTTCATGCTGCCGACGGTGCGCATGGCGTGAGCGGCTGCTACCCGCCGGTGCCTACTGACTTTCGCTGCGCTGATCCCGAATATCGGCCATGTGCGCCAGGTAGGTGATCAGCTCGGTCAGCTCCTGTTCGCTCAGCACCTGCTGGGTGAACCCCGGCATGCGCCCCTGCGGCCAGCGCCGCAGACTCTGTGGGTCACGGATGTACCGGCGCAAAAAGTCGCCTGTGAAGTACTCCGTCGGGTTGTGCGGCATATTCAAATCCGGGCCGAACTCGGAATCGCCGGCACCGTTGAGGCGATGACAGGCCATGCAGTTCTTCTGGTAGACAGCGAAGCCTGCGCGGATCTCTGCGTTGGCATCCGTTGCCGGCAGCAGGGCAGGGAAGCGCTGCTCGACCGGCGCCAGCTGGCGAAGCCTGGCGACCTGAAAGGGCCATTGCTCTGGGCCGATCTGGCTGGCCGCCGGATCGGTCCAGACCAGATAGAAGGGTCCGGCGCTGGGCTTGCCCTTGGCCAGCGGCGGCCAGGGATGCTGCGGGTCTTCGATGGCCAACCAGGCCTTGGCGCCCTCGTTGGCCAGCAGAATCGCTGCCGGCAGCTCGGCGGCAAAGCCGTCCAGGGCTACGGCCTGCAGATGATCGCCCGGCGTCACGCCGCTCAGCAGTGCGCTGATCGGTACGGCGCGATATTGCATGGCGCGTTTGTAGCTGACGTCGTCGACTATCTCGATATCGCGAGCCTTTGGGTGCTTCAGCAGTTCGCTGCTGCTCCAGGTGTGCCGCCCTTCCTCAAGCTGCACTTCGAACTCGGCAGCCTGTAGCGCGCCGGCCAGGGTGATCAATGCCAGCAGCAGGGTTGTTTTCATTCGCGGTTCTCCAGCAGTGGCCGTAGATCCTCATAGGCCCCGGCATTGATCACCTGGCTGTAGCCCATTTCTTCCAAGGTCTGCTGCGCGATTGCCGAGCGGCGCCCACTGCGGCAGTACAGCACCAGTGGACGATCCTTGTCCGGAGCGACGCTGGCGATCTGTGCGGCGATATCTTCGTGGCCGATACGGATCGCGCCGGGCAATGCTCCGTCTGCAAACTCCTCGGCGCTGCGAACGTCGATCAGCAGGCTATCGCTGCGCTGCAGGATGGAAATGGCGGCGGGCTGATCGATTTCACCCGCTTGGGCATTGAACAGCGTGAGCAGGCCGGTGAGCAGAGGAATGATGCGCATGGGGTGCTCCGGAGAGAGTCGATTGGCCCGGCAGCATTGTCTGAGGCTGCGATGCAGTCTAGGATGCGGCGCTCGACGTGACGGGAGTAGCAGATGTTAGCCGAGTTGTTCGCTGTTCTGGCCCCGGTTTTGATTGCAGCGGGTATCGGCTATGGCTGGGTGCGTAGCGGTCACGCCTATCCCACCGATTTCGTCGCGCGGCTGGTGTTGAATATCGGCACGCCCTGCCTGGTGCTGTCGACCCTCAGTCGCGCCGAGCTGGATCTCGGCGCCTTCTCGCAGATGGCCCTGGCCTGCGTACTGGTGATGCTGTCGATGGGCCTGGTGGGCCTGCTGCTCAGCCGCCTGTTCGCCATCGACTGGAAAGTGCTGGTGCCGGCCTATCTGTTTCCCAACTCCGGCAACATGGGCCTGCCCATGGCGCTGTTCGCTTTTGGCGAGGCCGGCCTGGCCTTGGCAGTGGCCTTCTTCCTGGTGTTGTCGGTGGGGCATTTCAGCATCGGCATGCTGTTGTCCGGGGCCGAGCGCTCGATCAAGGGGCTGCTGGTCAACCCGATCATGATCAGCCTGGCGCTGGTACTTCCCGTGCTGTTCCTCGATTTTCAGTTGCCCCGCTGGCTGGCCAACACCGTGGACCTGCTGGGCGGCATGACCATCCCGATGATGCTGCTCACTCTGGGGGTATCGCTGGCGAGCATCCGCGTGCAGCACCTGGGCAACGGCATGCTGCTGGGTCTGCTGCGCATCCTCTGTGGTGCGACACTGGGCTGGATCATTGGCTGGGCGGTCGGCCTGCAGCCGCTGGCGCATGCCGTGCTGGTGCTGCAATCGTCTATGCCGGTAGCGGTGTTCAACTACCTGTTCGCCGTACGCGCAGGCCGTTCGCCGGAGCAGGTCGCCAGCCTGGTGCTGTGCTCGACGCTGCTGGCATTCGTGCTGATTCCCTTGCTGCTGGCCTGGTGGATACCCGCGCTGCGCTGAACGCGACACGGCGTCGGCACAGTAGCGGGCGCTTTAGACATTCAACCGACCAGACGGGTCAGGTTGGGAAGAATCAGGATGACCGCCGTGGCGAAAAGGATGACTCCAGCCTGGCGGTATTTCGGCTGTTTGAACATGGCCGTATGCCTTTTGTTGTTATGGGGCGTTGGGTGCCTGCGGTACTGCCTGGCAGGTCGTAGCGTCACGCCCGGGCGTGGTTCTGATTCGCCGCTCCGGCATGTCCCGGCAACGGCTCCCTGTGCCCGTTTGGTGGCGGGAACAGGATTAACTCTAGGGCTGACATCACCGATCCTTTAGATGACTTGGTTGCTAATGGACCCTGGTTAGAACTTCGGGCTATGCCTGAGTCCTGCCCGTTGCGCAGCGAGGCTTGAGGCAGAGGGCCTGCTTGGCCTTCACCGCTTGCGCAAGGGCAAACGACCGTTCGTCTGAGCTCAGTGGTCAATGGCGCTGAGCGCTTCGGTCATTGAGCCCCGGCGCCTCGGCGCTATGGTAGGCAGGCTCAATATGAACATGCGTGGTTGGGGCAACCTGTTCCATCAGCGCCGTATTAGTCTCCGAGGACGCCATGACCGAAGCATATATTTTCGACGCGGTGCGCACGCCCCGTGGCAAGGGCAAGAAGGACGGCGCGCTGTACAGCGTCAAGCCGGTGCAGTTGGTTGCCGGGCTGCTGAGTGCCCTGCAGGCGCGTAACGAGCTGGATACCAGCCAGGTGGACGACGTCGTCCTCGGCTGCGTGACGCCGGTGGGCGATCAGGGCGCCGATATCGCCAAGACGGCGGCCATGGTCGCCGATTGGGACGTCAGCGTGGCCGGTGTCCAACTCAATCGCTTCTGCGCGTCGGGTCTGGAGGCGGTGAACCTGGGCGCGATGAAGGTGCGCTCCGGCTTCGAGGATCTGGTGGTGGTTGGCGGTGTGGAATCCATGTCGCGCATTCCCATGGGCTCGGACGGTGGTGCCTGGGTCATGGACCCGGAAACCAACATCCACAGCAATTTCGTCCCGCAGGGTATCGGCGCCGACCTGATCGCTACCCTGGAGGGCTTCAGCCGCGCCGATGTCGATGCCTTCGCCCTGCGCTCGCAGCGGAAAGCGGCGCGTGCCAGCGCCGATGGTTCGTTCGCCAGGTCGCTGGTGCCGGTGACCGACCAGAACGGCATCATGCTGCTCGACCATGACGAATTCATTCGCGGCGACTCCACTCTCGAAGGCCTCGGCAAGCTCAAACCCAGCTTCGAGATGATGGGGCAGATGGGCTTCGACTCCACCGCGCTGCGCGTCTACAGCCATGTCGAACGTATCGAGCACGTGCACACACCGGGCAACAGCTCGGGCATCGTCGATGGCGCGGCGCTGATGCTGATCGGCTCCGAAGCCAAGGGTAAGGAACTGGGCCTGAAACCACGCGCGCGCATCGTCGCTACGGCGGTGACCAGTACCGATCCGACCATCATGCTCACCGGTCCCGCGCCGGCCACGCGCAAGGCATTGGCCAAGGCCGGGCTGTCCATCGACGACATCGACCTGTTCGAGGTCAACGAGGCCTTCGCCTCGGTGGTGATGAAGTTCATGAAGGACATGGGCGTGAGCGAGGACAAGGTCAACGTCAACGGAGGCTCCATCGCCATGGGCCACCCGTTGGGGGCCACCGGCTGCGCCATCCTCGGCACGCTGCTCGACGAGCTGGAGAAGCGCCAACTGCGCTACGGCCTGGCGACCCTGTGCGTCGGTGGCGGTATGGGTATAGCCACGATCATCGAGCGAGTCTGACCCGTAGGGCGGGTGAAACCCGCCATTCGTGTGTTGGCGGGTTCCACCCGCCCTACGCAGCTCCCACACCTTGGGAAGAGAAGATAAAAATGACTGACGCCATCCGTTACGAAAAGGGCCAGGACAATATCGTCGTCCTGACCATGGACATGCCCGGCCAGAGCGCCAACACCATGAACGCGGTGTACCGCGAGGCCATGGGGCAGATCGTCGACCGCCTGGAATCCGAGCAGGATTCGCTTGCCGGGGTGATCGTTACCTCGGCGAAGAAGACCTTCTTCGCTGGCGGCGACCTCAATGAGCTGATCAAGGTCACCCAGGCCGAGGCTCAGGGTTTCTACGAGATGATCCTGAAGATCAAGGGTCAACTACGCCGCCTGGAAACCCTCGGCAAGCCGGTGGTTGCCGCCATCAACGGCGCGGCGCTGGGCGGCGGCTGGGAAATCGCCCTGGCTTGTCACCACCGTATTGCCCTGAATGAAAGCCACGTGCAGCTCGGCTTGCCGGAAGTCACCCTGGGCCTGCTGCCGGGCGGTGGCGGGGTAGTACGCATGGTGCGCCTGCTTGGTCTGGAGAAAGCCCTGCCGTATCTGGCCGAGGGCAAGAAGGTTCGCCCGGACGCCGCGCTCAAGGCCGGCCTGATCCACGAGCTAGCCAGCGACCGCGAGGACATGCTGGCCAAGGCCCGCGCCTGGATCGCCGCCAACCCGGCTGCCAAACAGCCATGGGACGTGCAGGGCTACAAGATTCCCGGCGGCACGCCGAGTTCGCCGAACGTGGCGCAGATGTTGGCCATCGCCCCGAGCGTGTTGCGCGACAAGACCAAGGGCTGCTTCCCGGCGCCGGAGAAGATCATGTGCGCGGCCGTCGAAGGTGCGCAGGTCGATTTCGATACCGCGCAGATCATCGAGGCGCGCTACTTCACCGAGCTGACCTGCGGTCAGGTGGCGAAGAACATGATCGGCACCTTCTGGTTCCAGCTCAACGAGATCAACGCCGGTGGTTCGCGCCCACAGGGCTATCCTAAATCGGTGACCAAGAAGGTCGGTGTGCTCGGTGCCGGCATGATGGGCGCTGGTATCGCCTATGTATCGGCGGCTGCCGGTATCGAGGTGGTGCTCAAGGATGTATCCGTCGAAGCGGCGGAGAAGGGCAAGAGCTACTCGGCCAAGCTGCTGGACAAGAAGGTAGGCAAGGGCCACATGACGGCCGAGCAGCGTGAGGCCTTCCTGGCGCTGATCAAGGCCACCGACAGTGATGCGGATTTCGCCGGCTGCGACCTGATTATCGAAGCGGTATTCGAGGATCGTGCGCTCAAGGGCAAGGTCACCGCTGCCGCCGAAGCCGCTGCGCTGAGTGACGCGGTGATTGCCTCCAACACTTCGACGCTGCCGATCACCGGGCTGGCGACTGCCGTGGCAAAACCGGAGAAATTCATCGGTCTGCACTTCTTCAGCCCGGTGGATAAGATGCCGCTGGTGGAGATCATCCGTGGCGAGAAGACCAGCGACGAGACCCTGGCGCGCGGCTTCGACTACGTCATGCAGATCAAGAAGACGCCCATCGTGGTCAACGACAGCCGCGGCTTCTTCACCTCGCGGGTGTTCGGCACCTTCACCAATGAAGGCCTGGCCATGCTCGGCGAAGGCGTCAGCGCCGCGATGATCGAGAACGAGGCACGCAAGGCCGGCATGCCGGTCGGGCCGCTGGCGATCAGCGACGAAGTGTCGATGAGCCTGATGAACCACATCCGCCAACAGACCATCAAGGATCTGGCGGCCGAGGGCAAGTCGATTCCCGAGCACCCGGCCTTTGCCGTGATCGACCTGATGCTCAATGAGTACAAGCGTCCGGGCAAGGCGGCGGGCATGGGCTTCTACGACTACCCAGCCACTGGCAAGAAGCACCTTTGGCCGGAGCTAAAGGCGCGTTTCGAAAAGGCTGATGCGCAGATCTCGCAGGAGGACGTGCGCGACCGCATCCTGTTCATCCAGGCCATCGAGACGGTTCGCTGCGTGGAAGAGGGCGTCTTGAAGTCAGTGGCCGACGCCAACATCGGCTCGATCTTCGGCATCGGCTTCGCCGCCTGGACCGGCGGTGCGCTGCAGTTCATCAACCAGTACGGGGTGAAGGACTTCGTCGCCCGTGCGCAGTACCTGGCCGAGCAGTACGGCGAGCGCTTCCTGCCGCCGGCGTTGCTGCTGGAGAAGGCTGCCAAGGGCGAGACGTTCTGAGCTCTACGGCCATGGCGTTCGTGCTCCGAGCCCTTTCAGGCGGGCAATGAGAAACGGCCCGCCAGGGCCGTTTCATTGACTCGCATGCATCAGTCTTCCAACTGGTCGCGTGTTACCTCGCCGCTCTTGCCGTCGATGCGAAACTCGTAGAGGCGGCCGTCCTGCTTGAGGCCTTCGCCTTCCCAGTAGCCATCGTTGTCGGCTTCGATCTTGTGCAGTTCGGTGTAGCCGGCCTCACGGGCCTTGCTCAGGGCATCGTCGATGCTGATCCAGTCGCTGCCGGGGCGATCCGCCAGGGCGTTACCGGCCAGCAATAAACTGCCTGCGAGCAGGCCAATCAGATTGCGGGTATGCATGGTCTGGTTCCTCGTTCCGTTGAAGATGCCTGAACGAGTCTAGACCATCGCGTTATTACGCTGCCTGGCACCACCCCTGGCGAATGCACACGGCCTCGTGGATCGCCAGCTTCTCGCTGCGGCGGGTCGGCATGCGCAAGGTCAGCATGCTGCCGTCATCGAGCTGCAAAGCGGCTTCGCTTTCGAACTGCAGGCCGCCGTCCTGCAGGTGAACGTAGGTAACGCCGTAGGCGTCCAGGCTGAGTTGGCTGTGCATGGCTGCTCTCCTGTGGGCGTGTCAGCTCGGACGCGCGTCGCGGGCTGCAGTGGCAGCCTGCTCGGGACGAACCGGTGCAGCGGTGTGGAAAGCGGAGGCGGCGGCAAAGCTGGCCAGTGCGGCGTAGATGCTCATGATCGATATCCTTCTGTGCGATGGGGGCGACTGCCCGATGTGTCGATATTCGTCGCGCTCTGGCAATCACAGAAGTGAATGCCGTGCATGGTCACTATCGAAGCGGCTGATGGTGATTCGATCCGGCCCGGTTCCTTCCAGGTGTTGTCAATTTTAATTGACGACCGTTCGTGGCGTTGCACAGTGGCAAGGACGTGCAAATATGTCTGAAAATAGGGGCTGACTATTTCTTTGTGCAGATTCATGTGTTAAGTAAAACGCACAAATCCCCCGCACTCCGTGCTCACCACAGGAAACCTCATGTCACTGCGTATCTGCATCCTGGAAACTGACATCCTCCGCCCTGAACTGGTTGACCAGTACCAGGGTTATGGCCGCATGTTCGAGCAGCTGTTCGCTCAACAGCCGGTGGCGGCGGAATTCAGTGTCTACAACGTGGTGGAGGGGCATTACCCGCCCGATAGCGAGCAATTCGATGCCTATCTGGTGACTGGCAGCAAGGCCGACTCCTTTGGCACTGAACCATGGATTCAAACGCTCAAGGAGTACCTGCTGGAGCGCTACCAGCGTGGCGATAAGCTGCTGGGCATCTGTTTCGGCCACCAATTGCTGGCGTTGCTGCTGGGCGGCAAGGCCGAGCGCGCAGAGCAGGGCTGGGGCGTGGGCGTACATAGCTATCGTCTGGACAGCAAGCCCGAATGGATGAGCCCGGCTCTGGACGAGCTGCAACTGCTGATCAGTCACCAGGACCAGGTTACCCGCCTGCCGGAGAAGGCCACGCTGCTGGCTTCCAGCGATTTTTGCCCGATTGGTGCCTACCACATCGAAGACCAGGTGCTGTGCTTCCAGGGACACCCCGAGTTCGTTCACGACTACTCACGTGCGTTGCTCGATCTGCGTCAGCAGCACCTCGGTGAGCAGATTTACCAGCAGGGCGTGGACAGCCTCCAGCACTCGCAACAAGGTAATGCAGTGGCCGAGTGGATGATGCGCTTCGTGGCGCAGGGCAAGGCTGCCAAGGCCTAAGCCTGACTGGAGACAAAAAGCCCGGTTAGCCGTAATGCTGTTCACTAAAGGTGTACACGTTTGGCTCCCCTCTCCCATTTATGGGAGAGGGGCTGGGGGAGAGGGCTGAAAACACCGCAAACTGCCAGTTTTCCCCTCTCCCTAACCCTCTCCCCAAAGGGGCGAGGGGACTGATCGTGCCCAACCATTTCTTATATGAACAGCATTACCGGTTAGCCGGGCTTTTTCATGCGTGTTCGGCAGGCACGAAGTAGGGCGAGAGGCGCTCGCTTCGATTTGGTGGCGGGCTGCTGCGCTGGCGCTTGAGGCCTTCTGCAAGGTCCAGGTGATGGGCCAGTTTATGGCTGCATTCGATATTGCGCGCCACGGCGCTAGCCGAGCTCTTGCCAACGCCGCTGAGCGCCAGCAGGGTCGTGAGCAGAGACAGACTGGCGAGCAGTATCAGGCGGCTGCGTTGGCTTCTGATCATGATCTTCGACTCAGCCCAGCGATAAAGCGCCGAGCAAGGCGGGCAATTGGATGATCAGGCTATGCAGCGGGCCCGGCTGTTCGAGCGTCGGGACGCTGGGCTGCAAGGTGGCATAGCTCAGCACCAGTACCGTGGAGGTACTGATCAGATACAGGCCGATGGCGGCGAGGGCGCCGTTACGGGCGGCTTGGGAGAGGCGGGACATGTTCTGTGCTCCAGGTCTGGCTTTGACATGGGCACAGAATCGCTTAAGTCATTTCGATTGAATAATGGATGCTCTGCAGAGTAACTATCGATCAATTTGATGGTTGGCGCGGGTGTCGTTTCACTTCGGTGGCCCGCGCGATCACTTATGCCGTGGCCAACTCCTGGTCCATGCTGGCGATGCACTCGCTCATGGCCTGCTGGCAGCGCTCGATCAACGCCGGCATGTCGTCCAGGCTCAGGCCGGCAGTGGGAATGGCCGGCAGCGAGCGAATCAGGATGCGTCCGCTGTTCCAGCGATTGAGGCGCATGGCTTTGCTGTAGTTGCTCACGCACACCGGGATGATCGGTACGCCGGCCGTGATCGCCATTTGAAACGCGCCTTTCTTGAACGGCAGCAGACCGCGGCCGAGGTTGCGCGTGCCTTCGGGGAATACCCAGATCGAGGTGTCGCGGTGACGCAGGGTTTCGGTGGTGGTCAGCATCGCGCGCTTTGCGGCGACCGCGTTGCTGCGGTCGATCAGCACGTTGCCGGCCAGCCAGTACAGTTGGCCGAAGAATGGCACCCACTTGAGGCTCTTCTTGCCGATGCTCACGGTGCGCTCCGGCACCACGCGGCCGAGCACATAAAGATCGAAGTTGGACTGGTGGTTGGCGATGATCACGCAGGAGCGTTGGTGCTCCAGCAGCGGGCCTACGTCGGTCTTGAGCTTCAAGCGCAGCAGGCGCAGGGCGGGCAGCGAATAGAGGCGTGCACACAGGCGGCTGTTGTCAGGGTTGAATGGGCGACACAGGCCGAGCAGTAGGCCAAGAAGGCCGGCCACGATGAAATGCACGCCCATCAGCAGCATGCGCACAACGAAGAGCATTTTGGGAGAACCATCAGAGGAGGGGCGCGCAGTGTACGGGCGTTCACTCTGGCGGGCAATTAGCGGAAACTACCGCCGGGCGCGCGGTAACGTCCTGAATTGTCGCAGAAATTGTCGGTTTCTATACTGGTACGCAAAAGGGCGCCTTGCGGCGCCCTCGAATGTTCAGTCGGTTTCTGTTTTGACCGGCTTGCCCGGCAACAAACCATCGGCGCGGAACATCGCCTTGATGCCACGCAGCGCCTGACGGCTGCGGTCCTGGTTCTCGATCAACGCAAAGCGCACGTGGTCGTCGCCGTAATCGCCGAAGCCCAGGCCCGGCGAGACGCAGACCTTGGCCTCGGCCAGCAGCTTCTTGGCGAACTCCAGAGAACCGAGGTGAGCGTAGGCGTCGGGAATCTTCGCCCAGATGTACATAGAGGCCTTAGGCTTCTCCACCATCCAGCCGATCTCGTGCAGGCCCTTGACCAGCAGATTGCGGCGCTGGCGGTACTGCTCGGCGATATCCAGCACGCACTGCTGGTCGCCTTCTAGCGCAGCGATTGCGGCCACCTGCAGCGGAGTGAAGGTGCCATAGTCGTGGTAGCTCTTAATCCGCGCCAGGGCGCTGACCAGCTCCGGGTTGCCGACCATGAAGCCGATGCGCCAGCCGGCCATGTTGTAGCTCTTGGACAGGGTGAAGAACTCCACCGCGATATCCTTGGCGCCCGGCACCTGCATGATCGACGGCGCTTTCCAGCCGTCGTAGACGATGTCGGCATAGGCCAGGTCGTGCACCACCAGTACGTCGTACTGCTTGGCCAGGGATACCACGCGCTCGAAGAAGTCCAGCTCCACACACTGGGCGGTGGGGTTGGAGGGGAAACCAAGGATCATCATCTTCGGCTTGGGAATCGACTCGCGAATCGCCCGCTCCAGCTCGGCGAAGAAGTCCACGCCCGGCACCAGAGGCACGGAACGCACCTGCGCGCCAGCGATCACCGCGCCGTAGATATGGATTGGGTAGCTGGGGTTGGGCACCAGCACGGTGTCGCCGTGATCCAGGGTAGCCAGCATCAGGTGCGCCAGGCCTTCCTTGGAGCCGATGGTGACGATGGCTTCGCTTTCCGGATCGATCTCCACGTCGTAGCGGTCCTTGTACCAGCGCGAGATGGCGCGGCGCAGGCGGGGAATGCCGCGGGAGGTGGAATAGCCGTGGGTGTCTTCACGTTGCGCAACCTGCACCAGCTTCTCGACGATGTGCGGCGGAGTCGCGCCATCCGGATTGCCCATGGAGAAGTCGATGATGTCCTCGCCGCGACGGCGTGCGGCCATCTTCAGTTCGGCGGTGATGTTGAAGACGTAGGGGGGTAGACGATCGATGCGCGCAAAGCGGCGCTTGGCGTTCTCAGCCATGATTTCCTCGGAGTACGTAAGCGCCCGGAACCGTCCGAGCGACGTTGGCCACTGCTGTGGCCGAGCGGCGACAATACGCCCGCCGCCGCTACGCTGTCCAGTACAGTCGGCGAGCGGCGCGGCGCTACAGTCAGCCGCCGAGCATGTCGTGCATGGCGATGATCTGCTCGGCCACCTGGATCAGCTTCTGCTGGCGGCTCATGGCCTGGCGGCGCATCAGAGTGTAGGCCTCTTCCTCGTTGCAGCTCTTCATCTTCATCAGCAGGCCCTTGGCCAGCTCCACACGCTTGCGCTCGGCCAGTTGCGCGTCACGTGCCTGCAACTGCGCGCGTAGCGCCTGGTCGCTCTCGAAGCGGGCCATGGCCACATCGAGGATCGGCTGCAGGCGCTGGGCATGGATGCCCTCGACGATGTAGGCGCTGACCCCGCTCTGGATCGCCTGGCGCATGACGCCGGGGTCGTGCTCGTCGGTGAACATCACGATCGGGCGCGGCTGGTCGCGGCTCACCAGCACCACCTGTTCCATCACGTCGCGGCCGGGCGATTCGGTGTCGATCAGAATCACGTCGGGGCGTACTGCCTCGACGCGTTCGGGCAGGTCGATAGTCAGACCGGATTCGTCGATCACCTCGAAGCCGGCCTCGACCAGCGCGCACTTGAGGCGGCCGACCTTCTTTGGGGTGTCGTTGATCAGCAGGATACGCAGCATCGATGGCACTCCCGGCGGTTACAGGACGACAGCCGGGCTTTCGGCCAGGGCGTGCAGGTGGAAGCTGCGGGCATAGGCAGCAGGGTCGCTGCCGTCCCAGCGGGTGCCGTCCTGCAGAATGGAGCTGCGCATCTCGCCCGGCACGGCGATGCCCAGAGCTGTGGCGGCCTCGCGATACAGCCTCAGTTGCTGGACCTGGCGCGCCACCGCGAGGTAGTCGGGGTCGCTGCGCAGCAGGCCCCAGCGGCGGAACTGGGTCATGAACCACATGCCATCGGACAGGTACGGCTGGTTGACCAGGCCGCCGGCGTGAAAGCGCAGCGGATGCTCGTCCAGCCAGGCATGGCCCAGGCCGTCCTGGTAATGACCGAGAAAGCGTGGGGTGATGACCGAAAGCGGGGCGTCGACGTAGTCGCTGCCGCTGAGCAGTTGCGCAGTGCTGCGCTTGTTTTCCTCGCTTTCGTCAATGAAACGGGCCGCTTCGAGCACCGCCATGATCAGGGCGCGGGCGGTATTGGGGTTTTGCTCGGCGAAGGCGCGGGTGCAACCCAGTACCTTTTCCGGATGATCCGGCCAGATTGCCTGGATAGTGGTCAGGGTACAGCCGAGCTGTTCATCGACGGCCTTGGCGGTCCAGGGTTCGCCGACGCAGAAACCGTCGATGCGCTCGGCTTTCAGGTGCTCGACCATTTGCGGTGGAGGGACCACCACGCTGTCGACGTCGCGCAGGGGATGAATGCCCTGGCTAGCCAGCCAGTAGTAGAGCCACATGGCATGAGTGCCGGTGGGGAAGGTCTGGGCGAAGGTCAGGCGTGCTTCATGTTGGTGCACGTGCTCGCGCAGTGCTTCGCCGCTGGTCACGCCGACGGCCTGCAGTGTGTGCGAAAGGTTGATGCTCTGGCCGTTCTGGTTCAACCCCATGAGCACGGCCATTTCGGTGGCCGAGCTGACGCCCAGGCCCAGGTGCACGCCGTAGATCAGGCCGTAGAGGCTGTGCGCCGCATCCAGCTCGCCGCTGAGCAGGCGATCACGCAGGCCGGCCCAGGACGTCTGGCGATGCAGTCTGATGCTGAGCCCGTACTTCTCGGCGAAGCCCTGCGTGGCGGCAACGATTACCGAGGCCGAGTCGCTCAGGGCCATGAAACCGATGTTCAGCACGCTCTTCTCGGGGGCGTTGCTGCCCCAGGCCCAGGCCAGGGTATCGTCGCGAGGGGTGTTGTGTTCGCTCATGCTGCATCCTTAGGTTCACGCAAAAGACGTTGGCCAATGGACTACCGGCCATAAAAAAGCGTCGCATCCATCCCGGCTGCAGAGCCGGGCTGAATACGACGCCGTTGTCGATCAAGCCGTCCGTTGGGCGGGCCTTTTGCGGTGAGATGAAGCAAGGCATATGCCAGTGCGAACTGCCGGCCTCAGCGCTCGAGCATCTGCTTGACGTTGTTTTGCGGAATCTGCTGCTTGCGACCTTCGCTGTCGGTGAACTCGAGCATGCCGGTGTCTTCATCCAGTTCCGGCTTGCCATCGCTGGTGAGCATCTGGCCGTCATTAGTGGTGATGATGTACTCGCTGGCACAGCCGGCCAGGCCGAACAGGCACAGGGCGATAATGATCCATGGTTTCATGATGAACTCCTGAATGGTTGATTGGGAAACTCCCATCTCAGAAGGTAGACGGTGGCGTATCGGCTGCAAGCCGGGTGCGGCAAAACGCCCTTCGGGGCGCATAAAAAAGCCCCGCACTAGGCGGGGCTCTTCTCACGACGCTTGGATCAGGCCTGAACGACCGGGATCTTGGCGTTGGCCGCGGCTTCACGGAAGTCGGCGATCTGGTCGAAGCTCAGGTAGCGGTAGATGTCGCCAGCCATGCTGTCGATATCCTTCGCGTAGGCCATGTATTCCTCGACGGTCGGCAGCTTGCCGATGATCGAAGCGACCGCAGCCAGTTCGGCAGAGGCCAGGTACACGTTGGCGCCATCGCCCAGACGGTTCGGGAAGTTACGAGTCGAGGTCGACACCACGGTAGCGTTGGCAGCGACGCGAGCCTGGTTACCCATGCACAGCGAGCAGCCCGGCATCTCCATGCGTGCACCGGCCTTGCCGTAGATGCCGTAGTAGCCTTCTTCGGTCAGCTGGTGAGCATCCATCTTGGTCGGCGGCGACAGCCACAGACGGGTCGGGATACCGCCCTTGACCTTGTCCAACAGCTTGCCGGCAGCGCGGAAGTGACCGATGTTGGTCATGCACGAACCGATGAACACTTCGTCGATCTTGTCGCCAGCCACGGTGGACAGCAGGCGGGCGTCGTCCGGGTCGTTCGGCGCGCACAGTACCGGCTCGTTGAGCTGGCTCAGGTCGATCTCGATGACTTCGGCGTACTCGGCGTCCTTGTCGGCTTCCATCAGCACCGGGTTGGCCAGCCAGGCTTCCATCGCCTGAGCGCGACGCTCCAGGGTACGGGCATCGCCGTAGCCTTCGCTGATCATCCAGCGCAGCAGGGTGATGTTGGACTGCAGGTACTCGGCGATGGCCGCTTCCGGCAGCTTGATGGTGCAGCCGGCAGCCGAACGCTCGGCGGAGGCGTCGGACAGCTCGAACGCCTGCTCGACGGTCAGGTTGTCCAGGCCTTCGATCTCGAGGATGCGGCCGGAGAAGATGTTCTTCTTGCCTTTCTTCTCGACGGTCAGCAGGCCTTTCTGGATGGCGTAGTAAGGGATGGCATGGACCAGGTCACGCAGGGTGATACCGGGTTGCATCTTGCCCTTGAAGCGCACCAGAACCGATTCCGGCATGTCCAGCGGCATTACGCCGGTGGCGGCGGCGAAGGCGACTAGGCCGGAACCGGCCGGGAAGCTGATGCCGATCGGGAAGCGGGTGTGCGAGTCGCCACCGGTGCCGACGGTATCCGGCAGCAGCATGCGGTTCAGCCAGCTGTGGATGATGCCGTCGCCCGGACGCAGGGACACGCCGCCACGGGTGCGGATGAAATCCGGCAGGGTGTGGTGGGTGGTGACGTCGATCGGCTTCGGATAGGCCGCGGTGTGGCAGAAGGACTGCATCACCAGGTCAGCGGAGAAGCCCAGGCAAGCCAGGTCTTTCAGCTCGTCGCGGGTCATCGGGCCAGTGGTGTCCTGGGAGCCGACGGTGGTCATCTTCGGTTCGCAGTAGGTGCCCGGGCGTACGCCTTCGACGCCGCAGGCCTTGCCGACCATCTTCTGCGCCAGGGTGAAGCCCTTGCCGCTGTCAGCCGGTTGCTCCGGCTTCTTGAACAGGTCGGAGGCCTCCAGGCCCAGCTCGGCACGCGCCTTCTCGGTCAGGCCGCGGCCGACGATCAGCGGGATACGGCCGCCAGCGCGGACTTCGTCGAGCAGCACCGGGGTCTTCAGTTCGAAGGTGGTGATGACTTCGTCGGTGCCGTGCTTGCAGACTTTGCCCGCGTGCGGGTAGACGTCGATCACGTCGCCCATGTTGATGTTCGACACGTCGAATTCGATCGGCAGGGCGCCGGCGTCTTCCATGGTGTTGTAGAAGATCGGGGCGATCTTGGTGCCGAAGCAGAAGCCGCCAGCGCGCTTGTTCGGAACGTACGGAATGTCGTCGCCGAAGAACCACAGCACCGAGTTGGTGGCGGACTTACGCGAGGAACCGGTACCGACCACGTCACCGACGTAGGCAACCGGAAAGCCCTTGGCCTTGATTTCTTCGATCTGCTTCAGCGGGCCGATGGCGCCTTGCTGTTCCGGCACGATGCCGTCGCGAGCCATTTTCAGCATGGCCAGGGCGTGCAGCGGGATGTCAGGGCGCGACCAGGCGTCCGGGGCAGGGGACAGGTCGTCGGTGTTGGTTTCGCCAGGCACCTTGAACACAGCCAGGCTGTATTTCTCGGCGATGGCCGGCTTGTTGGTGAACCACTCGCCATCGGCCCAGGACTGCATGACGGCCTTGGCGTTGGCATTGCCAGCCTTGGCCTTCTCGGCGACGTCGTGGAAGGCGTCGAACATCAGCAGGGTGTGCTTGAGTTGTTCGGCAGCGACGGTGCCCAGGCTGGCATCTTCCAGCAGCTCGACCATGGTGGCGATGTTGTAGCCGCCCTGCATGGTGCCCAGCAGCTCGACGGCGCGTTGCTTGCTGATCAGCGGGGAAGTGGCTTCGCCCTTGGCAACGGCAGAGAGGAAACCAGCCTTGACGTAGGCGGCTTCGTCAACGCCTGGCGGTACACGGTTGGTGATCAGGTCTACGAGGAATTCTTCTTCGCCAGCCGGCGGATTCTTCAGCAGCTCGACCAGGCCTGCGGTTTGTTCGGCGTTCAGCGGCTGGGGCACGATACCCTGAGCGGCACGCTCTGCTACGTGTTTGCGATAGGCTTCAAGCACAGTTATTACCCTCATCAGTGGTCCCAAAGGGTTGTCCGGGACGCGATCCAGATACCCACGAACCAGGCGCTTTTCGACTTTATGAGCCGAGCAGCCGAGGTTTCATGAGTGTCTTGTAGAAGCTGCTTTCAAAGTTTTACGCCGGCAGGACGGTTTCTGATGAGGGCGGGCGCAGAGACTCGGGGGGACTCCGAGTGGCTGCGCCGCCATCGTACCTGCAGGATCGACTGTGCTCGTGACGCTTTGAAAACAGCTTCCAACGGACATTGGCGCCGTAAAAGGCGGGCCGATTCTAATGGAAAGCGCGGATAAAGTTAAGCCGATGTCCCCGCATCAGTGGGGGTGATAAGGATTAGACAAAGGGCTAAGATGCCAGGCTGTTCAGTTGTCCGTATTGCTTTGCCATGTCCAATCAGCGCATCAAGACGCCCTGCGTGGGCCTTTGCTCGACCGTCTACGGTGATGTCGTGTGCCGCGGTTGCAAGCGCTTCCACCATGAGGTGATCAACTGGAACAGCTATAACGACGACGAGAAGCGCGCCGTCTGGACGCGGCTGGAAGTGCTGCTGGTGCAGGTGATGACGGCCAAGGTGGAGGTGTTCGACGAGCAGCGCCTGCGCCAGCAGCTGGAACAGCGGCAGATTCGCTTCGTGCCACAGCAATCGCCGTACTGCTGGGCCTATCAATTGATCGCGCGGGGCGCGCGGATGATCAGTCAGCTGGAAGCCTACGGTATGGTGCTGCTGCCGGAGTTTCGCAACTGGGCACTGCCCGAGCTGCGCGATGCCATCGACAGGGAGTTCTTCCTGCTCTCCGAGGCGCACTACGAGCGCTACATCGCGCCGAAGTTTTTACGGGAAGGCCTGGAACTGCGGGTGTAGTTCGATCCTAGAAAGAAAAATGCCGCTCGTTGCAGAGCGGCATTTTCGTTTCAGGCGTGGGTCAGCGCTGCGCCACCAACTCCTCCAGGTGGGCGATGACTTCGTCAGGCTTGAGTACCAGCACATCGCTTTCCAGCGCATCGAGTATGACTTCGGCGGTATTGCCGATCAGTGCGCCGGATAGGCCGGTGCGCGCCACGGTGCCGATCACCGTGACCGCGGCATCGAGTTGGTGCGCTACCTGCGGAATCACCACGTCGGCAGGTCCTTCGAGCACATGCAGACGCTCGTCACTGATGTCGTACTCGGCCTGGAAGCTGCGGCACTGTTGGCGGTAGCGCGCCTCGATGGTTTCCTTGAGCTGGAAGGTCGGGTCGGCTGCCGACAGCATCGGCGTCGGGTGTGCGGTGGTCACGTGCAGCGTGCCCTTGGCCAGGCCGGCGATATCGTAGCCATGGCTGATGATGCCGGCATGCAAAGTGCGGTGCTCGCCATCGGCGTTGCCGACGTCAACTGCGGCGAGGATCTTGCCGCCAGTCCAGGGGCGCTCGGTCTTGACCATCAGCACCGGGCCGGGGCAATAGCGCAGCAATTTCCAGTCCTCGGGAGTGAGGATGGCCTTTTTCAGCGGGTTGTCCGGCAGGTGCTGCTTGATCACCAGGCCGCAGCCCTCGGCCTGTTGCACGGCGATGATGGTCTGGTGCGGGTTGTCATGCCAGGACTGCTGGGTGGAAACGCTGAAGCCTTCCCCGGCGAGGCTGCTGCTCAGATCGTTGAGCCAGGCGCTGTGGTCGCCTTTCTTGTCGCATACCAGCAGGTGCAGGTGCGACTGGGTGACTCCAGCTATCAGTTTTGCCCGCTTCAGCGCGAGGCCTTCGGGGTGCTGGGGTTCCATCACCACCAGAATGCTACGGATCGCTTGCATGGTCGTCTCCCTGAGAGTGAATAGCGCTTATCCAACTATAGGTGCGTCGTCACCAGCGGCTTCTTGACCTGTATCAACGGCGTGCTGGTCGTGCGGCCTGCCACTCGTATAATGGCCCGCCATTTCCAACCTCGCCAGCACCGAGAGCGCTTCAAATATGATGTCAAATGCCGAGCATGTTCCGAGTCACGGTGAGGAACCTGTAACGATCCTGCAGGAAATTCTCGAGTTTCTCGGCGGTGTCGCCACACCCGACGCCTGGCTGGAGGAGGCGCTGCGCCAGCAGGAAATCCTTCTGCTCGACCATCGCAATCTGGAATACAAGGCGGCGCAGACGGCCCTGAGCCTGATGGGGCGCTACCTGACCAAGACCGAATTGACCGCAAGAATGTCGCGTTTGGCCCGTGAGGAGCTGGTGCACTTCGAGCAGGTGAGCAAGATCATCCGCGGGCGCGGCATCGAGGTTCGCCATGTTTCGGCGTCGCGCTACGCCGCGGGGCTGCGCGCGCTGCTGCGTGGCGGCGAAGTGGAGCGGCTGGTGGACGTTCTGGTGGTCGGCGCCTTTATCGAGGCGCGCTCCTGCGAGCGCTTTGCCGCGCTGGTGCCGCGTCTGGATGCCGAGCTGGCCAAGTTCTATGCCGGATTGCTGGAAAGCGAAGGGCGTCACTACCGGGGCTATCTCAAACTCGCCTATCTGTATGGTGACGCGGCGGACGTGGACGCGCGTATCGAGGTGTTGCGGGCGGTTGAGCGGGAGCTGATCATGTCGCCGGACGAGCAATTCCGTTTCCATAGTGGTGTGCCTGCAGAGAGCGGCCGCGAAGCGGCCATCTGATGACCCTCTCCCATTTATGGGAGAGGGTGCCCGAAGGGCGGGAGAGGGTGCTTCAGCCTACGCCGCCGCCCTCTCCCCCGACCCCTCTCCCGCAAGCGGGAGAGGGGAGCAAAGCCCTACAGCTCGAACGGCGCCTGGTTGAACCCCTCTTCATCGACCTGCAACGCCCAGCCCTGGCGATCCCAGTCGCCCAGCACGATGCGCTTTGCCGGCTGGCCATTCACCTTCAGTTCGTGCACCGCCGGCCTGTGGGTATGGCCATGGATCAGCGTGCGCACACCGTGTTCGGCCATTACCCTGACCACTTCCTCCGGCGTGACGTCGACGATATCGCTGGCCTTCATCCGCGTCTGTGCGCGGCTTTCGTTGCGCAGCTTGCGCGCAAGTTTCTGCCGGGTGCTCAGCGGCAGGTTGCGCAAAATCAGCAGCGATAGCGGGTTGCGCAGCCAGCGGCGCAGCTTCAGGTAGCCGACGTCCAGGGTGCATAGACTGTCGCCGTGCATCAGTAGCACCGACTCGCCGCCCATCTGCACCTTGTGCGGGTCGCTCAGCAAGGTGCAGCCCGCCTCGCGGCAGAAACGCTTGCCAATGAGAAAGTCGCGATTGCCGTGCATCAGATAAATCCGCGTGCCGGTCTCGCTCAACTCACGCAGGGCGACGGCGATCTCATGCTGGAAAGGCGTCATGCCGTCGTCGCCGATCCAAACTTCGAAGAAGTCGCCGAGGATGTACAGCGCCTCGGCCTGACGCGCGCGGGTGGCGAGAAAAAGCAGAAACGCCCGGGTGATGTCCGGGCGTTTCTCTTCGAGATGCAGATCGGAGATCAGCAGGATCATCGACTTACTCGGCTACGATTTCGGCCTTTTCGATGATCACGTCATCCACCGGTACATCCTGGTGACCGGCCTTCATGGTGGTGGACACGCCCTTGATCTTCTCGACCACGTCCATGCCTTCGACCACTTCGCCGAACACCGCGTAGCCCCAGCCCTGAACGGTCGGTGCGCTGTGGTTGAGGAAGCTGTTGTCAGAGACGTTGATGAAGAACTGCGCGCTGGCCGAATGCGGCTCCATGGTGCGGGCCATGGCGATGGTGCCGACCTTGTTGGCGACGCCATTGTTGGCTTCGTTCTTGATCGGTGCGCGGGTCGGCTTCTGCTTCATGCCCGGCTCGAAACCGCCGCCCTGGATCATGAAGTTGCCGATCACGCGGTGGAAGATGGTGCCGTCGTAATGGCCTTCCTTCACGTATTGCTCGAAGTTGGCCACGGTTTCTGGGGCCTTGTCGGCGAACAGGTTCAGGGTGATGACGCCGTGGTTAGTGTGCAGTTTGATCATGATCGTATCCGTGATGAGGCAGATTCGAGCCAGTGGCCCGGGGTGAAGAGCCCTAGCAGGCCCTTGAAAAACGTCGGCGAGGCAGGCAAGACAAGGCAAAAACAGCCGAAAAAGCGCAGTTTACGTGCTGTAAATGAGCATTTTGAGACTGTTTTTAACGCAGTATTGCCAACGCAGGTAGTTTTTCACCAGCCTGCTACAGGGTGGTATGCACCCTGTCAGGGGCTTGACAGGTTGGTTATGATACGGACTTTGCCCGAGGCGGCCTACCCGTGCCGCGCCAGTATTGTTAAGGACACCATGAGCAAGCCCACCGTCGAAAAAGCTGCTAACTTCCTGCGCCCCATCGTCCAGGCCGATCTGGACAGCGGCAAGCACGCCAAGATCGTGACCCGCTTTCCGCCGGAGCCCAACGGCTACCTGCACATTGGCCACGCCAAGAGCATCTGCCTGAACTTCGGCCTGGCCGAAGAGTTCGGCGGCCAGTGCAACCTGCGTTTCGACGACACCAACCCGGCCAAGGAAGACCAGGAATACATCGACGCGATCAAGGCCGACGTCGAGTGGCTGGGCTTCAAGTGGGCGGGCGAAGAGCACTATGCCTCCAACTATTTCGACCAATTGCACGCCTGGGCCGTCGAACTGATCAAGGCCGGCAAGGCCTTCGTCTGCGATCTCAACGCCGAAGAGATGCGTGAGTACCGCGGCAACCTGACCGAGCCGGGCAAGAACAGCCCCTTCCGTGATCGTAGCGTGGAAGAGAACCTTGACCTCTTCGCACGCATGAAGGCCGGTGAGTTCCCCGATGGCGCCCGCTCGCTGCGCGCCAAGATCGACATGGCCTCGCCGAACATCAACCTGCGCGACCCGATCCTCTATCGCATCCGCCACGCCCATCACCACCAGACCGGTGACAAGTGGTGCATCTACCCGAGCTACGATTTCACCCACGGCCAGTCGGACGCCATCGAGGGCATCACCCACTCCATCTGCACCCTGGAGTTCGAGGATCATCGCCCGCTGTACGAGTGGTTCCTGGAGAACCTGCCGGTGCCGGCGCAGCCGCGCCAGTACGAATTCGCCCGTCTGAACCTGAACTACACCATCACCAGCAAGCGCAAGCTCAAGCAACTGGTCGACGAGAAGCACGTCAACGGTTGGGACGACCCGCGCATGTCGACGCTGTCCGGCTATCGTCGTCGCGGCTATACCGCCGCCTCGATTCGCACCTTCTGCGACATGATCGGCGTCAACCGCGCCGGCGGCCTGGTGGATATCGGCATGCTGGAATTCGCCATTCGTGACGATCTGGACGCCAATGCCGCCCGCGCCATGTGCGTGCTCAAACCGCTCAAGGTGGTGATCACCAACTACCCGGAAGGCAAGGTCGAGAACCTCGAGCTGCCGCGCCATCCCAAGCAGGACATGGGCGTGCGCGTGCTGCCGTTCAGCCGTGAGATCTACATCGACGCCAGCGACTTCGAGGAAACCCCGCCGGACGGCTTCAAGCGCCTGATCCCGGGCGGCGAAGTGCGTCTGCGTGGCAGCTACGTGATCCGCGCCGATGAGGCGATCAAGGATGCCGCCGGTAATATCGTCGAGCTGCGCTGCTCCTATGACGAGAACACCCTGGGCAAGAACCCGGAGGGCCGCAAGGTCAAGGGCGTGATCCACTGGGTGCCGGCTGCAGGCAGCGTCGAGTGCGAGGTGCGCCTGTACGACCGCCTGTTCAAGTCGCCCAATCCGGAGAAGAGCGAAGAGGGCGGCAGCTTCCTCGACAACATCAACCCCGATTCGCTGGTGGTGCTTACCGGCTGCCGCGCCGAGCCGTCGCTGGCGCAGGCCAGAGCTGACGACCGCTTCCAGTTCGAGCGCGAAGGCTACTTCTGCCTGGACAAGGATTCCCAGCCTGGCAAGCCGGTGTTCAACCGCACCGTGACCCTGCGCGATTCCTGGGGGCAGTAAATGGCACTGTCGATCTACAACACCCTGACCAAGACCAAGGACGCCTTCAAGCCGCTGGTCGATAATCAGGTGCGCATGTACGTATGCGGCATGACCGTCTATGACTTCTGCCACATCGGCCACGCCCGCGTGATGGTTGCCTTCGACGTGGTCACCCGCTGGCTGCGTCAGCGCGGTTATGACGTGACCTACGTGCGCAATATCACCGACATCGACGACAAGATCATCAAGCGCGCCAATGAGAACGGCGAGCCGTTCGAAACGCTGGTCGAGCGCATGATTGCGGCGATGCACGAGGACGAGGCTCGCCTTTCCGTGCTGCGCCCGGACATCGAACCGCGCGCCACTGGTCATATCGCCGGCATGCACCAGATGATCCAGACCCTGATCGACAAGGGTTTTGCCTATGCGCCGGGCAATGGCGACGTGTACTACCGCGTCACCAGGTTCGAGACCTACGGCAAGCTCTCAAGGCGCAAGATCGACGAGCTGAAGATCGGCGCGCGCATCGAAGTGGACGAGATCAAGGAAGACCCGCTGGACTTCGTGCTGTGGAAAGCTGCCAAGCCGGGCGAGCCAAGCTGGGATTCGCCCTGGGGCAAGGGTCGCCCGGGCTGGCATATCGAGTGCTCGGTGATGTCCACCTGCTGCCTGGGCGAGACCTTCGACATTCATGGCGGCGGTCCGGATCTGGTGTTCCCGCACCACGAGAACGAAATCGCACAGAGCGAGGCGGCCACCGGCAAGCAGTACGCCAACGCCTGGATGCACGCCGGCGCCGTGCGCGTGGACGGCGAAAAGATGTCCAAGAGCCTGGGCAACTTCTTCACCATTCGCGAGGTGCTGGAGAAGTACCACCCGGAGGTGGTGCGTTACCTGCTGGTGTCCAGCCACTACCGCAGCCCGATCAACTATTCCGAAGAAAGCCTCAAGGAAGCCAAGGGCGCTCTGGAGCGTTTCTACAACGGCCTCAAAGGCCTGCCGGAAGCGACGCCAGCCGGTGGCGAGGGATATGTGGAGCGCTTCGGCGCGGCGATGGACGACGACTTCAACTCGCCGGAAGCCTGCGCCGTGCTGTTCGAGATGATCCGCGAGGTCAACCGCCTGCGTGAGGCGGACGTTCAGGCCGCCGCTGGCCTGGCTGCGCAGCTCAAACAGTTGGCCAGCGTGCTGGGTGTGCTGCAGTTGGAGCCGGGTGCATTCCTGCAAGCCGGCGCTGCGGGCAAGGTCGACGCGACCGAAGTGGATGCGCTGATCGCCGCTCGCCTGCAGGCCCGCGCCGACAAGAACTGGGCGGAATCCGACCGCATCCGCGACCAGCTCACCGCCATGGGCGTGGTGCTGGAAGACGGCAAGGGCGGCACGACCTGGCGTCTGGCTGAGTAGCCGGGCGCTCAACGACAAAGGCCGCTTTTCTGCGTAATACCGTTCACTTAAGGTGCTCGCGCTTGGCTCCCCTCTCCCATTTATGGGAGAGGGGCTGGGGGAGAGGGCTGAAAACACTGCAAAACTGCCAGTTTTCCCCTCGCCGAACGCGGCCCGCCCTAACCCTCTCCCCAGAGGGGCGAGGGGACTGATTGCGTTCAACCCTGTCTTATGTGAACAGCATTACGCAGAAAAGCGGCCTTTGTCGTTTCAGGCTGCCGGCATCTGCGCCAGCAGCTTGTCCAGCGTGACGGGATAGTCGCGCACCCGCACGCCCGTGGCGTTGTAGATCGCGTTGGCCACCGCCGCAGACACCCCGCAGATACCCAGTTCGCCCACGCCCTTGGCCTTCATCGGCGAGGAGAGGGCATCGCTCTCGTCGAGGAAAATCACCTCCTGGTGCGGAATGTCGGCATGCACCGGCACTTCGTACCCGGCCAGGTCGTGGTTGATATACAGCCCGTAACGGGTGTCGACGGACAGCTCCTCCATGAGTGCCGCGCCCACGCCCATGGTCATGGCGCCGATCACCTGGCTGCGCGCGGTCTTCGGGTTGAGGATGCGCCCGGCGGAACAGACCGCCAGCATGCGCCGGACTCGCACTTCCGCCGTAGCGGCATGCACGGCCACCTCAACGAAATGTGCGCCGAAGGTCGAGATGCGGTAGCGCTTGTCCAGGTCGCCGAACTCGATACCATCTTCGGCCTCCAGCGTTCCGCCTGCCGCTGCCTCGGCGAGCGTGGCGCGCTTGTCGTCCTGGCGGACTTCGCCATTGTCGAACACCGCCCGGGCGGGATCGAAGCCGAGCTTGCGCGCAATCTGTTCGCGCAGTTTCACGCAGGCGGCATAGACCCCCGCGGTGGAGCTGTTGGCGCCCCACTGGCCGCCTGAGCCAGAGGAAACGGGAAAGCTCGAATCGCCGAGTTTCACGCTCACCTGGTCCAGCGTCACACCGAGCATTTCCGCCGCGGTCTGGCCGATGATGGTGTAGCTGCCGGTGCCGATGTCGGTCATGTCGGTCTCGACGGTCAGTCGGCCTTGTGCATCGAGGCGCACGCGTGCGGCAGACTGGGTAACCGGTCCGTCGCGAAACGCGCCAGCCATACCCAGGCCGATCAGCCAGTCGCCCTCGCGGCGCGTGGCAGGTTTGGCTTCACGCTCGGCCCAGCCGAAGCGTTGCGCACCCTGCAGCAGGCACTCCTTGAGATGGCGCTGCGAGTAGGAACGCTCCGGTTTCTCCGGGTCGACCAGCGAATCGTTCATCACGCGGAAGTCGACGGGGTCGAGGCCGAGCTTCTCGGCCATCTCGTCCATGGCGATCTCCACGGCCATCGAGCCAGGCGTGTCGCTGGGGGCGCGCATGGCGTTGGCTTCTGGCATGTCCAGCGCCGCCAGGCGCGAGCTGGACATGCGGTTGGCACCCGCGTACAGCGGCCGCGAGTAGATCACTCCGGATTCGGCGGTGTTGGCGTTGAGGTCACCGGACCAGTTCTCGTGGCCGATCGCGACGATCTGGCCGTCGCGCGTGGCGCCGATGCGGATGCGCTGGATGGTGGCCGCGCGATGGGTGGTGTTGTTCATCATCAGCGGGCGCGGTAATGCCACCTTTACCGGGCGTCCGGCTGCGCGAGCGCCCAGCGCCGCCAACAGCGCGTCGGCGCGGATGAACAGCTTGCCGCCAAAGCCACCGCCGACGTAGGGCGAGATCAGTCGGACCTTGTCGACGTCCATGCCCAGTGTTTCGGCCAGATCCTTGGCGCCCCAGGCGATCATCTGGTTCGAGGTCCACAGGGTCAGCCGGTCGTCGTCCCAGCGGGCCATTGAGGCGTGCGGTTCCATCATCGCGTGGGACTGGTCGGGCGTGTGGTAGGTGGCGTCGAGCTGCACGGGCGCGCTGGCGAACGCGCTGTCGAAGTCACCGACGGCGGTGTCCGGCTCGCTGCCGGCGACTTTTTCCGGCTTCTTCGCCGTGTCCTTGGCTGCTTCGAGGTCGAAGTTGCCGGGCTGGCGCTGGTAATCGATCTTCACCAGCTCGGCGGCGGCGCGTGCCTGCTCGAAGCTTTCGGCCACCACCAGGGCAACGGCCTGATGATAATGCTCGATCTCGGGGCCGCCGAGCAGCGTGGCATTGTTGCGCTCGCCCTTGTTCAGGTCGGGCGCCGTGTCGGCGGTGACGATGGTGATCACGCCGGGTGCGGCCCTTGCCTGAGACAGGTCCATGGAGACGATGCGCCCCTTGGCGATGGCCGCGCCGACGATCTGCCCGTAGGCTAGATCGGCGACCTCGGCGTGCCATTCGTAGGCGTAGGTGGCAGTGCCGGTGGTCTTCAGCGGGCCGTCGATGCGATCGAGCGGCTGGCCGACCACGCGCTGGCGGTCGATGGGGTTGGTGCCTTCGGCGGTTTCGAATTTCATGCGCCGGCCCTCGCTTGCGCCAGTACGGCGCCTAAGGTGCGTTGGACCAGGGTGAGTTTGAAGGCGTTGTGCGGCGTGGGCCGGGCATTGGCGAGCAGCCGTTCGGCGACGGCCTCGGCACCGCGGGGCAGTTCGGCTTCCGCAGCCTCGACGCGCCAGGGTTTGTGGGCGACGCCGCCAAGGGCGATGCGACCGTTGCCGTCCGGCTGGATCACCGCTGCCACCGAGACCAGGGCGAAAGCGTAGGAAGAGCGGTCGCGAACCTTGTGGTAAACATGCCGGCCGCCGAGCGGCTTCGGTAGGGTCACTGCGGTGATCAGCTCGCCTGGGGCCAGCACGTGCTCGATGTGCGGCGTGTCGCCAGGCAGGCGATGCAGCTCGGCGATGGGAATGCGGCGCACCTGGCCGTCGGGCTGGACGGTTTCCACAATGGCGTCGAGCAGGCGCATGGCGATCGCCATGTCGCTGGGGTGGGTAGCGATGCAGGCGTCGCTGCTGCCGAGCACCGCGTGTTGGCGGCTGATGCCTTCGCGTGCTGCGCAGCCGGAGCCAGGCTGGCGCTTGTTGCACGGCAGGTTGGTGTCGTAGAAGTAAGGGCAGCGCGTGCGTTGCAGCAGATTGCCGGCCGTGGTGGCCTTGTTGCGCAACTGGCCGGAAGCCCCGGCAAGCAGGGCGCGGGCCAGCACGGCGTAGTCGCGACGAATGCGGCTGTCGGCGGCCAGGTCGGTGTTGCTCACCAGCGCGCCGATGCGCATGCCGCCATCGTCCGTCGGCTCGATGCGGTCCAGCCCGAGGCCGTTGACATCGATCAGGTGCAAAGGCGTCTCGATCTCGAGCTTCATCAAATCCAGCAGGTTGGTGCCGCCAGCGATGAACTTGGCGCCGGGCATGCGCGCCGCCGATGCTGCGGCCTCGGCTGGCGTGCCTGCGCGTTCGTAGGAAAAGGGTTTCATCCGCGTTCTCCCGCGACTTCGTCGATTGCTTCGATGATGTTGGAGTAGGCGCCGCAGCGGCAGATGTTGCCGCTCATGCGCTCGCGCAGCTCGGCGTCGCTGCGTTCGGGTGCGGCTTGCAGATCGTCGGTCACATGGCTGGGCACGCCCTGGTCGATCTCCTCGAGCACGGCCACGGCCGAGCAGATCTGCCCGGGCGTACAGTAACCGCACTGGTAGCCGTCATGCTTGATGAATGCAGCCTGCATCGGGTGCAGGTGCTCGGGCGTGCCAAACCCCTCGATGGTGGTGATCTCGGCGCCCTGGTGCATCACTGCCAGGGTCAGGCAGCTGTTGATGCGGCGGCCGTCGAGGATGATGGTGCAGGCGCCGCACTGGCCGTGGTCGCAGCCTTTCTTGCTGCCGGTGAGGTGCAGGTGCTCACGCAGTGCATCGAGCAGCGAGGTGCGGTTGTCCAGTTCAAGTTCGTGAGGTTGGCCATTGACCGTGAAGCCCACCTTGGACTTCTGCACTGCGCGTACGGGGCGCAGTTCGCTGACTTCGGCAGCGCTCAGGCTCGCAACCGGGGCGCTGCCCAGTACCAGCAGGCTGCGGCTTAGCGACAGGACGTCGCGTCTTGAATAGCCATGGCTATTGGCGGAATCACTCATGCGTGTCTCCTTCGCTTGGCAGGTGGGCGATGCGCGATCGCCGCCAGGAGTGCGGTGTCTAGATTCCGACTGTGTCGGCGCCGCACAAGTTGCAATAACCTGTACGAGCCGCGGAGGCTGGGCTGGAGAGGGCGGCACGCGCCGCAAAAGAAGGGGCGGGACCGTTCTGGTCCCGCGGTGCAGGGCAGGCTTGGTCTTCGCCGGTCAGTCGCCCGAGGGTTGCAGTGCCGCGATGATCTGCAGGGCGAGGCGCACGCGCTCGGCATTGGGGTAGTTGCGATTGGCGAGTATCACGACGCCGGTATCACGCGCCGGCAGCAGCACGATGTAGGCGCCGAAGCCGTTGGTCGAGCCGGTCTTGTTCAGCAACAGGTCGCCCTCGGCTGGTTTCGGCAGGCTGAAGCGTTCTACGGGCTGGGGTTGCAATGCCATGTCGGCGGAGTTGCCGGCCTGCAGTTTCTCCAGACTGATGGGGTAGGTGTAGCGCTCCCAGCCCAGGGCCTGCGTCATGTCGCCGACCTGATAGTAGCCGCGATGAGTGGCGCTGATGGCCTGGCGTAGCGGTGCCGGCAGCTGGTCCGGATGCAGGTTGGCGTCGATGAAGTGCAGCATGTCGGCGGCGCTGGACTTCAATCCGTAGGCCTCGGCGTCCAGCACCCCGGGATTTACCCGCACGGCCTTGTCGTCGCGGTAGCCCCAGGCATAACGGTGCATGTCCTCGGCCGGTATCTTCACGTAGCTCTCCTGCATGCCCAACTGCGGCAGCAGGTCCTGCTCCATCAACTGCTGAAATGGCTCGGCCAGGCTGGCCGCCGCCAGGTGGCCGAATAGACCGATGCTGGGGTTGGAATACAACCGTTGAGTGCCCGGCGCATACACCGCCTGCCAGTTGCGGTAGTAATCGAGCATCGTCGTATCGTCGCTGACCGCGTCGGGAAACTGCAATGGCAGGCCGCCGGCCGTGTAAGTGGCCAGATCCAGCAGGCTGATGTGATCGAAGGCGCTGCCTTGCAGGGCCGGCAGGTATTGGTTGGCATTGTCGCTGAGGTTCAGCGTGCCGCGCGCTTCGGCATAGGCGCCGAGGGTGGCGGTGAACAGCTTGCTGATCGACCCCAGCTCGAACAGGGTGTGGCGATCCACGGCCTGGCCGCTTTCGCGCGATGCGACGCCGTACTCGAAGAAATGTGATTGTCCCTTGTGGCTGATGGCAATGGCCATGCCGGGGATGGCATAGGCCTGCATCATCGATTTTGCTGCGGCGTCCACCTGTGTTTCCAGTGATGGTGATGCCGACGCGTGGCTGACGGCCAGCAGCGTCAATGCGACGAACAGGGGGCGGTATAGGTGGCGCATGCTGAGTTCCTTTCGTGGCTGGCGATGCCGGCCCGCTCGGATTTCGGGCAGGATGGCAAATGTCTGGCTTGGGCTGGTTCTGCGAATAAAGGTTCAGGGCCGCACGCCCTGTTCGCGCAGGCGCTTGTACAGGGTGTTGCGGCTCAGACCGAGGTGGCGGGCCAGGTAGGAGATATTACCGCCGCAGGCCTGGTACTGGCTGGCAAGATCACCACTATTCGGCTCGGGATTCGCTGGCAGGTTGGTGTCGGTTGGCAGGTCGAGGAAGAAATCATCCGGCAGGTGCTCGGCGCGGATGGGCTGGTCGTCGGCCATGGCCAGCGCAACGCGTAGCACACTGGCGAGCTGACGCAGATTGCCGGGCCAGGGGTGCTGCTCGAACAGCTCCAGCACCTCGCGGCTGATGCCGGCGCGCTGGTCGGGTTCGCGGTGCTGCTGCCACAGTTGCTGAAACAGCGCCTGCCTGTCGCTGCGCTCGCGTAGCGGCGGCAGCTCCAGGTTCAGGCCGCTGATGCGGTAGTACAGGTCGGCGCGGAACTGGCCGCTGTCGACGTCCTGGCGCAGCGGGCGGTTGGTGGCCGAGACCAGGCGCACATCGACCGGGTGCAGTTCGCTGCTGCCTAGCGGTTGCACACAGCGCTCCTGCAGCACGCGCAGCAGCCGCGCCTGAACGCGCAGGGGCATATCACCGATCTCGTCGAGAAACAGGGTGCCCTTGTGCGCTTTGCGGATCAGCCCGACATGACCTTTCTGGCTGGCTCCAGTAAAGGCGCCTTTCTCGTAGCCGAACAGTTCGGATTCCACCAGTTCCGCCGGAATGGCCGCGCAGTTGACCGCGATGAAGGGTTGATCGGCGCGTGAACTGGCGCGATGCAACGCCCTGACGAAGACCTCCTTGCCAGCACCGGTTTCGCCCTGCACCAGAATCGGTATGTCCTTCTCCAGCAGTCGCTCGGCCTGGCGGATGGCCTTATCCATGCGCGCATCGCCCAGGCTTAGGGTGTGCAGTTGTGGCTCTTCGGGCGTGCTCGGCGTGACGGGCGGGCGGAAATCACGCGCCTGAATCGGGACGGGTCGGGCAGGGCGCCGTACCCGCGCGTGGAAACGAAAGCGGCCGCTGGTGCGCAGATTGAATGGCTGGCCGTCCGGCTGGTTGAGCAGCTGCTGCAGCGGTACGTCGAACAGCTGCTCGATGGCGCCGTAGGTCAGGGGTTGGCCGAGCAGGTTGTCGGCGCGGCGGTTGGCGGACACCACATGGCCTTGTTCATCGAACACCACCAGGCCGGCCCAGGGGCTGTCGAGGTTGTCCAGGCTGGTGTTGAAGCTGAGCAGGTGGTACTGGTCGGCGAACAGCTTGAGGATCAGGCGGTTCTCCACCGACTGGCTCATCATCTTGACCATGCCCAGGGTGTGCGCCGGCGGCAGGTAGCTGTCGCTAGACACATCCAGCACGGCGATCATGCGCCGCTGTTCGTCGAAGATCGGCGAGGCCGAGCCGGTCATGAAACGGTTGGCCTTGAGGAAGTGCTCGTCGTGCTGAATGTGCACGGCCTGCCCGCAACTCAGCGCGGTGCCGATGGCGTTGGTGCCGGTGTAGCGTTCCAGCCAACTGGCGCCCGCGACGAAGCCGGCGGCCTGACGCGGCTCGATGAAACGCTGGTCGCCCCAGGATTGCAGCAGCCGGCCCTGGTCGTCGGCGAGCATGATCAGGCAGTTGGAGTTGGAGAGAATGGTGCCGTAGTAGGGCAGCACTTCCTGATGGGTGGTCTGCACCAGGGCCTGACGGCTTTCCAGCAGGGCTGAGAGTTCGCCGGTAGGCGGCGGATCGAAGCGGGGTGCGCTCTGGTGGGTCAGGCCGTAGTCACGGCAGCGCGACCAGGACTCCTGGATGATGGCGTCATGCGCCGGTACGCGGGCAGCTTCTGTCATGGTGCGATCTCTTCTTGTTGGTTCGCGATCTGCGCCGCGATCGATCCAGTCTCGTTCAAGATTGTTCAAAGTCAACGAACGAATTGTTCAGTTGTTCACATCTGACTGTTCAAAAGTGTTCAGTGAAAATCGAGCTGAAAAAGCCTCGTTGGCAGATTTTCTATTTCCATCAATTAGATACGTTGGATTTCAAGGCGCTGGCACGCTTGTCGCAGTCGATGTTCGCAATCGAATGGCACGACAAGAAAAAGGACAGGCCATGTCGCTCAAGCTCGAACACGTCACCCGTATCGTCGACGGCCAAGTGCATATCGACGATGCCTGCCTCAGTTTCGAACCTGGCTCCTTCAACGTTCTGCTCGGCCGCACCCTGGCCGGCAAGACCAGCCTGATGCGCCTGATGGCCGGGCTGGACCGGCCCAGCAGCGGCCGGGTGCTGATGAACGGCGCCGATGTCACCGGTGTGCCGGTGCGCCAGCGCAACGTGTCGATGGTCTATCAGCAGTTCATCAACTACCCAACCCTGACGGTGTTCGAAAATATCGCCTCGCCGCTGCGTCAGGCCGGTGTGGCCAAGGAGCTGATCGTCGAGAAGGTCGAGGCCACGGCGCGCATGCTGCGCATCGACAAGCTGCTGTCGCGCTACCCACTGGAGCTGTCCGGCGGCCAGCAGCAGCGCACGGCCATGGCCCGGGCGCTGGTCAAGGACGCATCCTTGATCCTCTTCGACGAGCCCCTGGTCAACCTCGACTACAAGCTGCGCGAGGAGCTGCGCCAGGAGATGCGCGAGTTATTCCAGGCGCGCCATACCATCGCCATCTACGCCACCACCGAGCCCAACGAGGCGCTGGCCCTGGGCGGCACCACCACCATCCTGCATGAGGGCCGGGTGGTGCAGAGTGGCAAGACGGCCGAGGTCTACCACCGCCCGCAACAGGTGCTGGCCGCCGAGCTGTTCTCGGAGCCTGCGATCAACCTGATGCCGGGACGCATCAGCGGCTCCGAGGTGAGCTTCGCCGACTGCGTGCACTTTCCGCTCAACCCCGATCTGCGCGGCATCGCCGAGGGCGAGTACCGCTTTGGCGTGCGTCCCAGCCATATCGGTTTGGTGCCGTCCAACGACGATGATCTGGAGCTGGCGGTAACCGTCGAGCTGGCCGAGATCAGCGGCTCGGAAACCTTCCTCCACGTGCGCAACGAGCAGTTCGTGTTGGTGCTGCACCTGCCGGGTGTGCACGAGTACGCGGTGGATACGCCGATCCTGATCTACATCCCGACCCACAAGCTGTTCGTCTTCGCCGCCGATGGGCAATTGGTGCAGGCGCCCAGTCGCCGTCAGGGGAGGGCCGCCTGATGGCCGAGATTCGTTTGCACAACCTGGCGCACAGCTACAGCGGCACGCCGAAAGCGCCGGAAGACTATGCGATTCGCGAGATGAACCACGTCTGGCAGCAGGGCGGCGCCTACGCGCTGCTGGGGCCGTCGGGCTGCGGCAAGTCGACGTTGCTCAACATCATCTCCGGCCTGCTCAGCCCGTCGCAGGGCGAGGTGCAGTTCGACGGCAAGGCGGTCAATACGCTGTCGCCGCAAGAGCGCAACATCGCCCAGGTTTTCCAGTTTCCGGTGGTCTACGACACCATGACGGTGTTCGATAACCTGGCCTTCCCGCTGCGCAACCAGGGCATGGACGAAGCGCGGGTGATGAGCAAGGTGCACGAGATTGCCGAGGTGCTGGAGCTGCACCCGCTGCTGCACAAGAAGGCGCGTAACCTCACCGCCGACGAGAAGCAGAAGGTCTCCATGGGCCGCGGCCTAGTGCGTGACGACGTGTCGGCGATCCTTTTCGACGAGCCGCTGACGGTGATCGACCCACACCTGAAGTGGAAGCTGCGGCGCAAGCTCAAGCAGATCCACGAGCAGTTCAACATCACCATGGTCTACGTCACCCACGATCAGCTGGAGGCTTCCACCTTCGCCGACAAGATCGCTGTGATGTATGGCGGGCAGATTGTCCAGTTCGGCACGCCGCGCGAGCTGTTCGAGCGCCCTGGGCACACTTTCGTCGGCTATTTCATCGGCAGTCCGGGCATGAATTTGATCGAGGTGCAGCGCTGCGAGGGCGGAGTGCGCTTCGCCGATACCGTGCTGCCGCTCTCCGACGCGCTCAACCAGCGCTTGGCCGAACTGGACGGCACGCGTCTGCAGGTCGGTATCCGTCCCGAATTCGTGCACATCTGGGACGGCGCTTATGAAGACGCGCTATGCGCCCGCGTGCTGCACGTCGAGGACCTCGGCACCTACAAGATCCTCACCTTCGACCTCGATGGTCAGGTGCTCAAGGCGCGTCTGCAGGAAGACCAGCCGGTGCCGCGCGAGCAGGTGTACCTGAGCTTCCCGGCTCAGTGGCTGATGCTCTACGCCGACGACTATCTGGTGGAGGTGGCGCCATGAAGGTGCAGAACAACAAGGCCTGGTGGCTGGTGCTGCCGGTGTTCCTGCTGGTGGCGTTCAGCGCCATCGTGCCGATGATGACGGTGGTCAACTATTCGGTGCAGGACATCTTCGACCCGTCCACCCGCTACTTCGTTGGCGTCGACTGGTATCGCCAGGTGCTGCAGGATCCGCGTCTGCATGACTCGCTGCTGCGCCAGTTCATCTTCTCCGCCTGCGTGTTGCTGATTCAGATTCCGCTGGGTATCGCTATCGCCCTGTGCATGCCGACACGCGGGCGCTGGGCCTCGCTGTGCCTGATCCTGATGGCCATTCCGCTGCTGATTCCATGGAACGTGGTCGGCACCATCTGGCAGATCTTCGGCCGCGCCGACATCGGTCTGATGGGCTGGACGCTGAACAAGCTGGGCATCAGCTACAACTACGCCTCCAACACCATGGACGCCTGGGTGACCGTGCTGATCATGGACGTCTGGCACTGGACGTCGCTGGTGGCGCTGCTGTGCTACTCCGGGCTGCGCGCCATTCCTGACGTCTACTATCAGGCTGCACGCATCGACCGCGCGTCGAACTGGGCGGTGTTCCGCCATATCCAGCTGCCCAAGCTGAAAAGCGTGCTGCTGATTGCGGTGATGCTGCGCTTCATGGACAGCTTCATGATCTACACCGAGCCGTTCGTGCTCACCGGCGGCGGGCCGGGCAACGCCACCACCTTCCTCAGCCAGACCCTGACGCAAATGGCCATCGGCCAGTTCGACCTGGGGCCGGCCGCGGCGTTCTCGCTGGTGTACTTCCTGATCATCCTGCTGGTGTCCTGGCTGTTCTACACCGCCATGACCCACGACGACAAAACCCGCTGAGGCCGACCATGATGCTGCGCAAACGTCTGGCACTGCTGATCTATTTCCTGTTTCTGCTGGTGCCGATCTACTGGCTGCTGAACATGTCGTTCAAGAGCAACACCGAGATTCTCGGCGGGCTGAGCCTGTGGCCGCAGAACTTCACCCTGGACAACTACCGGGTGATCTTCACTGACCGCAGCTGGTACGAGGGCTACCTCAACTCGCTGTACTACGTCAGCCTCAACACCCTGATCTCGCTGAGCGTGGCGCTGCCGGCGGCCTATGCCTTCTCGCGCTACCGTTTTCTCGGCGACAAGCACCTGTTCTTCTGGCTGCTGACCAACCGCATGGCGCCGCCGGCGGTGTTCCTGCTGCCGTTCTTCCAGCTGTATTCGTCCATCGGCCTGTTCGACACCCATATCGCCGTGGCGCTGGCGCACTGCCTGTTCAACGTGCCGCTGGCGGTGTGGATCCTCGAAGGCTTCATGTCCAGCGTGCCGAAGGAAATCGACGAGACGGCCTATATCGACGGCTACAGTTTCCCGAAATTCTTCGTGAAGATCTTTATCCCGCTGATCCGCTCCGGCATCGGCGTCACGGCCTTCTTCTGCTTCATGTTCTCCTGGGTCGAGTTGCTACTGGCGCGCACCCTGACCTCGGTGGACGCCAAGCCCATCGCGGCGGTGATGACCCGTACCGTGTCCGCCTCGGGCATCGACTGGGGTGTGCTGGCCGCTGCCGGGGTGCTGACCATCATCCCGGGGATGCTGGTGATCTGGTTCGTTCGCAACCATGTGGCCAAGGGCTTCGCCCTCGGCCGCGTGTAAGGGAGGTTCGTCATGAGCTGGATGGCCTGGACTCTACCGACCGCGCTGTTCTTCGCCGGCATCGCCGTGCTGCTGGCCAGCATGACGCTGGTCGAGCTGCGCTGGCCGTGCGTCGAGCGCAAGGGTTTTCTGCCGATCACCACCACCCGGGGTGATCGGCTATTCATCGGTCTGCTCGGCAGCGCCTACCTGCACCTGCTGGTGATAGGCGTGACCGACTGGAGCGTGTGGATAGCCTCGCTGCTATCACTGTTGTGGTTGTGCGCAGTCATGCGCTGGGGCTGAGCCGGGCTGCCGCCGGTATGCCTCTCCCCATATCCTGAGATGGAGGTCTCTATGTTCGTCGACAATAACAACAAGACCCGACATAGCATGGCGTTGGCTGCCTTGCTGGCGTTGTCCGGTTTGAGCGGTGCGGCCTGGGCGGATGCCTATGAAGAAGCCGCGAAGAAATGGATCGCTGATGAGTTCAACCCCTCGACCCTGACGCCCGAGCAGCAGCTCGAAGAACTGAAATGGTTCATCAAGGCTGCCGAGCCATTCCGTGGCATGAACATCAGCGTGGTGTCGGAAACCATCACCACCCACGAGTACGAGTCCAAGGTACTGGCCAAGGCCTTCAGCGAGATCACCGGGATCAAGCTCAAGCACGACCTGCTGCAGGAAGGCGATGTGGTCGAGAAGCTGCAAACGCAAATGCAGTCGGACAAGAACATCTACGACGGCTGGGTCAACGACTCCGACCTGATCGGCACGCACGCGCGCTACGGTAAGGCGGTGGCGATCAGCGACATGATCGAGGGCGAGGCCAAGGATTTCACTTCGCCGACCCTGGATCTCGAAGACTTCATCGGCATTTCCTTCACCACCGGGCCTGACAAGAAGATTTACCAGCTGCCCGACCAGCAGTTCGCCAACCTCTACTGGTTCCGCGCCGACTGGTTCGAGCGCCCGGAGCTGAAGGCCAAGTTCAAGGAAATCTTCGGCTACGAGCTGGGGGTGCCGGTCAACTGGTCGGCCTATGAAGACATCGCCGAGTTCTTCTCCAAACACGTCAAGGAAATCGACGGCCAGCGCGTCTATGGACACATGGACTACGGCAAGAAGGACCCGTCGCTGGGCTGGCGCTTCACCGACGCCTGGTTCTCCATGGCCGGTGGCGGCGACAAGGGCCTGCCCAACGGGTTGCCGGTAGACGAGTGGGGTATTCGTGTCGAAGGCTGCCGGCCGGTGGGTTCCAGCGTTGCCCGTGGTGGTGACACCAACGGCCCGGCGGCGGTGTTCGCCACACAGAAGTATGTCGACTGGATGCGCCAGTACGCGCCGCCGGAAGCTCAGGGCATGACCTTCTCCGAGGCCGGGCCGGTGCCGGCGCAGGGTGCTATCGCTCAGCAGATCTTCTGGTACACCGCCTTTACCGCTGATATGACCAAACCAGGCCTGCCGGTGGTCAACGAGGACGGCATGCCGAAGTGGCGCATGGCGCCGTCGCCGAAGGGGCCGTACTGGGAGGAGGGCATGAAGCTCGGTTATCAGGACACCGGTTCCTGGACTTTCCTCAAGTCCACCCCGGAGAAGCAGCGCCTGGCCGCCTGGCTCTATGCGCAATTCGTCACCTCCAAGACCGTGTCGCTGAAGAAGACCCTGGTCGGCCTGACGCCGATTCGTGAGTCGGACATCAACTCCGATGCGATGAGCGAAGTCGCGCCCAAGCTCGGTGGGCTGGTGGAGTTCTACCGCAGCCCGGCGCGCGTGCAGTGGACGCCGACCGGCACCAACGTGCCGGACTACCCGCGACTCGCGCAGCTGTGGTGGCAGTTCATCGCCGAGGCCGCCAGCGGCGACAAGACTCCGCAGCAGGCGCTCGATGGTCTGGCCGCAGCGCAGGACACCATGCTCGGGCGCCTGGAGCGCTCCAACGTGCTGGGCGAGTGCGGGCCGAAGCTGAACGAGCCACGTGATCCGCAGTACTGGTTCGATCAGCCCGGTGCACCGAAACCCAAGCTGGCCAACGAGAAACCGCAGGGTGAAACCATCGCCTATGACGAGTTGCTCAAATCCTGGGAGCAGGCGCGCAACTGACGTCCGGTCGTCAGGTTTCCTCAGCTTGTTGTAGGAGCGGCTTCAGCCGCGATAAAAAAACGGCACCCTAGGGTGCCGTTTTCTCATCCGCTCATGCTGCTCATTTATGCAGGTGCTCTGCCGCGTGCAGCGTGTTTTCCAAAAGACCCGCGCGGGTCATCGGGCCAACGCCACCCGGCACCGGGGTGATCCAGCCGGCGCGGGGTAGGGCGGTCTCGTAGACCACGTCGCCGACCAGCTTGCCGTCTTCCTGGCGGTTGATGCCGACGTCGATGACGATGGCGCCTTCCTTGACCCATTCACCCTTGACCAGGCCCGGCTTGCCGGCCGCGACCACGACGATATCTGCCTGGCCAACGTGGCCAGCCAGATCCTTGGTGAAACGGTGGGTAACGGTTACGGTGCAACCGGCCAGCAACAGCTCCATCGCCATTGGGCGGCCGACGATGTTCGAGGCGCCAACCACCACTGCGTGCAGGCCATACAGATCGACGCCGGTGCTCTCCAGCAGGGTCATGATCCCTTTCGGTGTGCAGGGGCGCAGCAGCGGCATGCGCTGAGCCAGGCGGCCGATGTTGTAAGGGTGGAAGCCGTCCACGTCCTTGTCCGGACGAATACGCTCGAGCAGCAGGGACGAGTCCAGATGCTCAGGCAGCGGCAGCTGTACCAGAATGCCGTCGATGGTCGGGTCTTCGTTGAGCTCATCGATCAACGCGAGCAGATCGGCCTGGCTGGTTTCGGCCGGCAGATCATAAGCGCGGGAAAGAAAGCCGACTTCTTCGCAATCCTTGCGTTTATGCGACACATAGACCTGGGAGGCAGGATCGGTGCCGACCAGGATCACAGCCAGGCCTGGCGCACGAAGGCCTTGCTGGCGGCGTTCGGCGACACGTTGGGCAATCTGCTGGCGGAGGCTGGCGGCGATCGCCTTGCCGTCGATCAGTTGTGCGGTCATTGCGCTGGTTAACCATTAATAAGGATGAAAAAAGGACGCGCATTCTCGCATGGGCGCTCACTTGGGCAAAGGCGCCTGCCGTCGATTTAGCGTAACTCCTTTAAATCGCTGAATTTTTTTGAAAATTTCTGTTGACGAGGTTGGGAGGCGTCTATAACATTCGCCCCGCTTCTCAGGAACAGCCACTCGCTGGGTGAGACGGCAAAAGCCAAGCCCTGGTGGTGAGGTTGGAGCCGAAAGCTTCTAAGTCTGCGCTAGCGGATGGATAAGCGCCCGTAGCTCAGCTGGATAGAGCATCCGCCTTCTAAGCGGATGGTCGCAGGTTCGAGTCCTGCCGGGTGCGCCATTTGGCGGTCAGGCAATATGAGTAGCAAATGCAATATGGTGGGCGTAGCTCAGTTGGTAGAGCACAGGATTGTGGCTCCTGGTGTCGTGGGTTCGATTCCCATCGTCCACCCCATATTCCAAAGCGCCAGGCCCAAAGCCTGGCGTTTTTGTTTTAGGCTTCAAACCACGCGGACGTGGTGAAATTGGTAGACACACCAGATTTAGGTTCTGGCGCCGCAAGGTGTGAGAGTTCGAGTCTCTCCGTCCGCACCATCTGAAAGCCAGTATTTCCGGGGGTTCTGACAGGATCGCTTCTCAGAAGGGAGCGTTTTGGGAACACTTCGGGAATGGTGGAACGAAAAAGGCAGCCTCTGCAGGCTGCCTTTTGTCGTTTCTGGGGGCTCTGTTTCAGAGCTTTAGGGCGTGCTCCAGCAAAGGGATCATGTCCGGGCCGTCCTTGCTGATGTACTTGCCGTAATGGCGTTCAAGCATGGCAATGGTGGTGTGGCCCATCTGATCCTTGAGCCACTGCAGCGTGACGGCGCCGGTGGTGAGCAGCTGGCTGGCGTAGGTGTGCCGGCAGTTGTTCGGCCCGCGGTACCGCACTTCGGCCGCTTCCAGATGCGGGCGCCAGAATCTCTTAAGCAACGCGTCCGAACTGCTGTGCGCAGCGCCAGTGCTGCTGCAATGGAACACGAAGCGCAACTTCTGCCGCTTCCTGGTCTTGTTATCTCGATCCAGGATCTCGACCTCCACTGGTTTCGACTTCTGTCCGTGCCGGCCGGCTCGGGCATGGCGACAAACACGCCGTTGTAGAGACCAGTGATGTAGTCGGGCAGGAAGCTGGTGCTAGCGACCTTCTCTAGCTGGCACACTTGCTCGTCCGTCAGTGGGCGGTGGCCGGGGTTCTCATACAGCTTGTTGTCGAACTGCTTGAGGTCGAAGCCCAGGCAGGCGGCGCGCATTCGCGCCCCCCGGGGAGGCGGCAACCACGGCCAACACGGCGCGGCGGCGGCTATCAAGAATCGGGCGCTTCATCTTCTCGTTTCCTCCAATGGCGCGTGCGACCGTCCCTTCCTTGATGCCGAGCAGGACGGCGGCTTTGTGGGCATCGCTGCGCAGGCACTTTTTTTTGGCCATTGAGAACGGCATAAACGGTGGATTCGTGAATCTGGTGCTGAATCGCGAAAGCGCGGACGGTGATGCCTTGTCTTTCCAGGCGTTCGCACGCTGCCTTACAGGCTTGCTCAGGGGCGTATGTCTCAGCCATAGTTCAAAGTTCAAATTCGTGTGATTTAGCGTGATTGCGCAGTGAGATTGGTTCAGTAAATTGAACCTGTCAATGCTTGTGGGTTCAATTTTATGACCATTGGCGAAAGGCTGAAGGAAGAACGCTTGCGCCTTGGGCTCAGTCAGACCGAGCTTGGCGCCGCTGGCGGCAAGGGCAAAACGACGCAGATTAACTACGAGAAGGGTGCTGGTAGCCCCGATGCGGAGTACTTGGCTGCGGCTGCTGAAAAGGGCGTTGATGTGCTCTATGTCGTAACTGGTCGGCGCACGCCTGAAGCTTCCAGCAGCTTCAATGGCGACGAAATCGACCTCGTCGAGCACTACCGCCAGTTGCCTGAGGGTGACCGGCAACACACGCACAAGATGGTGAACGCCCTAGCCGCGATGGCCGGGCGGGCTGGGGTCAAGTAGAAGAGAGCTACGCAGACAAGGAGCAGGGATGCAGCCCATCAAATTCAGCTACCGAGACGTTGATGGTCGGGAGTCCGTTCGGACTCTGACTAACTGGAGCGAAAACACTCGCTACCTGCAAGGCCGTAGCGAGGGCAACACGCTCCCACGCACGTTCCGCAAGGACAGGGTGGTCGAATACCTTGAAGGTGCCGACCAGCTCCTTTTCGACAAAGCTCCCCCCGCGCCTGAGCCTGCACCAAAGGCAGCTCCCGATCTGCGCGCGCAAATCCTTTTTACTGGTTTCAAGGCCGCAGAACGTGCAGACCTAGAACTCTTGGCTAGCCAGCATGGTTTCCGTGTAATGAAAACGGCTGGAAAGTCCATAACGATTCTTTGTATCGGTGTTAATGCTGGGCCTACAAAGGTTGAGGCTGCCCGAAACGCAGGCGCTTTTATAGTAAGCGCGCAAGAGCTTTGCCATCTTATTGAAACTGGAGAAATTCCATGTTGACGCTAGATGATTAGCTTATAAAAAGGCCTCTTAGTATTTCTATCAATTTTGACAGGTGCTTGAGAAATAGTTATGGCAAATTTAACTGTTAATAATTTTTTAAGTATAAAGAAAGCTGTCCTTGAGCTAAAAAGAGTAACTATTCTTATCGGGCCACAGGCGCAGGGTAAGAGTTTAATAACTAAGCTAGTTAGTTTTTTTAAAGATATACCTTACATGGTGTATGAGGCGGGGGATGGATGAAAAAAGCAAGCGCCAGTTTGATGCTGAGTTGCGTGCAAAATTTGAGCTCATGTTTCCTCGCTACTCTTGGGAAAAAACTGATTTTAGTATTGAGTATTCCTCTGAGGTAATTTGGTTTAATATCACCTCTAGTGCTGATAAATTGATATTTGATTACGACGAGGATATTCAAAAGGCACTGAGCGCTGCAAGAAGGGTTGCGCGAAAAGCAAGTGAAGAACCTGAATCTATACGTCGTCGTAGATCCCCAGTTAGAGAGATTCGGGAGGCGGTTCTTGGGCATCTAAATAATGGATATTCTGAGCCAAGATTGGAGTCCGTTGTTTATATTCCTGCTGGTCGATCGTTCTTCGCAAACCTTCATAAAAATGTATTTTCGTTCCTGTCGTCTAACATTCCGATTGATTATTTTTTGAAGGATTTTGGCGCTATTTACGAGAGGACTCGTGACATAGTAATGAACGGCCATTTCCGAATTGATCTACCAAAGGGCGTTACAAAGCTCGTGGATGAATTGGTGTGTGGTAAGTATATTGCTGAAAAAGGGCAGGATTGGATTATTAGTGAGCGCGGAAGAATCAGCGTTTCAAATTCGAGCTCTGGGCAGCAAGAAGTTCTGCCGATGGCTCTAATGCTTTCTACCTGGCCTTATTCTGGTCTAGGTCAGATTTATCGAAGCTTTGTTATTGAAGAGCCGGAAGCTCATCTTTTTCCGGTTGCTCAGGGTTAAGTTGTTTCACTAATAGCTTCGGCATATAGAGCGGGGGATGGTGATAGTAGTTATATAGTGACTACGCATAGTCCGTATATTTTAACTGCGTTCAATAATTTAATTCAGGCGCACAATGTATTTTTGGCAATCAAGTCTACAGAAAAGGAAAAGCTTGCTGATCTATATAATTTAATACCAAGGGAGCAGCTGGTTAATTTCGACCATGTGTCTGCCTACATGATCTCGGCTGGAGGAGCCAAGCCCATTCTAGATAAGGAATTGCGGCTAATAGATGCTGGTGCAATTGATAATGTCTCAAATGTATTCGCTGATAAATTTGAAAAATTATTGGATATGGAGGCTTCGTCGTGAATGCAGCTTGCATAGTTTCGCGAACGGATACTCGTCTTGTTTTCTCAGAAAATAAATCTATATTCCGAGTTAATAACAATAATCGTCGAGTTTTATCTTGCCATACAGTTGATGGTTGCTTGGTTTTAGAGGGCGCAAGATGCGATTATTTATTGGTGGATGATGAGACTAGAAGCGAAATATATATTGAGCTTAAAGGTTGTGATCTCAAACGTGCAGTTCATCAGTTGTGCGCTTCAGTGGTAGAGCTTACTAAAAGTAAAGCCATGAAGAAAAAGGGATACGTGATATGTACTCGCTCCCCTTTGAGCTCAACAGAAATACAAATCATGCAAAAAAAGTTTTGAAGAGTCATAATCTAGTTTTGCGCGTTAAGAAATCAGTTTTTGAAGAGGCTATTGAGCAACTTATTGCCTAGCTCTTTGGCGTGCTAGCCCTAGTTTGACATTTAGAGCTGTTCAAACTATTGGAGATGCTGATCCATTTGCATGCCAACACACTGGGACGAAGCTCCTAGGACGGCACCCACGAAAAGGAGTTCGACCATGCCCATTCTTCGCTACCTATCCGTTGCCCTCGCTTCCGCCCTGGTGGCCGCTTATGCGTCCATCTGGCTTGTCAGCCCTGCGCCGCTAGAGCGCGTTACCACCACCATTCCCCCGTTGCGTATTGTCCAGGTGACAACTTGATCATCTGGGGTGGCTGGCGTGCTACCGAAGGCGATGCCTACGGCAGCACCAACGGCGTGGAGATTATTTGCAGCCGTGAGCGGCAGACCTGCCTGGAGGCTTATGCCTCGCTGCAGTACCACACCGAAGGGCAGGATCTCGAAGCGCAGGCGTTCGACTATGAGGTTACCCAATGGGATGAGCAGCACCTGGTGGCCATCGACAAGGACGGCATGGGTGATTGCTTACACCGCATCCTGAACGTGGACCTGATGGGCGAGGGCGCCACGCTGGAATGGCGCCCCGGTGAGGGGGAATGCGAGGGCGATATCGGCAAGGCGGTGCTGGTGGGTGACCCGCTTTAACTGGCGGTTGCTCTACGCTTGAGGTCTGCCTGTGCTCGGTTGGCTAGTTTGTAGCTGATGTAGTCGCTCAGGATGAACCGCGCGAAAACCACAAAGCCCGTGAATAGGATTGCTCCGATCAGGAAGGGGAGAAACTTATTCGTCGAGGCCAGCCGGATGAAGAAAAATGCACCCATCAGTGCAATAAGCCCTGCAAAGCAAGCGCTCCAGAGAGCGAATACCTTTTCGCTGGTACTAATGATTATTGCGGGTTTGTCTGAACCCTCTGGAAATCCTACATGCTGGGCAACGCTGCGCAGCTGTGGCTTGGACCAGGTGCCGTCCTTATTCAAGGCTAGCAAGAACTCCATTTTGGCGCGGCTGGCGGTAATGCCCGAGGCGATCCGAAATGCTTCCAACTCGATGGAGGTTTCCAAGTAATCAGCCAACCCCGAATGCTTGGATGCGCTGGAGCGTAGCGCCTTCAAACGCTCCAGTGGCTTGCGAACGAAGTGCTTGTCATGGGCTTCGAAGGCGCTGAGCAGCGGAGCAACGAGCTTTGGGGCGAGAGACAGAAGGGTTATTGCGGCAGTGAATAGCGGCGCGTACTGGCTGCCGATGAGGGCTTGAGCTTGTTGAAGCAAATCCATTTTAGAGCAACGTCCTTGATAAAAGGTGGCAGTTTGCCCGCTGGGGAACACGCTGCCAAGTCGCTGGTGGGTTTGCATATTTCTGAGTGGCGGTAAGGTCTGCGGACAACTGCCAATGACGGAGTATGCAGATGAGTTGCGATGTTCGAGAGGCTGCGGCCGGTCAACCTGAGGATCAGGGTGTGCAGCCCTTGCAGGAGTGGGTAACGCCAGAGGAAAGGCTATTGCTGCGGTTCTACCGCCAGCTCGACGCAGGGGAATAGGTGTTTATGCGCCGTGCGATCGAGGCGCTGGCCGCGCGAGATTCGCCAAGGTGAATGAAGAGACCCCGCTGAGTGCGGGGGTTCATCAGTCAATCTCGGGGTACTTCACTCTGCCAAGTATCCAGGGCTCGACGATTTCGATGAGCATGCTCGTGAGGAAGCTATTCCACTCGGCCCGTTTGTGCGCCTCTGGGCCGATGACTGTAAGCAGCAGGTATTCTTCCTGCAGATCGTCGTAGGCATAGATCAACCAGAAATCATTTTCTGGCTCTGACGTGGGGGTCACACGACGAAATTGGTTTGATTGCTGCGACCAAACTGCCTGGATCTTGGCCGTTCTAGCTAGATGAATGTGGTGAATGTCTTTTAGATCAAGCCCTTCGTCCCTTCCAAAAATGTCCGGAAGGTCACCGAAGAGCTTGTAGTCATGAAAGATTGCGTATAGGTCGTACCAGTCGGCTAGTTCTTTGAACGGTTCCGATACTTTTACCGATGGCATTAAAACCTACTGCTGAGGGGAGATGCTGCCTGTCGCTACAAAGCGTTCAAAGGTTTTCTGGCCGTCCTGCCCTGCACGTGCTACGTGCTGGTAGGTGATTTTCTTGCCAGTCGCTTTGCGTTGCGGCGATGCGATTTTCTTTGCGGTGGCCATGTGAGCCTCCAATGTGGTTGCACACACATGATAAGCGATTGCTCATTTTTGAGCAAAGCAACTGCTATAGGCCCTGTAGACGACCCGCTTCACGCTTCACGCTTCACGCTTCACCGCCCGCTCTGCGCTGCCCTTGCTCGCGTACAGGTGCGTGAGGCGCTTGGGGTTGGCCTGGTCGCCAGCCTTTAGCTTCTTCTGCTGCCCGTCTTCTCGTCTCGGTACCGGGTCAGCACGCCGGTGTATTGCTCGCCGGCGTCGCTGGTGAGTTCGTCGCCGTCTGGCAGTTGGCTGGTGAGCTCCAGGGTTGTGGTGTAGGCGTCGGGTGTGAAGCTGCGTTGCACGTTGCCGCCGAGCCAGACGATGGCGCTGATTTCCGCCTTGATGCCGGTGAGGCTGTAGGTCAGTCCGGGGATCAGGTCCGGCCGGCCCTTTGCGAGGGTGTAGCTGAGGGTGGCGGTGCCGCGCTGCAGGCGCAGCCATTCCGCTCGGGCTGCCGCCAGTGCGCTGGCTTGGTCGGCGTAGGTGTGGCGCAGTCCTTGGAGGTTGTCGCCGGCGCCGGCGATGGCCTCTTTTTTGTCCGCGCTATTTACGTCGTAGTAGTAGGCCTTTACGCCGGTATAAGCGTCGCGGTCGGCCTGCAGAAAGCGGTGTTGGTCGCTATCTGCCCTGGTCAAGGTGACGTGAGGCAGGGCCAGGCCGCTGGCGGTGGTGGCCTTGCCGGTGGGCATGAATAGCAGCCGCCCGGCCTTTACGGTGGCGATGGCGTCATGCTCACGGCCGAGGCGGCTGAGCAGGTTGGCATCTGACTCATTGGCCTGGTCGACCTGCAGCAGCTCGATGCCGGCGAGCACGGCGATGACGACTGGCGCCAGTCCATGAGCGGAGGGCAATGGCGCCGATGACGGTGCCCAAGGTGGCGGGGCTCCAGCTGCGTTCCTTCTTGACCTTGAGGCCGCCGCACAGGTCGGCGCTGCGGGCGCGGATGCTGAGGGTGTCCGGCGCGCCGCTGTGCTCGGTTTCGTCGACGGTGTAGGTGCCCTTGTCGACCAGCCCGGCATCACTCCAGCCAAGCCACAGGTGCAGTGTGGCGCCGCGCGGGGGGGTGGCGAGCAGGACGTCGTGGTCGCTGAGGGTGATGTCGAGCTGGTCGGCCTCCAGCCCGCGGTTGTCGGTTAGCTCGATGCTGATCAGGCGCTGCACCTGGCCGCCCACAATGCGCGGTGATGTCGGTGCCGTTGACCTCCAGGCGGCAGATGGGGCGCGGGTAGCTGGTGAGGTCGCGGTAGCCGCTGGCGGCGTGCGTGAGCATTTGCCTGGCTTGGGCCAGCACGCTCACAGCAGGCCACCGAGCGCGCCGCGCAGGGCGCCACCGAGGACGCTGCCGAACATATCGATGCGACTGTCACCAATGCGCGTGAGAATGATGGAGGTTTTTATTATACTATTGATTTATAAGGATTTTATTTGATTCGTTCTAGCTTTAGGGTTAAGAGATCTCCTTACCTGGCGCTTATAAAATTATGACCTTTCTGAGTTCACGCTAACCCCTTGATAGAGCTGGCTTTCAGGCTCACAGGGCATGCCGGATACCAAAATTACCTTTTCCCTTGGCCTCAACATAAAACCGTGTAAAATCCCGCCCCCTGCCGTGCTGGGCGCTTACGCTTGTTCTCACTGGGAACAAGCTGGGAACAGTTCCACGCTCACACACGCGCAACCATTCACGTGAATCAAGGCCTGCAGGCCCTTCGCGGGGGTAGTGGTGAGTTCGAGTCTCTCCGTCCGCACCATCTTACAAATCCCCCCGTATTGCCGCCTGCTTCTAGGGTGACTTCTTAATATCGACCCTCTAGAATACTTGGCCTTGAATTCGGGGCCGGCTCGAGCCGGCTTTTGTCTGTGCAACGAGGAATATCCATGCAAGTTTCTGTTGAAAGCACTTCTGCTCTTGAGCGCCGCATGACCGTCGGCGTACCCGTCGAGCGCATCGAGACTGAAGTCAACAAGCGTCTGCAGCAGACTGCCCGTCGTGCCAAGGTTCCTGGCTTCCGTCCTGGCAAGGTGCCGATGAGCGTTATCCGTCAGCGTTACGAAGACGCCGCTCGTCAGGAAGCGCTGGGCGACCTGATCCAGGCTACCTTCTACGAAGCCGTGGTCGAGCAGAAGTTGAACCCCGCTGGCGCTCCGGCTGTCGAGCCGAAGTCCTTCGAGAAGGGCAAGGACCTGGAATACGTTGCCACCTTCGAAGTGTTCCCCGAGTTCGAAGTGTCCGGTTTCGACTCCATCGCCATCGAACGCCTGCAGGCTGATGTGGCCGACAGCGATGTCGACAACATGCTGGATATCCTGCGCAAGCAGAACACCCGTTTCGAAGCTGCAGAGCGTGCCGCTGAAAATGGCGATCAGCTGAACATCGATTTCGTCGGCAAGATCGACGGCGAAGCCTTCGCGGGCGGCAGTGCCAAGGGCACTCAGCTGGTGCTGGGCTCCGGTCGCATGATCCCGGGCTTCGAAGACGCCCTGGTCGGTGCCAAGGCCGGTGAAGAGCGCGTGATCAACCCGACCTTCCCCGAGGACTACCAGAACCTCGATCTGGCCGGCAAAACCGCCGAGTTCACCGTTACCGTGAATAGCGTTTCCGCTCCGCAACTGCCTGAGCTGAACGACGAGTTCTTCGCCCTGTTCGGCATCAAGGAAGGCGGTCTGGAAGGCTTCCGCGCCGAAGTTCGCAAGAACATGGAGCGCGAACTGCGCCAGGCCATCAAGTCCAAGGTCAAGAACCAGGTAATGGACGGCCTGCTGGCTGCCAACCCGGTCGAAGTGCCGAAGGCGCTGATCGGCAACGAAGTGAATCGTCTGCGCGTGCAGGCTGTTCAACAATTCGGTGGCAACATCAAGCCTGATCAACTGCCGGCCGAACTGTTCGAAGAGCAGGCCAAGCGCCGCGTCGTGCTGGGCCTGATCGTCGCCGAGGTGGTCAAGCAGTTCGACCTGAAGCCGGACGAAGCCCGCGTTCGCGAGCTGATCGAAGAGATGGCTTCGGCTTACCAGGAGCCTGAGCAGGTCGTGGCCTGGTACTACAAGAACGACCAGCAGATGAACGAAGTGCGTTCGGTTGTACTGGAAGAGCAAGTTGTAGATACTGTTCTGCAGAAGGCCAACGTGACCGATAAAGCGGTTTCCTACGAAGACGCAGTCAAGCCGGCGGAAGCTCCTCAAGCCGACTGATCTGGTAACCTCGTTCGAGTACACCACCATAAGCCAGCCTCCGTGCTGGCTTATGTGTATTTGAGACATGACTATTAGGGAGTGAGCGCAAGACATGTCCCGCAATTCTTTTATGCAAAACATGCCTGAAATCCAGGCCGCTGGCGGCCTGGTGCCGATGGTCATCGAGCAGTCCGCTCGTGGCGAGCGTGCCTATGACATCTACTCGCGCCTGCTCAAGGAGCGTGTGATCTTCGTGGTCGGCCAGGTCGAGGACTACATGGCCAACCTGATCTGCGCCCAGTTGCTGTTCCTGGAAGCAGAGAATCCGGACAAGGACATCCACCTGTACATCAACTCGCCGGGTGGCTCGGTCACTGCCGGTATGGCGATCTACGACACCATGCAGTTCATCAAGGCGGACGTGTCCACCACCTGCATCGGTCAGGCCTGCAGCATGGGTGCCTTCCTGCTGGCTGGCGGCGCCAAGGGCAAGCGTTTCTGCCTGCCGAACTCGCGTGTGATGATTCACCAGCCGCTGGGCGGCTTCCAGGGCCAGGCTTCGGATATCGAAATCCATGCCAAGGAAATCCTGTTTATCCGTGAGCGCCTGAACGAACTGCTGGCGCACCACACAGGTCAGAGCCTGGAAACCATCGAGCGCGACACCAACCGCGACAATTTCATGAGCGCTTCTCGCGCCGTGGAATATGGTTTGGTCGATGCTGTGCACGAAAAGCGTCAAATGCCGGTCTAGATGAGGCACCGGCTGCGGGCATCCCTCAATGACGCGACCTGCGCCCTTGAAAATGCCCGCATTTGCCTTCATCTTGTGTTTCAAGCCTACCGTATTGGATTGATCGAATGACTGACACCCGTAACGGTGAGGACAACGGCAAACTGCTTTATTGCTCCTTCTGCGGCAAAAGCCAGCACGAAGTGCGCAAGTTGATCGCCGGTCCTTCCGTCTTCATCTGCGACGAATGCGTCGACCTGTGCAACGACATCATCCGCGAGGAGGTGCAGGAAGCCCAGGCCGAGAGCAACGCGCACAAACTCCCGGCACCCAAGGAAATCAGCGCCATCCTCGATCAGTACGTGATCGGCCAGGAGCGCGCCAAGAAGGTGCTGTCGGTAGCGGTGTACAACCACTACAAGCGTCTGAACCAGCGCGACAAGAAAGACGATGTCGAACTGGGCAAGAGCAATATTCTGCTGATCGGTCCGACCGGTTCGGGCAAGACGCTGCTGGCCGAAACGCTGGCGCGCCTGCTCAACGTGCCGTTCACTATCGCCGATGCCACCACCCTGACCGAAGCCGGTTACGTGGGTGAGGACGTCGAGAACATCATTCAGAAGCTGCTGCAGAAGTGCGACTACGATGTCGAGAAGGCCCAGATGGGCATCGTCTACATCGACGAAATCGACAAGATCTCGCGCAAGTCCGACAACCCGTCGATCACCCGCGACGTCTCGGGCGAGGGCGTGCAGCAGGCGCTGCTCAAGCTGATCGAAGGTACCGTCGCCTCGGTTCCGCCGCAGGGCGGGCGCAAGCATCCGCAGCAGGAGTTCCTGCAGGTCGATACGCGCAACATCCTGTTCATCTGTGGTGGTGCGTTCGCTGGCCTGGAGAAAGTCATCCAGGCGCGTTCGACTAAGGGCGGCATCGGTTTCGGTGCGGAAGTGCGCAGCAAGCAGGAAGGCAAGAAGATCGGTGAATCCCTGCGTGAGGTCGAGCCGGACGATCTGGTCAAATTCGGCCTGATCCCCGAGTTCGTCGGTCGCCTGCCGGTGATCGCGACGCTGGAAGAGCTGGACGAGGCTGCCCTGGTGCAGATTCTCACCGAGCCGAAGAACGCGCTGACCAAGCAGTACGCCAAGCTGTTCGAGATGGAAGGCGTGGATCTGGAATTCCGCTCCGACGCGCTGAAGTCCGTGGCGCAGAAGGCGCTGGAGCGCAAGACCGGCGCGCGTGGTCTGCGTTCGATTCTCGAGGGCATTCTGCTCGACACCATGTACGAGATTCCGTCCCAGCAGGACGTGAGCAAGGTGGTGATCGATGAGAGCGTCATCGAGGGTTCGTCCAAGCCGCTGCTGATCTATGAAAACAGCGAGCCGCCGGCGAAGGCCGCGCCAGACGCCTAACAGCTGTTACACGATGCAAAGAAGGGGCCCTTTGGGCCCCTTCGCTTTTCTGGACATTGCGCTTGTTTTTTACGGGAGCTACCCCCATCTTAAAAGCCAAGGGTAATCCCGCCTGTTTACGGCCTTAAGGCCGCCGCTGAGCCGAAATCATGAAGACAACCATCGAATTGCCTCTCCTGCCATTGCGCGATGTAGTGGTCTATCCGCACATGGTCATCCCGCTTTTCGTCGGGCGTGAGAAATCCATTGAGGCCCTCGAGGCAGCCATGACGGGTGACAAGCAGATTCTGCTGGTGGCCCAGAAGAACCCGGCCGTCGATGACCCGGATGATCAGGATCTATACCGCGTTGGCACCGTTGCCACCGTTCTGCAGTTGCTCAAGTTGCCCGACGGCACCGTCAAGGTGCTGGTCGAGGGCGAGCAGCGCGGTTCCATCGAGCGTTTCATCGAGCTCGATGATCATTGCCGCGCTGAAGTGCAGTTGATCGAGGAGGGCGAGACTGCCGAGCGCGAGTCCGAGGTCTTTACTCGTAGCCTGCTCAGCCAGTTCGAGCAGTACGTGCAGTTGGGCAAGAAGGTTCCGGCCGAAGTGCTGTCCTCGCTCAACAGCATCGATGAGCCCAGCCGCCTGGTCGACACCATGGCCGCGCACATGGCGCTGAAGATCGAGCAGAAGCAGGAAATCCTCGAAATCACCTCGCTGTCCGCCCGCGTCGAGCATGTGCTGGCGCTGCTGGATGCCGAGATCGACCTGCTGCAGGTCGAGAAGCGTATCCGTGGCCGCGTGAAGAAGCAGATGGAACGCAGCCAGCGCGAGTACTACCTGAATGAGCAGATGAAGGCTATTCAGAAGGAGCTGGGCGATATCGACGAAGGCCATAACGAAATCGATGAACTGAAGAAGCGCATCGACAACGCCGGCCTGACCAAGGAAGCGCTGACCAAGGCCAATGCCGAGCTGAACAAGCTCAAGCAGATGTCGCCGATGTCTGCCGAGGCCACCGTGGTGCGTTCCTACATCGATTGGCTGGTGAATGTGCCGTGGAAGGCCGAGAGCAAGGTGCGCCTCGATCTGACGCGAGCCGAGAGTATCCTCGATGCCGACCATTACGGCCTGGAAGAGGTCAAGGAACGCATCCTCGAATATCTCGCCGTGCAGAAGCGGGTGAAGAAACTCAAGGGACCGGTGCTGTGCCTGGTCGGCCCGCCCGGCGTGGGCAAGACCTCGCTGGCCGAGTCCATCGCCACCGCCACCAACCGCAAGTTCGTGCGCATGGCGCTGGGTGGCGTGCGTGACGAGGCCGAGATTCGCGGCCACCGCCGTACTTATATCGGCTCGATGCCGGGCCGTTTGATTCAAAAGATGACCAAGGTCGGGGTGCGCAACCCACTGTTCCTGCTCGACGAGATCGACAAGATGGGCCAGGACATGCGCGGCGATCCTGCGTCTGCGCTGCTGGAAGTGCTCGATCCGGAGCAGAATCACAACTTCAACGATCACTATCTGGAGGTCGATTACGACCTGTCGGATGTGATGTTCCTCTGCACCGCCAACTCGATGAACATCCCCGGCCCGTTGCTGGATCGTATGGAAGTCATCCGCCTGCCGGGCTATACCGAGGACGAGAAGGTCAACATCGCCATCAAGTACCTGGCACCGAAGCAGACGCAGGCCAACGGCCTGAAGAAGGGCGAGCTGGAGTTCGATGAGGCGGCCATCCGCGACATCATTCGTTACTACACGCGCGAGGCGGGGGTGCGCAGCCTGGAGCGGCAGATCGCCAAGGTATGTCGCAAGGCGGTGAAGGAGCACGTGCGCGAGAAGCGTTTCCAGGTTCGCGTCACCGCAGAGTCGCTGGAGCACTTTTTGGGCGTGCGCAAACATCGCTACGGCCTTGCCGAGCAGCAGGACCAGATCGGTCAGGTGACCGGTCTGGCCTGGACTCAGGTGGGTGGCGAGCTGCTTACCATCGAGACGGCGGTGGTGCCCGGCAAGGGCGTGCTGATCAAGACCGGTTCGCTGGGCGACGTGATGGCAGAGTCCATGACGGCCGCCATGACCGTAGTGCGCAGTCGCGCAAAAAGTCTGGGGATTCCCGCTGATTTCAACGAGAAGCGCGACGTTCACATCCATATGCCCGAAGGTGCGACGCCAAAGGATGGGCCGAGTGCGGGTATCGGTCTGTGCACGGCGCTGGTCTCGGCGCTGACGCAGATTCCAGTGCGCGCCGACGTGGCCATGACCGGTGAAATCACTCTGCGCGGTCAGGTGCTGGCCATCGGCGGTTTGAAGGAAAAACTTCTGGCTGCTCATCGGGGTGGAATCAAGACCGTGATCATTCCCGAAGAAAATGTGCGCGATCTGAAAGAAATTCCGGAAAATATTAAGCAAGACCTGCAGATTAAACCGGTTAAATGGATTGACGAGGTCCTGCAAATTGCGCTGCAATACGCCCCGGAGCCCTTGCCCGATGCGGCTCCCGAGATGGTTGCAACGGATGACAAGCGCGAGACTGATTCCAAGGAGCGAATCAGCACGCATTAGCCGGGGGGCTTCCTTGACACAATTTTTGAGCCCTTGTTATAAAGCGGCTCTTATTGTGTCGGCAGGCCATCCAGCACCCGCTTTGCTTACACTAAAAATCAAGAAACAACTCAACAGAAATAAGGGGACTTAGAGTGAACAAGTCGGAACTGATCGATGCTATCGCTGCATCTGCTGATATCCCGAAAGCTGTTGCTGGCCGCGCGCTGGATGCAGTGATTGAATCCGTCACTGGCGCCCTGAAGGCTGGTGATTCCGTCGTACTGGTTGGCTTCGGCACCTTCGCTGTCAAAGAGCGCGCTGCTCGCACTGGCCGCAACCCGCAGACCGGCAAGCCGATCAGCATCGCTGCTGCCAAGATCCCGGGCTTCAAAGCTGGCAAGGCTCTGAAAGACGCCGTCAACTAAGCGTCTTCCGGGTTTGCCTCGCCGTCAGGCTCTGTCTGGCGGTTGTTAGGAGGCAGGGCAGGGAGTCGGAGACTTTTCTGCACTGGCCACTTAACGCGTTACGAGAAGGCGCATCCACGGATGCGCCTTTCTTCTATCTGGACATTACCCACACTGCGCGGCTGGTGACTCTGTACAGTCGTTCTGGGGGAAGCATGCTGCAAAACATCAGGGACAATTCACGCGGTTGGATTGCCAAAATCATCATCGGCCTCATCGTCATGCTGATGGCCTTTACCGGTTTCGAAGCCATCGTCACGGGGACCAGCAACCGCAACAATGCGGCTGACGTGAACGGTGACACCATTACCCTCAACGAGCTCAATCAGGCCGTTGAAATGCAGCGCCGTCAGCTCCTGCAGCAACTGGGTCGTGATTTCGACGCCTCGCTGCTCGATGAAAAACTGCTGCGTGAGGCTTCGCTCAAAGGGCTGATCGAGCGCAAGTTGCTGCTGCAGGCAGCTGACGATGCTCACTTCGCCTTCTCGCAAGGCTCGCTGGACCAGGTGATCCTGCAGACTCCCGAATTCCAGGTGGATGGCCGCTTCGATGCCGCGCGCTTCGATCAGGTCATTCGCCAGATGGGCTACACCCGCCTGCAGTTCCGTCAGATGCTGGAAGAGGAAATGCTGATCGGCCAGTTGCGTGCCGGCCTTGGCGCCAGCAGCTTCGTAACCGAGCAGGAGGCGCGTGCGTTCGCCAACCTCGAGCGTCAGACTCGCGATTTCGCCAGCCTGACCATCAAGGCCGATCCCGCTGCGGTGGAGCTGAGCGACAGTGACGTCAAAGCCTATTACGACGAGCACGCCGGCGAGTTCATGAGCGCTGAGCAGGTCGTGCTGGAATACGTCGAACTGCAGAAGGACAGCTTCTTCGACCAGGTCGAAGTCAGCGAGGAAGACCTGAAGCCGTTGTACGAGAGCGAAATCGCCAATCTGGCCGAGCAACGTCAGGCGGCGCACATTCTCATCGAAGGCGACGACGAAGCTGCGCGCGACAAGATCGAAGAGATCAAGAAGCGTGTCGATGCCGGCGAAGATTTTGCTGCCCTGGCCAAGGAGTTCTCGCAGGATCCGGGCTCGGCCGTCGATGGCGGTGACCTGGGTTACGCCGGTCCTGGCGTGTACGACCCGGCCTTCGAAGAGGCGCTGTATGCGCTGCAGCAGGACCAGGTTTCCGAACCGGTGAAGAGCGAGTTCGGCTGGCACCTGATCAAGTTGCTGGGTGTTCAGGCACCTGAAGTGCCGAGCTTCGACAGCCTCAAGGACAAACTGGCGCGTGACTTCAAGGCGCAGCAGGTCGAGCAGCATTTCGTCGAGGCGACCAAGCAACTGGAAGATGCCGCGTTCCAAGCATCGGATCTGGCTCAGCCAGCTCAGGAGCTGGGGCTCGAGGTCAAGACCAGCGAAGCCTTCGGTCGTGAAGGAGGCGCTACCGGCATCACCGCCAATCGTCAGGTACTGCAGGCTGCCTTCAGCCCCGACGTTCTGGAAGACGGTGCCAACAGTTCGACCATCGAGCTGGACCCGAGTACCGTAGTTGTCGTGCGCGTGAAACAGCACAACAAGCCCGAGCAGTTGCCAATGGAGCAGGTTGCCGAGAGCATTCGCGGTCACCTGCTGCAGGAGCGCGCCGCTGCTGCTGCCAAGGCCGAAGGCGACAAGCAATTGGCCGCTGCCGAGGCGGGCGAGGCTGCAGGTGCCGAGTGGCAGGTGCAGGAAGCGGCGACACGCAGCCAGGACGGCATCGAGCCGAAGGTGCTGCAGGCGCTGTTCCGCATGCCCAAGCCTGCCACGGCGGGTGAGCCGACCTTTGCCGGGGTGACGCTGAATAATGGCGACTACGTCGTGCTGCGTCTCGATGGCGTGAACGTGCCGGAAGAAGCGCTGGCTGAAGAAGAACTCGCCATGTACCGCAACTTCCTGGCGTCGCGTGCCGGTCAGCAGGACTTCGCCGCGCTGCGCAAGCAGCTGGAAGCCAAGGCAGACGTCGAGCGTTTCTGATCGCTGTCCGCTACGAAAAAGCCCCGCCAAGTGCGGGGCTTTCTCGTTTCTGGCTCATAACAGCCATTCGATGGGCAGCCAGGAAAGCAGGTGAATGCCCAGGCGTTTGAGCAGGCCCGTGCCGGGCTCGCTATAGAGCCGCTGTTGCTCGCCATCCTGGCGCTGCAGCCAGTAGATTCGGTGGTTTTCGTCCAGACCCAGCTCATAGGCATTGGCGGGGATATCGGTTTCGAAGGCGTGGCCAATGGCGGCGGCCAGTTGCGGGCTTTCGATGAGAAAACCCAGCTCGGTATTGAGTTTCGCGGAGCGTGGGTCGAAGTTGAATGAACCGATGAAAACGCGCTGACCATCGAGGGCGAAGGTTTTCGCGTGCAGGCTCGAGCCGGAGCTGCCGAACGGCCCGGCTGTTTCCCGGTGCCCTTCGTCGTCTGCGCCCAGGCGCATTTCGTAGAGCTTGACGCCACCTTCGAGCAGCGCACGGCGGCGCTTGGCGTATCCGGCATGCACGGGCGTCACGTCGGTTGCTTCCAGTGCGTTGGTGAGGATGCGCACTTCGACGCCGCGTTGTACCAGGCCGGTGAAGATATCGACGCCGGTTTGCGTCGGGACGAAGTAGGGGGAGACGAGGTCGACCCGGGCTTCAGGGATATCAAGCATCTCGCCCAGGTGGCCGATCAGCAGCTCGCCGTCACTGGCATTGCCAAGCCCTTTGGCCGGGTCGTCGCTGACCAGCGTGGTCTCGCTCCATTCGAAGGTCAACTGCTTATCCAGCAAGCGCTGGATGAACTCGCTTTCCTGCAGAGTTTTAATGTAACCGCTGGCTGCCGATGAGCTGGAGAGATCGGCCGCGAGATCGTGCAGGGGCTGTGGGGCGCTACGGTCACGCGGCACGATCAGCTCGAGGGGGTAGCTGGATTCGCTGGCCCAGTAGCGATCGAAGTCGGTCGAGGTATCAGCCACGACCGGCCCGATTGCCAGGACATCCAGATCGGCGAAGAGCACGCCCTCGCTGGCTTCGAAGTATTCGTCGCCGATATTGCGCCCGCCGATGATGGTGGCCTGGTTGTCCACGGTGAAGGACTTGTTGTGCATGCGCCGATTGGCACGGGAAAAGTGCGTCAGGTAGCCCAGCGCCTTGGCCTTGCGAAGGGAGAAGGGATTGAACAGGCGCACTTCGATGTTGGGATGGCGATCGAGCGTGCTAAGGGTCTGATCGAGGCCGGCAATGCCGTTGTCGTCCAGTAGCAGGCGGACGCGAACGCCTCGTTCGGCGGCTCTGAGCAGGGCATCGAGCAGCAGGGTGCCGGTAATGTCGTTACGCCAGATGTAGTACTGAACGTCGAGGCTGCGCTCGGCCGCTTCGACCAGAAGCATGCGCGCGGCGAAGGCATCGCGGGCGGCCGCCAGCGTAAGGATGCCGGACAGGCCGGGATGGGAGTCCTGTTGGCTGCCCAGCGCCTGGCCAAGGGTGGTATCAGCCGTTTCGGCCTGGGTGAACGCCTGGCTCTCGCTACGGCCATCCAGCGGCGGCAGGGCGCAGCCGAGCGTGAGGCTGCACAGCGCGGCGATCAGGCAGGCTCGCCATGTATTTGTTCGGATCATCGACCCATCTCGGTTCCAGGCTTCCCAGCTAGGACAACGCCAGCGCTGAAGCGTGCCGGCCATGATGGCGTTTCGGTTCGGGAGGCGAATGAAATGACCGGAGTTCTGACAATAAGCCAGAAACGACAACGCCGCACTTGCTGAGCAATGTGCGGCGTTGCAGTCAGTCATGGCCAGGCCGTGCCTGAGGTGCAGCAGGGGCGGGCAGCGTACGATTCTGAGTGCGATGCCCGGCGACTTCCTCAGTCTTCCATGGCGCCCATGGCGGTGGTGTTGAAGCCGCCGTCGACGTACATGATTTCACCGCTGATGCCCGAAGCCAGGTCGGAGCAGAGGAAGGCGCCGGCATTGCCGACTTCCTCGATGGTGACGTTGCGGCGCAGCGGCGTCTGCTTTTCGTTGGCAGCCAGCATCTTGCGGAAGCTGGCGATGCCGCTGGCGGCCAGGGTGCGGATCGGGCCGGCGGAGATGGCGTTGACGCGGGTGCCTTCCGGGCCGAGGCTGCCGGCCAGGTAGCGCACGCCGGCTTCCAGGCTGGCCTTGGCCATGCCCATGACGTTGTAGTTGGGCATGGTGCGCTCTGCACCCAGGTAGGAGAGGGTCAGCAGGCTGCCGTTGCGGCCCTTCATCATCTCGCGACCGGCCTTGGCCAGGGCGACGAAGCTGTAGGCGCTGATGTCGTGGGCGATCTTGAAGCCTTCACGGGTGGTGACGTCGGTGAAGTCGCCATTGAGCTGGTCGCCCGGAGCGAAGCCTACCGAGTGGACGATGCAGTCCAGGCCGTCCCACTTCTTGCTCAGCGCTTCGAATACCGCGGCGATTTCCTCGTCGTTGGCCACGTCGCAGGGGAAGCACAGGTCGGCGCTGGAGCCCCAGCCGGCGGCGAAGTCTTCCACGCGGCCCTTGAGCTTCTCGTTCTGGTAGGTGAAAGCCAGCTCGGCACCTTCGCGGTGCATGGCGGCGGCGATACCCGAGGCGATGGACAGTTTGCTGGCAACGCCAACGATGAGTACGCGCTTACCGGTTAGAAAACCCATTGTGCTATTCCTCTTCCTGTTTCAAGGATCAGTGAGCCGTTGCCGGGGCCAGAAAAGCGGCTTCCAGCAACTGCTGCGTATAAGGGTGTTGCGGTGCACTGAAGATCGACTCGGCAGACCCCTGTTCGACCACCTGGCCCTGCTTGACCACCATCAATTGGTGACTCAGAGCTCTGACTACCGCCAGGTCATGGCTGATAAACAGATAGGTCAGGTTGTACTTGGCCTGCAAGCCGCGCAACAACTCCACCACCTGACGCTGCACCGTGCGGTCGAGCGCCGAAGTGGGCTCGTCCAGCAGGATCAGCGCCGGTTTCAACACCAGTGCCCGGGCAATGGCAATCCGCTGCCGTTGCCCGCCAGAAAACTCGTGGGGGTAGCGATGCCGCGTCTGCGGATCCAGTCCTACCTCCAAAAGCGCGTCGATGATCGCCTGTTCCTGCTCTGCCTCGTTGCCCATGCCGTGAATGCGCAGACCTTCACCGACGATCTGGCTCACCGACATGCGTGGGCTCAGGCTGCCGAAGGGGTCCTGAAACACCACCTGCATCTGCCTGCGCAGCGGGCGTACCTCCTGCTGGCTCAGGCCCTGCAGCTGCTGGCCGTGGAAGCGGATATCACCGCGGCTGGCGAGCAGTCGCAGGATGGCCATGCCCAGGGTGGATTTGCCGGAACCACTTTCGCCGACGATGCCCAGGGTCTGGCCCTGGGGCAGGCTGAAGTTGATACCGTCTACCGCTTTGACATGATCCACCGTCCGGCGCAGCAGGCCCTTCTTGATCGGGAACCACACTCGCAGGTCGTCCACTTCCAGCAACGGCTGGCCCGCGGGGTTGGCCGCAGGTTCGCCGCTGGGCTCGGCGCCGAGCAGTTCCTGGGTATAGGGATGCTCTGGCGCCTGGAACAATTGTTCACACGACGCCTGTTCGACGATGCGACCGCGCTGCATGACACATACGCGATGGGCAATTCTGCGAACCAGGTTGAGATCATGGCTGATCAGCAGCAGCGACATGCCCAGACGCGCCTGCAGATCCTTGAGCAATTCGAGGATTTTCAGCTGTACGGTGACATCCAGTGCGGTGGTCGGCTCGTCGGCGATCAGCAGTTGCGGCTCGTTGGCCAGGGCCATGGCGATCATCACGCGCTGACGTTGGCCGCCGGAGAGTTCGTGCGGGTAGGCCTTCAGGCGCTTCTTCGGTTCGGGAATGCCGACCAGCTCCAGCAACTCCAAGGTGCGCGCACTGGCAGCCTTGCCGCGCATGCCCTTGTGCAGGGCGAGCACCTCGTTGATCTGCTTCTCGATGGTATGCAGCGGGTTGAGCGAAGTCATCGGCTCCTGGAAGACCATGGCGATGCGGTTGCCGCGTATGCCGCGCAGGCGACCTTCGCCGAGCTTGAGCAGGTTTTCGCCGGCGTACTCGATGCTGCCATGTGGATGGCGCGCGAGCGGGTAGGGCAGCAGGCGCAGAATCGAGTGCGCCGTGACCGACTTGCCCGAGCCGCTTTCTCCGACCAGGGCCAATGTCTCGCCTTTGCGGATGTCGAAGCTGACGCCTTCGACCACGCGCTGGCAGTTGTCGCCCGTGACGAACTCGACAGCCAGGTCGCGAACTTGTAGCAGGGTTTCGTTCTGGCTCATGTCATTTCCTCGGGTCGAAGGCATCGCGGGCGGCTTCGCCGATGAACACCAGAAGGCTCAGCATGATCGCCAGCACGGCGAAGGCGCTGATGCCCAGCCAGGGCGCCTGCAGGTTGCTCTTGCCCTGGGCGACCAGCTCGCCGAGCGAGGGAGCGCCAGGCGGCAGGCCGAAACCGAGGAAGTCCAGGGCGGTCAGGGTGCCGATGGCGCCGGTGAGGATGAAGGGCATGAAGGTCATGGTCGAGACCATGGCATTGGGCAGGATGTGGCGGAACATGATCGCCCCGTTGCCCATGCCCAGCGCTCGCGCCGCGCGCACGTATTCCAGGTTGCGCCCGCGGAGAAATTCGGCGCGCACCACGTCCACCAGACTCATCCAGGAGAACAGCAGCATGATGCCCAGCAGCCACCAGAAGTTCGGCTGCACGAAGCTGGCGAGGATGATCAACAGGTAGAGCACCGGCAGGCCCGACCAGATCTCCAGAAAGCGCTGGCCGAGCAGGTCGACCCAGCCGCCATAGAAGCCTTGCAGCGCGCCGGCGATCACGCCGATCACCGAACTGGCCAGAGTCAGGGTCAGGGCGAACAGCACCGAGATGCGAAAGCCGTAGATCACCCGTGCCAGCACGTCGCGGCCCTGATCGTCGGTGCCCAACCAGTTCTGCGCCGAAGGCGGCGCCGGAGCGGGCACTTCCAGGTCGTAGTTGATGCTCGAATAGCTGAAGGGAATCGGCGGCCAGATCATCCGGCCGTCCTTTGCCGCGATCAGGTCCTGGATATAGGGGCTCTTGTAGTTGGCCTGCAGCGGGAATTCACCGCCGAACACCGTTTCCGGGTAGCGCTTGAGCACCGGGAAATACCACTCGCCGTCGTAGCGCACGGCCAGCGGCTTGTCGTTGGCGATCAGCTCGGCGCCGAGACTCAGGCCGAACAGGATGAGAAACAGCCATAGCGACCACCAGCCGCGTTTGTGGGCTTTGAAGCGATCGAGGCGGCGCCGATTGAGGGGCGACAGTTTCATGCTCAACCCTCCCGGCTTTCGAAGTCGATGCGCGGATCGACCAGGGTGTAGGTGATATCACCGATCAGTTTCACGACCAGTCCCAGCAAGGTGAAGATGAACAATGTGCCGAACACCAGCGGATAGTCGCGGTTGATCGCTGCCTCGAAGCTCATCAGGCCCAGGCCTTCGAGGGAGAAGATCACTTCGATCAGCAGGGAGCCGGTGAAGAAGATGCCGATGAAGGCGGCGGGGAAGCCGGCGATGATCAGCAGCATGGCGTTGCGGAACACGTGACCGTAGAGCACGCGATGGTTGGTCAGGCCCTTGGCCCGGGCGGTGATCACGTACTGCTTGTTGATCTCGTCGAGGAAGCTGTTCTTGGTCAGCAGGGTCAGGGTGGCAAAGTTGCCGATGACCAGGGCGGTGACCGGCAGTACCAGGTGCCACAGGTAGTCGAGAATCTTGCCGCCGAGGCTGAGCTGCTCGAAGTTGTTCGAGGTCAGCCCGCGCAGGGGGAACCAGTCCCAGTAGCTGCCGCCAGCGAACAGCACGATCAGCAGAATGGCGAAGAGGAAAGCCGGAATGGCGTAGCCGATGATGATCGCCGAGCTGGTCCAGACGTCGAAGGCGCTGCCGTGGCGGGTGGCCTTGGCGATACCCAGGGGGATGGAGACCAGATACATGATCAGCGTACTCCACAGCCCGAGCGAGATCGATACCGGCATCTTCTCGATGATCAGGTCGATGACCTTGGCGTCGCGAAAGAAACTGGAGCCGAAGTCCAGCTGAGCGTAGTTCTTCAGCATGATCCAGAAGCGTTCCGGCGCCGGCTTGTCGAAGCCGTACATCTTCTCGATTTCTTCGATCAGCTTGGGATCGAGGCCCTGCGCGCCGCGATAGTTGGAGCCAGCTACGGAAACCTCGCTGCCGCCCCCCGCAATGCGGCTGGTGGCGCCATCGAAGCCTTCGAGTTTGGCGATCATCTGTTCCACCGGGCCGCCGGGCGCGGCCTGAATGATGACGAAGTTGATCACCAGGATGCCGAACAGGGTCGGGATGATCAGCAGTAGGCGGCGAATGATGTAGGCCAGCATGTTATTGCTGCGCCTCTTCGGTCGCCTGTTGCTGAGCTGCGTCTGGCTTATCGAGGTCCGGGCGCACCCACCAGGTATGCAGGCCAATATCGTAGAGCGGCGTCACTTTCGGATGCTCGAAATGGTTCCAGTAGGCCACGCGCCAGGTCTTGATATGCCAATTGGGGATCACGTAGTAGCCCCACAGTAGTACGCGATCAAGAGCGCGGGTATGGGCGATCAGATCCTGCCGCGAGTCGGCATTGATCAGCTCTTCGACGATCTGGTCGATGGCCGGGTCCTTGAGGCCGATGTAGTTGCGGCTGCCAGGGTTGTCGGCGCTGGAGGAGTGCCAGTATTCGCGCTGCTCGTTGCCCGGCGAGTTGGACTGGCCGAAGCCGCCGACGATCATGTCGAAATCACGCGAGCGTAGGCGGTTGATGTATTGCGAAACGTCGACGCGGCGAATCACCATCTCGATGCCGAGGTCGGCCAGGTTGCGCTTGAAGGGCAGCAAAACGCGCTCGAACTCGGTCTGCGCCAGCAGGAACTCGAAACTCACCGGCTGGCCATTGGCGTCGAGCATGCGATCGCCCTCGATGCGCCAGCCCGCCTGTTGCAGCAGTTGATAGGCGCGGCGCTGCTGTTCGCGGATGATGCCGCTGCCATCGGTGACCGGTACGCGGAATTCCTCGCTGAACACCTCGGCCGGAATCTTGCCGCGCAGCGGCTCGAGAATCGCCAGTTCGTCTTCACCGGGAAGTCCGCGCGACCCCAGCTCGGAGTTGTCGAAGTAGCTGCGGGTTCGGAAGTAGGCGCCGTTGAACAGTCGCTTGTTGGCCCATTCGAAGTCGTACAGCAGGCCCAGCGCCTCACGTACGCGGCGATCCTGAAACTGTGGCCGGCGGGTGTTGAAGATGAAACCCTGCATGCCGGTCGGGTTGCGGTTCTGAATCTCTTCCTTGATCAACTGGCCGTTGGCGACTGCCGGGGTGTTGTAGGCGGTGGCCCAGTTCTTCGCGCTGGTTTCCAGCCAATAGTCGAACTGGCCGGCCTTCAGCGCCTCCAGTGCTACGGTGTTGTCGCGGTAATAGTCGATCTGGATGGTATCGAAGTTGTAGAAGCCGCGGCTTACCGGCAGGTCCTTGGCCCACCAGTCCTTGACCCGCTCGTAGCGGATGCTGCGACCGGCCTGGACGCGGCCGACCTTGTATGGGCCGCTGCCCAGAGGCGCTTCGAGATTGCTTTTGGCGAAGTCGCGTTCTGCCCACCAGTGTTTGGGCAGGACCGGGAGCTGGCCAACGATCAGCGGCAACTCGCGATTGCCGGCATGCTTGAACACGAAGCGCACGCTGTGCGGCGATTCCACTTCCACCTGCTCGACATCGGCGTAGTAGCCGCGGTACATCGGCGCGCCTTTTTCCATCAGCGTATCGAAGGTGAACTTGACGTCCTCGGCGGTGATCGGCGTGCCGTCGTGAAAGCGCGCTTCCTTGCGCAGCAGGAAGCGTACCCAGGCGTTGTCGGGCGCCTTTTCGATCTTCTCTGCGATCAGGCCGTAGGCGGTGAACGGCTCGTCCATGCTCTGCACGGCCAGGGTGTCGTAGATCAGGCCGATATCGTCGGCGGCAACGCCCTTGCTGATGAACGGGTTGAGGCTGTCGAAGCCGCCGAAGCCCGCCTCGCGAAAGGTCCCGCCCTTGGGGGCTTCGGGATTGGTGTATTCGAAGTGCGTGAAGTTCTCGGGGTACTTGGGCGGCTCGTCATAAAGCGTGACGGCATGCTGCGGGGCTGCGAGGGCGAGGCCGGTGAGGCCGAGCAGGATGAGGCTGCTACCGTGGAGCAGGAAACTGCGCAGCGGGTGGATCATCGAGCGTTCTCCGTGGGCTTCAGCCACCAGGTGCGCAGGCCCAGGGTGTAGGGCGGCGTGGTGACGAAGGCGAACCGGTTACGGTACGCCAGGCGGTGGTAATTGATGTACCAGTTGGGGATGCTGTAGTGCTGCCAGAGCAGCACCCTATCCAGGGCGCGGGTGGCGGCGATCTGTTCGTCGCGGGTCTGTGCCGAGAGCAGCTTGTCGATCATCTCGTCGACCACCGGATCCTTGACGCCTGCGTAGTTCTTGCCGCCCTTGAGATTCACCTGGCTGGAGTGGAAGTACAGCGATTGCTCCAGGCCCGGGCTGAGGGTTTGTGGCAGGGTCAGCAGAATCATGTCGTAGTCGAATTGGTCGAGGCGTTGCTTGTATTGCGCGCGGTCGACGGTACGCAGATTGGCGCGTATGCCGAGGCTGGCTAGGTTGGCGACGTAAGGCTGGAGAATGCGTTCGAGGCTGGGATTGACCAGCATGATCTCGAACTCCAGGCGTTGGCCACGCGCATTGCGCAGCTCCTGGCCGGAGGGCTTCCAGCCGGCGTCGGCCAATAGACCGAGGGCGCGGCGCAAGGTTTCCCGGGGAATGCCGCGGCCGTCGGTTACCGGTTGTGTCGGCGCCTCGGTGAACAGGCGTGCCGGCAGCTTGTCGCGGTGCGGCGAAAGCAGCAGCCATTCGGCGCCCTCGGGCTTGCCGGTGGCCGAGAAGTCGCTGTTGGGGTAGTAGCTGGCGGCGCGCACGTAAGCGTTGTTGAACAGGGTGCGGTTGGTCCACTCGAAGTCGAACATCAGCCCTAGCGCTTCACGCACGCGGCGGTCGCTGAACAGGGCGCGGCGCGTGTTCATGAACAGCGCCTGGGTCTGGGTCGGGATCTGGTGCGGTATCTCGGCGCGCACCACCTCACCGCGGGCAACGGCCGGGAAGCGATAGCCGTTGCTCCAGTTCTTCGCCTGGTTCTCGATGTAGAAGTCGAATTCGCCGGCCTTGAACGCTTCGAAGGCGACATGATTGTCGCGGTAGAACTCCACTTCGATACGGTCGAAGTTGTACTTGCCGCGATTGACCGGCAGGTCCTTGCCCCACCAGTCCTTGACCCGCTCGAACACCAGACGCCGGCCCGGTACCACCTGGACGATGCGATACGGGCCGCTGCCCAGCGGCGCATCGAAGGTGGTGGTCTTGAAGTCGCGGTCTTTCCAGTAGTGCTGCGGCAGCACCGGCAGTTCACCCAGGCGCAGGATCAGCAGCGGATTGCCGGCGCGCTTGAAGACGAAGCGGATGCGGTGCCGACCGAGGATGTCGACGCGCTTCACTTCCTGCAGGTTGGTGCGGTACTGCGGATGGCCATCGTTGCGCAGCAGGCGATAGGAGAAGGCTACATCGTAGGCGGTGATCGGCTTGCCATCGTGAAAGCGCGCCTCGGGGCGCAGGTTGAACACCACCCAGCTGCGGTCCTCGCTGTACTCGACACTCCCGGCGATCAGGCCATAACTGGAGGCGGGCTCGTCGCCCGACGGGTCGTAGGCGCCGGTGCCGACCATCAGAGGTTCGTTCAGCTCATTGACGCCGTACTGCAGAAAATGTGCGGTCGAGATCGGGCTGCTGCCCTTGAGCGTGTAGGGATTGAGCGTATCGAACGTGCCGGACGCCATGATGCGCAACGTGCCACCTTTGGGCGCATCGGGGTTCACCCAGTCGAAATGACTGAAGCTGGCGGGGTACTTGAGTGTCCCGAACTGGGCGTAGCCGTGGCTCTCGCTGATAGTCGCAGAGGCGGGAAAGCTCAAGGCCAGGCTGAGGAACAGCAGGAGGAGGGGACGCATCGGGCGTGAGATCCGATCCTTGGCGGCGTTTGGGCTTCTGGGGCCGTACAGTAACAGCTTGTCTGGGCAGGAAAAAGAGCGCCGTGGCGGGTGAGCAGTAGCGGCACTTTGGCATACACTTCACGGACACGCCATGAGGGTACGAAATTGTCGGAACGAAGCCATGGTTTGCAGTCATGGATCGATCGCCTGAACCAAGCAGAACTGCCCGCACTGGCTGCCGTGGTGCAGGATCTGCAACGCCTCGCGCAGCAGGATTCTGCCTCGGTGCAGCAATTGGCCGAGGTGTTGCTGCGTGATGCGGCGCTGACCAGCAAGGTGCTGCGGGTCGGCAACAGCGTCTACTACAACCCGTCCCAGGAAACCATCAAGACCATCTCACGGGCCATCGTGCTGATCGGCTTCGACAACGTGCGCCTGATCGGCTTGTCGGTGAGCCTGATCGACGGCTTGCTCACCCGCGCCCCGCGCGAGCAACTGCAGGAGTTGCTCGCACGCTCCTTTCACGCCGCCGTGCAGGCGCGCAACATTGCCGGCTACGTGCTCTCCAAGCATGCCGAGGAGGTGTTCATCGCCGCCTTGCTCCATCATCTGGGCGAGCTGGCATTCTGGGGCTGTGGCGGCGAGCAGGCGGACGAGCTGGCCGCAGCCCTGGCGCAGCCCGGAGTCGAGGTCGAGGAAGTGGTGCGCGAGGTGCTCGGCACCAGCTTCCGGCAGCTCACCCAGGGGCTGGTGAAAAGCTGGAGCTTGGGTGAGACGGTCAGCCTCGCCCATGCCGGCGCCAACCAGCACGACCCGGCGGCGTACGCTGTGCAGCTGGGCGTGCGTATCAGCGAGGCCGCGCTGCAGGGCTGGGAGTCGCCGGAGATGGAGGCGGTGCTGGCGAAGATGGCCGCATTCGTCGACCTCAGCGCCGAGGACGCCCTGCAGCAGGTGCTGGCCAGCGCCGAGGAAGCGGTCAAGGTGGCCTCGACCTTTGGCGCCAGCAAGCTGTGCCGGCTTATTCCCAATACCGATCCCGAGCAGATCCGCCTGCAGCAGGAAGAACGCAAGGCGCGTCTGCTGCAACCCGACCTGCTGGTGATGCAGCAGGCATTGCAGGACCTGGGCCTGATGATCAGCGCCCGGGCCGATGTCGGCCTGGTGCTCGATACCCTGCTCAAGGGCTTACACCGTGGCGCTGGCCTGGAGCGGGTGATGCTCACGGTGCTGGCCGAAGGGCAAAGTCGCTTTCGCGCCAAGCGCGTGATTGGCGACAAGAGCGAGCAATGGCTGCAGGATTTCGTGCTGCCGGCCGAGCAGGCAGAGCAGCCGCATATCTTCAGTTATGCGCTGCGCCATCGTGAAGCGATCTGGATGGGGGTGCCTGCCAGCTACAACCTCGCCGAGCTGGTGACCCAGCCTATTCGGCGCAGCCTGGGCAATGGCATGTTCTTCATCGCCCCGATCATCGCCGGCACGCGCGAGATCGGCGTGCTTTACGCCGACAGTCGGCTTTCCGGGCGAGCGCTACGACACGAGCAGTTCGTCGCCTTTCAGCGCTTCACCCAGTTGACGGGGCGCTGCCTGGAGGCCATCAGCAAGCGCTGATCAGGGCAGATAGAGGGTCAGCATCTGCCCGGGACGCAGCGTGTTGCTGCGCGGGTTCCAGGCCTGCAGGCGTTTGAGATCGATCTTGAAACGCTTGGCGATCACGTACAGCGAATCGCCACTCTGCACGCGATAGTAGGTGGCCTTGTCCCGCGAGCTGGTGCTGCTGCGCGTTGTGGCGGCCACCTGAGGGGCGCTGGCCGCCAGGGTGAGCACCTGACCGACTTTCAGCTGATTGCCTTGCAGCTTGTTCCAGCGCTTGAGGTCGTGCACGGCCACCTGATTGCTGCGCGCGATCTGCCACAGGTTGTCGCCATTCTTCACCCGATAGGTGCGGCTGGCAGCGCTTTGCGCAACGTTGCGCTGCTGGTACAGCGGCTCGTTCTGCATACTGCCGGGCTTGGCGGGAATGGTCAGCACCTGGCCGATTCTCAGGTTGTTGCTGCTCAGACGGTTGACGTCCTTGATTATTTTCACCGACAGGTGATGACGGTTGGCGATGGCGTGCAGGCTGTCGCCGGAACGCACGCTGTAGCTCTGCCAGTCGACCAGTTCCTGCGGCTTCATCAGAGCCAGGTTGGCGCTGAGCAGCTCGGCTTTATCGGTCGGTACCAGCAGGTGCTGCGGGCCGTCGAGGGTGATGCCGCGCTTGTAGGCGGGGTTGAGCTGCAGCAGTTGCTGCTCGTCCAGGTCAGCCAGTTTGGCGACGCGGGCCAGATCCATGTGTTGCTTGATGGCGATCTGTTCGAAGTAGGGCTCGTTGGCGATCGGTGACAGACTCACGCCGAAGGCTTCGGGCGTCAGGATCACCTGCGACAGCGCCAGTAGCTTGGGCACATAGTCCTCGGTTTCCTTGGGCAGCGACAGGTTCCAGTAGTCGCTGGGCAGGCCGAGCTTCTCGTTGCGCTCGATCGCGCGGCTGACACGACCTTCGCCGGCATTGTAGGCCGCCAGGGCGAGCAGCCAGTCGCCATTGAACATTTCGTGCAGGCGGCTCAGGTAGTTGAGTGCGGCTTCGGTCGAGGCGGTGACATCACGGCGGCCGTCGTACCAATTGGTCTGACGCAGGTTGAAGTGCCGGCCGGTGGACGGAATGAATTGCCAGAGGCCGACGGCGTGGGCCGAGGAGTAGGCCTGTGGGTCGTAGGCGCTTTCGATCACTGGCAGCAGCGCCAGCTCCATCGGCATGTCGCGTTCGGCCAGGCGCTCGACAATGTAGTGAATATAAGGCGCGCTGCGCTCGCTGACGGTGTCGACGTGCTTCGGGTTGCTGGCGTACCACAGGCGCACGCGTTCGATACGCGGGTTGATGCCGATTTCATCCTGCAGCTTGAAACCGTCGCGCACCCGATCCCAAATGTCGCTGTATTCGTGCGGTTTGACTTCGCTGTCGAGCCACTCGGGCTCAGGCTGCAAGCCCACGGCCCGGGAGGTGTCGGTAGAGCGATCCGGCGAGTCGCTGGGTAGGCTCTGACAGCCGGCCAGGATCAGGCTGCACATCACCGCGAGCGCTCGAGCGCTTCGCACCAATGCCTTTATTTTCAATGGTTTAGGTGATGATGCAGGCATTGGGCGAGGGGGCTGTCCCGGCGAAAAGGTCGGGCGATTCTAGGAACCGAAGCGGGGGTGGTCAAGTTTTCGCCAGCCTTTTGTGACCTGCATTCAGGTTGGCACGGCGATGCCGCGAGCGATGTTCGAAAAGTGAGCCAGCGACATCATCGCCGGGTCTTAGCAGGGATCAGAAGCTGTCTTTCCAGGCGCGCAGACAGGCGAATACGGCGCTCGGCTCGCTCGATTGTCCGCTCTCGCGTCCTTTTGCCGCAGCGATGATCGAAGGCTCGCGGGTGCGCAGGAAGGGGTTGGTCGCCAGCTCCAGTTCGATGTTCGATGGCAGGCTGATACGGCCTTCTTCACGCCAGCGAGTCACTTCGGCCAGGCGTTCGCTCAGGCGCGTATTGTCCGGCTCGACTGCATGGGCGAAGCGCAGGTTGCTCAGGGTGTATTCATGGGTGCAATACACCTGGGTGTTGGCGGGCAGGGTAGCGAGGCGGCTCAGTGACTGGTGCATTTGCTGCGGCGTGCCTTCGAACAGGCGACCGCAACCGCCAGCGAACAGCGTGTCGCCGCAGAACAGCAAATTCTGCTGCGCCTGGTAGTAGGCAATGTGGCCGAGAGTGTGGCCCGGCACGGCCATGACCTGGAAGCGCAGGCCGAGCACCTCGATCTCATCGTTGTCGCTCAGGTCGAGGTCGCGAGCCGGGATCTTCTCCGCGGCCGGGCCGGCGACACGTGCGCTGGTGGCGTTCTTCAGCGTCTCGACGCCGCCGACATGATCGAAGTGATGATGGGTGATCAGGATATCGCTGAGCTGCCAATCCGGATGAGCCTGCAGCCATGCCTGTACCGGCGCGGCATCACCGGGATCGACCACGGCGCAGCGCCTGGTGTCGGCATCCTGCAGCAGCCAGATATAGTTGTCGTTGAAGGCGGGCAGCGCGTCGATCTGAATCATTGCGGGTCGCTAAGCTGGTGATAAAGGTGCATCTTAGACACGACATGCAGAACCTGTCATGCGGAGGCAGCGATGACTGATCAGGCATTCGCCCAGGCCGACCCGGAGTGGCTCAAGCTCATCGGCGAGGCGCGCGACTGGCTTGCCGGCCCACTCGGGCAACTGTTACTCGAAGAAGAACGGCGCTTGCTGGAGCAAGAGCTGGCACGTTTCTTCGGCGGGTATCTGGTGAGTTACGGGCCCGGCGCCGAAGGCCCGCCCGAGGCCGGGCAGATTCAGCACAACGTGCGCCTCGGCGCACCGATGCCCGGGGTGCAGATCGTCTGCGAGGAACAATCCTGGCCCTTGGGCGAGCACGCTGCCGATGTGGTGGTGCTGCAGCACGGCCTCGATTTCAGCCTGTCGCCGCATGGGCTGTTGCGTGAAGCGGCCCGCAGCGTCAGACCTGGCGGGCATCTGTTGATTCTGGGCATCCATCCCTGGAGTACCTGGGGCGTGCGCAGGCTGTTCGCTCAGGACGGCTTGGCCAGGGCGCGTTGCATCGCGCCGAGCCGCGTCGGTGACTGGTTGAGCTTGCTGGGTTTCGCGTTGGAGAAACGCCGCTTCGGGTGCTATCGTCCGCCGCTCGCTTCGCTGGCCTGGCAAATGCGCCTGCGGCGAATGGAGGGTTGGGGTGACGCCTGGCAGTTGCCGGGTGCCGGTTTCTACCTGTTGGTGGCGCGCAAACTCGTGGTCGGCTTGCGCCCCTTGCGGCAATCGCGCCGCGAGCCGATGGGCAAGTTGCTGCCAATGCCAGTGGCCAAGGTCAGCCGGCGTGACGTCGACAACTGAAGGCCATGCCCCCGGCCCGTCAATTCTGTAACAGAGCGTATGAATGTCCGAAACCGATGAAGTGGTGATCTACACCGACGGCGCCTGCAAGGGCAACCCTGGCCCCGGAGGCTGGGGGGCGTTGCTGGTCTATAAAGGTGTGGAAAAGGAATTGTGGGGCGGCGACCCGAGCACTACCAACAACCGCATGGAACTGATGGCGGCGATTGCCGGCCTGATCGCACTGACGCGGCCCTGCTCGGTCAAGCTGGTGACCGACTCGCAGTACGTGATGAAGGGCATCCAGGAATGGTTGCCGAACTGGAAGAAGCGCGGCTGGAAGACCGCCGCCAAAGAGCCGGTGAAAAATGCCGACCTCTGGCAGAAGCTGGACGAGGAAGTGAATCGTCATCAGGTGAGCTGGCAGTGGGTGCGCGGCCATACCGGCCACCCCGGCAACGAGCGGGCGGACCAGTTGGCCAATCGCGGGGTCGACGAGGTGCGTTCGGCGCGCTGAGCCACATGAGTTAATATGCCGCGCTTGAATGTGCGACAACCCGAATAGATGAGAGAGGCAAGGCGTGACAACCGAGAACACCGTCAAGCGCTACGTGGTGCTGGATACCGAAACCACCGGTATGCCGGTCACCGACGGGCACCGCATCATCGAGATCGGTTGTGTCGAGTTGCTGGGGCGTCGTCTGACCGGGCGTCATTTCCACGTCTACCTCAACCCTGATCGCGAGATCGATGAAGGCGCCATCGCGGTTCACGGCATCACCAACGAGTACGTGGCCGACAAGCCGCGGTTCAAGGAGGTCGCCGATGAATTCTACGAGTTCATCAAGGGCGCCCAGCTGATCATCCATAACGCGGCGTTCGACGTCGGCTTCATCAACAACGAGTTCGCCCTGCTGGGGCAGAGCGAGCGCGCCGACGTCAGCGATTACTGCTCGGTGCTCGATACCCTGATGATGGCGCGCGAACGTCATCCGGGCCAGCGCAACAGTCTCGATGCGCTGTGCAAGCGCTACGGCGTGGACAACTCCAACCGCGAACTGCACGGCGCCTTGCTCGACTCGGAGATCCTCGCCGACGTTTACTTGGCGATGACCGGGGGGCAGACCAATCTGTCGCTGGCGGGAGAGGGTGCTGATGGCGATGGCAGCGGGCGTCAGCAGGCCACGCCGATTCGTCGCCTTGACCCTGCGCGCCCGCGTACTCGCGTGATCCGCGCCAGCGAGGAAGAGCTTGCAGCGCATCTGGCGCGTCTGGCAGTGATCGAAAAAGCCGCAGGCGGCCCCTCGCTTTGGGCGCAGATGGAAGCGCCTGAATAACCGAACAGCGCAATTGCGACCTTTTCTTATAGCGTGATGCGCAGGGGGTTCCGCCGATCAGGGCGAGCCTCTAACCTGAAGCGATAGGCAGGCCCGGCCTGCCAGCCTTCAGGACGTCACAATGTATAAAGATCTCAAGTTCCCCGTCCTAATCGTGCACCGCGACATCAAGGCCGACACCGTGGCCGGTGATCGTGTGCGCGCCATCGCTCAGGAACTCACCCAGGACGGCTTCAGCATTCTGCCCACGGCCAGTGCCGCCGAGGGGCGTATCGTCGCCTCCACCCACCATGGCCTGGCCTGCATTCTGGTGGCTGCCGAGGGCGCGGGGGAGAACAGTCGGCTGCTGCAGGACATGGTCGAGCTGATTCGCGTGGCTAGGGTGCGGGCGCCGCAGCTGCCGATCTTCGCCCTGGGCGAGCAGGTCACCATTGAGAATGCGCCGGCCGAGGCCATGGCCGATCTCAACCACCTGCGCGGTATTCTCTATCTCTACGAAGACACCGTGTCCTTCCTCGCCCGGCAGGTGGCGCGCGCGGCGCACAACTACCTCGACGGTCTGTTGCCACCCTTCTTCAAGGCGTTGGTGCAGCACACCGCGCAGTCCAATTACTCCTGGCACACGCCCGGTCACGGCGGTGGCGTGGCCTACCGCAAGAGCCCAGTGGGCCAGGCGTTTCACCAGTTCTTTGGCGAGAACACGCTGCGTTCCGATCTCTCCGTGTCGGTACCGGAGCTGGGCTCGCTGCTCGACCATACCGGCCCGCTGGCCGAGGCCGAAGCTCGTGCGGCGCGTAATTTCGGCGCCGACCACACCTTCTTCGTGATCAACGGCACTTCGACGGCGAACAAGATCGTCTGGCATTCCATGGTCGGGCGCGATGATCTGGTGCTGGTGGACCGCAACTGCCACAAATCGATTCTGCACTCGATCATCATGACCGGCGCGATCCCGCTCTATCTGTGTCCCGAGCGTAACGAGCTGGGCATCATCGGGCCGATTCCGCTGTCGGAGTTCAGCCGCGAATCGATCCAGGCCAAGATTGATGCCAGCCCGCTGGCCCGCGGTCGGGCGCCCAAGGTCAAGCTGGCGGTGGTGACCAACTCCACCTACGACGGACTCTGCTACAACGCCGAGATGGTCAAGCAGGCCCTTGGCGACTCGGTCGAGGTGCTGCATTTCGATGAAGCCTGGTATGCCTACGCGGCATTCCATGAGTTCTACGCCGGCCGTTATGGCATGGGTACGCAGTGCGACGAGCATTCGCCGCTGGTATTCACCACCCATTCCACGCACAAGCTGCTGGCGGCCTTCAGCCAGGCTTCGATGATCCACGTGCAGGATGGTGGCCAGCGCCAGCTGGACCGCGACCGCTTCAACGAAGCCTTCATGATGCACATTTCCACCTCGCCGCAGTACGGCATCATCGCCTCGCTGGACGTAGCCTCGGCCATGATGGAAGGCCCGGCCGGGCGTTCGCTGATTCAGGAGACCTTCGACGAGGCGCTGAGCTTCCGTCGCGCCCTGGCCAACGTACGGCGCAACCTCGAAGCCGAGGACTGGTGGTTCAGCATCTGGCAACCGGGCGAGGCGGACGGCGCCGACAGCCTGTCGACCGCGGACTGGGTGTTGCAACCGGACGCCGACTGGCATGGCTTTGGCGAAGTGGCCAGCGATTACGTGCTGCTCGATCCGATCAAGGTCACCCTGGTGATGCCCGGCCTCAATGCCGCCGGCAAGCTGGAACAGCAGGGCATTCCCGCCGCGGTGGTCAGCAAGTTTCTCTGGGAGCGTGGCCTGGTGGTGGAAAAGACCGGCCTGTACTCCTTCCTGGTGCTGTTCTCCATGGGCATCACCAAGGGCAAGTGGAGCACGCTGCTGACCGAGCTGCTGGAGTTCAAGCGCAGCTACGACGCCAATTTGCCGCTGATCGACGTATTGCCCTCCATTGCCCACGCTGGCGGCGGTCACTACCAGGGCATGGGCCTGCGTGACCTGTGCGACGCGCTACATGGCTGTTATCGCGAAAACGCCACGGCCAAGGCGCTGAGGAGCATGTACACGGCGTTGCCGGAGCTGGCGATCAAGCCGGCCGATGCCTATGACCGACTGGTGCGTGGCGAGGTGGAGGCGGTGCCCATCGATCAGCTCCAGGGTCGTATCGCGGCGGTGATGCTGGTGCCATACCCGCCAGGCATCCCGCTGATTATGCCGGGCGAGCGTTTCACCGCCGCCACGCGCTCGATTCTCGACTACCTGGCGTTCGCCAGAACCTTCGATCAGGCTTTCCCGGGTTTCGATATCGACGTGCACGGCCTGCAAACCGAAGCGGGCGAGTACTGCGTGGACTGCCTGGTCGAATAAATAGTGGGCGAATCTGTCGAGGCGTAAGATCCTCGACAGATCAATCTCTTATCTCTGACATTCAAAGCTGTTGCTAACGTGCCGGGGCGTGCCCTGTGTCACAGTGGCAAGCATCGACTTTTATGCCGTGCTTGTTATAGTTGCTCGGTTATTAATCACAAAATAATTACTGCGCTGCCAAGCCGCGGCCAAGGATGCCTGCCATGTCCGACTACCAAGCCTTCCGCGTCGAGCTGGTGGGCAAGATCGCCCACGTACAGATCAACCGCCCGGACAAGATCAACGCGATGAATGCCGACTTCTGGCGCGAGATCATCGAGATCTTCCAGTGGGTCGATGACAACGATGCGGTGCGCGTGGTGGTGCTTTCCGGCGCGGGCAAACACTTCTCGTCGGGTATCGACCTGATGCTGCTGGCCTCGGTTGGCGCCCAGTTGGGCAAGGATGTCGGTCGCAATGCCACGGCGCTGCGCCGCAAGATTCTCGAACTGCAAGCCTCGTTCAATGCGGTCGACAATTGCCGCAAGCCGGTGCTGGCGGCCATCCAGGGTTATTGCATCGGCGGCGCCATCGACCTGATCAGCGCCTGTGACATGCGTTATTGCACGGTCGATGCGCAGTTCTCGATCAAGGAAATCGACATGGGCATGGCAGCCGACGTCGGCACCCTGCAGCGCCTGCCGCGCATCATCGGCGACGGCATGATGCGTGAGCTGGCCTTTACCGGGCGCAGCATCGACGGTCACGAGGCGGCCCGTATCGGCCTGGTCAACCGTACCTACGACGATCAGGAAGGCTTGCTCGCCGGTGTGATGGAACTGGCCGGGCAGATCGCTGCCAAGTCGCCGATTGCCGTGCGCGGTACCAAGGAAATGATTCGCTACATGCGCGACCACCGCGTCGACGATGGCCTGGAATACATCGCCACCTGGAACGCCGCCATGCTGCAATCCGAAGACCTGCGCCTGGCCATGGCGGCGCACATGACCAAGCAGAAGCCGGAGTTCGTCGACTGATGCCGTATTCGCTGATGTTCGTTGCGAGGCCTAGAGCATGGTAAGTGGAGCTACATCGCTGAACCTGGTGCGCGACGAGCTGTTCGTCACCATGGAAGAGGCCGAGCAGAGCCTTGAACACTTCATCGCCGAGCGGCATAACGGCAGCCTGCTGCAACAGGCGGTGGAAAGCCTGCATCAGGTGCGCGGTACGCTCAACCTGATCGAACTGGCTGGCGCCGAGCTGCTGGCGCAGGAAGTGCTTGATCAGGCCACCGACATCCCCGCCGGTGCCGGCGAGGAGCGCGACGTACAGCTGGCCGCGCTGAGCAATGCGCTGCACGTGCTGCGCCGCTATCTGGAAAGCGTTGATGCCCATCGGCAGGAAATGCCCGAGCTGCTGCTGCCAGCGATCAACGATCTGCGTCAGGCAGGCGCGCAACAGCCGCTGCCGGAAAGTTTCTTCTTCAGCGTGCGCCTGGATCATGCACGGCCGCACAGCGCGACCCAGCCGCTCGATGGCGCCGCCAAGCTCGCCGAAGGCAAGCGCCTGCGGCATATGTATCAGGTGGGTTTGCTCGGCTTCATCCGCGAGCAGAATCCGCAGGCCAGTCTCAAGCTGATGGTGCGCGCAATGGCGCGTCTGGACAGCCTGTTCGCCAACGAGCCGCGCGGGCGCATGTGCTGGATCGGCGCGGCCGCCATCGAAGCGCAGTGCGACGGTCAACTGTTGCCACGCAAGGCGCGTAAGCAGCTGTTCTCGCGACTCGACCGCGAACTCAAGCTGATGCTCGGCAACTCCCAGTACGAGGCGCCGCGCAGCCTGCTCAAGGAATTGCTGTATCTGGTCGCGCTGGCCGACAGTCACGGGCCGCTGGCTACTGCCATGCGCGAGGTGTTCGGCCTCACGCCGCTGCCGTTTACCGACCACCTGCTGGAAGAGGAATACCAGCGCCTGGCCGGCCCCGGCCAGGCGGTGATGCGTTCGCTGTCCACGGCGATCCGCGAAGAGCTGGCCAGCGTCAAGGACATGCTCGATCTGCTCGAGCGCGGCACCTTGCAAGGCGAAACCCTGGGAACGCTGCATGCGTTGCTGGGCAAATTGGCCAAGACCCTTGGCATGGTCGGCCTGAGCTCCGCCGGTAACTCGCTCAACGCGCAACTGCCACAGGTCGCCGCCTGGAGCGAAGACTCGCCGCCCGCACCTGAGCAGTTGCACAAGCTGGCCGATGCGGTGCTTTACGTCGAAGGCATGGTCGCCAGCCTGGAGCGTGGCGAAGGGCGCGAAAGCCGGCCAACTGCCGTCGAGCCCGGCAACGAGGCCGATTCCTTCGCCAGCCACCAGCTCAACGAAGCCCGTATCGTCGTGGTCGATGAAGCGCAGGCCGGCCTGGCACTCGCCAAGCGCGCCATCACGGCTTATCTGGAGTCGGGCGGCGACAAGATGCACCTGTCCAATGTGCCGTTCAGCCTGCAGGCGGTACGCGGCGGCCTGTGGTTCCTCGAGCAGCGCCGTGCAGCGATGCTGGTCGGCGCCTGCGCCGACTATATCCAGACGCGCATGCTCGAATCGGGGCAGATGCCCTCGGAGCAGATGCTGGAAACCCTGGCCGACGCGCTCAGCAGCCTGGAGTATTACCTGGAAGCGGGCGCGGTGATGCGTCCGGAAACCCGTCCCAGCGTGCTCGACCTGGCTGAAGACAGCGTCAAGGCGCTGGGCATGCCGGTGGCCGCCTGATGGTCTGGCGCAACGCCTTTCTCGATCCGGCCCAGCCCGGCGGCTGGGCAGTGCTCTACAGCCAGCAGCACTTTCTTGCCGACAGCAACGGCGTGCTGTTCCCGCGCGACTGGATCAAGCGCCAGGATCTGCCGATCATCGGTGAGCAGGGCATCGGCCATTTTGGTGAGGATGCCGTTTACCTTCTGCAGCTCAAGCCCTCTGCCACCCTGGAGGGCTGCGCGTGGCAGAGCCTGCGCCAGTTCATGTTGCAGGGCGAGGCGGAAACTTTCCGCATGCTTACGTATGCCGCGCAGATCGGCACTTGGTACGCGGACCATCGTTTTTGTGGCAGCTGCGGGGCGCCGACTCGCCAGCTTCCCGGTGAGCGGGCGATGCGCTGCGACAGCTGCGAGTCGCAGCACTACCCGCGCTTGGCGCCGAGCATGATCGTGCTGGTCACCCGTGGCGACGAGATTTTGCTGGCGCGATCGCCGCGCTTCGTGACCGGCGTGTACAGCACGCTGGCCGGCTTCGTCGAACCGGGCGAGTCGGTGGAGCATTGCGTGGCGCGCGAGGTGCGCGAGGAAGTCGGCCTCGAGGTGAAGAACCTGCACTACATCGGCAGCCAGGGCTGGCCGTTCCCGCATTCGCTGATGCTCGGCTTCCATGCCGAATATGCCGGTGGCGATATCGTCATGCAGGAAGACGAAATCGAGGATGCGCGCTGGTTCCGTGTCGATGACTTGCCGCCGCTGCCGGCATCGCGCTCCATTGCCCGCCATCTGATCGATCTCTACGTCGCCAGGCACCTGGGCCTTCCCGAGCCGACGCTGCCGGTGTAAAACACCTTATGTAGGAGCGGCTTCAGCCGCGGATCTCACCGACCATTTCACGGCTGAAGCCGCTCCTACAGGATCCTGGATAGCCGGCCGGATCAGCCAAACCAGTGCTGCCAGACCAGGCGTGCGGTCAGCGCCAGAACCACAGTGATGAACACCGGGCGAATGAATCTCGAGCCGCCCTTGATCGCCGTGCGCGCGCCGAGGAAGGCACCGACCATCAGCGCCGCTCCCATGCTCAGGCCCAGCACCCAGGCCACCTGGCCAAAGGCGATGAATACCGCCAACGCCGCGGCGTTGCTGACAAAGTTCATGGTGCGCGCCACACCGCTGGCGCGCACCAGATCGAGCGGATACATCAGCAGGCTGCTGACCGTCCAGAACGCGCCGGTGCCAGGGCCAGCCACGCCATCGTAGAGTCCCAGGCCCAGTCCCTGCGGCCACTGCCGGCCGCGGGCGATCGGCAGATCGTGCTCGGCTGGCGCTTCCGGCATGCGGCCGAACAGCAGGTAGATGCCGCAAGCGAAGACGATCACCGGCAGCATCTGGTTGAGCCAGGCAGCCGGCATCCAGTGGGCGATGACGGCGCCGAGCAGGGCGCCGATCAGGGTCGCCAGCAGTGCGTTGCGCCATTGCCGGGGGTCGAACAGCTTGCGCCGGTAGAAGGTCAGGGCAGCGGTACCCGAACCGAAGGTGGCACACAGCTTGTTGGTGCCCAGCACCAGGTGCGGCGGCAGGCCGGCCGTCAGCAGGGCGGGGATGGTCAGCAGACCGCCGCCACCGGCAATGGCGTCTATAAAGCCGGCGGCGAAGGCGACCAGGGCGAGAATGGCGAGTGTGCTGGGATCGATGGCGAGCTCGAGGGCGAAAGGCATATCAAAGTGTCGACTTGTGGGCGAGTGCGCAGCCTGCTGGCTGTTCGTCGTGGAGAGAGCTGCGCATAATGCCGGGATTTCGTCAGAGAAGGAACGCAATCAATGCAATACGACGGGTTGGCCTGGGCCGTGGCGCTGTTGGCCGTGTTGGCGCTGCTGGTGGCATTGCGCATTCTGCTCAATACGGGCTGGTTCCTCGGTTGGTTGCGTGGCACCTGTGGTCTGGCATTTCTCGCCCTGGCCGGGCTGGTCGGCCTGGTGGCCTACGACCTGTATGCGTATGAGCCGCTGCAGGCGGGCAAGCCATTGGTCACGCTGAGCTTCAAGGCCGATGGTCCGCAGCGTTATCAGGTGACGCTGCTCGAAGGTAGCCGTGAGCGTACGGTCACGCTCGAGGGCGACATGTGGCAACTCGATGGCCGCTTGATCCGCTGGAAGGGCCTGGCCGAACTGATCGGTCTCGAGCCGGGTTACCGACTGGAGCGCCTGTCCGGGCGCTTTCTCGCCATCGAGCAGCAGGCGCTGGCGCAACATGGCCGCGTGCAGTTGGCCGAAAGCCCCTATGGTGTCGACCTGTGGCGCTGGCTGCGCCTGAACCAGCGCGACCTGCTGCTGTTCGACCCGCAGGCGCTGCGCGTCACCTATCTGCCGATTGCCGCTGATGCGGTGTACAGCGTCAGCCTTACACCAACCGGGCTGCTGGCCGAGCCGATGAATCCGGCGGCGGAAGCAGCGTTGAAGGACTGGTAGCGGCCAGCAGGCAGGTAGATATAGGGTGGGCTTTAGCCCACAGAGTGATTGGTGGGCTGAAGCCCACCCTACAACGCCGGTAGCGGCGGTGGGGGCAGCAGGGCGGATGCCATCTTTGTAGCCGGCCTTAGGGGTAAAAAGCTTCGTGGACAAGTCCGCTCCCACAGGCGATCAGCGTAAACGCGACTGGCACAGTTGCTCTTGTGGGAGCGGACTTGTCCGCGAAAACTGTCAGCGTTCACCTCTATCAAGCAAAAAAACCGCGATCCTGCAACGCGGTCGCGGCTTTCTCTAGCTGACGGGCATTAACCGACTTAATACGTTGTCGCCTGTGTCATCCGGCCTCAGGAGAGGAAGCCGCCATCCACATTCAGCGCCACGCCGGTGGTGTAGCTGGACGCGTCGCTGGCCAGGTACAGCACGGTGCCGGCCATCTCGCTGGGGTCGGCCACGCGCTTGAGCGGGATGCGCTGCAGGGCGTGCTTGAGGATGGCGTCGTTCTTGGTCAGCGCCGAGGCGAACTTGGTGTCGGTCAGGCCCGGCAGCAGGGCGTTGCAGCGAATGCCGAACTGCGCGCATTCCTTGGCGAATACCTTGGTCATGCTGATCACCGCCGCCTTGGTCACCGAGTAGATGCCTTGGAACTCGCCCGGGGAGACGCCGTTGATCGAGGCGACGTTGATGATCGAGCCGCCGCCGTTTTCCTTCATCAGCTTGCCGCCTTCGATGGACATGAAGTAATAGCCGCGGATGTTCACGTCGACGGTCTTCTGGAAGGCGCCCAGATCGGTGTCCAGCACGTTGCAGAACTGCGGGTTGGTGGCGGCGTTGTTGACCAGAATGTCCAGGCGGCCGAACTGCTCGCGGATCTGCGCGAAGACATTGGTGATCTGCTCCATCTCGCCGATGTGGCAGGCGATGGCGGTGGCCTTGCCGCCCTCGGCGGTGATGGCATCGGCCACGGCCTGGCAGCCGTCGATCTTGCGGCTGGAGACGATCACGTGCGCGCCTTGCTGGGCCAGCAGCTTGGCGATGGCCTCGCCGATGCCACGGCTGGCGCCGGAGACGAAGGCGATCTTGCCATCAAGGTCGAACAGTTGGGTCTTGGACATTGTGATTACCCCGGGGTTAGAGAGTGGATTTGCCGATGACCTGCAGGCACATCTGCTCCAGCAGCTTGTTCATGTGAATGAACTGAGCGAAGCGCTTGTCCTGGGTCTGGCCGTGATAGAAGCGGTAATAGATCTGCTGGACGATACCGGCCAGGCGGAACAGGCCGTAGGTGTAGTAGAAGTCGAAGTTGTCGATCTCGATGCCGGCTTTCTCGGCGTAGTAGTCGACGAACTGCTGGCGCGTGAGCATGCCCGGTGCGTTGCTCGGCTGGCGGCGCATCAGCTGTACCGGCGCCGGGTCGCCGGCCTCGATCCAGTAGGCCAGGGTGTTGCCCAGGTCCATCAGCGGATCGCCGATGGTGGTCATCTCCCAGTCGAGCACGCCGATGATCTGCATCGGGTTGTTCGGGTCGAGAATCACGTTGTCGAAGCGGTAGTCGTTGTGCACGATGCCCGGCTTGTGGTGGTCGGCCGGCATCTTGTCGTTCAGCCAGGCCTTGACCTGTTCCCAGGTCGGCGCATCCGGGGTCAGAGCCTTCTCGTAGCGATCGCTCCAGCCTCTGATCTGGCGCTCGACATAGCCCTCGGGCTTGCCCAGATCGCCCAGGCCGCAGGCGTCGTAATCGACGTTGTGCAATTCCACCAGTTTGTCGATGAAGCTCTTGCACAGCGCGGTAGTCTGCTCGGCGCTGAAGTTCAGCTCCGCCGGCATGTCCGAGCGCAGGATGATGCCCTTGACCCGTTCCATGACATAGAACTCGGCACCGATCACCGACTCGTCGGTGCAATGCACGTAGGCCTTGGGGCAGTAGGGAAAACCGGCGTTGAGCTGATTGAGAATGCGGTATTCGCGGCCCATGTCATGAGCGGACTTGGCCTTGTGGCCGAACGGCGGGCGGCGCAGCACGAATTCCTGCTGCGGATACTCGATCAGGTAGGTCAGGTTGGATGCGCCACCGGGAAACTGGCTGATCTTCGCTTCGCCGCTCAGGCCGGGAATGTTGGCCTTCAGGTAACTATCGATGACGCTGGCGTCGAGCTCTTCGCCTGTGCGGATGCGGGTGGATTGGTCGGTGAGCGCCATACTTATCCCTTCTACTTATGATGGGTGCCCTAGATAATTGGTTAATCTAATGCTGCACCCAAGCCGTCACAAGCAATACGCGCCGATATAGGCGGGCGTGTTGCACCACAATCAAGCTGCCTGATCAGTCACTTTCAGCCTGCTGGAGCGGGGCTGTCAGCAATGCGCAGGGCAAAAAAAACCGGAGTGCCAGGACTCCGGTTTTTTGTAGATGCGATCAGCTCGCCAATCAGACCGGGAACAGCTCGCCCAGCTTCATCGCCAGCATCATGTCGCCTTCGGCGCGCAGCTTGCCGGCCATGAAGGCCTGCATGCCGTCGGTTTCGCCGCTGACGATGCCTTTGAGGGTTTCGCTGTCCATGATCAGGGTCACGTTGGCGTTCGGGTTGTCGCCTTGCTCGAGGGCGCAGGTGCCGTCCTTGACGATCAGCGCGTAGTTCTCGCCATCTTCGATGTTGAACTGGAACACCAGATCCAGGCCTGCAGCGGCGCTGGCGTTGAACTTGGATTGCATGGTTTGGGCGATGTCAGCAACACTCATGGTCTTATCCTTTTTTCGGTTTTTTCGCGCAGCCTCGCGGCCGCAGTGGGCTGGAGCTCATCGATAGGTGATGAGCTCCGGCGCCTTCAGCAGCTGTAAATGCACATGGCTGTTGAAGGAAGCCAGACTCACCTCGTGGCCGCGGAATTTCAGCTGGCTGAGCGAGGTATTGACGATTTGCCAATTCAGTTCGAAGGCTTTTGCCGAAGGCACGCCGGTGATCAGGCGGAGCAGGGCGGTGATGGTGCCGCCGGAGGTGAACACGGCGATGTTCTGTTTGCTGCCTGCCTGCTCTAGGATACGCCGCAGGCCGCCTTCGACCTGCTCGACGTAGGCCTGCCAGCTTTGCAGGCCGGGCTTGTCATGCTCACCGGAAATCCAGCGGCCGATCAGCCTGGCGAACAGACGCTGGAACTCGGCGCGGTTCTGCGCGCCATTGCGCAGGATGTGCAGGGCTTCGGGTTCTTCCGGCAGCAAATCCGGCAGCAGGGTGCGAATCACAGCATCGGCATCGAATTCGTTGAAGGCTTCGTCGATATCCAGTGCCGGCGGGCTGCTCATGCGTTGCAGCGCCGCGTCGGCCGTGTGCTGCTGGCGGCGCAGGCTGCCGCTTATGCAGCGATCGAAGGTGATGCCGAGGCGTTCGAGATGTTCGCCCAGCACTTCGGCCTGGCGCACGCCGACAGGAGACAGGACATCGTAGTCGTCTGCACCGAATGAGGCCTGGCCATGTCGAATCAGATAGATGCTGCCCACGTCCGTATCGATCCCGGCACGTTGAATGTTTCGCGAGGTTATGAGGAAGCTCGGGGGCTGTCAACGAAAAAACATACGCTTGTTTGAATTGCTCGTGTGGCCTTTCTGCAGCGCTGACGCGCTTGGCCGCCGAGGCGCTGCGCCGGTATGCTTGAGCCTTCGTGCGCCCAGGCGCTACTGCAATGTCCGAGGGGGATCCGTGGAGTTTCTTAGCGAGTACGCCAGCTTTCTGGCGAAAACCCTGACCCTGGTGGTCGCCATCGTCGTGGTGCTGGTGGCCATCGCCGCCACCCGTGGCCGAGGGCGGCGCGCAGGCGGCCAGCTGCAGGTGCACAAGCTCAATGACTTTTACAAAGACCTGCGCGAGCGCCTGGAACAGAGCGTGCTGCCCAAGGATCAGCTCAAGGCCACGCGCAAGGCGGAGGCCAAGGCCGCCAAGCAGGACAAGAAAGCACCGCCGAGCAAACCGCGCGTGTTCGTGCTGGATTTCGATGGCGACATCAAGGCTTCGGCTACCGACAACCTGCGCCATGAAGTGACTGCGCTACTGTCCATGGCCAAGGCCGAGGATGAAGTGGTGCTGCGCCTGGAAAGCGGTGGTGGCATGGTGCACAGCTATGGTCTGGCATCCTCTCAGCTGGTGCGCATCCGCGATGCCGGCATCCCATTGACCGTGTGCGTGGACAAGGTGGCCGCCAGCGGCGGTTACATGATGGCCTGCATCGGCCAGAAGATTCTCAGCGCACCGTTTGCCATTCTCGGCTCCATCGGTGTGGTGGCGCAGCTGCCCAACGTGCATCGTTTGCTGAAGAAACACGAAATCGATTTCGAAGTGCTGACAGCCGGTGAATACAAGCGCACCCTGACCGTGTTCGGCGAGAACACCGAAAAGGGCCGGGAGAAATTTCAGGAAGACCTGGAAACCACGCACGAGCTGTTCAAGGGCTTCGTCGCCCGTTATCGCCCGCAGCTGGATATCGACGCCATCGCCACTGGTGAGGTCTGGCTGGGCATGGCTGCGCAGGAGCGTCTGCTGGTAGACGAGCTCAAGACCAGCGACCAGTACCTGGCCGAACGTGCCGCCGAAGCTGAACTGTTCCACCTGCACTTCGCTCAGAAAAAGAGCCTGCAGGAGCGTGTCGGGCTGGCCGCGAGCATGGCGCTGGATCGCTTCGTGCTGACCTGGTTGAGCCGGCTCAACCAGCAGCGCTTCTGGTAACGCTTCGTTCAGGACGGGTTGCGTGGCCGACTCGCGCTGCGCAGCGAACCACGACAAGAGGAGAGGGTGATGACCGAGTTCAAGGCCTTGCTGGTCAGTGAAGGCACCGACGGCAGCTTCCAGCGTGAAGTCGTTCAGCGCAACGTCGAGCAACTGCCGCAAGGCGAACTGCTTATTCGCGTGCGCTATTCATCGCTGAACTACAAGGATGCGCTGTCCGCCAGTGGCAATCGTGGGGTGACCAAGGCGTATCCGCATACGCCCGGCATCGACGCAGCGGGTGTAGTCGAGGCTTCCAGCGTGGCCGAGTTCGCCGTTGGCGATGAGGTCATCGTCACCGGCTATGACCTGGGCATGAACACGGCCGGCGGCTTCGGTCAGTACATCCGCGTACCAGCCGCCTGGGCGATCAAGCGCCCGCAAGGCCTGCCGCTGCGCGAGGCGATGATCCTCGGTACTGCCGGCCTGACCGCTGCACTGTGCGTGGACAAGCTGGAGCAGGCGGGCGTCACCCCCCAGGCCGGAACCGTATTGGTCACCGGCGCCACGGGCGGTGTCGGCAGCATTGCCGTGGTGCTGCTCAAGCAGCTGGGCTATCGCGTCGCCGCCGCGACCGGCAAGGCCGAACAGGCTGAGTTCCTGCGTGGTCTGGGGGCTGACGAAATCGTCAGCCGTGAAGAACTGCAGCAGGGCAGCGAGCGACCGATGCTCAAGGAGCGCTGGGCGGCTGCGGTGGATACGGTGGGCGGCGACATTCTGTTCAACGTGGTCAAGTCGCTGCGCCACAGCGGTAGCGTGGCCTGTTGCGGGTTGACCGCGGGGGTCGGCTTCCAGGCCAGTGTGCTGCCGTTCATCCTGCGCGGGGTCAACCTGCTGGGCGTGGACTCGGTGGAGCTGCCGCTGGTGGTCAAGGCATCGATGTGGGACAAGCTGTCGCTGCAGTGGAAACTCGATCTTTCCCCGCTGTGCCGGGAAGTCGGGTTGGCGGAATTGCCCGAGGCCATCGAGCACATATTGGCTGGCGGCATGGTCGGGCGCATCCTGGTGCGGCTCGATTGAGTACTGAGCGAGGCCCGTCGATAACGGGCCTGGTTATTCTCAGGTCTTGCTCACATACATGGTGATTTCTGCGCGCAGTACCGGTTTGTCACCGACGTACGCCATCACCGGCACCTTGATGTCGCCAGTCTGACCCCAATCTACTTCGCTGCCGTCGGCCACCGTGCGGATATCGCCATCGGCCTTGGCCAGGTATTCGACCGTCATGCCCTTGGGAATCCAGCGGCACCCAGCAGGAATGGAGGCGTCGGTCATGCTGCCGGCGGCGAGCTCGGCGGCATTGCACAGGGCGATGGCATGTACCGTGCCGATATGATTCAGCACATCACGGCGCTTGGCGAAATGCACCTCGGCATAGCCTGGGCGCAGTTCGACCATCTGCGGTGCGATGCTGGCGAAATAGGGGGCGACTTGACCGATCATCGCGCTGAACTGGGCAGCGCCGGCCTGCTGAAACATCTGCAACATCTGACTCATGACTCTCTCCTGCGTATTGGCGATTGAAGATGAGCGCGCGCCGAGGCAGTATACGAGCATTAGAAATTTATTCTAGAAAAATATTCTAGTCATGAGGAGCTGCATGGCCCGTCCATCACGCAAAGACGAGATCCTGCAGGCTGCACTGGCCTGTTTCACCGAGCATGGCGTCGACGTCACCACCATCGAGATGATTCGTGACCGTTCTGGCGCGAGCATCGGTAGCCTGTATCACCACTTCGGCAACAAGGAGCGGATCATCGCCGCACTCTATCTGGCCGGCACTGCGCAATACGCCGAGCTGCTGCAGCGCGGTTTCGCCGACGCAGCCAGCGCCGAAGCCTGCGTCAAGCTGCTGGTGACCAGCTATATCGACTGGGTGGTGGCCAATCCGGATTGGGCGCGCTTTATCCTGCACAGTCGCAGCCGGGTCGAAGCCGGGGAGATGGGTGATGCCCTGCGCGAAGCCAATCGCCAACATTTTGCGCAGATTCTCTCGGCGCTCGCCGAGTACCGTCTGCAGGGGCTGTTCAAGGCGCTACCGGATGACTGTTTCGCCTCGGTGGTGATTGGGCCTACCCAGGATCTGGCGCGCAATTGGCTAGCTGGCCGCACCCTGAGCGAGCTGGCAGACTGCCGCGAGCTGCTGGCGCAGATCGCCTGGGACAGCGTGAAAAGCAGCGGCTAGTCGAAGCGATAGATATCCATACCCAGCGCACCATAGGTGAAACCACTGTGCGCCACGGAAAAGGTGCCGCCAGCACCGCGGGCGAAAAACAGCGGCAGCAGGTGCTCTTCACTGGGGTGATTGCGTACGGCATTCGGTGCCAGGCGACGATACTGGTGCAAGGCCTGTTCATCGTTCGCTTCAAGCTTTTCCACCACCCAGTCGCGAAACTCCTTGGCCCAAGGCGTGATGACGTCTGGGCCGGCGCGCCAGTTCAGTTCGCCCAGGTTGTGAGTGATGCTGCCGGAGCCGATCAGCAGGATGCCTTGCTCACGCAGACTGGCCAGCGCCCGCCCGATACGGGTCTGCATTTCAGGGCCCGCGTGGCTGGGCAGCGACAACTGCAGCACGGGAATGTGGGCGTGCGGATACATCAGCGACAGCGGCACCCAGGCGCCATGGTCGAACGGGCGCTGCGTATCGAGCTCGGCCGGCAGCCCGGCCTCGTTCAATTGCCGGGCGATATCGCCGGCCAGCTGCGGCGCTCCGGGCGCGGGGTACTGCAACGCGTAGAGACGGGCCGGAAAGCCACCGAAGTCGTGCCAGGTTTGCGGTTGCTCGCCAGCGGTCAGCAGCAGGTGCTGGCTTTCCCAGTGCGCCGACACCACTAGAACGGTCTTGGGCCTCGGCAGCTCAGCGGCCAGTTTGGCCAGGGCCGGGCCACTGGCGCCCGGCTCCAATGTCAGCATGGGCGAGCCGTGGGAAATGAACAGCGAGGGCAACATGGCGATCAGCTCCTGAATTAGGATGTTGCCATGTTCGTTGCTGGATCTATCGACTTCCAGCATAAATAGTTGAGCATTCCTATCGAATCAATGGAGGTTTGATCCATGCACGAAGCGTTCTGGCAGGATCGATGGGCGCGTAGCCAAATCGGTTTCCATCAAGAGAAGGTCAACGGCTATCTGCGTCGCCACTGGTCCACGCTTGGCTTGGCCAGCGATGCGGCAGTACTGGTGCCGCTGTGTGGCAAGAGCCTGGACCTGGCCTGGCTCGCGGAGCAGGGCCACAGGGTGATTGGCGTCGAGCTAGCCGAGCGGGCGGTAGAGGATTTCTTCGCCGAGCGCGAGGTGCAGCCGCAGGTATCGCAGCGCGGTGCATTCAAGGTTTATCAGGCGGGCGAGTTGCAGATTCTCTGCGGCGACTTTTTCGCCCTGAGCCGGGACGAGGTCGCCGACTGCCAGGCCTTCTACGATCGCGCGGCACTGATCGCTCTGCCGCCGGACATGCGTGAGCGCTACGTCGCCCATCTGCAGGCGATACTGCCCGCTGCCTGCCAGGGGCTGCTGGTGACTCTGGTGTATGACCAGCAGCGCATGGACGGCCCGCCATTTTCGGTCGAGGACGCCGAAGTGACGCAGCATTTCGCGGCCGGCTGGGCGCTACGTATGGTCGAGGAAAAGGACGTGCTGGCGGGCAATCCGCGCTTCACCGACGGTGGCCTTGCCGCAGTGGATGAGCGAGTTTTCCATCTGACGCGCCGCTAGCGACGGCGCTAAGAAAGAAAAGGCGACCCGAAGGTCGCCTTTTTTCGTTTGCTATCGATCAGCCCCGGCGACGCAGCGCCTCGATACGATCTTCCAGCGGCGGGTGGGTCATCAGCAGGCCGGCCAGGCCGTTCTTAAGGCCGCCGTTGATACCGAACGCGGTCAGGCTGTCGGGCATTTGCACCGGTACGCCCTGTTCGGCACGCAGGCGCTGCAGGGCGGCGATCATCGAGCTGGTGCCAGCCAGACGGGCACCGGCCTCGTCGGCCTTGAACTCGCGTTTGCGCGAGAACCACATGACGATGATGCTGGCCAGAATGCCCAGTACCAATTCGGCGAAGATGGTCGCGATGAAGTAGCCGATGCCGTGGCCGTCTTCATTCTTGAAGATCGCCTTGTCGACGAAGTTGCCGAAAATGCGCGCGAAGAACATCACGAAGGTGTTCACTACGCCCTGAATCAGCGCCAGGGTGACCATGTCGCCGTTGGCTACGTGGCCGATCTCGTGGGCCAGCACCGCGCGCACTTCGTCGGGGGAGAAACGCTCCAGCAGGCCCTGGCTGACGGCGACCAGTGCATCGTTCTTGTTCCAGCCGGTGGCGAAGGCGTTGGACTCGTAGGCGGGGAAGATGCCGACTTCCGGCATCTTGATGCCGGCATCGCGCGACAGCTCTTCGACGGTCTGCAGTAGCCACTGTTCGTGGCGAGTGCGCGGCTGGGTGATGATCTGAGTGCCGGTGCTCATCTTCGCCATCCACTTGGAGATGAACAGCGACACCAGCGAGCCGGCGAAACCGAACACGGCGCAGAAGATCAGCAGGCTGCCATGGTTCTGGCCGGTGAAGCGATCAACCCCCAGCAACTTGAGGGTGATGCTGGCGATAACCAGCACTGCCAGGTTGGTGGCCAGGAACAACATAATGCGCATCATGGTGTGAACGGACTCCTCACGGGGAAAGACTTTTACTAATGCCGGCTATATAAGGGCGCCCCCCAGGGGCTTTCAACTGGCGACTATTTCAAACTATGTCGCCTGTGCCGGCGGGCTGGGCGCCAAACAATAGACGGGTAAGCCGAGCGGTGCGTTCCCCGTGCTGCTGAGCGAGCGCCTCGCGCAATTGGAAGGCCAGCGTGGCATGCACGCGGCGCACGCTCGCCGGTAGCGCTTCCCCATCACCGAGGGCGTGAGGAATGGCGCGCGACAGGCGCAGAAAGCCTTTCTCGCTGAGCACCGCCTGATCGAGAGCGTCGTAGGCGATGGTCGATTCGAAGCGCAAATAACCTTCCTCGGCCAGCCACAGCAACGCGCCCAGGCAGGCCTGGTGACGCTTGCTGGGCAGGCCGAATTCATCCGGTTCCTCACGGCCGATCAGGTCTTCCACATATAGCGCCATCTTGCGCGGGAAGGCCTGATAGAGCATCAGCAGGCCGCTGGCGGCGTCCTTGTAGAAGTCGTCGATCTGCAGGTCCATGATTACAGGGCTCGTGCCAGCAGCGAGGTGGGCAGGCAGGATAACAAACGCCCGATCAACGCCCACGGCCAACCGGGTACGTAGGCGCTGCGGCTGCGTTTCTCGATGTGTCGGGCGATCAATCGGGCGCCTTGCTCGACACCGATTAGGAAGGGGCGCGGTCCCCCATTCTGGTTGATCGGCGTATCGATATAGCCTGGCAGGATGGTGGTGGTGGCGATGGCGCTGCGATACAACTCCAGTTCCAGCGACTGCATATGGCTGATCAGCCCGGCCTTGCTCGCCGAGTAGCCGGCGGAGGCGGGGAGGCCGCGCTTGCCGGCGACTGAGGCAATGGCCACCAGATGGCCGTGGCCCTGTTGAAGAAACAGGGCGGTGGCAGCATCGAGGCAAGCGATCGCGCCGATCAGGTTGGTTTCCAGGGTTTGCCGGTAGCGTTCGAAATGGCCACTGCCGGCCTTGCCGGCGAGACCTATGCCTGCGTTGGCGATCAGCCCGTCCAGCCCGCCAAGGCCTTCGCGGGCCAGGGCCACGATCTGATGGCAGGCGGCATAGTCGGTGACGTCCAGCGGCAGCACGACGATGGTCCGGCCGTACGCCTGGCGCAGTTCGGCGGCCAGTCGTTGCAGGCTATCTTCCCGACGAGCCGCGAGCGCCAGATCGTAGCCCAGACTCGCGAGCTGGCGAGCCAAGGCCTCGCCGATACCGGAGCTGGCACCGGTAAGCAGGTAGCGTCTACCCTGGGCCATGCTGCAGTCCTTACTGACGGTAGGTCTTGAGGAAATTGCCGATACGGCCGATGGCCTGCTCCAGGTCGTCGACGCGGGGCAGGGTGACCACGCGGAAGTGGTCCGGCCACGGCCAGTTGAAGGCGGTGCCCTGGACGATCAGCAGCTTCTCGGAAAGCAGCAGGTCGAGGACGAACTTCTCGTCGTTATGGATCGGGCAAACCTTCGGGTCGATCTTCGGAAAAGCGTACAGCGCCCCCATGGGTTTCACGCAGCTAACGCCAGGGATGTCGTTGAGCAATTCCCAGGCGCGGTTGCGCTGCTCCAGCAGGCGGCCGTTGGGCAGCACCAGGTCGTTGATGCTCTGGTAGCCGCCGAGCGCGGTCTGGATCGCATGCTGGCTCGGCACGTTGGCGCACAGACGCATGTTGGCGAGGATATCCAGGCCTTCGATGTAGCTCTGCGCCTTGTGTTTGGGCCCGGAAATCGCCACCCAGCCGGAACGAAAGCCGGCCACGCGGTAGCTCTTGGACAGACCGTTGAAGGTCAGGCAGAGCACGTCCGGCGCCAGCGAGGCGGTGCTGATGTGCACGGCTTCGTCGTAGAGGATTTTGTCGTAGATCTCGTCGGAGAAGATCACCAGGTTGTGCTGGCGGGCCAGCTCGACGATATCCTGCAGCACTTCCTTGGAATACACCGCCCCGGTGGGGTTGTTCGGGTTGATCAGCACCAGTGCCTTGGTGTTCGGCGTGATCTTGGCGCGCATGTCGGCGATGTCGGGGAACCAGCCGGCCTGCTCGTCGCACAGGTAGTGCACCGGCTTGCCGCCGGACAGCGCCACGGCGGCAGTCCACAGCGGATAGTCGGGCGCCGGGATGAGCACCTCGTCACCGTTGTTGAGCAGCGCCTGCATGGCCATGACGATCAGTTCGGACACCCCGTTGCCGAGGTAGATGTCCTCGATGGTGACGCCTTCGACCTGCTTCTGCTGGTAGTACTGCATCACCGCCTTGCGCGCGCTGAACAGCCCCTTGGAGTCGCTGTAGCCCTGGGCGGTAGGCAGGTTGCGGATGACGTCCTGGAGAATTTCTTCCGGCGCTTCGAAACCGAACGGTGCCGGGTTGCCGATGTTCAGCTTGAGGATGCGCTGGCCTTCCTCCTCCAGACGCTTGGCGTGCTTGAGCACCGGCCCGCGAATGTCGTAGCAGACGTTGGCGAGCTTGTTCGATTTGCTGACCTGCATGTAAGAAATCCCGAGCTAAGGAGAACCCACTGAAGCACGCTGCAAAATTCTCCCGGCGGGGAATCTTGGCAGCCCTTAACGTGGGTGACAGACTGGGGTCGAATCATACGTGGCGACCTGGGCGCGGCAAAGGTGCCAGGCCTGCTTTTTTCTGGCCTGCCACGTTGCGCACATTCGTGTCGCGGCCCGGAAAACCAGCAGTCGCAGTTTGCGGGGCGAGCGCCTGATGTGATGCTGACGTCATATGCGAAGCCCCGTGTTGCCTATTACCGAGGAGGTATCCGTTCGTGGATAAAGTCGACAAGTCGTTGGACAGCTGGCGTGAGGAACTGACGGACGAGCAGTTCCATGTGTGTCGCCTGGGCGGCACGGAGCGACCGTTCACTGGCGCTTACCATGACGAAAAGACCCCAGGTATCTACCACTGCTCCTGCTGCGGCGAAGCCCTGTTCGATTCGGACGCCAAGTACGATTCCGGCAGTGGCTGGCCGAGCTATTTCCAGCCGATCAACGACGAGGTGATCGCCAGCCTCGACGATTACAGCCATGGCATGCACCGCATCGAGGTCAAATGCGCCAAGTGCGATGCTCATCTGGGGCACGTGTTTCCGGATGGCCCGCGCCCGACCGGGCTGCGTTACTGCATCAATTCGCTGTCGCTGAAGCTGCTACCGCGCGATTGATATGGCATGCCAGGCACCTTGCGTGCCTGGCGCACGCCGCTCAACCCTGTAGAGGCGAGCCCTGGCGGCTCTCTTCGAGGGCATTGCAAGCCTGCTGAATCATGTCTTCGGTGATTGGCACTTCGCGGCCCTGACCATCGATGATAAAACCGCCCACCGGTTGCTGCCGTTGCTGGGTGGTGGCGGGGTGGTATTGGGCATTGTTCTGCAAGCTCATGGCCTGTCTCCTCATCAGTAATGCGCGCCAGTCTAGATCGATCACATGAAGGCGCGGTGACAACTGCAACGGCGGAACTCCGTCACAAAACATTTGGCGAAAGTCTTAGTGCAGGCTGCGTGCTAGCTTGCCTGGAACGAGGAATACATGGCGCGTTTTCATGTTGGTCTGATCATCAACCCCGTGGCCGGGCTGGGCGGCCCGGCCGCCTTCAAGGGCAGCGACGGCATGGCCGAGCAAGCGCTGGCTCTGGGTGTCGAGGCAAAGGCCGCGCAACGTACGCGCACCGCGCTTGAACAATTGCTACCGCTTGGCGAGCGCGTCGAGTTCGTCAGCTACCCGGGGGCGATGGGTGGCGATCTATTGGCGCAGATGGGCTTCGCGCATCGTTTGCTGGGTGAGTTGGGCGAGGGCGCGACAAGCGCCGAAGATACTCAGCGTGCGGTGCGGCAACTGCAGGATGCCGGTGTGGCCTTGATTCTGTTCGCCGGTGGCGACGGTACCGCGCGCGACGTCTGTGCGGTGGTGAACGCGTCGCAGCCGGTGCTGGGCATTCCGGCCGGGGTGAAGATCCAGTCCGGCGTTTACGCCATCAGCCCACGTGCGGCGGGCGAGTTGACCGCGCGACTGGTCGAAGGTGGCCTGGTGCGCCTGGCCAGCGGTGAAGTGCGGGATATCGACGAGGCCGCGCTGCGCGAAGGGCGTGTCACCGCGCGCTGGTATGGTGAGCTGTGCGTGCCGCAAGAGGGCGGTTATGTGCAGGCGGTCAAGCAGGGCGGGATGGAATCCGAGGAACTGGTGCTGGCCGATCTGGCTGCCTGGCTGGAGAGCGAGTGGGAGCCGGATGCTCGCTACGTGTTCGGCCCCGGCTCGACCCTGCACGGCCTGGCGCAGAATCTCGGGCTCGAAACTACCCTGCTCGGTGTCGATGTGATCGAGGGCGGCCAGGTGATTGCCCGCGACGTCAACGAAGCCCAATTGTTCGCCTTGGTCGAGGGGCATCCGACTTACCTGCTGGTGACCGCAATCGGCGGTCAGGGGCATATCATCGGCCGCGGCAATCAGCAGATCAGCCCGCGTGTGCTGCGCGCCGTCGGCCTGGAGCGCCTGCGCGTGGTCGCCACCAAGCGCAAGCTGGCAACGCTTGAGGGCCGGCCGCTGCTGGTCGATAGTGGCGACGTGACGCTGGATGATGCCTTCCCCGATGCCGTGCGGGTCTGGGCGGGTTACAAGGAAGAGTTGCTCTACCCCCTGAGTCGATAGGAGATCGAAATGCGCATGCTGGTTCTACTGCTGGGGTGGTCGCTGGCGCTTGCCGCACAGGCCATCGAGGCTGACAGGCTGGTGCTGGATGCACGCAAGCAGGTCGGCGTGACCCTGAGCTATGACCCGGCCTACCGCCAGTTAAGTTATCCCGGTGGCGACGTGCCTATGGCTACCGGCGTATGCACCGACGTGGTGATCCGCGCGCTGCGTCAGCAGGGGCTGGATCTGCAGGAGGCGGTGCATCGCGATATGCGTGGCAACTTTGCCGTCTACCCGAAAAACTGGGGGCTGAGCCGGCCGGACAGCAATATCGACCACCGCCGCGTGCCCAATTTGATGACCTGGTTCAAGCGCCAGGGCTGGTCGCTGCCGGTCAGTCAGGACGCTGCGGCTTACCGGGCTGGCGATATCGTCACCTGGGATCTGGGGCGCGGCCTGACTCATATCGGCATCGTCAGCGATCGCCAGGCGCCCGGTGCAGCACCGCTGATCCTGCACAACATCGGCCGCGGCACGCAGGAGGAGGACATTCTGTTCGCCTACCGCATCACGGGACACTATCGGCCAGTCGACCAGCAGGTGAGTGCCGGCCAATGACTGAACGGGCGCCTTGTCTCGCCGCTGGCGAGCGCGTCGTGCTGTTCGACGGCGTGTGCAAACTGTGCAACGGCTGGGCGAAGTTTCTTATCCGCCATGACCGCACCAGGCAGTTTCGCCTGGCCTCCGTGCAGTCCGCCCAGGGGCAGGCGTTGCTGGCCTGGTACGGGCTGCCGACCGATCGTTTCGACACCATGGCCCTGATCGACGAGGTGGCGATGATCGCTGCCCACGGCCTGCCGGACCATCCTCTGTTCGCGCCGCAGTTGATCGCGGCTGTCGGCGGTGTCGCCGAGATCCTGCTGGGCATCCTGCTACTGATCCTACGTCGGCGGCGCTGGCCTCTGCTGGTTGCCGGCGCAGCATTACTAGTGCTGCTGCTTGATGTGGCGCTGCTCAGCCCCCATCTGTTGATCCAGGCGTTCAATCCGCTTTCTACCAACCTGGCTGCGTTGGCGCTGTGCGCCGTGGCCTGGCTGGCCGAGGCGCCCACGGCTACCGACTTCTGAGGCCCGTATGATCTCGTTGCTGTCTTCTCGTCAGCGCGGCGCGATGCGCCTGGCCTGGCGTTTCATCGTGCCTTATCGCGGCCGGGTGCTGGGTGCGCTGCTGGCATTGCTGTTCACGGCGGCGATCACGCTGTCCATGGGGCAGGGTATCAAGCTGCTGGTGGATCAGGGGCTGGCTACGCAATCGCCGGCTGCGTTGCGTCAGTCCCTGCTGCTGTTCTTCGTGCTGGTGCTGGCACTTGCCTTCGGCACCTACACGCGTTTCTACCTGGTGTCGTGGATCGGCGAGCGGGTGGTGGCCGACATCCGCCGGCGAGTGTTCGATCACCTGATCGAGCTGCATCCCGGCTTCTACGAGCGCAATCGCAGTTCGGAGATCCAGTCGCGACTGACGGCTGATACCACGCTGTTACAGTCGGTGATCGGCTCGTCGCTGTCGATGGCGCTGCGTAACCTGATCATGCTGATTGGCGGCAGCGTGCTGCTGGTGATCACCAATCCGAAACTCAGCGGTATCGTCCTGCTGGCCTTGCCGCTGGTGGTGGCGCCGATCCTGCTGTTCGGCCGCCGCGTGCGCGCGCTGTCACGGCAGAGTCAGGATCGTGTGGCCGATGTCGGCAGCTATGTCGGCGAGGTGCTGGGGCAGATCAAGACGGTGCAGGCCTACAACCACCAGAACGAGGACAAGCGGCGCTTTGGCGAGTCCGCCGAGGCCGCTTTCGATGTGGCGCGTAAACGCATTGCCCAGCGTTCCTGGCTGATCACCGTGGTCATCGTGCTGGTGCTCGGTGCCGTGGGGGTGATGCTCTGGGTCGGTGGCATGGATGTGATCGCCGGGCGCATTTCCGGCGGTGAGCTGGCGGCTTTCGTGTTCTACAGCCTGATCGTCGGCTCGTCCTTCGGCACCCTGAGCGAGGTGATCGGCGAGTTGCAGCGTGCGGCAGGTGCCGCCGAGCGTATCGGCGAGCTGCTGCGCTCCAGCAACGCCATCGTCGCGCCGCAGCAGCCGCAACATCAGCCGCAGCCGGTACAGGGCCGTATCGAGTTGCAGGGCGTGCGTTTCGCCTATCCGTCGCGTTCGGACAGTTACGCCATCGATGGTATCGACCTGCAGGTGGCGGCCGGAGAAACGCTGGCGCTGGTGGGGCCGTCCGGGGCTGGCAAGTCGACGCTGTTCGATCTGCTGCTGCGCTTCTTCGACCCGCAGGCCGGGCGCATCCTGATCGATGGCGTGCCGATCGACCAACTGGAGCCGCGTGAGCTGCGTGCCTGCTTCGCCCTGGTTTCGCAGAACCCGGCGCTGTTCTTCGGCTCGGTCGAGGACAACATTCGCTATGGCCGCCTCGATGCCTGCCAGGCCGAGGTGGAAGCCGCCGCGCGGGCAGCGCACGCACATGAGTTTATCCAGCGTCTGCCGCAGGGCTACCAGACCCATCTGGGTGAAGCTGGTCTGGGACTTTCCGGCGGGCAGCGCCAGCGTCTGGCGATTGCCCGGGCATTGCTGGCCGACGCGCCGATCCTGCTGCTCGACGAGGCCACCAGCGCACTGGATGCAGAGAGTGAACACCTGATCCAGCAGGCGCTGCCATCGCTGATGGCCGGGCGCACCACGCTGGTGATCGCCCATCGCCTGGCCACGGTGAAGCAGGCAGACCGCATCGCCGTGGTCGAACAGGGGCGTGTCGCTGCTATTGGCAGTCATGCCGAGCTGATCGAAAGCAGCCCTTTGTATGCGCGCTTGGCCGAGTTGCAGTTCGGCAACTAGCTCTTGGGCCTGATAGTGGCGGCGGCCCCGGCCGAGGCGACGATAATGGCGCCCACGGCCAGCCACTGGCCCCAGAGCAGCTTCTCGCCAAGAAAGGCCAGGCCGCACATCGCGGCGACTGCCGGTTCCAGGCTCATCAGTACGCTGAAGGTGCGCGCTGGCAGGCGTGTCAGGGCGACCATCTCCAGACTGTAGGGCAGTGCGGACGACAGCACCGCGACGCCAAGGGCGATGGGCAGTAGGTCGAGGCTGAGCAGATCGCTGCCCGCGTGCCAGACGCCGATGGGCAAGACCAGCAGCGCGGCGACCCAGGTGCCCAGGGCGACGGTGTGGCGACCATGCTGGGCGCCGGCCTTCTGCCCGAAGACGATGTACAGCGCCCAGCAGATGCCGGCGCCGAGCGCCAAAGCCGCACCGAGCGGATCGATGGCGCTTTGCGTGGCGCCTGTCGGCAGCAGCATCCACAGGCCGGCGATGGCCAGAATCACCCAGACGAAATCCAGCAGGCGGCGCGAGGAAAACAGCGCCAGGGCCAGCGGACCGGTAAATTCCAGCGCTACGGCGATGCCCAGCGGGATGCTCTGCAGCGCCATGTAGAACATCAGGTTCATGCCGCCGAGCGCCAGGCCGTAGGCCAGCAGAGCGTGGCATTTGCGCAGGTCGAGCCGGGCACGCCAGGGCTGCATCACCAGCGACAGAATGATCGCGCCGAGCACCAGGCGCAGGGCTGTGGTGCCCTCGGCGCCGACCAGCGGGAACAGGTTCTTGGCCAGCGAGGCGCCGCTCTGGATAGAGACCATGGCCACCACCAGCAAAGCGATGGGGACAAGAAGGGCGGAGCGTGGCATGAAGGTGTCCTGATGAAATCGCAGGGGCTGTTAGGTGGCCGGGCTGTCCGTTTTCCGTGAGGACGGCTTTTTTCTGCCCTGGCCGCGTTAAGTGCCCTGCTAGGGGCGGATACCGGTCAGTAACGGCTTGTGTGGAAGCATGACTGCTGCAAGGGATGCGACGGGTAAAACTTCGCGGACAAGTCCGCTCCCACGAGCAGCGCTTCTGTAGGAGCGGACTTGTCCGCGAAATGGGCAGCTTTCGCTACCTTGGGTCAAGAACAGCCGCAATCGGGCAAAACAGTCGCGGCTTCTTTCCTGATGGCCTGGCACTGGCTGCTAGGGTCGGAGTTTTAACGGGCGCTGGTCCGTCAGCGGTATTCGCACAGGTACGCGGTGTCGACGGCCACCTTGAGCTGGAACTTGCTGTTGGCCTCGACGGTGAACTTGCTGCCGGCTTCGAAGGTGTTCCAGCTGTCGCTGCCCGGCAGTTTGACGGTCAGTGCACCGGCGACGACATGCATGACTTCCAGTTGGCTGGTGCCGAACTCATATTCACCCGGGGCCATCACACCGATGGTGGCGGGGCCTTCGGCCATGGCGAAGCCGATGGATTTGACGGTGCCGTCGAAGTACTCGTTGACCTTGAACATCTGCGATTCCTTGGATGGGTTGGAAAAGTCGCCGAGAGCCATGTTTCGCGTCGCGCGGCGACGGCCCGAGGGGCGGTCGCTACGGATGGCAGGCGATAAAAGGGTCGCCAGTATGCCCAAGCGGCTTTTCTTCGTCATCTGTCTTTGAGAGGAAGTACCAGTGGCAGCAGGCGCGCGGTATTGCGTGCGTCTTCGAGCGCACGGTGCTGTTGCCCCTGGAACTGCATGCCGGCCAACTGCAAGGCACTGTGCAGGCCGACCGGGCGTTGCAGCTGGCGCGCCTTGGCGAACGCCTGCTTCAGATTCAGGTGGGGTACGTCAGCCAGCAGGCTATCGAGCCTATGCTGACGCCATTCCTGCTCCAGCTGGCGGCGATCATAGTCGCCCCAACTGCTCCAGCCGACCAGGCGCGGCGCATGCTGCGACAGCCAGCGCTCGAACTGGCTCCAGACCTGCGGCATTGATGCGGCGCCGTCGACGTCGGCCTGGGTGATGTGGGTGAGCTCGCGGCAGAAATCGGTCAGGCACGGGCGCCGCTGCGGTTTGACGATGCGCTGGAAGTGATCGCGCTCATGGCCGTCAGCGCCAACCAGGCTGGCACCGATCTCGATGATTTCCATTTCTTCCATCGGCCAGCCGCCTTCGTCGGTGGTGGCTTCCAGGTCGATGACCAACCAATGTCCCATTGGTGCTCCTAATCGTTCGCAAGGCCTTGCTCGGGGCCGATTGGCAGGCAGTATGGAAGGCCTTTCCGGCCGGGGCAAACGTCGTGTTAGGCTCTGCGACCTATGTCCGCAGGAGGTTGTTATGGCAAAGGTCGCATTTATCGGCTTGGGCGTTATGGGGTATCCGATGGCCGGGCATCTCGCCCGCAAGGGTCATCAGGTGACGGTCTACAACCGTTCACCGGGTAAGGCCGAGCAGTGGATGGGGGAGTATGCCGGCAGCAGCGCGCCAACCCCACGCGAGGCGGCGGCGGGCGCCGAATTGGTGATGTGCTGCGTAGGTAACGACGATGACCTGCGCAGCGTGATTCTCGGCGAGCAGGGCGCCTTCGCCGGCATGGCGCCGGGTGCCATCCTGGTCGACCACACCACCGCTTCGGCCGATGTGGCGCGTGAACTGGCTGCCGTTGCGGCCGAGCGTGGCCTTGGTTTTCTCGATGCGCCGGTGTCCGGTGGCCAGGCCGGTGCGGTCAATGGCGTGCTGACCGTGATGGTCGGTGGTGAAGCCGAAGCCTATGCGGTCGCCGAGCCGGTAATCCAGTGCTACGCGCGCATGATGCGTCTGATGGGGCCGGCCGGCAGCGGCCAGCTGAGCAAGATGGTCAACCAGATCTGCATCGCCGGCCTGGTGCAGGGGCTGGCCGAGGCGCTGAATTTCGCCCAGTGCGCCGGGCTGGATGGTCATGCGGTCGTCGATGTGATCAGCAAGGGTGCTGCGCAGTCGTGGCAGATGGAGAATCGCTACAAGACCATGCTTGCCGGCGAGTTCGATTTCGGCTTCGCGGTCGACTGGATGCGCAAGGATCTGTCGATCCTGCTCGAGGAATCGCGTCGCAACGGTGCGCAGCTGCCGGTGACGGCGCTGGTCGATCAGTTCTACGCCGACGTTCAGGGCATGGGCGGCGGGCGTTGGGACACCTCCAGCCTCCTGGCCCGTTTGCAGCGTAACCGCTGATCACGAAAGGCCTCGACGGACGGCGCGCGCCTCATTAGCATCGCCGCCGTTCGTTTGTTGTCGAGGTCGTTTCATGGAGTGTCGTGCCGGTTGCGGTGCCTGCTGCATCGCGCCTTCCATTAGCTCGCCGATTCCAGGCATGCCGAACGGCAAGCCGGCCGGCGTGCGCTGCATTCATCTCACTGCCGAGTTTCTCTGCGCCATTTTCGGTCGCCCGGAACGCCCCGCCGTGTGTGGTGGCTTCAAGGCAGACGTGGACCTGTGCGCCGACGATCGCGACAGCGCCATTCGTATGCTGGGCTGGCTGGAGCAGGCGACGGCCTGAGGATCTGAACCGGCTGCGTTCTGCGCCGGTCGAAACGCAAACAGTCCTGACGGGAGTTGCCTGACGATGATGCGTTTTTCCGTTTTGCTCATGATGCTGACTGCAATCACCGCCCAGGCTGCCGAAAGGCAGTGGCAGCTAGAGCGTGAAGAGGATGGCGTGAGCGTGTATCTGGCCGATGTGCCGGGGTCGAAATACAAGGCCTATCGCGGTGTCGTGACGATCGATGGCGATCTGGCCGCGGTGCAGGCCGCGCAGGAAGATGTCGAGGGCTCCTGCGCCTGGATCTTCAGTTGCCAGCAGCAGCGCTTGCTCGAGACCAGGGGCGATGTCAGCGAGTTGTACGCTCGCTTCGAGACGCCCTGGCCGGTGAAGGCGCGAGATTCGGTGATTCAGGTGACGACGCGAACCGAAGCCGATGGCAGCGTTACCCGTCTGCTCAAGGCGGTGCCAGAGCGCTTGCCGGAGGAGAAGGATTTCGTCCGCGTGCAGCGCGTCGATGGCCAGTGGCACCTGAAGCCGCTGGACGGCGGCAAGGTTGAAGTAACGTACGAGGCGCATACCGAGCCGGGCGGCAGCGTGCCGTCGTGGTTGGCCAACAGTTTCGTCGTCGATGCGCCGTTGCAGACGCTGCAAGGCTTGCGGGCGAAAGTGGAAGGGCGTTGAGGCAAGTCGTTCGGCAATAAAAAAGGCTGCCAGATTGGCAGCCTTCTTGGTTTCGCGGCGCTATCAGTCGCGGTCGGCGGGCAGGTCGCGCTGCTCGTAGCCGGTGTACAGCTGGCGCGGGCGGCCGATCTTGTACGGGCCGGAGAGCATTTCCTTCCAGTGCGAGATCCAGCCGACGGTCCGCGCCAGGGCGAAGATCACGGTGAACATCGAGGTCGGAATACCAATGGCCTTGAGGATGATGCCCGAGTAGAAATCCACGTTCGGGTAGAGGTTGCGCTCCTTGAAGTAAGGATCGTTGCGCGCAATCTCTTCCAGCTTCATGGCCAGTTCCAGCTGCGGGTCGTTGATGCCCAGTTCGGCCAGTACTTCGTCGCAGGTCTGCTTCATGACCTTGGCGCGCGGGTCGAAGTTTTTGTAGACGCGGTGGCCGAAGCCCATCAGCTTGAACGGATCATCCTTGTCCTTGGCCTTGGCCACGAACTTGTCGATATTGTCCACGCTGCCGATCTCGTCGAGCATGGTCAGTACGGCTTCATTGGCGCCGCCGTGTGCCGGGCCCCACAGCGCGGCGATGCCGGCGGCGATACAGGCGAACGGGTTGGCACCCGAAGAGCCTGCCAGGCGTACGGTAGAAGTGGAGGCGTTTTGCTCATGGTCGGCGTGGAGGATGAAGATCTTGTCCATCGCCTTGGCCAGCACCGGGCTGATCGGTTTGATCTCGCACGGGGTGTTGAACATCATATGCAGGAAGTTTTCCGCGTAATTCAGGTCATTGCGCGGGTACATCATGGGTTGGCCCATGGAGTACTTGTAAGTCATGGCGGCGATGGTCGGCATCTTGGCCACCAGGCGCATGGCCGATACTTCGCGGTGCTGCGGGTTCTTGATGTCCAGCGAGTCGTGATAGAAGGCGGAGAGGGCGCCAACCACGCCGCACATGATGGCCATCGGATGGGCATCGCGGCGGAAACCGTTGAAGAAGGTCTTCAGTTGTTCGTGAACCATGGTGTGGTTCTTGATGGTGCTGACGAACTTGGCCTTCTCTTCCTTGCTCGGCAGTTCGCCGTTAAGCAGCAGGTAGCAGGTTTCCAGGTAGTCGGATTGCTCGGCGAGCTGCTCGATGGGGTAGCCGCGATGCAGCAGAACACCCTTGTCGCCGTCGATGTAGGTGATCTTCGACTCGCAAGAGGCGGTCGACATGAAACCAGGATCAAATGTGAACCGACCCGTGGAGGTCAGATTCCGCACATCGATTACATCGGGACCAACAGTGCCGGTCAGAACGGGCAGTTCGACGGGGGCATTGCCCTCGATGATCAACTGCGCTTTTTTGTCAGCCATATGTGGCCTCCTAGTTATGCTTGAAATCATCAGACGGCCCCCCACGCAGGGCCCGCACCACTATAGTGGGATAAATCCGAAAGTCAATTTGCGAGAACCCAGGCAGTAGAAGGGTTTGCGCGGGATTATCAACGAAAAAAGGCCGCTATTTACGCCATTTGAATAAAGGCTGCAATGCGCTTTTTGGGGTAGGGCATTGCATTGTCATTAGTCTGCTAACTGTCTATACTCTGCGCCCGACCGCCAGGGGCTTTGCGGCCATATCATGGCGGTCGTCACTCCTTGGGTGATGGGTACCTGACCAGTGCACTTCCCAACAACTTTGCCCTGATAGTTAGGGGCTCTCAGTGTGATAAAAAGCCGTGAATAGCCAACGACCTGTAAACCTAGACCTTAGGACTATCAAGCTCCCAGTCACCGCTTATACCTCCATTCTCCACCGTATCTCCGGTGTCATCCTCTTTGTCGGTATCGCCATCCTGCTGTTCGGCCTCGACAAGTCGCTGACCTCCGAAGAGGGCTTCGCCCAGGTGAAAGAATGCCTGGCCAGTCCGCTGGCCAAGTTCGTGATCTGGGGTCTTCTGTCCGCTCTGCTGTATCACCTGGTGGCCGGCGTGCGCCACTTGATCATGGACATGGGCATCGGCGAGACGCTGGAAGGCGGCAAGCTGGGCTCGAAAATCGTCATCGCCGTTGCGGCGGTCGTGATCGTGCTGCTGGGGGTGTGGATATGGTAACTAATGTCACGAATTTCTCGCGTTCGGGCCTCTATGACTGGATGGCGCAACGCGTTTCTGCGGTCGTTCTCGCGGCTTACACGCTGTTTCTGCTGGGCTATGTGATCTGCAATCCGGGCATGGGCTACGCCGAATGGCACGGTCTGTTCTCGCATACCGCAATGCGCATTTTCAGCCTGCTGGCCCTGGTTGCACTGAGCGTGCACGCCTGGGTTGGCATGTGGACCATCTCCACCGATTACCTGACGCCGATGGCGCTGGGCAAGTGGGCGACTGGTGTGCGTTTCCTGTTCCAGGCCGTGTGTGGCATCGCCATGTTCGCGATGTTCGTCTGGGGCGTGCAGATTCTGTGGGGTTTCTGATTCATGGCTAGCATCCGTACTCTTTCCTATGACGCCATCATCGTAGGTGGCGGCGGCGCCGGCATGCGTGCTGCGCTGCAACTGGCTCAGGGTGGTCACAAGACTGCCGTGGTCACCAAGGTGTTCCCGACTCGTTCGCACACCGTTTCCGCTCAGGGTGGCATCACCTGCGCCATCGCCTCGGCCGACCCGAACGATGATTGGCGTTGGCACATGTACGATACCGTCAAGGGTTCCGACTATATCGGTGACCAGGACGCTATCGAGTACATGTGTTCCGTCGGCCCGGAAGCCGTGTTCGAGCTCGAGCACATGGGCCTGCCGTTCTCCCGTACCGAGCAGGGCCGCATCTATCAGCGTCCGTTCGGCGGTCAGTCGAAAGGTCCGGACAATCCGACCCAGGCTGCCCGTACCTGCGCTGCTGCCGACCGTACCGGTCACGCGCTGCTGCACACCCTGTATCAGGCCAACCTGAAGGCCGGCACCTCGTTCCTCAACGAGTGGTACGCCGTTGACCTGGTGAAGAACCAGGACGGCGCCATCGTCGGCATCATCGCCATCTGCATCGAGACCGGCGAAACCGTCTACATCCGCTCCAAGGCCGTGGTTCTGGCCACTGGCGGTGCTGGCCGTATCTACGCCTCCACCACCAACGCCCTGATCAACACCGGCGACGGCGTGGGCATGGCCCTGCGTGCCGGTGTACCGGTGCAGGACATCGAGATGTGGCAGTTCCACCCGACCGGTATTGCCGGCGCCGGTGTACTGGTTACCGAAGGCTGCCGTGGCGAGGGTGGTTACCTGATCAACGCCCATGGCGAGCGCTTCATGGAGCGTTACGCGCCGAACGCCAAAGACCTGGCCGGCCGCGACGTGGTTGCGCGCTCCATGGTCAAGGAAGTCATCGCCGGCAACGGCTGTGGCCCGAACAAGGATCACGTACTGCTGAAGCTCGATCACCTCGGTGAAGAAGTACTGCACAGCCGTCTGCCGGGTATCTGCGAACTGTCGAAGACCTTCGCCCACGTCGACCCTGTGGTCGCGCCGGTTCCGGTCATCCCGACCTGCCACTACATGATGGGCGGCGTTGCCACCAACATTCATGGTCAGGCCATCACCCAGGACGCCAACGGCAACGACACCATCATCGAAGGTCTGTTCGCTGTCGGTGAGGTCGCCTGCGTATCGGTACACGGTGCCAACCGTCTGGGTGGCAACTCGCTGCTCGATCTGGTGGTATTCGGCCGCGCCGCTGGTCTGCACCTGGAAAAAGCGCTGAAAGAAGGCGTGGAAGTCCGTGGTGCCAGCGAAACCGACATCGAGCAGTCGCTGTCGCGTCTGGCTGGCGTCAACGAGCGCAGCACTGGCGAAGACGTGGCTCCGCTGCGTAAAGAGCTGCAACAGTGCATGCAGAACTACTTCGGTGTATTCCGTACCGGCGAATACATGCAGAAGGGCATCCAACAACTGGCCGACCTGCGTGAGCGCATCGCGAAAGTCAAAATCGCGGACAAGAGCCAGGCGTTCAACACTGCGCGTATCGAAGCGCTGGAGCTGCAAAACCTGCTCGAAGTTGCCGAAGCGACCGCTGTGGCTGCCGAGGCTCGTAAAGAGTCCCGTGGTGCGCACGCTCGTGAAGACTTCGAAGAGCGCGACGATCAGAACTGGCTGTGCCACTCCCTGTACTTCCCAGGCGAGAAGCGCGTAGCCAAGCGTGACGTGAACTTCGCGCCGAAGACCGTTCCGGCATTTGAACCCAAGGTTCGGACTTATTAAGGGTGACTGATATGTTGCAAGTCAGTGTTTATCGCTACAACCCGGAGAAGGACGCCGCTCCGTTCATGCAGGACTTCCAGGTCGACACCGGCGGCAAGGACATCATGGTCCTCGACGTGCTGGCGCTGATCAAGGAGCAGGACGAAGGCTTCTCCTACCGTCGCTCCTGCCGTGAAGGCGTATGTGGCTCCGACGGCATGAACATCAACGGCAAGAACGGCCTGGCCTGTATCACGCCGATCTCCGCTGCCGGCCTCAAGGGCGGCAAGCTGGTGATTCGCCCGTTGCCGGGTCTGCCGGTCATTCGTGACCTGGTCGTCGACATGAGCATCTTCTACAAGCAGTACGAGAAGGTGCAGCCGTTCCTGCAGAACGATACGCCGGCTCCGGCCATCGAGCGTCTGCAGTCGCCGGAAGAGCGCGAGAAGCTCGACGGTCTGTACGAGTGCATTCTGTGTGCGTGCTGCTCGACCAGCTGCCCTTCGTTCTGGTGGAATCCGGACAAGTTCCTCGGTCCCGCTGCGCTGCTGCAGGCCTACCGCTTCCTGGCTGACAGCCGTGACACCAAGACCGCCGAACGTCTGGCCTCGCTGGACGATCCGTTCAGCGTGTTCCGCTGCCGCGGCATCATGAACTGCGTGAACGTGTGCCCGAAGGGTCTGAACCCGACCAAGGCCATCGGCCACGTGCGTAACATGCTGCTGCAAAGCGGTACTTGATTCGCAAGTTGCTATACCTGTAACACCTGCGGGTCCGGCTCCGGTCGGCTCGCAGTAAAGCCAGAGCCGCAGCCCACAAAGCCACGGCTCATACTCGAAAAATATGACGACCAGCAGGGGCATCCGGGCTGGTACCCGGACTATCTGCGGGAACCCAAGTGGCTTCATCCGAGTCGCAGCAACATGACTTTGATTGGAGCCATGCGGTATTCACGCCGGTGGTGTCCCCTTACCGAGGGTGACCAAGCATGCAAGAAAGCGTGATGCAGCGCATGTGGGACAGTGCCCACCTATCCGGTGGCAACGCTGCCTACGTGGAAGAGCTCTATGAGCTCTACCTGCACGATCCCAACGCTGTGCCAGAAGAGTGGCGCACTTACTTCCAGAAGTTGCCGACCGACGGCAGCGCTGCAACGGACGTATCGCATTCGACCATTCGCGATCATTTCGTCCTGCTCGCCAAGAATTCGCGTCGCGCCCAGCCGGTTTCCGCCGGGGCCGTCAGCAGCGAGCACGAAAAGAAGCAGGTGGAAGTACTGCGCCTGATCCAGGCCTACCGCATGCGTGGCCATCAGGCCGCCCAGCTTGACCCCTTGGGTCTGTGGGTGCGCACTGCGCCGTCTGACCTGTCGATCAATCACTACGGCCTGACCGACGCGGATCTGGACACTACTTTCCGCACCGGCGAGCTGTACATCGGCAAAGAAGAGGCAACGCTACGCGAAATCCGCGATGCGCTGCAGCAGACATATTGTCGCACCATCGGTGCCGAGTTCACCCACATCGTCGATTCCGGTCAGCGCAACTGGTTCGCCCAGCGCCTGGAAAGCGTGCGCGGTCGTCCGCAGTTTTCCGCCGAGGTGCAGGCGCACGTGCTCGAGCGCGTCGTCGCTGCCGAAGGTCTGGAAAAGTACCTGGGCACCAAGTACCCGGGCACCAAGCGTTTCGGCCTGGAAGGTGGTGAGAGCCTGATCCCGCTGCTGGACGAAATCATCCAGCGTTCGGGCTCCTACGGCACCAAGGAAATCGTCATCGGCATGGCCCACCGTGGCCGTCTGAACGTCCTGGTCAACACCTTCGGCAAGAATCCGCGCGACCTGTTCGACGAGTTCGAAGGCAAGAAGACCGAAGGTCTGTCCTCCGGTGACGTGAAGTACCACCAGGGCTTCTCCTCCAACGTCATGACTGCCGGCGGCGAAGTGCACCTGGCGCTGGCGTTCAACCCCTCGCACCTGGAAATCGTTTCCCCGGTGGTCGAGGGTTCGGTACGTGCCCGCCAGGACCGTCGTAGCGACGCCAGTGGCGACAAGGTTCTGCCGATCTCCATCCACGGTGACGCGGCGTTCGCCGGTCAGGGCGTGGTCATGGAAACCTTCCAGATGTCGCAGACCCGCGGCTACAAGACTGGCGGCACCATCCACATCGTGATCAACAACCAGGTTGGTTTCACCACCAGCCGTCCGGAAGATGCGCGCTCCACCGAGTACGCCACCGACGTCGCCAAGATGATCCAGGCGCCGATCTTCCACGTGAATGGCGATGATCCGGAAGCCGTGCTGTTCGTTACCCAGCTGGCCGTCGACTACCGCATGCAGTACAAGCGCGACGTGGTCATCGACCTGGTCTGCTACCGCCGTCGCGGCCACAACGAGGCCGACGAGCCGAATGGCACCCAGCCGCTGATGTATCAGCAGATAGCCAAGCAGCGCACCACCCGCGAGCTCTACGCCGACGCCCTGGTTGCATCCGGCGCGCAGAGCAGCGACGACGTGCAGGCCAAGATCGACGACTACCGTACTGCGCTGGACAACGGCCAGCACGTGGTCAAGAGCCTGGTCAAGGAGCCGAACAAGGAGCTGTTCGTCGACTGGCGTCCGTACCTGGGCCATGCCTGGACCGCGCGTCACGACACCCGTTTCGACCTGAAGACCCTGCAGGACCTGTCCGCCAAGCTGCTGGAGATCCCCGAGGGTTTCCTGGTTCAGCGTCAGGTCTCGAAGATCCTCGAAGACCGCCAGAAGATGGGCGCGGGCGGTTTGCCGATCAACTGGGGCTTCGCCGAGACCATGGCCTACGCCACGCTGCTGGTCGAAGGTCACCCGATTCGCATGACCGGCCAGGACATCGGCCGCGGCACCTTCTCGCACCGTCACGCGGTGCTGCACAACCAGAAGGACGCCTCGGCCTACGTTCCGCTGAAGAACCTGTACGAAGGTCAGCCGAAGTTCGAGCTGTACGACTCCTACCTCTCCGAGGAAGCGGTGCTGGCATTCGAATATGGCTACGCCACCACCACGCCGAACGCGCTGGTGATCTGGGAAGCTCAGTTCGGCGACTTCGCCAACGGCGCTCAGGTGGTGTTCGACCAGTTCATCTCCAGCGGCGAGACCAAGTGGGGCCGTCTGTGCGGTCTGACCGTTCTGCTGCCGCATGGTTATGAAGGGCAGGGGCCTGAGCACAGCTCGGCGCGTCTGGAGCGTTACCTGCAACTGTGCGCCGAGCACAACATGCAGGTGTGCGTACCGACCACCCCGGCGCAGGTCTACCACATGCTGCGTCGCCAGGTGATCCGCCCGCTGCGCAAGCCGCTGGTGGTCCTGACGCCGAAATCGCTGCTGCGTCACAAGCTGGCAATCTCGACCTTGGAAGATCTGGCCGAAGGCTCCTTCCAGACCGTGATCGGCGAGATCGACTCGCTGGATCCGGCCAAGGTCGAGCGTATGGTGCTGTGCAGTGGCAAGGTCTACTACGACCTGCTGGAGAAGCGTCGCGCCGAGGGTCGCGAGGACATCGCCATCGTTCGCATCGAGCAGCTCTATCCGTTCCCGGAAGACGATCTGGCCGAGGTACTGGCGCCGTACAAGAACCTCAAGCACATCGTCTGGTGTCAGGAAGAGCCGATGAACCAGGGCGCCTGGTATTGCAGCCAGCACCACATGCGTCGCGTCGCTACTGCGCACAACAAGTCGCTGTTCCTGGAGTATGCCGGTCGTGATGCGTCGGCAGCGCCAGCTTGCGGTTACGCGTCGATGCACGCCGAGCAGCAGGAAAAACTGCTGCAGGACGCCTTTACTGTTTAACGCCTTCATCCGGTAGGTGGCAGGTGCCACCTACCGGTAAACCGAATTTAAGGAAACGCATACAATGGCTATCGAGATCAAAGCCCCAACCTTCCCAGAATCGGTTGCCGACGGCACCGTGGCCACCTGGCACAAGAAGCCGGGCGAAGCGGTCAAGCGCGATGAGCTGATCGTCGACATCGAAACCGACAAGGTGGTGATCGAAGTCCTGGCCGAGGCCGATGGTGTCCTGGCTGAAATCATCAAGAACGAAGGCGACACCGTCCTTTCCAACGAGCTGCTGGGCAAGCTGACCGAAGGTGGCGCTGGTGCCGCTGCTCCGGCTGCCGCTCCGGCTCAGGCTGCTGCTCCGGCTGCCGCTGCTGGCGACGACTCCATCCTCTCGCCGGCCGCGCGCAAGCTGGCTGAAGAGAACGGCATCGACCCGAACAGCATCGCCGGCACCGGTAAAGGTGGTCGCGTGACCAAGGAAGACGTGGTCGCTGCTGTCGAAGCCAAGAAGAACGCTCCTGCCGCTGCTGCCAAGCCGGCCGCCGCCTCGGCTGCTGCCGCTCCGGTCGTTGCCGCTGGCGATCGCACCGAGAAGCGTGTGCCGATGACCCGCCTGCGCGCCAAGATCGCCGAGCGTCTGGTTGAAGCCCAGTCCTCCATGGCCATGCTGACCACCTTCAACGAAGTGGACATGACCGAAGTCATGGCGCTGCGTTCGAAGTACAAGGATCTGTTCGAGAAGTCCCACAACGGCGTGCGCCTGGGCTTCATGTCGTTCTTCGTCAAGGCCGCTACCGAGGCGCTGAAGCGTTTCCCTGCAGTCAACGCTTCGATCGACGGCAACGACATCGTTTACCACGGCTATGCCGACATCGGCGTTGCCGTGTCCAGCGACCGCGGCCTGGTGGTTCCGGTACTGCGTAACGCCGAGCAGATGAGCCTGGCTGAAATCGAAAGCGGCATCGCCACCTTTGGCAAGAAAGCCAAAGACGGCAAGCTGTCCATCGAAGAAATGACCGGCGGCACCTTCACCATCACCAACGGTGGTACCTTCGGTTCGATGATGTCGACGCCGATCGTCAACCCGCCGCAAGCCGCCATCCTGGGTATGCACAACATCATCCAGCGTCCGATGGCGATCAACGGTCAGGTGGTGATCCGCCCGATGATGTACCTGGCGCTGTCTTACGACCACCGCCTGATCGATGGTAAGGAAGCCGTGACCTTCCTGGTGACCATCAAGAACTTGCTTGAAGACCCGGCTCGTCTGCTGCTGGAAATCTAAAAGCCAGTCTCCTCCACGACGGCCCTGTTCTCAGGGCCGTCCGGTTTATTCGAGAAGGAATACGTTATGACCCAGAAATTCGACGTGGTAGTCATCGGTGCCGGCCCTGGTGGCTACGTAGCCGCCATCAAAGCAGCTCAACTCGGTCTGAAGACCGCCTGCATCGAGAAATACCAGGGCAGCGACGGCAAGATCGCCCTCGGCGGCACCTGCCTGAACGTCGGTTGCATTCCCTCCAAGGCGCTGCTGGACAGCTCCTGGAAGTACCACGAAGCGAAAGAAGGCTTCGCCGTACACGGTATCCAGGCCAAGGACGTGACCATTGATGTACCGGCGATGGTGGCGCGCAAGAACACCATCATCAAGAACCTCACCGGCGGTGTTGCCGGCCTGTTCAAGGCCAACGGCGTGACCCTGCTGGAAGGCCACGGCAAGCTGCTGGCTGGCAAGCAGGTCGAAGTCACCGGCACTGACGGCAATACTCAGGTGGTCGAAGCTGCTCACGTAATCATCGCCTCGGGCTCCAAGCCGGTCGAGATTCCGCCGGCCCCGGTCGATCAGGACGTGATCGTCGACTCCACTGGCGCTCTGGAATTCCAGGCTGCACCGAAAACCCTCGGCGTCATCGGCGCAGGCGTGATCGGTCTGGAGCTGGGCTCGGTCTGGGCTCGCCTGGGCTCGCAGGTGACCGTGCTGGAAGCCATGGACAAGTTCCTTGCCGCTGCCGACGAGCAGATCGCCAAGGAAGCCCAGAAGACCCTGACCAAGCAGGGCCTGGACATCCGCTTGGGCGCTCGCGTGACCGGTTCGGAAGTCAAGGACAAGCAGGTCGTTGTCAGCTTCACCGACGCCAATGGCGAGCAGAAGATGACCTTCGACAAGCTGATCGTGGCCGTAGGCCGCCGCCCGGTGACCACCGATCTGCTGGCTGCCGACAGCGGTGTGGATCTGGACGAGCGTGGCTACATCTTCGTCAACGATCAGTGCGAAACCAGCGTTCCGGGCGTTTACGCCATCGGTGACGTGGTACGTGGTGCCATGCTCGCGCACAAGGCCTCGGAAGAGGGCGTGATGGTTGCCGAGCGCATCGCCGGCCACAAGGCGCAGATGAACTACGACCTGATCCCGTCGGTGATCTACACCCACCCGGAAATCGCATGGGTCGGCAAAACCGAGCAGCAGCTGAAGGCTGAAGGCGTTGCCGTCAATGTCGGCACCTTCCCCTTCGCAGCCAGCGGCCGCGCCATGGCTGCCAACGATACCGGTGGTCTGGTCAAGGTCATCGCTGATGCCAAAACCGATCGCGTATTGGGCGTTCACGTGATCGGCCCAAGCGCTGCCGAGCTGGTACAGCAAGGCGCGATCGGCATGGAATTCGGCACCAGTGCCGAAGACCTGGGCATGATGGTCTTCTCCCACCCGACGCTGTCCGAGGCGCTGCACGAAGCGGCTCTGGCGGTCAACGGTGGTGCGATCCATATCGCCAACCGCAAGAAGCGCTAAGCGTCACAGGTGGCCGCCGCGTGCGGCCACTCAAGTTGTTGTAAGCCGCCGTGGTAGGTGGGGCGTCACGTAATCGCCTCATCGCTACGGTGGTGTTTGCAAGCAGAACCACGTCGGGTGGCCCGCGTCGAGTTCGACTCGCGGCGGAAGGCCCGGCGGACTGCTTCGGCAGTCACAGGTGGCGCGGTATCACAAGTACAGCGCCGAATGCGCAATACCTAAACGAAGACGGTAGACAAGCATGAATCTTCACGAGTATCAGGGTAAGCAGCTGTTCGCTGAATACGGCCTGCCCGTATCCAAGGGCTTCGCGGTAGACACCCCGGAAGAAGCCGCAGAAGCCTGCGAAAAAATCGGCGGCAGCGAGTGGGTCGTCAAGGCTCAGGTCCACGCTGGTGGCCGCGGCAAAGCCGGTGGCGTAAAGCTGGTCAAGAGCAAAGAAGACGCCAAGGCCTTCGCCGCCAACTGGCTGGGCAAGCGTCTGGTGACTTACCAGACTGACGCCAATGGTCAGCCGGTCAGCAAAATCCTGGTCGAATCCTGCACCGACATCGCCAAGGAGCTGTACCTGGGCGCTGTAGTGGACCGCTCCAGCCGTCGCATCGTGTTCATGGCTTCCACCGAAGGTGGCGTGGACATCGAGAAAGTGGCCCACGAAACCCCTGAGAAGATCCTCAAGGCCACTGTCGACCCGCTGGTCGGCGCTCAGCCGTACCAGGGTCGCGAGCTGGCTTTCCAGCTGGGTCTGGAAGGCAAGCAGGTCGCTCAGTTCGCCAAGATCTTCGTAGGTCTGGCCAAGCTGTTCAAAGATCACGATCTGGCCCTGCTGGAAGTCAACCCGCTGGTCATCAAGGCCGACGGCGACCTGCACTGCCTGGACGCGAAGATCAACATCGACGCTAACGCCATGTACCGTCAGCCGAAGCTGAAGACCTTCCACGACCCGTCGCAGGACGATCCTCGTGAAGCCCACGCTGCCAGCTTCGAGCTGAACTACGTGGCCCTGGAAGGCAACATCGGCTGCATGGTCAACGGTGCCGGCCTGGCCATGGGTACCATGGACATCGTCAACCTGCACGGCGGCAAGCCAGCCAACTTCCTCGACGTAGGTGGCGGCGCAACCAAAGAGCGCGTGACCGAAGCCTTCAAGATCATCCTGTCCGACAGCAACGTCGCTGCCGTTCTGGTGAACATCTTCGGCGGTATCGTTCGTTGCGACATGATTGCCGAAGGCATCATCGGCGCCGTTAAAGAAGTCGGCGTGAAGGTCCCAGTGGTCGTCCGTCTGGAAGGTAACAACGCTGAGCTGGGCGCCAAGGTCCTGGCTGAAAGCGGCCTGAACATCATCGCGGCAACCAGCCTGACCGACGCTGCTCAGCAAGTCGTCAAAGCTGCGGAGGGCAAGTAATGAGCGTCCTGATCAATAAAGACACCAAAGTCATCTGCCAGGGCTTCACCGGCTCGCAGGGTACTTTCCACAGCGAACAAGCCATCGCCTACGGCACCCAGATGGTCGGCGGCGTGACTCCAGGCAAGGGTGGCACCACCCACCTGGGCCTGCCGGTGTTCAACACCGTCAAGGAAGCCGTGGAAGCCACCGGCGCCGATGCTTCGGTCATCTACGTACCGGCTCCGTTCTGCAAAGACTCGATCCTGGAAGCTGCTTTCGGCGGCATCAAGCTGATCGTCTGCATCACTGAAGGCATTCCTACCCTGGACATGCTGGATGCCAAGGTCATCTGCGACGAGCTGGGCGTACGCCTGATCGGCCCGAACTGCCCGGGCGTGATCACTCCCGGCGAGTGCAAGATCGGCATCATGCCGGGTCACATCCACCTGCCAGGCAAAGTCGGTATCGTGTCCCGTTCGGGCACCCTGACCTATGAAGCCGTGAAGCAGACCACCGACGCCGGCTTCGGCCAGTCCACCTGCGTGGGCATCGGCGGTGACCCCATCCCGGGCTCCAACTTCATCGATATCCTGAAGCTGTTCCAGGAAGATCCGAAGACCGAAGCGATCGTCATGATCGGTGAGATCGGCGGTTCGGCTGAAGAAGAAGCGGCTGCCTTCATCAAGGCCAACGTCACCAAGCCTGTAGTTTCCTACATCGCTGGTGTGACCGCTCCTCCCGGCAAGCGTATGGGCCACGCTGGCGCCATCATCTCCGGCGGCAAGGGCACTGCAGACGAGAAATTCGCTGCGCTGCAGGACGCTGGTGTGAAAACCGTGCGTTCCCTGGCTGACATCGGCAAGGCCCTGGCCGAGCTGACCGGTTGGGAAGTCAAGAACGCCTAAGCGTTGCTGACTCTCGCAAAAAGGCCACCTTCGGGTGGCCTTTTTGTTTGGTGCCTGTTGAAGGCTCGGGGTAGACACGAATTTCCGCGAAGCTCGCAGCGAAATCGTGAATAAAGCACAGCGACGCCCATGCGCTCCCGGTGGGAAGAGGGCGGGCAGGTCAGTTGCTGCCGTCCCCGCGCTATTGTCGAGCATGCGACAGTCAGTTATGCCAGTTCGACAGCTCGTCCCGCAACTGTGCTGATGCAGGACGCTTTTCGTTAATATCTGCGGCTTACCGTGTCCGTGGCGCCACAAGCGCCTGGCGATGCATGCAGTGGTTCGAGCCAAACGCTCGGGCGACGTTTCCTGAATCCCTCAAGGAAACCCCCGCAACTCTTCGATTTCCTGCCTGTGGTATTTCTTCTTATGACTCGTTTGAAAGGCCCGGACCTGTTGGCCCTCGGCTTCATGACTTTTGCCCTGTTTCTGGGCGCCGGCAATATCATCTTCCCGCCCAGCGCCGGTCTGGCCGCTGGCGAGAACCTACTTCCCGCGGCAATCGGCTTTCTGTTGACCGGCGTCGGTCTGCCGCTGCTGACCGTCGTTGCACTGGCACGTGTTGGCGGGGGGATGGATCTGCTCACTGCGCCTTTGGGCAAGATCGCCGGCGCCATCCTCGCGGTAGCGGTGTACCTGGCCATCGGTCCATTGTTCGCTACGCCGCGTACCGCCGTGGTGTCGTTCGAGATGGGCATCGCGCCATTCACCGGTAACGAAGGCGCGCCGCTGCTGATCTACACCCTGGTGTATTTCGCTGCCGTGTTGTTTCTTTCCCTCAATCCAGGGCAACTGGTCGATCGCATCGGCAAGTTCATCACGCCGGTACTGCTGGCTGCGCTGCTGGTACTTGGTGGCGCTGCCTTGTTCGCTCCGGCCGGCGAGATCGGCGTGGTTGCCGAGAGCTATCGCGAGGCGCCGCTGGTACAGGGCTTCTTGCAGGGCTACCTGACCATGGACACTCTGGGTGCGCTGGTCTTCGGTATCGTCATCGCCAGCGCCATCCGTGATCGCGGCATCAGCGATGCAGGGCTGGTGACCCGTTACTCGGTCATCGCCGGTATCATCGCCGCCACCGGCCTGTCGCTGGTTTATCTGGCGCTGTTCTACCTGGGTGCCACCAGCCAGGGCATCGCCGGCGATGCGCAAAATGGCGTGCAGGTACTGACCACTTATGTTCAGCACACCTTCGGCACCACTGGCAGCCTGCTGCTGGCCGTGGTCATCACCCTGGCGTGCCTGACCACCGCGGTGGGCCTGCTGACTGCCTGTGGCGAGTTCTTCAGCAAGCTGCTGCCGGTGTCTTACCGCAGCGTGGTGATCCTATTCGGGCTGTTCAGTCTCGGTGTGGCCAATCAGGGCCTGACGCAGTTGATCAGCTTCTCCATTCCCGTGCTGGTCGGCCTGTATCCGCTGGCGATCGTCCTGGTCGCCCTGAGCCTGGCCAATCGCCTGTGGCGTTGCCAATCGCTGGTGTTCATGCCGGTGATGGCCGTTACGCTGGTTTTCGGCATTGCCGATGGCGTGGCCGCGACCCCGTGGGCCGACAAGGTTCCAGCCTGGTTCGGGCAACTGCCGCTGGCAGGGCAGAGCCTGGGCTGGTTGCTGCCGGTGGCGGTAACCCTGGCATTGGTGGTGGTGCTCGATCGCCTCCGCGGACTGCGCCAGGGCGCTACCGCCTGACGCAGGCTCGAAACAAACAAGGCTGCCCACAAGGCGGCCTTTTTTGTGGAACAAGAAAACGGGTGGCCTGGCTATAATCGGCAGCAGTCTTACAAGGAGTTGGCATGCTCAACAGCTATCCGTACCTGCCTCATGTTCTGGCCGCACTCTGGTTCGTCATCTGCTGGGGCGGCTACACCCGCTACGCCTCGGTTAAGGCGCAAACCACTCCCTGCCTTGCCAGCGTCCTGCATCTTTACCGTGAAGACTGGATGCGTCGCATGCTGCTGCGTGACAACCGCATTGCCGATGCCAATGTGATCGGTAACCTCGAGCGCAACGCGTCGTTCTTCGCCTCCAGCACGCTGATCATTTTGGCCGGCATCCTCACCGTGCTGGGTGCTTCCGACCGTGCGCTGTCGCTGTTGGCCGACATACCCTTCGTGCAGCAGGCCAGCCGTGGGCTGTCGGAAATCAAGCTGTTGTGCCTGGGCATTATCTTCGTCTACGCCTTCTTCACCTTCAGCTGGTGCATGCGTCAGTACAACTTCGCTGCGGTGCTGGTGGGCTCGGCGCCGATGGTGGGGGAGCGGCACGTGACCGAGCAGGAGCGCAAGGCTTTCGGCGAGCGCACGGCACGGGTGATCTCGATGGCCGCCAACCAGTTCAACTTCGGCCTGCGCGCCTACTATTTCGGTATGGCGACGCTGGCCTGGTTCATCAATCCGTGGTTTTTCATGCTGGTGACCACAGGCGTGGTCCTGGTGCTGTATCGCCGAGAGTTTCATTCGGATGTGCTGGAAGTGATGGTCTATACCCCAACGCCGGCCGCTGATGTGGCCAAGGAGAAGAGTGAATGAGCATTCCGTTCTGGTGCGTTTTCATCAGCGCCTTGTTGATCTTCATCGCCAAGGCGCCGCTGGCCAAGGCCATGGCCGCGGAGGGTGGCGGGCGCTACGACAACCATCATCCGCGCGCGCAGCAGGCACGCCTGACCGGCTTCGGCGCACGCGCCCTGGCTGCTCATCTGAACAGCATCGAGGCGTTCCCGTTATTCGCAGCCGGTGTGCTGATGGCGCACACCACTCAGACCTACGGCTTCCTGATCGACGCGCTGGCGATCACCTTCGTCGTCAGCCGTGTGCTGTACCTGCTGTTCTACTGGTGGGACCTGCACTGGCAGCGTAGTCTGGTTTGGGTGGTGGGTCTGGTCTGCAGCCTGTTGCTGATGCTCAGCCCGGCGCTGTAAAAGGCGACGAGCAGAAACGACAAGGCCCGCTTCAAGCGGGCCTTGTCGTTCCAGTGACGGGGCTTATCGGCCTTCGGCCGCATCACCGATCTCGTCACCGGCGTCCTCGATCGCATCGGCCGCGTCGTCGGCCGCATCTTCAATCTTCTCGCCAGTGGTAGGCTCGGTGCCCATCACTTCGTCAGTTTTCTGTTCGATGCCTTCACCGGCTTGTTCGGCAGCTTCACCCATGGACTCGGCCGCTTCGGAAACGGATTCTTGGGCGGATTCCAGCTTGTCTTCAGGGGATTGTTCACAGGCCGCCAGGCCCAGCGTGGCCGCGAGCAGAAGGGCGTAGGTAAGGGGTTTTTGCATGGTTACATCTCCATGTGTAGTGCGGATGATGCCGTGTAGCGCCATCCGTGCGATTTGGAGCGAACAAGCGAAGCGAAGTTCCTGGGCCTGAAAAAAACGAAACCCGCGGCAGAGCGCGGGTTTCGTTTCGTGGTGAATCAGTAGTGTTACTGATTGGTCTGCCCGGCGGGAGCCGCAGGCGGAGGCACCGGGTTGGTCGGTTCGCTATCGGGCGGCGGCATCTGCTCGAGCGCTTCCTCGCGATTTTCCTCGGTACGCTCTTCAACCGCTTCTCTCTCGTGTTCGGCTGCTTCGTTCATCGACTCCTGCGCCTCGGAGCGCGCTTCGCGGGCGTCTTCGGCGGCGTCCTCGGAGGGCTTGTCACACGCGGCGAGGCCCAGTGTGGCGGCTAGCATGACGGCATAAGCGAGTGTTTTCTGCATGTTGTTCTCCTTGAAAAAAATGCCAGTACATTTTTTCGAAAGAGCAGAGCGTCAGAAGTTCATTGTCGTTGCGTTCGGCAAGCCGTGCCGCATCTGCCGGCTGGCGCTATCATGCGCGACTTTGCGTCGCCATCACGAGGTATGAGGATGAGCACTTCCCCCGTTCTGGAGCGCGCCCAGCGCTTCCTGTCGGCCCTGCGCCATTGCCAGGTGCTCGGCATGCAGGTGCATGCGGCCAGCGCCGAAGGCCTGACCCTGCGCCTGCCCTACAGCCAGCATATCGTCGGCAACCCGGATAGCGGGGTGATCCACGGTGGTGCGATCACCACCTTGATGGACACCACCTGCGGCATCTCCACTGTGTGCGTGCTGGCAGATTTCGAAATCTGCCCGACGCTGGACCTGCGCATCGACTACATGCACCCGGCCGAGCCAGGCAAGGACGTGTTCGGTTTTGCCGAGTGCTATCGGGTTACGCCGCACGTGATCTTCACCCGCGGTTACGCCTATCAGGATGATCCCGAGCAACCCATCGCCCATGTGGTGGGGACCTTCATGCGCATGGGCAAGATCAATGCGGGCAAGGGGGCAGGGGCATGAGCGAGCTGAATCTCGAGCAACTGGTGGCGCGCGCCCACCAGGAAAACGACTACGACCCGCTGATCAACCTGATCCCTTACGCCAAGCTGCTCGGTATCGAGTGCCTGCGCCTGGGCGAGGACATGGTCTTGCGCCTGCCAGCCAACCAGGACTGCATCGGCAATCCGATGCTGCCGGCGCTGCACGGCGGGGTGATCGCCGGCTTCATGGAACATGCCGCCATGCTCCATCTGCTGATGTTCATGGGCATTCCACATTTGCCGAAAATCATCGACTTCTCGATAGATTACCTACGCGCCGGCCATTATCGTGACACCTACGCGCAATGCCAGGTCTGGCGCCAGGGGCGACGGGTGGCCAACGTGGCAATCACCGCCTGGCAAACCACTCAGAGCGAGCCCATCGCCACCGCCCGTGCCCACTTCAAGGTCGATGAGCCCTGATTGCGCGGAACGCCGAGCGGCTTGGCAGCGCAGCGAAACGATAACAAGGATTCTGTAGATGGATGCGTTGCTGATTATTGGTGGCCTGGTGTTGATGCTGGCCGGTCTGGTCTGGCTGGTGATGCGTGCTTTCGCCACCAGTCTGCTGTGGGGCTGGGGCAGCCTGATACCGCCGATCACGCTGTTGTACATCATGCGTCACTGGGCACGTGCGCGTAGTGCGGTCGCCTTGGTCGGGCTTGGCGTGATCCCCCTGGTGGTGGGCATGACGCTGCTCGCCAGCAAGGATGCCGAGCGTCTGGCGGCGATCATTCGCCTGGACTGGCTCAGGCCCGAGGTACAGGCGCCGGCAGAGCTGGCCATCGAACTAAGCGGTGAGCTCAACGGCCAGCCCTTTCGGCCGCAGCAGGGCGAGCTGATCGATGGCGTGCTGGTGCTGCGCGAGGGGCTGGATTTCTTCGCCTTGCGTGAGCTGAGCATTCGCCTGCCGCAGCCCATCGACGGCCCGGTGCGTGTCGACGTATTGCCGCAGGACAGCGGCGACCTGCCGGAAGTGGAGTTGAGCTGGCTGCTGCCGGAGCAGGACCTGCCCGAGGCGCGGCGCCTGAGCCGTGGCTACACCCTTCATCTGGACCTGCAGCCGCAGGCGCCGAACCGCCTGGCCGGCGACTTCCATCTGGTCTTGCCACCGCGCTTCAAGACCAGCCTCAGCGGTCGCGTCGAGCTGTACCGTGATCGTCTGCGCTATGTCGATGACCAGGTCGATGCGCGTTTCGATTCCCGTGACACCATCGCCCATGTACTGCAGGACTATCTGCAACGGCGCTTCGCCACGCGCGAGGTACGCGAATTGAAACTGCCGCTGTTCACCTTCGAAGGCGATACCCTGGAGCTGCAGGTCGACGCACGGATTGACGGGCGTAGCGAGCGCCTGCCGGTGCGCCTGCTCAAGCGTGCCGAGTCCGGCTGGGCTGTGGAAGGCGATCGCTTCCCGGCACTGCCCGCCGTTGCCACGGCCCAGGTTGCGCAGCCGCGTGAGGCGGCGCCGGTCGAGGAACGCCTGAGTCGCCCGGCCGACCGCCGGCAGCGCTTCAGCCTGGCGCGCCTGCAACGCAACCCTGAGCAATACCGCAATCTCAGCATGCGCCTGAGCCGCGCCAACGGCGGTACGGTCGAGGGCCGCTTCGTCGGTGTCGACGCCGACGGCAGCATTCGCCTCAGCCAGCAGATGGGCAGCGGCGGTGGCCAGGCCAGCTTCAGTTTCCAGCCGGAAGAAATTGGCCGTTTGGAGTTGCTCGAACCCTAAGCCCTTGAAATTGATCACGCTGCCCCCATCTGCAGGACATCCGCCGCTTGAGCGGCATAGTCCTGCATGTGGAGTTAGACGACCATGAGTGTGGAAACTCAAAAAGAAACCCTGGGCTTCCAGACCGAGGTGAAGCAACTGCTTCACCTGATGATCCATTCCCTGTACTCGAACAAGGAAATCTTCCTGCGCGAGTTGATTTCCAATGCCTCCGACGCCGCTGACAAGCTGCGTTTCGAGGCGTTGGCCAAGCCCGAGCTGCTCGAAGGCGGCGCCGAGCTGAAGATTCGCCTGTCCTTCGACAAGGATGCCAAGACCGTTACCCTCGAAGACAGCGGCATCGGCATGAACCGCGAGGAGGTCATCGCGCACCTGGGCACCATCGCCAAGTCCGGCACAGCCGACTTCCTGAAGAACCTCTCCGGTGACCAGAAGAAGGATTCGCACCTGATCGGTCAGTTCGGTGTGGGCTTCTATTCGGCGTTTATCGTCGCCGATCAGGTCGAGGTGTTCAGCCGCCGCGCCGGTACTCCGGCCAGCGAGGGTGTGCACTGGTCGAGCAAAGGCGAGGGCGAGTTCGAAGTTGCCACCATCGACAAGGCCGAGCGCGGCACGCGTATCGTCCTGCACCTCAAGAGCGGCGAAGAAGAGTTCGCCGATGGCTGGCGCCTGCGCAACATCGTCAAGAAGTACTCCGACCATATCGCGCTGCCCATCGAGCTGCCGAAGGAGCACCACGGTGACGACAAGCCCACGGAAGTCGAGTGGGAAACCGTCAACCGTGCCAGCGCCCTGTGGACTCGCCCGCGTACCGAGATCAAGGACGAGGAATACCAGGAATTCTACAAGCACGTCGGCCATGACTTCGAGAACCCTCTCTCCTGGAGCCACAACAAGGTCGAAGGCAAGCTGGAGTACACCTCGCTGTTGTACGTGCCGGCTCGTGCGCCGTTCGATCTGTACCATCGCGAAGCGCCCAAGGGCCTCAAGCTCTACGTGCAGCGCGTATTCATCATGGATCAGGCCGACCAGTTCCTGCCGCTGTATCTGCGCTTCATCAAGGGCGTGGTCGACTCCAACGACCTGTCCCTGAACGTTTCCCGCGAAATCCTGCAGTCCGGCCCTGTCATTGATTCGATGAAGTCGGCGTTGACCAAGCGCGTGCTGGACATGCTGGAAAAGCTGGCCAAGGACAAGCTGGACGACTACAAGGCGTTCTGGAAGGCCTTCGGTCAGGTGCTCAAGGAAGGCCCGGCGGAAGACTTCGCCAACAAGGAGAAGATCGCCGGCCTGCTGCGTTTCGCTTCCACTGCAGGCGAGGGCGACGAGCAGTCGGTGTCGCTGGCCGACTACCTCGGCCGCGTCCAGGAAGGCCAGGACAAGATCTACTACCTAACTGGCGAATCCTACGCGCAGATCAAGAACAGCCCGCACCTGGAAGTCTTCCGCAAGAAGGGCATCGAAGTGCTGCTGCTCACCGATCGTATCGACGAGTGGCTGATGAGCTACCTGACCGAGTTCGACGGCAAGCAGTTCGTCGATGTGGCGCGTGGCGATTTGGACCTGGGCAAGCTGGACTCGGAAGAGGACAAGAAGGCTCAGGAAGAGGTAGCCAAGGCCAAGGAAGGGCTGATCGAGCGCCTCAAGGGTGCGCTGGGTGAGCAGGTGGCCGAGGTGCGCGTCTCGCACCGCCTCACCGATTCCCCGGCGATTCTCGCCATCGGTGAGCAGGACCTGGGCCTGCAGATGCGCCAGATTCTCGAAGCCAGCGGGCAGAAGGTGCCGGATGCCAAGCCGATCTTCGAGTTCAACCCCGGCCACCCGCTGATCGAGCGCCTGGACGCCGAGCCGGACGAAGATCGCTTCGCCGACCTGTCGCACATTCTCTTCGACCAGGCCGCGCTGGCCGCGGGCGACAGCCTGAAAGACCCGGCCGCTTATGTGCAGCGCCTGAACAAACTGCTGGTGGAACTCTCCGCCTGATCGGTCAGGTGCTAGGACAAGCCCGCTTCGGCGGGCTTTTCTATGGGTGCGATTGATCGGCTTTAATTGACAAGTGCGATGCCGTCGTTTCAGATGCTGGCAAATAGCCGGCGCTCTGTCGCGTCCTGGGGTTGTATGTCGCTTTTCGAGTTGTTCTTCATCATGGGCGCGGATCCCGGTGTCCTCATGCTCAGTCGCTACGATCCCCAGTTGGTGCTGTTGTCGCTGGCGATTGCCGTGTTCGCCGCCGGCATGGCATTGCAACTGGCCGGCGAGGCACGCGACAGCTCGCATCCGCTCGCTCGGCAGATCACCATCTTCACCGGTTCGCTCGCCCTCGGCGGCGGCATCTGGTCCATGCACTTTCTCGGCATGCTGGCGTTCGAGCTGTGCGCGGCGGTGCGTTTCGATCTGGGCATAACCCTGCTGTCCATGTTGCCGAGCCTGGCCGCTTCCTGGGTCGCCTTGAGCCTGCTGGCGCGCCGCGACCTGAGTCTTCTGCAACTATGCGTCGGTGGCGTGCTGGTCGGCGCTGGTATCGGCGCCATGCACTACAGTGGCATGGCGGCGATGCAGATGGCGCCGCTGCTGCGTTATGACCCCTGGATGTTCGCCCTGTCGATCATTGTCGCGGTGGCCCTGGCCATTCTGGCGCTATGGGTGCGTTTTGGCCTGGAGGGGCGCTTGCCGACGCGCTGGGCGCTATTGCTCAGCGCCCTGGTGATGGGGCTGGCAATCAGCGGTATGCATTACACCGGCATGGCGGCAGCGCGTTTCGTAGGTACGCCCGAGTCGCAAACGCCGATGGCCGTGGTCGACAGCGGTTACATCGCCATTGCCATCACGCTGACTACCGTCGCCCTGACGGTCTTCGTGGTCGCGGTCAACACGCTGCTGCGCTACCGGCACATGAGCCTCCAGCTCAAGGCCAGCGAACAGCATCTGCGTTCGATCTTCGATACGGCGCTGGATGCGATCATCACGGTCGATCACACCGGTACGCTGCGCTCGGCCAACCGTGCGGTGTCGCGCCTGTTCGGCTGGACGCCGCAGGAGCTGGATGGTCAGCACATGAGCATGCTGGTGCCGGCTCGCCATATCGACCAGGTTGAAACGCTGCTGGCGGACTACCTCAGGACCGGGCGACTGACCATGGTGGCGGGCGAGCAGGAGCTGGTCTGCCTGACCCGCGACGGCGAAGAGAAGCCGGTGCGCATCAGCGTGGGTATCACGCATGCCGGCAGCCGCCCATTGTTCGTGGTGTTCGTCGCCGACATCAGCGAACGCCAGCGTATGGAGAAGGCTCTGCGCAGCAGCGAGCAGCAGTACCGCTCGTTGATCAGCAATATCCCCGGTGTTTCGTTTCGCTGTCTGCTGGACCGCGATTGGACCATGCTGTTCATCAGCGATGCAGTACTGACGCTGACGGGCTACAGCGCCGATGACTTCATCAGCGGCCGTTGCTCGATCAGTGACCTGTATCACCCTGGCGATTACCAGCGCGTTGCCGATGAGGTGGTGCGTGCGGTCGAACAGGGACGCAACTATACCGTCGAATATCGCCTGTTCGACCGCGAGGGCAGGGAGCATTGGATCTGGGAAAGCGGCAGCGCTGTTTGCGATGAGCAAGGCGTGCCGCACTGGATCGACGGTGTGCTGCTCGATCAGACCGAAAGCAAGCGGCGCAACGCCGAATACGAAGGCAAGGTCACCGCGATCAGCAAGGCCATGGCGCTGATCGAATTCGATCTCGAGGGCATTATTCTCGATATCAATGACAACGCGTTGTCGCTGTTCGGTTACGCCCGTGAGGAGGTGGTGGGGCAGCACCATGCGATGTTCTGTGATCCGGAACTGGTGGCCAGCGATATCTATCGTCAGGGCTGGGCGGATCTGCGTGCCGGTCATTTCCGTGCCGGTGAATACCATCGCTTTGGCAAGGGCGGCCGGGAAGTCTGGATTCAGGCCAGCTACAACCCGATCCTCGATACCGACGGCAAACCCTTCAAGGTGGTCAAGCTGGCGACCGACCTGACGCCGCGCCGCGTGATGGAGCAGGAGCTGCGCACCGCGCGTGATCGCGCCGAGGCGGCGGCAGCAGCGCGCAGCAGCTTCCTGGCCAACATGAGTCATGAAATCCGCACGCCGATGAATGCGATTATCGGCTTCACTGACCTGTTGCTGGAAACGCAGCTTTCCAGCGAGCAGCGTCGTCATCTGAGTACGGTGCAGCATTCTTCGCGCTCGCTGCTGGGGTTGCTCAATGACATCCTCGATACCGCCAAGCTCGACCGCGGCGCCATCGAGCTGGAACAGCTGGATTTCTCCCTGCGCGAACTGTGCGAGCAGGTCATCGCGACCCAGCGCTTGGGCGCCGAGAGCAAGGGCCTGCAGCTGCATCTGGACTACCCGGCCACGACCGCCGAGTTCTTCTGTGGCGACCCACTGCGTTTGCAGCAAGTACTCACCAACCTGGTGGGCAATGCGGTCAAATTCACCTTGAGCGGTGAGATTCGCCTCAAAGTCACGGGCGAGCCCGGTGCGTTGCGCCTGGCCATTCAGGACACCGGTATCGGCATTGCTGCCGACCGCCTGGAGAAGATATTCGAGCCCTTCGCCCAGGCCGACGCGTCGATGAGCCGGCGCTTCGGCGGTACCGGCCTCGGCACCACGATTTCCCGGCAATTGGTCGAACTCATGGGCGGTCGCCTGCGGGCCGAGAGCGTCGAAGGGCAGGGCAGTTGCTTCAGCGTCGAGCTCCCGCTGCGTGCGGGCAAGCGGTTGGTTTCGCAGCAACGTGCGGCGCTGCCGGAGCTGGGGCAGTTGAACATTCTCGCTGCCGACGACGTGCCACAGAACCTGGAGCTGCTGCAGTTGACCCTGGAACATTTCGGCCATCGCGTGCGCTGCGTTGCCGATGGCGAAGGGGCCCTGCAGGCGTTTACCGAAGACCGCTTCGACCTGATTCTGATGGATGTGCAGATGCCGGGCGTCGATGGCCTGGAGGCCTCCCGCCGGATTCGCCAGCTGGAAGCTGCCGAGATGCGTCAGCCAATCCCGATCATCGCCCTGACCGCCAGCGTGCTGGATCAGGATCGTCAGGCCGCGCTGGATTCGGGGATGAACGGCTTCGCCTCGAAACCGCTTGATATCAGCGCGCTGTTCTGGGAGATCGCCCGTCTTCTTGGGCTGACCGATGCTCCCAGCGCAGTGCTCAGTGCGACCCGGGCTGCCGAGACCGGACTGTTCGACTGGGTGCGCGGCAGCGGTCTGTGGGGCGGGCCATTACGTATGGCGCAGGCGATCAGCGCCTTCGTCGCCGAACAAAGCGATCTGGTCGCGCGCATGAGCCAGCTCACGCAGGCGCGGGAGTGGGACAAGGGACGGGCGCTTGCCCATCGCCTGCATGGTGCGGCCGGCAACCTGGCGTTGACACATCTGACCCGTCTTGGCCGGGCCATCGAGCAGGCGTTCGAGGCCCGTGACGAGGATGGCCTGAGCCAACTGCTCGGCGAGCTCGAGCAAGCGTTGCAGGCTGTGGTCGAGAACGTGCCACTGGTGCCCGAGGATGCGCCCGGTGAAGAATCTGCAAGCGCTGATCTTGGCCTGCTCAATGAGCACGCGCGCCAGTTGCGTGTCGCTCTCGAGCGTGGCGGACTTGACGATTCGGCTCTGGCGGCGATGGAGCGGGCTGCCCCTCGCACGCCTTATGTCGGCCTTCTGAATGATCTGCGCCAGGCGCTGGATGACTTCGACTTCGATCAGGCGCTGTTGTTGCTCGATCAACTGTCTCTGCGCTTGCAGGGCGAGGAAATTACCTGATCATGACTCTCGCTGCCGATGCACGTCCGCTCTTGCTGCTGGTCGATGACGAACCCACCAATCTGCAGGTGCTGCGTCACATCCTGCAGGACGACTATCGCCTGTTGTTCGCCAAGGAAGGTGCTCGTGCGCTGGAAATGGTCGAGCGTGAACGGCCTGACCTGATCTTGCTAGATGTCATGATGCCGGGCCTGACCGGCTTCGAGGTGTGCGCAGCGCTTAAGGCCAACCCGCTGCTGGAGGCTATTCCGGTGATCTTCGTCACCGCCCTGGGCGAGGTCGAAGACGAGGCGCGCGGCTTTGAAGTCGGTGCCGTCGACTATGTCACCAAGCCGGTCAGCCCGCCCATCGTGCGTGCTCGCGTGCGCACCCATCTATCGCTGGTGCGTGTCGAGGAACTCAGGCAGACGCGCCTGCAGATCGTCCAGCGCCTGGGCATGGCGGCCGAGTACAAGGACAACGAGACGGGCCTGCACGTGATCCGCATGAGCCATTTTTCCAAGGTGCTGGCGCTGGCCGCGGGCTTCAGCGAAAGCGCCGCGGAGGAGCTGCTTAACGCCGCGCCGATGCACGATGTCGGCAAGATAGGCATCCCCGATGCCGTGCTGCGCAAGCCGGGCAAGCTCAACGATGAGGAATGGCAGGTGATGCGTCAGCACGTGGAGATCGGCGCGCGGATCATCGGCGAGCACAGCTCGGGGCTGTTGCGCACGGCGCATCGGATCGCCCTGTCGCACCACGAGAAGTGGGACGGCAGCGGCTACCCCAAGGGGCTGCGTGGCGAAGATATTCCCCTGGAGGGGCGTATCGTCGCCATCGCCGATGTGTTCGATGCGCTGACCAGCGTGCGCCCCTACAAGCAGGCCTGGTCCGTGGAGGCCGCGCTCGACTTTCTCCGCGAGCAGAGTGGCCGTCATTTCGATCCGCAGTTGGTCGAGCTGTTCATCGCTTGCTTGCCGGAGATCCTGCAGATCAAGGAACGCTGGGCCGAGCAATCTGCCGCCTGAAACCTTCTGTCTAAAACCCGCGCGTCGGCGATTTGGCCATTAGCGTCAGCGCGGCTATTGTTAGGGGCCTACCATTGCCAAGGGCAGGCCTCACCATGCAGAAGAAAACACTGGTTCCCCTGTTGTGCGCGGCGTTCGCCGGTCTCGCCGATGCAGCTGTCGTGACCAAGACGATTCCCTACGAGATCGATGGCGAAGCCTTCGAAGGCGTGCTGGTGTACGACGATTCGGTGACCATGCCGCGTCCGGGGCTGCTCGCCGTTCCCAACTGGATGGGGGTGAATGAAGACACCGTTGCCAAGGCCGCCCGTGCGGCCGGTGACAAGTACGTGGTGTTCGTCGCCGACATGTATGGCAAGTCGATTCGCCCGAGCAATGCCGAAGAGGCCGGCGCCGCGGCGAGCAAGGTCCGCGCCGATCGTCCGATGATGCGCAAGCGCGCCCAGGCTGCAGTGGATGTGCTCAAGGCGCAAGATGGCGAGGTGGCGCTGGATCTGGACAAACTGGGCGCCATCGGTTTCTGCTTCGGCGGCGGCACGGTGCTGGAACTCGCCCGTGCGGGCGCGCCGCTGAAAGGCTTCGTGTCCTTCCACGGCAACCTGGACACGCCCAATCCGGCCGATGCCAAGAACATCAAGGCGCCGGTGCTGGTGCTGCATGGCGCGGACGATCCGGCCGTGCCGCAGGAGCAGGTCGACGGTTTCATCGCCGAGATGAAGGCGGCCAAGACCGACTGGCAACTGGTCAGCTACGGTGGCGCGGTGCATTCATTCACCAACCCCAAGGCCAATGTACCAGGGCGCAACGAATACCACCCGGTGGTGGCCGCGCGGGCCTTCAAGGCGATGAACGATCTGTTCGATGAGGTGTTCGCCGAGCAGTGACAGCGCTTTTGTCAAGCGTCGAACAAAAGGCTGCGCCCGCTGGGCGCAGCCTTTTTTCGTCTTACTTCGCAGGCAGCACGGCGATGTCGATGATGCCGTCCGGGAGTTCGGCGATGTCGCCTAGCGTGGTGGGCTTGCCGCTATCCAGATCCAGCTGGTGCAGGGTCTTGCCGGTCAGCACGTAGGCCGTGTTGCCACCCTTGCCATCGCTGGCGATGTCCATGGCGGCCGCCGCAAGACCATCGGCGACCTTGCCGACTTCCTGCTGCACGCCGTCGTTCGGCGGGTTTTGCAGCATCAGGCTGCCACTGGCCAGGTCGATGTTGTACAGCGCGGTGCTCTGGGTACCGGCATAGGCATTGGTATAGGCACCGGCCACCACTTTGGGTTGCTTGCCGGCGTAAGGGCCATCGGCGGCGTAAGCGACCTTGCCGTCTACGGCGACTTCACCGGTATCGACGTTTACCCGCAGGCTGGTGCCGTCCGGGCCGAGCAGGCGCAGGCGGTCGGCTACCGGGTTGAAGTCGACCACGGCCTGGCCGCTGCCAGCCAGTGCGGTTTGCAGTTTGCTGCCTGCCGTTGCCTTGCCGCTGGCTGCGTCCAGGGTGTATAGCTGATCGGTGCCGCTGAGGGCGTAGACCTGGCCGCTGGCCGGGCGCACATCCAGGCCGCGCAGGTCGCTGGCACCGCTGACGGCCATGCTGCCGGTAACCTTGAGGCTGGTGACATCGACTTTGAACAGCTTGCCATCGGCGCCCAGTGCGAGCAGTTCGGTGGCGCTGGTGGCACCTGCGCTGAGGGTCAACAGGCCGGCGGTGCAGAAGCAAGTGATGCGTTTCATGGTTGTTCCTCATAAAAGGATTCAGCATCGAGACGAAGCCGACGAGCCGGCTTCGCAGGTGCCTCGACGAAACACCTGTGAGCTATACCCGCGAGGAACGGGGTTGGATGTCCGCGGATGAAAATATTTTCCGCCGCGTGATCGGTGGTTTGAAAGGTTGCCGGCCCCGGCAACCCGTTCAGTTGGTACTGGCCAGCACGGCGCGGCCGATATACAGCACCGGGCCGCTCGGACGGTTGTACGGCGAGCCGCCGGCCGGTTCCAGGGTCAGCTCGAACAGCTGGCCGGCCTGCACGGCACCGATCTGCTCGGCTGGCAGGCGTAGCGGCTGGCCAGCTTCGACCAGGCCCAGCGAGCGCGGACCGTCGGCCGGATCGATCAGCGTCCAGAATTGCAGGGCGCGGCCTTCAGGCACCTGGTCGGCGACCAGCGGGTCGAGCGTCAGCGTGCCATCGCGAGCGACCTGTATGACCCAGCCAGGCTTGGCCGCTTCGCCAGGTTGCTGCAGCACCACGGTATAGCGCTCGCCGGAGATGTCCGGGGCGCGCAACAGCGGCATCAGCACAGCGACGAGCAGCGCCATGGCCAGCGCGGCAGCGGTCAGGCGCCAAGTCAGCAGGCTGTTCCACCAGGTGGCCAATGGGCTGGCCCGTGGAGCTTCGTGCAGGCCCAGACTCTGCCGGATGCGCGGCCAGAGCGCCTGGGAGGGTGCGTGCGCTGGCAGTCGGTCGCTCAGTTCGAGAAAGTGCCGCTCCCACTCCAGGGCCATGCGGGCGGCATCTTCATCCTCTTCGAGCAATTGGCGCACCTCGGTGGCTTCAGGCTCCTCGAGCAAGCCGAGCAGGTATTCGCCGATCAAGGCGCGACGTTCTTCGCGGTCGTGCGGAATCATGCTTGCAGACACTCCTGCAGCGCGCGCAGGCCGGCGCGGATACGGCCCTTGATAGTGCCCAGCGGTGTACTCAGGCGGCTGGCGATCTGCTCGTGTGTCAGGCCACGGTAGAACGCCAGCAGGATCGGGTGGCGGCGCGGCCTTTCCAGACGTTGCAGGCAACGTCGCAGCAAGCGCTGTTCGGATCGCTCCAGCGCCTGCGCCTCGGCCTGCGGGCTGTCGTCCAGCACGCGCTCGATGAACTCATCGTCGACCTCGGCATGCCGGCCGCCACTGCGCAGGGCGTTGAGCACACGGTAGCGCAGGATGCTGTGCACCCAGGCACGGCCGCTGCCCAGATCGCGTCGATAACGCGCGGCGTGTTGCCAGATGCGTACGAAGGCATCGTGCAGGCAATCCTCGGCGATGTCGCGGCGGCCCAACATGCTGATGGCCAGGCCGAGCAGTTGCCCGGCCTCTTGCCGATAGAGCGCCTGGAGGGCACGCTCGTCTCCGCGCGCGCAGGCTTCCAGGGTGCTTTCGTAATCGAACTCGCGATCTGCCATGGGTCATCCGTTGGCCTGAGAAATCCGCATGCAGCTTATACCCGCCAGCGGGCGTGCCGGATCACGCAGGCGTAACAAAAAATCCGCTGCAAAATACAATCGCCGTTCACAGCCCATACGCCTCGCCGAGCGAAACCCAGCGCTCCAGCGGGCCCTTGCGCGAGGCGTAGCGGATCAGTAGCCAGTTTCCCTGCTGGTCCAGCACCTCGCAGACGTCACCCTCGATCAGGTAGGCCTTGGTCCGACTCGTTGCGTCCGGGCGCTGGTGCAGGTACAGGCGCGCGTTGGGCACGGTCCAGGTCCGCGGCTGGTCATCATCGTCAAGGGCGCGGCTGGCGATGATCCTGCCTTGAGGGTCAAGCGTCTTCTCGAACAGCGGGAAGAATACCGGGGCGTCCGGGTCATAGGCGTGGTTGACCTGCAGGGTCTTGTACAGCCAGGGTACGCCGGCGTCATCGAAGCGATAGGCGTCGTGATACCAGCGCGGCCCGCTGCGGCAGTGGCTGTACAGCGCGCGTTCGTCGAGGTTGGGCTGCAGCTCCGACAGTTGCGAGCAATTGGCGCGCTCGCTCAGTTCGGGCGGCAGCTGCAGCAGTTCGAAGCGGCGCTCGGCGGGGCGATACAGGTAGAGATGGTAGACGGAGTTGACCATCCCCACCGGTACGCGAATGGCCAGGTCGAGGTGGCCGTCGAAATCGTAGTCCTCGACGTAGAAGCTCGGCGCTTCCACCTCGTTGCCTTCGGGGATGTCTAGTTCGAGACGAGTGCCGTCTGGCTGCTGCAGGACATAGCGCTCGCCTTGCTGCTGTACCTGGGCATGTTGTCCTGGTTCAGGTTCGAAATGGGGAAGGTCGGCCAGGGCCAGCGTGGGCAACAGTAGCAGGCCGAAGAGGGGGCGATAGAGGGGCAAGAGGGCAGTCCTTTGCGAGTGACAGGCGCTTTGTGCGCCTGTCTTCATTGGCGTCAGCGCGGCAGTTCGATGCGCGTGGTTTCGCCAGGTACCTGCGGCCAGTCCCCGGCGGCCCAGCGCTGGCGGGCCTGGTCGATCAGTTCCGGCGTGCTGGCGACGAAGTTCCAGTTCATCCGCCGAGGGCCGATTGGTTCGCCGCCGACCAGCGCCAGGTGGCATTCGCCGCAGGCGCTGAGCAGCGGGGTCGCGCCGGCCGGGATTACCGCCATGGTGTGCGCCGGCAGCGTTTCGCCGTCCAGCTCGGCTTCGCCTGCGATCAGATACAGCGCGCGTTCGCTGTACTCATCCGGGATCAGCAGGTTGGCACCGGCAGCCAGGCGCAACTCGGCGTAGAGCGTTGGCGAGCGAACCGGTACCGGCGATTCCAGGCAAAAGCCGGCGCCGGCGATCAGGGTGATCTGCACGCCGATGGCCTCGCTACGTGGCAGCGAATCGGCCGGGTGGTGGCTGTAAGCCGGCTCGCATTGCTCATCGGCTTCCGGCAGCGCCAGCCACACCTGCAGGCCGTGCATCCGCTTGTTCTGGCCGATCTGCTCGGGCGGCGTGCGCTCGACGTGAGCAACGGCACGTCCGGCCGTCATCCAGCTGACCTCGCCGGGGCCGACCAGCTGATCGGAGCCGAGGCTGTCCTTGTGCTGCAACTGGCCTTCGAACAGGTAGGTGAGGGTGGACAGGCCGATATGCGGATGCTGAGCGATGTTCATGCCGCTGCTGGCGGGGTAGTCCTGCTCGAGCATGTGGTCGAAGAAAACGAAGGGGCCGATGCTGCGAAAACGTGCCGAGGGCAGGGGGCGCAGAATCGGCTGGCCGGCAATGTCTTCGGCGCGCGGGCGGATCAGCTGCAGTTCGCTCATGCCTGCGCTCCGGCCAGGCGGGTTTCCACCTGGATATCGGTGGTGGTCATCAGCTTGTGGATCGGGCACTTGTCGGCGACGCGCAGCAGTTGCTGGCGCTGCGCATCGTCCAGCGGCCCCTTGAGCGACAGTTCAATGATCAGGTGATAGTTGCCTTCGGGCTCTTCGCTGTCGTCCCGCTCGACGCTGACGTCGATGCCTTCCAGCGGCAGGCCGCGTTGGCGCGCATAGAGCAGCAGGGTCATGGCCTTGCAGGTGCCGAGCGAGGCGTCGAACAGATCGTGTGGGTCGGGGCCGGCCCCGTCACCGCCAAGCTCGGGCGAAACGTCGCCGAGCAACTGGTGAGAACCGATTTCGATCTGCTGCTGCAGACCCTTGCTGTTGTGAATACGGATCATGACGCTTCCTTGGTAGGCGTGACGGCAATGGCCGCCAGCCTAGCGTAGGCAGGCCCGATCACACCAGTGCCGAGAGCCTTACATCGGCGCCCAATACCCGCAGCAGGCGTCCCTGACCATCGATGATGGGCACCGACACGGTAAAGCAGAAATCGTCGGTCGCCGAAGAGCGATAGACCTGGGTGATATGCGCCTGCATTTGCTCGGCAGCGGCGCGGAACCAAGGGCGCTGGCTCCAGTCGCGGCCGCGACAACTGGTGTTTTCGTCGTGTGCTACGTCGGCGGCGAAAATGTTTTCGGAAATCTGCACGCCGCGGCTGTCGACCAGGTAGAACAGCTCGAAACGGCTGTCGCGCGCGAGCGTCTCGCCAAGCAGGCGTTCGGCGGCCGTCATGTCGCCGGCCAGTTCGGAGCGTGTCGCCAGCTGCTCGACGCTGGCGCGCACCGCTGCGTGAATTTCCAGGCGGAAGTCGCCAAGCCCGGCGAGCAGGCGGTCGCCGTCCTCGCGTACGGCCTTGCTGTGATGCAGCACCTGGCCGGCTTTGCCAAGCAGCTCGCCTGCGACCTGGGCTATGTTTTGCACGTCGCCGTTGATCGAGCGCACGGCCTGGCCGATCTGCTCGGTGCCCGCAGCGATCTGCCCGACCTGAGCGTCGAGACGGTCCATGGCCTGGCGCGTGCTGTTCAGGCCCTGGCTGACCGCGAGAATGCCGCTGCGGCCGTCGGCCACGGCCTGATTCATATGCTGGCCGGCATCACCGAGCTGTTGCATGCCTTCACGAAAGCGTTCGATGATGCCGCTGACCTGGCCAGTGGCATCGGTGGTGTGGCCGGCCAGGCGGCGAACTTCCTCGGCGACCACGGCGAAGCCACGGCCATGTTCGCCGGCGCGAGCGGCCTCGATGGCGGCGTTCAGCGCCAGCAGATTGGTCTGCTGAGAGATGCTGGCGATCACGCCGATGACCTTGCTCACTTCGTCCAGCTGCCCGGCCAGTTGCCCGATGACCTGAGCCAGTTGCGCCTCGCTGGCATCGATCACTTCAACCTGGCGCAGCACCGCCTCGCCACTTTGCTGACATTGATGCAGGGTGGCCGACACTTGCGCGGAAAGCCGCGCGACTTCTCCGGTACCCGGCACCAGCTCGACATCCAGGGTAGTGGTGACTTGCTCGCTGGCGCTGGCGATGAGTTCCGAGGACTGCGCCAGGGTCTGCCCGCTCTGCTGGTTGGCGGCGGCGATACGCGCCAGTTGCGGCGCGTGTGCAGCAATGCCGACGGCAGCGCCAAGGCTGGCGCGAATGCGTTCCTGAAGGCTGGCACTGAAATCGTTCAGGCGCACCATCCACTGATGGTGCTCGGGCAGGCGGGTGGTGAGGTCGTGCCGGTGAAAGAGCGCGTTCAATGCGGTTTCGCCTTCGCTCTGGCGGGCCCGCCTGCGCAGTAACTGCAACATGATGATTCCCCTGTCTGGTCTGACGAGGGCATTGCAAGCCAGGTGCCACTATCTGCCAGCGTTCCGTGGCCCGTTCTGCGCCGTGAGCTGACTATCGATGTGCTGCGTTGGTGCGCGCTTAGCCCGCACGCTCCATCGAAGTGCGCCGGCGCGCCGTTGGCCCGCCGAACTTGCCCAGCGAGTCGGCGGTCTATGCTGCTCGAACCGTCAGGAGGACTTGCCTTGCTCAAATCACGAACGATGCCATGGATACTTGCGCTCGGTGCGGTGATCGCCTGCAGCGCCCAGGCCAGGGAGTACCGCTACAGCGACGCCCATCTGCACTATGTCGACTTCTTCCAGGAAAGTGCCGGGATGGATGAGTTGCTGGAGAAGATGGCGGAGAACAACGTCGATCATGTGATGTTCTCCGGCATTCCGGTGGCCAAGAAATGGGACGAAGACGAGCCCAAGCGCCCACGCTATTACGCGGGGGACGATGCCAATGCCTACTGGTACAGCGCGACCGATGTCTTCATCGCCGCCGCCTACAAGCGCCTGCCGGCCGAGCAGCGCAAGCGCTTCCATCCGTTTCTTTCCGGCTTCAACCCCAATGACAAGAACGCCGATGCCCATATCCGCCGCATGCTCGAGCTGGACCCCGGGTTGTGGCAGGGCATCGGCGAGATCTTCACTCGCCATGACGATCTCACCGCGTTGATCCATGGCAGTGCGCCGCGTGCCAACAACGAGGCGCTGGCACGGGTGTTTCACCTGGCAGCCGAATACGACCTGCCGGTGATGCTGCATTCGAACATCACCTCCAAGCGCGAGCGTGAGCCGATCTACCTGGAGGAAATCGAGGCGCCGCTGCGTAATCATCCGCATGTGCGTTTCATCTGGGCGCATGCCGGCACAAGTGCCGAGATTCATCGCCATCAGGAGAAGCTCGACTTCCTGATGGATACGGTCGAGCGGATGCTGGGCCAGTACCCGAACCTGTACATCGACCTGTCCTGGACCATGCTGCGGCCCTATCTGCTGGATGAGAACGGCAAACCCGACGAGAAATGGGTGCATCTGGTCAGCAGCTATCCGGAGCGCTTCATGCTCGGCTCGGACGTGGTTGGGCGCTTCGGCAACCTGGGCGAGTACATGAAGGGCTTCGATGCCTTCCTCGATGCGCTGCCCGAGGACGTCGCGCACAAGGTCGCGCGTGACAATTTCCTTTCCATTCTGCCGCGGCGGGTGCAGGCCGAGCTGGATCGTTAGCGGCGCAGTCTTCAGACTGTAAGCGGGGGCGGTGCGCCGCAGGACGTGATGGCCTTCGAAGTCACCGAACGCCGCAGTGGTGCCCGGCGACCACAGGCTCGCCGGGCAGCGCTTCACGGTGCGCTGATCAGAGCAGGATGGTCGCCCAGGTCAGGGCGATCATCAGCAGAGCGACCATCTGCGCCGCGCTGCCCATGTCCTTGGCCTGCTTGGATAGCGGGCGCAGGTTCAGCGATATGCGGTCGACCACCGCCTCGATGGCGGAATTGAGCAGTTCCACCACCAGCGCCAGCAGCGGCACGAGCACCAGTAACGCGCGCTCCGCGCGGCTGAGATCGACCAGGCAGGCCAGCGGCAGCAGTAGCAGATTCAGCCAGACCAGTTGGCGGAACGCCGCTTCACTCTGATACGCCGCGCGCAGCCCGGCCAGCGAGTAGCCGGTGGCGTCAAGGATGCGTGCCAGGCCGCGGCGACCCTTGAACGAGAGAGCGTCGAGATCGGAGCTTTCGTTCATGGATGCAGCCCACCCCAGGGATCGTTCAGCGCCTGCTGGTAGGCCTGGCGCAGGTAACTCAGGTCCGCGTCGGGCATGGCGCCACGGTGTCGGTTCAACTGGCCCAGGTCGCGCCGCGAGGCGCTGGCGACACGCCAGCGTCGCCGGCTTTTCTCCAGATCCAGCAGGGCGATCTCCACATCGCCATCGCTACGGGTTTTGACGAACAGGTGCTTGGCATAGCAGCAGCCGTGTTGCCAGCCGCCCAGGTGCAGGCGCGCCAGGGTCGCGGCCAGGCGTTGCAACATAGCCTGGTTGAGCTGTGGCGTTCGGGGCTCGCTGTACCAGTGCTCCAGGCTGACGAAGCCTGGCAATGCTTCGGTGACCAGCAACGCCTGCCAGCGACCGGCCTGTTTGCGCGCTGAGCAGTAAACGATGTTCGGTGTGCGAATGCCGAGGCGTGCGAAGGCGCGATAGGCCTGCAGCTCACGCAGAATGGTAGGCCTGCCCAAAGGGTGGCGTAGCGAGCGACAGGTGTGCCCGCTCTGGCGTTTGCAGTAAAGCAGCGGCCTGCTGCTATCCCAGTGTTGCAACAGACGCACGCCGCTTTCGCCGCCGCGCCGCTGGTTGGCTGGCTCGACCCATTCGCCAGGGCTGTGCCACCAGCGATCGAACTCGGTAGAGGGCAGGGCGGCCAGCGCTTGTTCGCTGAGGACTCCCATGTCAGGCCACCTTGCGCAGCACGTAGGTGCGCCACATGGCGTAGCCGGGCAGGAAGTCCAGGTGGCCGAGTATGGCGAAGCCTGCCTGGCGGAACTCATCCTCCAGCGTCTTGCGAGGAACGACGAAGCGGTTCTGATTCTGCTCTGCACGGCCCTGAGCGGCGCGCCGGGCCTCCAGGCGCCGACGTTTCCAGGCCTTGTAGTTGCCGTCGACCCACAGCGAGACGATCACCGTGTCGCGGCTGACTCGATGGAACTCGCGAAGGATGGCCAGACGGTGCTCGGCCGACTCGATGTGATGAAGCAGGCGAATGCAGAAGATGCAGTCCACTGCATTGGCACTCAGGTCGATAGCGAAGGCCGAGGTGCGGAAGCTGTTGACCCTCGCCACCACCTCGGGCGCCTGCGCGGCACGCGCGGTGGCAAGCATGTCGGCAGAGTTGTCGGCGGCGAAGATCACCCGGTTCGGCTGTTCGCAAAGCATCGGCCAGAAGCGGCCGGCGCCGCAGGGCAGGTCGAGTATCAGGTTCGGCTGACCGGCCAGCTGCAATGCACGACGCGCCACCTGTACATCGCGCCAGTGCGACAGGCGCCGGGACAAACCGTCCTGATGTTTGTGCAGGTATTGCTGGGCGTGGTCGAAATCGTACTTGCGGGAAAAATCCAGTTCGATGGGGCTGGGCTTGGGCATGACGAACGTCCCTTGATGGAGATGTTCGTCACCTTAGAGAGCTGAGCATCAAGGTCCCGTCAAAGGGACGTGAAAATTTCGTCAAGCGCCATTGTTGAGCGTCAAGCGAAAGCGTGTATGGCCCGGCTCACTCTCCAGGCTGACCTGCCAGCCCTGTTTGGCGCAGATGCGCTTGACCAGCGACAGGCCAAGGCCTAGGCCCTCGCCGCGGGCCTGGGCGCCGCGTACGAAAGGCTGGAAGATCCGCTCGTGCTGCTCGGCAGGAATGCCGGCACCACTGTCCTCGATGCGAAAGGCGCCGGACTCGAGAATCAGGCGCACCTCGCCGCGCTCGGTGTAGTGCAGGGCATTGCGTAGCAGATTGGCCATCACCGTGGCGAGAAAGGTCGCATTGTAGCGCCCGTCATCCTGGCCTTCCTCGATCAGCTGGAAATCCAGCCCCTTCTCCTTCATCAGTGCGCCCCAGCGGCTGGCTTGTTCATTGGCGATGGCGGCCAGGCTGCGGTCGCCAACGAATGCCGCTTCGTTGCTCTTGTCCCGCGCCAGCTGCAGGAAGGTCTGTACCAGCTCACGCATCTCTTCGCTGGCGCGGGCAATGCGTGCTACCTGTTCCTTCTCGCGCGGGCTCAATGGCGCCTCGGCGAGCAGCTCGCAGGAGGTGGCGATGACCATCAGCGGCGTGCGCAGCTCATGGCTGACATCGCTGGTGAACAGGCGCTCGCGTTCCAGTGACTGGCGCACCTGGCCCAGGGTGCTGTCGAAGGCGGCGGCCAACTGGCCGACTTCATCATTGGGGTAATCCGGTGCCAGCGGTGGCGCCAGCGGATGCAGCTGATCACGGTGACGCACCTGCTGCGCCAGGCGGCTGATAGGCGCCATCACCTTGCGCGCCATGATCAGGCCCAGACCCCAGGCGGCGATGACGGTCAGCAGGAAACCCGCCAGCACTACATTGAACAGCGCATTTTCGCGGGCTTCGAACTCCTGCTGCTCCTGCACCAGCAGGTAGGTCTCGCCATTGATCTGCTGCACGTAAACGTAATACGCCTCGTCGCCACTGACGACCTCGTTGAAACCTTCCTGCAGACCCTCGTATTCGGGCGGGATTGCATAGTCGGGGTAATTGGACGAGAAAAAGCGGGTGCTGGAATCCAGGCGCGGGGGGCGTCCCTGGCGAATGTCCTCGTTCAGCGTTTCGCCCAGCTCGCGGCTCATCTCCTGGGAAACCAGGTGTTCCTCGATGAAATGCACCACGCCGACGATGCTCAACGAGAACAGCCCGCTGACCACCGCAGTCATCAGGATGAAGGCGATCAGGATGCGCCGCTCGAACGGCTGCCTAGACAGCATCGGAGCTCTCCGCCAGGCGATAACCGATACCGTGAATGGTGTGCAGCAGCGGCGTGGGGAAGGGTTTGTCGAGCACCTGGCGTAACTGGTGGACATGGCTGCGCAGGCTGTCGCTGTCCGGGCAGTCGTCGCCCCACAGCGCTTCTTCCAGCGCCTCACGGCGCACCACCGCCGGGCTGCGCTGCATGAGAATGGCCAGCAGCTTGAGGCCCAGCGGGTTGAGTTTGAGCGCTTGGCCGGCGCGGCTGACGTGCAGGGTGTCGAGGTCGTAGTTGAGGTCGGCGACCTGCAGCTGGCGTGTGCGGCTGCCGCGGCTGCGGCGCAGGATCGCCTCGATACGTGCAACCAGCTCGGACAGCGCGAAGGGCTTGATCAGATAGTCATCGGCGCCGGCATTGAGTCCTTTCAGGCGATCATCCAGAGCATCTCGCGCAGTGAGCATCAGGATCGGTACTTCGCTGCGACCATCCTCGCGCAGGCGCTTGCATACCTGATAGCCGTCGATGCCCGGCAGCATGATGTCCAGCACGATCAAATCGTAATGACCGCTGCTGGCCAAGTGCAGGCCGCTCAGGCCGTCCTGTGCGCAATCGACGGAAAAGCCCTTGAGCTGCAGGTAGTCGAGCACGTTGGCGAGAATATCTCGGTTGTCTTCGATGACCAGAATGCGCATCGCGAGTAATTCCTGGGTTTGACGATTTTTTCACACGGCTTTGACGAGAGGCTCACGGTGCGCCTCGCAGACTGCGGCTCGTTCATTCTGCAAGGATCATACGATGCCACGGCTTCATTACGCGCAACTTCGTTATCTGTCGATAATTCTGCTGGCCTGGCTGGCAGTGTTTTTTCTCACCCGCAGCGCATTGCTGCTCGGGCACCTGGGCGATGCGGGCGTGACGCTGCCGGGGCTGCTTGGCCTGTATGGCGTCGGCCTGGTCTATGACCTCAGCTTCCTGGTGTACGCCGCGCTGCCGCTGACCCTGTACCTGCTGCTCTGTCCGGCCTGGTTATGGCGCCGTCGCTGGCATCAGCGCCTGCTGGTCGCCCTGGTGGCCGTCAGCCTGTTCGCGATGTTCTTCACTGCCGTAGCCGAATGGCTGTTCTGGGACGAGTTCGGTGTGCGCTTCAACTTCATCGCCGTGGACTACCTCGTCTATTCAAAGGAGGTGGTGGACAACATCCTTGAGTCCTATCCGATCTATCCCTTGCTGGCCCTACTGGCGGTCATGGCCATAGGCCTGACGCTGGCGCTGCGACGACCGCTGCGGGCCGCACTGGAGGCACCGCGCCTGCCTGCGCTGCAGGCTATCTGTACGCTGGTCATGCTGGCGTTGCTGGCAGGCCTGTGCAGTGGCCTGGTCGGGCAGGACACGCCGCGTGGACTGGGTGGCAACACCTACCAGCGCGAGCTGGCCAGCAACGGTCCGTACCAGTTCTTCGCCGCATTCCGTAACAACGAACTGGATTACCAGCAGTTCTATGCCACCTTGCCTGACGCGCCGGTGGCTGCGCAGCTGCGCGCGGAGGTGGCCGAGCCCAATGCCCGTTTCATCGGCAGCGATCCGCAGGACATCCGACGGCTGATCGACAACCCCGGCTCGCCGCGTAAGCTCAATGTGGTGCTGGTGACCATCGAGAGCCTGAGTGCCAAGTATCTGGGCAGTTTCGGCGACACCCGCGGGCTGACCCCGAACCTCGATGAGCTGCGCAAGCACGCCCTGGTTTTTACCAACCTCTACGCCACCGGCACGCGCACCGACCGCGGTCTGGAGGCGCTGACCCTGTCGGTACCGCCGACACCGGGGCGCTCCATCGTCAAGCGCATCGGCCATGAGTCCGGTTACGCCAGCCTGGGCCAGCAACTGAGCGCTCAGGGCTACGACAGCGTCTTCGTCTATGGCGGCCGCGGCTATTTCGACAATATGAACGCCTTCTTCGGCGGCAACGGTTATCGCGTCGTCGACCAGAGCAGCGTCGACGAGGCCGAGATGAGCTTCCAGAACGCCTGGGGCATGGCCGACGAGGACCTCTATCGCCAGGCGATCAAGGTGGCCGATGCCGATCACGCCGCCGGCAAGCCGTTCCTCCTGCAACTGATGACCACCTCCAACCACCGTCCCTACACCTACCCGGATGGGCGCATCGACATTGCCTCCGGCGAGGGGCGCGAAGGGGCAGTGAAGTACACCGATTACGCCATCGGCCAGTTCCTCGCCGAGGCGCGCAGCAAGCCCTGGTTCGATCAGACGCTATTCGTCTTCGTCGCCGACCATACCGCCGGTAGCGCCGGGCGTGAGGATCTGCCGGTGGCCAACTACCACATCCCGCTGTTCATCTACGCCCCGAAATACGTCAAACCGGCCGAATACGCCGACGTCGCCAGCCAGATCGACGTGGCGCCGACGCTGCTCGGCCTGCTCAATCTGGATTACGTCTCCACCTTCTTCGGCCGCAACCTGTTACGCGCTGATCATCCCGCAGGCCGCGCGCTGCTGGGCAACTACCAGCATCTTGGACTGTTCGACGGCAAGGACCTGGCGATCCTCAGCCCGCGCCGGGGCATGCGCCGCCATGACGACGCCCTGGGGCTGAGTCATGAGTCGCGCAGCGATGGCGACGATCCGCTGCTGCGTCGTGACATCGCCTACTACCAGGGTGCCAGTCATGCCTTCGGTAAACAGCTGATGGCCTGGCATCCAGACGCCCAATCCAGCCAGCAACTCAGCGCGCGCTAAGGAGTGGAAATGTCGTCCCGTTATTTCGACTTTCGCATGGCGCTCGGTATACCGGTACTGCTGATGGCGCTGCTGCTGGCGTTCGATCCCAGCCCGGTGGATTTCGCCCTGGCGCGGCTGTTCTACGAGCCCGGGCAGGGCTTCATCGGACGCAGCAGCTTCTGGCTGGAGGACATCCTGCATGATCGCGCCAAGCAGGCGCTGATCCTGCTCGGTGCGCTGGCTATCGCAGGCTTTGTGCTCAGCCTGCTGCCCACGCGACTACGCCGCTGGCGCCGGCAACTCGGCTATCTCGTGCTGGCACTGGGGCTGTCGACTTCCCTGGTCACCCCGCTGAAAACGCTCACCGGCATGCACTGCCCCTGGAGCTTGAGCGAGTTCGGCGGCCAGGAGCAATTCACGCCGCTGCTGGCCGAGCGCGCGCCGACCGCCAATCCCGGCCGCTGCTGGCCGGGCGGCCATGCCTCGGCGGGGTTCTCGCTGCTGGCACTGTTCTTCGTCCTGCGTGACCGCAGGCCGCGGATGGCACGTATCGCTCTGGTGGTGGCGCTGGGGCTCGGCTCGCTGTTTTCCCTGGGTCGCATGCTGCAAGGGGCGCACTTTCTCTCGCACAACCTGTGGACGCTGCTGATCGATTGGACCATCTGCGTGCTGACCTACCGCTGGCTGCTCTATCGCGCACCTACCGAACAGCCATCGTGCAACTCGCTTGAATGGGGAGAAACCTGCCGATGAACAGATTTCTACAGGGACTGCGTCTGGCGTTGGCCACGCTGGTATTTTTCGGTGCGCTGCTGGCGCTGCCCTTGAGCATGGCCTGGGCGGCCACCACTGCGCCAGTGCCGGCGCAAACCGTGCGTCCGGCCAACTGGGCGCAGCCGCTGGACAGCCGCATCAACCTCTATCGCATGGCGCCGAATCTCTATCGCAGCGCCTTGCCCAGTGCCAGGGATTTGCCTGAGCTGCAGGCGCTGGGCATCGCCACGGTGATCAACTTCTATCAGCGCGGCGATGAGCATTGGCTGAAGGATCCCAAGGTTGTTCAGGTGCATCTGCCGCTGCGTACCTACCGTATCGACGATGCCGACGTCATCGAAGTGCTGCGCAGCATTCGCCAGGCGCAAAGCCGTGGCCGCGTTCTGATTCACTGCAAGCACGGACAGAATCGTACGGGGCTCATTGCCGCCATGTACCGGGTGATCTACCAGAACTGGAGCAAGGAGCAGGCACTGGCGGAAATGCGCGGCGGCGGCTTTGGCGGTGAGTCGCGCATGGATGATGCCGAGCGTTACCTGCGCCACGCCGATATCCCGGCGTTGCGCTCGGCACTGGCCAGCGGAGCGTGCAGCACCAGCCGGTGGGCAATGTGCGCATTCAGCGAGCGCTTGCTGGGCATGATCGAGGGGGCGTGAACCGATGAAGCTCCCGTGTCTTGTGCTTGGCGGCCTGTTTCTCCTGGCCATTGGCGGCTGCCAGAGCCTGCGTGAGCAGATGCTGGCGGCCAAATTATCCGCCAGCTTTCGTCGATGGTTTCGAAGCCGGCTGCAGCAGCGGTCGCTCGGCGGCGGGCCCGCTCGGTAAGTTCGCCAAGGATGTGCCGCGGTACCGGTACGAACCTTTGTACGCACAGGGTTGGGACGATGGATTTCAGCAGTGCGAAAACGTGCAACGCATTGATGACTGGGAGCAGCGCCGAGAGGATCACTGGCGCGACCAGGAATGGCGTCGGCATGTCGATCAAGCGATGGCGAAGGCCTTGCGTCGGTGAATTCTCTTTTTTTCGTGATCAAGTGCACGGAAATGTCGCCGATAAAAAAGAGGGGCAAGCACCGTCCTATCTGTTCTCCGCCAGGTATGGCTGAGGATGACTCAATTTTTTGCGTGCAATGGGAGTTTCACAACATGTCGCTGCGGAATCTATCAATCGCCCCTCGCTCCGGGCTCGGTTTTGGTCTGGTCGCCTTGTTCATGGTGCTGATGGGCGCGTGGGTACTACTGACGCTGGACAACATCAAGAAGCAATCGCAGGAAGTCGAGAAGAACTGGGTGCCCAGCATCATGGCGCTGAACGATCTGTCTCAGACGATTCTGCGTGTGCGTGCCCTGACCCTGCGCTTACTGGTCGAACGCGATACGCAAAAGGCCGAGCAGGGGATTGCGCGCGCCAATGGGATGCTCGAGCACGCCAATAGTGTTCGTGAGCGTTACGAAGCCTTAATCAGCTCTCAGGAAGAGCGGCAGGTCTTTCAGCGATTCCTGGATGCAGAAAAGAACTACCTGGCAGAGCGCGCCGAGATTCTGCGCTTGGCCCAGGGTGGTAACTTCGATGCTGCCACGGCCAGGTTCGCTACCGACGTGTTGAGTCGGCATGCCGACGCTCTGGCTGCCGCGTTGACTGAACTCGCTACGCTCAACGACACCGGGGTCAGCAGCGCGGTAGCCAACATCGCTGCGGCCAATGACAATGCGCGTTACGGGGTCATCCTGGCGGTCGTACTGGCCGCTATCGCGACCGTGATCCTCGCAATGCTGCTGACACGCAGTATCGTCGCGCCGCTGAAACAGGCGGTCGAAGCTGCAGAAATCGTCGCTTCGGGTGATCTGACCCAGAATTTCCAGATTGAGGGTAAGGACGAGCCAGCGCGTCTGCTCGCTGCCCTGAGAACCATGCAGCAAAGCCTGCGCACCACCATCCAGAGCATTGCCGATTCGTCCAACCAGCTGGCCTCGGCGTCGGAGGAGCTGCACGCGGTGACCGAGGATTCGACCCGCGGGCTGCATCAGCAGAACACCGAGATCGAGCAGGCGGCTACGGCGGTCAACGAGATGACCGCGGCAGTCGAGGAAGTGGCGCGTAATGCTGTAAGCACCTCCGAGGCGTCGCGTGAATCGAACGTCACTGCGCAGCAAGGACGCGAGCAGGTGCGCCAGACCGTCGACTCGATTGGCCAGCTGGCCGCCGATGTCACCACCACGTCGGGAGAGGTGGAACAGCTGGCGCAGCGCGTGCACGAAATCAGCAAGGTGCTCGACGTGATTCGTTCGATTGCCGAGCAAACCAACTTGCTGGCGCTCAACGCGGCCATCGAGGCGGCCCGTGCTGGCGATGCCGGGCGCGGCTTCGCCGTGGTCGCGGACGAAGTACGCGCGCTGGCGCATCGCACCCAGCAGTCGACCCAGGAGATCGAGCAGATGATCGGCGGCATCCAGAGCGGTACGGATCGCGCCGTCAACGCCATGCAGAGCAGCAATGGCCGCGCCCGTTCGACGCTGGAAGTGGCCCAGGCCGCAGGCGTCGCGCTGGAGCAGATCACCCAGGCGATTTCCTCGATCAACGAACGCAACCTGGTGATCGCCAGCGCATCCGAGGAGCAGGCGCAGGTGGCGCGCGAGGTGGACCGCAACCTGGTGAATATCCGCGACCTGTCGATGCAGACTTCCGCTGGCGCCAATCAGACCAGCGCAGCGAGCCAGGAGCTGTCGCGCCTGGCAGTTGACCTCAACAACCTGGTGGCGCGCTTCAAGGTCTGAGGCGCGGCAGAAATGAAAACGGCGCCCGAAGGCGCCGTTTTCTTTACCGCAGCAGCTATTACTTGCCGGCCCAGCGCTTGAGCACCAGGGTGGCGTTGGTGCCGCCGAAGCCGAAGCTGTTGCTCATCACGGTATCGAGCTTGGCGTTCTCGACGGTCTTGAGCTGGATCGGCAGGTCGGCCACTTCCGGGTCGAGCTCGTCAATGTTGGCCGAGCCGGCGATGAAGTTGCCTTCCATCATCAGCATGCAGTAGATCGCTTCCTGCACGCCGGCAGCGCCGAGGCTGTGGCCGGACAGGCTCTTGGTCGAGCTGATGGCCGGGGCCTTGTCGCCGAACACTTCACGTACGCCACGAATTTCGGCGACATCGCCGACCGGAGTGGAGGTGCCATGGGTGTTAAGGTAGTCGATTGGCGTGTCGACGGTGGCCAGGGCCTGCTGCATGCAGCGGATGGCACCTTCGCCGCTCGGGGCGACCATGTCGTAGCCGTCGCTGGTAGCGCCGTAGCCGACGATTTCCGCGTAGATCTTGGCGCCACGGGCCAGGGCGTGTTCCAGCTCCTCGACCACGACCATGCCGCCGCCGCCGGCGATGACGAAACCGTCACGCTTGGCGTCGTAAGCGCGCGAGGCTTTTTCCGGGGTTTCGTTGTACTGGGTGGAGAGGGCGCCCATGGCGTCGAACAGGCAGCTCTGGCTCCAGTGTTCCTCTTCACCGCCACCGGCGAAGACTACGTCCTGCTTGCCCAGCTGGATCTGCTCCATGGCCTGGCCGATGCAGTGTGCGCTGGTGGCGCAGGCCGAGGAGATGGAGAAGTTGACGCCCTTGATCTTGAACGGGGTGGCCAGGCACGCCGACACCGTGCTGCCCATGGTGCGGGTCACGCGGTACGGGCCGACGCGCTTGACGCCTTTCTCGCGCAGGGTGTCGATGGCTTCCATCTGGTTGACGGTGGAAGCGCCACCGGAACCGGCGATCAGGCCGGTGCGCGGGTTGGAGATCTGCTCTTCGCTGAGCCCGGAATCCTGGATCGCCTGCTCCATCGCCAGGTAGGCGTAGGCTGCGGCGTCGCCCATGAAGCGGAACAACTTGCGGTCGATCAGCTCTTCCAGGTTCAGGTTGACCGAACCGGAAACATGGCTGCGCAGGCCCATTTCAGCGTAGGACGGGTTGAAACGGATGCCGGATTTGCCCGCGCGGAGGCTGTCGGCAACGGCTTCTTTGTCATTGCCCAGGCAGGAAACGATGCCCAGACCGGTAATCACGACACGACGCATGTGCAAGTCCTTCAGAAACTGTCGGTAGAGGTGAACAGGCCAACGCGCAGGCCTTCGGCACTGTAGATCTCGCGGCCGTCGACGCTGACGCTGCCATCGGCGATGCCGAGGATCAACGAGCGGTTGATGGTGCGTTTGATATGAATGTTGTAGGTGACTTTCTTGGCGGTCGGCAGTACCTGGCCGAAGAATTTCACTTCACCCGAGCCCAGGGCGCGGCCCTTGCCGGGATTGCCTTGCCAGCCCAGATAGAAGCCGACCAGCTGCCACATGGCGTCGAGGCCAAGGCAGCCTGGCATGACCGGGTCACCTTCGAAGTGGCAGCCGAAGAACCACAGGTCCGGGTTGATGTCGAGCTCAGCGACAATTTCGCCCTTGCCGTGCTTGCCGCCGGTCTCGCTGATGTGAACGATGCGATCGATCATCAGCATGTTCGGGGCGGGCAGTTGCGCGTTCCCGGGGCCGAACAGTTCGCCGCGGCCGCAGGCGAGCAGGTCTTCCCGAGAGTAGGCGTTTTGTTTTGTCATGCGAGCTCCTCAATTATCCCCATGCTTCTAAGGCTGGGCGAATCGTCCTGGCCGGCGCGCCTGAAAAATAGGGGGCGACTGCCGGCAGCCTAGTCATAGACTGTTGCGTTGTGGTGAAAGTCACAGCGCTGTGAGTACAGTTGTACTCTGCTGGCTGTGCATTGTCACAGATGCAGCAGTTTCCCCTTGTAACGCCGGCTTGTCACGAGCGCCACTCGCCTATGGTCGGGCTGGCAGCCAACGCAGCAGAATGCGTTGCAGATCTGCTCGTTTGAACGGTTTGGCCAGGTAATCGTTCATTCCCGCCTCCAGGCAGGCTTCGCGGTCGCCCTGCAGGGCGTTGGCGGTCAGGGCGATGATCGCCACCTGCTGCCCCTGTTCGAGCTGGCGGATCTGCCGCGTCGCTTCGTAGCCGTCCATCAGCGGCAGCCGGCAGTCCATGAGGATTGCTGCGTAGTCGTGCTGGCTGCAGCTCTGCACGGCTTGCTGGCCGTCGCCGACCAGGCTGACCTGGTATCCCAGGCTGCGCAGCATGGCCTCGATCACCGTCTGGTTGACCGGATTGTCCTCGACCAATAGTACTGCCTGACCTTCACCGCTGCCGAGCGTCAGGATGTCACTGCGCTGAGCCTGCTCGTTGCAGGTGCGAAATGGCAGCGGAACCTCGAGGGTGAAGACCGAGCCCTCGCCCAATTGGCTTTCTGCACGCAGGGTACCGCCCATACGCTCGGCCAGGGTGCGGGCGATCGGCAGGCCGAGACCGGTACCGCCGTAACGTCTGGAAATGGACGTGTCCGCCTGCTGGAAGGCATCGAACATATGTTCCAGGCGTTCGCCGTCGATACCGATGCCGCTGTCGCGTACGGCACAGGTGAACCACAGCACCTGGTCGTCCAGTGGCTGCCAGTGTGTTTCCACACGGATGTGACCTTCTTCGGTGAACTTCAGCGCGTTACCGATCAGGTTGACCAGAATCTGCCGTATACGCGTGGGGTCGCCGCTTACCTCCAGTCCCTCCAGGCCCGGTTGAGCGTCCAGCAGCAGTTGCAGGCCGCGCTGCTGGGCGCTGTGCTGGAAGACTTGAATGGAACCCTGCAACAGGTCCAGTAGGTTGAAGGAAATGGCTTCGAGTTCCAGTGCCCCGCGTTCGATGCGCGAGAAATCGAGAATGTCGTTGATCACCTTGAGCAGGTGCTCGGTGGACTCTGTCGCCAGCGCCGCATACTCGCTCTGCTCGTCGTTCAGGCTGGTGGTTTCCAGCAACTGCAGCATGCCCAGCACGCCGTTCATCGGGGTGCGCAGCTCGTGGCTCATCATGGCCAGGAAGTCCGACTTGGCGCGGTTGGCCTGCTCGGACTCCTCGCGGGCCTGGATCAGCTGGGCGATCGCCTGTTGTTGTTCCAGGCCGCTTTTTTCGAGTGCGCAGGCCAGGTTGTTGATGTGCCTGGCCAGATCGGTCAGCTCGTCGTTGCCACGCTCGATCAGGGAGGGGCGGTAATCGCCGCTCTGAATGCGTTCCAGAGCCTGACCCATGGCGCTGAGCGGTTGCGCGAGGCGTCTGGCCAGGCGGCGGGCGAGGAGGAAGGTGAGCAGCAGGGCGAACAGCGAGAGAACCCCGGCCTTGAGCAGGATTTCCTGCTGGCGGGTATTGAAGGTGTCGTTGGACATGCCCACGATGACCCGACCCAGGTAGCCATCGCCGATCGCCTTGCCCAACGGTGGCAAGGCCAGCCCGCGGCCTGGCGGCCCTTGCAAGTGAATCGGCGCCTGAAACACCTCCACCTCCGGCGTGCTGTGGCCTGGTTCCTTGGGGCGCTCGACGTAGACCAGAATATTGTCGTCGCGGTCGCGAACCTCGGCAAAGCGCACGTCGGCCGTGCTCAGGGTAGCGCGCAACAGGCTTTCCAAAGTGTCCAGGTTGTCATTGAGCACGCCGTACTGAGTGGCCGGTGCGAGCTGATTGGCGATCAGTTGACCGGTATGGCCCTGCTCCTGGCGCAGGTCCTGCAGGCGGGTGAAGGTGAGAAAACCGGTCAGCAACAGCGTCAGCAGCAGTGCCGGGCCGACGCTGATCAGCTGGGTGCGGGTATGGATATTCCAGCCACGGCGCTGCCCAGTGGCTATACCATCCCTGGTGGGCTGCGGCTCTGCCGCCTGTTGGCGAGAGGGGCAGGGCGGGGGCAAGGGGCTGCCTGTGGGCACGAATCGTCCTTGGCAATTAACGTCGATCCAGCATGTTAACCGACCCGTCGCGCTTTGCCAGTGCCAGGCGCGCGCACTCTGCGCTAATTCTCGTTAGCGCCCGTGAGCGTGCGGCCGCCACTGAACTTTTGCCCTGGCCGGGCACTCTCGGCTCCGTATAATGCCCGCAGACCGCCATCACGCATGGCCTCATTCGGAAGAACTATGACTCAGCCCCAACCCATTGCCGTCCTCGGCGGCGGCAGCTTCGGCACCGCCCTGGCCAACCTGCTGGCGGAGAACGGCCAGCGTGTCCTGCAATGGATGCGCGATCCCGAGCAGGCCGAGCAGATGCGCCAGAGCGGCGAAAACCCGCGCTATCTGAAGGGCGTCAAGCTGCACCGTGGTATCGAGCCGACCAGTGATCTTGGCGCTGCGCTGCAGCAGGCCGAGCTGGTACTGGTGGCGCTGCCTTCCAGCGCCCTGCGCGATGCCCTACAACCGGTGGCGGGGCAACTGGCGGGCAAGATGCTGATCAGCACGACGAAGGGCATCGAAGCCAGGACCTTCAAGTTGATGAGCCAGATTCTCGAAGAAATCGCTCCCGACGCGCGCATTGGCGTGCTGTCCGGGCCGAACCTGGCCAAGGAAGTGGCCGATCACGCCCTGACCGCGACGGTGATCGCCAGTGAGGACGAAGAACTGTGCCTGCGCGTGCAGCAAGCGCTGCACGGCAGAACCTTCCGCGTCTACGCAAGTGCCGACCGTTTCGGTGTCGAACTCGGCGGTGCGCTGAAGAACGTCTACGCGATCATGTCCGGCATGGCGGCGGCGCTCGGCATGGGCGAGAACACCAAAAGCATGCTGATCACCCGCGCCCTGGCGGAAATGACCCGATTCGCAGTCAAGCTCGGCGCCAATCCCATGACCTTCCTCGGCCTTGCCGGCGTCGGCGATCTGATCGTCACCTGCTCGTCACCGAAGAGCCGCAACTATCAGGTCGGTTTCGCTCTGGGCGAAGGGCTCAGCCTGGAAGAAGCGGTGCAGCGTCTTGGCGAGGTCGCCGAGGGCGTCAATACGCTGAAGGTGCTCAAGGCACGCGCCGAAGAGCTGGAAGTCTACATGCCGCTGGTCGCCGGCCTGCATGCCATCCTTTTCGAGGGGCGTACGCTGGCTCAGGTCATCGAGCTGCTGATGCGTGGCGAGCCCAAGACCGACGTCGATTTCATCCCTACCGCGGGTTTCTGAATCAATCAAGGAGAGTGAGTCATGAGCGACGAAAAGCAGGAGTTGGAGCGCGAGTCGATTCTGCTGCGCATTCTGTGGATGGTGATTTTTCTCATCGTCTGGCAACTGGCCGAGCTGCTGCTCGGTGCGGTCGTGCTGCTGCAGCTGGCTTACCGCCTGTTCTACGCTGCGCCGAACGCCGGCCTGCTGAGCTTTGGCGACAGTCTCAGCCAGTACCTGGCGCAGATCGGCCGCTTCGGCACCCTCAATACCGATGAAAAGCCCTGGCCGTTCGCCGATTGGCCGACGCCGCGTCCCCCGGAAGGCGAAACCGCACACAGCATTCCGCCGGCGCCGCACCCGGTGCGCGACGAGGAGCCCAAACTGTGAGGCTATGGCTGCTGCGCCATGGCGAGGCCGAACCGCAGGCTGCCAGCGATGCCGCCCGCGAGCTCACCGCTTATGGACGCAAGGAAGTGCAGCAGGCCGCCGCGCAGCTCGCCGGTCGGCCCCTGACGGCGATCCTCGCAAGTCCTTACGTGCGAGCTCAGCAGACGGCCGACCTGGTGCGCAGCGCGCTGGGGTTCGCCGGTAAGATCAATACGGTGCCCTGGCTGACGCCGGACAGTGATCCGCGTGATGCCCTGAAATTTCTCGATGAGCGAGAGGGCGCCGAGGTGCTGTTGGTCAGCCATCAGCCGCTGATCGGTGCCCTGGGTGGCTTGCTGGTCCACGGCCATCGTCAGGAGCCTTTGCCCATGCGCACCGCCAGCCTGGCCGAGTTGGAAGGTGATATCCCGGCTGCCGGGCTGATGGAACTGCTGGCGCTGATTCATCCGCATTAAGGCAAACCCCAAGCTACAGGCAGGAGCTCAAGCTTGACTAAGGCCTCGGGTCACACATTGACGAGCCTGCCGCCTGCCTAAACCAGAAACATTTCTTAACTTGCACCTCTTTTGTCTGCGTGGAATATTCAACCAAGCAAGTGCTTGGTTGATTCCTACAAAAACAACAAAGGAGGAAGCCCTGTGGCTGATGCAATCCGTTTGCCGCTCGAGCTGTTCTACGAACGTGAAGCAAGGCACCCGAACAAACGCTACATGGTGCAGCCTCTGGGGGGCGGCCAACTGCTCGAGCTGAGCTGGGCCGATGTCGGCGAACAGGCGCGCCGTGTCGCCAACTGGCTGCGCAGCCGCGAGCTGCCGCCGAGCAGTCGTATCGCCATCGTTTCCAAGAACTGCGCGCACTGGATCGTGACCGATCTGGCGATCTGGATGGCGGGGCATGTTTCAGTTCCTCTTTATCCCAACCTCACCGCCGACTCCATGCGCCAGGTGCTGGAGCATTCCGAGGCCGCTCTTGCCTTCATCGGCAAACTCGATGACTGGGCCTCGATGGCGCCGGGGCTGCCGCAGGGCCTGCCTACCGTCAGCCTGCCACTGCATCCGCCTGGCGATTTCGATTACAGCTGGGATGATCTGCAGCGCAGCGCACCGATCCAGGACGACCCCAAGCCTGCCGCCAACCAGCTGGCCACCATCATCTACACCTCCGGCACCACCGGTACGCCGAAAGGTGTCATGCACAATTTCTCCAATTTCGGTTTTGCCGCGAGCAATGCCATCAAGCTGTTCGGGGTGGGCGAGGACGACCGGCTTATCTCCTATCTGCCGCTGTGCCATGTGGCCGAGCGCATGTTCGTCGAGCTGGCCTCGATCTATGCCGGGCAGACGATCTTCTTCGCCGAGAGCCTGGACACCTTTCTCGAGGACCTCAAGCGCGCGCGGCCGACTGTGATGTTCGGGGTGCCGCGTATCTGGACCAAGTTCCAGATGGGCGTGTACAGCAAGATGCCGGCGCAGAAACTGGACCGCCTGCTGCGCCTGCCCATTATCGGTCACTTCATCGGCCGCAAGGTGCTCGCCGGGCTGGGGCTGGACGCCATCCGCTACGCGTTGTCCGGCGCCGCGCCGGTACCCGAGGCACTGCTCAACTGGTATCGGCGCCTGGGCATGGAGATCCAGGAGGTCTATGGCATGACCGAGAACTGTGGGTATTCCCACGTCTGCCTGCCCGGCCGGTTCAAGCAGGGCTGGATTGGTCAGAACAACCCGGGCGTCGAGGTGCGCATCGCCGAGGATGGCGAAGTCCAGGTGCGCAGTGGCGCGACCATGCAGGGCTATTACAAGGATCCGCTCAAGACCGCCGAGACGCTGACCGACGATGGCTTTCTGCGGACCGGTGACAAGGGCGAGCAGGACGCCGAGGGCAACCTGCGCCTTACCGGGCGCATCAAGGAAATCTTCAAGACCAGCAAGGGCAAGTACGTGGCCCCCGCACCGATCGAGAATCGCATCGGCGAACACTCGCGCATCGAGCAGGTTTGCGTGGTCGGCGATGGTTTGCCGCAACCCATCGCGCTGTGCGTGCTGTCCGACGTTGGGCGCCAGGAGGCGGCCAATGACAGCCGTGATGAGCTGGAAAGCAGCCTCAAGGCGCTGCTTGCCGAGGTCAATGACCGCCTCGACCAGCATGAGCGGCTGCAGGGCCTGGTGTTGGTCAAGGAGGTCTGGGCCGTGGAGAACGGCTTCCTCACGCCGACCCTGAAGATCAAGCGCGCGATGATCGAAGGCACCTACGGCGAGCGTTTCGCCGAGTGGCAGCAGCGCAGCGAAGCGGTGCTCTGGCACGATTGAGTGTCGCCGGGCCGGTGACGCCGGCCCTGTTTTCCCTTCTGCCCAAGGAAAGGTCCATGGCTCTCTGGCAACGAACCCCCGACATAGCGGCCCTGAACGCCACGCTCAAGAACAGCATCGGCGAGGTGCTGGACATTCGTTTCGAGTCCTTCGACGACGAATCGCTCAGCGCCAGCATGGTGATCGACCCGCGCACTCATCAGCCTTACGGCCTGCTGCACGGTGGCGCCTCGGTGGTACTGGCGGAAACCCTGGGCTCCACCGCCAGCTACCTGTGCCTCGACAGCGCTCGCTTCTACTGCGTTGGCCTGGAGGTCAATGCCAACCACCTGCGCGGTCTGCGCAGCGGGCGTGTGCATGCTGTGGCCCGGCCGGTTCACCTGGGGCGTACCACGCATGTCTGGGACATCCGCCTCAGCGGCGACGATGGCAAACCCAGCTGCATTTCACGGCTGACCATGGCCATAGTGCCGTTGGGCGAGCAGCCGCCGAAGCTGTGAGAGCAAAGGCTGCTGCGCGTCGGCCATACTGCGTTGAAACTAGCCTTAATATGCTCATTTACAGCTTGTAAACTGCGTTTTTTCGCCTAGTTTCGCCTTGCCTGGCGCTAGCTCGCTAGCCTTTGACCAGGCTATATGATCTGCAATTTCATCCAAGATTTGTCCGCTCCGTGGCGCTACAGTACGCGCCATGGACCAGATCACTCACATCCAAAGCAGCTTGCCCGGCGTTCGCCTGATCGACGCGGAATATCGCCGCTTTGCCTTTCCCCGGCATTTTCATCTGGAGTACCACGTCGGCCTGCTGATCCAGGGGCAGCATCGCTACGTCTATGGTGGTGAGCGGCGGCACGCCGGGGCAGGGGATGTGCTGCTGATGGCGCCGGAAGGGATTCATGACGGCGCCTGCCTGGATGGAGAGAGCTACCGCATTCGGGTGATGGCCTTCGATCCCTTCTGGCTGGACGAAGCCAGTCGAGCCCTGAGCGACGGCCGCCAGGGGGCGCCGAGGTTGACCACCAGCAGCTTGCGCCATCCTCTGCTGTCGCAGCACCTGCAGCATTTTCATGCGGCGATGCTGGGCGGTTCGCAGTTGGCCCAGGAGGAGGCGCTCTGGCAGGCGCTGGCCCATCTGCTGGAGATGGGCTCGACATTGCGCGTCAGCGAGCCACATCGCGTTTTCGATCAGCGCACCTGGCAGCGCCTGCGCGACTGGCTGGAAAGCCGCCTGGACGATCCGCCCTCGCTGGAGGAAATCGCCACCTTCTGCGCCATGAGCCCGTGGCAGGCGCTGCGGCGTTTTCGTCAGCATACCGGCCTGCCGCCGCATCAGTGGTTGACTCAGCTGCGTCTGCAGCGGGCGTTGCCGCTGGTGCTGGCGGGTGAACCCCTGAGTGAGATCGCGTTGCGCCTGGGCTTCTACGACCAGGCGCACTTCTCGCGGTTGTTCCGCCGTACTTACGGCCTGCCTCCGGCGCGCCTGCGCCAGGGCTGATTCAACCGCACATTTCATCTTTCAATTTCCTGGAGATCGTCCATGCAGGAGACGTCCGTCTTGCTGTCGCTGGCTGCCGTGTTCGCGGTGGCCCTTATCAGCCCCGGCCCCGATGTGGCGCTGGTGGTGCGTACTTCCCTACATCAGGGCCAGCGTGCAGGCCTGCTCAGTGCCTTGGGCCTGGCCTGCGGCATTCTTCTGCATGGCACGCTGGTGCTCAGTGGCGTGGCGTTATTGCTCAGTCGCACCGAGTGGCTGTTCGACCTGGTGCAGGTTGGCGGCGCGCTTTATCTGGGCTGGCTGGGCCTTGGTGCGGTACAGGCCTGGTGGCGCGGCGCCGCCGGGCCCACGCGGCTGGACGGTGAGCTGGCGCCTTCGCTGTTCGGTCCCTGGCTGCGCGGTGTATTGACCAACCTGGGCAATCCCAAGGCCCTGGTGTTCTTCCTCGCGCTGCTCAGCAGCCTAGTGCCGGCGGACATGTCGCTGCCCGGCAAGGTGGCCTGCGCTGCGCTGTTGTTCGGCCTCAGTCTGTTCTGGTTCAGCCTGCTTGGTATCACCCTGAGCCGCCCGCTGATGCGCCAGCGGCTGCTGCAGGTGGCGCCGACCATCGACTTCGTCTGCGGCCTGGTGTTTCTGCTGGTCGCACTGAGCATCATCGGCAGGCTGGTGTTATAGCCCTGACCATTGCGCCGCCATCAATGGCCATTACGGTCATTGCCGCAGGCCGGTGGCTGCCGGAGAATCTCGGCATATTCGTAGCTTGAGTTTGATGCATGCCGCAGCCGATCTTCTTTGCCCATGCCAACGGCTTCCCGTCTGCCACCTACGGCAAGCTGTTCGCCGCGCTGGCACCGGATTTCCAGGTGCAGCACCTGGAGCAACACGGCCACGACCCGCGTTTTCCGGTCAATGACAACTGGTCCAATCTGGTCGATGAGTTGATCCATCACCTGGAGGGTGGTGACGAGCCGGTCTGGGGCGTCGGCCATTCCCTTGGCGGCGTGCTGCACTATCACGCCGCCTTACTCCGCCCCGAGCTGTACCGCGGCGTGGTGATGCTCGATTCACCGGTGCTGACCCTGGCCGACCGCATGGTGATCCGTGCTGCCAAACGTTTCGGGTTTATTGACCGCATCACGCCGGCCGGCCGCACGCTGGGGCGCCGCGAGGCGTTCGCCGATCTGCTCGAAGCACGTACCTACTTCGCCGGCAAAAGCCTGTTCCGCCGTTTCGACCCTGAATGCCTGGACGCCTATGTCAGTCACGGTCTGCAATCGGGTGAGGAGGGCCTGCGTCTGAAATTCGATCCTGCCACCGAGATCAGCATCTATCGCAGCGTGCCGCATACCGCGCCGGGGCAGCCGCAGCAGCTGGCAGTGCCGCTGGCCATGGTGCGCGGGCGCCACAGTCGCGTCGTGCTGCCGCACCATGCGCGGCTGCTCAGGCGCATGCCGCGCGCGGAATATCATCACCTGCCGGGCGGCCATATGTTTCCGCTGGAGCGCCCGCAGGCCACCGCCGAGCTGCTGCGTCAGCTGTTCAGCCGTTGGGATGCCAATCAGGAGCAAAGCGCATGAACGCAGGTTTTGAGGAAGTTCGCCTGAGTCTGCCGCATATCGAACTGGCGGCGCATCTCTATGGGCCGGAGGATGGGTTGCCGGTGCTGGCCTTGCATGGCTGGCTGGATAACGCAGCGAGTTTCGCCCGCCTGGCGCCGAAGCTGGAGGGGCTGCGTATCGTCGCCCTGGATTTTGCCGGCCACGGCCACTCCGATCACCGTTCGGCCGGCGCCGGTTATGCGCTGTGGGATTACGCATTCGATGTGCTGCAGGTCGCCGAGCAGTTTGGCTGGCAGCGGTTTTCCATCCTCGGGCATTCCATGGGCGCAATCACTGCGGTGCTGCTGGCAGGGGCGATGCCCGAGCGGATCGCCCGCCTGGCGCTGATCGATGGCTTGGTGCCCTATACCGGCGAAGCCGAACAGGCACCGGCCAAGCTCGGCGAGGCGTTGCGAGCCAGGCAGGCGCTCGGTGACAAGCGCAAGCCGGTGTATGCCAAGATGGCGCGAGCCGTCGAGGCGCGAATGAAGGGCGTCGGTGCGGTCAGCCGCGAGGCGGCCGAATTGCTCGCCCAGCGCGGCCTGATGCCGGTGCCGGGTGGCTACACCTGGCGCACCGACACTCGTCTGACACTGCCTTCGCCGCTGCGTCTGAGTTGGGCGCATGCCCAGGCATTCGTCCGCGCGCTGCAGTGCCCGGTGAGCCTGGTGCTGGCCGAGCAGGGCATGATGGGTGCGCAGCCTGCGCTGCAGACACTACTCGAGGGTCTGCCGTTCGAGATTCACCGTCTGCCGGGTGGTCACCATCTGCACCTGGATGACGAGGCGGGCGCACAACGTGTAGCGGATTGTTTCAATCCATTCCTGCGCATTTCTTGACTTGCCTGCAGCCCTGGGGAAAGGTGTGGCGGTCTGCCATGGAGGATCGCATGATCGACCCGTTCAACGTCGCCATTCATTGCTTCGCAAGTTCACCTGCCGTTTCCCTGGTACGGGGCACCTCTGGATGATGGGGCGTATGAAGCTTTTTTCCGTTGTGCTTGCCACTCTCTGCAGTGGTGTAGCGTTGGCGGCGAATTTGCCCGGCAGCCGAGACCTTGAGGTGTTGCCGCGTTTTCCTGCCAGCCAAATCGTTGCATTCAAGGAGGCGCCCGACGTCGAGCGTATCTATCCGCAAGGTTCGATTCGCCGCATCAGCGGGCGTTTGCGTTACGAGCGAGAGATCCTGGTGCAGGGCCAGCACAGCGCAGTGACCTACGAACTGCCGCGCACTCACAGCGCCGATCAGGTATTTACTGCGGCACGGGAAACGCTGCTGGAGCAGGGCGCCGAGTTGCTCTATTGGTGCCAGGGGCGCGAGTGTGGTGCGAGCAACCTGTGGGCCAACGCGGTTTTCGGCAATGCCACGCTGTATGGCTCCGACGATCAGCAGGCCTATGCCCTGTTGCGCCTGGCCGAACCGAATCACGATAGCCTGCTGGCGCTGTACAGCATCACCCGTGGCAACCGCCGTGCCTACCTGCACGCCGAGCAACTGGATGCCGACGCGCCACTGGGCGAGCTGCTACCGACACCAGCGACCCTGCTGCGTCAGCTGCGGACCGATGGGCAGTTGAAGCTGCCCGACGAGGCTCAGGCCGACAGCGCCTGGGTGGAGGTGCTGGCGCGTAGCCTGAACCTCGACAGCACCCTGCGAGTCGCCCTGGCTGGCAGTCAGGCCGAAGCCTGGCGCGAGGCGCTGATCGAGCAGCGCGTACGCGAAGCGCGCCTGGAGCTTGGGGATGCTGCGGATGATGCTCTGAGCGTGCGTCTGTTGCGTTAAGCTATCGCTCGCAATCGCCTGTTATAGAGCGCCCGCAAGGGCGCTCTGTCGTTTCGTCGAAGGGAGTTTTGCCTGATGGCCACTAATGATCGTCTGCTGGTGCAGATTCTCCTGCTTGGCCTGCTGGCAGCCAGTCTCTGGGTGCTGGCGCCATTCTGGTCGGCGCTGTTCTGGGCCGCGGTGCTGGCCTTCGCCAGTTGGCCGCTGATGCGCCTGCTGACGCAATTGCTCAACGGGCGCCTGTCGCTGGCGGCGGGCATTCTGACTGGCGTCTGGGTGATCATGGTGGCGGTGCCACTGGTGTGGCTGGGCTTCAACCTGGCCGATCACATCAAGGACGCCAACGCCCTGGTCAGGGATCTGCAGGTCGAAGGCCTGCCGCCGCCGCCGAGCTGGCTAGGCAGCATTCCGCTGGTGGGCGATCGCCTGGTCGAACTGTGGCGCACCATCGACCAGCAGGGCGCCGCCTTCTTCGACACCCTGCGGCCCTATCTGGGCCAGGTTGGCAACTGGCTGGTGGCGCGTAGCGCGAAGATCGGCGCAGGCATGGTCGAGCTGGCCCTGAGCCTGGTGCTGGTGTTCTTCTTCTACCGAGATGGGCCGCGCCTGGCGGTGTTCGTGCACAGTCTGCTGGAGCGGCTGATCGGCGAGCGTGCCGACCATTATCTGGAGCTGGTCGCCGGCACCGTACAGCGTGTGGTCAATGGCGTGATCGGCACCGCCGCAGCGCAGGCCGTGCTGGCCTACATCGGCTTCGTCATCGCCGGCGTGCCGGGCGCCCTGGTGCTCGGTCTGCTGACCTTCGCCTTCAGCTTCATCATGATCCCGCCGCTGATCTGGGGGCCTGCCGTGGCCTGGCTGGTCTGGCAGGGGGAGATCGGTATGGCGATCTTCCTGGGGATTTGGGGCTTCTTCGTCATCAGTGGCGTGGACAACATCCTCAAACCCTATCTGATCAGCCGTGGCGGCAACCTGCCGCTGGTAGTAGTGCTGTTGGGCGTGTTCGGCGGCATTCTGGCCTTCGGTTTCATGGGTCTGTTCCTCGGCCCGACCTTACTGGCCGTGGCTTACAGCCTGCTCAGCGACTGGGTGGCGGACAAGACGCCGCCGGCCGAAGCGCTGGTGAACAAGCCGCTGCCGGGCGAGGAACCACGCGGCTGATCAGCCGCGTTCACTCTCGTACTTGTCGAGGGTGTCGCTCGCGATCTGCCGGCCGAGCATGATCAGCTCCGGCGCCTTGTAGAACTCGAAGAAACGGCAGGCGCGCTTGGGCACATTGATCAGCACATCCGGCGGATAGCCGGCGATCTTGTATTGCGCCAACGAGGTCTGCATTACCTCGAAGCTCTGGTTGACCAGCTCCAGCAGCGACGCCGGCCCGCTGAATTCGGCGACCCGCGAACCGCTGGCGGACTTCGGGGCCGGTTCGTCCTCATTTTCCCTGCGGCTCGGGGCTGCGGCCGGGCTGACGTCATCGGCAAGGCGTTGCTCCTCGGCAAGCAGCAGGGTTTCGTCCTCGCTCTTACGGCGAAAGCTCGGCAGGCGTGAGCCGAGCGAGGTCATCAACTGGTCGATGCGGCCTTTGATGGCGGCCGGGCGCTCGATGACCGGCAACTGGTAGTGGTTCTGGTTGGTGGCGTTGAGGTTGACTGCGATGATCAGGTCGCAGTGGCTGGACACCACCGGCACGATCGGCAATGGATTGAGCAGGCCGCCATCGACCAGCATGCGTTTGCCCTGGACGACTGGGGTAAACAGGCTAGGGATCGCCGCCGAGGCGCGCATTGCCTGGTGCAGGCAGCCCTCCTGGAACCAGATTTCCTGCTGGTTGGTCAGGTCGGTGGCGACCGCGGTGAAGGGGATGTTCAGGTTCTCGATATCCACCTCGCCGACGATCTCCTGAATCCGCCCGAATACCCGCTCGCCACGGATGGCGCCGAGGCGGAAGCTGACGTCGATCAGGCGCAGCACATCGAGATAATCCAGGCTTTCCGTCCATTCGCGGTATTCGCGCAGCTTGCCGGCGGCGAAGATACCGCCAACCACCGCGCCCATCGAGCAGCCGGCGATGCAGCCGATTTCATAACCGCGCGCCTGCAACTCCTCGATCACGCCAATGTGCGCATAACCGCGCGCGCCGCCTGATCCCAGCACCAGCGCTACTTTCTTGCTCATTTGTGTGTCTCCCCATAGCAAGCTTCGACCTTACTCGGCCAGCGGAGCGGAGCCAAGGCAGTCTTTGCTAGAATCCGCCGCCAGTAAACGCGGCGAGAGTGAAACCATGAGCGAACCCATTCGTTTGACCCAGTACAGTCACGGCGCCGGTTGCGGCTGCAAGATTTCACCGAAGGTGCTCGAGGTGATCCTCGCCGGCAGCGGCGCGCAGAATCTCGATCCCAAGCTCTGGGTCGGCAATGCCTCGCGCGATGACGCGGCGGTCTACGCGATCGATGAAGAGCGCGGCGTGGTTTCCACCACCGACTTCTTCATGCCGATCGTCGATGATCCCTATGACTTCGGCCGTATCGCCGCCACCAATGCCATCAGCGACATCTACGCCATGGGCGGCGACCCGCTGATGGCCATCGCCATCCTTGGCTGGCCGGTCAATGTGCTGGCCCCCGAAGTTGCGCGTGAGGTGATCCGCGGCGGTCGTGCGGTGTGCGACGAGGCCGGCATTCCGCTGGCGGGCGGGCACTCGATCGATGCGCCGGAGCCGATTTTCGGCCTTGCCGTGACTGGTCTGGTGAGCAAGGCCAACATGAAGCGCAACGACACCGCCACGGTTGGCTGCAGGCTTTACCTGAGCAAACCTCTGGGTATCGGCATCCTCACCACGGCGGAGAAGAAGGCCAAGCTGCGCAATGCGGATATCGGCCTGGCGCGTGACTGGATGTGCACCCTGAACAAGCCCGGCAGCCGCTTCGGCAAACTCGCCGGCGTGCATGCGATGACCGACGTGACCGGCTTCGGCCTGCTTGGCCACCTGGTGGAAATGGCCGATGGCAGTGGCCTCAGCGCGCGCGTCGATTTTGCCTGCGTGCCGCGTCTGGACAGCGTCGAGCATTACCTCGAGCAGGGCTGCGTGCCCGGCGGCACCTTGCGCAATTTCGACAGTTACGGCGACAGGATCGCGCCACTGCCGGAGCTGGCCAAGTTGCTGCTGTGCGATCCGCAGACCAGTGGCGGCCTGCTGGTTGCCGTGGCGCCGGAAGGCGAGGCCGAGTTCCTCGCCGTGGCTGCCGAACTGGGGCTGGAGCTGGCGCCCATCGGCGAGATGGTCGAGCGACAGCGCTACGCGGTCGAGGTGCTGTGATGCGCGACAATTGCACCGACTACCGCGAACTGTTCCTCAATGACCGGGCGATGATGGATACCCGGGCGCCGGTCGAATTCCACAAGGGCGCCTTTCCCGGCGTGATCAACCTGCCGCTGATGACCGATATCGAGCGGCAGAAGGTCGGTACCTGCTACAAGCAGCAGGGCCAGCAGGCAGCCATCGAGCTGGGGCATCAACTGGTCAGCGGCCGCAGCAAGGCCGAGCGCATCGAGGCCTGGGCGACTTTTGCCAAGGCCAATCCCGACGGTTATCTGTACTGCTTTCGCGGCGGCCTGCGTTCGCAGATCGTCCAGCAGTGGCTGAAAAGCGAGGCGGGTATCGACTACCCGCGGGTGGTCGGTGGCTACAAGGCCATGCGCAATTTCCTGCTGCAGACCAGCGACGACGCGGTGCAGGCATGCGACTTCGTGCTGGTTGGCGGGATGACCGGCACCGGCAAGACCGAGGTCCTCGGTCAGCTCGACAATGCCGTGGATCTGGAGGCTCACGCCAATCATCGCGGCTCCAGTTTCGGCAAGCGCGCCAGTGGCCAGCCGGCCCAGATCGACTTCGAAAACGCGCTGGCCATCGATTTTCTCAAGCGCCGCGCCGCGGGCCAGCAGCAATTCGTCCTGGAAGACGAGGCGCGTCTGATCGGTCGCTGCTCGCTGCCACTGCCGTTGCACCAGGCGATGCAGCACCACCCGCTGGTGTGGCTGGAAGACAGCGTGGCCAATCGTGTGGAGCGCATTCTGCAGGCCTACGTGATCGAGCTGTGCGCCGAGTTCGTCGCGGCTCTGGGCGAGGAAGAGGGCTTCGTGGCATTCGCCGCGCGCCTGCGCGAGAGCCTGGGCAACATCACCCGCCGCCTGGGCGGCGAGCGTTACCAACGGCTGGCCGCGATCATGGACCAGGCGCTGCAGGAGCAACAGGTCAACGGGCAGGTGGATACCCATCGTGGCTGGATCGAAGCCTTGCTGGTGGAGTACTACGATCCCATGTACGTGTTCCAGCGCGAGAGCAAATCCGGACGCATCGAATTCGCCGGCGAGCAGCAGGCTGTGGTGGAATACCTGCGCAAGCGAAACGGCGGGTGAGTCGGGCACTTTCGCCCTGCCGTAGCGTCATAGACTGGGCCAACCCGAAGTCCCTATCCATCCGAGGAGTGTGGTCGATGAAACACTGGATCTGTTTGCCGCTGCTTGCGGTGGCGCTTACCGGCTGCGCCGGCAAGACCGTTTACCGCGAGACCTGTGCCAATCAGCTGGATGCCGCCTGGAAAGAGCTGAGCATCGCCGAGGCCGAAGGCTTCGCCGGTACCGTCAGTTATTCCAAGGCCTTCTCGCTGCTGACCGCTGCCAAGACCCAGCAGCAGTTCGAAGCCTACGAAGGCTGCGTCAGCAAGGCCGAGCGCGCACGCTTCTACATCCGCGAATCGCGAGCGGGGCGTTGATGCAGCTTGATTTCACCGAGCTGAGTCCGCTCGAGGCCTATCGCTGGCTGGCTTCCAGTGTCACCCCGCGGCCCATCGCCTGGGTCTCGACCCGTTCGCCCGAAGGCATCGCCAACCTGGCGCCGTTCAGCTTCTTCCAGGTGATCAGTGACAGCCCGCCGACCGTGCTGGTCAACGTCAACACCCGTGACGATGGCAGCCTCAAGGACACTCTGCGCAATGCCCAGGCCAGCGGCGAGCTGGCGATTCAGCTGGTCAGTTTCGCTCAGGCCGAGGCGATGAATGCCAGCGCCGCGATCCTGCCACATGAGGTCAGCGAGTTCAGCCACTGCGCCATCGCCAGCCAGCCGTGCGAGCGCATCGACGTGCCGCGTGTCGCCGGTGCACCGGTAACTTTCGAATGCCGTGTGGCGCAGATCCAGCCCTATCCGGCGCAGCAGCCCAACTGCCACCTGATCTTCGCCGAAGTGTTGCTGGCGCATATCGATGACGAGGTGCTCAACCAGCAGGGGCGTCTCGATCCGCTCAAGCTCGACCTGATCGGGCGCCTGGGTGGCAGCGCTTATTGCCGCACACGGGACCTGTTCCAGATGCAACGCCCCTGATCCCGTTCTGAAAACGACGTCCAGTTAGCTTTCCCGGCCATCTCGCTGGCTGATGGCTTGTCGCCAGCAGCCTTGCACTCCTATGTTCCAGAATTAGCGGCTGGCTGCGGTAGGCAGGGGGATGTCATGGGTGGCTCATTGGGCAAGCGCTTGGCCAGTCTGAGTACGGCCAGCAAGTTGATGCTGGGTTTCGCTCTGGTATTGATGCTCACCGCTCTGGTGGCTGCCACCGGATTGCTGGCGCTGCGTGAGGTCAGTGCCGGCGCCGAATTGCAGCAGCGCATGAGCGCCCTTGGCGAGCAGGTGCTGCGCATGCGCCAGAGCGAACAGGCGTTTGCCCTGAGCGGCGACAAACAGCATGCCGAGCGCCTGGCGCAGCAGGCCGAGGCGATTTTGCAGGCCGGCCAGGCCCTGCAGGTCGAGCTGGATAGCGACACGGCTGCGATCATGGCGCAGGTCGAGCCAGCGTTGGCGGATTACCGCAGCGCCTTCGCCCACTACGTCGAACTCACCGACAACATGCAGCTGTCGCTACAGGCCGCCGACTGGCTGGTGGTCAGCGCCGCCAACAGCCTGGATCTACTGCAGGAAGGACTCTCCGAGGATGGCGTCGACCTGCTCAAGAGCTCCCAGGGCGAGCAGGGCGGCGATTCGGTGCTGCAGGCCGGCAAGGTCGGCAAGATTCACCAGCTGCTGCTGCAGGCGCTGGACCAGGCGCGCCAGCGCCTGGAGGCCAGCCGGCGCAGCGATGCCGACGAGCAGAGCGAAATCGCCCAGGCCGGCGAGGCACAGGCACTGGCTGCCGAGCTGCGCGATGCACTGGAGGACCCCGGTTATGCCGCGGTGCTCGGCGAGGTGGTGGTCAACGTCGATTCCTTCAACGAGCGCCTGCAGGAGTACGCCAGCCAGCTGCAGCAGCAAAAGCAGGTTTACGGACAGCTGGTCGCTCAGGTCGAGCAGTTGCTACAACAGGTCGAACTGGCCCTGGAAACCCAGCGCCAGAGCATGCAGGCCGAGCGTCAGGCCAGCAGCGGCCTGATCATTGCCGCAGCGGCCCTGGCCCTACTGTTCGGCCTCGGTGCGGCGATCATGATCAGCCTGGCCATCGTGCGTCCGCTCAAGCGGGTCATCGGCCTGGCCGAAGCCATCGCCGCTGGCGAGCTCGGGGTACGCATCGAGCAGGATCGCCGCGACGAGATCGGCCAGTTGCTTGCAGCCGTGCAGCGCATGGCCGGCAACCTGCGCGAGATGGTCGGCCGCCTGCAGGGCGGTGTAGCGCAGATATCCAGCTCGGCCCAGACGCTTTCGGCAACGGCCGAGCAGACGCGCCAGGGCGTCAACGGCCAGAAGCTGGAGACCGATCAGGTCGCCACCGCAATGAGCGAGATGACCGCCACGGTGCATGAGGTGGCGCGCAACGCCGAAGCGGCCGCCGCCTCCACCGAACAGGCCGACCAGCGGGTCGGCGCGGGCAGCCAGGTGGTGCGTCAGACCCTGCAACGCATCGAGCAACTGGCCAGGGCGATGGACGCCACCACGCAGAGCATCCAGCGCCTGAGCCAGGACACCCAGCGTATCGATGCGGTGCTCGATGTGATCAAGAGCGTCGCCGAGCAGACCAACCTGCTGGCGCTCAATGCCGCCATCGAGGCGGCGCGCGCCGGTGAACATGGGCGCGGTTTCGCGGTGGTCGCCGATGAGGTGCGTGCGCTGGCCAAGCGCACCCAGCAGTCCACGGCGGAAATCGAGTCGCTGATCGCGGCGCTGCGCGAAGGCAGCCGCCGTGCCGTGACCGACATGGAGCAGAGCGCCAGCCTGGTGAACCTGACGGTTGGTGACGCCAACCAGACCGAAGGCGCGCTGGTGGCCATTGCCGAGGCAGTGGGCCTGATCTCGGAGATGAACCAGCAGATCGCCGCGGCGGCCGAGCAGCAGACTGCGGTGGCCGAGGAGATCAACCGCAGCGTCACCTCGATCCGCGACATTGCCGATCAGTCGGCCACGGCGATGGACGAAACCGCCGCGTCGAGCATCCAACTGGCAGAGTTGGGCCGGGAACTGCACGCCATGGCCGGGCAATTTCGACTGGCATAGCGGTTGGCCTCACAGTTTCGTGAGTAAAAATTTCATGACGCTATGCCGCATGCCGGCACGCCAGTAGCATCGACGTTCTGCATAAGGAGCGAACGATGCGAAGCAAACTCGACGCCTGTCTCGACTCGGTCAATCAGGTGCTGCTGGGAAAAGAGGCGCAGGTGCGTCTGGCGCTGACCTGCCTGCTGGCTCGCGGTCATCTGCTGATCGAAGACTTGCCTGGCATGGGCAAGACCACCTTGAGCCATGCCCTGGCGCGCGTGCTGGGACTGAGCTTCCAGCGTATCCAGTTCACCTCCGACCTCTTGCCTGGCGATATCCTCGGCACCTCGGTGTTCGACAAGGACAGTGGCCAGTTCGTCTTTCATCCCGGGCCGATCTTCGCCGAGCTGGTGTTGGCCGACGAGATCAACCGCGCTACCCCGAAAAGTCAGAGCGCGTTGCTCGAAGCCATGGAAGAAGGCCAGGTGACCATCGAGGGCGCGACCCGGCCGCTGCCCGAGCCGTTCTTCGTCATTGCCACGCAGAACCCGGTCAGCAGCGGCGGCACCTTCGCCTTGCCTGAATCCCAGCTCGACCGCTTTCTCATGCGCCTGTCGCTGGGCTATCCGGCCCAGGCCGCAGAGCGGGCCTTGCTGCTGGGCGACGCCCGGCGCGACCTGCTGCCGCGCATCGAGCCGATTCTCGACCATGCCGAGCTGGCACGTTTGCAGGCGGAGGTGCCCAAGGTGCGGGCCAGCGATGCGTTGGTCGACTACGTGCTGCGTCTGGTCGAGGCGACGCGCAGCCAGCCGCAGTTCGCCTGGGGCCTGTCGCCGCGCGCCAGCCTGGCGCTGTTGGCTGCGGCAAGGGCCTGGGCACTGCTGGCCGAACGTGATTACGTTATTCCCGAGGATGTGCAGGCGGTGTTGCCTTCGGTGGTCGGCCATCGCCTGCGCGAGCGCGCCGATCCCACCGGCCATGGCGGTGGCGCTCTGGTGCAATGGCTGTTGCGCGAAGTACCGGCACTCTGATGCGCGCAGCGCTGAAACCGCTCTGGCGGCGCTGGCTGGCCAGGCGCATTCCGCCGGCAGCCAGCGTGCGCCTGAATCAGCGGCGCATCTTCATTCTGCCCAGCCGGATGGGCGGCGCGTTCGCCGTGGTGCTGCTGTTGATGCTGCTGGTGGGCATCAATTACCAGAACAGCCTGGCCTATGGCCTGACCTTCCTGTTGATGTCGGTCTTCGTCGTCACCATCCTGCATACCTATCGCAACCTGGCCGGGCTGGTGCTCAAGGCAGGCGGTGGCGGGGCGGTGTTCGTCGGCGAGCAGGCGCGTTTTCGCGTGCGCCTGGAAAGTCGCGCGCGCCAGCACCAGGCCATCGCCCTCGGTTGGCCGCCTGCGGAGCTGGTGGTGCGCGATGTGCCGCGTGAAGGACAGACCGAAGTGGATCTGAATCTTGCCGCTACGCGGCGTGGCTGGCTGCGCCCCGAGCGTCTGCGGGTGGAAAGTCGCTTCCCCCTGGGGCTGCTGGTGGCCTGGAGCTGGGTCGATCTGGACCAGGCGGTGCTGGTCTACCCGCGGCCGCTGGAAGGCGACCTGCCGCTGTCAGCGGGCCTGGGTGATGAGGAGCAGGAAGAGGGCATGCGTGCCCGTGGCCAGGGCGCCGACGATTTCCAGGGCCTGCGCGAATATCAGCCGGGTGACTCGAAGCGGCGTCTGGACTGGAAGGCCTATTCGCGTGGCCAGGGCCTGCTGGTCAAGGATTTCGCCATGCTCAGCGGGCGTGACCTGTGGCTGGACTATGACAGCCTGGCTGGCGACAGCGAAATGCGCCTGTCGCTGCTCTGTCACTGGGTGCTGCAGTTTTCCGAGCGGCAGCAGGCATTCGGCCTGCAACTGCCGGGGCAGGTGATCGCCCCGGATTACGGCGACGGCCATCGCGACGCCTGTCTGCGTGCCCTGGCGCTGTTCGGAGCGCGGCCATGAGCAACTTGCCGGGTATCCCGCGGGTCGCCCTGATCTGGTTGCTGGTGGCACAGGTGCTGGTGATCGTGCCGCACCTGGTGCACCTACCGCCGTGGATGGTCGCGCTGTGGCTCGGCGCTGCCGGTTGGCGCGTGCAGATCTTCCGCATGCGTGCGCGCTACCCCAGAGGCTGGGCCAAGGGCGGCCTGGTGCTGCTGGTGTTGGCCGGTATCCTGCTGTCGCGTGGCACCTTGGTGGGGCTGGATGCGGCAGCGGTGCTACTGATCGCCACCTTCACCCTCAAATTGCTGGAGATGCGCACGCGGCGTGACGCGCTGGTGGTGATCTTCCTCGGCTTCTTCTGCGTGGTGACCGCTTACCTGTTCGAGGACGGCATTCTGGCCGCGCTCTACAGCCTGTTGCCGGTCACGGCACTGCTGGCCGCACTGGTCGGCCTGCAGCACAGTGGTTTTGCCGAGCGCCCCTGGCCGACCCTGCGCCTGGCCGGCAGCCTGATGCTGCAGGCGATACCGCTGATGGTGCTGCTGTTCGTGTTCTTTCCACGCATGGGGCCGCTGTGGTCACTGCCGCTGCCCAACGACAAGGGCGTCACCGGGCTTTCGGATAGTATGGAGCCGGCCGATATCGCTGAACTCAGCCGTTCCTCGGCGTTGGCCTTTCGTGCCAGTTTCGAGGGCGAAGTGCCGCCGCGCGTACAGCTGTATTGGCGCGCTTTGACGCTGGAGCGCTTCGATGGCCGGCGCTGGTCGCAGTCCAATTACGCCGATGTGCCGGTCGCGCCGCAGTGGAGCAAGGCCGGAGAGCCGCTCGATTACAGCATTATCATGCAGCCCAGTGGCAAGCGCTGGCTGTTCGCCCTGGACGTTGGCGAGATGGCGCAGCAAAGCGGGCGCATGATGAGCGACTTCCGGTGGCAGCGCTTGCGCCCGGTGGATCGGCCTCTGTTGTACCAGGTGCGTTCCTGGCCGCAGGCCGTGCGTGAGGCGCAGGCCGAGCCGCCTGGCGTGCGTCAGGCGCTGCAGTTGCCCGAGCAGGGTGATCCGCGCAGCCGTGCCTGGGCCGCCGAGTTGAAGGCGCAGTACCCGCAGGGCGACGCGCTGGTGGCGGCCGTGCTGCAGCATTTCAACCGCGAACCCTACGTCTATACCTTGCGTCCGCAGCCGCTGGGGCGTGACAGCATCGACGAGTTCCTGTTCGACACCCGGCGTGGCTTCTGCGCGCACTATGCCGGCGCCATGACCTTCGTGCTGCGCGCGGCGGGCATTCCAGCGCGAGTGGTCACCGGTTACCAGGGCGGCGAGTTCAACCCCAACGGCAACTACCTCCAGGTGCGCCAGTTCGACGCCCATGCCTGGGTCGAGTACTGGCTGCCCGGGGAGGGCTGGCGCAGCGTCGACCCCACTTTCCAGGTCGCCCCAGAGCGTATCGAGCAGGGCCTGGAAGAGGCCCTGGCCGAAGAGGATGGCTTTCTCGATGACCAGCCGTTCTCGCCTTTGCGCTATCGCGAGATGGCCTGGCTCAACCAGCTGCGCATGAGTTGGGAGAATCTCAATTATGGCTGGCAGCGTTGGGTGCTGGGCTATCAGGGCGAGCAGCAATTGAAGCTGCTGCAGAACTGGTTCGGCAGCCTTGACTGGCAACGTCTCGCCCTGGCGCTGGTGGGCACGGGCGGATTATTACTCGGGCTGTTGGCCTTGTGGTTACTCAAGCCCTGGCAGCAGCGCGCCGACCCGCAGCGTCAGGTGTTCCGCAAGTTCGAGCGCTTGCTGGCGCGTCATGGTGTGCAGCGAACTGCGGGCGAGGGTGCGCGCTCTTTCGCGTTGCGTGCTGCGCAGCAGATGCCTGAGCAAGCGGCGCACATCGAGGCATTCGCGCGTTGCTTCGAGCAGCAGCGTTACGGCGGCGAGCCGGTTTCGCGGGCGGCCCTGCAACGGGCATTGAGCGATTTGCGCCGGGCATTGCCCTGGCGCCTGTCGCGTTAGCGACCATTGGTCACTTGCGTCAGGGCATGGCCAGGCTGTTAGCTGCGGCCATCGTCATCGGAGGAACGAGCATGAGCGATTTCATCGAGCATTGTCTGGGCCGCGTTCTGGCTCTGCAGATGCGCCTGTATGCCTGTCAGGCGCGGCTGGCTGACTGCACCGACCCGGAGGCGCTGCACGATCTGCGTATCGCCCTGCGCCAACTGCGCAGCCTGTTACGTCCGCTGCGCGGTCTGCCGGCGGTGGATGTCTTGGAGCAGGGCGCAGCGGTGTTGGGACGCCTCAGCGGGCCGCTGCGTGATCGCGAGGTGCTGGTGGCCGAGCTGGAGCGCCTCGGGCTGGCGCATCTGGTTCCGGCCGATGAGGCGCAGCGTGCCGCCGGCTATGCCGCGATCGCTCGCAGTGGTGAGCTTGCGGATCTGATGCTGCTGCTCGACAGCTGGCCGAGCAACTGGCGCGACGCCGCCAGACAAGGACAATTGAACGACCTAAAAAAACGCATCCGGCGTCGTTTGCGCCGTCAACAAAGGCAACTGGCTCGTGCATTGCGCGATCCTGCCCATGACCGCCATCGCCTGCGCCTGCTGATCAAGCGCGTGCGTTACGGCGCTGAAACCTACCCTGCGCAGAGCCGTTTGGACAAGGCCGCACGGCAGCGGCTCAAGCACGCGCAAAGCGCCTTGGGAAACTGGCACGATCATGTGCAATGGCTGGCGCAGGCCGAAGCGTCGCCTTCTCTACAGCCTTGTCTGGACGCCTGGCAGCGCGCCGAGCAAGAGGCTGAACGCCGAGCTGACGAGGTGTTGCTGGCACTGTATGGCGACTTCCCGGGATAAGACGACATTCTCGCCGGCAATATGACCGTTTAGGCACTTCTCCAGGGTATCGTTGCGCTGTGCCCATACCCTAAGATCGTCGCCATCGATGAATCTTGAGGTGCGTATGGTCTTTTCCGAGATGCTCGACGCGGTGCGTCGCGATGCCAATGCCGTGACGATTCCGGCCGAATGGGGGCAGGGGCGTGCCAGCTTCGGTGGTCTGGTAGCCGCGCTTGCTTTCGAGGCGATGCGCGCCCAGGTGCCGCAGGGGCGGCCGGTGCGCTCGCTGGCCATCACCTTCGTCGGCCCGGTGGCGCCGGATGTACCGGTGAGCTTTCAGGCCGAGGTGCTGCGCGAAGGCAAGGCAGTCAGCCAGATGCTCCTGCGCGCGGTCCAGGATGGCCAGGTGGTGACGGTGGTGCAGGGCAGTTTCGGCGCGTCTCGCCAGTCGGTGATCGCCGTGGAAGCTCTTGCCGCACCGCAGGTTCCGCCGGTCGAGCAATGCCAGGAACTGCCCTACGTCCGCAACGTCACCCCCGAGTTCACTCGCTTTCTGGCCATGCGCTGGGGCATCGGCGGCATGCCGTTCACCAACAATCCTTCGCGGCAGATGGGCGGCTGGGTGCGCTTGCGCGGCGAGGGAGAACCGCAGGCGCTCAGCGAAGCGCATCTGCTGGCGCTGGTCGATGCCTGGCCGCCAGCGGTGCTGGCGCATTTGAAAAGTCCGGCGCCGGGCAGTTCGCTGACCTGGACCATCGAGTTCGTCCAGCCACTGCGCAGCCTCAGCACCGAAGATTGGTGCCTGTATCGCGCGGACATCGAGTACGCCCGCGATGGCTACGGTCATGTGGCCGCGGCGATGTGGAGCCCGGCAGGCGAGTTGATTGCCCTGAGCCGGCAGACCGTAACGGTATTCGGCTGAGTCGCCAGGCAGTCGGTGGGCGCCCAGCAAGTTTGTGGCTCCGCTGGCTACCTGCCTTTGCGCCAGGCGCGCCACCAGTCACCGCTGAACACGAAGCGGGGAAAGGTGACGCACTGTTCCAGCAACAGACGCTTGCAGGCATCTCGCCTGCCGTTGAAGGGCTCCGGCTGATTCCGTTCCAGGCGATGACCCTGGGCCTGCAGGGCCAGTGCGGCATACAGGCCGATGGCGCCAAGCGCGAGCGGGACGAAGCCTAGGTGCCACAGGCCGATCAATAGCAGCAGGAGCGATAGCAGAAACAGCGGCACGGCGATCAGGTGCAGCAGCAGGTTGGTGGGGTGCCTGTGCTGGTCGGCGTAGTGGCGCCACTGCCAGGCCAGCAGATTGGGATGACGTTTGCTCATGATGCAGTCCTCGACTCGATGGTCCGAGTCTAGGGCTGTCATTACCGTACGACGAATTGCTCCTGGCTATCGGGCAGATAGTTCATCGGGGGCTGTCACAGACGCAACTGACCGATGGCCTTGTTCAATTCGCCTGCCAGCTGTGCGAGTTGCTGGCTGGTGGCCGCCGATTCCAGGGTCTGGCCGACCGTCTGCTCGGTAACGTCGCGGATGCCGACCACCGAGCGGCTCATCTCTTCGGCGACCTGGCTCTGTTGGGTCGCGGCCACGGCGATCTGCGTATTGCTGTCGCGCATCAGCGCTACGGCGGCGGTGATCGCAGCCAGCGACTCGCCGGCCTCCTGCGCCAGTTGCACGCAGTGGTTGGCGTTCTCCGAGCTTTCGCGCATGAACTCCACGGCGTCGCGGGTGCCGCCCTGCAGGTTGCCGATCATCTGGGTGATCTCGTCGGTCGAGTCCTGCACGCGCTTGGCCAGGTTGCGCACCTCGTCGGCGACCACGGCGAAGCCGCGGCCCATTTCACCGGCGCGAGCGGCCTCGATGGCGGCATTGAGGGCGAGCAGGTTGGTTTGCTCGGCGATGCCGTGAATGACCCCGACCACGCGGCTGATGTGCTGGCTATCTTCGGCCAGGCGCTCGATGCTGCCGGCGCTCTGCTGCACTCCGCGCGACAGGGCTGCGATGGACTGTTCGACGCGTTCGACCACCTGCTGGCCGGCGCGGGCCAGTTGGTCGGCGTTCAGCGACTGATCGCGGGTGGTGCCGGCGTGATCGGCGATGTGCTGAACCGTCGCCGACATCTCGTTGATCGCGGTAGCGGCCTGGTCGGTTTCGCTCTGCTGGCTGAGCATGCCCTGGCGCACGGCACCCATGCGTTCGGCCATGTTGCGCGTACCGCTGTTCAACTCGCTGGCGACCTGGCCAACCGTGCCGACCACACGCTGGTAGCCTGCCTGCATGGCATTGAACGCGGCGGCCATCTGGCCGACCTCATCGCGGCTCTCCAGCGGCACGCGCAGTGACAGGTCGCCGCTGCGCTCAGCCTGCAGCATGACGTCCTTTAGCGTGTTGAGGTGGCTGAGCAGGAAGCGGATCAATAGCTGCGAGGCGGCCAGCAGCAACAGCATCAGCACGGCGACCGCCAGGGCGTAGGTGAGGGCGTGCTCGGCGAACAGATCGAGCAGGCTGGGTGCGCGAGCGGTGACCGCCAGGTTGCGCCCATCGCTGAGGGTGACGCGCTGCGCGCCGATCACCGGCGAGTCGCCGAAGCGGGCGTCATGCTCCAGTGACTGCCAGCCGCTGGCGTCGGGGGCACCTTGGGCGCCCGGCAGGCTGCCTTGCAGCATCTGAATATTGGCCGCGCTCGGCAAGGGCGATTGTTGCGGCCACTGTTGCAGCAGGCGCGCCTGCTCCAGCGCAGCCAGCCTGGCATCTTCACTGCGGGCCTGTTGCTCGGTATGCAGGGCAAACAACACCAGCATCAGGCTGATGACGAAGGCAACGGCGTTGACCGCCCAGAATTTGTACTTCAGAGAAAGATTGCTGATCCAGGCGCCCATGCTGTGGTTATCCGTGTCGCTGCATTCACTGTTGGCTATATGCCAGCAGTATGCCGTGGAAAACAACCGGAGTCTTGACGTCAATCAAGACTCCGGTGCCGGACTCTCGAGTATGGCTGGCATGTTGAAGAACGCCCGGGCGCAGGCCGTGGTCTGCGCCGCCAGCGCCTGTTCACTTTCAGCGCGATGCAGGGCCACCTCGCGCAATACCTCGCCGAGGTAGGCCGGCTCGTTACGCCCGCTCTTGGGCTTTGGCCGCAAGCTGCGCGGTAGCAGGAAGGGCGCATCGGTTTCCAGCATCAGGCGCTCGCCAGGGATGTCCTTGAGCAGCGGGTGCAGGTGCGTGCCGCGGCGTTCGTCGCAAACCCAGCCGGTGATGCCAATATGCAGGTCGAGGTCGAGATAGGCATACAGGGCCCGACGCTCGCCCGTGAAACAATGCACCACGGCTGCAGGCAACTGGTCCCGATAGTTGCGCAAAATCTCCAGCATGCGTTGGCTGGCTTCGCGCTCGTGAAGAAACACCGGCATCTGCAACTCGACGGCCAGCGCCAGCTGTTCTTCCAGCGCCTTTTCCTGGGCGGGGCGCGGGGAGAAATCTCGATCGAAATCCAGCCCACATTCACCGACGGCGCGCACTTGTGGTTGTGCCAGTAGCGACTCGAGGGCAGCGCTGCTGGTGTCGTTCCATGAGCTGGCGTCGTGTGGATGGACCCCGGCGGTGCAGAACAGACGTTCGCCGCTGGCGTCCAGCTGTCGGCAAAGTGCGAGGCTGGCCTCGCTTTCGTTCAGACTGGTGCCGGTCAGCACCATCTGGCACACGCCAGCGGCGTAGGCACGTTCGACCAGCGCTTCGGCCTGCACCGCGAGGCTGGGGTGGGTGAGATTGACGGCAATATCGATGAGCTGCATGGTGCCACCTGTAGGACGCGAAGGGGCAGAATAGCAGACGCCGTCCGTTCGTCAGGAAGTCGATTTAAAACAATAGGTTGTTGGCTGTCTTTAAGGTTGATGCAAGGTTGCGGGGTGGCGCGGCAACGCTCGGCTGTGCCAATCTCCGCGCCCGCCTTGTTGTCCGGCGGTTTAGGTCTGAAGCCGTCTGTCGCGCATCGGCGAGCAGCAGGCCATCAAGAGGCTTTGGCGGTCAACCGCCTTCCCTGGAGAGTCGATGTCGCGATTGCTGCTGATCCTGTGCCTGTTGGTCGTGCTACCGTTGCCCGTCAGCGCGCGCCTGGCCGGCCCTCCGGAGGTCGGTAGCCAGACCCGCAGCGCTCGCGACCTGCCGGCTATCCGCAGCAGTGGCGAATTGCGCGTGCTGGTCAACCAGAGCCGCAACAGTTCCGGCTCGGTCAAGGGCCAGAGCATCGGCATCGAATACCACCGCCTGCGCGCTTTCGAGCAATACCTCAATCGCAATGCCCGTGATGGCCGTAGCCTCACGCTGAAGATTATCCCCAAGGCCAAGGATCAGTTGCTCGCTGCATTGCAGCGCGGCGAGGGTGATCTGGTCGCGCCCGGCGAGTTGCTCGATGTGCGGACCGGGCACGATGTCAGTGCCAGCACGGCGATTCGCCGCGAAGTGCCGCTGGTGCTGGTGTCCAAGCAGGGCAACCGACATTACCGCAGCCTCGAGCAGTTGGCCGGGCGCAGCCTGTCGTTGCCGGCTGGCAGCGCTGTGGGGGAGGCGTTGCGGCGCATCAACCGGCAACTTGCCGACCGCAAGCTGCCACCGATCGTGGTCGAGTGGGTCGATCCTACCCTGGCGGTCGAGGATGTGCTGGAGATGGTCCAGGCCGGCATCTTCGAGCGTACCGCGGTGGAACTGCCGATCGCCGAGCGCTGGGCCAAGGTCATGCCCAGGTTGCGCGTCGACAGGCATCTGGTTCTGGCACGCGACGGCGACATGAAATGGTTCGTGCGCCCGGATGCGCCGATGCTGCGTGCCAGCATCGACCGCTTCTTCAACGGCTATCAGTCTCCGGCCGACCAGGATGCAGCATTCCAGCGTGTCTATCGTCGTCTGTACAAGGTGCACTCGCCGCTGGGGCGCGCCGAGCGGCAGCGTCTGGAGAAGGTGCGCCCGGTGTTGCAGCAGCATGCCGAGCAGCAGGGCTTCGACTGGCTGATGCTGGCTGCGCTGGCATTCAAGGAGTCGACCCTGAACCCATCGGCGCGCGGCGCGAGCGGTGCGACCGGGTTGATGCAGATCACCCCGGCAGCGGCGCGCAGTGTCGGGGTGAGCAACATCCAGAACCTCAACGGCAACGTTCAAGCCAGCAGCAAGTACCTGGCGATGATTCGGCGCAACTTCTTCAGCAGCCCGCAGCTCAACGAACGTGAACGCATGGCTTTCGTGCTGGCTGGTTACAACCTGGGCCCGCAACGGGTGCAGAGCCTGCGCGCCGAGGCGCGCAGGCGGGGACTCAATCCCAATCAATGGTTCTTTCAGGTCGAGCGTGTGGCCATGGAGCAGATGGGAATGGGTGTGGTGAGCTATGTGAACGCGGTGAATAAGTACTACCTTGCTTATGACCGTGAGCGCTATTTGCTGGAACCGCAGGGGCGGCGTCTGACGGCCAATTAAATATCCATAAATTCGATTTATATAAGCGGTATTTTGCTATTTTATTATCGAATAAATTGGATATTCTGTGCGCCATCTAACCCATACACCAAAGGAAGCCTTGCAATGAACAACCTGATCAAAAGCATCACCGCCAGTCAGGCCGGTTTCGGTATCACCGTACTGCGCATTATCGCCGGCATCACGTTCGCCGCTCACGGAGCGCAAAAGCTGTTCGGCTGGTTTGGCGGTTATGGTCTGGAAGGTGTCGCGCAGTGGATGGAAAGCATTGGCCTGGCGCCGGGCTACCTGATGGCGCTGATGGCCGGTAGTGCCGAATTCTTCGGCGGTGTGGCGCTGATCATCGGCCTGCTGGTACGTCCGGCGGCGGCGGTGCTGGCGGTGACCATGCTGGTGGCGATCTTCACCGTGCACCTGGCCAACGGCTTCTTCATGAGCAACAACGGCTATGAGTTCGCCCTGGCGCTGCTGGCCATCAGCGTGGCGCTGGTGTTCGAAGGTGCCGGCAAGCTGTCGATCGATAGCAAGCTCGCGCGCTGATCAGGCCAGACACGGGTGGGGGCGTGACGCCATCGTAAAGGTGAAGTGGCCTGAACCCCTTTGCACACTCGAAAACGCCGCGAACCGGATGAAGGTTCGCGGCGTTTTTTTGTCGGGGGCAACCATTCGCGGACAAGTCCGCTCCCACAGGTACAGTGGCTGCCTTGCTCTTGTGGGAGCGGACTTGTCCGCGAAACGTTTTGCGCGCAGGTGATCAGGCCGGCGCCTGCTCGGCCTTCTTCTCCTGCGCGGTAACCTGCTGCGCCAGCTCGATCATCTGTTCGCGCATCCAGCGGTTGGCCGGGTCCTGGTCGGTGCTCTCGTGCCAGTACAGGTGGGTTTCCAGGGCCGGCACGTCACCCACCGGCAGCGTCACGTGGTGCAGGTTGTGGCGACGGGCGAAACGCTCCGGCACGGTCATCACCATGTCGGTCTGCAGCATCACGCTGCTGGCCATCAGATAGTGCTGCGAGCGCAGGGCGATCTTGCGCTGGATGCCCATCTTGCCTAGCGCCAGGTCGACGTAGCCCAGACCACTGCGGCGGCTGGAGATGTGGATGTGGGTCAGCGACAGGTACTCGTCGAGGCTGATCTTCTCCTTGGCCAGCGGGTGGCCCGGGCGCATGGCGCAGACGTAACGGTCATCCAGCAGCTTGACGTGACGCACCTGCGGGTCGGTGTTGAGCGGCGCGTCGACGGCAAAATCGAGGCGGCCGGCGGCCAGCTCCTTGGTGGTTTCGCGGCGCTTGGCCAGGAAACTCTCGATGCACACGCTTGGGGCCAAGCGGCGCAGGCGCTGGAACAGCGGCGGCAGGAGGATCTGCTCGGAAAGGTCGGTCATGCTGATGCGGTAGGTCTTGCCGGCCTGCTGCGGGTTGAACGTACGGCTTTCCTGCACGGAAACGCGCAATAGCTGCAGGGCGTTGCGCACCGGGCCGATGATGTTCTGCGCCATGGGCGTCGGCACCATGCCCTGAGCGGTACGCACGAACAGCGGGTCGTTGAAGGTTTCGCGCAGGCGGGCGAGGGCATTGGACACCGCCGGCTGGGTAATGCCGACGATCTGTCCGGCACGGGTCAGGTTGGCCTCGGTGTAGATGGCGTCGAAGACGATGAAGAGGTTCAGATCCACCTTGGTCAGGTTCATGCCGGTAGTGCTCCAGGGGCGTCGATATCAATCGATCATATATCGGTTATGAATGTTCATACACGCTGAAAATAGGTTCGATAAATCTTAAGCGCTGTTCTAGCATCATTTCCACAACCTCTCACCCCTTGTCACAAAACAGGTAACCCCATGGATTTCGCCTATTCCCCGAAGGTTCAAGAGCTGCGTGAACGCGTCAGCGCATTCATGGAAGCGCACGTCTATCCGGCTGAAGCGGTGTTCGAGCAGCAGGTGGCCGAGGGCGACCGCTGGCAGCCGACCGCGATCATGGAAGAGCTGAAGACCAAGGCCAAAGCCGAAGGTTTGTGGAACCTGTTCCTGCCCGAATCGGACTACGGTGCGGGCCTGACCAATACCGAATACGCCCCGCTGGCGGAAATCATGGGCCGCTCGCTGATCGGGCCGGAACCTTTCAACTGCGCCGCACCGGACACCGGCAACATGGAAGTGCTGGTGCGCTACGGCAACGAGGCGCAGAAGCAGCAATGGCTGGAGCCGCTGCTGTCTGGCGAGATTCGTTCCGCCTTCGCCATGACCGAACCAGGCGTGGCCTCCAGTGATGCCACCAACATGCAGGCCAACGCTCGCCGCGAGGGCGATGAGTGGGTCATCAACGGTCGCAAGTGGTGGACTTCCGGCGCCTGCGACCCGCGCTGCAAGGTGATGATCTTCATGGGCCTGACCAATCCGGACGCGCCGCGCCATCAGCAGCACTCGATGATCCTGGTGCCGATGGACGCGCCCGGGGTCACTGTGCTGCGTCCGCTGCCGGTGTTCGGCTACGACGATGCCCCGCATGGCCACGCCGAAGTGCTGTTCGAGAACGTGCGCGTGCCTTACGAGAACGTGCTGCTCGGCGAGGGGCGCGGTTTCGAGATTGCCCAGGGGCGCCTCGGCCCAGGGCGTATCCACCACTGCATGCGTTCGATCGGCATGGCCGAGCGAGCCTTGGAACTGATGTGCAAGCGCGCCGTGAGCCGTACCGCCTTCGGCAAGCCGCTGGCGCGCCTGGGCGGCAATATCGACCACATCGCCGATTCGCGTATGGAGATCAACCAGGCTCGCCTGCTGACGCTGAACGCGGCCTACATGATGGATACCGTCGGCAACAAGATCGCCGCCAGCGAAATCGCCCAGATCAAGGTAGTGGCGCCCAACGTGGCGTTGAAGGTGATCGACCGGGCGATCCAGATGCACGGCGGCGCCGGGGTTTCCAACGACTTCCCGCTGGCCTACTGGTACGCCATGCAGCGTACCCTGCGCCTGGCCGACGGCCCGGACGAGGTGCACCGCGCCGCCATCGGCAAGTACGAGATCGGCAAGTACGTGCCGCGTGATGTGATGAAGGCCAGCCGCTGATCCAGTGACTGAACGAAACGAGGCCCGCTGATGCGGGCCTCTTCTTTTATATCTGCAAGGTCAGGGCAGTCTGTCGTCCGAGCGCTGCGCCTGGCCCAGCCAGCCGAGGCGCATATGCAATTGCGCGGCGAAGGTGCGTGCCGCCAGTTCTTCCTGGAAGGTCAGTGCGCGACGCCCGAATCGTACCTGCCAGAGCCATTGGCCCTGGCGCTCGATGAGTTCTATGCAGACTTCGCGCATCGCCTCTCCTCAGGTGGCGCTGGCCTTGTCCCGGGTTTTCAGCAGCGACAGCAGCACACCGCCGGCCAGCAGGCCCAAGGTTACGCCAAGTGAGAGCAGGGCGGGAACCTTGATCAGGTCGTGCAGGAAGATCTTGCCGCCGATGTACATCAGTACCAGGGCCAGTGCGTACTTCAGGTAGATGAAGCGGTGCATCAGCGCGGCCAGGGCGAAGTACAGCGCGCGCAGGCCGAGAATGGCGAAGATGTTCGAGGTGTAGACGATGAACGGATCCTGCGAGATGGCCAGCACGGCCGGTACGCTGTCCACGGCGAACACCAGGTCGGCCAGTTCGATCAGCACCAGCGCCAGCAGCAGCGGGGTGGCGTACAGCAGCGGCTTGCCGCTGACCTGATCCTTCAGGCGCACCAGGAACTTGCCTTCATGCAGGTCGTCGGTGACGCGAATGTGCTTGCGCACGAAGCGGATCACCGGGTTCTGTGCCAGGTCCGGATGCGACTCTTCATCACTGCCACTGCGCAGCATCTTGATGCCGCTGAACAGCAGGAAGGCACCGAAGATGTAGAGAATCCAGTCGAACTGCTGCACCAGGGCCGTGCCCAAGCCGATCATGATCGCGCGCAGCACGATGACCCCGAGGATGCCCCAGAACAGCACCCGATGCTGGTACTTACGCGGGATGTTGAAGTAGCCGAGGATCATCGCCATGACGAAGACGTTGTCCATCGACAGCGATTGTTCCACCAGGAAGCCGGTGTAGTACTCCATCGCCTTGGTGCCGCCGAGCTGCCACCAGATCCAGCCGCCGAAGGCGACACCGACGCTGAAGTATCCGGAATACAGCAACAGGCTTTCGCGCATCTCGATTTCATGCTGATCGCGATGCAGCACGCCGAGGTCGAGTACCAGAAGGGTGACGATCAGTACCAGGAAGGCCAGCCAGAACCAGCCGGGTGTACCGAAGATGGGGGATGTCAAAAAGGCAAGTAGAGCGTCCATGAGCCCTCCCTTATGTCTGCCTGAGTTGAAAGAAATCCACTCAGTGACTCCGACATCACGGTGAGAACACTCACCGCCAGAGGGGCCCGGCGTCACGCGGTGCAAAGGCTAACGCCGCGTCGACAGGCTGCCAAGCCCCCCGGAGAGGAATATTTTCTCGCGTCAGTAAACCCAGACTTCGACGCGGCGATTGCGGATGCGGCCGTTGTCCTGATCGTTGGCCGCCACCGGCAGCTCACTGCCCAGGCCGGTGATCTCGCGAAACAGCACGCCCTGCTTGGCCAGCTCGCGGCGCACCGCCATGGCCCGCAGTTTCGACAGCAGTTCGGCACGCTCGGGGTCGCTCTTCGGGTCGCCGAAACCGACCAGCACCACCTTGTGCTGCAGCTTGTCGTGCTGCTTGAGGTAATCCAGCACGCGCTGCAGGTCGCGGTGGGCCTTGTTGTCCAGCGTCGCGCTGCCTTCCTGGAAACGGAAGTTCACCGAAAGCCGCTGCGCCTGCTGCGCCAGTTGCCTGTAATCGGCCGGCATCTGCGCGTCTGCGGCGACCTTCACTGCCTGGACGGTCTGGGCGATGAACCCGTTGGCGTCGACGATGGCCTGTCCGCGCGGGCTGTGGGCGAAGTCGATCAGCGCGCGCGCCCAGGGATTGCTCAACTGCGGATCGTTGTAGAGAAACAGGCGGCGCGCCAGCGGGTAGTCCTCGGTGGCGATCAGCGTGGTGCTCGGCGGCATCGGCTGGGAATCGCCGGCGGCGATGGAAACCGCTTTGGCCTGGCGAATGTAGGGCAGGCCGATGAAGCCAATGCCGTTGGGATCGCCGCTGACCGAGTCGGACAGCTGATTGCTGGACTCGAAGCGTTGCGCGCTGGCCGCCAGGCTGCGTCCGCCCGGCGCCAGCACCAGCTCCTTGAAGGTGTCGTAGGTACCGGAATTGTCGTCGCGCGCGTAGGGGTGGACCTTGCCAGGTTTGCGGCCCAGCGCCGCCCAGTTGTCGATCTCGCCAGAGAACAGTTGCGCGATCTGCTCGACGCTCAGCGTGCCGACAGGGTTGGACGGGTGGACGATGATCGCCAGGCCGTCGATGGCGATGACCTGTTCGCTCTGCGGGCTGCGCAGGTCGCCCAGCGCTGCCAGGCTGACGGCTTCACCGTCCTTGATCGGTCGCGACGAGGCGGCCAGGTCAGTGCTGCCATCCTTGAGTGAGGTGAAGCCGGTACCCGAGCCATGGGCGGCCACTTCGACGATTACCTGGCGGCCATCGCTCCGGCGTGCGAGCACGCGCTGTTCGTTTTCCCGGGTGCCGGCTTCGCTGCGAATGTCTTGCAGGCCTTGCGCCTCGAACAGCCCCTTGACCAGCTCCGGCGCGAGTTTGGCACCAATGGTATTGGAACCCTGAATGCGCAGCACCGCCCGGTTGCCCTCGGAAGCGGGCAGAGCGGCAGCGAAAACGGATAGGGGTAGGGCGTAGCAGATGAAACCGATCAGTAGCAGAGACAGGGTACGACCCCAGAGGTCGCGGTCGGCGGACAGGGCGCGCGGCATGCGGCAGGCACCTTCTAGTGGGTGGGACAAGGTGCCGCGCAGATTAAGTCAGTCAGGTTGCAGTCTTGTGACGGGGCGCGTCATCTGCACGCGCCCGTGCTTCAGTTCAGCTCAAGCCAGATCGGCGCATGATCGGACGGCTTGTCCATGCTGCGCAGGTCATAGTCGATGCCGGCGTCCTTGAAGCGCGCCTGCAGCGGCTGGCTGGCGAGGATCACGTCGATGCGCAGGCCGCGTTTGGGCTCGTCCTCGAAGCCTCGGCTGCGGTAGTCGAACCAGCTGAAGCGGTCGTTCACCTCGGGGTTGAGGTGGCGGAAACTGTCCACCAGCCCCCAGTTCTTCAGGGTCGCCAGCCATTCGCGCTCTTCCGGCAGGAAGCTGCACTTGCCGGTTTTCAGCCAGCGCAGGCGATTGGGTTCACCGATGCCGATGTCGCAATCCTCGGGGCTGATGTTGATATCGCCCATCACCACCAGCGCCTGCTGAGGGTCGAAGCGCTCCACCAGCAATTGCTGCAGATCGGCATAGAAGCGCTGCTTGGCCGGGAATTTCACGGGATGGTCGCGGCTCTCGCCCTGAGGGAAGTAGCCGTTCATCACGGTGACGGGGTTGCCGCTGGCGTCGGCGAAGGTGCCGTAGATGAAGCGTCGCTGGGAGTCTTCGCCATCACCGGGGAAGCCCTTGTGCAGGCTCAGCGGCTCTTGGCGCGAGAGCAGGGCGACGCCGTAGTGGCCCTTCTGACCGTGGTAATGCACGTGATAACCGAGCTGGCGGATCTCCGCTTCCGGAAACTGATCGTCGGCCACCTTGGTTTCCTGCAGGCCGATCACGTCCGGCTGGTGTTTCTCGATCAGGGCCTGCAATTGATGAGGGCGCGCACGCAGGCCATTGATATTGAAGGAGACGATTTTCATGGGCAGCGGGTCCTGGGCAAAAGGCGATGCTAGCCGATCCTCGGCGCTGGCGGCCAGCGCCTGGCAGGTGCCGGGCGGCGGTGCTAAGTTGGCTGTGAAGCTCCATACAATAACTAGAGTTGAGGTCCACCATGCCCCATAACGCCCCAGCTGAAGTGCGCATGCTCGATGGTGGTTACGCCCGCGAGGTTCGTTCGCTGCTCTACCACGCCTATCGCCACGAGCCGACCTTCGCCTACCTGTTCGAGGCCGAACGCCCCGGCTTCGACCAGCGCGTGCGCGCGACGATTCGCGAACTGGTGCAGCAGCATTTCGCCGAGGATCTGCCGGCCATCGGCCTGTTGATCGACGACCGGCTGATCGGCGCAGCACTGATCGCGCCGCCGCAACGGCGCCTGGATATCACCGAGAGCTGGGGCTGGCGCCTGCGCATGCTGTTGAGCACCGGCTTCGGCTGCACCAGACGCTATCTGGAGTACCACGATGCGGTGCTCGCCTGTCTGCCGCCAGGCCCTTATCACGTGCTGCCGCTGCTGGGCATTCACCCGGAGTTCCAGGGGCAGCATCGCGGCGAGCAACTGCTCGAGGCGCTGCACGACTGGTGCGCGCAGGACAGCGGCTCGCAAGGTGTGGTGCTGGACACTGGCGATGCCCGCTACCTGGAGTTCTACCGGCGTCAGGGCTACGAGGAAGTCGGTGAGCTGGCCATTGGCCCGGTGGTCGAGCACGTATTCTTCCACCCCAACCCGCAACCCGTGGTCCGGGCCAGCGCCTGAACTCCGGCTGTCTGGCAGAAGCGTGGCGGCTCTGGCGCGGGCTGTGCGCCGTGGTAGCATCCTTCGCCATGAGCGTATATGGACATCTCCAGCGCAGCCTGGCGCTGCTGCTGATCAGTACGGGGGCCTTCGCCGCAAGCGAGCTGGACGTACGGATCACCCCGAACAATGCGGCCCTCAAGGCCAATATCGAAGGTTACGTCGGCAGCCTCGATGGGCGTGACGCGCAGTCGTTGCGGCGTTTGCGGCGTATCGCCGAGAACGAAGCGGACAAGGCGGCTCAGGCCCTGGGGTATTACCAGGCGCGCATTCGCAGCCGTATCGAAGAGGGCGAAACACCGCGTCTGGTACTTGAAGTCGAGCCGGGCGAGCGCGTTCGCCTGCGCAACGTCGACATCCGCATCGAAGGGCCGGCCAGCGAGCTGTCGGCCTTTCGCGTCCCCAACGCCAGCCGCCTGCAGCCAGGCTCGGTGCTCAATCACGGACGCTACGAGGATGCCAAGCGGCTGATTCAGAATCAGGCCTCGCGCTACGGTTTCTTCGACGGCCGATTCACCCGCCAGAGTCTGCAGATCGATCCGGCTGCCGGCGTGGCCGACATCGAGCTGGTGTTCAGCAGCGGGCCGCGCTACAGCCTGGGCGATATCGCCTTCAGCGGCGACTTCCCGTTCGATGAAGAACTGCTGCTACGCATGGTGCCGTTCGACCCGGACACCCCCTACGATTCCGAACTGATCGCCGAGCTGTATCAGGCGCTGCAGTCCAGCGGCTATTTCGAGTCGGTAAGGGTCGACGCCATCCCCACCCAGGCCGATCAGTTGCGCATCCCGGTAGCGGTGGCGCTGCAGGTTCGCGAACCCCGCACCATGGGCTTGGGGCTGGGGTTCTCCACCGATGTCGGGCCGCGCCTGCGCGCCAACTGGACGCGTCACTGGCGCAACCCGCAGGGGCACAGCTACGGGGTGGAAACCGAGCTCTCCGCCCCCCGGCAGAACGTCGGCCTGTGGTACGACATTCCCGGCGATCCACCGCTGACCGACAAGCTGCGCCTGGCCGGTGGCTATCAATATGAAGAGCTGGCCAGCAACGACAGCCTGAGCCGTCTGCTCACCCTCGGCCCGGAGTGGCACAGCCAGCGCCCCGGTGGCTGGCAGCGTGTGCTGTCGGTGAAATGGCAGCGCGAGGAATACCGCCTGGGCGACGATTCCGGCTTGAGCACCCTGTTGATGCCGGGGGTGAGTTACTCGCGGCTGCGCAGCGACAATCGTCTCGATCCGAACCAGGGTTACCGCGTGCAGTTCGACTTGCGCGGCGCCGTAGAAGGTGTGTTGTCCGACGCCAATGTGTTGCACGGCAACGTCATGCTCAAGGGTCTGACCACGGTATTCGACAATCATCGCCTGCTCGGTCGCGTGCAGTTCGGCGGGACCGAAACCAATGGCTTCTCGGCCGTGCCGCCGTCGCTGCGCTTCTTTGCCGGCGGCGATCAGAGCGTGCGCGGCTACGATTACCAGAGCCTGTCGCCGGAGAACAATCGCGGCGACAAGATCGGCGGCCGCTACCTGTTCGCGGCCAGTGCCGAGTATCAGTACAGCCTCACCGACAAGTGGCGCCTGGCGACCTTCATTGACCAGGGCAATTCGTTCAACTCGCTGGATTTTCCCACTCTCAAGACCGGCGTCGGTTTCGGCGTGCGCTGGGTTTCGCCGGTCGGTCCGCTGCGTCTGGATCTAGCCCATGCACTGGATGACGATGGCGGCGTGCGCCTGCATTTCTCCATGGGGCCTGAACTATGATCCGGCGTGTGCTGAAATGGCTGGCCATCGGCCTGTTCAGCCTGGTGCTGCTGTTCGCCGCTGCGCTGTGGGTGCTGCTTGGTACCCAAGGTGGCAGTCGCTGGCTGCTGGCGCAGGTGCCGGGGTTGCAAGTCGACAACTTCCAGGGGCGCCTGGGCGGCGCCTGGCAGGCCGATGCGCTGCTCTGGCAGCAGGACGCGATGCGTGTGGAGCTGCAGCAACTGGAAATGGCCTGGTCGCCGTCCTGCCTGCTGCGCCTGACGCTGTGCATCGACCGCCTGCACCTGCAGCAGGCGGCGCTCGACCTGCCGCCCAGCGCTGAGCCAAGCAACGAGCCGTTCAGCCTGCCAGACCTGAATCTGCCGCTGCGCCTGCAACTGGGCGACATCCAGCTGGGCGAGTTGCGCCTGGACGGTCAGGCGCAACTGAGCGATCTCGAACTGATAGCCAGTTGGAACGAGCAGGGCGTCGAGTTGCAGCGTCTGGCCCTGCAGCGCGATGACCTGCGCCTGGATGCCAGCGGTAGTCTGACCCCGCATGGCGATTGGCCGCTGGCATTGAGTGGGCGCCTGCAGTTGCCGGAAGTCGACGGCAAACCCTGGCAGGTCGCGCTGCAGGTCGGCGGCGAGCTGCAGCGCAGCCTGGAACTCGAAGCCGACAGCAGCGGTTATCTCGATGCGCGCCTGCAAGGCACCGTGCAGGCCCTGGCCGAGCATCTGCCGGCCGAGCTGCGCCTGACCAGCCGCGACTTCCAGGCCAGCAATGCCTTGCCGCCGACCCTGCGCCTGCAGGACCTGCAACTGCAGGCCAAAGGCGATCTGGCGGCCGGCTATCGCGTCGAAGGCACCGCGAGCCTGCCCGCCGAGCAGGCGCCGATGCCGCTGCAACTGAAAGGGCGGGTCGATGCCGCCGGTGCGGATATCGAACTGCTGCGTATCCAGGCCGAAGCCCAGCACGTCCAGGTCGGGGGCAAGCTGGCCTGGAGCGAAGCGCTCACCATCGATGCGCAGCTGGATTGGCTGGATTTCCCCTGGCAGCGTCTCTACCCGATGGACGAGCCGCCGCCGGTGGCACTGCGCGCCTTGCAGGCCGAAGTCAGCTATAGCGGGGGCAACTACCTGGGCAACTTCGCTGCGCAACTGCAGGGCCCAGCGGGTGATTTCAGCCTGAGCAGCCCGGTCAGTGGCGATCTGGGCCAGGTCAGCCTGCCGCAACTGCAACTGGTGGCCGGTCAGGGCCGCGCTGAAGGCGTGCTCAAGCTGGGCTTTGCCGAAGGTATCGACTGGCAGGCCATGTTGCAGCTCAGCGCCCTCGACCCCGGTTACTGGCTGGCGGAAATGCCGGGCAATCTGGCTGGTCCGCTGAGCACCTCGGGCAGCTTCAACGCCGGTAAGCTGCAGGCCGAGGCCGATATCGACCTCAATGGCCGCCTGCGTGGCCAGTCGGCGCAATTGCAGGTGCAGGGCGCCGGTAGTGGAGAACAGTGGCAGCTGCAGCGCCTGCTGGTGCGCCTGGGCGACAATCGGGTCAGCGGGCAGGGCGCGCTGGATCAGCGCCTGCGCGGCCAGCTGGAGCTGGCCTTGCCGCGCCTGGGGCAACTCTGGCCCGGCCTGCAGGGCCAGATGCAAGGTACGCTTTCGCTGGCCGGCAGCTTGCAGGCCCCGCAAGGGCAACTGGCGTTGACCGGTGAGCGTCTGGCGTTCGGCGACCCCAGCCTGCGTCGGCTGCAGCTGGACGCGACACTGGATGCTCGCCAGCAGGCGCGCATCGACCTGAATCTGCGCGGTATCCGTATCGGCGAAACCTATCTCGGCCGCCTGCAGGCCGAGGGCCGTGGCGATCAGCGTCGCCAGGCGCTGGACATCGACCTGCAAGGCCCGCTGCTGCAACTGGTGCTGGCACTGGACGGTAACTTGAGCGAGCAGGGCGACTGGCGCGGACGCATTGCCAGCGGTCGGGTGCGAAGTGGCGGCCAGGATTGGCAGCTGCAGCAGCCCGCGAGCCTGGAGCGTCTGGCCAGCGGCCGGCTGAACCTGGGTGCACATTGCTGGCAATCCGGCGATGCCAGCCTGTGCGGCGGGCAACAGCGGCTGATGCCGCAGCCCAGCCTGGACTGGCGCCTGGAGAACTTCCCGCTGGCCGGCTTGCAGCCCTGGTTGCCCGAGGATTTCGCCTGGCAGGGGCGCCTGGACGGGCAGCTCAAGGTCGAGCTGCCCGACAGCGGCCCCAACGGCCAGGTCACGCTGGACGCCGGCGGCGGCAACCTGCGCATTCGCCAGCCGGATGACGAGCAGTGGCTGGATTTTCCCTACGACAGCCTGCGCCTGAACAGCACGCTGCGCCCGCAGCGGGTGGACAGTGAGCTGCGCTTCGTCAGCGCTCGCCTGGGCGAACTGCTGGTGCAGGCGCGCATCGATCCGCGTCCGGCGAACAAACCGGTCGATGGCGAGTTTCGCCTGAGCGGCTTCGACCTGGCCGTGCTGCGCCCCTTCGTGCCCATGGCGGAGCGGCTTCAAGGCACGCTGCAGGGCAGCGGCACGATCAGCGGCCAGCTATTGGCACCGCAGGTCAACGGGCAACTGCGCCTTGACGGTGGCGAGCTGTCCGGCAGCGAACTGCCGGTGAGCCTGGAGGGTTTGCAGGTGCAGGCCTTGATTGCGGGTGAGCAGGTGCAGCTGTCCGGCGACTGGCGCAGCGGCGAGCAGGGCCGCGGCAGCCTGCGCGGTGAAATTGCCTGGGCCGAAGGCCTGAGCGGCGATCTGTCACTGCAGGGGCAGCGCCTGCCGGTGAAGGTCGAGCCCTATGCCGAGCTGGAAGTGGAACCCGATCTGCAGTTGCAGCTGCGTGCCCAGCGCCTGGCGGTCAGTGGCAAGGTCGGTGTGCCACGCGGCCTTATCAGCGTCCGTGAACTGCCGCCCTCGACGGTGAAGATCTCCGGCGACGCGCGGGTGGTAGGGCGCGAAGTGCCCGAGGCCGAACAGGGTCTGGGCATCGCCATGGATGTCGATGTCGAAGTCGGGCAGGACAAGCTGGCCTTCAGCGGCTTCGGCCTGACCGCCGACCTGCGCGGGCGCGTGCATATCGGCGACAACCTCGATACCCGGGGTGAGCTGGATCTGGCCAATGGTCGCTATCGTGCCTACGGCCAGCGCCTGACCATTCGCCGTGCGCGGCTGTTGTTCACCGGGCCGATCGATCAGCCGTTCCTCGATGTCGAGGCGATTCGCAAGGTGGACAATGTCGTGGCCGGTATACGCCTTTCCGGTAATGCCGAACAGCCCAGCACCACGGTGTTCGCCGAGCCGGCGATGAGCCAGGAGCAGGCGCTGTCCTATCTGGTGCTGGGGCGGCCGCTGGGGCAGAGCAGCGGTGACAACAACATGCTCGGCCAGGCGGCGCTGGCACTCGGCCTGGCCGGCAGCAGTTCGATTACTACCGGCCTGGCCAACAGCCTGGGTATTCAGGATTTCCAGCTCGATACCGAGGGCAGCGGCGTGACCACCAGCGTGGTGGCCAGCGGCAGTATTACCGAGCGCCTGAGCCTGCGATACGGCGTCGGCGTATTCGAGCCAGCCAACACCATCGCCCTGCGTTACGAGCTGACCCGACGCCTGTACCTGGAGGCCGCCAGCGGTCTGGCCAGTTCGCTCGATCTGTTCTACCGGCGGGATTTCTGATGGCGGTGCGAGCTTTGGCTAAATCCCTACTGGGCCGCGGGTGTATCGACGCCGCTTCTGCGCTAGGCTGGAGCCTTGGTCGGGCCGTGACCTGCCATCCGATGGGGCGCTGCCCCTGTCATTCATCTGCCCTTCAACTCTGAACGATAAGGAAACTCCCATGGCGCAAGTCACTCTCAAAGGCAATCCGGTGCAGGTCGACGGCCAACTGCCGCAGGCCGGTCAACAGGCGCCGGCGTTCAGCCTGGTCGCTGGCGACCTGAGCGACGTCACCCTGGCCAGCCTGGCCGGCAAGCGCAAGGTGCTGAACATCTTCCCGAGCGTCGATACGCCGACCTGCGCCACCTCCGTGCGCACGTTCAACGCCGAAGCCAGCCAGCTGAACAACACCGTGGTGCTGTGCATCTCTGCCGACCTGCCGTTCGCCCAGGCGCGCTTCTGCGGCGCCGAAGGCCTGGAAAGCGTGGTCAACCTGTCCACCCTGCGTGGTGCCGACTTCCTCAAGAGCTACGGCGTGGCCATTGCCAGCGGCCCGCTGACCGGCCTGGCCGCGCGTGCCGTGGTGGTGCTGGACGAGCAGGACAAGGTGCTGCATAGCGAGCTGGTTGGCGAAATCGCCCACGAGCCGGACTACGCCGCGGCCCTGGCCGTACTCAAGTAAGATTTAGGAAACACCGAACGGCCTGCCATGCAGGCCGTTTTCATTTGTCGGCGCAAAAATGCCGCGTGCGGCTTCAGAAGCCGCAGACCAGAGCGTCTCGTTCAGGCCCCGCGGTAAACAGTGGTTACGTAAGAAGAGAGTAAAAAGCCGGTAAATAGGCTTTGCTTGCAGCCGACCAGTGCTTATCGTTCCGACTCCTAAAAGAAGTGATCCGTTTCCTGCCATGTCCAGCACCTCCTCGAATGCCTCCCGCACCTCCCGCCAATGGCTGATCGGCCTGACGCTGCTCGCCGTGCTGCTACTCCTGCTGTGGTGGTTCTGGCCAAGTCAGCCGCAGTCCCAACAGATGGGCCGTGGCCGCTTCGGTGACATGGGGCCGGTGCCGGTGCGTGTGGCCGAAGTGGTGCAGGGCGAGTTCGCCATCGAGCTCAAGGCACTGGGCACGGTGACCGCCTACAACACGGTCAATGTGCGCTCGCGGGTCGACGGCGAGCTGGTCAAGGTATTGTTCGAAGAGGGGCAGCAGGTCAAGGCCGGCGATCTGCTCGCGGTGATCGACCCGCGTTCCTATCAGGTCGCGCTACAGCAGGCGCAGGGCGCGCTGCAGGAAAATCAGGCGCAACTGAAGAACGCCGAGCTGGATCTGCAGCGTTACAAGGGGCTGTACGCCGAAGACAGTATCGCCAAGCAGACCCTAGACACCCAGCAGGCACTGGTCAATCAGTACCGCGGCAGCCTGCAGAGCAACCAGGCGGACGTCGCCACGGCCAAGCTCAACCTCGACTTCACCCAGATTCGCGCTCCCATTGCCGGGCGCCTCGGCCTGCGCCAACTGGATATCGGCAACCTGGTCAGCAGCGGCGACACCACGCCGCTGGTGGTGATCACCCAGGCCGATCCGATTTCGGTGATTTTCACCATCCCCGAGGGCGACCTGCCTGCGGTGCTGCAGCGCAGGCGCGACGGCGCGACCCTGGCGGTCGAAGCCTGGGATCGCGGCGAGCGCCTGAAGCTGGCCGAGGGCGTACTGGAGAGTCTGGACAACCAGATCGACACCGCCACCGGTACGGTCAAGCTCAAGGCGCGCTTCGACAACGCCGAGCAGATGCTCTTCCCCAACCAGTTCGTCAACGTGCGCCTGCGCGTGGATACCCGCGAGGCCGCCACCATCATTCCGTCGGCTGCAGTGCAGTTCGGTACCCGCGGCACCTTCGTCTATGCGGTGGACGGCGGCAACAAGGTGAGCATCCGCCCCGTCAGCATCATTGCCAGCGATGCCGAGCGCAGCATGGTTGCCGACGGCGTTCAGCCCGGCGAGCGGCTGGTGCTGGAGGGCACCGATCGCCTGCGTGACGGCAGTGAAGTGCAGGTGGTCGATCCGCAGGCGGCGCAGACGAGCGAGGCTGGAGAACGGGGCGAGTCGGGCCGCGCTGGCGCACGGAACGACGCATGAACATCTCGCGCCCGTTCATCCTGCGGCCGGTCGCCACCACGCTGTTGATGGTGGCGATCTTCCTCAGCGGCCTGATCGCCTATCGCCTGCTGCCGGTGTCGGCGCTGCCGGAAGTCGACTATCCGACCATCCGCGTGCTGACCCTGTACCCAGGCGCCAGCCCGGATGTGATGACCAGCGCCGTGACGGCACCGCTGGAGCGCCAGTTCGGGCAGATGGCGGGGCTCAAGCAGATGTCCTCGACCAGCTCCGGTGGCGCCTCGGTGATCACCCTGCGCTTCAACCTGGATGTTTCCCTGGCAGTGGCCGAGCAGGAGGTGCAGGCGGCGATCAACGCGGCGAGCAACCTGCTACCGGGCGATCTGCCGGCACCGCCGGTGTACAACAAGGTCAACCCGGCCGATACGCCGGTGCTGACCCTGGCGGTGAGTTCAAAGACGCTGCCGCTGCCGCAGGTCAACGATCTGGTCGATACCCGCCTGGCGCAGAAGCTCGCGCAAACCAGTGGCGTCGGCCTGGTGACCCTGGCCGGCGGGCAGCGTCCGGCGGTGCGTATCCGCGTCAACCCCGAGGCGCTGGCGTCCTATGGCCTGAGTCTGGCCGACGTGCGCAGCCTGATCACCGCCAGCAACGTCAACCAGCCCAAGGGCAACTTCGATGGGCCGACACGCGTTTCCCAGCTCGATGCCAACGACCAGCTGAAGTCGGTCGACGAGTACCGCGAGCTGATCCTCAGTTATGAGAACGGCGCCGCGCTGCGTCTGAAGGACGTCGCCGAGATCATCGATGGCGCCGAGAACGAGCGCCTGGCCGCCTGGGCCAACCGCAACCAGGCGGTGCTGGTCAACGTGCAGCGCCAGCCGGGCGCCAACGTCATCGACGTGGTCGACCGTATCCAGACCCTGCTGCCGCACCTGACCGAGGGCCTGCCTGCCAGCGTCGAGGTCAAGGTGCTTACCGACCGCACGCAGACCATCCGTGCCGCCGTGCGCGACGTGCAGCACGAACTGCTGCTGGCCATCGCCCTGGTGGTGATGGTGACCTTCCTGTTCCTGCGCAAGCTGTCGGCGACCATCATCCCGTCGATCGTCGTGCCGCTGTCGCTGATCGGCACCTTCGGCGTGATGTACCTGGCCGGCTTCACCATCAACAACCTGACACTGATGGCGCTGACCATCGCCACCGGTTTCGTGGTCGACGACGCCATCGTCATGCTGGAGAACATCGCGCGCCATCTGGAGGAGGGCGAAACGCCCCTCAATGCGGCGCTCAAGGGCGCCCGGCAGATCGGCTTCACCCTGGTTTCGCTGACCTTGTCGCTGATCGCCGTACTGATTCCGCTGCTATTTATGGCCGATGTGGTGGGCCGCTTGTTTCGCGAGTTCGCCATCACCCTGGCAGTGGCCATCATGATCTCCCTGGTGGTGTCGCTGACCCTGACGCCGATGATGTGCGCGCGCCTGCTCAAGGCGGAGAAAGCAGAGAACGAGGGGCGCTTCTATCAGGCTGCCGGTGGCTTCATCGATGCCATGATCGAGCGCTACGGCGTCTGGCTGCAGTGGGTGCTCAAGCATCAGCCGCTGACGCTGCTGGTGGCCATCGCGACGCTGGGTTTGACCGTGCTGCTGTACCTGGTCGTGCCCAAGGGCTTCTTCCCGGTGCAGGACACCGGGGTGATCCAGGGCATTTCCGAGGCGCCGCAGTCGATTTCTTTCGCCGCCATGAGCGAACGCCAGCAGCGTCTGGCCGACGTGATTCTGCGTGATCCGGCGGTGGCCAGCCTGTCCTCGTCGATAGGCGTGGATGGCGATAACCCGACGCTCAACAGCGGTCGCCTGCTGATCAACCTGAAGACTCATGCCGAACGCGATGTCACCGCCAGTGAGGTGATCGAACGGCTGCGCCCGGAACTGGCGAAGATTCCCGGTATCGAGCTGTTCATGCAGCCGGTGCAGGACCTGACCATCGAGGATCGCATCAGCCGCACCCAGTTCCAGTTCACCCTGGAGTCGCCTGACAGCCAACTGCTGGAAGACTGGACGCCGCGCCTGGTCGAAGCACTGCGCGAGCAGCCCGAGCTGACCGATGTGGCCAGCGACCTGCAGAACCGTGGTCTGCAGGTGTACCTGGATATCGACCGCGACGCTGCCGCGCGCCTGGGCATCAGCGTCGGCAATATCGACGACGCGCTGTATGACGCCTTCGGCCAGCGCCAGATCAGCACCATCTACACCCAGGCCAGCCAGTACCGCGTGGTGCTGGAAAGCCGCGATGGCGGGCATATCGGCCTGGCCGCGCTGCGCCAGATCCACGTCGCTACCGGCGAAGGCCAGCAGGTGCCGCTGTCATCCCTGGCGCACATCGAGGAGCGTCCGGCCAGCCTGCTGATCAACCACATCGGCCAATTCCCGGCAGTGACCCTGTCGTTCAACCTGGCGCCGGGCGTGTCGCTGGGCGAGGCGGTCGAGGTGATCGAGCGGGTGGAACAGGAAATCGGCCTGCCGCTGTCCATCAACACCCAGTTCCAGGGCGCTGCCGAGGCCTTCCGTGCCTCGCTGTCGTCGACCCTGCTGCTGATCCTGGCTGCCATCGTCACCATGTACATCGTGCTCGGCGTGCTCTACGAGAGCTATATCCACCCGATCACCATCCTCTCCACGCTGCCATCGGCGGGTGTCGGCGCACTCTTGGCGCTGCTGCTGACGGGCAACGACCTGGGCCTGATCGCCATCATCGGCATCATCCTGCTGATCGGCATCGTCAAGAAGAACGCGATCATGATGATTGACTTCGCCCTGGAGGCCGAGCGCAACCAGGGCATGGCGCCCGAGCCGGCGATTTACCAGGCGGCGTTGCTGCGTTTCCGGCCGATCCTGATGACCACCCTGGCGGCGTTGTTCGGGGCCATTCCGCTGATGCTCGCGTCGGGCTCCGGCGCCGAGCTGCGTCAGCCATTGGGGCTGGTGATGGTCGGCGGTCTGCTGGTCAGCCAGGTACTGACGCTGTTCACCACGCCGGTGATCTACCTGTACTTCGATCGCCTGTCGCGGCGGGCGACGGGACGTAGCGCGGCAGGGGTGGCGGTATGAGCGGCAATTACCGTGTAGGAGCGAACTTGTTCGCGATCCTTCCAGACCGTTTCGCGAATAAATTCGCTCCCACAGAGGGCGCGGCGTGAACCTCTCCGCCCCCTTTATCCGCCGGCCAGTGGCGACGCTGCTGCTGAGCCTGGCGATCATGCTGTTGGGCGGCGTCAGCTTCGGCCTGCTGCCGGTGTCGCCGTTGCCGAACATGGATTTCCCGGTGATCACCGTGCAGGCCAACCTGCCGGGTGCCAGTCCGCAGATCATGGCGTCGACGGTGGCCACGCCGCTGGAGCGCTCGCTGGGTAGCATCGCCGGCGTCAACCAGATGAACAGCAGCAGTAGCCAGGGCAGCACGCGGATCATGGTCGAGTTCGATCTCGACAAGGACATCAACACCGCGGCCCGCGAGGTGCAGGCGGCGATCAATGCCGCGCGCGAGTTGTTGCCCAGCGGCATGCGCACCATGCCCAGCTACCGCAAGATCAACCCCTCGCAAGCGCCGATCATGGTCATCTCGCTGACCAGCGATACCCTGAACAAGGGCCAGCTGTACGACGTGGCCTCAACCATCTTGGCGCAGAAGCTGTCGCAGGTCACCGGCGTGGGCGAGGTGCAGGTCGGTGGCAGTTCGCTGCCAGCGGTGCGGGTGGCGCTGGAGCCGCGTCTGCTCGACCAGTACGGTATCGCCCTGGACGAAGTGCGCCAGGCCATCGCCGCCAGCAATGCACTGAAACCCAAGGGCGCCGTGGAAGACCCGCAGCGCCGCTGGCAGGTGCAGGCCAGCGACCAGTTGGCCAAGGCCGCCGACTATATGCCGATGATCATTCGCTACCAGGACGGCGCCGCCGTGCGCCTGGGCGATGTGGCGACCGTGACCGATGGCGTCGAGAATCGCTACAACAGCGGTTTCTACAACGATAAAGAAGCGGTGCTGCTGGTGATCAACCGCCAGAGCGGGGCGAATATCCTGCAGACCATCCGCGACATTCGCGCCGAGCTGCCGGCGTTGCGCGAGGTCATGCCGGCCAGCGTCAAGCTGGAGGTGGCCATGGATCGCTCGCCGGTGATCCGCGCCACCCTGCATGAAGCCGAGCAGACCCTGCTGATCGCCGTGGGCCTGGTGATTCTGGTGGTGCTGGCCTTCCTCGGCCGCTGGCGTGCGGCGCTGATTCCGGCGCTGGCGGTGCCGGTGTCGCTGATCGGCAGTTTCGCCGCCATGTATCTGCTGGGCTTCTCGCTGAACAACCTGTCGCTGATGGCGCTGATCATCGCCACCGGCCTGGTGGTGGACGACGCCATCGTGGTGCTGGAGAACATTTCGCGGCACATCCGCAATGGCGAACCTCCGCTGGAGGCGGCGCTCAAAGGCACACGCGAAGTGGGCTTCACCCTGCTGTCGATGAACCTTTCGCTGGTCGCGGTGTTCATCTCCATCCTGTTCATGGGCGGCATCATCGAGCGCCTGTTCCGCGAATTCTCCCTGACTCTGGCAGTGGCGGTGGTGATATCCCTGCTGGTGTCGCTGACGCTGACGCCGATGCTCTGTGCGCGCTGGCTCAAGCCCGAGCAAGAGCAATCGCGCAGCCGCCTGCAGCAATGGGGCGATCACGTGCAGGAGCGGGTGCTGGCCGTCTACGCGCGCAGCCTGGATTGGGCGCTGCGTCATGCGTTGCTGATGCTGCTGAGTTTTCTCGCCACCATCGCGCTGAATGTCTATCTGTTCGTCAGCGTGCCGAAAACCTTCATGCCGCAGCAGGACACCGGCCAGTTGATCGGTTTCATCCGCGGCGACGACGGCATGTCGTTCCAGGTCATGCAGCCGAAGATGGAGATCTTCCGCAACGCGGTGCTGGCCGATCCTGCGGTGGAAAGCGTGGCCGGTTTCATCGGCGGCAGCGGGGGCATCAACAACGCCTTCATGATCGTGCGCCTCAAGCCCATTGCCCAGCGCAGCGACTCGGCACAGGACGTGATCAACCGCCTGCGCAACACGGTGCCCAAGGTGCCTGGCGGACGCATGTTCCTCATGCCGGACCAGGATCTGCAGATAGGCGGGCGCCAGGGGCGCAGCTCGGAAAACGAATACATGCTGCTGTCCGATGACCTCGATTCGTTACGCACCTGGCTGCCGAGGGTGCGCGAGGCGCTGCGCGCGCTGCCCGAACTGACCGGCATCGACGCGCGGGAAACCGAGGGCGCGCAGCAGATTCGCCTGGTAGTGGACCGCGAGACGGCGCGCCGCCTGGGCGTGGACATGGACATGATCACCGCGGTGCTGAACAACGCCTTCAGCCAGCGCCAGGTCTCGACTATCTACCAGGCGCTGAACCAGTACAGCGTGGTGATGGAGATCAATCCCAGGTACGCCCAGCATCCCGAAGCGCTGGACCAGATCCAGCTGATCACCGACGATGGGGCGCGCGTGCCGCTGTCGGCCTTCGCCCGCTGGGAGCGCAGCCTGGAGAACGACCGGGTCAGCCACCAGGGCCAGTTCGCCGTGGAGAACATCGGCTTTTCCCTGGCCGAGGGCGTCAGCCTGGATCAGGCGACCCGGGCCATCGACGTGGCCATCGCCCAGCTCAACCTGCCGACCGAGGTGCAGGGCACGCTGGGTGGCACTGGCGCCGCCTTCCAGCAGACGCAGGACAACCAGCCGCTGATGATCCTGCTGGCGTTGGTGGTGGTGTACCTGGTGTTGGGCGTGCTCTACGAGAGTTACGTGCACCCGCTGACCATTCTTTCCACCTTGCCGTCTGCCGGGGTCGGTGCCTTGCTCGCGCTGCAGCTGGTAGGCATGGAATTCAGCCTGATCTCGCTGCTGGGCCTGTTCCTGCTGATCGGTATCGTCAAGAAGAACGCCATCCTCATGGTCGACCTGGCTCTGCAACTGGAGCGCGGTGAGCGCCTGAGCCCGCAGGAATCCATCCGCCAGGCCTGCCTGTTGCGTTTCCGCCCGATCATGATGACCACCCTGGCCGCGATTCTCGGCGCCTTGCCGCTGATGCTGGGCACCGCCGAAGGGTCGGAAATGCGTCAGCCGCTGGGCATCACCATCGTCGGTGGCCTGGTGCTGAGCCAGGTGCTGACGCTCTACACCACTCCGGTGATCTACCTCTACTTCGACCGCCTGCGTCATCGCGTCAACCGCTGGCGCGGCGTGCGCACCGATGCTTCGTTGGAAAATCCGCTATGAACCGAGCTCCTTTCGCCCGAACACTCGTATCCCTGCTGCTGGCTGGCGTATTGGGGGGCTGTGCCCTGGGGCCGGACTATCAGCGGCCCGAGCTGACGGCGCCCGTGCAGTTCAAGCAGGTCGACGGCTGGAAGAGTGCGGCGCCGGCAGACGCGCTGGAGCGCGGCAACTGGTGGGCGCTGTATGGCGACGCCGAACTCGATGCGCTGGTCGAGCGCCTGCAGGTCTCCAACCAGAACCTGGCGGCTGCTGAAGCGCAGTACCGCCAGGCGCGCGCGCTGGTACGCAGTGCACGGGCCAGCTTCTACCCGACGCTGTCCGGCAACGCAGGCGTGACCCGGGCCGGGCAGGGTGGTGGCGACAGCACCATCCGTACCGCCGATGGCGTCACCGTCAGCGGCTCGGGTGCATCGCGGATTTCCAAGAGCTACGACCTCAGCCTCAACGCAGCCTGGGAGCTGGATATCTGGGGCAAGCTGCGCCGCGGCCTGGAAGCCAGTCGCGCCGAATTCGACGCCAGCGCCGCCGATCTCGCCGCAGCGCGCCTGAGCCTGCAGAGCGAACTGGTGCAGAACTATCTGCAACTGCGCATCCTCGATGAGCAGAAACGCCTGCTGGACGCTACCGTGGCGGCTTATGCGCGCTCGCTGCGTCTGACCGAAAACCAGTACCGTGCCGGCATCGTACCCAGGTCCGATGTGTCCCAGGCCACCACGCAGCTCAAGAGCACCCAGGCGCAGGCCATCGACCTGCAGTGGCAGCGCGCGCAGCTCGAACATGCCATTGCCGTGCTGGTGGGCGTGAGTCCGGCCGAACTGTCCATCGCACCGCGCGAGAGCCTGCCGGCGCTGCCCGAAGTGCCCGTGGCGCTGCCTTCGCAGTTGCTCGAACGTCGTCCTGACGTTGCTGCCGCCGAACGTCGGGTGATGGCAGCCAACGCGCAGATCGGCATCGCCGAAGCGGCCTGGTTCCCCGATCTGACGATCTCGGCCACGGGTGGCTATCGCGGTAGCAGCTTCGCCGACTGGATCGAAGTGCCCAATCGCTTCTGGTCACTGGGCCCGCAACTGGCCTTGAATCTGTTCGACGGTGGCGCACGGCGTGCGGAGCTGGAGCGCAGCGAGGCCGCCTACGACCAGACCGTGGCGCAATACCGTCAGGCCGTGCTGGATAGCTTCCGTGAAGTGGAGGATTACCTGGTGCAGCTGCGCGTGCTGGAGCAGGAGAGCGGCGTACAGCAGGAGGCGCTGGACGCGGCGCGTGAGTCGCTGCGCCTGATCGAGAACCAGTACCGCGCCGGTACCGTCGATTTCAACAGCGTGGTCAACGTCCAGGCCACGGCGCTGAACAACGAGCGCAGCAACCTCACGCTGCTGGGCAGTCGCCTGACGGCCAGCGTGCAGCTGATTGCTGCGCTGGGTGGCGGCTGGCAGGTGCAACAACTACATCAGGGCGACGCACAGCCGGCGAGCGAGCAATGACCGAGTAGCAAACTCGGTTTCTCTCGCAACTGCGAGCCTGCTTTCCGCTAAGATTGACCACTGGTTTTTCATTGGTTGCTAGTGGCTATCAGGGACGTGTGCGCAGATGCGTCACTGCCACTTCGCAGCATGTCTAGAGAGTTGCGATGCTGAGCGGTAGTTACGATTTCTCGCTGGTTCTACTGGCCCTGTGTGTGGCAATTCTTGCGTCTTACACGGCGCTGGACCTAGCCGGGCGCATCGCTAGCGCCCATGGCATGTCCCGAGCGCTGTGGATCACTGGCGGGGCATTGGCCATGGGCTTCGGCATCTGGTCCATGCACTTCGTCGGTATGCTGTCCTTCAGCCTGCCGATCCCGCTTGGCTATGACCTGACCATCACCCTGTTGTCGCTGGCCATCGCCATCCTTGCCTCGGGCTTCGCCCTGTGGCTGGTTAGCCAACCTGAGCTGCCTGCTTGGCATCTGGCGCTGGGCGCGCTAGCGATGGGTGCAGGCATCGGCTCGATGCACTACATTGGCATGGCTGCGCTGCGCATGCAGCCGGGCATCGTCTATGACCCACTGCTGTTCGGCCTGTCGCTTCTGATCGCTGTGCTGGCCTCGGGGGCGGCGTTGTCGATCGCGTTCCGCTTGCGCCGTGATTCGTCCTATGTGCGCATACTGCGTGGCGGCGCGGCAGTGATCATGGGCATCGCCATCGTCGGCATGCACTTTACCGGCATGGCTGCGGCGAATTTTCCCGCGGGCAGCTACTGCGGGGCGGCCTTCAACGGCATGGACAGCGGCTGGCTGGCCGCCCTGGTGGTGATCGTTACCCTTGCCGTGCTGGCCATCGCGTTGCTCACCTCGATCCTCGACGCTAGGTTGGAGGCACGCACCGCGTTGCTCAGCCAGTCTCTGGCCAGGGCCAATGCCGAGCTGACCGAACTGGCACTACATGATGCGCTGACCAAGCTTCCCAATCGCCTGCTGCTGGAAGACCGCATTGGCCAAAGCATCCTCCAGACACAGCGCAACGGTGGGTGCTTTGCCTTGCTGTTCATGGACCTGGACGGTTTCAAACCGGTCAACGATGCGTTCGGTCACCATGTTGGCGATCAGTTGCTGGTGGCCGTGGCTCAACGTCTGCGTGCTCATCTGCGCGCCAACGACAGCCTGGCGCGCATCGGTGGCGATGAGTTCGTGCTGCTGGCCGATCTCCGCCATCGAGAAGACGCGGCAAACCTTGCCAGCCATGTGGTGGGGCTGCTCAACCAGGCCTTCGATGTCGACGGCCATGAATTGCGGGTTTCCACCAGCGTGGGCATCGCGTTGTTCCCTGGGGACGGTCTCGACCAGCAGGAGCTATTGATCAATGCCGACGCGGCGATGTATCACGCCAAGAACCTTGGCAAGAATGGCTACAGCTTCTTCGAGAGTTCGATGAACACCAATGCGCGGCAGCAATTGCAGCTGCTGCAGGACCTGCGTGTCGCCCTCGAGCGTGGTGAGCTGCGCTTGCACTACCAGCCCAAGTTCGCCAGCGACTCCGGCGGCATGCTGGGTGCCGAGGCCTTGTTGCGCTGGCAACACCCTACGCAGGGCATGCTGGCGCCGGTACGCTTCATCGGTCTGGCGGAGAAGACCGGTCTGATCATTCCGATCGGCGACTGGGTGCTGGATGAAGCCTGTCGGCAGATGCGTTGCTGGTACGACCAGGGTCATCACCACTGGCGTGTGGCGGTGAATCTCTCTGCGCTGCAGTTCTGCCACGGCGAGTTGGTCGAAACCGTGCGCCGGACCCTGGCCAAACATGCGCTGCCGGCCAACTGCCTGACCCTGGAAATCACCGAAAGCACCGCCATGCATGACGTGGGCACCAGCCAGAAGATACTTGAACAGCTTGCCGAGATGGGCGTGGACATCGCTATTGACGACTTCGGTACCGGCTATTCCAGTCTGCTCTATCTCAAACGTTTGCCAGCCAACGAACTGAAGATCGACCGGGGCTTCGTGCGGGATCTGCAGCATGACGGCGACGATGCCGCCATCGTCTCCGCCATTGTCGCCCTGGGCCAAGCGCTGGATCTGCGCATCGTCGCCGAAGGCGTGGAAACGCCCGAGCAGCAGGCGTTTCTTACCGAACTGGGCTGCGATTCGCTGCAGGGCTTTTTGCTCGGCGTTCCACTGCCGGCCGAGCAAATTGCCAGTTGAACGATATCTGGCGGATTTCCGCCATCAATCGCGCTGCTTGCGATTGACGGTTTGTGCGGCCTTGACCACGTCGCTACCGATCACCGATTCGAACTGTTGCCACACCGGGCGCATGGCGTCGCGCCAGGCTTCGCGCTCTTCGCTGCTGAGGGTGATCAGCTGGCTACGGCCCGAGTCGATGATGCGCTGGCGGTCGGCCTGGTTGGCGGCTTCGGCCTGCTTGTTCACCGCGTAGGTGACTTCATCGATGATGGCTTCCAGCTCCACGCGCATCTGATGCGGGATGCCGTACCAGAAGCGTGAGTTGCTCACCAGCATGTAGTCCAGCACGCCATGGTTGGTTTCGCTGATGAAGGGCTGCACTTCGTGCAGTTTCTGGCTGTAGATGTTCGACCAGGGATTTTCCGCGCCCTGCACCTGGCCGCTCTGCAGCGCCTTGAACACTTCCGCGAAAGGCAGTTTTTGGGTGTTGGCGCCGACCTGGCGGAATTGCGCCTCCAGCACCGCCGATGGCTGGATGCGGAAGCTCAGGCCGTTGGCGTCGCCGGGCGTATGCAGCGCGCGGGTCGCCGACAGCTGCTTCATGCCGTTGTGCCAATAGGCCAGGCCGACGATATTGTGATCTTCCATCGAGCGCAGCAGCTGGCGGCCCTTGGAGCGTTTCTGGAAGCGGTTGACCGCCTCGATGTCATCGAACAGGAAGGGCAGGTCGAACACCTGCAATTGCTTGGTGTACTGCTCGAACTTGGCCAGCGAGGGCGCCAGCAGCTGCACTTCGTTGTTGCGCAGCGCCTCGAGCTCGTTGGCGTCGCCGTAGAGGCTGGAGTTCGGGTAGACCTCGACCTTCACCTTGCCGCCCAGACGCTCTTCCACCAGTTGTTTGAACATCAACGCGCCTTGGCCCTTTGGGGTGCCATCGGCGACGACGTGGGAGAATTTGATCAGGATAGGTTCATCGGCCAGTGCCGTGGCGGCACCGAAAGAGGCTAACGCCAGGGCGCAAGCGGCCAGGGCGCGGACTGGATTGAACATACTGCTTCCTTTTCTTCTTATCGGTTGCGGTGCCTTGGCAGGCGCCTCGTGTTGGTCGCTCCGCTGTTCTGTCGGGGATAGGCAGCACCCCGGACAGCTCCGAGCTGGGTCTTGCATGGCAAGGGTTATGCCATTGTGGCGATTTTCCGCCAGCCTGCTTGGGTCGTTAAGAAGCATGTGATCTGGCGCACAGCGGGTGGCGGATAACCGCCATGTGCAGGCGGGCGGGGAGCGGAAAGTTGCCGGTGCGCAGGCTGCCTATCGGCGCCTGTTATGCTGTGCCCTCGTCTTAACCTAGGAGTGCCCCCGATGAGTTGGTCCGCTCAGCAGTATTCCCTGTTCGAACGCCAGCGTACCCGCCCGGTGCATGACCTGTTGGCGGCGGTACCTCGCGATGGTATCGAGCTGGCCGTCGATCTGGGCTGCGGCCCCGGCAATTCCACTGGCGTATTGCAGGCGCATGCGCCACAAGCGCGAGTGATCGGTATCGATAGCAGCGAAGACATGCTGCGCGCGGCGCGTGAGCGCCTGCCACAGGTCAGCTTCCAGCTGGCGGATATCCAGCACTGGCAGGCCGAGCGCGCGCCGCAGCTGATCCTGGCCAACGCCTCACTGCAATGGTTGCCCGATCACGCACAGCTGTACCCGAGATTGCTGGCGCAGTTGTCGCCCGGCGGCTGGCTGGCGATCCAGACGCCGGACAACCTGTATGAGCCGGCGCATCGTCTGGCCCGTGAAATTGCGGCCGATGGGCCCTGGGCTGCATGTATCGGTCAGGTGCGTCATGCCGAACGGCACAGTGCGCAGACCTATTATGACGTCCTCGGCGCGCATGCCAGCGCGCTGGACATCTGGCGCACGACCTATTTCCATGTGCTGGACAATGCCGCGGCGGTGGTGGAGTGGTTCAAGTCGACTGCGCTGCTGCCGTTCCTGCAGCCGCTGGAGGCTGAGCAGCAGCTGGCATTCCTGGCGCGTTACCAAGAGGCGATCGCCGAGGCCTATCCGGCGCAGGCTGATGGCCGGGTGCTGTTGCCGTTCCCGCGGTTGTTCCTGGTTGCTCGGCGCTAGCGCAGCAAGCTGTCGCGGCTAAAGCGCCTCCCACAGGTTTGTGGCAACCGGTGGGAGGGGCTTTAGCCGCGATCCTTAAACGAAAAGCCCCGCATCTGCGGGGCTTTTCGTTCAGTACGCCAGGGTAACCAGCACGGCCTGCTGCACTAGTTCCAGCAACGGCTGTGGGTACACGCCGATGATGAAGGCGAGCAGGGCGACCACCAGCAGCATGATGCCGCCGGCACGCTGACCCCAGTCGAAGGGCGCGTCGTGGCGATGCATGTTGGGTTCGCGCATGAACAGGGTGACCATCACCCGCAGGTAATAGAACACGCCGATGGCGCTACCCAGCACCATGGCGCCGAGCAGCCACCAGAGTTGCGCCTCGACACCGGCGGCGATCACGTAGAACTTGCCGATGAAGCCTGCGGTGAGCGGAATGCCGGCCAGCGACAGCATCATCACCGTGAGCACGGCGGTCAGGTACGGACGCCGCCAGAACAGGCCACGGTACTCGTACACTGCATCGGCATCGCGGCCGCTGTAGGGCGTGGACATCAGGGTGATCACGCCGAACGCGCCGAGGCTGGTCAGCACGTAGGTGGCCAGGTAAACGCCCACCGCTTCCACCGCCAGCCCCTTGCTGGCGATCAGCGCCACCAGCAGGTAACCGAAGTGGGCGATGGAGGAGTAACCCAGCAGGCGCTTGAGGTTGTTCTGCAGCAGGGCCAGCAGGTTGCCGAACAGGATCGAAGCGATGGCGATCAGGGTCAGCAGGTCGCTCAGCCAGCCGCCGCTCATGGCCGGGGATATCTGGTACAGGCGCAGCAGCACGGCGAATACCGCCACCTTGCTGGCGGTAGCCAGGAAGGCCGCCACCGGTGCCGGCGCGCCTTCGTAGACGTCCGGTGTCCAAAGGTGGAAGGGCACCAGCGACAGCTTGAAGGCCAGGCCGATGAGCATCATGCCGATGCCAATCTGCACCAGTTGGCTGCTCTCGCGTGCCAGGCTGACACCCAGGTCGACGAACGCCAGGTTGCCAGACTCGGCGTACAGCAGCGCCATGCCGAATAGCAGGAAGGCCGAACCAGCGGCCGACAGCACCATGTACTTGATGCCGGCTTCCAGCGAGCGCTTGTTGAAGAAGGCGTAGGCGATCATCCCGTAGGTCGGCACCGACAGCAGCTCCAGGCCAATGAAAAGACCAGCCAGATGTTGCGCGCTGACCAGCACCAGACCGCCGGCAGCCGACAGCAGCACCAGCAGGTAGAGTTCCTCGCGGTTGCGTGGGTAACCCTTGCCCGACTCACCTCCCAGGTAGGCATGAATCAGCGTGATGCAGGCCAGGCTGGCGGCCAGCACCAGCGCCATGTAGTAGCAGGCGAAGTTGTCGATCAGCAGCAGCGGGGTGACTTCCAGTGGTGCCACGTCCAGCGTTGGAATGAGCGACAGCAGCGCCAGATTCAGGCCCGCGACCGAGAGGATGAAGGTCACCGTGTGATTACGCTTGGCGGCGATCGCCAGCATCACCACGACAGCGGTGAGGCTGGTCACCAGCAGTGGCAGCAGGGCGATCAGGTGTTGCAGGGTGAAGTCGACAGCGTGATGTTCCATGAGTCTCTAATCCTTACCCTTACCGGCCCGAGGCGAGTTGATCGAGGGCGCCTGCCATCCACTGCTGCACGCCATGCATGCTGGCAGCGGAGGTGTCGAGCACCGGTTGCGGGTAAACGCCAAGCAGAATCAGCAGCACGCCAAGGCCGAGCACCATGGCCAATTCGCGGGCTTTCAGCCCGGGCAGCGGCGCGTCCTGTTGCACCGGGCCGAAGTAGGCGCGGTGGATCATCGCCAGGGCGTACACCGAGCCGAGTACCAGGCCGCTGGCGGCCAGCACCACGACCCAGGGCGCGCTGGGGAAGCTGCCGATCAGGATGAGGAATTCGCCGACGAAGTTTCCTGTGCCCGGCAGGCCCAGCGCGGCGGCGGCGAAGAACAGGCTGATGGCCGGCAGCCAGGGCATGCGCGCCCAGATCCCGCCCATCTGCCGCAGGTCACGGGTGTGCACGCGTTCGTACAGCTGGCCGCAGAGGATGAACAGCGCTGCGGCGGACAGTCCATGGGCAACCATCTGTACCACTGCACCCTGCAGGGCGATCTGGCTGCCGGAATAGATGGCGATCAGCACGAAGCCCATGTGCGACACGCTGGAGTAGGCCACCAGGCGCTTGATGTCGGTCTGCGCGAACGACAGCAGTGCCCCGTAGATGATGGCGAATACGCCGAGCCACTGGGCGATGGGCGCGAATTCCGCCGAGGCATTGGGGAACAGCGGCAGGGCAAAGCGCAGCAGGCCGTAGGCGGCGGTTTTCAGCAGGATACCAGCCAAGTCAACCGAGCCAGCGGTCGGCGCCTGGGCGTGGGCATCCGGCAGCCAGGAGTGCACCGGCACCACCGGGAACTTCACCGCGAAGGCGACGAAGAAACCGAGCATCAGCAGGTATTCGGTGCCCGGCGCCAGTTCGGTCTTCAGCAGGTCGGCGTAGTTGAAGGTCAGCACGCCGGTCTGGTTGAAGTGCACGAACACCAGGGCCAGGATCGACACCAGCATCACCAGGCCGCTGGCCTGGGTGAAGATGAAGAACTTGGTGGCGGCGGTGATGCGGGTGCGGCCGTCGCTGCCGCTATGACCCCAGAGCGCGATGAGGAAGTACATCGGCACCAGCATCATTTCCCAGAAGAAGAAGAACAGGAACAGGTCGACGGCGAGGAACACGCCGACCACGCCGCCGAGAATCCACATCAGGTTGAGGTGGAAGAAGCCGACGCGGTGCTGGATCTCGTTCCACGAGCAGAGCACCGAGAGCACGCCGAGCAGGCCGGTGAGCACCACCATCAGCACCGACAGGCCGTCCATCGCCAGGTGGATGGTGATCCCCAGACGCGGGATCCAGTCGATGATGAACTCGTGGGCCCAGCGCGGGCCGCCGTCCGGCGCCGGCGCCAGGGTGAAGTCACCGCTGACCCACAGCCACAGGCTCAGGCCGAACAGCAGACCCATGGTGAGCAGGGCGATCCAGCGCGGCAGGACGTGGCCGAAGCGCTCGCCTTGCCAGCACAGCAGGCCGCCGATGAAGGGAATCAGGATTAGCCAGGGCAGAATCATGACAGGCTGTTTTCCTTAACTCAGAAAGAGGATGGCGGCGAGCACCAGCACGGCGCCCCCGGCGATCGAAGCGGCGTACCAGCGCACCTGGCCGGTTTCGCTGCGCACCAGTGCGGCGTTGCCACCGCGCGCGAGCAGCGGAATCAGGCCGATGCTGCGGTCGATGGGGTCGCGGCGCAGCAGATGGCAGAGGGCAAGGTAGGGGCGCACGAACAGCTTGTCGTAGAGCCAGTCGAAGCCCCAGGCGGCGAACCACAGGGCGCTCAGCAGGCGGCCCGGCGCGCTCTGCGCTACGGCAGACGCAACGCGGCGCTGGCCGAGGAAGAGCAGGGCGGCGATGACGATACCGCTCACCGCGATCAGCCCCGACAGCAGTTCCAGGCTGTGCTTGGCCTCGCCACCGGCATGGCCGGCACTTTCTGGCAGCACGCCGGCCAGCGGCGGGGTGATCCAGGCGCCGATGAAGGTGGACAGCACGATCAGCACCAGCAGCGGCAGGTTGTGGGCGATGCCACGGCCGGCGTGCGCCTCGGTCTTCTGCTCGCCGTGGAAGGCGATGAAGATCAGGCGGAAGGTGTAGATCGAGGTCAGGAAGGCACCGACCAGGCCGGCGTAGAGCAGCTCGCTGTGGCCGCTGGCGAAGGCTTCCCAGAGGATTTCGTCCTTGGAGTAGAAGCCGGCGGTCAGCAGCGGCAGGGCGGCCAGCGCCGCACCACCGACGACGAAACTGGCGTAGGCCAGCGGCAGCTTCTTCCACAGCCCGCCCATCTTGAAGATGTTCTGCTCGTGGTGGCAGGCGTGAATCACTGCACCGGAGGCGAGGAACAGCAGGGCCTTGAAGAAGGCGTGGGTCATCAGGTGGAAGATCGCCGCATCCCAGGCGCCAACGCCGAGGGCCAGGAACATGTAGCCGATCTGGCTCATGGTCGAATAGGCGAGGATGCGCTTGATGTCGGTCTGCACCAGAGCGGCAAAGCCGGCCAGCACCAGGGTCACGCCGCCGACGATGCCGACCAGTTCGAGAATCTCTGGGGTCAGCAGGAACAGGCCGTGGGTTCGGGCTATCAGGTAGACGCCGGCGGTGACCATGGTCGCCGCGTGGATCAACGCCGACACCGGAGTCGGGCCGGCCATGGCGTCGGCCAGCCAGGTCTGCAGCGGCAACTGGGCGGACTTGCCCACCGCGCCGCCGAGCAGCATCAGCGTCGCGAGCCATAGCCAGATGTCGCCGGCCACATATTGCTGCGGCGCCAGCACCATCAGCTCCTGGATGTTCAGGGTGCCGAGATTGATGAACAGCAGGAACATGCCGATCATCAGGAACACATCGCCGACGCGGGTGACGATGAACGCCTTGAGCGCCGCGTTACCGTTGGGCACGTGCTTGTAGTAGAAGCCGATCAGGAGGTACGAGCACAGGCCCACGCCTTCCCAGCCGAAGAACAGCACCAGCAGGTTGTCGCCGAGTACCAGCAGCAACATGCTGAAGATGAACAGGTTGGTGTAGGCGAAGAAGCGTGAATAGCCTTCTTCACCGCGCATGTACCAGCTGGCGAACAGATGGATCAGGAAACCCACGCCGGTGACCACACCGAGCATGGTGGCGGACAGGCCGTCCAGGTGCAGGGTGAAGCTCGGCGCCAGGCCTTCGACGTTCATCCACTGCCACAGGGTCATGCTGTAGGCGCCGCCGGCCGGCGGATTGCCGAGGAGCGCCGCGATGACCCAGGCAGCGCTGGCGGCGGCCAGGCCGATGGAGCCGACCCCGATCACTGCGCTGGTGTTTTCCGAGAAGCGTCCGCGCGAGAAAGCCAGCAGCAGCCAGCCGAGCAGCGGGAAAAATAGAGTCAGGGCTAGAAGGTTCATCCGCGCATCTCGCTGGCAGCGTCGATATCCAGAGTGTTGAAGCGGCGATACAGCTGCAGCAGGATCGCCAGGCCGATACTGGCCTCGGCGGCTGCCAGGGTGATCACCAGAATGAACATCACCTGGCCGTCAGCCGCGCCCCAGCGGGCACCGGCGACGACGAAGGCCAGCGCGGCGGCGTTCATCATCACTTCCAGGCTCATCAGGATGAACAGGATGTTGCGCCGCACCATCAGGCCGACCAGGCCGATGCAGAACAGCACGCCGGCCAGGGCCAGGCCGTGTTCCAGAGGTATACCGGTCATACGCTGGGCTCCTTGGCGTCATGGCGGCCCAGGTGGTAGGCGGCGACCAGTGCGGCGAGCAGCAGCATGGAAGCCAGCTCTACGGCCAGCAGATAAGGGCCGAAGAGGCTGATACCGACGGCCTTGGCCTCCACCGTGGTGTGGCCGATGTGGGCGTCGCTGACGTGGTTGAGCAGCACATAGAGCAACTGGCCGAGCAGCAGGGCGCTGAGAATCGCCGGGCCGACCCAGATGCCGGGCGTCAGCCACTTGCGCTCCTGCTCGGCGGCAGCCGGGCCGAGGTTGAGCATCATCACCACGAAGACGAACAGCACCATGATGGCGCCGGCGTAGACGATGATTTCCAGCGCACCGGCAAAGGGGGCGCCCAGGGCGAAGAACACCATCGACACCGCCAGTAGCGAGACGATGAGATAGAGCAGGGCATGCACCGGGTTGGTGTTGGTGACCACCCCGACCGTCGATGCCACCGCCACGCCGGCGGCGAAATAGAACGCGAATTCCATCAGAAACTCCTCACTCCGCTCGCCTCATGAGAAGCAGCGGCATATCTCGGGATATGACGCCAAAGCCGTAGGAGCGAGCTCTGCTCGCGAAGCGTTTGGCGTTGTCTGCGTTCGCGAGCAGAGCTCGCTCCTACAGGGCGGGAAAACCCATGACCCTGGCTCATGGCAACAGCCCCTTGACGTTGATCGGCTCGGCCTCGTTCTGCGCGGCGCCCTTGGGCTTGCCGGCGATGGCCATACCGGCAACGCGGTAGAAGTTGTAGTCCGGGTTCTTGCCAGGGCCGCTGATCAGCAGGTCTTCCTTCTCGTACACCAGATCCTGACGCTTGAACTCGCCCATCTCGAAATCGGGCGTGAGCTGGATCGCGGTGGTCGGGCAGGCTTCCTCGCACAGGCCGCAGAAGATGCAGCGCGAGAAGTTGATGCGGAAGAACTCCGGGTACCAGCGACCGTCGTCGGTCTCGGCCTTCTGCAGCGAGATGCAGCCCACCGGGCAGGCCACGGCGCACAGGTTGCAGGCCACGCAGCGTTCCTCGCCGTCGGGGTCACGGGTCAGGACGATGCGACCACGGTAGCGCGGCGGCAGGTAGACCGGTTCTTCCGGGTATTGCAGGGTGTCGCGCTTGCGAAAGCCATGGCTGAAGACCATGGCCAGGCTGCGCAGTTGAGTGCCGGTACCGACCAGCACGTCCCAGATGTACTTGAACATTGCTTTTCTCCTTACTGGGCCGTGGCCAGCACGACGGCGCCGGTCACCAGCAGGTTGATCAGGGTCAGCGGTAGGCAGAACTTCCAGCTGAAGGCCATGACCTGGTCATAGCGCGGGCGTGGGATCGACGCGCGCAGCAGGATGAAGATCATGATGAAGAAGGCCGTTTTCAGCGCGAACCAGAAGAACGGAATCTGCGGCAGGATGCCGAACGGGCCGTGCCAGCCACCGAAGAACAGGGTTACCAGCAGCGCCGACACGGTGACGATGGCCACGTATTCGCCAACGAAGAACATGCCCCATTTCATCCCGGCGTATTCGATGTGGTAACCATCGGCCAGCTCCTGCTCGGCTTCCGGCTGGTCGAACGGGTGACGGTGGGTCACGGCGACAGCAGCGATGAAGAAAGTACAGAAGCCGAAGAACTGCGGAATGATGAACCACAGGTTCTGCGCCTGGTAATCGACTATGTCGCGCATGTTGAACGAGCCGACCTGCGCCACCACGCCCATCAGCGCCAGGGCCAGGAAAACCTCGTAGGACACTGTCTGCGCCGAAGCGCGCAGCGCACCGAGCAGGGCGAACTTGTTGTTGCTCGACCAGCCGGCGAACAGCACGGCATAGACCGACAAACCGGCCATGGCGAAGAAGAACAGGATGCCGATGTTCAGGTCCGCCACGCCCCAGGTCGGGGTGATGGGGATGATGGCGAAGGCCATCAGCATCGCCGAGAAGGCGATCATCGGCGCCAGGATGAAGATGAACTTGTCGGCGAACGGCGGCGTCCAGTCCTCCTTGAAGAACATCTTGATCATGTCGGCGGCGATCTGAAACATGCCGAACGGCCCCACACGGTTGGGACCGTAGCGATCCTGCCACCAGCCGAGCAGACGGCGCTCGATGAAGCTCAGCAGCGCGCCGCAGACCACCACCACCAGCAGGATGACGATGGCCTTGAGTACCGCGATGACGATCTCGATCAGTTCGGGCGTCAACCAGCTCATTGCGCGGCCTCCTGCAGCAGGGTCACGCTGGCGCCGGCGACAGCTGCCGGAATGCCCGGCAGGCCAACCGGCAGGCCGACCAGGCCGACGGCCAGATCATCACGCACCTGCAGCGGCAGGCGCAGTGCCTGACCGTTGACGCGCAGGGCCAGCAGGGCACCGTCGTTCACGCCCAGGCGAGCCGCTTCATCGCGGGCTAGGGCCACATAGGGCTCGGGCATGCGCTCCTGGATCGGTTTGGCGCGTGCGGAGTTTTCCTCGCTGCCGAACAGGTGGTGCAGTGGCGCCACCTGCCAGGTGCCGGCTGCCGGGTTGAACGCAGCATTGACGGCGAACCAGGGCAGGACGTTACCGGCGGCTTCCAGCAGGCGTACGCCGGGGTCGCCGGCGCGCAGATGACCACCGACCTCGTCCTGGAACTTGTTCCAGGCCTGCGGCGAGTTCCAGCCCGGCGACCAGGCGAACGGAATCTGCTGACGGGCTTCCTTGCTGCCGGCGTAGCCTTCCATGGAGAAGGCGAAGGCGGTGTCCTGATCCTGCGGCTGACGCGGCTCGTGCACGCTGATGTTGGCGCGTATGGCGGTACGACCACTGTAGCGGTGTGGCTCGCGGGCGAGCTTGAGGCCCTTGATGCGGAACGAGGCGCTCGGCGCGGCGTCCTTGATCCCGGCCAACAGCGGATTGCTGGCGGCGCAGGCCTCGGTGACCTGATCCAGTTGCGTCCAGTCCACGGCCTTGCCTTGCAGGGTGCTGTGCAGCGCGTGCAACCAGCGCCAGCCTTCGCGGATCAGAATATTGCTGTCGTAGTAGCTCGGCTCATAGACCTGGAAGAAGCGCTGGGCGCGGCCTTCGAGGCTGACCAGGGTGCCGTCGCCTTCGGCGAAGCTCGCCACCGGCAGCAGCAGGTGGGCGCGTTCGCAGGTGGCGGTGCGCTGGTGATCGGCGACGATCACCACCTGCGCGGCGCTGAGCGCTGCATCGACCTTGGCGGCATCTGCGCGGCGGTACAGGTCGTTTTCCAGCACGATGACGGCATCGGCCTGGCCGTTGCTCAGAGCATCGAGTGCGGCATCGACGGACTCGCCGCCCTGCTCTTTATCCAGAAGCAGTGCCAGCCCCAGGCTGTTGGCCTCGGGTACCACCAGGCTCAGCGAGCCGTTCTTCTCGCGGTTCTTCAGCGCGCTGGCGATATTGGCGGCGGCTTCGATCACGGCCTTGTCGCCCAGGGAGGCGCCGGAAACGACCAGCGGGCGCTTGGCATTGATCAGGGCATCGGCGATGCGCTGCACCAGTTCGCCGGCTTCGGCGTCCAGGCCATCGACGGCCGGTGCGCTCGGGTCGATGGCGTGGGCCACGGCGAAACCGATACGGGCCAGGTCGGCCGGTGCGGCGTGCACGCACTGCTCGGCGATATCGTCGAGGCGGGTTTCCGCGACGCTGGCGATAAACAGCGGGTGCAGGGCGTGCTGGGCGACGTTCTGCACAGCCGCCATGTGCCAGTCCTGAATACGCGCACCGGCAGCGATTTCGGTGGCCTTGCCCTTGACCGCCTGGCGCAGGGCCAGGGCCATGCGTGCGGCGGTCTGGGTCAGGTCCTCGCCGAGGACGAAGATGGCGTCGTGCAGTTCGACATCGCGCAGGGTCGGCGTCGGCAGCGGGCCGTTTTGCAGGATGTCGCGGATCAGGCGGATATTGGCCAATTCGCTGGCGGCGATGCCGCTGTAAAAGTTGCTGGCGCCGACCAGTTCGCGCAGGGCGAAGTTGGATTCCAGACTGGCGCGCGGCGAGCCAATGCCGATCACGCGCTTGCCCTTGAGCAGCTCGGCGGCCTTGTCCAGCGCGGCATCGATGCCGATGGCCTGGCCAGCCAGCAGCGGCTGACGCGGGCGATCCGCATTGTTGACGTAGCCATAGCCGAAGCGGCCACGGTCACAGAGGAAGTACTGGTTCACCGAGCCGTTGAAGCGGTTCTCGATACGTCGCAGCTCGCCGTAGCGCTCACCGGGGCTGATGTTGCAGCCGCTGGAGCAGCCGTGGCAGATGCTCGGGGCGAATTGCATGTCCCACTTGCGGTTGTAGCGCTCGGAGTGGGTCTTGTCGGTGAACACGCCGGTCGGGCAGACCTCCACCAGGTTGCCGGAAAACTCGCTTTCCAGCGTGCCGTCCTCGACGCGGCCGAAGTACACGTTGTCGTGCGCGCCATACACGCCCAGGTCGGTGCCGCCAGCGTAATCCTTGTAGTAGCGCACGCAGCGGTAGCAGGCGATGCAGCGGTTCATCTCGTGGGCGATGAAGGGGCCGAGTTCCTGGTTCTGGTGGGTACGCTTGGTGAAACGGTAGCGACGGGCGTTATGCCCGGTCATCACCGTCATGTCCTGCAGGTGGCAGTGGCCGCCTTCCTCGCACACCGGGCAGTCGTGCGGGTGGTTGGTCATCAGCCATTCGACGACGCTGGCGCGGAACGCCTTGGATTCCTCGTCGTCGATGCTGATCCAGGTGTTGTCGGTGGCAGGCGTCATGCAGGACATGACGATGCGACCACGGGTGTCGTTCTCGTCGTTGTACTGCTTGACCGCGCACTGGCGGCAGGCACCGACGCTGCCCAGCGCCGGGTGCCAGCAGAAGTAGGGGATATCGAGTCCGAGGGACAGGCAGGCCTGCAGGAGGTTGTCTGCACCATCGACTTCGAAATCTTTGCCGTCTACGTGGATAGTGGCCATTTCTTTGAGTCTTCGTTTACCCGCTTCATAAAAGCGGCTGGCTAAGGGAATTCGTCTGTTCAGCTCGCACTTGCCGGCATGCGGGGCGTGGTCGCCATCTTGGCCACACCGGCCTGGGCCATTCCGGCCTCGAACTCTTCACGGAAATATTTGATCGCGCTGCCCAACGGCTCCACGGCACCCGGTGCGTGAGCGCAGAAGGTCTTGCCCGGGCCGAGGAAGTTAACCAGGCCGAACAGGGTGGCGATGTCCTCGCGGGTGCCTTCGCCACGCTCCAGGGCACGAAGAATCTTCACGCTCCAGGGCAGGCCGTCGCGGCATGGCGTGCACCAGCCGCAGGACTCGCGGGAGAAGAACTCTTCCATGTTGCGCAGCAGAGAGACCATGTTTATCGAGTCGTCCACCGCCAGCGCCAGGCCGGTGCCCATGCGCGTGCCGACCTTGGCGATGCCGCCGGCGTACATCTGCGCCTCGAGGTGCTCGGGCAGCAAAAAACCTGTGCCGGCGCCGCCGGGCTGCCAGCATTTGAGCTGGTAGCCATCGCGCATGCCGCCGGCATAATCCTCGAACAATTCGCGTGCGGTGATGCCGAACGGCAGCTCCCACAGGCCGGGGTTCTTCACCTTGCCGGAGAAACCCATCAGCTTGGTGCCGTGGTCTTCGCTGCCCGGGCGGGCGAGCCCCTTGTACCACTCCACGCCCTGGCCAACGATGGCCGGCACGTTGCACAGGGTCTCGACGTTGTTGACGCAGGTCGGTTTGCCCCACACGCCGACGGCAGCGGGGAAGGGCGGCTTGGCGCGCGGGTTGGCGCGGCGGCCTTCCAGCGAGTTGATCAGCGCGGTTTCCTCGCCGCAGATGTAGCGGCCGGCGCCGGTGTGCACGAACAGCTCGAAATCGAAGCCTGAGCCGAAGATGTTCTTGCCCAAGAGGCCTGCAGCCTTGGCTTCGTCGATGGCGCGGTTGAGGCTGGCGGCGGCGTCGACGTATTCGCCACGAAGGAAGATGTAGCCGCGGTAGGCCTTGAGCGCACGCGCCGAGATCAGCATGCCTTCCACCAGCAGGTGCGGCAGTTGCTCCATCAGCATGCGGTCTTTCCAGGTGTTGGGCTCCATCTCATCCGCATTGCACAGCAGGTAGCGGATGTTCATGGATTCGTCAGCCGGCATCAGGCCCCACTTCACGCCCGTGGGGAAGCCTGCACCGCCGCGGCCCTTGAGGCCGGATTCCTTGACGGTCTGCACGATATCGGCCTGGGCCATCTCGGTCAGCGCCTTGCGTGCGGCCGCGTAGCCGTTCTTCTGCTGGTATTCCTCCAGCCATACCGGCTGGGCGTCATCACGCAGGCGCCAGGTCAGCGGGTGGGTTTCTTCGCTGCGGGTAATGCGGTTGGCTGGGCCGATGGAGGTCAGGGTCTTCATTTGTAGTCCTCCAGCAGCTTGGCGACGCCGTCGGGTTGAACGTCGCCGAAGGTGTCGTCGTCGATCATCAACGCCGGAGCCTTGTCGCAGTTGCCCAGGCAGCACACCGGCAGCAGGGTGAAACGCTCATCGCTGGTGGTTTGGCCAAGGCCGATGCCAAGCTGCTTCTGCATCTCACTGACCACCGATTCATGGCCGCCGATGTAGCAGGTCATGCTGTCGCACACGCGAATCACGTGGCGACCGACGGGCTGACGGAAAATCTGGCTGTAGAAGGTGGCCACTCCTTCGACGTCGCTGGCAGGAATGCCGAGAATCTCGCCAATGGCGTCAGCAGCGCCATCTGGCACCCAGCCGCGTTGCTTCTGCACGATCTTCAGCGCCTCGATGCTGGCGGCGCGCGGGTCTTCGTAGTGATGCATCTCGTGCTCGATGGCCGAGCGCTCGGTTTCGCTGAGGGTGAAACGGTCGGTCTGAATTAGCGTGCTCATGATCAGCGGTCCACGTCGGCCATGACGAAGTCGATACTGCCCAGATAGGCGATCAGATCCGCCACCATGCTGCCGCGGATCACCGAGGGGATCTGTTGCAGGTGGGCGAAGCTGGGGGTGCGAATCCGGGTGCGGTAGCTCATGGTGCTGCCGTCGCTCGTCAGGTAATAACTGTTGATGCCCTTGGTCGCCTCGATCATCTGGAAGGCTTCGTTGGCCGGCATGACCGGGCCCCAGGAAACCTGCAGGAAGTGGGTGATCAGGGTTTCGATGTGCTGCAGCGTGCGCTCTTTCGGCGGCGGCGTGGTCAGCGGATGGTCGGCCTTGTACGGGCCTTCCGGCATGTTCTTCAGGCACTGGTCGATGATGCGGATGCTCTGACGCATCTCTTCCACGCGCACCATGCAGCGGTCGTAGGCGTCGCCATTGGCGGCCAGTGGTACCTCGAACTCGAAGTGCTCGTAGCCGGAGTAGGGGCGTGCCTTGCGCAGGTCGAAGTCGCAACCGGTGGCGCGCAGGCCGGCGCCGGTGGTGCCCCACTCCAGCGCTTCCCTGGTGTTGTACTGCGCGACGCCGATGGTCCGTGCCTTGAGGATGCTGTTCTTCAGCGCGGCCTTCTCATATTCGTCGAGGCGCTTGGGCAGCCAGTCGACAAATTCCTTGACCAGCTTGTCCCAACCTCGCGGCAGGTCGTGGGCGACGCCGCCGATGCGGTACCAGGCCGGGTGCAGGCGGAAGCCGGTGATGGCTTCGATCACCTTGTAGGCGCGCTGGCGGTCGGTGAAGGTGAAGAACACCGGGGTCATGGCGCCGACGTCCTGGATGTAGGTACCGAGGAACAGCAGGTGACTGGTGATGCGGAAAAACTCGGCGAGCATCACGCGGATGAAGTCGACACGGGCGGGCACTTTGATGCCGGCCAGTTTCTCCACCGAGAGCACGTAGGGCAGGTTGTTCATCACCCCGCCGAGGTAGTCGATGCGGTCGGTGTAGGGGATGAAGCTGTGCCAGCTCTGGCGTTCGGCCATCTTCTCGGCGCCACGGTGGTGGTAGCCGATCTCCGGCACGCAATCGACGATCTCTTCGCCGTCGAGCTGCAGGATGATGCGGAAGGCACCGTGGGCGGATGGGTGGTTGGGGCCGAGGTTGAGGAACATGTAGTCCTCGTGCTCACCACCGCGTTTCATGCCCCAGTCTTCGGGATTGAAGCGTGCGGCTTCTTCCTCGAGCTGCTGCTTGGCCAGGGTCAGGCTGAACGGATCGAATTCGGTGGCGCGCGCCGGGTAGTCCTTGCGCAGCGGATGACCTTCCCAGGTCGGCGGCATCATGATGCGGCTCAGGTGCGGGTGGCCGGTGAAGGTGATGCCGTACAGATCCCAGACTTCGCGCTCGTACCAGTTGGCGTTGGGCCAGATGCCGGTGGCGGTGGGCAGGTTGAGGTCGCGCTCGGACAAGGCGACCTTGATCATTACGTCACTATTACGCTCCAGCGACATCAGGTGATAGAACACCGTGAAGTCGGCGTCCGGCAGGCCGCGCCGCTGGGTACGCAGGCGCTCGTCGATGCCGTGCAGGTCGTAGAGCATCACGTAGGGGCGTGGCAGGTTGCGCAGGCAGGTGAGCACTTCGATCAGACGCTCACGGGCGACCCAGAGTACCGGCATGCCGGTGCGGGTGGCTTGCAGGGTGAAACTGTCGTCGCCAAAACGGGCGCGCAATTCGGCGACGACGTCCTGGTCGTCAGCCTTGTAAGGCGGTATGGACACAACGGTGTCTTGAGTCATGGTCTCGGTCGCTGTCGATCAACGTAGAAAGTGGCGTGACGCTTGCGCAGGCAAGCATCGGCTCAGACTTCGTCGGGGCTACGCAGGTTGGTAACGGCGATTCGCTGCTCGCGCCGCTGTTCCTTCTGCGAAGGCATTTCGGCACGGTAGATGCCTTGATCGCCAACGACCCAGGACAGCGGGCGGCGCTCCTGGCCGATGGATTCCTGCAGCAGCATCAAGCCTTGCAGGAACGCCTCCGGACGGGGCGGGCAGCCGGGAATGTAGACGTCCACGGGGAGGAACTTGTCCACGCCCTGAACGACCGAGTAGATGTCGTACATGCCGCCGGAGTTGGCACATGAACCCATGGAGATGACCCACTTGGGCTCCAGCATCTGCTCGTAGAGGCGCTGGATGACCGGCGCCATCTTGATGAAGCAGGTGCCGGCGATGACCATGAAGTCGGCCTGGCGGGGTGATGCGCGAATGACTTCAGCACCGAAACGCGCCACGTCATGCGGGGCGGTGAAGGCGGTGGTCATTTCCACATAGCAGCAGGACAGGCCGAAGTTGTACGGCCACAAGGAATTCTTGCGCCCCCAGTTGACCGCGCCGTTAAGCACGTCCGAGAGCTTGCCCATGTAGATGTTCTTGTGAACCTGATCCTCTAGCAGCGGGTCGGAGACGACCTCCCGCTGGCCGATCGGATACGCCTCGTTGGGCGCATTCGGGTCGACCCGAGTAAGTTTGTATTGCATCGCCAAAGCCTCATTGTTTCAGCTTCGCCTGCCGTTCACGACGTCCCTGCGGTGCCCAATCGAGCGCGCCGATACGCCAAAGATAGACAAGACCTGCCAACAGAATTGCTATGAAAACTGTAGCTTCGATCAGGCCCGCCCAGCCGCTTTCGCGCACCGAGACTGCCCAAGCGAAGAGATAGAGGGCTTCAACGTCGAAGATCACGAAGAGCATCGCGACCAGATAGAACTTGGCTGACAGGCGCAGGCGCGCGCTGCCGGTGGGAAGCATGCCCGACTCGAAAGGCTCGTTCTTGCTGCGCCCCCAGGCCTTGCTGCCAAGCAGGCTGGAAACGCCGAGCATGAAGGCGATGAGCCCGCAGACGCCCAGCAAGAAAACAGCGAAGGCCCAGTTATGGGACATGGTCGTTACAGCATCAGGCATGCCGGTACTCCTTGAACTAAGGAACGGCTTTTAATTTAGTAGTGGCCAGGCGCCGTCGAGGGCGCTGACGCAAAGTGTGTATACAATACTATGTGCAAGGTAACTGTAAGTAAATTTTTCAAAGCAATTTATCCTGCAGTTTGGCCCTTTGTGTCGAGCTTCTGACCGATTTGTCGCAATGATGCAAATCAGCCGCGAACAGCATCGCCTCTGCCGTCAGGACTATAGCCAAGCACGCTGGTATGGCAATTCATCGGCCATTCATCCGCCTAATGTGCATCATTTTCTTGCGTGATTATCCCCGCCGAGATGCGTATTCAGCTGCAACTTTGGTGTTTGGCCCAAAGCACTGGCCGCGATGGAAAATTCCCTCAGCGCATAAAGCGGCCCGCGATTTATCACCAAATGTTATCCCCTGAGAGAGGCCGCTACGCCGATCCTGTACTAGCGTGCATGAATCGATAAAAGCGATGTACCAATCATGCAGTGCCCACCACCCGTTGGATCTGCGAAGTTATCCCAGCCTGGGTATGCCGGCCCTTCGTACGCATAACAACATGAGGGGTTTGCCATGCCTGTCGAGTCGCGTCTTGTCCCAGCCATCATGCTGCTCGCCCTGAGCGCGCCTGCCAGCGCGGAGCTGGGCGATTACAGCTTCTGGCAGGGGTTGAGCAATCTGGTTTCGCCGCCCAAGGCCGATAACCCGGTGACGCCCGCGCAACGTGTCGGGCCATACCCGCTACTGGCCAACCCGAGCGGTTTCGCCAGCGGCTTCAACCCTAGCAACTATTACGGTTGGCAAACGATCCAGATGGCGCCACAAACCGGTGCGGTGTGTGGCAACGGCTCGCCTTACAAATTCTTTATCAATCGTGTGCCGAACACGCGCAATACCATCGTTTACCTGGAGGGCGGCGGTGCTTGCTGGGACTATGCCAGCTGCAGCGGCCAGAGCGGCATACGCGGCGCGCGCAACCCAGATGGCATCGCCGACGATTACATGTCCCTGCTCAATCCCGGCGCCAGCCTGGTAAGCCCCTTCGTCGTGCGCCTGCATCCGTGGACGCGGGTAAAGACGCAGAACTGGAACATGGTTTACGTGCCGTACTGCACGGGCGATATCTACTCCGGCGACAAGGTGGCGGTCTACCAGGACCCGCAGGGTGAAAACCCGCCGCTGGTGTGGCACCACAACGGCCTGCGCAACATGCGCGCGGTGGCAGGGTGGCTGAAGGACAACCTGCCGCGGCCAACGCAGATGCTCACCACCGGTTGCAGCGCCGGCGGTGCGGGCAGCCTGACCAATTACGCCAACCTGCGCCAGGACATCGCCCCGGATCGGGGTTACCTGATCAACGACTCCGGGCCGGTGTACACCGCGCTGGCTGGCGACAATCAGGCATATCCGTCCTATCCGCTGCAGGCCTTCATTCGTCAGGCCTGGGGCCTCGATGCCACCGAGGGGCCGCTGCAGTACCTGCAGACGCGCTTGCCCGGTTTCAACAGCAACGACCTGGGCACTCTGTATCCGGCGCTTTCGAGCAACCTGCCGGGAGATCGAATGGGGCATACGCATTTCTGGCAGGACCTGAACTATTCATCCTATTCCTACGAGCGTTTCTTTCCGGAGATCGTCAATGCGCCGAATCAGGCCTCCAGGGAGGCGCTGATCAAGCAGCGCTGGGCGACCGATACCACGCGCCTGCGCAGCCAACTGGCCAACCTGGGCAATGTCGGCGGCTACTTCCCACAGTTTCGAGACGTCAACGAAAGCCACTGCACCAGCATCATCGAATTCGCCAACGCCGATATTCAGGAGCAGAACCTGCAACTGGACAACTTCGTCGGTAGCGTACTGGACGGCAGCGGACAGGTGCTCGACGCTTCCGAAAGCAGCGATGTGGCCGATCGCAACAAGCCGTTCAACCTCCTGTATTACCTGCTCGATCAACTGCTCTGATGCTCAGCGGGCGCGGTGACGAACAGCTTTGCCACCATATTCAGCTGTCTGGCGCTTGCCGGTAGTTGCGTTCGCGGGCCTGTTGCAGGCGCTGGCGCAGATATTGGTCGCGAGTCAGCCCGTCGGGGATGTTCTGCAGGGCGAGGACTTCCTCGACGATGCGCTTTTCCTCGGCCTTGTAACGGTCGAAATCCGGGTCTGATCGCTGTGCCAGTCTGGCTTCGCGTTCGGCGCTTATGGCCCGGTAGCGCTCGATCAGCGCCTCGGCGCGGCTCTTCTGCTCGTTTTCGTCGTCGCTGACGGCCTTGATCAGGGCGATCTGCAGCAGCAGGGCTTCGCTCAATGCCAATTCTCCCTGCTGTTCCATGGCGTCGAGCCCTTCGCTCAGCGCCTGTGCCTGAGCTTCGCGGCTGCCGGCATCGAACTGCTTTGCCTGCTCGATGAAGGCTCTATAGCGTTGATGAAATTCCAGGCGCCGCTCCTGTTGGCGAACCTCAGGCCTTGCCAGCAGTTGGCGTTGCTCCGTGCTGAGGTCCGTCGCCGGTGGCGGGGCGCTGTTCTGAATGGCTGCAGGCGCCTGATTCTGCTCGGAATCGACGATGACAGGTTCCTGAGCGGTGGGCCGTTGCCAATACCAGGTCAGGGTCGCGCTACCGACCAGAAGGCAGCTGCCCAATAGCAGGGCTTGGCGTGGTGAAGGCATGAGGCGACTCCAAAGGGCGTCGTCTGAGCTTAGGAGCTGTGGGGCGTGAGGGAAAATGCAGGACGAAAAAAAGCCCCAGCAGAGCCGGGGCGGATTAGGCAAAAAGTCTGCTGCGGATGCGTGGTCCGCAGCAGGGAACCGTTCTTAGTGGAACTGGTTCATCGTGTTGTCTTTACCGCTCGCCTTCAGAGCAGCTTCGCCAGCGAAGTACTCCTTATGGTTGTCGCCAATGTCGGAGCCAGCCATGTTCTGGTGCTTGACGCAGGCGATACCCTGACGCAGTTCCTGACGCTGAACACCTTTCACGTAGGCCAGCATGCCCTGGTCGGCGAAGTAGCCCTTGGCCAGGTTGTCGGTGGACAGAGCAGCAGTGTGGTAGGTCGGCAGGGTGATCAGGTGGTGGAAGATACCGGCGTGAGCGGAACCATCGCGCTGGAAGGTACGGATCTTCTCATCGGCAACCTGAGCCAGTTCGGTCTCGTCGTACTCGACGCTCATCAGCTTGGCGCGGTCGTAGGCGGAAACATCCTTGCCTTCGGCAACCATGGCGTCGAACACCTGCTGACGGAAGTTCAGGGTCCAGTTGAAGGACGGGCTGTTGTTGTACACCAGCTTGGCGTTCGGGATGACGTCGCGGATGCGGTCGACCATGGCCTTGATCTGGCCAACGTGCGGCTTCTCGGTTTCGATCCACAGCAGGTCGGCGCCGTTCTGCAGGCTGGTGATGCAGTCCAGTACGCAGCGGTCTTCACCAGTGCCCTTGCGGAACTGGAACAGGTTGGACGGCAGGCGCTTCGGACGCAGCAGCTTGCCGCCGCGGTTGATCACCACGTCGCCATTGCCCAGATCGGCAGCAGACACTTCTTCGCAATCGAGGAAGCTGTTGTACAGGTCGCCCAGGTCGCCCGGCTCTTTGGTTACGGCGATCTGCTTGGTCAGGCCGGCGCCCAGGGAGTCGGTACGTGCGACGATGACGCCGTTGTCGATGCCCAGCTCGAGGAAGGCGTAGCGAACGGCAGCGATCTTGGCAAGGAAGTCGGCATGAGGAACGGTCACTTTACCGTCCTGGTGACCGCACTGCTTCTCGTCGGAAACCTGGTTTTCGATCTGGATGCAGCAGGCGCCGGCTTCGATCATGCGCTTGGCCAGCAGGTAGGTGGCTTCCGGGTTACCGAAGCCGGCATCGATGTCGGCGATGATCGGGACGATGTGAGTCTCGAAGTTGTCGATCTGGTTCTGGATCTCGGCAGCCTTGGCCTGGTCGCCAGCTTCACGAGCGGCATCCAGGGCGGTGAACAGGAGGTCCAGCTCACGGCTGTCAGCCTGACGCAGGAAGGTGTACAGCTCTTCGATCAAGTCGGAGACGGCAGTCTTCTCGTGCATCGACTGGTCCGGCAGCGGGCCGAAGTCGGAGCGCAGGGCAGCGACCATCCAGCCGGACAGGTAGAGGTAGCGCTTGTTGGTGGTCTTCAGGTGCTTCTTGATCGAGATCAGCTTCTGCTGACCGATGAAGCCGTGCCAGCAGCCCAGGGACTGGGTGTAGACGGAGGAGTCGGCGTCGTACTCTTCCATGTCCTTGCGCATGATGTCAGCGGTGTACTGAGCGATTTCCAGACCGGTCTTGAAGCGGTTCTGAGCGCGCATACGGGCGACGGACTCGGGGTTGATAGCGCTCCAGCTGCTGCCGAACGTCTCTTTCAGAGCGGCTACAGCCTTGATGTCGTTTTGATATGCGGACATGGTCAATCCTTCAAAGAATGTGTTGGTTGAGCACCGACTACCCACGCAATGCGTGCACGGATGCAGCGGCTGCGGGAGGCTTCCACTTTGACGGCAAGAAAACGGCTGGGGCGAGGATTGACCGCGAGGAGGGGGTGTGGCGAACAGTTCGAAAACTTCGTCTGGGGCCCTTGGCTCGTGGAAACCTCGGCACCTGCTGCATCATCGATCTGTTTGACGCTAAACGCTTCCCCGTCCCTCAGGACAACTTCGTTCCAGTCGCAACCTCGTCGTACGGCCTTGTGGGCTGTTGGGACACGGACCGCTACGAAGTACTTCGTGAACGATCTGGAGATCCTTTTCAGGACCCCTGGCTAGCGGGAGCGAGGCCATCATGCCTCTGGGAAAATACTTCGTCAAACGTTTTGTAGTGGTTTTTCAAAACTACTACATATTCATTCGGCGACTGATTGGTCATGCGCGGCAGCCCATGGCCTGGGCGTTTCAGGCATTTTTCGGGTTACGCGGCCTGTCCATCGTACCTAGGGCGCAAGGGCATTCGACTTTGGTCGGGGACGTCAGTCGAGGGCTTCGACTTTGACGCGCAGCGACATGTCTTCGCGGCCTTGGGTGGTGTGCCGGCGTAGCACATCGCGGCCGCTGGAACTGGTTTGCTCGCTGACGCCGCCGAGGGTGATCCATTCGCCCAGGCGGCCACTGACACGCGTGTCGGTGCTCTGCACGTCGACTACGCCGGGGCGGTGGTCATTCATCCGGTCGCGCTGGCTGCTGATGGAAACATGCACCAGCTCGCCGGAGAGGCTGGCCGTTACGTAGAAGCCCTGGGTCACGTCACGGTACTGGGTGTCCTGGTACACCTGGCCGTACGGGCCGGTGCTGGTGCTGGTCAGCGGTACGCTCTGACCGACCTGGATCAGCGCCGGATAGCCCTCGGTGGCCTGCACCTGCTGGGTGCCGCCGCCGCGGCTGTCGGTGCTGCGACGGATGATGCGTACCTGGTCGCGACCGTTGACTTCGCCACGGCCGACCTGCACTTCGGCATTGCCGGCGCTAAGGGTGCCATCGGCCCGATAGCCACGGTCGTTCTGGTAGTTGCTGTCGGTACTTTCCACGGTGATCAGCAGGCGGCGCGGACGGGTGTCGAGCTGCTGCAGGAGCACACGAACTTCGCCGATCTTGGCAGGTGAGGCATTGACCACCAGCTGGTTGCCGTAGGCACTGACCTTGCCCTCGTTGCCGAGCATCGACTGCACCACGCCCATTACGTCGTCGGCGGTGCGGTAGTTCAGTGGGATTACCTCGGTAGCGGCTTGTAGCGGCAGGCACAGGCCGAGAAGCAGGGCGGCGAACAGCGTGCGCAGGGTCATAGCAGGAAGCTCCGCAGGTCGGGGTCGGTAATGCTGGTATCCCAGGCCTGATCGAACTGGGCCTGACGCTGGCGCACGCGCGCCGGATCGTTGTACAGGGTGTAGCCGGACTGCTGATCGAGTTCCGGGCGCAACAGCAGCCCTCTGTCGTCGGCGATCAGGAAGGCCAGTTCATCGCTGGCGTAGTCCGGGTTGAGTTTGCGGATATGCAAGTTGGAGGACAGCCGACGCGATAGGGCGAGCAGGCGATGGCCTTCCTTCACCGCACGGGTTGGATCGCGCAGCAGGATGCGCAGGCGCGCCCGCGGGCTGTTCAGCAGGAAACGGGTGCAGGCCTGCTGCACGCTGCTGTGGTGATAGAGCCAGGGCTCGAGATCGTCGGTATACAGACACAGGTTGCGCTGGGCCTGCTGGATGAATGCCAGAACGTGGGCGCGCGCCTCCTGCGGCTTGCTGAAGCGCTCCAGGTGCTCATGCTGGCCGAGGACGAACGGTGCCGGCTCCCATTGCGCCGCGTCCGCCGTGACGGGCTCGGGGTTGTGCACGGCAAAACGCCCCGGCGACTCGAATTCGATGGCCGCCAACTCAGTGGCTTCTGGCGTATCGCTCGGTTCGACCGGGGCGTCTTTTTCGTTCATCTGGATATCTACTGGCTGGTGCGCACCATATCAACGTGCGGTATGCCGGCGTCGAGGTATTCGTCGCTGACAATCCTGAAGCCTAGCCTTTCATAGAACGGTGTGGCGTGCACCTGGGCAGTGAGCATTTGCTGATGCAGGCCGCGTTTTTCCGCTTCGGCAATCACCGCCTGCATCAGTTTCTCGCCGACCTTGAGGCCGCGCCAGTCCTTGAGCACCGAGACGCGACCGATATGGCCGTCCGGCAGCAGGCGTGCGGTGCCAACCGGGTAGTCGCCTTCCTCGGCGAGAAAGTGCACGGCCTCGGTATCTTCGGCGTCCCACTCCAGCTCCGGCGGTACCGATTGCTCGGCGACGAACACGCTGTCGCGGATGCGGCGAAGCTCGGCGATGTCCTTATGCCAGTCCGCGACACGGACGGTGATCTCACTCATCGGCAAATCCCAGGCTGCCCTGTTTGACCAGTTCCCACAGCAGGGTACGCCCCTCGTCGTCGGCCAGCCAGGCGCCGAGGTTTTCCACATGTAACGCGTCGGCGCTGCAGATCAGCTTCAGCAGATCGCGCAAGCGCGCCGACACCAGGCGGCTCTGGCCGCTGGCGAACAGCACCAGGTCTTCACCCACTTCCGACCAGGCCATGCGTGCGCTGGGGTTGCGGATGACGATCGCACCATCTTCCAGGGCGCCGAGGAAGTCGTCTTCCTCGATTTCGATGCCGGCGACCAGTTCCGGGTACTTGGGCTCGGTCATGAACTGGCCGAACCAGGTCATCAGCAGGCGCTCGTCGCTCATGTGTTCGTTGAGCAGCGCCTTGAGACGTTCCAGGGCGTCGCGCTGGATCTGGTTGGGGTCCTCGCTCGGCTGGATGTCAGCGTCGCTGTAACGCTCTTCGTCGGGCAGGAACTGGCCGAGGAAGTCAGTGAAATGGGTCAGCACTTCGGCGGCGCTCGGCGCGCGGAAGCCCACGGAATAGGTCATGCAATCATCCTCGGCAATGCCGTTGTGGGCCAGGCACGGCGGCAGATAAAGCATGTCGCCGGGCTCCAGTACCCACTCATCAGTTGGTTCGAATTCGGCCAGGATCTTCAGATCGGCGTGGGGGAGCAGCGGGCTGTCGGCATCGCACATCTGGCCAATCTGCCAGCGGCGATGGCCGTGGGCCTGCAGCAGGAATACGTCGTAGTTGTCGAAATGTGGACCGACGCCGCCGCCGGGTGCAGCGAAGCTGATCATCAGGTCGTCGATGCGCCACTTGGGCAGGAACTTGAAGTCTTCCAGCAGTTCGGCCACTTCCGGGACGAATTGGTCGACGGCCTGGACCAGCAGGGTCCAGTCGCGCTCGGGCAGGTCCTGGAAGGTATCTTCGTTGAACGGGCCACGCTGCAGTTCCCAGGGTCGCTCGCCATGCTCGATCACCAGGCGCGACTCGACTTCTTCTTCCAGCGCCAGGCCGGCCAGTTCGTCCGGGCTGATCGGGCCCTCGAAGTCGGGAATGGCCTGGCGCACCAGCAGCGGTTTTTTCTGCCAGTAATCGCGGAGGAACTCACGGGCTGTGAGGCCACCCAGCAATTGCAGCGGAGTATCAGGATTCATCGCTAAGCCCTTGAAATGGATAAAAACCTTAAAACAAAAACGCCCGGCTCAGCCGGGCGTCCTCGTGGCTGAAAGCTGTTAGATACGCTTGGCCTGGGCCACGGCGTTACCGATGTAGCGCGCCGGGGTCAGTTGCTTGAGCTCTTCCTTGGCGGCGGCCGGCATGTCCAGGCCGTCGATGAAGGCCAGCAGGGCCTCGGGGCTGATGCCCTTGCCGCGGGTCAGCTCCTTGAGCTTCTCGTACGGGTTCTCGATGGCGTAGCGGCGCATGACGGTCTGGATCGGCTCGGCGAGCACTTCCCAGCAGGCGTCCAGATCTTCAGCAATACGCCCCGCATTGAGCTCCAACTTGCTGATTCCCTTGAGGCTAGCTTCGTAAGCGATGACGCTGTGCGCGAAGCCGACACCCAGGTTGCGCAGCACGGTGGAGTCGGTCAGGTCGCGCTGCCAGCGGGAAATCGGCAGCTTGCTGGCCAGGTGCTGGAAGATCGCGTTGGCGATGCCCAGATTGCCTTCGGAGTTCTCGAAGTCGATCGGGTTGACCTTGTGCGGCATGGTCGAGGAGCCGATCTCGCCGGCCACGGTCTTCTGCTTGAAGTAACCGAGGGAGATGTAGCCCCAGACGTCGCGGTCGAAGTCGATCAGGATGGTGTTGAAGCGGGCGATGGCGTCGAACAGCTCGGCGATGTAGTCGTGCGGCTCGATCTGGGTGGTGTAGGGGTTCCAAGTCAGGCCCAGGTCACCTTCGATGAACTGGCGCGCGTTGGCTTCCCAGTCGATGCTTGGGTAGGCCGACAGATGTGCGTTGTAGTTGCCCACGGCACCGTTGATCTTGCCCAGCAGCGGCACGGCAGCGACCTGAGCGATCTGCCGCTCGAGGCGGTGGACGACGTTGGCCAGCTCCTTACCCAGGGTGGTCGGCGAGGCCGGCTGGCCGTGGGTGCGCGACAGCATCGGCACGTCGGCGAATTTCACCGCGAGTTCGCGGATGGCGTCGGCCAGTTGCTTCATCAGCGGCAGCAGCACGTTGTCACGGCCTTCGCGCAGCATCAGGGCGTGGGACAGGTTGTTGATATCCTCGCTGGTGCAAGCGAAGTGGATGAACTCGCTGACCTTGTCCAGTTCCGGCAGCTTGGCGGCCTGCTCCTTGAGCAGGTACTCCACGGCCTTGACGTCGTGGTTGGTGGTGCGCTCGATTTCCTTGACGCGCTCGGCGTGCTCGACGGCGAAGTTCTCGGCCAGCTCGTTGAGCAGGGCGTTGGCTTCGGCGGAGAAGGGCGCTACTTCCGGGATGCCTTCGTGGGCAGCCAGGCGCTGCAGCCAGCGCACTTCGACCAGTACGCGGCTGCGGATCAGGCCGTATTCGCTGAAGATTGGGCGCAGTGCGCTGGTTTTGCCGGCGTAGCGGCCGTCGACGGGGGAAACCGCGGTGAGCGAGGAAAGCTGCATGTAGGCGTTCTCGAGCTGTCGGGCTGAAAAGCCATCCGGGGTCTCTGTGCATCGCGCCGGCTTCGATGAAGCGGGCTCTAGCTCAGGTGCCTGGATGACCTCTGACGAAAAGGGCGCATATCATACATGAAAACCGGCGCATGACCGCCTATGCCCTGCGTCTTGCGACCGATAACAGACTGGCGGCAAAGATCAGTGCCGCGCCGAGCAGCGAGAGGTTGTCTGGCGTCTCGTTCCAGAGCAGCCAGGCGATGATGCCGGCGAAGACGATGGCCAGATAGGCGACCGGGCCGATCAGCCCGGGCGGTGCCAGGCCGTAGGCGCGCGACATGATCACCTGGCTGGCGGTTGCCAGCAGGCCGATGCCCAGCAGCCAGCTCAGTTGCGTGGCATCGAGCGGTTGCCAGCTCCAGGTCAGCGGGATGGCGGAAAAGAGCGCGCTGAACAGCGAGAAATAGAACACGATGCGTGTGGCCGGCTCGCTGTCGCTCATCTCGCGGATGGAGACGAAGGCGAAGGCCGCCAGCAGGCTGGCCGCCAGGCCGATCAGGGCAGGGCCTTCGAATAGCGCGGCGCTGGGTTTGGCCACTAAGAGTACGCCACACAGGCCAATCAGGCTGCTGATCAGCATGCGCCGGGTTAGCGGCTCCTTGAGCCAGAGGTGGGCGATCAGGGGCGTGAATACCGGCGCCGAATAGGTGAACAGCATGGCGTCGGCCAGCGGCAGGTGGGCGATGGCGTAGAAGAAGCAGTACATCGCCGCCAGGCCGTAGGTGGTGCGCCACAGATGAGATTTCAGCCGTGTCGTGCGCAGCGGGCGGACCCCGTGCACCAGCAGCAGGGGCAGGAAGAACAGCACGCCGACCAGGTTGCGGAAGAACACCACCGACTCGTTGTTGACGCTGACGGAGATCTCGCGGATGCCGACCCCGGTAAAGGCGAACAGCAGCGCCGAGAGCGCCAGCAGCAGGGCACCCTGGAGGGGTTTGACACTGCGGCTGGCGGGCTCCATGGTCAGTTTCGCGTCAGTTGGTAGAGTTCTTTGAGCAGCTTGCCGCGACTGAACACCAACTGCCAGCGGTGGCCGCCGAGCTGACGCCAGAGGCGCGCCGAGCGAATGCCTGCGAGCAGCAGTGCGCGGATCTTCGCGGCGTTGTTCGGCTGCTGCAGGAAGCGCATGTCGCCATGCACCTGGATGCGCTGGCGGAAGGTGCTGATGGTGTCCTGGTACAGGCCACCGCAGGCGGCGATGACGTTGTCGTGAACCAGGCCAAAGTGCTCGACCTGCTGCTGGATCTGGTCCAGGCGACTGCCCATCACCTGCAGCATGTCGCTGCGCTTATCCAGCTGGCGTTCCAGCCCGATCATCGCCAGGGAATAACGCAGCGGCTCGCGCTGCAGGGCAGACGGGTTGCGCTCCAGCGAGCTGATCAGCGCACGATAGCCATCACGCAGGTTGAGATCGTCGCCGCCGTAGACGTCCAATGTGGTTTTCGGATCGCGCACCAGCAGGCTGCCGAGCATGCAGCCCATCGAGGCTTCACTGACCTGGCCGGTGCGGGCGATCTTGTCGGCCAGGGAAGCGGCTTCAAAGACGGCGCCGAGGGCGACCAGCTGTTCCTGCATCGGACTCATCGGGCGTCCTCGTACCAGGCTTCTGCGGTTTCGATCACGCCGCCGCCGAGGCACACCTCGCCATCGTAAAACACCACGGACTGGCCCGGCGTTACGGCGCGTTGCGGCTCGTCGAACACGGCGCGATAGCCGGTCTCGATTTTCTCCAGGGTGCAGTGCTGGTCACTCTGGCGGTAGCGCACCTTGGCCGTGAGGCGGCGCGGAGTGCTCAGGTCCACTGGGTTGACCCAGTAGATGTCCGAAGCGAGCAGGGAGCGGGAGAACAGCCAGGGATGTTCGTTGCCCTGGCCGACGATCAGCACATTGCGCGTCAGGTCCTTGCGCAGCACGTACCAGGGATCGTCGCTGGCGTCCTTGAGGCCGCCGATACCCAGGCCCTGGCGCTGGCCGATGGTGTGGTACATCAGGCCATGATGGCGGCCGATGATCTGGCCCTCGGTGGTTTCGATGTCGCCGGGCTGCGCCGGCAAGTACTGCTTGAGGAAGTCGCTGAAGCGGCGCTCGCCGATGAAGCAGATGCCGGTGGAGTCCTTCTTCTTCGCGGTGGCCAGCTCGTATTTTTCGGCAATGGCGCGTACCTGCGGTTTTTCCAGCTCGCCAACCGGGAACAGGGTCTTGGCGATCTGCTCGCCGCCTACGGCATGCAGGAAGTAGCTCTGATCCTTGTTCGGGTCGAGGCCCTTGAGCAGTTCGGTGCGGCCGTCGATATCACGGCGACGCACGTAGTGGCCGGTGGCGATCAGGTCGGCGCCGAGGCTCAGGGCATAGTCGAGGAAGGCTTTGAACTTGATTTCGCGGTTGCACAGGATATCCGGGTTCGGCGTGCGTCCGGCCTTGTATTCGGCGAGGAAGTGCTCGAACACGTTGTCCCAATACTCGGCGGCGAAGTTGGCGGTGTGCAGCTTGATGCCGATGCGGTCGCATACGGCCTGGGCGTCGGCCAGGTCGTCCATGGCGGTGCAGTATTCGGTGCCGTCGTCTTCGTCCCAGTTCTTCATGAACAGGCCTTCGACCTGATAGCCCTGTTCCATCAACAGCAGGGCGGAAACGGACGAGTCGACGCCGCCGGACATGCCGACGATCACGCGTTGGGTGCTAGGTGCTTGCATGGGAGTCTGCGAGTGAAGCCTGAAAAACTGCCGAGTCTACCAGAAAGCCTGTACCCGTAGCCCGGATGAAATCCGGGAAGAGCACGACAGGTATCCCCGGATTTCATCCGGGCTACGCTTAGTTACGCACCAGCTCCAGAGAACCTCGGATGCCGGCCAGGTAATCATCCACGCAACGCAACACCAGCTCGCTGCGCCAGCGCTCGGGTTGCGCGGCCAACTCGTCGCGGGTCAGCCAGGTGATGCCGCTGATGTCGCTATCCAGCTCGCGCTCGAGGTTATGGCGCACCGGGCGGGCGCTGAAGCACACGCGCTGATAGGTCACGCCGTTGCTCGGTGCGGTGTAGAGATAGATGCCGAGCAGGGCGGTCAGCTCCACGTCCCAGCCGGTTTCCTCGATCGTTTCGCGCACCGCGGCTTCACACAGCGTCTCGTTGGCTTCCAGATGTCCGGCTGGTTGATTCAGCACCATGCGGCCGGCCTTGAATTCTTCGACGAAGAGGAAACGGCCATCGTTTTCGATCACCGTGGCCACGGTGATATGGGGTTGCCAGTCCATTTCGGTGCTCCAAAAAACGATCAGCGTGATTCTGTAGGAGCGAGCTCTGCTCGCGAAGCTTTTCAGGCTCGCCGCCCCCCC
>NZ_JADTQG010000007.1 GCF_016008875.1 Ectopseudomonas mendocina
CCATTCGCAGGAGCGAGCTTTGCTCGCGAATCCGGCTCCCCGCACAGCGAACGCCCCCGTCGGCGGCCGCGCCTGCCCACTGTGGGAGCGGACTTGTCCGCGAATAGGTCCGGGAAAAGTTTCGCGGACAAGTCCGCTCCTACAAATTAGCAACAACGCCGACCGCCATTCGCAGGAGCGGGCTTGCTCGCGAATCCGGCGCCCCGCACAGCGAACGCCCCCGCCGGCGGCCGCGCCTGCCCACTGTGAGAGCGGACTTGTCCGCGAGTAAGTGCGGGAAAGTTTCGCGGACAAGTCCGCTCCCACAAATTAGCAACAACGCCGACCGCCATTCGCAGGAGCGAGCTTTGCTCGCGAATCCGGCTACCCGTACAGCGAACGCACCCGACGGCTGCCGCGTCTGCCCACTGTGGGAGCGGACTTGTCCGCGAATAGGCGCGGGAGAGCTTCGCGGACAAATCCGCTCCTACACTCGTAGCCCGGATGCAATCCGGGAATGACGTCGTCAGACCTGCAACAACCGATCGCGCAGCTTCTGAATCTCGTCACGCATCTGCGCAGCAGCTTCGAACTCCAAGTCGCGCGCCAGGGCATACATCTTCTCTTCCAGCTGGCGGATACGCTTGGTGATCTCGCTCGGCGAGCGCAGTTCGTTCTCGTAACGGGCGCTCTCCTCCGCTGCCTTGGCCATACCCTTGCGCTTGTTGCTGCGCGCGCCCGGCACCACGGCGCCTTCAAGGATGTCCTTGATGTCCTTCTGTACGCCCTTAGGCACGATGCCGTTGGCCTCGTTGAAGGCAATCTGTTTCTCGCGGCGACGCTCGGTCTCGCCAATGGCGCGCTGCATCGAGCCGGTCATGTTGTCGGCGTAAAGAATCGCCCGGCCGTGGAGGTTACGCGCCGCGCGGCCGATGGTCTGGATCAGCGAACGTTCGCTGCGCAGGAAGCCTTCCTTGTCCGCATCGAGAATCGCCACCAGGGCGACCTCGGGCATATCCAGCCCCTCGCGCAGCAGGTTGATGCCCACCAACACATCGAAGGCGCCGAGGCGCAGGTCGCGGATGATCTCCACCCGCTCCACGGTGTCGATATCCGAGTGCAGGTAGCGCACCTTGACGTCGTGATCGCCGAGATAATCGGTCAGATCCTCGGCCATGCGCTTGGTCAGCGTGGTGACCAGCACGCGCTCGCCCGCTGCCACACGCAAACGAATCTCCGAGAGCAGGTCATCGACCTGGGTGCGCGCCGGGCGCACCTCCACCTCGGGGTCGACCAAGCCTGTGGGCCGCACCACCTGCTCAATCACTCGCCCGGCATGCTCGGCCTCGTAAGGTCCCGGCGTGGCGGAGACGAAGATGGTTTGCGGGCTGGCCGCTTCCCACTCCTCGAAGCGCATCGGCCGGTTGTCCAGCGCCGACGGCAGGCGAAAGCCGTATTCCACCAGCGTTTCCTTGCGCGAGCGGTCGCCCTTGTACATGGCCCCGACCTGCGGCACCGAGACGTGGGACTCATCGATCACCAGCAGCGCTTCAGCCGGCAGGTAGTCATACAGCGTGGGCGGCGGCGCGCCGGCTGGGCGTCCCGAGAGATAGCGCGAGTAGTTCTCGATGCCGTTGCAATAGCCCAGCTCCAGGATCATCTCCAGGTCGAAGCGCGTGCGCTGCTCCAGGCGCTGCGCCTCGACCAACTTGTTCGCCCCGCGCAGATATTCCAGACGCTGCTGCAATTCGACCTTGATGCGCTCCACCGCCTCCAGCAGCGTATCGCGCGGGGTGACGTAGTGGCTCTTGGGATAGAAGGTGAAACGTGGCAGCTTCTGGATCACCTCGCCAGTCAGCGGATCGAAAGCGCTGATGCTTTCAACTTCGTCATCGAACAGCTCGACGCGAATGGCTTCGAGATCCGATTCCGCCGGGAAGATATCGATCACATCGCCACGTACGCGGAAGGTGGCGCGTGCGAAATCCATGTCGTTGCGCGTGTATTGCAGCTCGGCCAGACGGCGCAGCAGCGCGCGCTGGTCCATCTTGTCGCCGCGGTCGAGGTGCAGCACCATTTTCAGGTACTCCTCGGGGCTACCCAAGCCGTAGATCGACGACACGGTGCACACCACGATGACATCCTTCCGCTCGATCAGTGCTTTGGTCGCCGACAGGCGCATCTGCTCGATATGGTCATTGATCGAGGCGTCCTTCTCGATGAAGGTGTCGGACGACGGCACGTAGGCTTCCGGCTGGTAGTAGTCGTAGTAGGAGACGAAATACTCCACCGCATTGTTCGGAAAGAACGCCTTGAACTCGCCATAGAGCTGCGCCGCCAGGGTCTTGTTCGGCGCCAGTACCAGGGTCGGGCGCTGCACCTTGGCGATCACATTGGCGACGGAGAAGGTCTTGCCCGAGCCGGTCACACCCAGCAGGGTCTGGTGCGAAAGCCCGGCCTCCAAGCCCTCGACCATCTGCCGGATAGCCTCGGGCTGATCGCCGGCAGGTTTGAAGCGGGTCACCAACTGAAACTCGGACATGCAGTACCTCGACAAATGGCTGTGACGCATTGATTCGGACTGCGTCAAAAGCCATGAATTGCGGGGCGATTCGGCGATAGGTCCAAGTAGAGTCGAATTACCTGGCAAAAGGCCTTAATTCAGGGCTTTGCGCTGTCGCCCCCTGGATTCAGGGTCGTTATACTAACGCCCCGTTTACGCGCCCCCTAGCGCTTTTGTCGGGGACGCCTGGCCTCCCACCCCTCACTCGAGTTGCCGCACCCATCATGAGTCTCTTCTCTGCCGTCGAAATGGCTCCGCGCGATCCCATCCTGGGCCTCAACGAAGCATTCAACGCTGACACCCGCAGCACCAAGGTCAACCTTGGCGTGGGCGTCTACTACAACGAGGAGGGGCGAATTCCGCTGCTGCGCGCCGTCGCAGAAGCCGAAAAGGCGCGTATCGAGGCCCACGCACCGCGCGGCTACCTGCCGATCGAAGGCATCGCCGCCTACGATAAGGCCGTGCAGGAACTGCTGTTCGGCAAGGGCGCAGCCCTGATCGAAAGCGGCCGCGTGATCACCACCCAGGCCCTGGGCGGCACCGGCGCACTGAAGATCGGTGCCGACTTCCTCAAGCGCCTGCTGCCGGACGCCACCGTGGCCATCAGCGACCCGAGCTGGGAAAACCACCGCGCGCTGTTCGAGTCCGCCGGTTTCCCGGTGCACAACTACCGCTACTACGATCCGTTCAGCAACGGCGTAAACCGCGGCGGCATGCTCGAAGACCTGCGCAACCTGCCGGCACGCTCCATCGTCGTGCTGCACGCCTGCTGCCACAACCCGACCGGCGTCGACCTGCAGCTGGAAGACTGGAAAGCCGTGCTGGAAGTGCTGCGCGAGCGCGAGCACGTGCCCTTCCTCGACATCGCCTACCAGGGCTTCGGTGACGGTATCGAGCAGGACGCCGAAGCCGTGCGCCTGTTCGCCGAATCGGGCCTGGAGTTCTTCGTCTCCAGCTCCTTCTCCAAGTCGTTCTCGCTGTACGGCGAGCGCGTCGGCGCCCTGTCGCTGGTCACCAGCAGCCGTGAAGAATCGACTCGCGTACTGTCGCAGCTCAAGCGCGTAATCCGTACCAACTATTCCAACCCTCCGACCCACGGCGCCACCGTGGTCGCGAGCGTGCTCAACAGCCCCGAGCTGCGCGCCATGTGGGAAGCCGAACTGGGCGAAATGCGCGACCGTATTCGCAGCATGCGTCTGGCCATGGTCGAGCAACTGGCCGCACTGGGCGCCAAGCGGGACTTCAGCTTCGTTGCCGAGCAGCGCGGCATGTTCTCCTACTCCGGCCTCACCGTGGAGCAGGTGGAACGCCTGAAAGAAGAGTTCGGCATCTACGCCGTCGGCACCGGCCGTATCTGCGTCGCAGCACTGAACAAGGGCAACCTGGACAGCGTCACCCGCGCGATTCACGCGGTGCTGTAATCGCTGTAGGAGCGAATTTATTCGCGAATAAATTCGCTCCTACAGGTTTGCGCCGCTAGGCGGCCATCAGGTCTTTTTAGGCCCTAGCCTGCGGCCAGCGTTCTTTGCATGCTGCACCCTGTAGGAGCGGCTTCAGCCGCGATCCACAACCGCCGTCGCGGCTAAAGCCCCTCCCACGCACCAACACCAATCCCACCAAATTCTCCCATCCGAAGTCGCCACAAAGTGTTGACTTCCCCTTTTTAATCAGTAACATACGCACCGTTGTTCCGCGATAGCTCAGTCGGTAGAGCAAATGACTGTTAATCATTGGGTCCCTGGTTCGAGTCCAGGTCGCGGAGCCAAATTCAAGAACCCAGCCTAACCGCTGGGTTTTTTATTGCCTGCGGACTCTCACCAGGGACTCCGTCCCAGGTTATTCGCTTCGCTTATCCCTTCAGCCCACCCCGGACTAGAGCGCCACCTGTAGGAGCGGCTTTATCCGCGATCATTCGTAGCGAAGCTGCGAATGCTTTAACGAAAAAGGCCGCTCAAAGAGCGTAATGCTGTTCACTTAAGGTTGTACACGTTTGGCTCCCCTCTCCCACTTATGGGAGAGGGGCTGGGGGAGAGGGCTGAAAACACCGCAAAACTTCCAGTTTTCCCCCTCTCCCTAACCCTCTCCCCAAAAGGGCGAGGGGACTAAATCGCGTCCGACCATTTCTTATGTGAACAGTGTTACAGCCTAGCGCTGGTTTTTTATTGCCTGAAGGCTCACCCTGGCACTGAAGAAGCACAAGGCTAATGCTGATAGCCGTCTGTCGAATCAAGAATCGGAGTGTTGTCGCATGTGCTTCCAGTCGACGATATCGCCCTCTGGCCGATAACCGCTAACCGTATCGCGAAGCAGCTGCCGCACTCGATCATAATCATCGCCCTCCAGCGCACCGAGCAGGTCACGCAAAACACACTTATAAGTATCCCAGGAAAGCATTTCCTCATTCGCCCGCATGATCATGGGATGCTCGGTCTGACTGACGTCATCGCCGATCAGCAGCTCTTCATAAAGTTTTTCTCCAGGCCGTAGACCTGTGAACTCAATGGCAATGTCCCCTTGGGGGCTGCGTTCCGAACGAACGCTCAGGCCGCTGAGGTGAATCATCTTCTCGGCAAGATCAAGAATTTTCACCGGTGCCCCCATATCCAGTACGAAGACGTCTCCACCCTGCCCCATAGCCCCCGCCTGAATCACTAACTGCGCAGCCTCGGGAATGGTCATGAAGTAGCGAGTGATGTTCGGATGGGTGACGGTCACCGGCCCTCCGCGACGAATCTGCTCGTGGAACAGTGGAATCACCGAACCGGACGACCCAAGGACATTGCCAAAACGCACCATGGTGAATCGTGTCTTGTTGACGCGATGCACGCCCTCCTCACCGAACAACACGGGAGCCGACTCAACACTGAGCGCTTGCAGGATCATCTCTGCCAGCCGCTTACTACTGCCCATTACATTGGTCGGCCGCACGGCCTTGTCAGTGGAAATCAGCACGAAGTGCTGGACGTTGGACTGAATCGCAGCCTGGGCCGCATAAAGGGTGCCGATGACATTATTCAACACGCCCTCGGCAATATTTTGCTCAACCATTGGGACATGCTTGTAAGCCGCAGCGTGGTAGACCGTATCGACTTTCCAGGTCCGCATCACATCCAGCAGCCGCTCCGGGTTACGCACCGTTCCCAGAATAGGCACGACTTGCAGGGTCAGGTACTCACGCTGGATACGCTGCTCAAGCTCAGCATGAACGGCGTACAAGTTGTATTCCGAATGGTCCAATAGCACGAGCACCTTCGGCGCACTCGCGACAATCTGTCGACACAGCTCGGAACCAATCGAACCGCCGGCACCGGTCACCATGACTACCTGATTACGGATGCAGTGATCCAGCAAAGCCTGATTGGGCGGCACTGGATCACGTCCAAGCAAATCCGCGATATCGACCTCCTGCAAATCGTCGACCTTCACCCGCCCGCTAGCGAGATCCATGAACCCAGGCACTGTACGCACATGCAGCGGAAAGCCTTCCAGCCCCTCGAGAATCTCTCGACGCCGCGCCCTTGAAAGCGACGGAACCGCCAACAGGATTTCCTGAGCCCCAGTCTCCTCGATCATCTGCTGAATGTGCTTGGGCTTGTAGACCTGTAGCCCCGCGATAATCCGCGTCGCGATATTGTCGTCATCATCTACGAAGGCCACCGGCTGCATGGATCGCCCCATACGCAGCGCCGCTACCAACTGATTGCCGGCCGCACCAGCGCCATATACAGCGACCTTGGGCAGAGACAACGAATTTTGAATGCCTACGAAAGGCATCTGCTTCGCCGCCACGTACCAGTCGCCCATGAAGTATTGGCGCATGAGCAGGCGCAGCCCACCCACCATGAACAGGCTGATCCACCAATAGTTGAAGACCAGAGAGCGCGGCACCAACGCCGGGGGTTCGCGATGCCAATACACAGCCAAGGCCATGATAAGAGCGGAAATCGAAACGGCCTTGAAAATCGCCAGCAGCGCGTCATTGCCGAAATAGCGCATCACGGCACGGTACATACCGAGACGAACGAAACAGGGGATCGCAATGAAGGGCGCTACCACGAACAACCATAGATGGTCGCCGAAGGGATCGATACGATTGTCGAAACCAAGGCGCACAATAAACGCCAGCCACAAAGCCAGCCAAACCAAGCCAATATCGACAAAAACCTGAAGCGACCTTTTGTAACGTCGCGGCAGTTTAATCAGCGCTTTGCGCAGTTTATCCGTCATCCGTGCCTCTTCCTGATCATCCGGGCGTAACCGGCCTCATATCGACCCTTAAGAAATGGGAAAGGCCAACATTTATGCCGACGATCCGATTAACGGTGAAGGTAACTATTCGTCAGCGCCCGCGCCAAAGTACCACGCAAGCACTCCGAGCGGAGCATATGCGAGCAGCAGGCCCCATATGCCATCAATAGACCCTTGCGCGACCAGCACGGCTACCGGCAGCAACCAGAGGAGGTTGATCGCCAACACACCCAAGGTAACAGGCAGATGTTGCTTGAACTTGCGAGAGGCGAACTGATAGGCGTGACTGCGATGAGCCTCGTAAATACGCTCGCGTCTGAACAACCGATGCAATAGCGTCCAGGTCGCATCAACCACAAAAACACCGAGCAGGATCAGCCAAGCCCATAACAATTCATGCGTGGTCCATGCAGCCTGGAGTGCCAACCCGCCCAGCATCAAACCGAGAAAGCCGCTACCTGCATCGCCCATGAAAATACGCGCGGGCGGGAAATTCCAATACAAAAAACCCAACGCCGCCAGCCCCAAGGCCAATGGCGTCCAGACAAGAGCCTGATGACCGAGCATCCAATACAGGAGTGCGCCCCCGAGGCACACGCAGATAGCCTCGACCGCGGCGATACCGTCTATGCCATCCATGAAATTGTAGAGGTTGAGCAACCACACCAAGCCGACCAGCGCCAACCCATGACCTAGCCAACCCAATTCCAGTGACACATCGGCCACTCGCAATGGCGGCAAGCCGCCTAACCATACCAACACCCATCCGGCCGCGATGAAATGCCCAAGCAAACGCCAGCGTGCCGCGATATGGCCGTGATCATCAAGGAAACCCAACGCTGCCACCCAGGCCCCGCCACCCAGTAGTGCCCACATCGAAGGCCATGGCAACACACCTTCCACAGCCAATATGGGCAACAACGCGAGGAACGCGAGGACAATGGCCAGCCCACCACCGCGCGGCGTAGGTACCGCATGCGAACTGCGCGCATTGGGCACATCCAGCAGACTGCGTGCCAGTGCGTAGCGCCGCACCTCACCGGTCAGCCCCCAGGACACCAGCAACACGCCCAGCAGCCATAACGGCATCATCACCTGCTTTCCTTAACGAAGTCCTGCACGGTAGCGGCCAACGCCTCATCAATGCCCTGCGGAGCCTGCCATTGCAGCAAAGAGCGGGCCTTGCCACTATCGACCCGCAGCTCGCCACACAGGCGTTGCGCCGCAGCCGCCCGCCCCAGCAAGCGCAGGCCGGCCTGTAGCCAGGCACCAGGCAGCGGCACCAACCAGGAGCGCGACCCAAGCGCCGCGGCCAGCGCGCGGCTCAACTCGGTCACGGACAGATCCCGTCCATCGCTCAACAGAAAGCGTTGATTGGCCGCCGCCGGATGACTCGCGCAGCACGCGAGAAAATCGACCAGGTTTTCCAGCGCCACCAGGCTGCGCTGATTGTGCAAACTCCCCAGCGGTAGTGGTAGGCCGCGCGCGAGTGCCTGCATCATGCGTCGAAAGTTGGCTCGCACACCCGGCCCGTAAACCAACGGCGGCCGCACCACCACCCACTCCATGCCATGCTGCTCGCAAAATGCCTGCACAAGCTGCTCTGCTTCCCACTTGGACTGGGCATAGGCATCCTGAGGATTCTCTGCGTCCTGCTCGGAAAAAGGCTTGCCGGGCAAACTGACCTCGCCATTGACCTTGATCGAACTGACCAAGACGAAGCGCGTCACCCCGGCCTGGGCTGCGGCCTCAAGCAAGGCACGCGTTCCCGCAACATTGACCGCCCGGAATGCCGCCAGGGGATCCTGCTCGCTCTCCTCCATCACGTGTACCCGAGCGGCTGCGTGCACCACCACCTCGACCCCGCGTAGCGCCTGCGTAGAGAGCCGACCTTTCGCAAGATCACCTAAGACTCGCTGCTCGCATGGCAGGTTGTCCGCCTGCGGAACCCGAACGCCGGCAATCGGCTGCATCGCTGGCTCAAGCGCGAGGCGACTAATAAGTGCCGCGCCAACCAGGCCATTGGCGCCGGTTACCAATATCTGCATCAGGCCGGCCCCAGCAATTGCAGGATGTCCCGCGCCATCTCGTCCATGATGCGCTCACGTGCATAGCGCTGGACGAACGCCGAGCGATCAGTCTGTTCAAGTGCCAGCCGCTCAAAACCTTCAAGCGCAGCCTCGACGTCACAGGGCGCAAACACAGCTGCATTGGTCAGCTCAGCGGCGATGAACTCCGCTGCATAGCCCGCCACACCAGCCCAGATGGGTTTACCGGTGGCGGCGTACTCGAACAGCTTGGAAGGCAGCACCCGCTTGAAGGCCGGGTAATCGTTGAGGTGCAGGAACAGCACATCGGCTTGCTCGTAATAGGCCCGTAGGTGCTTACGCCGCATCGGCGCCAGCAACTCTACATTGTCCATACCCGCCAACGCATCGCTCAGTTGGCAGGCACGGCCGCCGTCACCGATAATCTGCAAACAGGCCCGCCCGCTCAAGCGCAGAGCAAGCCCCGGCAAAATATTGTGCAACCCCTGACCATCGCCGATATTGCCGGCATAGAGCACTTTCAGCGGCTCCCTTAGTGGCAATGCAGTCGCTGCCGGCGCCTGCAGGAACTCGCTGTCCACTCCGTTGGAAAAGAAGGAAAAGCGCCCCTGCGGGTAGCGGGACTGGAAGTAAGGCAGGAACCCTCGCGAAACCAGGTTGATCCTGTCCGCACGCGTCATTGTCCAGCGCTCCAGCAGAACGAAGACACCAATAACCGGCCGCCATAGCGGGCCGGTGAATATTCCCTTCAGGGTTTCCACCAGAATATCGCGAATATCCAGATACAGCCGCGCCCCCTTACGCCAGGCGATCAGACTGCCCAGGCAAGCGGTCATCAGACGCGACGACGTGGCTACAACTAGATCGTAACGCTGCCCCCGCACCACCCGCAGCACGGCTAGAGCAAAACACAGAAACAGCCAGACCTGGGCCAGAAACCCATTGCCCCTGGCCGGCAGCAATACGCGCCGGATCGTCAGCGCACCGCGAGTTTCTATCTCGGGCGCGTCGGGCGAAAAGGACGCGTAACGCGACGGCTGCCCGGTAATGACGTCCACCTGAACATCTTCGCCGGCCTGCGCCAGCAGCGCCTTGCTCAAGGCCGCGGCGCGGAACGAACCCGCACAGAGATCGGGCGGATAATACAGCGTTAAAAAAAGAACCTTGCGCGACATCGAACCCGCTCGTTGGATAAAACTATAGGAACAGAGCACTCAAGCGGCACACTGTAACGCGATCGAGGCGTTGAACGAAAAGTCACCACACGAAGGCCTGGCAACTTCAATCAAACCCCGCAAAATGGCTTGCAACGGGCGTTTCACACTCGCGGCTCAAATGAATGTTCCACCCCCGCTTTTCACGAAGTCTCAGCGCAGCAGAAATTTGCCGTAAAGCCCAAGCTTAACCGGGCATGCATATATAGTCTGCTGCGATTCTGCCCCCATCAGTCCCGCGCAAAGCTAGTTAGGAAAATTCTGAAAAAGCGCCACACCGTCACTCCCGCGAAGGCGGGAGCCCAGGTACTGCGGGATGCTGGATTCCCGCCTACGCGGGAATGACGACTATTTCAGACCATCCTTAGCCTCGGCGTTCAAATAAGCTTCAATTTTTCCAGCCAAACCGACCAGATCGAACGCAAGCGCCTTGTCCCGCGCTACCTTCAGGTAACTCTCGACATTCTCCGGCCCAATTTCATGCCGTCCCTCGGCCATATCATGCAGCATTGCTGTATTGATCGGCTCTGCGTAATGGCGAGGATCTTTATAATTGGCTATATCATCGAGGAAGTCCTGATTCTCGTAGCCAAAAACCTGAACATTAGGTAGCTCACCTGCCACCCTTGCAAAATACCGGACAACCTCTTCATGCAGTCGTGCCTCCAAGGGTTGCACTTGATGAAGCGTCGAAAAGAGGATGCGTGAGTAAGGTGGAAACACATAGTAGAAACTGACACTCGGATTCGCCCTGGCATGGCGCAGAACCGTTTCATCAAGATACCCGATAGCTTCCTGCAGGCGCCGATTGAATACTTGCTCGCTCATCGCAGGAGCACGCCCAACCTGTTTTGCAGACCTGACTATTGATAAGAATGCCTCACGCACCTGGTTGCTATTCCTGGCCGCAAACCACTTATCCAGCCCACCAAACCGCGCCGCATGCGCTCGCCCTTTATACCAGGCCCCTGGGCGATCCAGGCTGACCTGCCTACCCGTGCAGTCCGGCACATGCGACCAAACAATCAAGCATTTCAGAAAGCGGTCGTTATAGTAGACAGCAACATCGTTGAAAACATTGCGATCATACAAATAATCGTACGTTGACAACGGGTATTTTGGGTTCTCCTTCGCAGGAGAAATATAAGAAGAATCCAGCGAATAAATAACATGCTTCAACTGCTTAACGCGCAAGGCATGCTGAAGAACAAGAGAACGCTCGTAATGGTGAGAGCCAGGAACAGAGAGATTGACAAACCGTCCCCTCAGGAGCGTCGACGCCATATCCGCAGAGGTATTTTCCAGCATGCTGGTGCCAAGAACAACAGAGTCAAAATCGTAGTTATTGATAACCCCAGCCGCCTGCAGCCTCATATTGCTATTGAAGCCCCAATCACGCCCCCACGGCCCATGAAAAATCTGCAAAGGATCGTAAATATAAAAAGCAACTGGCAACGCACTCAGCAACGCCAGCAACGCTCCTAGATAGACGCGAACCGCCGTTTTGTATTTGATTGTTTTCATGATTAGAAATTGAAATATATGAATTCTGAGTATGTGGAAATCATTGTCGCGGCAATCGCGAGCGCCCCCATTAAAGCAAAGCTCAGTGTCGTGCTGAGGGACACTCGCGCACCGACAAAACGGTATTGCCCGGAGTTCCGGCATAACAGCACAACCAGCAGGCCTATCAGCAACCACACCCAAACCGCTGGAGACTGTGCCCCGCTAGGTATGAGCCAACTATCAAGCTCAGCCTTGTGATATGCCTTCTGTAACGTGGAAACACTCGCAGAAACAGAAAGGCCATTAAGCATGAACATTCCGCTGAGCACCTTGGTTGCGTCTTCCAACTCTTTTGCCCGGAAGAAAACCCAGGCCAAATTGACAAAATTAAAAGTCAAAAACCACCCCAGCAGTATCGGCATTTTGCCCCCTAACTGCTGCCAGGCACGGTGCACTACCAAGGCACCGCCATGCAAAGCCCCCCAGATGACAAACATCCAGCTGGCGCCATGCCACAGCCCGCCCAATAAGAAAGTAACAAAAAGATTAAAGTAGGTGAGCGCGGCGCCATTTCTATTGCCGCCAAGCGGAATATACAGATAATCCCGCAAGAAATTACTCAATGTAATGTGCCAGCGCCGCCAGAAATCCTGAATACTGACAGCCTTATAAGGCGAATTAAAGTTAGCAGGAAGTTTTATATTGAAAAGCAGCGCCGCACCGATGGCCATATCGGCATAGCCGCTAAAATCAAAATACAATTGAAAGGTGTAGGACAGACTGGTCGCCCACGCCTCTAGAACCGTCAGAACTGGTTTAGCATCAAATCCTGGTGTGGCCCACTGGGCAAATGTGTCCGCCAGAACCACTTTCTTGAAAAGGCCAATTGAAAAAATGAACAACCCCAGTGCAACATTGTGGTAACGCACCAGCAAATTCCAGCGCGACGCAAACTGCGGCATCATTTCCTTATGGTGAACAATTGGTCCGGCGATGAGCTGCGGGAAAAACGTCACAAATAGCGCATAATTGAGGAAGTCATACTCCTTGGTCTCCCCTCTGTAGCTATCAACTAGATAGGCAATCTGCTGAAAAGTAAAGAAGCTAATTGCCAGCGGCAACACAATGCCCGGCAGGGTAAAATCGCTGCCTGTCAATCCATTTAAATTATCGACAAAAAAATCTGCATACTTGAAATATCCCAGCAGGAGCAAATTCAAGACAACGCCAACGAGCAGCAATCGCTTCCGCCCACCCCGAACATGCACATCATTCGCCTGAGTCAGAGTGCTACCGAGCGCAAAATTGACCAGCATCGAAACAAGAATCAACGGCAGGTACATATAGTCCCACCAACTGTAAAAAAACAGACTACTTAAAACCAGCCAACTCTTGCCAGCCACAACCAAACGTCGCCGGTTAAGATAAAAGTAGACAGCAAAGGTAATGGGCAAGAAAAAAACAATAAACTCATAGGAGTTAAATAGCATGATAACCCGCCCCAATTGCCACAACCTTCATATCACACACCGCCCCACGCGCTAGCTGGTCAAAATTTCCTGGTACAGGATTAAGAGTTCTTTATGCTCCGTATCCCAGTTGAACTGCTGCAGAAAGGCATTGGCCCTATCCGTCATGTCCTGCCGGTCAAGCTCGCTTAACAAAATCTTTGCCAACGCTTCCGCCAGCATCTCCTTGCTACCCGCCTCGACCCATAGCCCTGCCCCCTCACCGACAAACTCGCGCCACAGAGGGAAGTCGCTGGCCACGAACGGCAAGCCGCAGGCCATATACTCGAACAACTTGGTCGGCCTGGCCGCTGCATGGTCGCCCTCATCGGCGAGCACCGCCAACCCCACATCGGCACGCATCATATGCGCCAATACGGTTTCGTGCGATTGCAAACCTAGATAATCCACATATTCCCACGCGCGATGACAGCGGGCCTGGTCAAGACAAGGCTCCAGTTCTGGCCCCAGTAACCAGAGGCGAGTCTCCAGCCCTCGCGCATTCAGCACCTGCAGCGCATCCAGTGCATTGAACAACCCACGAGCTCGTGACAAACCTCCCGCGTAAATCAAACGATAGGGCCGTGCCTCTCGCACCAGGTTTTCTGCCTGTGTACGCAACCGGTGCATCAACGCCTCGGAAAGCACCGGGGCGTTACGCAGCAGGCGACAGCGCCTGGAGAAATACGGCAACTGGCGCTCCTGCGTGACCAACGTGGCGTCCACCCAGTGGCTCAGCCCACGCTCAGCCAGCGAAAGCAGGAAGCCCAGTGGCCGACGTAGCGGCTGGGGCAGCCAACTACGCAACAGCAAACGCTGCGAATAATCTTCGTGCGTATCGTAGATCACCCTTTTGCCCAATAGCTTGAGCAGCAGGGCCAGCGGGATCATATCGGGGTTATGCAGGTGATAAATGTCGGCACGCTGCGCCAGCGCCATGCGCAACACCCGCGGCAGGTTGAGAAAGCGCTGCAGTCGGTTGTGATAAGCCGGGGCCGGCAAGAAGGTCACCCCCTCGACGACATGCGCCTGCTCGCAACGCATCAGTGCCGTGACCCGGTAGCCCACCTCGGCAAGCGATATGCTTTCGCGCACCACCCGGTTGCCCCAAGCCCGATGGACCGGGGCGAGCATCAGCACGCTCGGCGAGTCGTGACTCACTCCAGCAGCCTCGCCGCAATATTGGGGTGACGACGTAGCCACTTTTCAGGGTTCTGGCAGAACGCCTCGTACTCGGGCATCACCTGCTTCGGCCTGCCATCGAGTACCAGATGCCCACGCTCCAGCCAGACCACCCGGCTGCAGAGCTTCTTGATCTGGTTGGCGCTGTGGGAAACCATCACTACGCACTTCGCCTTGCCCTTCATCTCGCGCATGCGCGTCTCGGCCTTGTGCCGGAAGGAATCATCTCCGGTGGAGAGCACTTCGTCGAGAATCAGTACATCGGGCTGGATCACCGTGGCAATGGCGAACGCCAAGCGGCTGCGCATGCCGGCCGAGTAGGTGCGGATCGGCTCGTCGATGAACTCGCCGATCTCGGAGAACTCGATGATCTCGTCCAGGTGCTGCAGCACCTCGCGCCGCGACAGGCCCAACAACGCCGCGTTGACGAACACGTTGTCGCGCCCCGACAACTCGTTGTTGAAGCCGATGCCGAGCGACAGCAACTGAATCCGCCCATGCCGCTCGATACTGCCCAGGTCGGGCTGCAGGATACCGGCCAGCAGCATGCCCATGGTGCTCTTGCCCGAACCGTTACGCCCGACCAGCCCCAGCACCTCGCCCTCGCGCAGGGTCAGCGACACTCCCTTGAGCGCCCGGAAGTCGCGGTCCTGGCGCTGGCGCAGCCAAGTATGCAGACGCACCCCGCGCCGATAGGACAGGCTGACGTCGGCAACCTCGATCACCGACTTGCCGAGCGGCTGTTCCTTGCGCACCGGCGCCGGCTTCTGCACCGCAGCGACCGGCGCTTTCACCACAGATGGCGCAGGCTCTGCGCAAGGCGCCTCGCCGACCAGCGCAGCTGGGCCGACCTGCGACCAGGTGGCATCGACCAACTGCAACGAGTCGCCAACACCGCGACAGGTATCCGCCGCGAAGGGGCTCAGATAGAACGGTGCCGGGAAACGGAAACCCGCCACCTCCGGCAGCAGGTAGAGCTTTTCCTGTGCGCCGCTGCACGGATCGAAGCGGACGATCTGCGAGGCGACCTTCTTCTTCTCGTCCTTCTCGAAGTTGAAGAACCCCGCGTACAGGCCTTCGCTGTCTCCGGCCAGCCCGCGCAGATTGATCTTCAACCCGCGCGCAGCAAAGCTCTGGCTCGTCGCCTTGGCCTGCAATGTCTCGCTCTCGGCGACCAGCGGCAGGCCCAGCAGGCTGCCGCGCTGTACGTCCAGCACGAAGTAGCGGCCATCAAGGAATAGGCCCGAATGCGGCGTCTCCAGTTGATCCAGCAGCAACTCGCCGGAGTCGTAGCCGATCACGCTGCCAGCATCGGACCAGTTGCGAAACGCCACGGTCAGGAACAGCTCCCCGCTGGAATTCTCGCAAATACCGCGGATATGCCCAAAACCGCTCTTGCCCGAGGCCTGGGCCGGCACCTGAAAGTGCTCGGGAGCGATCTGCCAAAGGTGGCGCCGGCCAAGGAACTCGCCGTCCAGGTCAAACTCGTCGATGCTCGCCAGGGCATTGCAGGCCACTAGTAAGCGCCCCTTGCCAACGGCGTAGTGCACAGCCAGCAGCCCGGCGTCGGGGCGCTTGCCCAGCACCCACTCCGGCAACACCACCTCGCGCAGCAGGCAGAACCAGGCCTGTCCCACCGGCGGATTAGTTTCGATGGTGTAAATACGCAGGCTTGAAGGCGTCGTCACATACAGCCGGTTCCCCACGCAGCACAGGCCGCGCAGCTGGGGTTGGCTCAATGATTTGGAGAGCTCCTCGATCTGCAGGTACTGCAGTCCCTGCTCGCTATCGAACACACCGATAGCCGATTTGTTGTCGAATTCCGAATGCAGCGAAAGAACGAAACGTGCCACATAAACCCCTAAAGCATCTTCACGATTCGATTGCTGCACAGCCGCAGATACAGCAGCCCCACCTGCACCAGCAGCAACGCCAGCGCCAACTGAACGCTGTACTGCAGCCAGTCGAACATCCCCCCATCGAGAATCACCTGGCGAAACGCCTCGATGATCCAGCCAATGGGGTTGAGCTCGAACAGCAGCTTGGCAAAGGCGGGAATGTTATCCGCATCCAGCACCCGTGAAGCGGGATACAGCACCGGGCTGAGGAAGAACCCTGCACGGATGCCATACGCCACCAGTTTCGCGGTGTCCGCAAATAACACCTGGGTCACCGCTACGAAAAGGCTGACCGCATAGGCGATAAAGAACACCAGCAGCAGCAACGGCAGCACCGCCAGCGATTGCACACCGAGAGTCGCATAGGACCAGCACATGACGATCAGCATGCCCACCGAGGCGAAAAACAGCTGCACCGCGCAGGGCACCGCGATCAACAGGCCCATCGGCGTGCTGGTCTGGCGAATGACGCCGCGGTTCTTGCTGATCGCCGTGCCTGCAGCAGTCAGGGAGCGCGCGAAGAACTGCCAGGCGACGATGCCGCACAGCACGAACAGGTGGTAGTTCTCGCCCCCGCGCTGGAACACCACGCGAATGATGAAGTAGTAGATCGCCATCATGATCAACGGGTCGAGAAACCACCACAGCCATCCCAGGCGGGCCGAGGCCACGGTGGTTTTCACGTTGACCGAAAACAGCGTCACCAGGGCATGGTGGTAATGCCGCAGATCCTTGAGCAGTTGCAGCATCAGCGGCCCCTGCCCTTTTCGAGTGTGCTGTTCATGGCTGAGCCAGTTCCTCGACCACAGCCTGGTAGATGCGCTCGCAATTACCGTCGTCGCGGTGGCTGAACAGTTTGTCTAGACGACCATGCTTGTCGGCAGACATCTCGCAGCCGCCCTCCAGGCACTGCTGCAGTTGCTGCAACAAAGCGTCCTCGGTGGTGACCAGTTCCAGCGCCAGATCTCGCTCGTAGTCCAGGTGCGGTGGCCCCGGTGGCTGTACTTCCCACTCGTGGCGATCGAACATGTAGCCCAGCACCGGCTTCTCCTGATAGAAGAAGTCGTACATCACGCTGGAGTAATCGGTGATCAGCAAATCCGCTTCGCGAATCAGATGATGCAGCGGCTGATCGAGATCGCGGATCACATGGACCCGCGGCGAACCTTTCTCGAACTCGTCGATGAACTGCATCATGTTGAAATGCGGGCGGAAATACAGCTCCATCTGATGCGTCTCCAGCAAATCGGCCAGACGCTCGCTATTAAGGAAACTGTTCCAGGCATGATAATAGCGACTGGCCTGAATCTGCCCCTGCCCCTTGAGCCAGCGCCGCCAGGTGGGCGCCACCAGAATCTTGCGCGAACGCTCGGCGCCGCGCCGAGGCGCCAGGGCATCCAGCCGGGCGATGCCGGTGAGCTTCACCTGCTTCGGCGTGAAACCATAGTGCCCACTGAAAAACGCCTGCTCGATGCCGTTGGAAGCGATCACCTGCGAGAAGTAGGGATAGTTCTTGCGTGTGTAGGTCATGGTCTTGTTGCCGGCCACGCCATGCTGCAGGAACACGTTCAGGGTCTTGCGGCGCAGGCGCGGCAGGGACTCGCTCGGATAGTCCAGGCCACGGAAACTGTCGGTGGACAGCATCACCCGCGCACGCCACAGCAGGTAGGCGTGTTTCCAGGAATACTGCGCCACGACGTTGCCCAGCGGCGCCACGATGCCCCAGTGCGGCGAATTGCGCTTGAGCACGTAAAACACCGGCAGTTGCGGGTAGGTTTCGCGCAGATACTTGAAGAAGAAGTAGCCGTTGTCCTCGGCGCTACTGGCAATTCGCTCGTCCATCAGCCAGATGGCCTTGTTCGGCAGCAACGCCCCGGCCAGCTTGGCCACCGGCGCCGCCGCGAAGTACTTAAGCATCGGCAGGCCCTTGACCGTCGACGCCAGCTTCAGGCATTTCGCCGTCAACAGGCTGATACGCGAGGCCACAGCGAATACCCGGGAGTTCTGGATTTTCTGCACCCGCTCGAAACGGGCCAGGCCCTGGAACTGCATACGCATCATGGGTTCGAAAAGCTGCGCCTTGGCGGCATCGGACTTGAGCAGAGTCAAGTAACGCGGCGAGCGCGGGGCGTTTTCATAGGCCACCAGCGCATCGTACTCCTGAGCGCTGAGCATGATGATGCGCACTTGCTCACGCAGCGCATAGTCTTCTGCGGAGCGCATATCCTCCGGCGACAACTTTTTCACCAAGCGGCCGATGATGCCAAATATCTGCAGTTGCTCGTCGTATGCGGACTGCTTGATCACTTTCAGGAAGCGATTGCCTACCAGCTTCCTGACTTCGGAACGCAGCAAGCGCTGGTAGATATCCAACGCGCCTTTCTCGGCAAAAGACTGCTCAAGGCTTTCGGTGACCGCTACGCGATCCTCGAAGAACTGCGGAGAGATTCGACTGGTGCGCGAATCATCACGCCCGCGATAGTTGTAAACCACCTCGGGCAAAATGGTGATCACATCGCACTTCAGATACATCCTGGCCATAAAGTCCAGGTCTTCGCCAGCCGTCCCCTCCGGAAAGCGCATGGAGTGTTTCTCAATGCTTTCACGACGGATCAGGCGATTGCAGGCACTGATGTCCTGTATCAGCGTCGGCATCTCTTCGATGGTGGTGCATTCGATCAATCGATTGAACTCACGCTGATGGACAGGAACTCCAATCCATTTGCGCCATTGACTAAAAGACTGCTGAATGCCGCAGACCATGTCGCTGCCATATTGCTTGGCAACTGCCACCATCTTCTCGTAGGCATCGACAGGGATAGTGTCGTCGGAGTCCAGAAAAGAAACATACTCGCCTTTGGCATGGGCCAGTGCCAGATTCCTTGCTGCGCCCTGCCGCTTACGCTCCTGACGCAGCAATTTGACCTGCGGATATCGCGCGCAATATTGCTCAACCAGTTTGTCGCCGCCATCCGTAGAACCATCGTCGACGACGATGACTTCGACTTCTTTCAACGTCTGCGCTAGCACCGAATCGAGGCACTCTGCGATATAGTCCGCTGTATTGTAGAGCGGAATCACCACCGTAACTTTTACACCTGCACAAACCAAAACAGTCATTACTTACGCCCTGCCAGAGCGGCCACAATCAAACTCAAAACTCTAAACGGCAACATAACAGTGTTCTTTCCGGGCTGACGTACAGCCTTAACACACAGAAGGGAAAACTGATAAGAAGTAGAAGACTTAAGAGAAAATAATTTTCGACTTAATTGGTCATTTTTCTTACGCTGCGCCTGAAGTCGCTGGCGAACATCCGATATGTCCTTGAACAATTTCGAGTTCTGCATTTCCACTTTCGCCAGACGCTGGATTTCAACACGTAGCCCGGAACTCTCTTTAACCAAGCTGTCACTTCGCCTTTTTTCACCCTGAAGGGACTTGCGAAACTCGACAACCGATTTTTCTCGCTCAGAGGACTCTATCCGTAACGTTTGCAAGCGCTCTTCAAGGGACACCTGTTTTTGCAGAAAATCTGCATTCTCTGCCAGAGCCTGCTCTAGGGCGCTTGTTAAACGCTCATCGGTCACAGCCTGCGGTTCTCTCTTGGCCTCTGTGGCTGTTGCTGTCCGCAACGCATTACTTTTTTTATAGAAAGTCAATGCCAGCTCTGCCCAACCACCAAATTGATGCATAGCTGATCGGCACTCGAGCACCACATTCATCAGCGCGGCCCGATCAAAATCGGCTCCTCTGCACTTGGAAAGCTCAAGATACAGCTTCCGTACCAACGGGTTCTGAACTTGATATTCACTGTAGGCAGAACGATTGAGAGCGGGCTTTACCTTTGTCGTCGAAACAAAGTCAGAGCCAGCTAAATGCCCCTCTGGATATATGTAGCTTTGCAACTCCCGGGACAAGGACTCCGCCTTATCAGAAAAAAAGTCCTCATAGTGAACAACCATACAGTTACCACCAGTATGGAACAGAGCGTCACAGACCCTGATCAACCAAATCAATTCAGCCAAAACAAGCGGGCGGTCATATTGACGATTCATCGAAATAGCGACTGCGGCAGGGTCCCTCACGGCAAGCAAGTAAATAGGCGAAATTTTACCCGTGTTGAAAACGCGAATCCAAAGCGGAAGGAGTGAAGCCGTCAAAGGATCCTTGAACGCCCAACGGTCAACCTCGGCCATACGTGTCGAAACGATTTCCCGAATGCTTCCTATATATCTCCTCGAGTTGAACATATCGAGAAAACCATCTGGAACAGGTAAATAGGGGTGCCCGCCTATCTTTTTCAGGATTTCATGATTGATGGCTACCAACTCGCGATCTTCATAGTCCCCTTCGGGATTTTGATCACCGGTGACGGTGCTCGAACCGGATACGGTAGACACGCCCATTTCTTCCAGAACGCTCATCAACATCGACGTGCCGGATCGACCAGGCCCCAAAACTATTACTGGACGGCTTTGCATAAAATCAACTCAGCGAACGATTAACGAAGTATTCGACTGTTTTATCGAGACCATACTGCAAATCGAACTGCGGCTCCCAGCCCAGCACCTCTCTGGCCTTGCGAATATCGGCATAGTTTCGCAGCACATCACCAATACGCGAATCCGTATTGGTGACACGCATATCTATTCCGTATCGAATGAGCGAAGCCCTGATCTTCTCCACCAACTCCAACAACGTGACCTCCGCTCCGACAGCAATCTGAAAGACCTCACCGCCTATAGGGCGTTGCATAGCGCAGATAATCGCAGAGACCAAGTCGTCAATATAGATGTAGTCTCGAGTTTGACCGCCGCTACCATAAATTTCGCAGATTTCATCATTCATTGCCTGCCGAATAAATTTCGCAACAACACTGCTCTTTTTCGCCGAATTAGGGCCATACACATTGCCGAAGCGCAAAGCGATCGTATTAATACCAAAGCTGTGGTAATAGGCCGAACAATATCCTTCACCGGCCAGCTTGCTGGCCCCATAAGGTGACACCGGATGCGGAGCGATCTCTTCGTGAATCGGCGGTTCCACAGCACCCGCCGGGGCCCCGGAAGAAGCGAAGACGAACTTTTTTACGCCTGAATGCCTGGCAGCTTCAAGCATATTCAGAGTCCCAATTACATTACTCTCCATATCGAAGCGCGGCTCTTCGACCGAGGGTCCAACGCCTGTATTAGCCGCCAAGTGGACAATGCAACCCACACCTTCGGTAGCAGCTTGAACACAAGCGAAATCCCGAATATCGCCTCTGACGACATGAACGCCTGCAGCAATGCCTCCGACCCAGTCCTGTACTGAGCTCACACCTTGCAAATCTTCAGGAGAGCCGACCGAAAAATTGTCGAGAACTCGAATATGCAGACCAGGGTTCAACTCAAGAAGCCTGGAAATAAGAGAGCGCCCAATAAATCCGGCCCCGCCTGTAATCAAAACTGCATCAGTCATGCTGGATCATTTCCTTATAAGCTGGCAGTAGTTGGTCTCGCACAATGCTGGACCAATCAAAACGTTCGACACATTGCAGATTCACGGCAGGGTCGGAAAGCGACTCGAACTCACAGTAGATGCGATCCAGCGCGGCGACAACTGATCGAATATCGTTGCGAAAAAAAGAAAACTGAAAACCAAATCGTTTCGCATAATCTCGGTGCCCTACGGTATCAGACGCCAAGATCCTGATGCCTGCTGCAGCATATTCAAGAGACTTAAGCGAGGGTGCCCTGGCAAATAGATCGTCAGGGACATAGGCCACTCCAACATCATAGCCAGGTAATTTCTCGAGCAGGCTTTGTTGATCAATCGCGCCATGAAATACAACGCAGCTCTCGCCTCCAGCCTGGTTGACTCGTGCGCGCAATTCATCCAGTGCGTTACCGGCCCCATATATATCCAAACGTACCGGCTTTTGTAGCTGTCGCGACCATGCAACAAAAGCATCCACTAAAACATCCAAGCGCCTGGACGCAGTAACGCTGCCAATATATACAAATCTTTCAGCGCTTCCACCACAACTCTCACGTCGACCACCTATTGACGCCAACTCCACACCAGGGCAAACCTCTCGAACCCGCCTGATACGCAGCGGTAAATTTTGGCCGATCGTTCGATGTGAGTGCGTAAAAATATGATCATAGAGCATCTGACACGCAAAGTATCTAAACCTAACCCTAATTCTATCGCGCCAAGCTGGGATTATAGGTGGAGACCTGAAGTCCAATACCCACTTAGCACAAGGCAAAAGACTTTTTAGTTTCTGTACATAAAAAAGACAATTAGGGGAGTGAAATACATGCACAACATCGGGCCTGAAGTCCGCAAGCAAACGATACACTTGGTATAGCGCGTCTTCCCCTTGTCCAGCAGGCACCGAGCAAACCCGCACTCGACCAACAGGCATAATAACCTTCTCATTGCTTTTTTTTGGTGTAGGCGCAATAACCATAACCTCGGCAAACTGAGAAAGTTTCTCGGGAAAGAAATAACTAGCCCCCCCGCCGAGAACACCGTATGTCGTGCGAGTGATATAGGCGACCCTCATACAGTCCCCAGTACATCAGAAATTCCACCATGAACAAGCTCGCCTCCTCGCTTTAGCTTGTCATGCCCCATAGCCCACGTATGGCTTGACAAATCTGCACGCCGACTAACCACGACGTTCATTACATCCATACACATAACCTTGAGGTCATAATCAGCTGCTACCAAGGCTAAAAATGTATCTGCAGTAGCTACACTAGCGTCCGGATACTTTGGCATGCCAGCAGAAGACTTTCTCAGCCCTATTGTATTCCCTGCCAGCCACAAGCTTTCACCTCCTAACTTTTCCGAAGGGAAAACCTGCAAATCCCGCATTTGTACACTTCGCGCATATAACTCTCGACCTTCTTCAAAATATACAAATTTTGGTGGCTTGCCGTACACATGACAGTCAACAACACCAAGGTGCAACATACTATCAAATAGATAATAAGGCCCGTAGTAATCATCATCATCCATTCTGAATGTATGAGTACCGATTGCCAGTTGATATGCCAGATTCAAGCATGCGCCAGCAGACATCTCGCCCGGCAACGCAACAATCCTCTCGTTAGCGGCCAGATCAAAATTCTGATTCGCCAGGTCTGCCATATCGCCGTTATAGACGACAACCAGCTCTTTCTTCTCGTACAGCTGCCCTCGAAAAGTTTCCAATACTCGCGGAATGAAATCCTTCCTGTAGGTTGGCGCCAACACAGACGCCATAAAGTCCGGTCCATTTTTTTGTTTCAGACCAAGATCTTGGGCAATCGTAGCCAGCCGCATAGCGTAGGTATGATGAGCATTTACCTCACGCCAGGCTAGATGCGCCTGATGCTGCCAGGAAAGGTAATCCTCCGCATCACGTTCAAGCTTAAGCCCTAACTCATCGAGTGAGGACGTCGAGTAGCAGAGCTTCCTCCTGATATCGTCGCTCGGAATTTCTCCCATATGATAAAGAGGTACTCGACAGGCCGCCGCCTCAACCATCATCCATTGCTGCTCAGTCTTGGCGATCACGGACTGGCTTGAGCTTAGAACTCCTTTAGAAAATTTAATCAGGTCCGGCTTATGCGCAGAATCAACACTACCAAGCACGCGCCATCCCTCAGCAGTCAAGGAATTCAACTTACCTGCAAACAACTGATTATTAGAGTCACACAAGCTAATTTCTGCACGCCGGAGATAATCAAATTTGTCGGCTGACTTTATGATATCTATTAGACCATCGTAGACGACCCCGATATCATCCTGTTCGGAATGCGCTGATCTGTAGGGGTTGAAAATCCTTGGCTGGACGGCAGGCAGCAGCAACTTGGCAGAAACTCCCTGCTGCTCAAGCAATACAAGCTCTTCTGGATCAGCACAGTAAACATAGTCCGCTAGCGCCGCAAAGGCAGCATAATTACTGTGATATTGGCTGTCTTTGGTAAACCAGTAGACGGTGGGAACGTTGCGAACCCTGGCAAACTCCAGCAGCTTTCGCAACTCAGCATTGGCATCATTTTGCGTCAACTGAGCCATATACCAGTCGCGCGTAACGGTCTCAAAACACGACTCAATCAGAATAAAATCAAGCTTGGACCGCTCAAGAACAAATTGCCAGTTACTTGGCGTCAGAAGATGCACGTTCGACTCGTAACGAAGCGCAGCATTCAACCTGCTCGTCACTAGAGCGCCAATATTAAGCTCACCACCAATAGCATCAGAACCAATAACCTCATCATTTCGCGGGGGGCAATAGAACTTAATTCGACTCAACAACGAATCGTTGAGATCGCCATAACGATCAACAACATCGGACATCTTCTTCGCCTTATTAGTTGGCGCGGCTCAAGGCCGCGCCGTTTCCTTGTTTACCACTTGATGCCTTTGAAGATCACATCCTTACGGATGTTTTCCTTGAACTTGCCGACTACCTGGAACATCCCGGCCATGACCTCATCGGTGAGGTAGTGCGGCTGCACGCCCAGGCCGATCAGGCCCTGGTAGGTCGGGTTGTAGTAGTGCTCTTCGGCTTCCTTGCGCGGGTTGTCCAGGTGGTTGACCTTGACGTCGTAACCCAGGGACTGGCCGACACGCTGCACCATGTCGGCCAACTGGTTGGCGGAGAAGGTTTCCATGATCTGGTTGAAGATACGCAGCTCACCCTTGGCCGCCGGGGCCTTCTCGGAGTGGTGCACGCACTGCAGGGTGTCCTTGATATTGAGGTAGCCACGGGTCTGGCCGCCTTTACCGTATACGGTCAGCGGGTAGTCGACCACGGCCTGGACGATGAAGCGGTTGACGATGGTGCCGAACACTTCGTCGTAGTTGAAGATGGTGTTCAGGCGCGGGTCGATGGCGGCTTCGTCGGTTTCGATGCCGTAGACGGGGCCCTGCATCAGGTCGGTGACGCGCAGGTCCCACATGCGCACGCCGAACCACATCAGGTCGGTGTCCATCACCTTGGTGGTGTGATAGATGGAGCCGGCGGCGCGCGGGAAGAGGAACTTGCCCTTGCGGCCCTTGTGCTCGATCTCGAGCCAGCCTTCTTCGATGTCGATGTTCGGCGTGCCGTACTCGCCCATGGTGCCCAGCTTGATGATGTGGGTATCACGCGAGAAGTCGCGCACGGCGAACATCAGGTTGTTGGTCACACGCAGGTTGTTGACGATGGTCTGGTCGGCGTGTGCGTAGTCGATCAGCGAGTACGGCGCGGAAGGCTGCTCGGCATAGTGCACGACGGTTTCCGGAATGCCGGTGAACGCCGGGTTGACGCACCAGTTGTACTTGACGCTGCCATCGAACAGCGAGCGCATGACCTGCGGCTCGGCCAGGTCGCCGATCACCACCTTGATTTCGTAGCCGGTCTTCTCGTGCCAGATCTTGGCCCGCTCCATCAGGGTGGGGATCGGGTAGAGCATACCGACGTCCAGGTCCTGGCAGTTATTACGGCGCAGGTAGTTGTCGACCACGGTGACTTGATAGCCGCGGGCAGAGAAGTACATCGCGGAGGGCCAACCCAAGTAGCCGTCGCCGCCGAGAATCAATACGTGCATGTTTCACTCCTGAAAGTTTCCGGCGAGCGCTGCCCGCCCGCCAGAGTTGCTGCGATCCTTTTCAGATCAGGTTGTTTTCGACGAGGAAGACTGCCAGTTCATCCTGGCTCAATTTGGCCTCATTACCCGAATGGTAAGGATTATCCACACGCTCAGAGATTACGCCCTGATAGCTGTAGTCGATGTCGGTGAAACGCTTCATGATCGCCGGCTTGACGACGAAGTAACGTTCAAGCTCCAGGGCGCGACCGGTTTCTTCGCCGGTCATCAGCTCTTCGTAAAGTTTCTCGCCCGGCTTGACGCCGATTTCCCTGATCTCGATCTTCGCCGGGTCCTGGTCGTACTCAGGGGCCAGCTTGCGGATCATCACTTCGGCGAGATCCTTGATGGCGATTACCGGCATCTTGGTGACGAACACTTCGCCGCCCTTGGCCAGCATGGCGGAGTCGACGATCAGTTGGACCGACTCTTCGACGCTCATGATGAATCGGGTCATATCGCGGTGGGTCAGGGTCAGCGGGCCACCCTTGCGCAGTTGCTCGCGGAAGATCGGGATGACCGAACCACGCGAGCCGAGCACGTTGCCGAAACGGGTGGAGGCGAAGATGCAGCCGGACTTCTTGAACTCGACGTTGGCAGCGGTGATCAGGCGCTCGCCCATCAACTTGGAGGTGCCCATCACGTTGGTGGGGTTCACCGCCTTGTCGGAGCTGGTGAAGATGACCTTACTCACGCCGGAGTTGACCGCAGCACGAACGATGTTGTCGACACCAAGGATGTTGGTCTGCACCGCCTCGTGCGGTACCTGCTCACAGAGAATCACATGTTTGAATGCAGCGGTGTGGAAGACGATATCGACGCCTTCCATCTTGCGGGTCAGCGCGCCTTCGTCGCGGATGTCGCACAGATAGAAGTGCACGTTGTGATGATCGCGATAGATCTCGGTCTGATAGAACAACTCGCTTTCGTTGTTATCCAGAACGACAAGCTCCTTGACGCCATACTTGTGCACCAGCTGGCTGACCAATTCCTTGCCAACCGTACCGCAGCCGCCAGTGACCAGCACCTTCTTGTCTTCGAAAAACATCGTCATGTCGATTTCCTGTAATTTGCTCGCCTGGGGGGCTTACTTCGTTTAGATCGCAATACCTTTCCAGGCACCGCATGTATCCAATACCGCCTGATTGACGTTATTGCTTAGCCGTACCGACTGGAAGTCCTTGTGGGCCACCAGCAGCACGAGAATATCGGCCCTTTGCAGGGCCTCCTGCAACTCCACGAACTGCGCATTGGGATGCAGCTCGGCAGGCGCGGCCGCCAGGTGCGGCTCGACGGCGAGAACCAAGTCGGGGTATTTCATCGCTACCGTATTGACGATAGTCAGCGCCGGGCTGGATCGCACATCGTCGATGTTGGCCTTGTAGCTCAAACCGAGGAACGCGACTTTCGCCTGGCGCTGGCCATGTTGCGCCTGCCACTGTGCCAGCACCTTGTCTACCTGGCTCACCACCTGCAGTGGACGCTCGTCGTTGACCGTGCGCGCCTGACGGATGATGCGCGCCTGTTCGGGGGCCGCATCAACGATAAACCAGGGATCGATGGCGATGCAGTGGCCACCAACGCCCGGGCCGGGCTGAAGGATATTTACACGCGGATGGCGATTAGCCAGAGCGATCAGTTCCCAGGCGTTGATTCCAAGGCGCTCGCAGATGGTGGCCAGTTCGTTGGCGAAGGCAATGTTGACGTCGCGGAAGCTGTTCTCCGCCAACTTGCACATTTCCGCCGTGCGCGCATCGGTGAGTACGCACTCTCCCTGCACGAAGACCCGATACAGGCGCTCGGCCGCATGCGAGCAGGCTTTGGTCATACCGCCGATAACCCGATCGTTTTCCACCAGCTCGCGCAGCACCTTGCCGGGCAAAACGCGCTCCGGGCAGTGGGCGACCCGAATATCCGAGGCCTCGCCCGCCTGCTGCGGAAAACTCAGATCGGGGCGTAACGCAGCCAGCCAGCCGGCGACTTGCTCGGTAGTGCCCACCGGCGAGGTCGACTCGAGCACGATCAGGTTGCCCTTGGCGAGCACGGGAGCAATCGACTTGCAGGCCTGTTCGATATAAGCGAGATCGGGCTTATGCCCCTCCGTGAAAGGAGTCGGCACCGCAATCAGGAACGCATCAGCCGGCTCGGGGCGAGTCGTTGCACGCAAGTAGCCTCCCTTGACCGCGGCATGGACCAGCATGTCGAGCTCAGGCTCGACGATATGGATCTCTCCGCGGTTGATGGTCTGCACCGCTTCGTCGTTGACGTCGACACCGATTACCCGTTTTTTCCGCGAAGCAAAAACTGCCGCCGTCGGCAAACCGATATAGCCAAGCCCGATCACTGAAACCGTATTAAACATCTTGTCTAGCCTTGGCCCATTGTTCTAAAACACGCACGATTCGCTCGCTCGCCTTACCGTCGCCATAGGGATTGGCCGCCTGGCTCATACGCCGATATGCCGCCTCGTCTTCCAGCAGTTCGCGCACAGCGTCGAACAGACCGGCAACTTCGGTGCCCACTAGCTTGACCGTACCGGCCTCAATGGCCTCGGGGCGCTCGGTGGTGTCACGCATGACGAGCACGGGCTTACCCAGCGAGGGCGCCTCCTCCTGAATGCCGCCGGAGTCGGTGAGGATCAGGTAGGCATGCGCCATGAGGTGAACGAAAGCCCGGTAATCCAAAGGCTCGATCAAATAGATATTCGGGACGCCCGCCAGCAGGCGATTGACCGGCTCGCGCACGTTCGGGTTGAGGTGCACTGGATAGACGACTTCTACGCCGGGGAAGGCTTCGGCAATCTGACGCAGCGCCGTGCAGATGCGCTCCATGGCCATGCCAAAATTCTCCCGACGATGCCCGGTGACGAGCACAATGCGCCGTTCGGTGGCGAGAAACGGGAAGTTTGCGGCCAGTTGTTGCTGCGCCGCTTTGTCCGTCTGGATCGTCGCGACGCAGCCCAGCAAAGCATCCACCACAGTATTACCCGTGACATGTATCGTGCCGGGATCTACACCTTCGTCGAGCAGATTTTGTCGCGCTCGCGCGGTGGGCGCGAAATGCAATTCGGCAATCGGCCCGACCATCCTGCGCATCCCCTCTTCCGGCCAGGGCGAATAGATATCCGCAGTGCGCAGGCCCGCCTCGACATGGGCAACGGGAATACGCTCGAAATATGCGGCCAGAGCAGCACCAAGCGTGGTAACGGTGTCGCCATGAACCAGCACCAGGTCCGGTTTGAATTCACGCAGCACGCCACGCAACTGCAATAGAACACTGCCCGCAACGGAGCCGGCATCCTGCCCGGGGAGCATGATATTGAGATCGAAATCCGCTGCAAGATCAAAGCAGTCGAGCACTTGGTCGAGCATTTCTCGGTGCTGAGCCGTGACGCAAACGCGTGCATCTGCCCAGGCACAAGCCCGCAAAGCACGCACCAGAGGAGCCATCTTGATCGCCTCCGGCCGCGTCCCGAAGATACTTAGACACTTGAACTTCATGGCCGGCAGTTCAACAAAACACATAACCTCATTTCACCGCGCATCGGCTAACCCCATGTGACCCAGGATCGACTGAACACACGCGGCAACATCGCTCTCGGCGCTGCGAATATGGACATCCGGATGCTCTGGAGCCTCATACGGGCTATCGACACCGGTAAAGTTCTTGATCTGTCCACTTCTCACTTTTGCATACAGTCCTTTAGGGTCACGTGCCGAGCATATCTCTAGTGGAGCGTCTACGAAGACCTCCAGAAACTCCCTCTCGCCAAACAGCTCACGCGCCGCCTGACGATCCTTACGAAATGGCGATATCAGCGCCACTATCACTATCAAACCCGCCTCGACCATCAGCCTGGCCACCTCGGCCACGCGCCTGATGTTTTCACTGCGATCCGCGTCACTCATACCAAGATCGCGGCACAAGCCTTGGCGCACGATGTCGCCATCCAGAACCATTGTGTGCAACCCACGCGCATGGAGCACCTGCTCAAGCTGCGTCGATAACGTGGACTTTCCAGAGCCGGAAAGCCCTGTCAGCCAGAGACACATGGGACGCTGGTTCTTCTGCTGGGCACGCTCGTCCCTGTTCACGGAATAACTAGTACTAAAATCTTTCACCACAGCTAACTGCCCTCAGATTCTTATTAAGGTCGCTCACGGTAATGAGTCATGAGGGGCGAAAGCTTGAACCAATGCACTCCTTTGCTTAAACGATAATCTCCACCTGACGCCGGGCAAGCTCATAGCACTCCTGGACTCGCTGCTGCAGCTGTTGCTTGGCAGCGTTTTCACCATGCACGATACGCACCTCTGCCGGCCAATGGCGCATTCGAGTAACGAACCCTACCAGCCCATCCTGGTCAGCATGAGCTGAGTAGCCGCCGATGGTATGGACTTGCGCGCGAATGTCATAGTGCTGCCCGTCCATTACCAAATAGCCACCACGCGGACCGAATTGCTGGATCTGCCTGCCGGGTGTGCCTTCGGCCTGGTAGCCCACGAAAAGAATATCGTGACGCTCGTCGCCTAGCATGGCCTTGAGATAATTGACGATACGCCCGCTGGAGCACATGCCGTTGCCGGCAATGACGATGGCAGGCTGGGCTGTCTGGCTTAGGCGATTGACCATTGCCAGGTGGGCCCTGTGGCTATCTACCGTGAGCAGGTTGCGAAAGGACAATGGATTACGTCCTTCGTTCAAGCGCGCCCTGGCCTCTGCATCCCAGAAGTGATCGAGCTCTCGGTAAACCTGGGTAAAACGCGATGCCAACGGGGAGTCAAGAATGATGGGCAAGTTGGCCCAATCAAGTTCAGGCCCTCTGCGAGAGGTACTTGCCGGCTGCGCTCCGGCAGCCTTCACAGTGCGGAGATGAATAATGTCTTCGAGCTCGTAGAGAAGCTCTTGTGTTCGCCCGATGCTGAATGCGGGAATCAGCACCGTGCCCCGATTGCCCAGAGCATGTTCAAGCACGCTCTCCAAACGCTTGCGGCGCGTCCGGCGATCCTCGTGTAAGCGGTCACCATAGGTGCTTTCGATGACTAGTATGTCTGCCTTATAGGGTGGCTTAGGCGCCGGCAGAATAGGGGCATGGGGCGCGCCCAGGTCTCCGGAAAATACGACTCGCTTTTTCTTGCCCGACGCAGGGTACTTTAGATCGATCTCGACATAGGCCGAGCCGAGGATATGACCCGCTCGTTGCAGACGAATGCGTGCGTGCAGGGCAGCCGTATCTATCAGCGTGAACCATTGTTTGTACGGTAACGCAACGATGCGTTGCTCGATGAATTTCAGGTAACGCTGGACCTGCTTCTGATCGCGACTGAAGCCGAGCTTGAAGGCATCCTCAAGAACGATGGGTAGCAGCTTGGCAGATGGCTCGCTGCAAATGATCGGGCCTTTGAAACCAGCCGCAAGAAGATAGGGAACGCGCCCAACATGATCAATATGCACATGGGTGGCGATAAGCGCCTTGATGCCATGCAGGGAAAAGTCGATTGTGAGCCGATCAGCTCCAGCAAGGCCTTGCGCGGAGGTTTCCGCCCCCTGGAAAAGACCACAGTCGACCAATAGCCCATTATTCTCATCCATCACTAGCTGATGGCAGGAGCCTGTCACGCCGGAGACGGCGCCGTGGTGAATGAGTTGGGGGTACCGCACAGATCAATCCCTTAACACTAAAAAACTAAAAGGGGCTCTGCCCAGTGGTACGGGTACTGCTGTTTGTTAATGCGTCTGCGAAGCAGCGTTAGCGCACAAGCATCAGGATAGTTACGCGAAAGGCCTCACATTTTGACCGTTTTTTTATATTTAGCAAGCATGGCCCGGCACAGATACCGAACGTTAGATGCTTGAGTTGATGGGCATCTACCGATCGCAACCTTGATCAGCGCAGCCGGCTTGCGACGCCCAGCCTGGGGGAAAATGCTCCCGAAGCGACTACTGGCTCGATGGCACCCTGGCTCGCTCAGCTCTGCCTCTGGTCATCCAGCCTGCGCCTGCCACGCCTGTTTTCGGGTGAATGCCCGGTTATCTTGGTAGACTTGCAGCCCAATCCATCGACTCGGATTTGCACGGTGCAGTTGAGCGAGCCGGCCGGACGCCTCTGCCTCGGATGGCTAGGGAGCGCTGAAAAAGTCACTCCCACGCAGGCACAATGCAGAACCTGTGAGCTTCCAGGGCTCCCCGCCTTCGCGGAGTTGACGGTAAATTCAGAACATCCTTAACACTCTGCTGGCGGTGGGCTCATCAGTCACCTGAAAAGAACCGCCTTCCTATATAGATCCGCTAGAACGCGATACGTGAAATGCCCCTAGAATCAGTCTCGAACCCAGTACCTACGAGCCCTACGCTGTCCCGCCGCTTCTCCGTGGCGCCAATGATGGACTGGACTGACCGTCACTGCCGGTACTTTCTCCGTCAACTGTCGCGCCACGCCCTGCTCTACACCGAGATGGTCACCACCGGTGCGCTGATCCACGGTGATCGCGAGCGCTTCCTGCGTTACAGCGAATGCGAGCATCCAATCGCGTTGCAGCTGGGCGGCAGCAACCCGCAGGATCTGGCCACCTGCGCGAAGATGGCCGAAGCACACGGCTATGACGAGGTGAACCTGAACGTCGGCTGCCCCAGCGACCGGGTGCAGAACAACATGATCGGCGCCTGCCTCATGTGTCACCCGGCGCTGGTGGCCGACTGCGTGAAGGCCATGCAGGACGCCGTGAGCATCCCCGTGACGGTCAAGCACCGCATCGGCATCAACGGCCGTGACAGCTATGCCGAGCTTTGTGATTTCGTCGGTCAGGTGCGCGACGCCGGTTGCCGCAGCTTTACCGTGCATGCTCGCATCGCCATCCTCGAAGGCCTGTCGCCGAAGGAGAACCGCGAGATTCCGCCGCTACGCTACGACGTGGCCGCGCAGCTCAAGCAGGATTTCCCGGATCTGGAGATCATTCTCAACGGTGGCATCAAGACCCTGGAGGAATGCGAGCAACACCTGCAGACCTTCGATGGCGTGATGCTCGGCCGCGAGGCTTATCACAATCCCTATCTACTGGCGCAGGTGGATAGCCGCCTGTTCGGCACCGCAGACGCCGGCATTAGCCGCATGGATGCCCTGCTCGCGCTGAAACCCTACGTCGAGCAGCACCTGCGCGAGGGCGGCACGCTGCATCACGTCAGCCGTCACGTACTCGGCCTGGCTCAGGGCTTCCCAGGTGCGCGACGCTTCCGCCAGTTGCTGTCGGTAGACATTCACAAGGTGAAAGATCCGCTAGGGCTGCTCGACCAGGCGGCCGAACTGCTACGCGGGCATTAAGCCCGCGCGCTCAGGCGATAGCGACTGCGCCCGGTGGCCTGCACCAGGCCGTTTTCTTCCATGCGGCGCAGCACCTGGCGCACGCTGACCAGCGACAGCGGCTCGCCGGCCTCGCTCAGTTGTCGGTGCAGTTCACGCGCCGATACGCCCTGCTCGTCATTGGCGCTGCACAGCGCCTCCACCACCTTGAGCCGCGGCATGCTGAAACGCAGCCCGACGGCCTGCAACCACTCACGGCACTGACGTGCATCCGGCCCTGCAGAAACTGAACGAGAAGGCAGGCTTTGGGTCGACATATTCGGGCTCCTTGACGGCTCGTCTAAAGTCGGACTCCACCGACTCCGGCGCATTTCGATGCGCCGTCATAGATAAAGACGAACGAGCCGACAAAAACCTCAGCTCTGAAAAGGTAAATTTTGTCAGTGACCCGACCGTTGAGCGCCTTCGGCACCTCGGGTAAGGTCATGCCACCTGCAACGACAAGGCCTCGTCATGACCTCCAAGCTGGAACAACTCAAGCAGTTCACCACCGTGGTTGCCGACACCGGCGACCTCGACGCCATCGCCCGCCTGCAACCGGTGGATGCCACTACCAACCCCTCGCTGCTGCTCAAGGCCGCCGCCCTGCCCCGCTACGCCGACCTGCTGCGCCAGGCGATCGATGCTGGCAAGGGAGATCAGGGCCTGGCCTGCGATCATTTCGGGGTAGCCGTCGGCCAGGAGATTCTCAAGGTCATTCCCGGGCGCATCTCCACCGAAGTCGATGCTCGCCTTTCGTTCGACACCGATGCCACCTTGCTCCGTGCCGAACGCCTGATCGGCCTTTATGAGCGAGCCGGCATCGGCCGCGACCGCGTACTGATCAAGATCGCCGCTACCTGGGAAGGCATCCGCGCCGCCGAGCAACTGGAAAAAGCCGGCGTGCAGACCAACCTCACCCTGCTGTTCGCCTTCGCCCAGGCGCAGGCCTGCGCCGATGCCGGCGTGTTCCTCATCTCGCCTTTTGTTGGCCGCATCTACGACTGGTACAAGAAGGCCGAGGGCCGTGACTTCGCGGGCAGCGAAGATCCGGGCGTGCAGTCGGTCTCGCGCATCTATGACTATTACAAGGCCAACGGCTACGACACCGTGGTGATGGGGGCGAGCTTCCGCAACCTCGGCCAGATCGAGGCGCTGGCCGGCTGCGACCGCCTGACCATCAGCCCCGAACTGCTGCAGAAACTGGCCGAAGACGACGGCCAGCTGAATCGGCAGTTGCAGCCCGGCGCCGCCGGTGAGCCTCGCCAAAGCCTCAACGAAGGCACCTTCCGCTGGGCCTTGAACGAAGACGCCATGGCCACCGAGAAACTGGCCGAGGGCATCCGCCTGTTCGCCCGCGATCAGGAAAAGCTCGAAGCACTGCTGGCCGCCAAGGCCTGAACGAAAAGGGGCGTCAGCCAAGCTGACGCCCCCTTTCAATTCTACAAAGCCTGATCGAGAACTCAGTGCCGTTCGAGCGCACTGACCAGGTCGTGAAACGCCTCACGGTTGGAGTCGTTGAGTCCCATCAGAATGCGGTGCGCTTCCAGCACCTTGGCCTTGACCACTTCTTCGGACTGATCCTGCGACGGCAGGTCGTCCAGGCATTCCGGGCATGGAATCGGCCGATCGACGATATTGAACACCTGATCGAAGCCCATGGACTCCAGCAGGCGGGTAATGTCGTCGTGAGTGGTGACAACGGTCGGCAACAGACCAACCTTCTGCCGCGACAAAATGGACAATTTCGCCAGTAAACCAAGCGTAGTACTGTCGATACTGCGCGTTTCGGTCAGGTCGATGACGATGGCCGAAAAATTCAACGCGGTAAAAATCTTTTCAATCGTGGCATCCAGTGCTGAACACAGGGTCAGACGGACTTCACCGACGAACTTCAGGACGAATGTTCCATCCTGCTCGGCAAATTGGATGCGACCGGGGCTTATCCCAGGGTTCATGCAAGGTTCCTGCTCAACACCAGCAAGGCGATATCATCCGGCATCTCGCCCAGATTGGCCAGACCGAGAACTTGACGCAAACCGCTTAGCGTACCGCCAGCCTGGCTAACCAATTGTGGCAACGCCAATTCCTTCTCTTTCAAGGTATCACCCGGTAACAGATCGAGAATGCCGTCCGAAAGCAGGGTCAGGCTGAACGACTCAGGCAGCTCCATCACCAGATCGCCGTATTCGGCCTCGGCGAACAGGCCAACCGGCAGGCCACGGCCCTCCAGGTAACGCGCCTGGCCATTCTCGAACAGCACCGGTAGCGGAAGGTGCCCGCCGATACTGTAGGTGAGCATGCCGCTCTGCTCGTCGATCACCCCGCCGAGCATGGTCACATGCTTGCCCAGCTTGCAGTTGATCAGGCCGCGGTTGATGTGACCGAGAACATCGGAAGGCTTGAATTCAGGCAGCGTGCCGCCGCGACGCCACTCATAAAGCAGGCGCGTGGTCATGAACTTGAGCAGCACGGTGACGAATGCCGAGGAGGCGCCGTGACCGGAAACATCGGCCAGGTAGAAGGCGATGCGCCGCTCATCGATACGGAAGTAATCGACGAAGTCGCCAGACAGGTACAGCGACGGAATGATCTGGTGCGCGAAATTCAGGCCTTCAGCCTGCCACGGCGTCACCGGCAGCATGTTCATCTGCACCTGGCGGCCAGCGTTCTGGTCTTCCTGCAGCAGATGCAGGCTGGCCTGAAGCTCACGATTGGCCGCTTCGAGTTTTTCGCGGTAACGCTGGTTCTCGACGCGCAGCCGTGCGCGATCCAGCGCGCGGCGCACCGAATGCTCCAGCACGGCGAGATCTTCGAGGGGTTTGATCAGGTAGTCGGCAGCGCCGAGACGCAGGGCTTCGACGGCGTCGTTCATCACGCCGGCCCCGGAAACCACGATCACCGGGACTTCAACGCCGAGCGCATTGATACGCCGGATCAGTTCAAGACCGTCGACCTGCGGCATGCGCAGGTCGCAGATCATCAGGTCAGGGCCTTCCTGCTGGAACATCTCCAGCCCCTGCAAACCGTTGTTGGCCTGCAGCACCTTGAAGCCGCTGTCCTCGAGGTAGGCCGCGAGGCTTGCACGCACGACATCGTCGTCGTCGATGATCAGCAAAGTGGCACTGGTTTTGTGCATGGGGTATCCAGGCAAACTGCGCCAGGGCAATTTTGGTCACTGCCCGTGGCGCGGCGCCGCATCAATGGCGTCAGGGGCGATTTCAAGGGGCAGACGGTACTCCCATCTGCCGGCCGATTCAAGCCGGGACCGGTCGTCGTTCGGCGACTTTACAGGTCAAATCGACGAGAGTTATAAGGGCCGCGGGAGAGTTCATAAGAAGAGGCAGGATCCATGAGTCAGAATGATCGAGCGTACAGCGAGAAGCGCGACTACATCCGCATGCGACTGGAAGCAGCAGTCGTCCTCCATCACGCTGGCCGGGAATTTCCTGCACTGTGCCTGGATCTCTCCAGTACCGGTATGCAAATCGAGGCCGAAGTGGCCTTGAGCATGGGTGACAAGGTTAAGGTTCACATCCCTTCCGAGCACAGCGAGCTGGCCGGTCTCGATGCCCAGGCCGAGGTGGTCCGGGTAAGCGATTTGGGCGACGGTCGGCAGGCGCTGGGCCTGGCAATCATCTCCATGAGCTGAAATCTGCATTTACGAAAAAGGCGGCCTCAAGGCCGCCTTTTTCGTATCCACGGAGCGCTGCTTGCGCAGCCGTGAGCTTATCAGCTACTTAGAAGTCGTCTTCGACCTGCCCGTCCTTGATCTTGTATTCGCGGCTCTGCAGGTAGGCGTTGCGGATGAAGATGTACTTGTCGCCGCTGATCAGGCGCTCGGCCTGCAGCAGATTGGCCCGGGTGTCGATGACCTGAACGCCGCGGGTGACGTTACGGGTTGGCACGTGATCCATGTACGGATACGGGGTCAGCAAACTGTCCGGTACTCGCCCGGCAGCATCGCGCACGGTGCTTGGGCCAAGGAACGGAAGCACTAGGTACGGGCCGCTGTCCAGCCCCCAGACGCCGAGGGTCTGACCGAAATCTTCGTTGTTCTTCTGCAGGCCCATGTGCTTGGCCACATCGAAGAAGCCAAGAACACCGAACGTGGTGTTGAAGATCAGGCGACCGGTATCGACACCGGCGTTATGCAGCTTGCCCTGCAGGAGATTGTTGGCCAGGTTGCCGACGTCGCCGATATTGCCGAAGACGTTGTGTACGCCGTCTTCGAGAAACTGCGGCGTGACGGCGCGGTAGCCCTGCGCCACAGGCTTCAGCGCATAGGTATCGAGAGTATCGTTGAAGCGGAAGATGGGCCGGTTGAAACTTTCCCAGGGGTCGTCCTCCGAAGCGGCCTGGCCCATCGCAGGCAGCAGGCTCAGGCCAAGCAGGGCCATCAGGCCACCCAGGCGCGCGATCCAGCGAGCACCGATCACATGCATTGAAGTCTCTCCTTGAGGGAAATAAGGTGGCCACCGCCAGCGGCCCGAAGGCCGCGTAGTATAAAGCCTGAAGCCTGTATTGGGCAGCATAGCGAAGAAAAGCGATGACCGATGAAACCTTGCTGCACACCGCACACATCCCCGTACGCTGGGGCGACATGGACAGCTATGGGCACGTCAACAACATCATCTACATGCAGTATCTGGAAGAGGCCCGCGTCGCCTGGTTCGAGCTGGCCGGCGTGGCGATGAGCAATGTGCCATTCGGTCCGGTGGTGCTGCAGACCCAGCACACCTACCTCAAACCCGTGGTGTACCCCGCCACCGTGGTGGTGCAATTGAGAGCTGGCGCAGTAGGACGCAGCAGTGTCGTGATCGAGCATCGCCTGAGTACGGTCGAGGATCCGCTGACGAGCTACGGCGAGGGTTACTGCAAGCTGGTATGGGTCGATCACGGCAGCGGCAAGTCGGTGGCGCTGCCCGAGCATGTGCGCGCCCTGTTCGGCGTCATCTGACAGTCATCTTTCGGTCATCCGCAGGCGCTAGATTGGCCTAGGCCATTGCCACGGATGATCCCATGCCCTTCTCCTGCACTGCCCTGATCTTTCAACTGTCCGGCTGCCTGGTCGACTTCGGTGCCCGCACGCTGCCTGTCGCACTGCAGCGGCTGCACCCCGAACACGCCGGCAAGCCCGTCTCGGGCACCCCTCAACAGGCGCTGGAAGCCTGCCTGGGCAAACCAGCAACTGCCGGGCAACTGCAGGCGCTGGAGCAGATCCTTGGCGAAGTCGCAGGCGCGCATACCGAACTGACCCCAGGCGCCGCACAGTTGCTGCAAATCCTGCATGGCTACGGAACGCCGTGCGCCTGGCTCGACGACCTACCAGCCGATGCCAGCCTGCGCCTGGCCCAGGCACTGCCGGCGCCCATCGAGGCGGTGATCAGCCACCAGGCCAGGCCCTGGCCAGCGCCAGATAGCTGCTGGCAGGCGCTGAGCCAATTGGGCGTCGAGCGCCTGGATGGCAGCATCGTCGTCAGCGGCAATCCTCTGCTGCTGCAGGCAGGCCTAAATGCCGGTTGCTGGACCATCGGCTTGGCCGCCTGCGGGCCACTGTGCGGCTACGCCCCGGCTGACTGGCAAGCGCTCGGTGCAAACGAGCAGGAACGCCTGCGCGCCGAGGCCACGCTGCAACTCTATCGTCTGGGTGTGCACTCGGTGGTCGATCACCTGGGCGAAATCCAGGCTAGCCTCGACGACATCGGCATGCGCCGCAGCAAGGGCGAAAAGCCCTGAGCGCTTGACCGGGATCAGGCAAAGCCGGCGGGCTTGGATTAACCTTCAGATACGGCTGAAAACTTCCAGCGACACTGGGAGTCAATGTCTATGCCGATTCGACAAGGAGAGAACTCTATGCCAGCAAACGACCTGCAGCAGCAATTGGAAGCCCTCCAGCAGCACCTGGCCCAGGACACGCCGCTCAGCGAGGAAGAGCGAGCATCGCTTTACCTGCTGACCCAGGAAATCGAAGTGCAACTGGCGCGCGAAGCCGCGGCGGCGCCCGACGCCACGCTGGTCGATGGCGTCAATCTGGCCGTGGAACGTTTCGAGGCCAGTCATCCCACCCTTGCCGGTACTTTGCGCAATATCATGCAGAGCCTGGCCAATATGGGTATCTGAACGCCCCGGCGGATAGCTTCCGAGAACGCAAACAAAATGCCGCCTAATGGCGCAATGCTGTTCACTTAAGAAACGGTCAAACACGATCAGTCCCCTCGGCTTAGGGAGAGGGGGAAACCGGCGGTTTCGCGGTGTTTTCGGCCCTCTCCCCCAGCCCCTCTCCCATAAATGGGAGAGGGGAGCAAAACGTGTGCGACCTTAAGTGAACAGCATTAGCCTGATTGCGGCATTTTTCTTGGATCACTGCCGCGCCAAGCGGCCATTTTCCGGCGTGATCGCCTCGGTGCTGCGGTAGGGGTTGATATCCAACCCGCCGCGGCGCACATAACGGGCATAGACGGTGAGTGTCTGCGGCTGCAGCAGTCGCTGCAGATCAAGGAAGATGCGCTCGACGCACTGCTCGTGAAAATCCGCGTGCTGGCGGAAGCTCACCAGGTAGGCCAGCAGGCTGGCGTGGTCCAGCGCGGCACCGCGGTACTCGACCACCAGGCTGCCCCAGTCCGGCTGGCCGGTGACCGGGCAGTTGGACTTGAGCAGATGGCTGTGCAGGCTCTCTTCCACAACCCGACCAGCATCGCAGCGCAGCAGTTCGGGTTGCGGGTGATCGTACTGGCTGACGCTGACTTCCAGCTCATCGATGCACTGCCCCGGCAGCGTCGCCACGCCCTCTGCGGACACCTCACTCAGCGAACGCAGACGCACCGCTATCGGCTTGCCGGCCACGTGCGACAGATCACGCTCCAGTGTCGTCTGCACCTCGTCCCAACTGGCGAAAGCCGACTGGTTTAGCGAGTTGAGGTAAAGCTTGAAGGACTTCGACTCGATGATGTTCGGCGAGTCGGCCGGGATAGCGAACTCGCCAATGGCCACCACGGGTTTGCCGGACGGCAGCAGCCAGGACAGCTCGTAGCAGTTCCAGTAGTCCACGCCCTGATACGGCAGGTTGGCGCCATCCAGGCCCAGCTCCGCCCATTTGGTGGTACGCGAGATGGGGAACAACAGCTCGGGACTGTACTCGGCGATGTACTGGCTGGACTTGCCCAGCGGGGAATGTTCGGCGGGGTGCTGCATGGCGCGCAATCCAGTGTGGCGAAAAACCGCGCGAGTTTAGCGGGTTGACCGCCGCGCCGCACGCGTGAAGCACTACGCCGGCCACCTGTAGGAGGGAGCTCTGCTCGCGAAACGTCTTACAGCCAGAAGCTTCGCGAGTAGAGCTCACTCCTACCACAGTAATCAGTCGCTAAGCGCCGTGGAAGGGCTCTACCCGCGACAGCATCAAAAGCTCGCCGCTAAAGCGCCTCCTACAGGACTCAGACAGCCACCTGCTCGTCCTCGATCTTGCGCAGCGGCGCCCAGCGTCGCAGCAGCAGATATAGCGTCGGGATCACATAAAGCGTGAAGAAGGTGCCGACCAGCAGCCCGCCGACGATCACCAGGCCGATCTGCTGGCGGCTTTCGGCACCGGCGCCGGTGGCAATGGCCAAGGGCAACGAACCCAGGACCATCGCGCCGGTGGTCATCAGGATCGGCCGCAGACGCTGCACCGAGGCCTCAATCACCGACTCACGCAGTGCCCTGCCCTCACGCAGCAGATGATTGGCGAACTCGACGATCAGGATGCCGTGCTTGGTGATCAGGCCGATCAGGGTCACCAGGCCGATCTGCGAATAGATGTTCCAGGTGCCGCCGAACAGCTTCAGCGCCAGCAAGGCGCCTGCCATCGATAGGGGCACGCTGAAGAGGATGATCAGCGGATCGCTGAAACTCTCGAACTGCGCCGCCAGCACCAGGAAGATGAAAGCCAGCGCCAGGGCGAAGATCAGCAGGATGCCCGAGCTGGACTCCTTGAAATCCCGCGAGGTGCCGGTGTAGTCGTACTGCGTCTCCGGCGGAAACACCTCACGTGCAGCCACCTCCAGATGATTCAGGGCCTCGCCCAGGGTGTAGCCGGTGCCGACGTTGGCGCTGATGGTCACCGCGCGCAACTGGTTGAAGTGGTTGAGCTCGCGCGGCGCAACCGTCTCGCGCAATTCGATCAGGTTCGACAATTGCACCATGCCGCCGTCGCGGTCACGCACGTAGACGCGATTCAGATCCTGCGGGTTGCTGCGGTCGATATCCTCCAGTTGCACCAACACGTCGTACTGCTCGCCGTTCTGCTTGAAACGGGTCACTTGGCGGCTGCCGAACAGGCTTTCCAGGCTGCGCCCGATCACCGATACATCGGTGCCAACGGCGGCGGCCTGCTCGCGATTGACGGTGATCTTGAGCTGCGGTGAGTTGAGCTTGAGGTCGCTGTCCAGCCCTTCCAGCTCCGGATAGTCGCGCATGCGCTCCATCAACTGCTCGACATAGCCCTGCAGCTCGGCATATTCCATGGACGAACGGATGACGAAATTGATCGGCTGGTTGCGCGCGCTTTGCCCCAGCGGCGGGCGGTTGACCGGGGTGACGCGCATGCCGGCGATATCCTGCAGTTTCGGCAGCAATTCATTGCGGATCTCGAACTGGGTGCGCGTGCGATCGGCCCAATCTTCCAGCTTCATGAAGGAAATGCCCTGGGCCACGGTGGGGAAGCCAGCCACCACCAGATAGCGATTGGTCTCGGGGATGCTGGCATAAGCAGCCTCCACCTCGCGGGCATAGCGTGCGGTGTAGTCAATGGTGGCGCCATCGGGGCCATTGAACACGCCGACGATGGTGCCGGTGTCCTCGGTGGGCGCCAGCTCCGAACGCAAGCCGCCGAACAGCCAGGCGCAGAGCACGAAGGCGGCCAGCAGCACGCCCAACACCAGCGGCCAGGCGCGCAGGGCGCGGTCCAAGCTGTGCTTGTAGCTGTAGGTAAGACCGTTGAGGAAGCCCTCGATCAGGTTGTACACGCGACCGTGACGCTGCTCGTGCTCATGCGCTTTGAGCATGACTGCACACATCATCGGCGTCAGGGTTAGGGCCACGAAACCGGATACCAGCACCGAGCCGGCCAGGGTCCAGGCGAACTCGGTGAACAACTTGCCGGTGGTGCCCTGCATGAAGCCGATCGGGGCGAACACCGCAGCCAGGGTCAGAGTCATGGCGATCACCGCAAAGGCGATCTCGCGACTGCCTTTGAAAGCGGCCTGCACCGGCTTCATCCCCGCCTCGATATGGCGGTGGATGTTCTCCAGCATGACGATGGCGTCGTCCACCACCAGGCCGATGGCCAGGACCATGGCCAGCAACGTCAGGGTGTTGATAGTGAAGCCCATCAGCGACATCACGGCGAAGGCGCCGATCAGCGACACCGGAATGGTCACCAGCGGGATCAGCGTGGCGCGCAGCGAGCGCAGGAAGATGAAGATGATCAGGATGACCAGCGCCACGGCTTCCCAGATGGTGGTGAAGACGTTATCGATGGACTCGCGGATGAACTGCGAGTTGTCGTTGGCCACGGTCATCTTCATGCCGTCGGGCAGCAGCGCCTTGACCTCGTCCCAGGCCGCCGCGAGGCCGTCGGAGATATCCAGCGGGTTGGCCGTCGCCTGCTTGACCAGGCCGAGGGTCACCGCCGGTAAACCGTTGAAGCGCACCACCGACCGCTCGTCGCGCGGCCCCACTTCGGCACGGCCGACGTCGGACAGACGCAGCAGATAACCTTGCGAGTCATCAAGGATCAATTCGTTGAACTGCTCCGGCGTGCGCAGATCGGTTTCCGACAACACACTGAATTCGCGCTCGCGCGACTCGATGCGACCTGCTGGAATTTCCACGTTCTGTCGGCGCAGGGCGTCTTCGACGTCCTGCACGGTGAGGTTGTGCGCGGCGAGCTTCTCCGGGTCGAGCCAGATGCGCATAGAGAAGGTACGTGCACCGCGCACCTGCACTTCCGATACGCCAGGAATGGTCTGCAGGCGATCCTTGATCACCCGCTCCAGCAGGTCGGTGATCTCCATCGCACTGTGCTGCTGGCTGTGAAAAGCGATCCACACCACCGGCTGGGCGTCGGCCTCGACCTTCTGCACGATGGGCTCGTCCACTTCATCCGGCAACAGGTTACGCACGCGACCCAGGCGATCACGTACGTCGTTGGCCGCCTCGTCGGCGCTGCGGCCGAGACGGAACTGCGCAGTGATCTGGGTGTTTTCCGCACGGCTGATGGAGGTGACGAAGTCCAGCCCCTCGATGCCGGACAGTACGTCCTCCACCGGTTGCGCCACCTGCGACTCCATGATTTCCGGGCTGGCACCAGGATAAGTGACCTGCACCGTGACGATGGGCACGTCGATATTGGGATATTCGCGCACGTTGAGGCGGTCATAGGCCATCAGGCCCAGCAGCACCACGATCAGCGACAGGACGGTGGCGAAGACCGGCCTGCGGATGCAGACGTCGGAGAGCGTCACGGCTGACGCTCCCCGCTCTTGCTGCGCACGGCAAGCCCCTCGCGCACACGCTGCCAGCCGGCGCTGATCACCGTCTCGTCACCCTGCAGACCTTCGCGCACCTCGACCAGGCCATCGAAACGCTTGCCCAACGTGATCTCGCGGCGCTCAACCTTGCCATCGACCAGCAGATTGACCAGCAGCTTGTCACCCTGCGGCATCACCGCCTCCTCAGGGATCACCAGCGCATCGGGACGCTCCTCGAGAATCACCGAAACGCGGACGAACTGGCCCGGGCGCAGACGGCGATCATCGTTGCCGATGTGTGCGCGGATCGCCTGGCTGCGCCCGGCTTCGTCCAGGCGCGGGTTGATGGCGAAGATTTCGCCGCGAAAGCGTTCGCCAGGAAAGGTGTCGAGTGTGATCTCCACGGTCTGGCCCAAGCGCACCTGGGCCACGGCCTTCTGCGGAATGCGGAAGTCGACCTTGAGCGGGTCGAGCACCTCCAGGTTGACGATGTTCTGTCCGGCGCTGAGGTAGTCGCCGACACTAGCCTGGCGCAGGCCGAGCGTGCCGTCGTAGGGCGCCTTGATCTGGGTCTTGTCGAGCCGCGCCTGAGCCAGGGCCTGGCTGGCCCGCGCAGCCTGCAACTGGCTTTGCGCCTCGTCCAGCGCCTGCGCATTGCTGGCGCCACGCTGGAACAGCATCTGCGCGCGCTGGTGATTCTTCTCGGCCAGATCGAGATTGGCTCGGGCCTGGGCGAATTCGGCGCGGGCGATGGCGTCGTCGAGACTGATCAGCAGGTCGCCAGCGGTCACCGCCTGCCCTTCACGAAAATGCAGGGAGGCCAGGCGCCCTTCCACTTCAGGACGAATCATCACCGACTCGTCGGAACGCAGCGAACCGAAGGTGATCAGCTCGTCGCGCACCTCCATCTGCCGCACCGGCACGACCTCGACCATCGGCCCCTCGGCCGCCCCTGCAGGCAACGCGCAAAAGCCCAGCAACAGCCACGGAAGCGCACGCAACAGCACGGTCATGATCAGCCCCTTCTTCTTGGTAGAGGCGGAGTCTAACCGGCTGCTGCGTCGGCGCCAGCCTTACAAGTTATTTCGCTATGTGTTGGCGTGGGCAGGCACAGGATGGGGTAGTTGCGAAGAGGGTTTATCGGTGTTCAGCGATGTAGACAGTGCCCGGCAGAATCGCGGCTGAAGCCGCTCCCACGGAATCGTGAAACCTGTAGGAGCGGCTTCAGCCGCGATGCTTTCGAAGCGCCCGGATTGCGCCCCGGATTGCGTCCGGGCTACGCGATCAGGCGAAGAAATCCCTCATCGCGGCACGTCACTGGCGCATGCCGCGACCGCTGACCAGCAGGCGAATGCACAGGGTATAGAGCGCGGCGGTCGCCAGCAGCATGAAGCCGATGGCCACGCCGATGCGAATGTCGGACACCCCGAGAATGCCGTAGCGGAAGGCGTTGACCATATGCAGGATGGGGTTGCCCATCGACACCGTCTGCCAGAACGGCGGCAGCAGGGTAATGGAGTAGAACACTCCGCCCAGGTAGGTCAGCGGCGTCAGCACGAAGGTAGGGACGATCGAAATGTCGTCGAAGTTGCGCGCATAGACCGCGTTGACGAAGCCGCCGAGGGAGAAGATGGTCGCCGTCAGCAACACCACCAGTACGGTCACGCCTAGGTGATGCACCTGCAGATGGGTGAAGAACAGCGACAGGATGGTGACGATCACACCCACCGCCAGGCCGCGCAGCACGCCGCCGACGACGAAGCCGATGAGGATGGTGTGCGGCGACACCGGCGAAACCAGCAACTCCTCGACGTTGCGCTGGAACTTGCTGCCGAAGAAGCTCGACACCACGTTGCCGTAGCTGTTGGTGATCACCGACATCATGATCAGCCCCGGCACGATGTACTCCATGTAGGTGAAGCCGCCCATGTCGCCGATCTGCCGGCCGATCAGGTTACCGAAGATGACGAAGTACAGGACCATGGTGATCGCCGGCGGCAGCAGGGTCTGCGGCCAGATACGCACGAAACGGCGCACCTCGCGATGGACGATGGTACGCAGGGCGACCAGGTTGGCAGCGAACTCGCTGTTGAGGTACTGGGTATTCATTGCGCCACCTTGGCCAGGTTCTTTTCCACCAGGGAGACGAACAGCTCCTCCAGGCGATTGGTCTTGTTACGCAGGCTCAGCACCTGCACCTGCTGCTGCGCCAGTTGCTGGAACAGCGCATTGAGGCCCTGGCTCTTCTCCACCTGCACTTCCAGGGTGTGGTGATCGAGCAGGCGCGCCGGATAGCCGATCAGGTTCGGCGCCTCGCTGTAGGAGTCCTTCAGATCGAGCAGGAAGGTCTCGACATGCAGTTTTTTAAGCAGGTCCTTCATGCTGCTCAGCTCGACGATGCGGCCGTGGTCGATGATGCCGATGTTGCGGCACAGCTGCTCGGCCTCCTCCAGGTAGTGGGTGGTGAGGATGATGGTGATGCCCTGCCTGTTCAGGTCGGTGAGGAAGCTCCACATCGACCGGCGCAGCTCGATATCCACGCCGGCGGTGGGCTCGTCGAGAATCAGCAGGCGCGGCTGATGCACCAGGGCGCGGGCGATCATCAGGCGGCGCTTCATGCCGCCGGACAGCTCGCGCGAAGCGACGTCGCGCTTTTCCCACAGGCCGAGCTGGGTCAGGTACTGCTCGGCGCGCTCCTTGGCGATCGAACGCGGAATGCCGTAGTAGCCAGCCTGGGTGACGACGATATCGAACACCTTCTCGAACTGGTTGAAGTTGAATTCCTGCGGCACCACACCCAGGCAGCGCTTGAGCGCATAAGGCTCACGGTCGAGGTCATGGCCGAACACGCTGACCGTGCCGCTGCTCTTGTTCACCAGGGTGGAGAGGATGCCGATTGTGGTGGATTTGCCGGCGCCGTTGGGGCCGAGCAAAGCGAAGAAATCACCTTCGGCGACGTCCAGATCGATGCCGTGCAGGGCCTGGAAGCCGTTTCCGTAGGTCTTGGTCAACTGGCGAATGGTCAGGGCGGAGCTCATGAAGATGGGATTTCCCGCGCGAGAGTGAAGTCTTTATAGATGTGGGCGAAGACGCTCGATTGCAACCGCGTGTTTCGCCCACTCTGTGCTGGCATGCACCCTACCGACCCTGACGCGCAGAAAAAAGACCATCCTGGCGATGTTGATTATCGACTTAGTCGATAACGGCCTCACGCTGCATATCGCCACTGAGCTGCAGGGCGCCTGCCTCGAACAGATGCGGATAGCAGCCCCGCAGATGCGCGAAGAACAGCTGCTCCGGCAGATCCTCGAACTGGCCGTGATCCTGCAGGTACTCCATATAGCGCTCGCCCCGCTCGTTGAAGGGATGAAAGACGCTGTCATGCACGCCATCGAATTCCAACGGCGCCACCTTGAATACGCGGCACAGCGCCTCGTTGAACGCAGGCGTGGCCTTGACCCAGCGCCCGTCCAGGTAAAGCTCGGTGTAGCCGTGCATGGCGAACACCTCACTGCGCAGCAACTCCAGCAGGCGCGGCGTCGACAGGTGATTGCGCACATCGGCCAGGCCGATACGCGCGGGAATGCCGCAATACCTTGCGCATGCCGCGAGCAGATTGGCTTTGGGCACGCAGTAAGACTCCCCGGCCGTCAGCGCGTGGCTGGCCTTCAGCGTCTGCGCATCGAGGCTGAAGGCATAGGGGTTGTAACGAATCTCGTCACGCACCGCCAGATACAGGGCCACGGCCTGACTGATTGGTTCTCGTGAGGCGCCACGCCAACGTTCGGCGAACTCGACTACCAATGGATGGTCACTGTCAATGAAGCGGCCGGGGCGAAGATAGATCTGCATGACGGGGCTCCTGAAGTTCGCTTCAGTCTAATCCGCCGATTGCGCGATGCTCACGACGATCCGGCCAAGCTCACCGCCCCTCTCGCCATTTATGGCTATGCTCGGGGCGTCGCCCGCTCGAATCATGGAGGAATGCACATGCTCGTCATCTGGTTGCTGGTGCTGCTGTTCGGGGTCATCTACCTGGCCCATAGTCGTACCGCCGCCCGCCCCGCCCTCGGCATCACCGCGGCCTACCTGGTGGCCATGGCCCTGTTCAGCCCAGTACCTGGCTGGCTGCAACTGCTGCTATGGATCATCACAGGCGCAGTCGCTGCCTTCATCCTGCTTGGTGATCTGCGCCGGCAGTTGTTCACCGGCCCGATGTTCGCCTGGTTCCAGCGCGTGTTACCGCCGATGTCGGCCACCGAACGCGACGCCATCGAAGCCGGCACCGTGTGGTGGGATGGTGAGCTGTTCAGTGGCAAACCGGATTGGGACAAGCTGCTGGCCTACCCCAAGGCCAGGCTGACCGAAGAGGAACAGGCCTTCATCGACGGCCCCACCGAAGAACTCTGCGCGATGATCAGCGACTGGCAGGTCGGCCAGGAGATGGACCTGCCGGAGAAAGCCTGGGAGCACATCAAGCAACACGGCTTCTTCGCCCTGATCATTCCCAAGGAGTATGGCGGCAAGGGCTTCTCTGCCTACGCCCACTCGCAGGTGGCGATGAAGCTGGCCACACGCAGCGGCGACCTGGCCTCCACCGTGATGGTGCCCAACTCTCTCGGCCCGGCCGAGCTGCTGCTGCACTACGGCACCGAAGAGCAGCGCAATCATTACCTGCCACGCCTGGCACGCGGCGAGGACATCCCCTGCTTCGCCCTCACCGGCCCGCTGGCCGGCTCCGACGCAGGCGCCATGCCGGACACCGGCGTCATCTGCAAGGGCCAGCACAACGGCGAGGAAGTGATCGGCCTGCGCCTGAACTGGGAGAAGCGCTACATCACCCTCGGCCCGGTGGCCACCCTGCTCGGCGTGGCCTTCAAGGCCTACGACCCGGATCACCTGCTGGGCGACAAGGAAGACCTGGGCATCAGCCTGGCGCTGATCCCTACCGACACACCCGGCGTGGAGATTGGTCGTCGCCACCTGCCACTGGGCGCTGCCTTCATGAACGGGCCGAACTCGGGCAAGGACGTGTTCATTCCCCTCGACTACCTGATCGGCGGGCCGGATTACCTTGGCAAGGGCTGGATGATGTTGATGAACTGCCTTTCGGTCGGTCGCTCCATCTCGCTGCCCGCCGTCGGCACCGGCGCGGCCAAATTCACCAGCCTCGCCACCGGCCAGTACGCACAGCTGCGTGAGCAGTTCAACGTGCCGCTGGCCGCATTCGAAGGCATCCAGGAAGCACTGGCACGCATCGGCGGCAACGCATGGCTGATGGACAGCGCGCGCATCCTCACCGCCAATGCCGTCGACCTCGGCGAGAAGCCCTCGGTGCTGTCGGCGGTGCTCAAGTACCACCTGACCGAACGCGGTCGCGAGTGCATCACCCACGCCATGGACGTGCACGGCGGCAAGGGCATCATCATGGGCCCGAACAACTACCTGGCCCGTTCCTGGCAGGGCGCGCCGATCTTCATCACCGTCGAGGGCGCCAACATCCTCTCGCGCAACCTGATGATCTTCGGCCAGGGCGCCATCCGCTGCCATCCGTACGTGCTCAGGGAAATGGCCCTGGCCGACCGCGAGGACAAGGATCAGGCGCAGGTCGAGTTCGACTCGCTGCTGATGAGCCATATCGGTTTCGCCGTCAGCAACGCGGCTAGCAGCTTCCTTCTCGGCCTGACCCTGAACCGCCTGGGCACCGTGCCGGGTGACGACCTCAGCCAGCCCTACTACCGCGCCCTCAACCGCCTGGCCGCTGCCTTCGCCCTGTGCGCCGACAGCAGCATGATGCTGCTCGGCGGTGACCTGAAGCGTCGCGAGCGCCTGTCTGCGCGCCTGGGTGACGTGCTCAGCCACCTTTACCTGGGCTCGGCGGCGCTCAAGCGCTACCACGACCTGGACTACCAGGAATCCGTCAGGCCGATGCTGTGCTGGGCCATGGAGGAAAACCTCTATCATGCCGAGCAGGCACTCGATGACCTGCTAAGCAACTTCCCCAACCGCCTGTTCGGTTGCCTGCTCAAGGTGCTGGTGTTCCCGCTGGGCCGTCGTCACCAGGGGCCGAGCGATGAGCTGGACGCCGAAGTGGCCGCGATCATCGGCCGCCAGGCTGGCGACCCGGCACTGGAATCGGTGCTCGAAGGCTGCTACCGCCCACAAGCCGATCAGGATTCGGTCGGCGCCCTCCAGCATGCGCTGAACCTGGTACAGGCCAGCCACGATGCACGCAAGCGCCTGCACCAGGCGCTCAAGGACGGCAGTCTGCAACCGGCACCGGGCCAGGACGCCATCGCAGCGGCGATCGCTGCCGGCATTCTCGACGCAGAGCAGGGCCAGCACCTGCAAGCAGCCGAAGCGGCGCGCCGCCGGGTGATCGATGTCGATGACTTCGCCAAGGAAGAGCTCACGCTGGCAAGTGGCAAGGTGCGCTGAGGCAAACGCCTGGTGGGAGGGGCTTTACCGCGACTCAAGAAGCTCGCGGCTACGACTGCAGGGATGCAGGAGGTAGAGCGAAGCAGGATGCCCGAGCCGAAAGCCCCTGCCACGAAGGCCAGCTATGCAGGACAGCGGGCGCCAGGAACTCTATACTCCTGCGCCCGTTTTACCTTCAGGACACTGCACCATGGCCAGCCATCTGGAACACCACCTCGCCCTGCTCACCCACCTGCGCGGCATTCTCGTCGCCCTGGGCGAAGCCGAACAGGTGCTCGACGACAGCCATGCCCTGTTCCTCGAGCGCTACGACGAGCTGCTCGCAGAACTGCCGCGTGATCCGGTATCCAGCCAGTATCTGGGCCAGGACCTGATCAGCCAGGTATTCCATCGCTACCCGCAGATCGCCCATCTAGTACCGCGCGACCTGCTGTGGTTCTTTGGCGGCGATTGCCTGCACTTCATGCCGGACGAAGAGATCGCCCTGTACCAGGCCCTCGACGAGCGTCGCTTCGAGGCCGAAGAGAACGACGAGCCGTTCGACTGGAACCAGGAAAAACAGTTGCTGGCCCTACCCACCGACGGCGCCAAGCACTGATCGGCCAATAGACGAAGGCCCGCACGGTAAACCGGCGGGCCTTTAGATTTGCCTTTGCAAACGACAGAAACGAAAACGCCGCTCAGATGAGCGGCGTTTTCGTTTATTTGGAGCGGGAAACGAGACTCGAACTCGCGACCCCGACCTTGGCAAGGTCGTGCTCTACCAACTGAGCTATTCCCGCAGTACAACTTGAAGTGGCGTCCCCTAGGGGACTCGAACCCCTGTTACCGCCGTGAAAGGGCGGTGTCCTAGGCCACTAGACGAAGGGGACCTGGAACTTCGTTTGAAACCCTGCCGAAGCAGTATTTCGAAATTTGGAGCGGGAAACGAGACTCGAACTCGCGACCCCGACCTTGGCAAGGTCGTGCTCTACCAACTGAGCTATTCCCGCATTACAGCTTGAAAGTGGCGTCCCCTAGGGGACTCGAACCCCTGTTACCGCCGTGAAAGGGCGGTGTCCTAGGCCACTAGACGAAGGGGACACACCCCGGAACATCAAGCAACTTTCCGGCTTCCTTCGCTTCGCTTTAGGCTTTGCGCTGGAAGTGGCGCGCATTCTATGGAGGCTTTGAGAGGTCGTCAACCACTCTCTAAAAAATTTTTAAAATCAAAGACTTCAGCCCATAAATTGACATGACACTAGGAGCGATGCGACCAAGCCACTACACTCGGTCGAAAAGTTGATTCTCGAGAGGTCCCAAGCAGTGTCCGCACTCGTGATAACCATGCTGATAGTCGGCGGCATCGCCCTGCTGATGGTAATTGCCTACATCAACCATGCCGTCGAGAACAGCAAGCTGGAGAAAGCCCGCCAGCGCGCCGACCTGCTCGACCGCATTCGTCGCTGCCAGGATATCTCCGAACGCATGCCCGGTCAGTTGATGACGCCGCAATTGAAGCTGCTGCTCAGCCAGCTACAGCTCCAGGTCAGCGAACGCCTGCTGCCGCTGGATAAGCAAAACGCCGCGTTGCAGAACGATATCGCCACCCTGAAGACCGAGATCGCCAAGGGCGAATCCATCGCGGTGCAGAACCCGCCTCAGCCCGTCACCAACGAAGCCAAGGCCAAGGACATACGTTTCCTTCTGGAAAATCTCCATGCGTTGATCACCGGCTCGGTACAGGGCGGCCTGCTGCCCGTCAGCGAAGGCAAGCATTGGCTCAAGCAGATTCGCCAAATGCTGGTGCTGGTGCATATCGAGTTCTTCAGCACCCTTGGCCAGACGGCAATGCAGCAGAACCAGCCTGGCCAGGCGCGCCTGGCCTTCGAGCGCGGCGTGCAGTACCTGCGCAAGCAACCCGAACCTGCGCCTTACCAGGCGCAACTCAAACGCTTCGAGGAGCAGTTGGCGCGCGCCAATGCAATGGTCCTCAACAATAATGCACCCGCAGCGCAAGAACCGAGCGAGTTGACCGAGGGTCTGAAAGACCTGGAAGACGACGGCTGGAAGAAGAAGAACATCTACGACTGAGCGGCGGCAGGGCAACGTTCGCCTTCGCTCAGCCCAATACGCTGACCGAAGATTAGGAGCTGCAATGAGCATGACCGTTTACGGTGCGCCACTCTCCCCGTTCGTCCGTAAAGTCTGTCTGTGCCTGATCGAGAAGGGCCTGGATTACGAACTCGAAGTAGTCATGCCCTTCGGCCAGCCGGACTGGTTTCGCGAACTCAACCCGTTGGGGCGAATTCCTGCCTTTCGCGACGGCGACCTCACGCTGGCGGACTCCAGCGTCATCTGCCAGTACCTGGAAGAACATTACCCCGAGCACAAGCCGCTGTATGGCGCCGATGCCGAGCAACGCGCCAAGGTGCGCTGGTTGGAAAAATACGCCGATTACGAGTTGGCACCACTGTGCACCTTCACCGTGTTCCGCAACCGCGTGCTGAAAGCCACCATGGGCCAGCCCTGCGACGAGGAAAAGGTGCAGCAGGCGCTCCGGGACAAACTGCCGAATCACTTCGATTACTTCGAAGCCACGCTGGGCGATGCCCCCTATTTCCTCGGCGAGCACCTGTCGATGGCTGATCTGGCACTGGCCTGCCAGCTGATCAACATGGAGCACGGCGACGAGGTACTGGATGCTACACGCTGGCCAAACCTGACCGCGCACTTTCAGCGAGTCAAGGCCAGCGCCTCCATGCAGCACCTGCTGCCACGCGAGCTGCGCACGCTGGAGAAGATCGGCGCCAAGCGTTAACAGCAAAGGCACCGACCGTTAGCGGGATCAGCACAAACGGCCGGCGCACATAATGGCCTTGCGAATCAGCAGTCGCTGGCGGCCAGGAAGATCGCCACCAGCGCTTCGATACCGGCCTGATCCACTTCGGTGAAACGCCCTACCGACGGGCTGTCCAGATCCAGCACGCCGATCAGGCGGCCGTCCTTGACCAGGGGCACCACCAATTCGCTGTTCGACGCACTGTCGCAGGCGATATGTCCGGCGAAGGCATGCACGTCCTCGACTCGCTGCGTCTGCAAACTCGCCGCAGCCGCTCCGCACACGCCGCGACCGAAAGCGATGCGCACGCAGGCTACCTTGCCCTGGAACGGGCCAAGCACCAGTTCGCCATCCTTGACCAGATAGAAGCCGGCCCAGTTGAGGTCGGCCAGTTCGTGAAACAGAAAGGCGGAGAACTGTGCGGCGTTGGCGATGAAGTCACGTTCACCGGACAGCAGCGCCTGCAGTTGCGCACTCAGTAGCGGATAACCGTTGAGGTCAGCCCCGGCCTGGGAAAGATCGATCATGCCTGTTGCTCCAGCAGTTGCAGCCCGACCCAGTGGCGGGCGAATTGATAGGCGCAGCGCCCATTACGGTTACCGCGTCCCAGCGCCCAGCGAATGGCCGCTTTCTCCAGCGCCTCGTCCCAGCTCCAGTTCAGCCCCACCTGGCGCGCCTGCACGTCCACCCAGTGACGCACGACGATCAGGAAGTGATCCTGGCTGAAAGGATAAAACGACAGCCACAGACCGAATCGATCGGACAATGCGATCTTGTCCTCCACCGCCTCATTGGGGTGCAGTTCGCCGTCGACCATCTTCCAATTCTCGTTGTCACTCTGCCGCTCGGGCACCAGGTGGCGCCGGTTGGAGGTCGCATAGAGCAGCACGTTGTCCGGCGCCTGTTCCAGCGAACCGTCGAGCACACTCTTGAGCACCCGGTAGTCGCCCTCGCCCGCCTCGAATGACAGGTCGTCGCAGAACAGCACGAAGCGCTGCGGCAAACCGGCCAGCAGCTCCACGACACGCGGCAGGTCGGCCAGATGATCGCGTTCGATCTCGATCAGGCGCAGACCAGCCCTGGCGTGCTCAGCAAGCAGCGCACGCACCAAATAGGATTTGCCGGTACCGCGCGCCCCCCAGAGCAGCGCATGGTTGGCCGGCATGCCGCTGACGAACTGACGGGTATTGCGCGCCAGCTGCTCGCGCTGGGCGTCCACACCCAGCAGGTCGCTCAGCGACAGGTCGAGGCTGACCTCCAGCGGCATCAGGTAGCCGCTGCGGCCATCGCGCACCCAGCGCGCGGCCACGCATGCGTTCCAGTCGACCTGCGGGCGCAGCGCAGGCAGCAAAGGCTCGAGACGCTCCAGCACCTGCTCGGCGCGGGCGAGAAAATCCAGCAATCGGGAATCCACGGTCTACTACTCCTTTTGCGCAGAGCCGCACGTTGCAGGCTCTGCCGGTACAGGGTCGCTATCAGCTATGCTTGGCAGGCGCCAAGGATCAGAGACTACGCACGCATTTATGGATATTTCGCTCACCAATCGCCTGTCATTCAAACAGGCCGGCTTGACCGTGCTGGTGGCGTTTATCCTTGGCACGCTGCTGAGCGTCACCCAGGTGGCGATCGATTATGCCAGCGAAGAGGCCTCCATCAACCGCGAGATTCGCGCACTGCTGGAAATCAGCCACAACCCCGCCGCCCGTATCGCCTACAACATCGATGCGGAACTGGCTCAGGAGCTGGTACTCGGCCTGCTGCGCTCGCCAGCGGTGACCCGCGCCGAGCTGATCGACAACAGCGGCCTGGTGCTGGCCAGCGTCAGTCGTCCGCGTAGCGAGAGCCGTTACCGTTTCATGAGCGACAGCCTGTTCGGCGCCGAGCGCGCATTCCAGGACCCGCTGTTCGTCTCCCATGCGCCCCATGAGCCGCTGGGTTTCCTGCGCCTGGAGATCGATACCTACGCTTTCGGCAGCCACTTTCTGCGACGCTCGCTGCTCACCCTGCTCACCGGCTTCGCACGCAGCCTGTTGCTGTCGCTGATCCTGCTGGTGATGTTCTATTTCATGCTGACCAAGCCGCTGACCGGCGTGATTCGCGCACTCAGCCAACGCAACCCGCAGGATCCGCATCATCGCCCCGTACCTTGCCCCAAGGGCCATGAGCGCGACGAGATCGGCATCCTGGTCGAAGTCACCAACCGCCAGCTATCGAGCATTGCCCAGGAAATCGAGCAACGACGCAACGCCGAAGACCGGCTGACCCAATACCTCGGCGAGCTGGAAAACATCGTCTCGGCGCGCACCGCCGAGCTCAAGGCCACCAACGCCCGCCTCAGCCAATCCAACAGCGAACTAGAGATGGCGCGCACCACCGCGCTGAACATGGCGCAGGCACGCTCGGCCTTCCTGGCCAATATGAGCCACGAGATCCGCACACCACTCAACGGCCTGCTGGGCATGCTGGCGTTGGCGCTGGACGGTCCGCTCAGCCCCGAACAACGTCAGCAGTTGGGCATCGCCCATGACTCCGGCAAGGTGCTGGTGGAACTGCTCAACGACATCCTCGATCTGTCGAAATTCGAAGCCGGCCAGCTGGAGCTGGAAGAAATCCCCTTCGACCTCGGCGCCCTGGCCGAGGAAACCGCCAGCCTGCTGTCGCAGAACGCCGCCAGCGCCGTGGAGCTGACCTGCCTGATCGATCCGGCACTGCCGGCGCAGGTGCTGGGCGATCCGACGCGGGTACGCCAGATCGTCAGCAACCTGCTGTCCAATGCCCTCAAGTTCACCCGTTTCGGCCGTGTCGACCTGATCGTCGCCAGCAGCGCGGACGGCATCAGCATTCGCGTGCGCGATACCGGCATCGGCATCGCCGCAGACGCCCAGGCGCGCATCTTCCAGCCCTTCGCCCAGGCCGAAGTGGGCATTACCCGCGAGTACGGCGGCACCGGGCTGGGCCTGGCGCTGACACGGCGTCTTTGCCAGGCGATGCACGGCAAGCTGACCCTGCAATCGAAGGAAGGCTTCGGCAGCGAGTTCTGCGCCGAGCTGCCGCTGCCGGCTCATGCCCAAGCCGCCATGCAGCCCTCACTGCAGGGCCGCATCGTAGCCATGACGCCGGCCAGCAGCGGCCTGCAACAAATGCTCAGCCAATGGCTGCCCACCTGGGGCCTGAGCTACCAGCGCCTGGACACCGATGCCAGCCTGCTCGGTGTGGACGCCGACCTGCTGATCAGCGATTGCCCCGAGTGCCTGCTGAGCCTTCGCCCGACGATCAACACGCCGGTGCTGCTGGTCACCGCGTACGGCAATTTCCTGCCGCATGACCAGGCACAACGTCTCATGCCGCTGCTGCAGATTGCCCGCCCCCTGGCGCGCAACGGGTTGTTGCAGATGCTGCGGCACATCCTGCAGAGCGACGACGGCGAGCTGGGTAACGACGCCCAGGCGCAGCCTCGTCGGCAAAGCGCGGCGCGCGTGCTGCTGGTCGAAGACAATCCGGTGAACCAGATGGTCGCCAAGGGCATGCTGGCCAAGCTCGGCTATCAGGTGCTGGTCGCCGGCCACGGCGGTGAAGCTTTGGAAATGCTGGAGCAACAGCCCGTCGACCTGATCCTGATGGACTGCAACATGCCGGTAATGGACGGCTACGAGGCCAGCCGGCGCATCCGCAGCAATGGCCGCTGGCCGGAACTGCCCATCGTCGCCCTGACGGCCAATGCGCTGTCCGACGAGCGCGAACGCTGCCGCGCCGCCGGCATGAACGACTACCTGGCCAAACCCTTCCGTCGTGAAGAACTGGCCGCCATGCTCGACACCTGGCTGCCCAGCGACGTCACTCGCTGAGCCGCGCCAGCAAACGATCCAGGCTGCGACGCAGCCCTTCCATCTCCAGCAGGTCCTGATCAGCGAACTGGCAAAGCAACTGCGCCTTGAGCGGCAGGACCTGCGTCTGCAGCGCCCTGCCGGTCTCGCTCAGCGCCAGATGCACCTCTCGCTCGTCCGCCTGCGCACGACGGCGCTGCACCAGGCCCATCTGCTCCAGACGCTTGAGCAGCGGCGTCAGGGTTCCAGAGTCCAGCTGCAGACGTTGCCCGAGCGCCTTGAGCGTCGGCTGCTCGGGCGCATGTTCCTGCCACTCCCACAGCACCAGCATCGCCAGGTACTGCGGGTAGGTCAGGCCAAGGGCATCGAGCATCGGCTTGTAGGCGCGAATCACGGCGCGCGAGGCGGCGTAAAGCTTGAAGCACAGCTGGTTGTCCAACTGCAGCCCGGCGGTATCGAAAGCGGTCATTTCAGCAGCGCTTCGATCTCGCTGCTCAGTTCTTCCGGCTTGGTGGTCGGGGCGAAGCGCTTGACCACCTGGCCATCCTTGCCAATCAGGAACTTGGTGAAGTTCCACTTGATGCCCTGACTACCCAGCAGGCCGGGCGCGCGCTTTTTCAACTGCACGAACAGCGGATGGGCGTCGGCGCCGTTGACGTCCACCTTCTTGAACAGCGGGAAGCTGACGCCGAAATTCAGCTCGCAGAATTCGGAGATGGCGCCCTCGTCACCCGGCTCCTGCTTACCGAACTGGTTGCAGGGAAAGCCCAGCACCACAAGGCCCTTGTCCTTGTATTGCTGCCAGACGCTTTCCAGACCCTTGTACTGCGGAGTGAAACCACACTTGCTGGCGGTGTTGACCACCAGCACGGCCTTGCCGCCGAAGTCGGCCAGGGTCTTCTGCTCGCCCTTGATGGTCGTGACTGGAATATCGAAAAGTGCATTGCTCATGGGGAATCGTCCTGATGGGCTGAAAGTGATGGACAAAATAGCGAGCAATTAAATTGCATGCAATTTAATTTGCTGCAAGATAAGGCATGCAGATATCGCACTATCCGTAGGGCGGGTTAATGGCGCCGCGCATCGATCTTGCTGCCACAGATGAACCCTGCGCGCCGCGTAACCCCACCAGGCGATGTAGCGCGTTGCGCCAATGGTGGGTTACGCCACGCCCGGCATAGCGAGCTGATCGACAACCGAGATAAGTGGCTAACCCACAAGACGATGGCGTCGATGCGTACAAAGATAGAGGGATACACGCTATCCCGTAGGGTGGGTTAGCGGCGCCGAATGCCGGACTGCCAAGCGCAGATGAACTCGGCGCGCCGCGTAACCCACCAGGCGATCTATCGCGTTGCGCCGATGGTGGGTTACGCCACACCCAGCATAGCGAGCTGATCAACAACCGTGACAAGTGGCTAATCCACCCTACGAAACGGTAGCGCCCAGGGCTCGTACCAGCGCGGTCAGTGGTGCTGCATCGCCCTGAATGCGTACGTGCAGGCCATCGATCTCGCGACGCATCGGGTAGTGCTTGCGCAAGCGGTCGAAGCCGGCGCGACGGGTATCGGCATCGCCCACCAGGCTGCGGCGAAAATCCGCATCGTCGCGGCGAGGGTCGTAGACCGCACGACACAGGCTGGCCAGGACCCAGGCTGGGTCGGCGTTGCCGTCGATGCTCAGCTCGCGGAGCCAGGGTGCCGGCAGCAGCTCGGCCAGGCTCACCTGCTCAGGTATGCCCAGCACACGGCAGCAAGCCTGATAGATTTGCGCCGTGCCACGCAGCTTGCCGTCCAGGCTGTAACCGGCGATATGCGGCGTCGCCAGCTGGCACAGGGCGGCCAGTTCGACGTCGACCAGCGGCTCGCCTTCCCAGACGTCGAGCACCGCCTTCAGATCGGGGCGCTGCGGCAGTAGGAGGCGCAACGCCGCGTTGTCCACCACCGCACCGCGGCTGGCATTGATCAGCCAGGTTCCCGACTTCAATGTCGCCAGGCAAGTCGCATCGAGCAGATGATGCGTCGAAGCATCCAGCGGCGTGTGCAGGCTGATCACGTCGCATTCGTCGATGATCCGCTCCAGGCCGACGAATTCGCCGCCCTCGGCAGCCTGGCGCGGCGGGTCGCACACCCGCACCTGCCAGCCAAGACCGCGCAACAGCTCGACCAGACGCCCACCGACCTGCCCCGCGCCCACCACCCCATAGACGCGCGCAGCGGGGTCGACGCCCTCGCGCTCGGCCAGGGTCAGCACGCTGCCCAGCACGTAATCCACCACGCCGCGGGCGTTGCAGCCCGGTGCGCTGCTCCAGGCGATGCCGGCTTCGGCGAAGTAATCGAGATCAAGATGGTCGGTACCGATAGTACAGGTACCGACGAAGCGGACCCGGCTGCCTTCGAGCAGCGCACGATTCACTTGAGTCACCGAGCGCACCAGCAGCAGGTCGGCATCGCGCACATCGGCCGCCGTGATGCCGCGCCCAGGCAGGCGGCGGATGCTGCCGAACGCAGCGAAGAATTCATCGAGCAGGGGAATGTTTTCGTCGGCGACTATGTGCATGGCGGGCTCCATCGGGCAGGCCGCCATTCTATGCCAGCGCGGCCGCCAGCGTCGCCCCGCGAGGCGCCCGGCAGAGCCTCACGCCATACTTTCCTGACCGCTGCGTCAAGGCGTAGACTACGCGGTTTCCTGTTATTCCGAAGAGTCGAAATGTCCACCGACACCCGCCTTGGCCGCGTGCGCACGGAACTGCGCAGCCTGCTCATCCTGGCCACGCCCATCATCATCGCCCAGCTGGCGCACACCGCCATGGGCTTCGTCGACACGCTGATGGCCGGGCGCGTCAGCCCGCAGGACCTGGCCGCCGTGGCGCTGGGCAACTCGATCTGGGTGCCGGTGTTCCTGCTGATGACCGGCATCCTGCTGGCCACCACGCCCAAGGTGGCGGAGCGCTTCGGCGCCGGCGAGGAAGCAGCCATCGGCCCGCTGGTGCGCCAGGCACTCTGGCTGGCGCTGGCCGTGGGCGGCAGCGCAGCGACGCTTTTGTGGAACGCCGAGTTCATCCTGCGCACCATGAACGTCGACCCGGCGCTGATCGCCCCGGCCATGGGCTACCTGCGCGCCGTGGCCTGCGGTTTTCCGGCGGTGGCGCTGTATCACGTGCTGCGCTGTTGCAGTGATGGCCTGGGCCATACCCGCCCAGCCATGGTACTGGGCATCCTCGGCCTGCTGCTCAATATCCCGGCCAACTACATCTTCATCTACGGCAAGTTCGGCTTGCCGGCTATGGGCGGCGTGGGCTGCGGCTGGGCGACCGCGCTGGTGATGGGCTTCATGCTGGTCGGCATGCTGGTCTGGGTGAGATGGGCGCCCTACTACCGCGCCAGCGCCCTGTTCGCTCATTTCGAATGGCCACAGTGGACGGTGATCAGACGCCTGCTGAGCATCGGCGTGCCGATTGGCATCGCAGTGTTCGCTGAAGCGAGCATCTTCGCAGTGATCGCCCTGCTGATCGGCGGGCTCGGCGCCACCGTGGTGGCCGGGCATCAGATCGCTCTGAATTTCAGCTCCATGGTGTTCATGATCCCCTACTCGCTGGGCATGGCCGCCACGGTGCGCGTCGGCCAGGCACTGGGCCGCGGCCAGCCGCGTGAAGCGCGTTTCGCCGCCGGGGTAAGCATGGGCGCAGCGCTGGGTTACGCCTGTTTATCGGCCAGCCTGATGTTCCTGCTGCGCGAGCAGATCGCGCAGATCTACACGCCGGACAAAGCGGTAATCGCCGTGGCCGCGACACTCATCGTCTATGCGGCGCTGTTCCAGTTCTCCGACGCCATTCAAGTCACTGCAGCCGGCGCACTGCGTGGCTATCAGGACACGCGCATCACCATGTTGCTGACCCTGTTCGCCTACTGGGGCATCGGCCTGCCGGTGGGGTATGCGCTGGGGCTGTCCGACCTGTTCGGCGAACCGAGCGGCCCCAGCGGCCTGTGGCAAGGTTTGGTGGTGGGCCTGACCTGCGCCGCAGCGATGCTCATCGTGCGCCTGGCGCGCAGCGCGCGTAAGCGCATTCGCCGGGCCGCCTGAGCCATTGGATAGGCAGAAGATCAGCTCTAGACTGAGCGCATGATTCGACCAGTCCTGCTCCTCTGCTTGCTTCTGCTCGCTGCATGCGGCCCGGCCAACGACGGCCTGGCCATGCAGAGCGACTACCTCCAGCGCCTGCAGCGTTCGCTCGATGCTGCTGACGTCAACGCCTTCGACAGCCGCAGCGTCAGCCAGTACCGCCTGCCGGCACGGCGCGAGCGGCTTGCGGAAATTCCCGAGCTGCGTATCGGCCTGCTCGATCTGGTGATCGACGCGCGGCGCTGCCCGCACCTGCAGCAGTTGATCAGCCAGCGCAACAGCAGCCTGGGCAAGCAGTTGATGCCCAGCCAGCGGCTTGGCTACGAAGGCGACCTGCTGCGCGCCATCGATGACTACCTGCCGCATCTGCAGGACGACTCCAGCCTCAAGGCCACTCTGCAGCGCCTGGCCAGCGACAAGCGCCAGCAACTGCCAGCAGTGTTCTGGAATGCCCTGAACGGTAGCCCGGAGTTCGAGAACTACCTGCGTTTTGCCGACCAGGCATTGCCGGTCGACACTCAGGAAGACAGTGCCGCCCTGGACGCACTGCAGCGGCTGGGCCGCATCGGCTCCGGCCTGCCGGGCCAGCTACCGCCGAGTGCCAAGGAGCTGGAGCCGCTGTTCTTCGCCCTATACGCCAGCGAACAGGGCGGCCAGTTGATCACCAGCCTGGCCAGCCTGCGCCACACCCTCGACGCCGGCAGCGAAATGCTGGAGCAACGCCAACATGGCCGCCCGCTGTGCCCACTGGGCCAGGCGACGCCGCGCGGGCGCATCCTGCAGAACATCTTCGTCAAGTTCTACGCCGGCGGCCTGCAGCCTTATCTGGCACAGGTCGACCAGCGCGGCCAGCAGTGGCAGGCGGCGCTGCTGCAATTGCAGCGTATCGACGGCATTCCGCCAGCCACCCGCGAGCATCTGCAGCGATTGGCGGGCGAGCAGGGTTCGTTATGGCAGGATTTCCGTATGGCCACGGCACGCCACGTCAAGGCCTGGCAGACGCTGCTGAACAGCTGCGGCCTGGCGCCAGGACAGGCGGGTTGGAATAGCGCGAGCTAGCGCACGCTCAGGTAGGGCGGGTGAAACCCGCCAGCCGCGACTAGGCGGGTTGCACCCGCCCTACGGCTTAAATTTACGGACGCAGCCTAATCGGCCTTCTTGCGAATCCAGTACAAATAGGTGCCGTCTTCCTCGGCCTGGCCGAGCAGTTCATGGCCGAGGAACACGCAGAACTTGGGAATGTCACGGCGGGTCGAGGGATCGGTGGCGATCACCTTGAGCAAGCCGCCCGGCGACAGGTCGCGCACCTTGTTGTGCAGCATCATCACCGGCTCAGGGCAATTCAGGCCACTGGCATCGAGCAGGTCATCGTGGTTGAGGGTCAGGGCTTCGGACATAAAGGGCTCCACAGGCAGGCGCGCATTGTCGCGCAAAGCTGATCTAAAGGTCACCTGCGCACAGCCAGCGCGCATGCCGGGTTCAGTTCGTCACCTGCCGTGTCGACGCAGGTGACAGGTCACTTCCTCGCGGTCGTGATACAGCTGCTTGCAACCGATGCTGACCTTGAGGCCGCGCTCGACCAGCCCCGACTCGATGCGATCGAGCAGGCGCCGCACCTCGGCGTAGCGCTGCTTCATAGGCAGTTTGAGATTGACCACCGCCTCGCGACACAGCCCTTCGCCCAGCCAGGTCTCGATCATCGCCGCCGTGCGCGCCGGCTTCTCGACGATATCGCAGACCATCCAGTGCACCGGATGGCGCGGGCGAAAGGTGAAACCATCGGCGCGCTGGTGCACGACGAAGCCGGAATACATCAGGCTTTCGGCCATCGGCCCGTTGTCCACGGCCGTCACACGAATCTCCCGATTGACCAGCTGCCAGGTCCAGCCGCCCGGTGCGGCGCCCAGGTCCACGGCGGTCATGCCGGGCGCCAGGCGCTGATCCCACTGCTCACGCGGGATGAAATGGTGCCAGGCCTCCTCCAGCTTGAGCGTCGAGCGGCTCGGCGCCTCGCGCGGGAACTTCAGGCGCGGAATGCCCATGGGCCACATCGCCTGGTTGTCCGCCTCGGCGATACCGGCGAAGACCTCGCGGCCGCTCTTGAAGGTCAGCAGCAGGCGCGACTTCCTGGCGTCGTCCACCAGCCTGCCGGCCTTGAGCAGCGCCTTGCGCAGCGGCGCCTCGAACTTCTTGCAGAAGGTCGAGACTTCCTTGCCCTCGTTGGTATCCACCACTTCCAGCCACAGGCTGCCGCACACCGGATAGTCGGCCAAGGCTTCCAGCAACACGCTGATACGGTCGCTTTCCGGCAGGCTGACGAACGCACCGCGCGCCCACTGCCGCGGGAAGATCAGCTGATTGAAACGCACGCTACGCATCAGCCGTTCACTATCGGCCGCCTCGCTGCAGACGAACTCGGCGCAGGCGCTGCCGGGCTTGGCCTTGGAGTAGCCGGGCACGTCCAGACGCGCCGCGAGGTCGGTGATCTCGGCGCAAACCTCTCCCTCGAAACCGGGGCGGCAATGCAGAAACAGGGTATTCATCAAAGGGTCTCCATGAGGCGCGCATGATACCCGAGACCGGAACCCAGAGCCGCTAAACCTGTCCAGCTACATATGTGCTGCCCACAGATACGGAGCCGCTGGCCATCGCGTCTCGATGAGATCCGGCCATCCAACACAGGCAGCGCATAGCAACCGATAAAGGATATGCGCTAGCCAGACCGCCCAAGCCGAACTAGCTTGAAGGTCTGCCGCCATCAGACACAGCCCGAACCGTGCGGGCCCAAGGAGATGTGCAATGCCCTCCCTCGATAGCCTGAACTGCCGCCGCGAACTGAAGATCGGCGACGCCACCTACCACTATTTCAGCCTGCCCGAAGCCGCCCAACGCCTCGGCAACATCGACCGCTTGCCCAAGTCGCTCAAGGTGCTGCTGGAAAACCTGCTGCGCAACGAAGACGGCAAGACCGTACAGCCGCAGGACCTGCAGGCTATGGTCGACTGGCTCGACAAGCGCGCCTCCGACCGCGAGATCCAGTACCGCCCGGCGCGCGTGCTGATGCAGGACTTCACCGGCGTGCCGGCGGTGGTCGACCTGGCCGCCATGCGCGACGCCATGGCCAAGGCCGGTGGCGACCCGCAGCGGATCAACCCGCTGTCGCCGGTGGATCTGGTCATCGACCACTCGGTGATGGTCGACCGCTACGCCTCCTCCAGCGCCTTCCACGACAACGTCGAACTGGAAATGCAGCGCAACGGCGAGCGCTACGCCTTCCTGCGCTGGGGTCAGCACGCCTTCGACAACTTCAGTGTGGTGCCACCGGGCACCGGCATCTGCCACCAGGTCAACCTCGAGTACCTGGCGCGTACCGTGTGGACCAAGGAAGAGGATGGCGCCACCCTCGCCTTCCCCGACACCCTGGTCGGCACCGACTCGCACACCACCATGATCAACGGACTCGGCGTGCTCGGCTGGGGCGTCGGCGGCATCGAGGCGGAAGCGGCCATGCTCGGCCAGCCGGTGTCGATGCTGATTCCCGAAGTCATCGGCTTCAAGCTCAGCGGCAAGCTCAAGGAAGGCATCACCGCCACCGACCTGGTGCTCACCGTCACCCAGATGCTGCGCAAGAAGGGCGTGGTAGGCAAATTCGTCGAGTTCTACGGCGACGGCTTGGCCGACCTGCCGTTGGCCGACCGCGCTACCATCGCCAACATGGCCCCGGAATACGGTGCCACCTGCGGCTTCTTCCCGGTGGACGAGATCACTTTGGGCTACCTGCGCCTGTCCGGCCGTCCGGATGCCACCGTGCAATTGGTCGAGGCCTACAGCAAGGCTCAGGGCCTGTGGCGCGAACCCGGCGCCGAGCCGCTGTTCACCGACAGCCTGAGCCTGGACATGGGCAGCGTAGAAGCCAGCCTGGCCGGACCGAAGCGCCCGCAGGACCGCGTCTCGCTGGGCCAGGTCAGCCAGGCCTTCGACGACTTCGTCGGCCTGCAGCTCAAACCGAGCGCCAAGGAAGAAGGCCGTATGCTCAGCGAAGGCGGCGGCGGTACCGCTGTTGGCGGCGACAAGCAGAGCGGCGAAATCGACTATGACGATGAAGGTCGCACCCATCGCCTGAAAGATGGTGCCGTGGTGATCGCCGCCATCACTTCCTGCACCAACACCTCCAACCCCAGCGTGATGATGGCCGCCGGCCTGCTGGCCAAGAAGGCCGTGGAGAAAGGCTTGCAGCGTCAGCCCTGGGTCAAGAGCTCGCTGGCGCCCGGCTCCAAGGTGGTCACCGAGTACTTCGACGCCGCCGGCCTGACGCGCTTCCTGGAGACACTCGGCTTCGACCTGGTAGGCTACGGCTGCACCACCTGCATCGGCAACTCCGGCCCGCTGCGCGAGCCGATCGAGAAGGCCATCACCCAGGCCGACCTGACCGTCGCCTCGGTGCTCTCTGGTAACCGCAACTTCGAGGGCCGCGTGCACCCACTGGTGAAAACCAACTGGCTGGCCTCGCCGCCTCTGGTGGTCGCCTATGCGCTGGCCGGCAGTGTGCGAATCGACCTGACCCGCGACGCCCTTGGCACCGGCAAGGATGGCCAGCCGGTCTACCTCAAGGACATCTGGCCGACCCAAAGCGAGATCGCCCAGGCCATCGCCCAGGTCGACACCGCCATGTTCCGCAAGGAATACGCCGAGGTCTTCGCCGGCGACAAGAAATGGCAGGCGATCGACGTGCCCAAGGCCGACACCTATGCCTGGCAGGGCGACTCCACCTACATCCAGCATCCGCCGTTCTTCGAGAACATCGCCGGCGACCCGCCCCGCATTACCGATATTCGCCAGGCACGCGTCCTCGCCCTGCTCGGCGACTCGGTGACCACGGACCATATCTCGCCAGCCGGCAACATCAAGGCCGACAGCCCGGCCGGGCGCTACCTGCGTGACAACGGCGTGGACAACGTCGACTTCAACTCCTACGGCTCACGCCGCGGCAACCATGAAGTGATGATGCGCGGCACCTTCGCCAATATCCGCATCCGCAACGAGATGCTCGGCGGCGAGGAAGGCGGCAACACCCTGCACGTGCCGAGCGGCGAGAAGCTGGCGATCTATGACGCCGCCATGCGCTACCAGGCCGAAGGCACGCCGTTGGTGATCATCGCCGGCAAGGAGTACGGCACCGGCTCCAGCCGCGACTGGGCGGCCAAAGGCACCAACCTGCTGGGCGTCAAGGCAGTGATCGCGGAAAGCTTCGAGCGCATCCACCGTTCCAACCTGGTAGGCATGGGTGTGCTGCCGCTGCAGTTCAATCCAGGTACCGACCGCAACAGCCTCACACTGACCGGAAAGGAAGTGCTGGCCATCGAAGGGCTGGAGGGCGTGGAGCTGCGCCCGCAGATGCCGCTGACGCTGATCATCACCCGCGAAGACGGCCAGCACGAGGAAATCGAGGTGCTGTGCCGCATCGACACTCTCAACGAAGTCGAGTACTTCAAGGCCGGCGGCATCCTGCACTACGTGCTCCGGCAGATGATCGCCAACTGATGGACCTGCCCTGCCGCTCCATCCGGTAGGGCGCTTTTTCCCGTCGGGCCAGGGACGGCCAACGTCGTGACAAAAATGTGACGCCATTCAAAAAGCGTTTACACTCGCGCAAACGGACTCAGCCCTCAACTTCGCCGCTCGTCGGCCGATGACAAGGGCATTACAACGACGGACACCTGCCATGCGTAACAACCAGCCGGTCACTCAGCGTGAGCGTACCTTTCCTGCACAACAACGCCTGATATCCACTACCGACCTCAAGGGGCAGATCACCTACTGCAACGACGCCTTCGTCGAAATCAGTGGTTTCAGCCGCGAAGAGCTGACGCGTGCGCCGCACAATATCGTGCGCCACCCGGACGTGCCGTCGGCCGTGTTCGACCACATGTGGACGACCCTGAAAAGCGGGCGCCCGTGGATGGGTATCGTCAAGAACCGCTGCAAAAGCGGTGATCATTACTGGGTCAACGCCTACGTCACACCGATGACCGAGAACAACCAGGTCGTCGGGTACGAATCCGTCCGCGTCAAACCCACGGCCGAACAGGTACGCCGTGCCGAGGTTCTGTACAGCCGTATCAATGCCGGCAAATCAGCCATCCCAGCCAGCAACCAATGGCTGCCGGTGGTTCAGGCCTGGATGCCCTTCATCCTGGTCAGCCAGATCGGCTTCCTGATCGGCCACTGGATGGGCAGCAACTGGGGCTTCATCCTTGCCGCCCTGCTCTCCGTCCCGCTGGGCCTGGCCGGCATCGCCTGGCAGACCCGAGGCATCAAGCGCCTGCTGCGCATCGCCGAGCAAACCACCTCCGACCCGCTGATCGCGCAGATGTACACCGACAGCCGCGGCGCCGAAGCGCGCCTGGAAATGGCCATGCTCAGCCAGGATGCACGGCTGAAAACCTGCCTCACCCGCCTGCAGGACACCGCCGAACAACTGACCCAGCAGGCGCGTGAAGCCGACAAGCTGGCGCACAACAGCTCCGACGGTCTCGAACGTCAGCGCCAGGAGACCGAGCAGGTCGCAACCGCTGTCAACGAAATGGCTGCGACCACCCTGGAAGTGGCCAGCAACGTTGCCCGTACGGCCATCGCCACCCAGGAAGCCAACCGCCTCACCGACGAAGGCCGCACCATCGCCGCGGAAACCCGCGAAGCCATCCAGCGCCTTTCGCAATCGGTGGGCGATACCGGTGAAACCGTGACCCGCCTGGCCCAGGACAGCAACGAAATCGGCGGCGTGGTCGACGTGATCAAGGGCATTGCCGACCAGACCAACCTGCTCGCTCTCAACGCCGCCATCGAAGCCGCGCGTGCCGGCGAAATGGGCCGGGGCTTCGCCGTGGTGGCCGACGAGGTTCGCTCGCTGGCGCAGCGCACCGCCGAATCCACCGAACAGATCCATGGCCTGATCGCCAAGCTGCAACGCACTGCCGAAGAAGCCGTGTTAACCATGGAAATCGGTCGCAAGCAGGCCGATGAAGGCGTCGAACGCGTCCTCCAGGCCGACCAGGCGCTGTCCGGCATCAGCGACTCGGTCGCCAATATCGCCGACATGGCCAACCAGATCGCCGCTGCTGCGGAAGAGCAAAGCGCCGTCGCCGACGAGATCAACCAGAACATCACCACCATCGCGCAACTGGCCGACCAGACCGCTGGCGAAGCGCAAAGCACCGCCAAGCTCAGCGAAGCCCTGACCAACACTGCACATGGCCAGTACGCTCTGGTTGAACGCTTCAACCGCTGAAACAAAAGGCGCGGCGGCTTAGCCGCTGCGCCTTCTCCGCGCCCCGCCGCCTGTAGGAGCGAAGTTGTTCGCAATCTCCCCTATCCCTTTCGCAGAGCTCATAACAACTGGCTCAAACCGTTCGCTTCGCTCACTGCAACGGCTAAAGCCCGCCTCTTAATTCAATCCCCTAGCAAGCATCCAATGCCCTTTCCACCCGAAGAACACCAAGCCCTTCTAAAGGTTAAAGGCGTAGGCCCGACCGTCTTGCAGCGCCTCGAGCAGATTGGCATCGAGTCGCTGCACGAGCTGGCCAAAGCGAGCGTTGGCGATATCGTTACCGCCGTAGCGGGTCAACTTGGCTCCACCTGCTGGAAGAACAGCCCGCAAGCACATGCGGCTATTCAAGCTGCCATCGATCTGGCCAAATCACGCCAGTAACCACACTTTCACTGCCAAGGAGTCCGGCATGCCTGCACACGAGAAGATCAACTACGTCGAATATCCTTCCCGTAACCTGCCAGCCACCAAGGTTTTCTTCCAGGCCGCTTTCGGCTGGCGCTTCACCGACTACGGGCCCGATTACGCCGCCTTCGCCGACGAAGGTCTGGATGGCGGTTTCTTCAGCGCCGAAATGTCTGCACGCAGCGACAGCGGCAGCGCATTGATCGTGTTCTACAGCGCAAAGCTGGAAGACACCCTGGCCAAGGTCGAGGCTGCCGGTGGGGAAATCGTCAAACCGATCTTTTCCTTCCCTGGCGGCAGACGCTTTCACTTCGTCGAACCGGGTGGCAACGAGTTTGCCGTATGGTCGGAGCCGGACGGTCAATAGCCCCCCACCAGCCAGCAACCTCCCCTGCCATGTGCAGGCGAGGGCTTGGGATCGACGATGGAGACAATCTGTAACGCTTGAAACACGATGCCTGCAGACCGTTATTTGACCGCCAGCCAGCTCCCCATTAACGTCCCAGCCTTTCCACCCTCGGGCGAGTATTGCCCTCGCCCGAGCCATGGAAAATCTCTGCAGGAATTCAAGGAGGCACAGGATGCGCATTATGGTGATCGGCGCGAGCCGAGGTCTTGGCCGTGCGTTGGTAGAGGGTTTGGCAAAAAGCCATGAGCTGATCGGGATTTCCCGTAGCCGTCCGGCCGATCTGGCCACGAACATCCAGTGGATCGAAGCGGATATGAGCGATCCGCTGCGAGCTGTGGATGCCATCGAAACCCAGGCACCGCAAAAGCTGGACGCGATCATCTACAACCTGGGTATCTGGGAAGCTCGTGCGTTCGAGGATGATTACAGCTTTCTGCAGGACGACGACGCACAGATTCTCGAGATGGTCAGCGTCAATATTGGCGCGACCTTGCTGCTGCTCAAACGCCTGCTACCGCGTCTGCTCGGCGGCGCCAAGCCACAACTGATCCTCACCGGCTCCACCTCGGCCCTACCGCAAAGTGGCCGCCCGGAAGTCACCTTCGGTGCCAGCAAGTTCGCCCTCAAGGGCATCGCCGAGAGCCTGCGCGAAGGCTTTCGCGATCAGCGCCTGGCCGTCACCTGCCTGCAACTGGGCTACCTCAATACCCGGGATGGCTTGCAAACACCGGTCGAGCAGGCGGCACGAAATGGTGAGGGCCGGTTGATTCCGCTGCACGATGTGGTGGCCCTGGTGCGAACGCTGCTGAACCTGTCCGAGGCCAGTTACGTGCGCGAGCTGGTGCTACCAGCGATTGCCGACGGACGTTTCTGAAGCGAGGAAATCGATGCCCGATCTTTCCGTCACCCTGACGACACCGCGTCTCGTACTGCGCCCTCTGCAAGCGGCGGACGCTCCGGCGCTGTTCGCTATTTTTTCCGATCCGCAGGTCATGCAGTACTGGAATACACCGCCCTGGGGTTGCGAGGCCGTGGCACGGGATTACATCCGCGAAGAGCAGCAGGCCATGCACGACGGCCAGCGCCTGACGCTGGCCATCGTCGACAGGAATAGCGCCGAGCTGATCGGCAAATGCCTGCTGTTCAGCTACCACCCGGAGTCACGCCGCGCGGAAATCGGCTTTGGCATTGCATCTTCAGCCTGGGGCAAGGGGTACGTTCAGGAGGCGGCCGGCGAGCTGCTGCGCCACGGATTCGAAACCCTGGAGCTCAACCGCGTCGAAGCGGAAATCGACCCGAGCAACGCCGCCTCCGGACGCGCGCTCGAACGCTTGGGGTTCAGCCGTGAAGGTCTGCTGCGCCAGCGCTGGATCATCGACGGCCAAGTATCGGATTCGGCGCTCTATGGTTTGCTGAGTGAAAATTGGCGCAGCCGCCATAGTCACCAATAAGTCGTGAGCAACAGGTGAAGCCATGCAGAGAATCGAGCATATCCGCCTTATGGCGCGCTACAACAGCTGGATGAACGATCGGCTCTACACAGCGGCTTCCAGCCTGTCCGACGAACCTCTGAGCGCCGAACGTGGCGCGTTCTTCGACTCGATACTCGGCACGCTCAATCATCTGGTAGTGACCGACCGGATCTGGCTAGGGCGATTCGCTGCGCACCCGGCCGTTTACCAGGCGCTAGCGGCACTCGACACGCTGAACAAACCAGAACGACTGGATCAGCCGATGGCAGCGAATATCCGAGAACTTCTGGTGGTGCGCCAACAACTGGATGCCTGTCTCGAAGCCTTTTCGCAGGAAATTCGCGATGAGCAACTGGATCAGCCGCTGAGCTATCGCAATATGAAAGGTGTGGAAGCGAGAAAGAATTTCTTCGCCCTGCTGATGCACCTGTTCAACCATCAGACGCACCACCGTGGTCAGGCCACTACGCTACTGAACCAGGCGGGTGTGGATGTAGGGGTGACCGATCTACTAGTGTTGATCCCTGAAGAGCTATGAAACCGCAGCAAATGATGCGAGCACTCAAGTATCTGCTGATCACCCTCGGCGCCGCCCTGCTCATGGCGCTGGTGGCACTGCTAATCAACATTGCTGCCCGGGACACGGAGGTAACCTATGAGCTCAGAGGGCGCTACAAGCCCTCCGTCGACGGCAAGACCTACCTGGTCATCGAAGACGATAACGGTGGTCACTGCGGGACACTTTCTGTAGACGGCGCGCCCTGGCCGCACCGCCCCCATGAACCTGGTGAAATAAAGCCGGGGATACGCGCCATCCGTTGCGGCGCAGCGGTTGATCTCGAGATCAAACCCGGCAATATCTACTACTTCGATTACTGGGGACCGTAGAAACCAGAACAGGGAATCGCCGACCGTACAGGAGCTAAGCCAGCCGGTGCGGCTTTACGCCTCTCAGAGTCCGGCCAGCTTCAGCCAGTGCGCATAGAAACCTTCTGCGACACGGTTCAGCGCCCTCACATTCTCGCTCAGGTTTTCGCGCATCTCATCAATGCTCTGCTGGCTGGGCTGGCTGGCATCGAGCAGGTGCGCCCAGTCGTCGAGCCAGCGCTGGATCAGCGCCTCGGTCATTTCCGGGTGCCCTTGCAGCGCCAGTACCTTGTCACCCCAGGCGAACGCCTGGTGGTCGCACCAGCGGCTGCTCAGCAGAGGCTGCGCCCCTTTCGGCATGGCGAAGGTGTCACCGTGCCACTGGAAGATGCTGAACGACTCGGGCAAATGTGCCAGCCAGGGACTGCCGGCTGACTCTGAGCGACGCTGCATGAGCTGGAAACCGGCTTCGGTGTAGGGCATGCGGCGCACGCTGACGCCGAGCGCCCTGGCCAACAACTGGCCGCCCAGGCAGTGGCCGATGATGGGAATGTCGCGCGCAATCAAGCGCTGCAGCGCAGCCACCTCGTCGGCAATCCAGGGCAGCGGGTCGTTGACGCTCATCGGCCCGCCCATCACGGCGACCGCCTTGGGCCGCTGCAGGTCGTAGCCATGCAGTTCGCCCAGGTCGACGCGCAGCACGTCGAAGCTGCAGCCACGCGCCTGCAGCACCTGCGCCAGGTGGGCTGGCGGGCAATAATCGATATGAGTCAGGATCAGAACATCAGCCATGAGCACCTCCGCCGCGCAGTCTGCGCGAGAAGAAGTGGCGAGTCGAGATAGGCTGGGGTTGAAGCCATCGGCCGGACAACCGGCCGATGGTCTGTGCTGGTGAATGCCGCTGCATTCACCCTAGCGCATGGCTGACGCTTTCACCTCCTGCGTGACGCCCCAGCCGTCCATCTTGCCGCCCAACGGGACGACGATGGACTCCAGGTCATGTTCGAATTCGCCGATACCGGCATGGGTGGCGTACATCACTTTGCTGATCTGCAGGTGCCAGACGCCGTCCTCACGGGCGGATATCTGGGCGTTGAGCGACTCGCCGCGAAAGTTTCTGGCGGCCATTCTGGCCCGTTCTTCGTCGGGGAAGATGGCGTAGAACTCGATCGGGTGAAACTGGGCGAAGTCGAATCCCCCCTCTTTCATCCGACGCAGCACCGAAGTGCTGGAGTCTTCGTGGAAGGCTGTGCTCATAAACGACCCCCTCTCAGGCTATGGATGGATAAACCGCTTTCCCATTGCGACCGCCCTGCGGACGGTGTCGCGACCCCTGTCGGGCATCTCTAAAAACGGCTTTTTAGAGAGTTCCAGTTGGTGCCGCCCCGAGAATCGAGCAGGTGCTCGATGTGTCTACTGCAAGCGTATCGACGACTGCCCGGCAGAGCGCCAGGCGGAAACCGTCTCTTCAAGGGTAGTCGCTGAACGAGGGTTTGGCGTCAGATGGAAAGCCTTTGTGACAAAGCCGGCGACCAGCGGCAATTGGCCAGCGTAAACCACAAGGCTCGAACGAGCGGCTCTACGCTCCGCGAGCAGCCCGCTGGAGGGCCTGCCCCCTCACACGCCCCGCTCACGGAGAAAGCCCACCACACGGGCGATGGCGTAATCCGCAGCGCGCAGCACGCCGACATGCGCCTGGAATACGTGCCACAACCCCGGATAGCGTTCCAGACGCACAGTCACCCCGGCCGCCTTGGCGCGCTCGGCCAGGCGCAAGCTGTCATTGAGCAGCAACTCGTCTTCGCCCACCTGGATCAACGTCGGCGGCAAGCGGCTGAGATCGGCGAACAGTGGTGACATGCCCGGGTCGTTGCGCGGCAGGCCGGGCGGGCAGTAGAGCTCGGCGGCCTGTTCGATCCAGCGCGGGTGAATCAACGGATCGCCGGCGGGCGGCTCTTGCATGTGCTCGCCAGTGAAATCGGTGGCCGGCGAGAAGCACACCAGCGCGGCTGGCGCCGGCAGGCCAAGCTCGATGATGCGCAGGCAGCCGACCAGGCTCAGGTTGCCGCCAGCCGAATCGCCACCAATGGCGATCTGCTGCGGCCCATAGCCCGCTTCCAGCAGCGCCTGGTAAGCGGCCACCACATCATCGCGCGCCGCAGGATAGGGATGCTCCGGCGCCAGGCGATAGTCCAGCGCACAGACCTCCAGGACGCCGCGCTTGGCCAGGCTGGCGCAGATGCCGCGATGGGTGTCCGGCCCGCCGATCATGAAGGCGCCGCCGTGCAGATAGAGCAGCACGCTGCCGCTGCTGGCAGGCGGCCGATGCCATTCGCAGCGCCGCCCGGCCAGGGTCGCCGCGCTGCGGCTGATCCCGCGCGGCGTCAGGGTGATAGCGGTGAGCACGCGCAATATGCGGCGCTGCGGCCGTACAGGCATCGGCGGCCGCACCAGGCCGCGAAAGAACAGGCGCAGAAAGCCGCGCAACAGGCCGCGCAGCAGCATCTGTTCGGCGGCCGGGGCTTTGAAATCAGCGGACGCAGTCATAGTCGGCAAGCTCCGGAGTGCGGGTCATGAGTCGATAGGTGAAGGTGAAACCCGGCCAGTTATTGGTGTTTTTGCCGGTAGCGGTCTTGTACCAGCTGTCGCAGCCCCGCTCCTATATCGTTCGATGAGTCGCCTGCTGCAGGTTGGCGTTGTAGTTGCGTTGCACCGCCGGGCGCAGATCGAGATAGCGCAGCCCCTGCTCGCGCAGCGCGCGCAGACAGCCCAGCACATAGGCGTACTGGCTCTCCAGCATATAGAGAATGGAGTTGTGGCCAAGGTTGGTGTTCGGCCCATAAAGCAGGAACAGGTTGGGAAAGCCACTGACGCTAATACCCTTGTAGGCCTCGGCGCCGTCCTTCCAGGCCTGGTTCAGTTCCACACCATCGAGGCCGCGAATACGCATCGGCGCGAGGAAATCGGTGGCAGTGAAACCGGTGCCGTAGATCAGCACTTCGCAGGGATGCTCACGACCATCGGCGGTGACCAGAGAATGTTCGCGCACCTCGCTAATCGCCGAGTCGACGATCTCGACATTGGCCTGCGCCAACGCCGGGAAGTAGTCGTTGCTGATCAGGATGCGCTTGCAGCCCATGGGATAGTCCGGCTGCAACCGTGCCCGCTTGCCGGCATCGGGCAGTTGTCGCCGCAGATGGCGAGTGAAGCTGTGACGAAACAGGCGCATCAGCCAGGGAAAGCGGATGAACGCCAGCGCACGGCCCTCGTGATGCAGGTATTGCAGCAGCCGGTCGGCGCGCTGCCACAGAGGGAAACGCTGTTTCAGGGCGATCTCCCAGGCGCGGTAGAGACGATCAGGCTTGGCCAGCACATAAGCGGCCGAGCGCTGGAAGAGGTGCAGGCTGGCCACCTTCGGCTGGATCTGCGGCACGAACTGGATCGCCGATGCGCCGGTGCCGATCACCGCCACGCGCTTGCCGGTCAGGTCGAGATCATGGCGCCAGCGCGCCGAGTGAAAGGCCTCGCCGCGAAAATGCTCCAGGCCAGGCAGCTTCGGGTAGGCCGGCCGATTGAGCTGACCACAGGCGCTGACCAGCGCCTGCGCCTCGATCACCTCGCCTGCTGCCAGTTCGACCCGCCAGACGCCCCGCTCGGCATCGAATTCGGCGCCGAGCACCTCGCTGTTCAGGCGGATATGCGGGCGCAACCGGTGTTTCTCCACGCATTGCAAAATATAGGCGTGGATTTCCGCCTGTGGCGCGAACTTGCGCGACCAGTCGTGCTTGGGCTCGAAGGAGAACGAATACAAGTGCGAAGGCACGTCGCAGGCGGCGCCTGGGTAGCTGTTGTCGCGCCAGGTGCCGCCGACTTCGGCAGATTTTTCCAACAGCAGGAAGTCGTCGTCACCGGCCTTGCGCAACTGCATGGCCAGGCCCAGACCGGCAAAACCGCTGCCGATGATCAGTACGCGCCAGGGCGCGTTCGTACGGGGGTTGTTATTCATTGTGGTCTCCCCGACCCGTGTATGCCGATGAGCAGATGCTACTTGCCGTGACACGCCCCGGTTATGGCATAGTCGGCCAGGGTATTGTGATTTTCGGACAATCTATGTCAGCACCCTGGCCCGCACGACGCAGCATCACCAGCATTCAGCTACTGACCCAGCTAGGCCTCGATCTCGGCCTGAGCCTGGACAGATGCCTGCGCGAGACGGGGCTCAGCCCCGTGCAACTGGCCAGCCCGAACGGCGAAGTCGAAGCCCGGCGCGAGTTACAGCTGATCGGCAACCTGATCGACGCGCTGCCCGCAGTCGAAGACCTTGGTCTGCAGGCCGGTCGGCGCTACCACGTGACCAGCTATGGCGCCTGGGGCTACGCCATTCTCAGCAGCGCCACGGTACGCCGGGCCGCCGAGCTGGGCCTGCGCTATCACGGCCTGACCTACGCGTTCACCCGCATCAGCCTGAGCGTGGATGACGCTGTCGCCAGCCTGCACTTCGACGACAGCGCCCTCCCCCAGGCGCAGCATGACTTCATCGTGCAACGCGACATGCTCGGCGCCCTGGTGGTGGTACGCGAACTGCTCGGCAGCACGCTGCGATTGCTGGACGTGGAACTGCGCCAGGCCGCGCCGGCCGATCTCTCGCCTTTCATCGCCGCCTTCGGCCAGACGCCCCGCTTCGGCGCGGCGGGCAATCGAATGGGATTTGCCGCCGAGTTGCTGGACAACCCGCTACCGCGGGCCAACCCACAACTGGTCAAGGCCTGCGAGCAACAATGCCAGGCATTGCTGGCGCGTCATCAATGGCACCAGGGTCTGGCCGGGCGCGTGCGCGAGTTGCTGCTGCAATCGCCAGGACAGATTGCCGATATGGAGCGCATAGCAGAGCGCCTGCACCTGGGCAGCCGTACCCTGCGGCGGCGCCTGATCGAAGAAGGCACCCGCTTCCGCACCTTGCAGGACGATGTGCGCCAGGCCCTGGCCGAAGAGCTGCTAACTGCCGGTGGCCTGAGCCTGGAGGAAATCGCCGAGCGCCTGGGTTATGGCGAGCTGTCGAACTTCATCCATGCCTTCAAGCGCTGGAAAGGCATTACGCCAGGGCGCTATCAGCGCGGGGCGGTCGGCTGAACCGCTACCCCTTGCGCCGCCCGGTAGCCTCCAGTGCCAGCAAGCGCATATCGGCCTGAGCCAACAGGGCCAGGCGCTCATGCTTGTCCAGGCGCTTCCAGCCCTTGATTTCCTGGCGGCTGCGGCCGCAGCCCAGGCAGATGTCCTTTTCGAATTCACAGATCTTGATGCAGGGGTTCTTGCTCATTGCGTCTCCTAGACCAGGACGGGTCGGATGCAGGCAAGAATAAAGGTCTGGGTAAGCGAGCGTGATTGAAGGATTCGATACCCGGCTTAAACGTTGTCAATGCAACGGCTGATCGCCATCCAGTTCGCTTTCGACTGGCTCGCCCTCGCTCTCCTCGGCCAGACGCAGGTCGTCGAAGTCGGTCTTGAGCCCTTGTTCCATGTCGTCCAGCTCGGCCAGCAAACTGCGGAAGCTGGTTTCTTCGCGCGGCTCGGCGGTCTCGCCTTCCTCCTGCAACGCCAGGTCGGCGCGCGCCTGCAAGCCTGCCGGCACTTCGGCGTCGTCATCCAGCGCCAGCTCCGGTTCGGGCTCCAGTTCGCGCAGGGCTGCGAGCGGCGGCAGTTCGTCGAGACTCTTCAGGTTGAAATGATCGAGAAAGCCCTTGGTGGTGGCGAACATCGCCGGGCGACCCGGTACGTCGCGATAGCCCACCACGCGAATCCACTCACGTTCCAGCAGTGTCTTGGTGATGTTGCTGTTGACCGCAACACCACGCACGTCCTCGATCTCGCCGCGCGTGATCGGCTGGCGGTAGGCGATCAGCGCCAGGGTTTCCAGCAATGCACGGGAATAGCGCTGCGGGCGTTCCTCCCATAGCCGGCCGACCCAGGGGGCGAAGCGTTCGCGGATCTGCAGGCGATAGCCCGATGCTACTTCCTTCAGCTCGAAGGCGCGGCCCTCGCAGGTTTGCCGTAGGATCTCCAGCGCCGCCTTGAACTGCGCCGGCTCGGGCCGCTCGCCCTCTTCGAAAAGCTCGAAAAGACGTTCGAGCGATTGCGCCTTGCCGGAGGCCAGCAGAAAGGCTTCGAGCAACTGGGCCAGGTCTTTGGGGTCGTTCAGGTTCATTCGGCACGGGCTCGGACGTGAATGGCGGCAAACGGCTCATTCTGCACCAGCTCCACCAAAGATTCCTTGATCAATACGAGCACTGCCATGAAGGTCACCACCACGCCGAGCCGCCCCTCCTCGGCAGCGAAGAGCTCGACGAAAGGCACGAAAGCCCCACCCTTGAGGCGCTCCAGCACTTCACTCATACGCTCGCGGGTGGACAGTGCCTCGCGGGTGACCTGGTGACTTTCGAACATGTCGGCGCGGCGCAGCACTTCGGCCATCGACAGCAGCACCTCTTCCAGGCTGACGTCCGGCAACAGCTTGCGCGCCCGGGCCTCGGGAGCGTCCAGCTTGGGTACGGTCACGTCGCGGCCGACGCGCGGCAGTTCATCGATGCCTTCGGCAGCGGCCTTGAAACGCTCGTACTCCTGCAGGCGGCGGATCAGCTCGGCGCGCGGGTCGTCCTCTTCTTCCTCGGCCTCGGCCGAGCGCGGCAGGAGCATGCGCGACTTGATCTCGGCGAGCATGGCGGCCATGACCAGGTATTCCGCAGCCAGCTCCAGGCGCACGGATTTCATCAGCTCGACATAGCCCATGTACTGCTTGGTGATCTCGGCCACGGGAATATCGAGGATGTCGATGTTCTGCTTGCGAATCAGATAGAGCAGCAAATCCAGCGGCCCCTCGAAGGCTTCGAGGAAGACTTCCAGGGCATCCGGGGGAATGTAAAGATCCAGCGGCAACTCGGTAACCGCCTCGCCGTAGACCAAGGCGAATGGCAGCTCCTGCTGGGCGCCGGCCTGGCTGTCCACGGCTGGCGTGGCGGTTTCACTCATCGGCCGCTGCTCCTTCAACGATGGTTCAGGCCCATGGCCATGCGCACTTCGGCCAGGGTGTTGCGCGCCTCGTCACGCGCCCGCTCGGCGCCTTCGGCAAGAATGCTGCGCACCAGGTCCGGGCTGTCCTCGTAATCCAAGGCGCGTTGCTGCAGCGGCGCCAGTTCGGCCTGCAGCGCCGAACACAGCGCGTTCTTGCAATCGAGGCAACCAATCGAGGCGTTGCGACAACCGTCGATGACCCAGTGCAACTGCTCGTTGCCGGAATACAACTGATGCAGCGACCAGACCGGGCAGCGCTGCGGCTCACCCGGATCGTCGCGGTGCACGCGCGCCGGGTCGGTGGGCATGCGCCGCAGCTTTTCCTCGATCTCGGCATTGCTGTCGCGCAGAAATATCGCATTGCCGCTGGACTTGGCCATCTTCTGCCCATCCAGGCCGGGCACCCGGGAAAACTCGGTGAGCAGCGGCTGCGGCTCGTTCAGAATCACCTTGCCGCCACCTTCGAGGTAGCCGTACAGACGCTCCTGATCGCCCAGGGTGATGCTGGTCTGCTCCTTGAGCAAGGCGCGCGCCGTCTCCAGCGCCTGGGCATCGCCCTGCTCCTGGTAGGCCTTGCGCAGGTTGCTGTAGAGCTTGCCGACTTTCTTGCCCAGCTTGCCGATGGCGGCCTCGGCCTTGAGTTCGAAATCCGGCTCGCTGCCATACAGGTGGTTGAAGCGGCGCGCCACTTCGCGGGCAAATTCGATGTGCGGCAGCTGGTCCGCCCCGACCGGCACCTGACCGGCGCGATACAGCAGGATGTCCGCCGCCTGCAGCAGCGGATAGCCGAGAAAGCCGTAGGTGGAGAGGTCCTTGCCGCTGTGGCGCTCCTGCTGTTCCTTGTAGGACGGCACGCGCTCGAGCCAGCTGAGCGGGCAGATCATCGACAACAGCAGGTGCAGCTCGGCGTGTTCCGGCACTTGCGATTGCACGAACAGTGTCGCGGAGCTGGGGCTGACGCCCGCGGCCAGCCAGTCCACGGCCACGTCCATGACGTGCTGGGAAAGCTGGCCGGCATCGGCGTATTCGGTGGTCAGCGCATGCCAGTCGACGATGCAGAAGAAGCAGTCGTACTCGTGCTGCAACCTGACCCAGCTCTTCAGCACGCCGTGATAGTGCCCGAGGTGCAGACGACCGCTAGGACGCATCCCTGACAGCACCCGACGTTCGGAGTCGTTAAGGCTCAAACCGTTCTATCCAAAATCCAGACAAGACCACGGAGTATAGGGTAGCTGCGCCCACAACGGAAAAGCCGGCGTCAGAGATCGTCGAACGGCGTCGGGTCGCCGCATCCGACGCGCAGCACTTCCGGGCTGTCGTCAGCGAGATTGACCACGGTGGACGCTTCCAGCCCGCCAAAACCGCCGTCGATGATCAGCTCGACATGGTGCTCGAGAATCTGGCGCATTTCGTAAGGGTCGGACATCGGCAGCTCTTCGCCCGGCATGATCAGACTGACGCTCATCAGCGGCTCACCCAGTTGCTCCAGCAATGCCAGGGCGATGGGATGACTGGGCACGCGGATGCCAATGGTGCGGCGCTTGGGATGCAGCAGCATGCGCGGCACTTCGCGGGTGGCGTTGAGAATGAAGGTGTAGGGGCCAGGGGTGTGGTTCTTCAACAGGCGGAAGGCGGTGGTATCGACCTTGGCGAACAGGCCGATCTGCGACAGGTCGCGGCATACCAGGGTGAAATTGTGCTTGTCGTCGAGCTGGCGCAGGCGGCGAATGCGCTCGACCGCGTTCTTGTCGCCAATGGCGCAGCCAAGGGCGTAGGACGAGTCGGTGGGATAGACCACCACGCCGCCGCCTCGAATGATTTCCACGGCCTGTTTTATCAGGCGTGCTTGTGGGTTTTCCGGGTGAACCTGGAAAAATTGACTCACGCTTGCTCCCTGCTCATGAAGTGACAGCGGATGGCTGTGCATGTTCGAAGCGCTCCCAGAGCGCAGTCAGGTCATCAGGCAACGGGCGGTACATGCCCAACTCCGACCAATCGCCCGGCGCATGGAAATCGCTACCGACGCTGGCCATCAAGCCAAACTCGCGCGCCAGAATCGCCAGGCCACCGACTTGTTCGGCCGGCTGCATGCCATTGACCACTTCCAGGGCATGGCCACCCGCTGCCGCGAAGTCGGCTACCAGGCGTCGACGCTTACTGCGAGTAAAGTCGTATTGCCACGGATGCGCCAGGCTGATCCAGGCCCTGGCCGAACGCAAGGTGGCGACGGTTTCTTCCAGCGCAGGCCAATGCTGCTTGACGTCGCCCAACTTGCCCGAGCCCAGCCATTTGCGAAACGCCTCGGCGCGATCCCGCACATGGCCGGCACGCACCAGAAACTCGGCAAAATGTGGACGCGCCGGCGCGTTGCCACTGTCGCCCAATTCCTGTTGGACAGCACGTGCGCCTTCAAGTGCGCCCGGCATGCCCTTGGCAGCCAGGCGTCGGTCGATTTCCTCGGCACGCTGCCAGCGCCCATGGTGCAGAGCGTCGATGGCAGCGCGCAGCGCGGGAGCTTCCCGCTCGAAGGCATACCCCAGCACATGGATGGTCGCCCCGCCCCAAGTGCAGGACAGTTCGATGCCATTGATCAGCTTCATGTCCAGGGCGGTCGCCGCGCGGCGCGCCTCATCGAGGCCTTCGAGGGTGTCATGGTCGGTCAGCGCCAGCAGCCGCACGCCGCGTTCGTGCGCCCGGGCCACCAGTACGGCGGGCGCCAGGGCGCCATCTGAGGCGGTGCTGTGGCAGTGCAGATCGACAATCATGGCGGCGCTTTCGTTGAGATTGATGTTTGTTATTATGCCCCACATCCGCGCCAACGCCGTCGCCGTGTGGCGCAAATGCTTCACTCCCTCCCCACTTCGACCCTAAATAAGGACTGAGATGCTCTACGCCATCATCGCCACCGACGTCGAAAATTCCCTGGAAAATCGTCTGGCCACCCGCCCCGCTCACCTCGCCCGTCTGGAGCAGTTGAAGCAGGAAGGTCGCCTGCTGCTGGCCGGCCCGCACCCGGCCATCGACAGTAACGATCCGGGTCCGGCGGGCTTCAGCGGCAGCCTGGTAGTTGCCGAGTTCGACTCGCTCGAGGACGCGCAGAACTGGGCCGATGCCGACCCGTACCGCGCAGCCGGCGTGTATGCCAGCGTGGTGGTCAAACCCTTCAAGAAAGTGCTGCCCTGACGTAGCACCACTCACGCGGCTTTCGCATACAAGGAATCGCGATGCGCACGATCCCGCTGTCCCTGCTGGTCACCCTGTTGCTGACCTGCGCCTCGCTGCAGGCAGAAGAAGAAAGCCTGCAACCTGCCCCAGCACAGGCAGCCGCAAGCGCTGAGCAGAGCCAGGAGCTCGAGCAGCGCCTGGCCAAAAGCGAGCAACTGCGCAACGAGCAGCAAGCCAGCAGCGCCGTGCAACTGCAGCGCCTGCGCCAGGAAAACCAACGCCTGCGCATGCAGCTCAAGGAAACCCAGGCGCAGACCCAGCCACGCCTACTCAGCGAGCATCAGACCTGGTTCGCCCTCGGCGCTGCGCTGAGCCTGGCGTCGATCTTGTTCGGCGCCCTGCTGCGAGGCTCGCGCAAGACTCGTCGCGAATGGATCAACTGAAGCCATGAGCCGCTTACTGCTGATCGATGACGACCAGGAACTCTGCGAGCTGCTCGCCAGCTGGCTGACCCAGGAAGGCTTTCAGGTCACCGCCTGCCATGAAGCGGGCAGTGCGCGCCAGGCCCTTGCTTTACAGGCGCCTGACGCCGTGGTGCTCGATGTGATGCTGCCCGACGGCAGCGGCCTGGAATTGCTCAAGCAATTGCGTGGCGAGCATCCGGAGTTGCCCGTGCTGATGCTTTCCGCCCGCGGCGAACCGCTGGATCGCATCCTCGGCCTGGAGCTGGGCGCCGACGACTACCTGGCCAAGCCGTGCGACCCTCGCGAGCTGACCGCACGCCTGCGTGCGGTACTCCGGCGCACCGCCCCCGCCCCCGCCAGCAGCCAACTGGAACTGGGTGATCTCAGCTTCAGCCCCAACCGCGGCGTAGTCAGCATCGGCGAGCATGACGTTCCGCTGACGCTTTCCGAAAGCCGCCTGCTGGAGGCCCTGCTGCACCAACCGGGCGAGCCGGTGGACAAACAGGCGCTGGCACAGCTCGCCCTGGGCCGCAAATTGACTCTGTATGACCGCAGCCTGGATATGCACGTCAGCAATCTGCGCAAGAAGCTCGGCCCGCATCCCGACGGCCGCCCGCGCATTCTCGCCCTGCGCAGCCGCGGCTATTACTACGCACCGTGATCGTTGCCGCCCTACGTAAACGCTCAGCAACATCGCCTTTACCCAAGCTTTACCCACGCCTGACTGCCCTTGACCTTGACCGCCGCATAATGAGCCCATCCGGTCGTTACCGGTTTCGAGACAAGGAGAATCACCATGCGCAAGACCCTCACCGCTCTGCTGCTCGCTGCCACTCTGCCAACCCTGGCCTTCGCCATGCCCGACGGCGGCCCACGCCACCATGACCGCGGCCATGGCATGTTCAAGGAGCTGAACCTGAGCAAGGAACAGCGCCAGGAATTCCGCAAATTGATGGGCGAGCAGATGAAGACCCATCGCGATATCACCAAACGCTACCTGGACAAGCTGCCAGAAGCCGAGAAACAGGCCATGAAGAAGGAGCTGGACCAGGCCCGCACCAACCAGCACAAGGCCCTGCGTGACCTGCTCAACCCCGAGCAGCAGAAAGCCTTCGACGAGCATCAGAAAAAAATGGAAGCTCGTCGCGCTGAAATGGCCGAATTCAAGGCCTGGAAGGCCGAAAAGGACAGCAAGACCAACTGATCCGTTACCCTAAACCCGCCGCCGCGCTCGCCGAGCCCGGCGGCTTTTGCGTGAGGAATCACCGTGCGTTCACTGTTCTGGCGCATCCTGGCGAGCTTCTGGCTGGCCATCGCTCTGGTGGCCGGCCTGTCGCTCCTGCTTGGCCGCGCTTTGAATCAGGACGCCTGGATACTCAGCATGCATCCAGGCCTTGATGACATCGACAGCGAGTGGGTCAACCGCTACGAACAGCAGGGGCCAGCCGCGGCGCAGGACTTTCTCGAACGACGCAAACGCAAGTACCGCATCGACACCCAGGTGCTTGGCGAGAGTGGCCAGCAACTGGTCAAAGGCACCTTTCCATCGCGCGCAGCGGCTTTCGAGGCGCGTCACGGCGATGACCGTCGCCTGCCCTGGCGCCGCCTGACGGCCGAATACACCAGCCCGCAAAGCGGCGAGAGCTATCTATTCATCTACCGCATCCCGCATCCTGAACTCGCGGCCTGGCACCGCGGCAGCCTGTTCTGGCCGCTCAGCGCCCTGGCCATCGCCCTGGTGGTGCTGACGCTGTTCAGCCTGATGCTGACGCTGTCGATCACCCGCCCGCTGGATCGCCTGCGCGGCGCCGTGCACGACCTCGGTCAGACCGCCTATCAGCAGAACAGCCTGGCGCGCCTGGCCACCCGCCGGGACGAATTGGGCCTGCTGGCCAAGGACTTCAACCGCATGGGCGAGCGCCTGCAGGGGTTGATCGGCAGTCAGCGCCAGTTGCTGCGCGATGTGTCCCACGAACTGCGTTCGCCCCTGGCACGCCTGCGCATCGCCCTGGCCCTGGCAGAACGCGCCGATGCCGCCGAGCGGGAAAAACTCTGGCCACGGCTAGACCAGGAATGTGATCGGCTGGAGGCGCTGATCAGCGAAATTCTCACTCTCGCCCGCCTCGACGCCGACCCTGGCGCCGCTCAGCCGGTAGACCTGCGCGCACTGCTTGGCAAATTGCAGGAGGATGCGCGCCTGACCACACCCCAGCAGCCGCTGCAAATAGAGCTCGATCAGGGCGCGCAACTGGAAGGCTGGCCGGACATGCTGGAACGCGCGCTGGACAACCTGCTGCGCAATGCCCTGCGCTTCAGTCCCGTTGACCAGCCCGTGGTCATCGACGTGCAGCGCCAGGGGCAGGACGTCCTGCTCAGTGTGCGCGACCATGGCCTCGGCGTGGCCAGTGAATACCTGCAGCAGTTGGGCGAGCCCTTCTTCCGCGCGCCGGGTCAGAGCGGTTCCGGCCACGGACTCGGGCTGGCCATCGCACGTCGGGCGGCGCAGCGCCATGGCGGTGAACTGCTGCTGAGCAACCACCCCGAAGGCGGTTTCGTCGCCACCCTCAGGCTGCCGGCCAGGCAACAGACAGCCTGAGCCCCGCTCGCTCAGCCTTGCCAGGCGCTGACGAAATCCTCGACGTTCAACTCAGGTGCGCGGCGCAATTCACGCTCCGGCGTGCCTAGGTACAGATAGGCGATGATCTGCTCGTCCGCCGTCAGGCCCAGCCCCTTGGCCACATGGGCGTTGTAAGCCATATCTCCGGTACGCCAGACCGCGCCGATGCCCTGAGCATGCGCCGCCAGCAAGATGCCATGGGCAGCACAACCGGCAGCGGTCACCTGCTCGGACGCAGGCACCTTGGGATGCGCCTGCACCCGGGCGATCACCACCACCAGCAACGGCGCGCGCAGCGGCATGCTACGCGCCTTGCTCAGAGCCTCCGGCGCAGCCTGCGCATCGGCGAGCTGCAAGGCCTCGGCGAACAGCTCGCCCATGCGTTCACGCGCCTGCCCTTCGACCGTGAGAAAGCGCCAGGGGCGCAGTTGGCCATGATCCGGCGCGCGCAACGCCGCGCGAAACAGCAAATCACGCTGCGCCGCGTCCGGAGCCGGGTCCACCAGGCGAGGAACGGAAACACGGTTAAGCAGTGCGTCGAGAGCCTCCATCGGCCACCTCCTTAAAACAAAGAAGGCGCATTCTCAATGCTGCAAGCTGCAAGCTGCAAGCTGACCAACCCACGGATCGGATGTCGGAGCTCGTGAGGTCGTGGCCCGGATGCAATCCGCGGATCGCCCGCCCTAGTTTGCAGCCTGTGGTCTGTGGCGGCTCTCAGGCTACCTGGTCGGGCGATATGACCGGCTGCACCGGCGGCGTCAGCGGCGGCAGGCCATGGGCCTGGCGCGCTTCATCGCAACGCGGGTTGTGCACACCGTTTTCCCAGGATGCCTCGAACTCGCGGCAACTGCTCGAACGCTGTTCGTAAAGGGTGCAGCGCACTCCACAACCGACATCGCCCAGCAGTTGGGTACAGCGCGCCGGCTTGCTCTCGGTGCCACGCATGGCGACGTAGTGAGGGCTGATCTGGATGACCTGCTCGTCCGGAACGCTACCGCCCGCGGATTGACACTCGCCCCAGAAGAAGGACACACGAAAAAACGCGCAGCAGGCGCCGCACGTGAGGCAGGGATTAGCTTCGGACATTTGAGGAAAACTCGGAAACCGACGGACGCCGGCAACTGGCGGCTATTCTATGCTTGGCTATACGCTTGTAAAGCCCCTTCACCGGGCACGTGTGAAAACTACTGCGCTCGCCAGGCTGCGTTAAAAACAGGCTCGTGCGCGAGTCCGATCAAAATGCTCATTTACAGCTCGTAAACTGCGCTTTCTCACCTGTTTTGTGGGGCCGCCATCGGTATTGCCTGACCTTCGCTCGCTACGTTTTCACACACCCGACTGTTCCGGTTTACAGCCGCCCGTCCGCGGGTAGAATGGCGCACTTTAGAACTCGCCAGAGCCCTTTACATGGCCTTGCCGACGCTGCGCATCATCGGTTTCATCATCGGCATATTTCTTATTACCCTGGCGGTCAGCATGGCCATTCCCATGCTGACCCTGCTGATTTTCGAACATCCGGAAGACCTCAATGCCTTCCTCTGGTCCAGCCTGATCACCCTGATCACCGGGCTTGCGCTGGTGATTCCCGGCCGCCCGCAGAATGCCCAGTTACGTCCACGCGACATGTATCTGCTGACCACAGGAAGCTGGACCCTGGTGTGCGCATTTGCTGCCCTGCCACTGATGCTGATCGCGCACATCAGCTACACCGACGCCGTCTTCGAGACCATGTCCGGCATCACCACCACCGGCTCGACCGTACTGACCGGGCTCGACAGCATGTCACCCGGCATCCTGATCTGGCGTTCGATGCTGCAGTGGCTGGGCGGCATCGGCTTTATCGGTATGGCCGTGGCGATTCTGCCGCTGCTGCGCGTCGGTGGCATGCGCCTGTTCCAGACCGAATCCTCGGACTGGGGCGAGAAGGTAATGCCACGCTCGCACATGGCGGCCAAGTATCTGCTGTTGCTCTACGTCGCGATCACCCTGTTCGGTGTGCTGGCCTACTGGGCGGCGGGGATGGAGCCTTTCGATGCGCTCAACCATGCGATGACCTCGATCTCCACCGGTGGTTACTCGACCTCCGACTCCTCGCTCGCGCACTGGCCACAACCGGCTGTGCACTGGACAGCGATCGTACTAATGCTGCTCGGCGGCATGCCCTTCATGCTCTATGTCGCCTTCGTCCGCGGCAATCGCCAGGCGCTGTTCAAGGATCATCAGGTCCGCGGCTTCATCGGCTTTCTGCTGCTCACCTGGCTGGTATTCGGCACCTGGCTGTGGATCAACTCGGACTACACCTGGCTCGATGCCTTTCGCATCGTCGCGGTCAACGTCACCTCGGTGGTCACCACCACCGGCTTCGCCCTGGGCGACTACACCACCTGGGGCAGTTTCGCCGTGCTGCTGTTTTTCTACCTGACCTTCGTCGGCGGCTGCTCGGGCTCAACGTCTGGCGGCCTGAAGATCTTCCGTTTCCAGGTCGCCTACGTGCTGCTCAAGGCCAACCTGATGCAGCTGGTGCACCCGCGCGCGGTGATCAAGCAGCAATACAATAACCACAACCTGGATGAAGAGATCGTCCGCTCGCTGATCACCTTCTCCTTCTTCTTCACCATCACTATTGGCGTGCTGGCTTTGGCCCTGACTCTGGTCGGCCTGGACTGGGTGACCGCACTGAGCGGCGCTGCCACCGCCGTGTGCAACGTCGGCCCCGGCCTCGGCCCGATCATCGGCCCGGCCGGCAACTTTGCCAGCCTGCCGGATTCGGCCAAGTGGCTGCTCAGCGCCGGCATGTTGCTCGGCCGCCTGGAAATTCTGACCGTGCTGGTGCTGGTCACCCGCAGCTTCTGGAAGCACTGACCGATGCCCATCTCCAGCCTGCGCATCCTCGCGTTCATCAATGGCATCTTCCTAGTCACCCTGGCAGTGAGCATGCTGGTGCCGGTGATCACCCTGTTGATTTTCGAACAGCCGCAAGACATCAATGCCTTTCTCTGGTCCAGCCTGATCACCGCGATCGCCGGCATCGCCATGATCGCTCAGGGCAGACCGAAGCAGACGCAGCTGCGCCCACGCGACATGTACATGCTCACCGTGTCGAGCTGGGTGATGGTGTCGATCTTCGCTGCGCTGCCGTTCGTCTTTGCCGAGCGCGCGAGCATCACCGATGCCTATTTCGAGAGCATGTCGGGTATCACCGCCACTGGCGCCACGGTGTTCAGCGGCCTCGACGACATGTCTCCCGGCACGCTGATCTGGCGCTCGCTACTGCATTGGCTGGGCGGCATCGGCTTTATCGCGATGGCAGTGGCGATCCTGCCGATCCTGCGCATCGGCGGCATGCGTCTGTTCCAGACCGAATCTTCGGACCGCTCGGAGAAGATCATGCCGCGCTCGCACATGGTCGCCAAGTACATGGTGCTGGCCTATGTCGGCCTCAGCACACTCGCTGTGCTGGGTTTCTGGCTGGCGGGGATGGGGTTGTTCGACTCGATAAACCACGCCATGTCCGCTATCGCCACCGGCGGGTTTTCCACCTCGGACTCGTCATTGGGCAAATGGCAGGCACCGGCCATCCATTGGGTTGCCATCGTGGTAATGGTGCTTGGCAGTCTGCCCTTCGTACTCTACGTCGGCGCCCTGCGCGGCAATTACCGCGCCCTGCTGCGCGATGCCCAGGTGCACGGATTTCTGCTGTTGCTGGTGGGCAGTTGGTTCATCCTGGCCAGCTGGAAATGGCTCACCACCGACTTGTACTGGCTCGATGCGCTACGCCTGGTCGCCGTGAACATCACCTCGATCATGACCACAACCGGCTTCGCCGTGGGCGATTACCATATGTGGGGCCCCTTCGCGAGCATGATGTTCTTCTATCTGGGCTTCGTCGGCGGCTGCTCCGGCTCCACCGCCGGGGGCCTGAAGATCTTCCGTTTCCAGGTCGCCTATATCCTGCTCAAGGCCAACCTCAAACAGCTCATCCATCCACGCGCGGTCATCAAGCAGCAGTACAACCGCCACCGTCTGGATGAAGATATCGTTCGCTCGATCCTCGCCTTCGCCTTCTTCTACACCATCACCATCGCCACCCTGGCGCTGGCGGTCGCCATGTGTGGAGTGGACTGGATCACCGCACTGACCGGCGCAGCGGCCATGGTGTCCGGCGTTGGCCCGGGAATGGGCGAGATGGTCGGCCCGGCCGGCAACTACGCCACCATTCCCGACCTGGCCAAATGGCTACTGAGCTTCGGCATGCTGCTCGGGCGCCTGGAAATCCTCACGGTGCTGGTGCTGCTGTTTCCGGCCTTCTGGCGCCACTGAGCGCGCGCACTAAGCAAGCCCGCGACGCGCTCGGTATTCGCCAGGCGTTTCGCCGAACCAGCGGCGAAAGGCCCGGAAGAAGTTGCTCGGATCGGCGAAGCCCAGTAGATAGGCGATCTCCAACAAGGTCAGGTCGACCTGGCCGAGGTACTGCTCGGCCAGCTCACGGCGGGTGTCGTCGAGCAGTTGCTGATAGCTGGTGCCCTCCTCCTGCAAGCGCCGCTGCAGGGTGCGCTGCGACAGATGCAGCGTCTGCGCCACCACCTCGCGCCGTGGCTCGCCCTGTGGCAGCAGGCGGCACAACACTTGGCGTGCCTGGTGAGTGACCCGGCTGCTGCAGAAACGCGCCAGGTATTCGCCGGCGAAACGATCATGCAGCTGTGCCAGCGCTTCGTTGGCACTGGGCAGCGGCGCCTCCAGATCGGCACGTTCGAAGATCAGCCCATAGTGCTCGGCGTTGAACTTCAGCGGCGCCTGGAACACCTGCTGATACGGCACCAGATCGGGCGGCGGCGGGCCTTGCAGGCGAATCTCGCGCGGACGCATGGGTTTGCCGGTCATCCAGCGGCAGAACGCCAGGCAGTAGGCCAGCGATGCTTCGGCGCTCTGCCGGGCCGGCGGCAGACGATCGCCATGAATGGCCAGGGTCAGGGCATAGCCGTCGGGCTGTGACAGGAAATTCAGATCCGCGCCTTCGCCGATGATGCGCTGATAGCGCACCAGACGGGTGAAGCCGTCGCGCAGGTTGCGGCTGGACATCAGCGCGTAGCCCACCACATGGAAGGACGCCGGGCGCACCACCTGCGCCATGTTCAGGCCAATCGCCGGGTTGCCCGACAGCGCCACGGCGCGCTGCCACAGGCGAGTCATGCCATCCTGCGGGAAGCGCGCGTCCGGGTCGTTCAGGGCGGCGTAATCCATCTCCAGCTCGGCGAACAGGCTGATGCAGTCGACGCCGCCCAGCTCGAGCGCCTGCACGATGGCCAATGCCCAGTTGGAAGAGGTGGTTCTTTCACTCATCGTCTTGTTCTTATGATCAATCAGCAAGGCCATCGTTGGCGGCGCAAGGATACTAGACTGGCACCTTAAGTCAGTGGCCCACGGAGACAGCGCCTTTACACTGACCGTGACAATAACAGGAGGTGCGCCATGACCGCCCAGACCACCGAACGCTACCAGAGCTTTGCCGAGTTCTACCCCTACTACCTGCAGGAGCACAGCAATCCGGTATGCCGCCGCCTGCACTACGCGGGCAGCCTGCTGGTGCTGGCGATCCTCGCCTATGCCCTGCTCACGCAGCAATGGCTGTGGCTGTTGGCCATGCCGCTGGCCGGTTACGGCTTCGCCTGGGTCGGTCACTTCATCTTCGAGAAGAACCGGCCCGCCACCTTTCAGTATCCGCTGTACAGCCTGATGGGCGACTGGGTGATGCTCAAGGATGCCTTCACCGGCCGTATCCGTTTCTAATCGGCAGCTCACACTAAAACAACAAGAACGAGAACAACCATGAATAGCCGAGCCCGCTTCACCCATATGCAGGACGGCCAGGCCGAGGACTGGGCCATCATCGCCCAGGACTTCGCCGCCTATGCCGCCCAGTTGCCCTCACGTATCCTGGCTCACCTGCGGCTGCTCGATGGCGACTTCGGCGGCTTTCCGGTGGACCGCCTGACCCACTCACTGCAAACGGCCACCCGCGCCTATCGCGACGGCCGTGACGAGGAGTACGTGATCTGCGCACTGCTGCACGACATCGGCGACACCCTCGGCAGCTACAACCATCCGGACATCGCTGCGGCCATCCTCAAGCCCTTCGTCAGCGCCGAGAACCACTGGATGGTGGAGAAGCACGGCATTTTCCAGGGCTATTACTTCTTCCATCATCTGGGCATGGATCGCCACCTGCGCGAGCAGTTCAAGGATCACCCGCAATACCAGGCAACCATCGACTTCTGCGCCAGGTACGACGCCGCCGCCTTCGACCCGGACTACGAAAGCCTGCCGCTGAGTTTCTTCGAACCCATGCTGCAGCGGGTCTTCGCCCGGCCGAAGAACTCCATCTACCTGGCCGCCATGGACAGCGCCGGCGCCTGACCGCTAGCCACTGTTATGCCACCGTTCGGCGGCCATGCTTGGCTGGTCGCCACCCCTTGGTTATGATCCCCGCCCAGCGAGCCTCTGGCTCAGGTCTTGCAGACCAGCCAGGCGTCCAGCAGAGACGCCAGAAATCCAGCAGGGACAGTTCCAACCGATGAAGCCAGCAACCATCAGCCGCGCCAGCGGGCTGCCCACTCCGCCTTTGCGCGAATACTATTCGCGCGTGCTGGCCTATATAGCCGCCGCTGCCAGCATCGCGGCGGGTACCTACGTGGGCCACTTCGCCTACGACATTCTGTGGATGGTGCCCTACGCCCTGCTCTACCCCCATCTGGCGCACAATCTCAGCCGCCGCTTCAAGCGCGACCATGCCAGACAGACCGAGGTGACCCTGCTGTTCTTCGATGCCCTGCATGCTGGCGCGTACTGCGTACTGCTGGGTTTCGCCGTCGTGCCCAGCCTGATGTTCCTGCTGATCCTCTGCTTCAGCGCGCTGGTAGTCGGCGGCCTGCGCTATCTGGGCCTGGCGCTGCTGGTAGCCGCCAGTGGCACGGCGCTGTGCGCTGCGCTGGTGAATGTACAGCCCAATCCGGACACACCGACGCTGGTGGCACTGGTCAGCATCCTCTTCGCCACCCTGTACATCTGCATCACCGCGTACTTCGTCAACCAGCAGGGCCTGCGTCTGGCGCAGGTGCGCAGCGAAATCAAACGCGAGCAGGAAAAGGCCGCACGCCTGGCGCGCAACCTGGCCAAGTACCTGTCGCCGCAGGTATGGGAGTCGATCTTCACCGGCAAGAAAAGCGTGCGCCTGGAGACCCAGCGCAAGAAGCTCACGGTGTTTTTCTCCGATATCAAGGGTTTCACCGAACTGTCGGAAGAACTCGAAGCCGAAGCGCTGACCGACCTGCTCAACACCTACCTCAACGAAATGTCGAAGATCTGCCTGAAATACGGCGGCACCATCGACAAGTTCATCGGCGACTCGGTGATGGTGTTCTTCGGCGACCCCAGCAGCAACGGCGCCAGAAAGGATGCGGTCGCGGCGGTTTCCATGGCCATCGCCATGCGCAAGCACATGAAGGTGCTGCGCCAGCAGTGGCGCGCCCAGGGCATCACCAAGCCGCTGGAAATCCGCATGGGCCTCAACACCGGCTATTGCACCGTGGGCAACTTCGGCGCTGACACGCGCATGGACTACACCATCATCGGCCGCGACGTTAACCTCGCCAGCCGCCTGGAGAGCGCCGCCGAGTCCGGCGAGATCCTGATCTCCCACGAGACCTACTCGCTGGTCAAGGACGTGATCATGTGCCGTGACAAGGGCCAGATCACCGTCAAGGGCTTCACCCGCCCGGTGCAGATCTATCAGGTGGTGGATTTCCGTCGCGATCTGGGTGCCACCTCCAGCTACGTCGAGCACGAGCTGCCGGGCTTCTCCATGTATCTGGACACCAACGGCATCCAGAACTTCGACAAGGAGCGGGTGATCCAGGCGCTCAACCAGGCTGCCGAGAAGCTGCGCGACAAGGTCATTCTCTGATTCGCGGCTGAGGCCGCTTACATGAACGGTGCGTCTTCACCGTTCTCTGTAGGAGCGAATTTATTCGCGATGGATCAATCCAGAATCGCGAATAAATTCGCTCCTACAGTAAGCAGAACTCGATCCGGCGGTGATTGAGCGGCGCGCGCAATGCATCCGAGCTACATGCTGGCAGCTTCGCGGCACAGGGCGCGTAGGAGCAGCTTCAGCCGCGATAAAAGCCACTTACAATGCGGTATCCGGTAACGCCTCAACCAACCTCACCGGCTCGCCATCGATCAGTGGCTGCAACGCCAGAAACTCCAACGCCGAAGCCCGCCAGGACTGAGCCGCAGCCAGTTCCGCGCAACGCCCTCGATCCAGCTCCAGCGCCGCCAGGCAGGCGCTGCGCAGATCCTCGTCCATCACCCCGCTCTGCCCTTGCAGCAGCACATCCAGCGGCCCTGCCACCGGGAAGGCCGCTACCGGCGTACCGCAGGCCAGCGCCTCCAGCATGACCAGGCCGTAAGTATCGGTACGCGAGGGAAAGACCAGCACCGAGGCATCCTGATAGCTTTCGGCCAATGCCTGGCCGTGGCGATAACCGAGAAAGCGCACCTGCGGATACTGCTGTTGCAGCGCCTCGCGCTGCGGGCCATCGCCGACCACGCGCTTCTCGCCGGGCAGACCCAGGTCGAGAAAGGCTTGCAGGTTCTTTTCCGCGGCGATGCGCCCGACATAGAGGAACACCGGTCGCACTGGCCGTGGGCGCGTCTCGTCCGGGCGAAACAGGCGTGTATCCACGCCCTTGCGCCACAGTTGCAGCCTTTGCAGATCCCAGCCGGCGAACTCCTCGCGCAGGCGCTCGGTGGTCACCAGTACCGCCTGGCTGCGACGGTGGAAAGCGCGCAGCCAGGCGTAACCCCAGCGTGGCGCAATCCACGGCCAGCGGGTACTGACGTATTCGGGAAAACGCGTGTGAATGGCAGTGGAGAAGGCCAGTCCGCGCTTGACCAACCAGCGCCGCGCCGCCCAGCCAAGCGGCCCTTCCGTGGCGAGGTGAACGCAGTCGGGACGAAAGTCGCTTATTGCCGCACCCACTCGCCAGAGGTTCCATGCCAGCGGAATCTCCGGGTAGGTTGGGCAAGGTACGCTACGAAAATCCGCCGGTGACAGCAGCCTGACCTGATGACCCAGAGCGCGCAGCTCGGCGACCAGCGCGGCCAGAGTGGTGACCACGCCGTTGACCTGAGGCGACCAGGCGTCGGAGACGATCAGAATCCTCATGCGCCGGTCTCGAGCACGACGCCCTGCTCCTCGCCGGCTTGTCGCACCTGCGCCTCGGCCAGGCGATAGAGTTCGATCTGCCCGTCCCAGTGCTCGATCAGCGCCGTGCAGGACTCCACCCAATCGCCGCAGTTCATGTATTCCACACCGCTCACCTGACGAATCTCGGCATGGTGGATGTGGCCGCAGACCACACCCTGCAGGCCGCGCTTGACGCATTCATGGGCGATGGCTTCCTCGAAGTCGCTGATGAAGTTCACCGCGGTCTTGACCTTGTGCTTGAGGTAGGCCGACAGCGACCAGTAGCCATAGCCCCAGCGGCTGCGCCAGTGGTTGAGCCAGCGGTTGAGGGTCAGGGTGAATTCGTAGGCCGAGTCGCCGAGGAAGGCCAGCCAGCGGTGGTAACGGGTGATCACGTCGAACTGGTCGCCATGGATCACCAGCAACTGGCGACCATCGGCCGTGACGTGCACCGCCTCGTCGACCAACTGGATATTGCCCAGCAGCAGGCTGGAGTAGCGCCGGAGGAATTCGTCGTGGTTGCCGGTGACGTAGATCACCTCGGTGCCGCGCTTGCTCATGGTCAGCAGACGGCGGATCACATTGGTGTGCGCCTGCGGCCAGTAGATGCCGCCGCGCAGCTTCCAGCCGTCGATGATGTCGCCCACCAGGTAGATACGGTCGGCATGGTAGCGCTTGAGGAAGGCCGCCAGATGCTCGGCCTGACAATCGCGAGTGCCGAGGTGCACGTCGGAAATCCACAGGGTACGGACACGTTGCTTGCGGCTGGGCTTGGCGAGCTGGGCGCTGGTCATGGGCGACCTCCGGCTGGGTTTAGACGAGCTTGAGGCGTTGTGGTGAAAGACCTGTGACAGGCAAAAGACCGTTCGATGACGCAGCATCATCGCCAGCCAGGCGTTAAACTTCGCGCGCTGCCGAGGAAATTGTCATGTCCCCTATCCTGTCCCTGCGTCACTACAGCCACGAAGTGCTCAGCCACAGCCACGAACACGCCCAACTGGTGTTCGGCCTGGCTGGCGAACTGCAATTCGAAGTGGACGGTCAGGGCAGCCGGGTGCTGCGCCATCATCTGGCGGTGGTGCCGGCTGAATCGCGTCACACCTGCGGCAGCCCGCGCGGCAGTCAATGCCTGGTGCTGGACCTGCCGGCCAACGACTGGCTCGAGCGTCAGCTCGGCCACCATGCGAGCGATATCCAGCGTTTGCTGGACAAACCCAACGCTCTGCAGCTCGATCCGGCGCAGGGCCAACTGCTCAACTGGCTGGCCAGCAGCCCGGTCAATGACCCGGTCATCGCTGGCCAGGGCGCGGCTCTGCTGCTCGGCAGCCTGGCCTGCAGCCGCCTGCATGCCGAAGCGACCGGCTTGCCGATGGCAGCCCTGGACCGCTATATCGAGCAACACGCCGCGCATCCGCTGCAGGTAGCGGACCTGGCGCGCCTGGCCGGTCTGTCGGTGGCGCGCTTCCATGCGCGCTTTCTCGCCGAGACCGGGCGCACGCCCATGGAACACATTCGCCAGCGACGTCTGCAACTGGCCGAACAACTGTTGCGTGGCAGCGACCTGGCCGTTGGCGAAATCGCTTGCCGTGTCGGCTACAGCTCGCAAAGCGCCTTCACCGCCGCCCTCTCCCGTCACCTGGGCATGACGCCGCGGCAGGTGCGCCGCACTCGCTAGCCGTCTTCCGGGCGCCGCTCATGAAGCGCGTCCGGACTTCATTCGGGCTACGGCTGGTGTCGAGAGTCTGGCGACAAAACTCATCACTCCTGCGACAGACAGCTGGCGTCTGCGGCACCTAGACTGCGCCGCATCATCGAGGAGTACCCCATGCAAACCATCGAATGGCAGGATTTCGAAAAAGTGCAGCTGCGCGTTGGCACCATTTGCAGCGCCCGTCCCAATGAAAAAGCGCTGAAGCCGGCCTATGTGCTGGAGGTAGATCTCGGCGAACTGGGTCTCAGGACCTCCAGCGCGCAGATCACCGCGCATTACACCTGTGAAGAGCTGGTCGGTCGCCAGGTGCTTTGCGTGTGCAACTTCGCCCCCAAACGCATCGCCGGCGTCCGTTCCGAAGTGCTGGTCACGGGTGTGTATGACAGCGACAACCGAGTGGTGCTCGCCGGCTTCGACAAGCCGCTGGCCAACGGGGCGCGCCTGGTATGACCGAGCGTAACGCCTTGCTGGCGATTCACCTGGGTGCACTGCTGTTCGGCCTGTCCGGCATCTTCGGCAAGCTGGCCGCCACCACGCCGAACATGATCGCAGGTGGCCGCGCCTTCTTCGCCGTCATTGCCTTGGCCCTGGCCGCGCTGCTCTGGCGCAGCCGCAACGCGGTTCGCCCGAGTCTGCGGCAGATCGCCCTGCTGGCACTCGGCGGCCTGCTGCTGGGTACGCACTGGGTCACCTTCTTCGAATCGGTGAAAGTATCCAGCGTGGCCATCGCCACTCTGGGTTTCGCCAGTTTCCCGGCCTTTACCGTGATGCTCGAAGGCCTGCTGTTTCGCGAACGCACCCGCCCTGGCGAGTTCGCCATGGTCGGCGTGGTATGCGTGGGGCTGATACTGGTCACGCCCGAATTCAGCCTGAACAGCAGTGCCACCGTCGGCCTGCTGTGGGCAGTATTGTCGGGTTTTCTGTTCGCCCTGCTGTCGCTGCTCAATCGGGCCAGCACACGTGGCCTCGACCCGGTAAAGGCCGCGCTGTACCAGAACATCACCGTGCTGCTGTGCTTCCTGCCGCTGGCCTGGCCAATGCTACCCAGCGTGCGCCCGGTGGATTGGCTATGGCTGGCCATGCTCGGCATCTTCTGCACAGGGCTGGCGCACAGTCTGTTCGTTGCCAGCCTGCGGGTGCTCAAAGCGCGTACCACGGCGGTGATCTTCGCCCTGGAGCCGGTCTATGGAATTCTGTTCGCCTGGTGGCTGTTCAGCGAGCAGCCGACATTGCGCATGCTGGCCGGCGGCGTACTGATCGTCAGCGCCATTTTCGTTTCGGCACGGATGGCGCGCTGAACAGAGGTTTAACGGTCGTTATGACCCAGATCGCGACCGGGATCGATCTGGTCGCGCACCCGCTGCTTGAGCACCTTGGCCTCGGGGAAGCCGCCATCAGCCTTGCGCTCCCAGATCTGCTGGCCATCGCAGAGAATGCGGAACACCCCGCCAGTGCCGGGCTCCAGGGCCACCCGCGCCAATTCATCGGCAAAGGTGCTGAGCAGCTCCTGAGCCAGCCAGGCGGCGCGCAGCAACCACTGGCATTGGGTGCAATAGGTAATGACGATTTCCGGCTTGTGATCAGGCATGGCAACAGCTCTACAGTGGGGCTTGGTGCCTATAATAGCGGCCTTTGTCCCTGCTCCCTGCCGGAAACTGCCATGCGTCGCCTGCTCGTTTCACTGATCTGCCTGTTCGCCCTGTCCAGCCTACCCGCCATCGCAGCCGAACGCGTCGGTCTGGTGCTGTCGGGCGGCGCCGCCCGCGGCCTGGCGCACATTGGCGTGCTCAAAGCGCTGGAGGAGCAAGGCATCCGCATCGACGCCATCGCCGGTACCAGCATGGGCGCCATCGTCGGCGGCCTGTACGCCGCCGGCTATTCGGTGCCGGAGCTGGAACGACTGGCGCTCGAACTGGACTGGCAGCAGGCGCTCTCCGACTCACCGCCGCGCGAGGACGTACCCTTTCGCCGCAAGCAGGACGACCGTGATTTCCTGATCAAGCAGAAGCTCAGCTTCCGCGATGACGGCAGCCTGGGCCTGCCGCTGGGGGTGATCCAGGGCCAGAACCTGGCATTGCTGCTGGAGAGCCTGCTGGTGCACCGCAGCGCCACGCGCGATTTCGATCAGTTGCCGATCCCCTATCGCGCCGTCGCCACCGATGTGGTCAGCGGCGAGCAGGTGATCATTGGCACCGGCCACCTGCCGCAGGTGATGCGTGCCAGTATGTCGATTCCCGCGGTATTCGCCCCGGTCGAAGTGGATGGCCGTCTACTGGTCGACGGCGGCATGGTCAACAACGTGCCGATCGATGTCGCGCGGCAGATGGGCGTCGATCACGTCATCGTGGTAGACCTGGGCATGCCGCTGAAGCCAGCCAAGGAGCTGCTCACCGTGGTCGACGTGATGAACCAGTCGATCAATCTGATGATGCGCAAGAACTCCGAGGAACAGCTACGCACGCTGACCACCGACGATGTGCTGATCCAGCCACCGCTGGCCGGATTCGGCGTCGCCGACTTCAACCGTGGCGAGCAGATGCTCGATGCCGGTTACCGCGCCACGCAAATCAAGGCCGAACAGCTGGCGCGCCTGCGCACCAACGGCGCCGGCAGCCCGGCGCTGGCCATGGCGCGCACCCGCGAGCAGCGCAATCCGGTCATTCGCGAGATACACGTGGAGAACGACTCGAAGGTCGGCGACGCAGTGATCCGCCGGCACATCCGCCAGCCGTTGGGCGAGCCGCTGGACATGGATCGCCTGCAAAAGGACATGGGCACGCTCTACGGCCTGGACTACTTCGAACGCGTGCAGTACCGCGTGGAGCCGCTGGACATGCGCGGCAGTGCCCTGGTGATCGATGCCAGGGGCAAACGCACCGGCACCGACTACCTGCGCCTGGGGCTGAACCTGGCCGACGACATGCGCGGCGACAGCGCCTTCAACATCGGCGCCAGTTACCGCGTCAACGGCATCAACGAACTGGGCGCCGAGTGGCTGACGCGCCTGCAATTGGGTGACCGTCAGGAGCTCTACAGCGAGTTCTACCAGCCACTGGACGCGGGCTCACGCTATTTCGTCGCGCCGTACCTGCTCGGCGAGGCGCAGAACGTCGAATCGATCCTGGACAACGACCCCATCGCCGAGTACCGCCTGGAACGCTACGGCTATGGCCTCAACCTGGGCCGACAGATCGCCAACAACGGCGAGATCCGCTTCGGCCTCGGCCAGGCCTGGGGCGAGGCGGACGTGCGCGTCGGCGAACGCGACCTCCCCAGCTTCAGCTTCAGCGAGGGTTACTACGAGCTGCTGTACTCCTTCGATACGCTGGACAACCTCGACTTCCCACGTACCGGTGAAGACATCGGACTTATGCTACGCAAGTATGACCGCGGCCTAGGCTCGGACGACGATTATCGCCAATGGCAGCTGAAGCTGGACAAGGCCTACAGCCACGGGCCCAACACCTGGCTGTTCGGCGGACGCTATGGGCGCACCCTGGATCAAGCGCAGGTGGTCACCTCGGGCTTCATCCTCGGTGGTGCGCAGGAGCTTTCAGGTTTTCGTCAGGACTCGCTGAGCGGCCAGAACATGGCATTGGCGCGGATGGTTTACTACCGGCGAATGACGCAAACCTCGCTGCTGCCGCTGAACTTCCCGCTGTACCTGGGCATGTCGCTGGAGCGTGGCCGCGCCTGGAACAACGACAACGCCTTCGACAGCGGCTACATCAATGCGGCCAGCGTCTTCCTCGGCCTGGACACCCCGCTGGGCCCGCTCAACTTCAGCTACGGCTTCAACGACGAGCGGGAAAAGGCGCTGTATCTGAACCTGGGCAAGAGTTTCTGAAACGACGAGGCCGCGCAGATGCGCGGCCTCGTCGGGAGCAGCAGGGTCGATCAGGCGATTTTTTCCAGCAGCTGGCGTGCGGCCTTTTTCTGCTCGTCGTCACCATGGTCGATCACCTCATTGAGGATGTCGCAGGCGGCAGCGATATCACCCTGCTTGATGTAGGCCAGGGCCTGGTTGAGCTGGTTCATGTGCTCGGGGTTGCCCGCCAACTGATCGATATCGCCCTGCAGCGCTGCGGTGGCATCGGCGTCGCCAGCGAAGGTGTCGAGGAAGTTGTCGTCCACTTCGTCGCTCAGCACCATTTCCATCTCGCTGAAGGCGCTCAACTGCTCGTCCTCATGGTGCAGTTCGAACACCTCGGGCAGCTCCTGCAGGTTGCTGGCGAACGACGAATCGAACTCCGGCTCGGCAGGTGCCTTGGACTTGGCTTTAGCCTTGGCCGGGAACGGGCTGACCAGATCCCAATCGGCGTCCAGCGACAGGTCATCGAGGTTGAGCTGGAAATCGGTTTCTGCCACGGGCTCGGCCATGGGCTGCGGCGCAGCGACAGGCTCGCTCGGCGCCTGCTGCGAGGCCTGTAGGCTCGGATGACAGGCCTTGAGCGCATCGATGCGGGCAGCGTCGAACGCCTCGGCACGCAGCACCGCCTCTTCACGGGCGAAACCCGCGCCATCGCCCTGCATAGCCAGAACTTCCAGCAGACGGAAGCGCAGATCACTGCGTTGCGGTTGCTGAGCCAAAGCCTTGCTCAGCTCGCCACGCGCCTCGCTGATACGTCCATAGGCGATGTAGACATTGGCGGCCTCGAGCGGGTCGACAGGCCCTGGCGCACGTGCGGGAGCCGGGGCAGGCACCACCTTGGCCACCGGCGCAACGACTACCGGAGCGACGACCGCAGCACCTTGAGCGCGGACAGGTGGCTGCGGCGCCTCGGTTTTGGGCTGAACCTGCACCACCACCGGCTTGGCTTTTTCGCCACGCCGCCGAGCGGCCCAGAACAGAGCGCCGAGCAACAACAGCAAGCCGATACCGCCAGCCAGCAGCGTCGACCACCAACCGCGCTCCGCTGTCACCGGTTCCTCGACAGTTACCGGCGCCGTGGCAACGGGCTCGGCGACCGGCTCGACCGGTGTACGCGCCGCCAGCTCAGCCAACTGAGCGTCCTTCTGCGCCAGTTGCTCCTGCAACTGTTGCAATTGCACCTGCAACTGCGCCAATCCTTGTTGTAGCTGCTGGTTTTCCGCAGCCTGATTGGCCAGCTCCAGCTCGACCTGGCGCTGCTTCTCTTCCAGTTGCAGCAGGCTGTCGGCTTGTTCCGGCGCAGGCTCCACGGAGGTCGCAGGTGCGCTGACCGGGCCTTCGGCTCCGCTCTGTGCGGCAACGACAGGGGGCGCGTCTGATGCTGCCGGAGCGGCCGTTGGCGCCGCGGCGCCGGTGCGAGCGGCATCCGGCAGCAGCAGATCGGCGCCAGCTTGCAAGCGGCTCGGGTCACCGCCAGCGAAGGCGTTCGGGTTGAGCGCGACGATACCTTCCATCAGTGCCTGCTGGGTCAGCGTACTGCCCTGCTCACGCAGACGCGCGGCAATCAGCCAAAGGCTGTCGCCGCGCGCGACCTGATGACGATGGCCCGCCGCGGCGCTCGGTGGCGCGACGGTTCTGACCGACGCAGACGGAGTCGCAGCTGGACTGGACGCTTGTGCTGCAGGCGCGGCGCTCGACGCAGCCGCCACGGAGGTATAGGCCGAGGAGCCCGGCGGATCGAGCAGTACCGTGTACTCACGCAGCAACTGCCCATTGGGACGTGCCACTTCGACGATGAAATTCAGGTACGGCTCGCGCACCGGACGGTTCGAGACCACACGGATCACGCTGCGCGAACCGCGCAGAAGCGGCGTGAAGCGCAGATCATTGAGAAAGTAGAAACGTTCGACACCCGAGCGGTTGAACACATCGGCAGGTGCCAAACCGACGCGCAAATCCTGCGCGCCCAGATCGCCCACTTCGAGCAATTCTATTTCGGCTTCTAACGGTTGATTCAACGCCGAGTGCAGCGTGATCTCACCCAAACCGAGCGCCGGTGCCATCCCCGAATACAGAGCAGACCCCGACGCCAAACCCAACACTAATTGACGCACCCGAGCCATGTGACCTCCAGGGTTATCCGGCTCGAACGCCACCTCCTCGACTTGCTGTCGAGCTTGCCTTGGCCGAGAGGTTGGCGCCCTTGAAAGTTTCGAGAACGCTCGACAAGGTCCTTGTCGAGGTCGTCTCGAATAGCATTATGGCTACTAATTCACAAAGTAGCGGATTGGACGCCAGTTTGCCGACGAAAGCAGGGGGCCATCAAGCTCAATCTGTCAAAAGTTAGGCACAAAATGCCAACACGCAAAAAAGTGATCGCAAATTTGACAGCACCTGGGGTCACTTGACCAGGTTGCCAAGCACGCGAGCATGTACCTGCTGACAGCGGCGCAAATCATCCTCATCGATACCGGCGAAGACTTCCTGGCGCAGCTGGGTGGAAATCGCCTCGATCTTCTCGATCAGCGGCTGCGCCTTGGCCTGCAGGGCAATCTTCTTGGCGCGGCGGTCTTCGGGTACCGCTACACGCGTTACCAGGCCCTGGCCTTCCAGGCTGTCGAGCAGACGCGCCAGGGTCGGCCCTTCCACTCCGACGCTTTGCGCCAGCTCGCGCTGGGTGGGCATTTCGGTAAAGCGCGCCAGGTGCAGCAGCACCAGCCAACGTGCCTGGGACAGGCCCAGGCCAACCAGGCGTCTATCGAGTTCGGAGCGCCAGGCACGTGACAGCTGGGCGACTTGCATGGCAAAGCGGTGTTGATCGGGGTAAGACATGGGCTAGCGGGCTCACACAAAGGTCAAAAACTAATTATTAGCTAGCTAGCCATAACCCGATGCGCACGGCAAGCGCAGATTGCGCCACGAGCGTTGCAGAATGCGACTGAATACCCTGGGGTTCTGGTTGTGCGCGATACCTGGGCTCATGCCAGGCGGGCGGTTGGGGCCGACTCTGTTATGGCCAGCTATCGCGCGCAGGCAAGCCATGCCCGGCGCGACAGCGATACCCCTGCGTCACAGCTCGAACTCGGCCTGCAGCGCCGCACGTACGCAGTAGAGCACTGCCTCGTCGACACGGCCGGCGAACAGCGGGGCGATCTCGCTGACGGCGGGTAGCTCGCCCTCGCCGTCAAGAAAGGTCTCCTGGATCTCGATGAGGAGTTCTTCTGGCAGGTCCAGCGCCTGTTCGAGCGTCAACTGCTGCTCGGCGATGGCCTCGGCCAGCAGGCTGTAGACGTTCTTCTCACTGCAATTGAGCTGCCCGGCGATCTGCGCGGGCGTCATGCCCGCACGTGCCAGGCTGACCAGCTCGTGACGCAGATCGGCTACCGGAGCCGGCGCATCGTCCGCGGCGGCGCCGTTGAGCACCTCCAGAAACGCCTGACCGTAACGCTCCAGCTTGCGCGCGCCCACACCGCTCACTTCGGCCATGTCGCTCAGCGAGCTGGGCTGGCTGCGCAACATTTCCAGCAGCGTGGCATCAGGGAAGATCACATAGGGCGGTACGCTGTGCTCCTCGGCCAATTTGCGCCGCAAGCTGCGCAGGGCTTCCCACATCTCCCGCTCGTGGCCACGTACCAGTTGGCTGGCGGCGCTGCTGGAGGCCTTGGCCGCCTGAGCCGGTTTCGGTTCGCGGCGCAGCTGCAGGCTGACCTCACCACGCAGCAGCGGCCGGCAGCTCTCGTCCAGACGCAGGCCACCGAAGCCTTCCAGATCGACATCGGCCAGGCCTCGGGCGACCAACTGGCGGAACAGGGTTCGCCATTCGACCTCGGAAAAGCCCTTGCCCACGCCGAACACCGCCAGGTGCTGATGGCCGGCAGCGCGGATTTTCTCGTTGTCGCGGCCGAGGAGAATATCCACCAGATGGCCGACACCATAGCGCTGACCGCTGCGATAGATGGCAGACAGCGCCTGACGCGCCGGCTCGGTGGCATCCCAGGTCTCGACGCCGTCGATGCAGTTGTCGCAGTGCCCGCATGGCTGCGGTAGCTCCTCGTCGAAATAGGCAAGCAGCGCCTGGCGACGGCAGCGTGTCTCCTCGCACAGGGCGAGCATGGCATCGAGCTTGTGCTGTTCGATGCGCTTGTGGCGCTCGTCACCTTCGGAATTGGCCAGCATCTGCTTGAGGAAGATCACGTCCTGCAGACCGTAGGCCATCCAGGCATCGGCCGGCAGGCCATCACGGCCGGCACGACCGGTTTCCTGATAATAGGCCTCCAATGACTTGGGCAGATCGAGGTGGCAGACGAAGCGCACGTTGGGCTTGTCGATGCCCATGCCGAAGGCGATGGTCGCCACCATGATCAGGCCTTCCTCGTTGAGAAAGCGTTTCTGATGATAGGCACGCAGCTCGTTGGGCAGGCCGGCGTGATAAGGCAGCGCCGGGAAACCCTGGCTGCTGAGGAAGTCAGCGACCTCCTCGACCTTCTTGCGCGACAGGCAGTAGACGATGCCCGCATCGCCCTTGCGCGCGGCGAGAAAGCCGAGCAATTGTTTGCGCGGCTGATCCTTGGGCTGGATGCGGTAGAAGATGTTCGGCCGGTCGAAGCTCGAGAGGAAGCGCTCGGCGTTATCCAGATGCAGGCGCTGGACGATCTCCTCGCGGGTGCGCTTGTCGGCCGTGGCGGTCAGGGCAAGGCGCGGCACCTGCGGGAACAACTCGGCAAGCTGACCGAGCTGCAGGTATTCCGGGCGGAAGTCATGGCCCCACTGCGATACGCAGTGCGCCTCGTCGATGGCGAACAACGCAATGTCCAGGCCTTGCAGAAAACTCAGCATGCGTGGCTGCACCAGGCGCTCGGGCGCCAGGTAGAGCATCTTGATCTGCCCACGGCGAATACGGTCGGCAATCTCGCGCTGCTCGTCGACGCTCTGCGTGGAGTTCAGCGCCACCGCTGCCACACCCAGTTCGTCGAGTGTCGCCACCTGATCGTCCATCAGCGCGATCAAAGGGGAAACCACCACCGCCAGGCCGTCGCGCATCAAGGCCGGCACCTGATAGCACAGCGACTTGCCGCCGCCGGTGGGCATCAGCACCAGCGCATCACCGCCTGCCGCCACACGCTCGATGATCGCGGCCTGGTTGCCGCGAAAGGCGTCGTAGCCGAAAACGTCTTTGAGAATGCGCAGGGCGTGGTCAAGCATGAAGGCCTCCAAATCGAGCCGCGCATTATGCCGCAGGAACGCCCCGAACAGGGCGCCTACCCGTCCGAAGCCGCTGAATCGCCTCTTGCAGAGCGCCTATGCTGGTCGCAGAGGCGGCGGTGAACTAGAATCCAACCTCGTTTATCTTCCCAAGCCTCAAGGTAACCCCACGATGTCCTTCGCTGAGCAATTGTCCCGCCTGCAAGCCTTTCTCGATGCCGATGAGTTGCACGAAGAGGCGTTGGACTACGTGGCCGCTCACGGCTATCTCACCGCCCTGGCGATCTGCCCGGACCAGGTGCCGGAGCGCGAGTGGATCGATGCACTGTTCGCCGAGCCGCCGCACTACCGCAGCGACGCCGAACGCGAAGAGATCGAAAACACCCTTATGCACCTGAAGGCGCATATCGCGCGTCAGTTGGCTGGCGAAGAAGAGCCCGAACTGCCTTGCGACCTGGACCTTGGCGACGAGCCGGACGACTCCGACCTGCGCGGCTGGTGCATCGGTTTCATGGAGGGCGTATTCCTGCGTGAAGCGGTGTGGTTCGAGGATGCCGAGGACGAAGTCAGCGAACTGCTGCTGCCGATCATGGTCGGCTCCGGCCTGTTCGACGAGCAGCAGGAATTCGCCGAGATTGCCCGTGACCGCGACTTGGTGGACAGCATGATCGACCAGATCCCCGAACTGCTCACCGCCCTGTTCCTCCTGTGCCAGGCGCCGGAAGAAAAGCCCGCGCTGCTCAAACCCCGTCACTGACCACTCAGGCCGGGGCGCTGCCCCGGCTGTCGCCAAGATCAGCCCATGCCGCGTGACTTCCAGCCAAGCCGCCATCGCAGTGTCCGCTATCTGCTGCTGGCCATCGGCTGGCTGAGCGTGGCGCTCGGGGTGATCGGCATCTTCCTGCCGGTGCTGCCGACCACACCTTTTCTGCTGCTGGCCGCCGCCTGCTTCATGCGCAGCTCACAGCGCTTCTATCTGTGGCTGGTCGAGCACCCGCGCCTGGGCCCATGGATACTGCCTTATCTGGATGGTGAGGGACTCCCGCTCAAGGCCAAGGTTTACGCGCTGACGCTGATGTGGGTGAGCATCGCCTTCTCCTGCTATCTGGTGCCCCTGCCCTGGGCCCGCGCCTTCATGCTGACCAGCGCGGTGCTGGTCAGCATCTACATCCTGCGCCAGAAAACCCTGCCCAGCCCCTGAGTGCGGATGCAATCCTGGGTGAGCTGACCTGATTCTCCTGACTACGGCACGCTTTCGACAGCCTTTTGACACCGCCTTCTTTCCCAGCGAAGCGGCCGGCAAAAAGTCGACGCCTCGCCTAGACTTCGACGATCAGGCACTGAGACTCGACCCATGCGACGGCTGCGCATTCAGCGATGGCGGTGGCGGCTGCTGATCCTCTGGATTGGCGGCGGGTTGCTGGCCGCTCTGTCTCAGGCGGATTGGGACTTCGCCCTGATCATCAAGAACGCCGAGAACCGCTACGGCAACCTCGGCCCAGCGCGAGCACGCCTGCTCGACTGGGAAGAACTGATCAAGACCAGCGCGGCGCTGCCGGAGCCCGACAAGCTCAACGAGGTCAATCGCTTCTTCAACCGCAAGGTGCGCTTCGTCGACGACATTCAGCTGTGGCAGGTAAACGACTACTGGGCCACTCCCGTGGAAATGCTGGTCAAGGGCGCCGGCGACTGCGAGGACTACTCTATCGCCAAGTACTTCACCCTGCGCCGCCTCGGCATTCCCAGCGAGAAACTGCGCATCACCTACGTCAAGGCGCTGAACTACAACCAGGCGCATATGGTGCTGACTTACTACGCCAGCCCAGGCGCAGAGCCGCTGGTGCTGGACAACCTGATCAACGACATCCGTCCTGCGTTGCAGCGCAAGGACCTGCTCCCGGTCTACGCCTTCAATGCCGAAGGCCTCTACCTGCCCGGCTCCAACACGCGCAAGAGCGACTCGAAGAAGCTTTCGCGCTGGCAGGACATCCTGAAAAAAATGCATGCCGAAGGTTTCGCCGTGGGCGAAGGCTAGGAGGAAGACATGTCCCTACTCAAACAACTGTTCCTCGCCATCTGCCTGTTTCTGGTCGTGGCCTTTACCGGCAGCTTCATCGCCAGCGTCGAGACCTCGCGCGAGCAACTGCTCAGTCAGTTGCGCTCTCACGCGCAGGACGCAGCCACGGCACTGGGCCTGTCGATGACGCCCCATGTGGACGACCCGGCCATGCTCGAGCTGATGGTCAGCTCGATCTTCGACAGCGGCTACTTCGCCAGCATCCGCGTGGTGAGCATCCCTGAGAACAATGTGCTGGTCGAACGCAGCACCGAGGTGCGCGCGGAGAATGTCCCGCAGTGGTTCGTCGATCTGGTGAGCCTGGAACCTGAAGGTGGCGACGCCCTGATCATGCGCAGCTGGGAACAGGCCGCGCGGGTCGAAGTGCTAAGTCATCCGCAATTCGCCCTGGCCAAGTTGTGGGACGGCGCCATTGGCAGCCTGCTCTGGCTGTTGCTGTGCGGCCTGGTCAGCGCCGTGCTCGGCGGCTGGCTGCTGCGCACCCAACTGCGCCCGCTGGACAACATGGTGCAACAGGCGCAAGCCATTACCCGCCGCGAGTTCCTTACCCTGCCCCGCGTGCCACGTACCCCGGAGCTGAAACGCGTGGTCCTGGCCATGAACCAGATGGTCGACAAGCTCAAGACGCTGTTCGCCGAAGAGGCCGCGCGCAGCGAAAAACTGCGCGAGGAGGCTTATCAGGACAGCCTGACCGGCTTGGCCAACCGCCGCCAGTTCGATATTCGCCTCGGCAATCAACTGGTAGTTAACGAGCAGAATGCCGAGGGCTATCTGCTGCTGTTACGTGTCAACGATCTCGGGGGGCTGAATCAGCGCCTGGGCGGGCAACGTACCGATGCGCTGATCAGCGCCCTCGGCGAGCTGCTCAAGCGCCTGTTGCAGGCGCCGGGCCGCAGCGAATGGCTGGCCTCGCGCAGCCGCGGTGGCGAATTCGCCCTTCTTGCGCCGGGTTTGAACAGCGATGACGCCGATCGTCTCGCTGAAGAGATCAGCGAATACCTGAACAACCTGCGCCAGACCGGGGCCAGTGACTGCGATCCAGTGGCCCACCTGGGTATCGCGGCATTCCGCCCAGGCGAGGCCCCGGCCAGCGTAATCGGCCGCACCGACCAGGCGCTGGCCCAGGCCCAGAGCAATGCGACGCGCAGCTGGGAGCGCCTCGACGACTTCACCGCGCAGAGTGGTCAGGGCCTGCACGACTGGCGCGGCTGGATCGACGATGCACTCAACCAGGGCAAGTTGCAGCTGTACTTCCAGCCGGTGGTGGAATGCATTTCCGGCCGGCTGTTGCAGCGCAAGGTGCTGGCGCGCCTGCTTGATCCGCAGGGCGAAGCCATCGCCGCCGGGCGCTTCCTGCCGTGGATCGAACGCCTCGGCTGGAGCGCCCGCTTCGACCTGGCGATGCTCGAGCATGCCCTCGCCCACCTGGGTCAACACGCCGAGCCTCTGGCACTGAGCCTGTCCGCCGCGACCCTGCGCGAACCTGCGCAGCGGGAAAGACTGCTCGCCCTGCTCAAAAGCCACCCTGAGCAGGCGAGCCTGCTGACCCTGGAAGTGGACGAGCGTCACCTGCCACCCCCAGCAGAACTGGAGAGTTTGAGTCAGAACCTGCGTGAAATCGGCTACGGGCTGGGTTTGCAACACTTCGGCGGGCGCTTCAGCCTGATTGGCAACCTGACCCACCTGGGCCTGGCCTATCTGAAGATCGACGGCACCTATATCCGCGCCATCGATCAGGAGAGCGACAAACGCATGTTCATCGAAGCGGTATTCCGTGCCACCAACAGCATCGATCTACCGTTGATTGCCGAAATGGTGGAAACCCAAGGCGAGCTCGAGGCGCTCACCGAACTGGGCATACACGGCGCCATGGGTCGCTTGATCGGCGCACCGACGCCCTGGCAGTGAAGGGGTTTAGCGCCTGTTCAAAAGCCTGTCGGGCGTTACCTCGCAGCGGTTACACGAGGTTATGTTCGTCGTCACCGAGCAGACCGCTCAAGCCTTCGATCTCGGCCCGAGCAATGGCGCGTTGATCGAGCTTCTGCCGCGCAGCCTCGGGCAGATCGGTGTAACGGATCACGCCACGCTCGACCAGCACGCTGACGACGTCCTCGAGTACGCGCACCAGTTCCAGATCAGACTGTTTCAGGCTATCGAGGCGAGCCTTGACCTCTTCCTTGGCAGCCAGCCAGTTATGCAACTCCTCGCTCTCGACCGCCAGGTTCTCCGTCATCCCCTCGAAGGGTTCATGCTCAACCCGTAACAAACGCCCAGCCGCGTCGCGCTGTACGTAAACCATCGCTGCCTCCAGCAAACGCCATAAAAAAGCCCGCTACCGGAACGGGTAGCGGGCTTACTCTAGTTGAGAGCTCCGGCTAAGGAAACTCTGATCGGTATTTCCGCTTGTCTGAGGAGCCGCAGACCCGAGGCCAACGGCTCCTTCACACGCTTCAGGCGACCAGCTGATTGTGATCCAGCATGCCCTGGATGACCTCCGCTGCATTGCCACCGGACAGAATGGTGTTTTCCAGGGTGATGGTCTGATCCACCGGCGTGCCACTTCCTGCGCTGGCCACGTTGATCACGGTACTGCCCGGCTCACTGATGAAGTCGAAGCTCAGATACTGGGTCAGCACATCGGCACTGGCGGGTCCATCGATCCCCTGCAACAACTGGGACAGGTCCAGTTTGTCACCGCTATCGCCGAAGTCCTTGACGATGTCGTGGTAGTTGCCCCCTCGGTCGTCAGCAGTCCAGACGAAGGTGTCGTTGCCGGCACCGCCAATCAGGACATCGTTGCCCCTACCGCCGACCAGGGTATCGTCGCCGTTCCCACCCTCCAGCCGATCGTTGCCGCCCAGACCGTGGAGCGTGTCGTTGCCGCCCAACCCCAGCAGCACGTCACTCGCTTCGCTACCGAGCAAGGTGTCGTTGAGCGCATCGTTCCCCATCAGCACGTTCGGCTGCACCGCTGCACTGGCGCCGATTCCGACCACCAACTGCGCCGTGCTGACGTCACCGTCCGGCTGAGTCAGCTGGTAGGTGAACACGTCTTCCTTGCCAAGATTGCTGTAATCGGGGTCAGGCGTATAGGTGTAGCTGCCATCGCCTTGTATCAGCAAGGTTCCCCACTGGCCATCGAGCATCTTCGAGGTGCCTACGGCGACAAAGCTGCCGTTGTCCAGCACGCTGAGTACGGCCCCTTCGCTGCCCTTGCTGTCCACCGCGCCCCACGGGTGATCGCTACTGAGGTAGTTATTGGGGTCGGTCAGTACATTGCCCGCCACTGCCGTGGCGGTATCGACCAGCACCGCGGCGGCAAGGGTGACCAAGGTAATGTTGTCGATCGTCACGCGATACTGGTTGCTGTTACGGCTTTGGTTGGTCGAGCTGCGGTCGTTGGCCTCGAAATACACCCTGTAGGTGCCGCCAGCCAGGTTCAGCAAGCTGATGGTCGCGCCCTGAGTCTGGCTCTGTACGTCACTGACTTCACCCCAGACATTGGAGTCGGACAGGCTGTACAGCTTCCAGGTGAAGCTGTCACCGGAACCGGTAGCAGCTTGGCCGACCTGGAACGACAGAGTGCCCGTCAAGCCCTCGGCGATCTGGAAGGACGGCGTGATGGCTTTGGTACTGACGCCATCAGCGCTGTTCGTGTCCCGCAACTGCAGTTGGCCACCTTCGACACGTACGCCGTTGACCCCACTATTGCCGCTGATGTTGTTCACGGCGATGCTGCTGACGCCCCACATGTCAGCTGCTACGTTCAGGAAGTTACTGGTTGTCACGACGGTGCGCTCATCGCCAAACGGCAGGAAATCGTCGCTCGTGTCGAACACCCAGGGGTTGTAGTTGGACCCCGAGGACGCAGGATTACCGGTGCTGGAGAAGTCCGCCAGTACCTTGGTCACAGGGTCGGGCGTCACCCATGTCTGCCCGACGATCGCCTGGCTGTAGTTGTCGTAGGCATGCACCTCGCTGCTGTCGGTGATGGTCAGCTTGAGCTCGGCAGTCGCGGTGTCGCCGTCCCGGTCGACCAGCGTGTAGCGAATGGTGTCCGTCCGGTTTTCGGCCACATCTCCGTTGAAGCGGTAGGTGTAGGCCCCGGTGAGCAGGTTGACGCTGAACGAGCCGCCACCTGCGGTGGTGAAGGTCAGCGTATGACTTGCCGCATCGTAGGCCGCCGAGGCACTGGTATAGGTCACATTGTTATGGGTGATCGCCGCGATCGGCAGCACACCCGGGCCGTCTGCACCGAAGCCATTGCTACCTTCGTTGATCAGGTTGCCGGAAATCACCGTACCGGTCACCGTCCCCTGCAGGGTGTCGTTGAGCTGGTTGAGGTTGGAGACCAGAATGCCATCGGTGTTGACGCCAGCCTTGCCGTCATAGGCGATCGGGTTGAGCAGCGTCTTGTCGAGGTCGCTGCCAAGCCCCATGCCCAGTGCGTATGACTTGATGCCCTTGGCCGTTAGGAAGGCGATCCAGTCCGCCTCTTCGCCGGCACCGATGCCATCACCCAGTTCCGGGTTGTACTGGCTGCCGCTGTTGTTGCTGCCCGGGTTGGCGTTGGACAGGGTTGGCTGACCATCGGACAGGAAGTACGAGACGCTCTGAACGCCGGTACCGGTGAGCTTCCCGGTCGAATCGTAGGCATTCATCGCCTTGATCAGCGCATCGTCATAGTTGGTCGAACCGTTGCCGGCGTTATTGGCCAGCGCGGTCAACCAGGCCTTGGCATCGCTGGCCGTCATCCAGACATTGCCGACGGCACTCGCCGTATTGGCAAAGGTGACCATGCGCACCATCACATCGCCAAGGTTGTCGTAGCTGTCGATCAGGCGCTGCACAGCATCTTTGGCCAACGCCAGCTTGGTGCTGAAGCCGCTGACGCCCGAGGGGGCCTCATCCATGCTGCCGGACAGGTCCAGCACGACCATCAGGTTGGTATGGATGCCTTGCGGCTCGCTAGCGGATTTGGCGATGTCCTTCGGCTGGTCCGGCGAGTCGTCGTCCACGGAGATATGCAGGGCACCCTGAGCGGTGGAGCCATTGCCATCGACCATCTGGTAGGCGAACTGGAAGTCCAGATTGTTTTCCACGCTACCCGAGGCCGGAGCCGGGTGATCCATCGGTGCATGCAACTCGAACTTGAACGCTCCGGTGGCCGGGTTGGTCAACGTCACAGTGAACACTGGCTGGTGGCTGCCGACGGTCTGGGCGGTGAGCACCTGGCCATTGCCACTGACCTGATACTCCACTGCCTGGCCGCCGGAGGTCACGTTCGGCAGCCCGGAAGGTTGCCAGGCAAAGCTGCCGAAGCCATCGTCGCCGTAGTCGTAACCCAAGGTGCCGGTGACGAGGGTTGCAGCCCCTTCGTCATCCTGAACGCCACCGGGAATGCCACCTGGCAGGCCATCTTCATCGACACGGTCGAAGACGAAGCCGCCAGTTGGTTCATCGTTGACGAAGCAGACGTCAAGCTGGGTGCTGACCACGTCATTGTCCCCATCCACCACATCGACCTGGAACGAAAGATCCAGGCTTGGCGGCAGGAACTGCTGCTCCAGCGTGATGTACTGGATGCGGTAGTCACCGTCGTTGGAGGCGAAGATCAACGTCGTGAAACCGCCCGCCAGGTCCGCGGCCGAGCCACCGGTGAATGCCGAGTCGGCCAGCTTGAAACTGAACTTGGAGTTCTCGGAACCCTGGCCATTGTAGGTACCTGCCGCGACCACCTGGCCGTTGCCATCGAGCGCGGTCCACGACAGCTGATCGCTGGACGACAGCTTTTGTACGCTCACCTCGGCCGAATAGACCGTGGCACTGAACGTCATGGTCAACGACTCGGCGCCGTTGATCAGGTTGTTGCCGCCTACCCCGACGCCCTGTTCCGACGGGTTGACCAGACCGCTGCCGGTCAGCGTCACGGCGAGGCCCTCGCCGCTCTGCACCAGGAATGAGGCCTGCGGTTGTCCCGCGGCGATGGCCTGCAAGTCGAAGTCGGCGATGGTCACCGGTCGCGCATTGACGATGGTCAGCTGGTAGTTGTTGCCACCACCGAGGACATTGGGGTCGTCGTAGACCTTGAGGATGAAGAACACATCACCCTGGGCGTTACCTACCGTGGCGGTCAGGGTGGACACGCCGCCCTCCTTGACCACGGTGTAGAACAGCCCATCGTCGGTCAGGCCAGCATTGGCAGACAGGTCGAAGCCGCCTCCATCACTGCCATAGTCGGCCTGGATCACGCCTTTCGTGACATAGCCGTTGCTCTCTTCGACTTCGGCGCAATCGGGCTGGATCACACTCGGACCGTCGTCCTCGAACCCCACCACCTTGCCCAGATCCAGGCTGGCCTGGTCGGAGTCGCCATCCTTGTCGTAGACGGTCACACCCAGCTTCACCACGCCTGCCTTGATCGAGGCGAGTTCGTCATGGCTGGACGTGTTGCCATGGGCGATGGCCTTGTATTGCTCCAGGGTGATGCTGCCATCGGCGCTATTGACGCTGATCTTGAAGATGGTGTCCTGGCCGACCTTACCCAGCACATTGCCGTCGCTGTCGGTGAACAGCAGGATGTTGCCGCCAGCGGTGGCCTCAAGACCGGAGTCCACCCCCTCGCTCGTCAGGCTGAGAGCGAATCGGGTACGCGAAGCGTCCAGCCCATCCGCACCGCCATCGGTGGCAAGGTTGAACAGATTGCTACCCTGGATGCGGACGTAGCCCAGCACATCGCCATGCCCCTGCTCATCATTCGGGGCGACATAGCCGTTTTCGTCCTGGCTGGAACCAGCCGTGCCGGTGGATTCGTCGACGTAGACCCGACCGCCTCCCTGCAGCTCGAAGCCGGTGATTTTCGGGCCATCGTCCCTGAAGCTGATGGCCTTGCCCAGGTCGAGGCTGGCACTGCTGGAGTCACCGTCCTTGTCGGTGATGGTCGCCACCAGTTTCACCAGGTCGGCAGCCGAGAGACCGGTCGCCTGGTCCGGGCCGCTGTCCGGCGAATGGATGATGGCCAGTTTCTGGTCGAGGGTGACCTTGCCGGTGCTGTCCACCGTGACGCTGAAGGCCTCCGCGCCGCCGCTGCCGCCCACGCGGCCGATCACCTTACCATTCTCCAGGTACAGCTTGATATCGCTGCCGCTGGCACTGTCCTTCAGCCCGGTACTGGCACCCTCAGCACTGATAGCCAGCGCGTAGGTAATGGTGCCAGCACCATCGGCGCCATAATCGCTGGTGAAGGCGCCACTGAAGTTGGTGGTGGCATCGATCGCCAGGTTGGTTTCGTCCACCTGCAGGCTACCCAGTTGGGCCTGGCCGGCTCTGATGGTCGGTGCATCGTCCTTGAAGCTGATGGCATTACCGAGGTTGAGGCTGACGCTGTTGCTGTCGCCGTCCTTGTCGGTAATGGTCGCCACCAGTTTCACCAGGTCCGCAGCCGACAGGCCGGTGGCCTGGTCAGGCCCGGTGTTGGGCGAATGGACGATGGCCCGTTGCTGGTCGAGGGTGACCTTGCCGGAGGCATCCACCGTGACCTTGAAGGCAATGGCCCCGTTCTGGTCGCCGACGCGGCCGATCACCTGGCCGCCCTCCAGGTATAGCTTGATATCGCTGCCGCTGGCGCTGTCCTTCAGGCCGCTGTCGGCGCCCTGCGCTTTAACTGCCAGCGAGTAGCCGATGTTGCCGGCACCATCGGCGCCGTAATCGCTGGTGAAGGCGCTACTGAAGTTGGCGGTGGCATCTGTGCCCAGGAAGCTCTCATCCACCTGCAAGCTGGCGATACCGACCTGGCCGGCGCTGATGCTCGGGCCATCATCCTTGAAGCTGATGACCTTGCCGATATCCAGGTTACCGCTGACGCTATCGCCGTCCTTGTCGGTGGCAGTGGCGACCAGGCTGATGTGGCCCGAGCCAAGGAACTTGGCCTCGTCCGCATCGGAGGTCGGGTGGACGATGGAACGGATCTGGTCAAGGGTGACCTTGCCGTTCGCTCCTACGCTGAGGGTGAACACCAGGTCACCGCCGGTGACGGTACGGCCCTCGACTACGCCCGCTACGTTGACGCTCAGTACCACGCTCTGCCCGCTGGCTGTATCCACCAGGCCGGAGTCGGCGTTCTGCACGGTCAGCTTGTAGCCAAGACTCTGCAATCCGTCAGCGCCCGGCTGGACGTTGAACAGGCCGCTGAAGTCAGCGGTGGCGTTCTGTCCCAGGTTCGACTCGTCCACCTGCAGCTGCAAGATGCCACCCCAGGTGACGGTGGTGCTGACGTCGTTGTAGTCGTAGTCGGACGAGTTGGTCTGGTCCTCCCAGTTCTGATTGCCGGCGCTGCCAGTATCCTGCAGGTGCGAGCCGCCAGGGTTGAGCGTGGCGTCGCTGAACAGCACGTTGGCACCATCGGCGCCAATTAATGCCGTGCTGCCGACGAAGGCCTGCCATTTCCCGCCCACCAACTGGAAGGTGATGTCGGCACCGTTGGTCAGCCCGGCATTCGCGCCGCCGTTGGGGATGATGAAGAAGCCGGTGTGCGCCGGGTCCAGGCCACTGAGATCAGCGCTGTCGCCAGCGCTCTGCTTGTGCACGTTGGCCCAGATCACCTTGCCGCCGAGCGGGGTGCCGTCGTCGCCCTTGATGTAATAGCCATAGCTGTTGCTGAAGCCGGCCGAAGTGCCGACGAAGGTCACTGACGAGTCGAGGTCCAGGGCGCCGACCTGAATGGTCGGGGTGTCGTCGTTGATGGTCACAGCCAGGCTGCCGGTGGCCGAGTCATCGTCCTTGTCGGTGACCTTGTAGCCGACGTTGAGGGTGATATTGTCCTCGGTTCCGCTGGTCGGGTGCATCAGCGGCTTGAGCAGGTTGACGGTGTAGGCGCCGGTGGCCGGGTTGGTCAGCACCACGGTCATCAGATCGCCACGGGTGCTGCTGATGGTCAGGGTGTTGGTAGCGCCATTCCAGGTGGAGGTGACGTTCTCACTGCCCAGGGTGCTGGGCCCTGTCAATTCGATAGACTTCAGCCCATCGGCGCCGGCACTGAAGTTCAGCGTGCCACTGGTGCTGACGCTGGCGCCGGCCACATCGCCGGGGCCACCGTTGATGCCACCCGAAAGGCCCTCGTCGTCGAGCACGGTCGGCGCGGTACTGTTGCCGGCAGTGGGCGCATCGTCCTTGAAGCTGATGGCCTTGCCCAGATCGAGGCTGGCGCTGCTGGGATCACCATCCTTGTCGGTGATGGTTGCCACCAGTTTCACCAGGTCGGCGGCGGACAGACCGGTGGCCTGGTCCGGCCCGGAGTTGGGCGAGTGCACGATGGCGAGCACCTGATCGAGAGTGACGTTGCCGGAGGCGTCCACCGTGACCTTGAAGGCAATGGCGCCGTTCTGGTCGCCGACGCGGCCAATTACTTCGCCGCCCTCCAGGTACAGCTTGATATCGCTGCCACTGGCGCTGTCCTTCAGGCCGCTGTCGGCACCCTGCGCTTTAACTGCCAGCGAGTAGCCGATGCTGCCGGCACCATCGGCGCCGTAATTGCTGGTGAAAGCGCCACTGAAGTTGGTAGTGGCGTTGATTGCCAGAGTGGTCTCGTCCACCTGCAGGCTGGCAACGCCCGCCTGGCCGGCGCTGATGGTCGGTGCATCGTCCTTGAAGCTAATGGCGTTGCCCAGGTTGAGGCTGGCGCTGTTGCTGTCACCGTCCTTGTCGGTAATGGTCGCCACCAGTTTCACCAGATCGGCCGCACCCAAGCTGTTTTCCTGGTCAGGGCCGCTGTTCGGCGAATGGACGATGGCGCGCACCTGGTCGAGGGTAACCTTGCCGTCGCCATCCACCGTGACCTTGAAGGCGATGGCGCCATTCTGGTCGCCCACACGCCCCACCACCTCGCCGTCCTCCAGGTACAGCTTGATATCGCTGCCGGTGTCGGTGTCCTTCAGGCCGCTGTCGACGCCTTGGGACTTCACGTCCAGGGCGTAGGTAGTGCTGCCGGCACCGTCGGCACCATAAGCCTTGATGAAAGCGCCGCTGAAGTCAGTGGTGACGTTGCCAAGCAGGTTGGTTTCGTCCACCTGCAGGCTGTCCGCCGGAATGGCCGTGGCACGGATGCTGGGGGCGTCGTCCTTGAAGCTGATGGCATTACCCAGGTTGAGGCTGGCGCTGTTGCTGTCGCCGTCCTTGTCGGTAATGGTCGCCACCAGTTTCACCAGGTCCGCAGCCGACAGGCCGGTGGCCTGGTCAGGCCCGGTGTTGGGCGAATGGACGATGGCCCGTTGCTGGTCGAGGGTGACCTTGCCATCGGCATCCACTGTTACCTTGAAGGCGGTCGCGCCGTTCTGCTCGCCGACACGGCCGACCACCTCGCCATTTATCAGGTACAACCTGATGGATTCGCCACTGGCGGAGTCCTTCAGGCCGCTGTCCACGCCCTGAGATCGCACGGCCAGGGTGTAACCGATGCTGCCGGCACCATCGGCGCCGTAACTGCTGGTGAAAGCACCGCTGTAATCGACGGTCTTGTCCACCAGCAGATTGGTCTCATCCACTTCAAGCTCGCCGGTGGCAATCTCGCCAGCGCTGATGCTCGGGGCATCGTCACGGAAGCTGATGACCTTGCCGATGTCCAATCCGCCCGTGACGGTGTCGCCGTCGCCATCGGTCACCGTCAGGTTGAGCTTGACGTGGCCGGAGCCGAGGAAAGCCGCCTCGTCCGGGTCGGCGGTCGGGTGCTCGATGGCACGCTGCTGTTCGAGGGTGACCTTGCCGTCCGCACCCACGCTCAGGGTGAAGACGATCTCGCCGTTGGCGTCACCGACGCGGCCGACCACTTGGCCGTCCTCCATGAACAGCACGACATCGTCGCCAGTCTCGGTGTCCACCAGCCCGGAAGCCGGATCGGTGACTTCCAGCGCATACTTCAGGCCGCCCACGCTTTTCAGGCCGTCAGCGCCCGGCTGCACGTTGAACAGGCCACTGAAGTCAGCGGTGCTGGTGGCACTGGCGCCCTGCCCGAGATTGGTTTCATCCACCTGCAACTGCAGGGTCGAACCCCAGGTGACGCTGGTGCTGACATCGTTGTAGTCGTAATCGGAGGTGTTGGTCTTGTCCTCCCAGTTCTGGTTGCCGGCGTTGCCGGTGTCCTGCAGGTGCGAACCGCCGGGGTTGAGCGCAGCGTCGCTGAACAGCACGTTGGCGCCGTCAGCGCCGGTCAGCGGGGTGCCGCCGAGGAAGGCCTGCCACTTGCCGCCCACCAGTTGGAAGGTGATGTCGGCGCCGTTGGTCAGCCCGGCATTCGCGCCGCCGTCGGGAATGATGAAGAAGCCGGTACTGGCCGGGTCCAGATCGCCCAGGTCAAAGCTGTCACCACTGTTCTGGCCATGGACATTGGCCCAGATTACCTTGCCGCTGAGCGGCGTGCCGTCGGCGCCCTTGATGTAGTAACCGTAGCTGTTGCTGTAACCGGCATCGGTGCCGACGAAGGTCACTGAGGACTTCAGATCCAGCGCCCCGACCTGCAGGGTCGGGGTGTCATCGTTGATGGTGACCGCCAGGGAACCATCAGCGGTGTCGCCGTCGCCGTCGGTGACCTTGTAACCAATGTTGAGGGTGATGTTGTCCTCGATGCCGCTGGTCGGGTGCATCAGCGGCTTGAGCAGATTGACGGTGTAGGCACCGCTGGCCAGGTCAGTCAGCACCACGGTCACCAGTTCGCCGCGAGCGGCGCTGCTGATGGTCAGGGTTTTGCTGGTGGCGTCCCAGGTCGAAGTTACGCTTTCTGTGCCCAACATGCTGGGCCCGGTAAGCTCGATGGACTGCAGCCCGTCGGCCCCGGCGTCATAGCCAAGGTTGCCGCTGGTGCTGGTTGTAGCGCCCTCGACGTCGCCGGGCCCGCCATTGATGCCACCCATGAGGCCTTCGTCATCGAGCACGGCGCTGGCTTGCACCTGGGTGGCAGTGGGGCCGTCGTCCTCGAAACGCACCACGCCGCCGATGCCTACGGAGTCGACCGATACGTCACCATCGCCGTCGGTGACGGTGACCACGGCGCGGATCTTGCCGGACAGGTTCAGCGCTTCGTCATGGTTGGCTGTATCCGGGTGCTGCAGGGGCAGGTACTGGGCAATGCTCAGGGCGCCATCCTGGCCGATGGCCACGGCGAATGCCGCTTGGCCGTCGTAAATGCCGCCGTCGACGCGCCCGATGATCAGGCCGTTCTCCACGCTGAGCACGATGAGCGAGCCGTCCAGGGCGCTGAGGCCCGAGTCGGCGTCCTGCACTGCCAGGCTGAGCACGGTAGTCGCGCCCTCCTGATCCTCGCCGGTGGTACTGCCGGAAGCGTCGACCACCGGGCCGTCGCTGCTGGCGTAGCCGGCCGCCAATACGGTGCCGGCATTGGCGACGCGGCTGAACAGGGCGATCACGCTGGGGCTGTTGCTGTCGTTGTCGTTCGCGTCGTTGCCCGGGCTCGGGGTGGCACTGCCGTTCTGCAGGCCGGGGGTTTCGTCGTGGGTGACGCGCGCGCCTTCCACCACCTGGATGTTGGCAGTGGGGGCGTCGTCCTCGAAGCGGATGGCGCCGCCGATGTTGACCGAGGCCACATCGACATCGCCGTCCCCGTCGGTGACGGTGACCACCGCACGGACCAGGCCACCGAGGTCGACGCCTTCATCGCGGCTGCTGGTGTCCGGGTGATTCAGCGACATGTACTGGGCGACGCTGATGGTACCGTCCTGGCCGATGGCCACGGCGAACACCGCGGCGCCGCGGCCGCTGTCGCCCCCTTCCACACGGCCGACGATCAGGCCATTCTCCAGGTACAGGCGGATGCTCTGGCCGTCGGTGGTGGTGAGGCCCGAGTCGGTGCCGTCGCCGCCATTGATAGCCAGGCTCAGCACGGTGGTGGCGCCTTCGTTGTCCTCGCCGCTGCTGCTGCCGGCGGTGCTGACCACCGGTCCGGCGCTGGTGGCGTAGCCCGAAAGGTCGGTGCCGACATTGCCTACGCCGGCGAACAGGGCGATCACGTTCGGGTTACTGGTGTCGTCGTCGAGGGCATCGCCCTGCGGCGCCGGGGTCTCGATGGCGTTCTGCAGGCCGGCGCTCTCGTCGTGCGTGACGCGCACGCCTTCGAGGCGCTCGATGACTGCGCTGGGGCCGTCGTCCTCGAAGCGAATGGCGCCGCCGATGCCCACCTGAGCGCTGTCCACGTCACCATCGCCGTCGGTCACGGTGACCACGGCGCGCACCTTGCCGGCCAGGGTCACGGCGTCGTCGGGGCTGCCAGTGTCGGGGTGGTACAGCGAGACGTACTGGGCCACGCTGACGCTGCCGTCCTGGCCGATGGCGATGGCGAAGGCCGCCGCGCCGGGGCCGGCCTCACCGCCATCCACGCGCCCTACGATCAGGCCGTTCTCCAGGTACAGGCGGATGGTCTGGCCGTCGGTGGTGGTGAGGCCGGAGTCGCTGCCGTTGCCGTCGACGATGGACAGGCTGAGCACGGTGGTGGCGCCTTCATTGTCCTCGCCGCTGCTGCTGCCGGAGATGTCCACCACTGCGCCGTTGCTGGTGGCGTAACCGGCGGCGGAGAGATCGCTCCCGGGGTTGCCGACGCCGCTGAACAGGCTCGCCACTGCTCCGGAGGCGGTATCGTTGTCGTTGGCGTCATCATTGGGCGTGGGGGTGACGGCGCCATTCTGCAGCCCGGCGCTCTCGTCATGGCTGACGCGCACGCCTTCGTTGGTCCGGATGCTGGCGGTAGGGCCATCGTCGACGAAGCGGATCAACTGGCCGATGTCGGCGCTGGCCACAGCCCTGTCGCCGTCGCCGTCGGTGACCGTCAGCACGGCACGGATCAGGCCGTTGAGATCGATACTGTCGTTGGCGTCGTCGCCATCGGGGTGACGCAGGGACTGGTACTGAGCAACGCTGATGACGCCGGTGTCCGGGTCGATGGCAACGGCGAACGCGGCGTTGCCGTCGGCGTCCCGACCGACCACCAGGCCGTTCTCGATGGTCAGGGTGATGGGACTGCCACTGGTAGTGGTCAGATCGCTGGTCTGGTCTTCGACCAGCGCCAGGGAATAGACGGCGCTGGCGCCGCCTTCGTCGGCACCAAATTCATAACTGGCCACCACCGCAGGGGCGGTGCCCTGGGCGTAAGCGCGCATGTCGGAAGAGGCATTGGCGACGCTATCGAACACGGCCAGCGGACCGGCGACGTCATTGCTGCCCGCTTGCAGGCCGGCGCTCTCGTCGAGCACTACTTCACCACCTTCGCGAGAGAACTCGAGGCTGGCGCTGGGGCCGTCGTCGTTGATGGCGATAGTCAGTGGCACGCTCGGCGATACATCACCATCGAGGTCGAACACACGCACGCTGAAGTTATCGAACAGTTGATCATCGGCCCCAGTGGCGTTGGGGTTGCCGTGGTTCAGGCTGTTGTCGGTCAGGGTGTAGGTCCAGTTGCCGGCAGCGTCGAACACCAGCACGCCGTAGACGCCCTGCACGGTACCGCCGCCCGTGACGTTGACCCAGTTGCCGCTCGCATCCAGCACCTCGATGCGGCCGATGCCATCTGGAGAATTGATGATCAGGCTGCCGGAAGTCCTCTCGGCGTTGCTACCGGGGTTGCTGCCCGGTTGGCCACCGCCGTTCTCACCACCGTCGAGCGCCGCCTCATCGACCACGCCGGGGCCGGTGACCACGCTGCCCTGCTCATCCAGAAAGACCACCGTCAGCTCGGGGCTGAAGTCGGCGGTGGCGAATACCTCGCCCTCGGGAAACTCCGGCCCACCCGGTAGCCCTTCGGTTGGAAAGCCTATAACCGGATCGAGCGCACCGCCCACCTCGGTCAGCATCACGAATGAAGTGCCGCCACCGGCACCGCCTGCGCCTCCGGCACCGGCGCCAGGACCGGCAGCAGTGGCCTCGCCTTCCTGGGTGGGATCGACACCGGCCTCGATGGCCGCTTGCAGGCGCTCGACATCGGTGAGGTCGTCATCGCTCGGCGCGGTGCTCGGAGGTGCATCTGCGCTCGGGGGCTGCGTCTCGCTGCCAGAAGCGAGCATCTGCGCATCGAGGGTGATGCTGCTGTCGCGACCCAGGGTCAGTTGCTGTCCGTTGCTCATGGCCACCGCAACCGCACCGGACGCTCCGGTGACCAGCTGCTCGCCCGCGTAGACCCGATCACCTTCGCTGATTGGCCGGCGCGATCCGTCGCTCGCTACCGCGAACACTTCGCCGACAACCTGACTGACGACACCAATAAGAGTAGCCATGATTCCATCCTCACTACAGCTGCCGACCACCGCCGACACGTACCTAGCGAAAGGGTCAGAGCACCTTTTCGAAGCAGAGGAGAGAACCTGGACAGCTGATTGAAATGGAACGGCGCAAAATCCCAAAAAACGCTACTGACAAAAAAATGTCACCACAGCATGCGTCGAACTACTCCATCAGTTGAAATCCCCGCCCTTTTGATGTCTGACTGCCCATTTCAGCTGCACAGGCCACGGAAAATGCCGACCCAGGCAGCTCACAGGGTCAAACAATGTGCTCCTTTTCTCAGACTTCATAAGATTTTTTCTGAATATAGCTTGTGAAAAAATCATCTTATCTCCTTCAAAACTTGTTCTTAGCTCTGATGTTACAAGCCTGAAACGGTTTGACAGGGAAAAACGCCATTTTTATGGCGACAGGATAAGAACTTCAGTCAGGAGAAACGCCAATGCGCACCTTAACCCCGCTGTGGAGCGCCATGCTTTTGGCGACTGTTTGCAGTCAGGCGCAAGCCATGAATTTGTCGGAAGCGATCCAGAGCACGCTGGACAACCACCCGGAGATACACGCTGCCGCCAATAGCCGGCTTTCATCGGATGAAGATGTGAAGTTCGCCAAGGGCGGCTACCTGCCAACCGTCGACCTGCTGGTCGGCTATGGCCGGGAACGCACGGACAGCCCAAGCACCCGGGCACTGGGCGATCACAACAAGGAGACGCTGAACTACCGTGACGCGGAGCTGCGTTTGCGCCAGATGCTCTTCGACGGCTTCAACACGCCCAACGAAGTGGCGCGTACCCAGGCCGTGGTCAATTCCCGAGCCTATCGCCTGCTCGGCACCTCCGAGAGCCTGGCGCTGCGTACCGTCGAGGTGTATCTGGATCTGCTGATGCGCCGCGAGATGGTCACCCTGGCTCGCAACAACCTGCAGGCGCACCAGCGCATCAGCGATCAGATCAGCCTGCGCAGCCGCCAGGGCGTAGGCAGCAACGCGGACCTGGATCAGTCCGAAGCACGTTTGGCCCTGGCGCAGAACAACCTCTACACCGAAGAGGTCAACCTGGCCGATGCCGAGGCCAACTTCTTCAGTGCCACCGGTCGTCTGCCCGACCAGCTCGAAGCCCCCGCATCGATCAAGAGCAGCATGCCTGCCGACCTGATGGCCGCCCGGCAAACGGTGATGGACAACAACCCCTTCCTGAAATCGGCGCAAGCCGACGTCAACGCTGCCGAGAAGCAGTACGAGGTTGCCAAGTCCCCCTTCTATCCGCGCTTCGACCTGGAACTGGCCACCTCGGCCGATGACAACGTGCAGGGCGACGAAGGCCACTACAACACCTGGCGAGCCGCCGTGGTGATGAATTACAACCTGTTCAACGGCATGCGCGACAAGGCTCGCCTGCAGTCGGCCGCGCACCAGATCAACGAGTCGATGGACATCCGCAACAACGCGCTGCGGGTGCTCAACGAGAACCTCTCGCTGGCCTGGAACGCCATGGAGAACGCACGCTTGCAGACTCCCAAGGCGCGCGATTACGCGGACTACACCTCTCGCGTTCGCGAGGCCTATCAGCAGCAGTTCAGCCTGGGCCAACGCACCCTGCTCGACCTGCTCGACAGCGAAAACGAATTGTTCACCGCCAACCGCCGTTACACCGAGGTTCGCTATGGCGAAGAGTTCTCCATGTACCGCGTCGTTGCGGCCATGGGGGATCTGCTGCGTCAGCAACAGGTCGTGGTCCCGGCAGAAGCTGTAGCCCTCACGGAAGTGAAAAGCGAAGCACGCCTGCCGGATATGAAGTGATCCCGGTTCGAAGGGTCCGCATGAATACCGCGGACTCGACGCGCAGCAAAGAGCTGAACAGGCTCTGAGGAGTAGTGGAATTGACCACCATGGAACGACCAGGGCCAGCCAGTGATCCACGGCTCAGTCACGACGATCCGCTGTTGGATGGTTTGTTGATTCTTTGTCGACTGCACGGCTGCAGCGCCAGTCGCGGCAGCCTGAGCGCCGGCCTGCCGTTGCCGGCGCAGCGCCTGAGCCCTGACCTGCTGGCTCGCGCCGCAGCTCGGGCCGGGCTGCAGGGTCGCCTGCTTCAGCGCGATCTCGCCAGCATTTCGCCGCTCAACCTGCCGGTGCTGCTGCTGCTCAAGGACGGTCGCAGCGCCGTGCTGCGCCAATGGGGGCCGAAGCAGCAGGCGCAGATTCTGCCCTGCGAGACCGATGGCGGCGAACAGTGGGTCAGCCGCGAACAACTGGCCGCCGCGTACAGCGGCCAGGCCTTCTTCGCACGTCCGCGGCACGAGCTGGAAGAAGCCCGTACACCGCTGGTGCCGCGCATCGAGGCTTGGTTCCGTGACACCCTCAAACTGTCGCGCTGGCTCTACACCGATGCGGTGCTGGCCAGCCTGCTGATTAACCTGCTGGGCCTGATGGTGCCGCTGTTCGTGATGCAGACCTACGACCGCGTCGTACCCAACCAGGCCACCTCGACGCTCTGGGTACTGGCCATCGGTCTTTTTATCGGCACCGGCTTCGAGTTGCTGCTCAAGGTGCTACGGGCGCATCTGCTGGATACCGCCGGCAAAAAGACCGATGTGGTGCTTTCGGCTACCCTGTTCGAGCGCATCACCGGCATGTCAATGAAGGCGCGGCCGGCAACCATCGGCGGCTTTGCCCAGAGCATCCACGACTTCCAGGGGCTGCGCGATTTCCTCACTGCGGTCACCCTGACCAGCCTGATCGACCTGCCCTTCTCCCTGCTGATGCTGCTGGTGATCGGCCTGATCGGCGGACCGCTGGTGGTCATCCCGGTGCTGGCCTTTCCCATCACCATCCTTTTCGCCTGGATCATCCAGGTGCGCCTGCGCGACACCGTGCAGAAGAGCCTGCAACTCGGCGCACAACGTCAGGCGCTGCTGATCGAAACGCTCGGCGGGCTGGAGATGCTCAAGGTCTGCGGTGCCGAGAGCGAACGCCAGCATCAGTGGGAACAGACCCATGGCGCCCTCACTCGCCTGGACGGCCATGCCAAGTTCCTTGCCTCGCTGGCCACCAACGGCACCCTGTTCCTCCAGCAGTTCGCCGGCATGGCCACCATCGTTTCCGGGGTGTACCTGATCATCGCCGGCAACCTCAGCGTTGGTGCGCTGGTGGCCTGCTACATGCTCGGCAGCCGGATTCTCGCGCCGCTGGGACAGATCGCCGGCTTGATCACCCGCTACCAGCAGGCGCGCCTGACCATGACCAGTACCGACGCGCTGATGGCCCTGCCCCAGGAGCGCCAGGACAAGCAGCGCCCGCTGGACCGCACCCAGCTCAAGGGGACGCTGGAGGTGCGCCAGATCAGCTTCACCTACCCTGGCCAGAGCGCGCCGGCGCTGAGCAACGTTAGCCTGCGCATGGCGGCTGGCGAGCGCCTCGGCATCATCGGCCGCAGCGGCTCGGGCAAGAGCACCCTGGCCCGCCTGCTGATGGCCTTCTACAGCGCCGATGAAGGCCAGATCCTGCTGGACAATCTCGACCTGCGTCAGCTCGATGTGGCCGACCTGCGCCACCAGATCGGCTACGTTGCCCACGATCTGCCGCTGCTGGCCGGCAGCCTGCGCGACAACCTGACCCTGGGCGCGCGTTACATCAGCGATGCGCGCATGCTCGAAGTCGCCGAACTGACCGGCGTGGTCGACCTGGCGCGACAACATCCGCAGGGCTTCGACCGCCCGGTGGGCGAACGCGGCCAGCTGCTCTCCGGCGGTCAGCGCCAAGCCGTGCTGCTGGCCCGCGCACTGTTGCTCGACCCGCCGATTCTGGTGCTCGACGAGCCCACCAGCGCCATGGACAACACCAGCGAAGACCAACTGCGTCAACGACTGCATAACTGGGTGCAGGGCAAAACCCTGATTCTCATCACCCACCGCGCCTCCATGCTCAGCCTGGTCGACCGCCTGGCCGTTCTCGACAACGGCCGCATCGTGGCCGACGGGCCGAAGGAAGCCGTCATCGACGCCTTGCGCAAGGGCCGCGTTGGCCCGGCCAGCCTCTAGGAGCGCCCTGCCATGCAAGCCACACAGAGCCTCGGCAGTTACCTTGATGGCCTGCGCGAGAAACGCCAGGACACCGAATTCATGCCGGAAGTGGAAGGCGCTATTCTCGAGGATTCGCCCTGGTTGAGCCGCGTCACGGTATGGGCAGTAAGCGCCTGCCTGCTGACCGCACTGGCCTGGGCCCACTTCGCCGTGCTGGAGGAAGTCACCACCGGCGAGGGCAAGGCCATTCCTTCGAGCAAAATCCAGGTGATCCAGAACCTGGAAGGCGGCATCGTCAGCGAAATCTTCGTTCGCGAAGGCCAGGTGGTGGACAAGGGCGACACGCTGCTGCGCCTGGATGACACACGTTTTCTGTCCAATCGTGGCGAAACCGAAGCTGATCGCCTGGCGCTGATGGCTCGTCTGGAGAGGCTAGGCGCCGAAGCCGAAGGGCGCGAACCCAGCCTGCCGGAAGAGGTCCTCCAGGGCGCACCGCAGTTGGCCGAAGACGAGCTGGCGCTTTACCGCTCGCGGCAACAGCGTTTGAAAAGCGAGCAGCGTACTCTTGGCGAGCAGTTGCGCCAGAAGGAGCAGGAGCTCGCCGAATTTCGCTCCAAGGCCCAGCAATATCGCTCCAGCCTGGGTCTGCTGCAGCAGGAACTGAACATGTCACAGCCCTTGGTGGCCTCGGGCGCGATTTCCCAGGTCGAAGTGCTGCGCCTGCGCCGCAGCCTGGTGGAGGTGCGTGGCTCGCTGGAAGCCACCAACCTGGCCATCCCTCGCGCTGAAGCAGCGATGAGCGAGATCAAGAGCAAGATGGACGAGTCCGAGCTGAGCTTCCGCTCCGATGCTTTCAAGGAACTCAACGAGGTGCGCACCGAACTGCAGAAGATCACCGCCACCCGTGTTGCCATTGAAGACAAAGTGACCCGCACCACCGTGACGTCACCCGTGCGCGGGGTGATCAAGCAGCTCAAGGTCAACACCATCGGCGGCGTGGTGCAGCCGGGCAGCGACATGGTCGAGATCGTGCCGCTGGACGACAGCCTGCTGATCGAAGCCAAGGTACGCCCGCAGGACGTGGCGTTCCTGCACCCCGGGCAGAAAGCGATGGTCAAGTTCACCGCCTACGACTACACCATCTATGGCGGGCTCAAGGCCAACCTGGAACTGATCAGCGCCGACACCATCACCGATGAGGAAGGCAACAGCTTCTACCTGATTCAGGTGCGCACGGACAAAAGCCATCTGGGCAGCGAGGAGAGCCCCCTGCTGATCATCCCCGGCATGGTCGCCACCGTGGACATCATCACTGGCGAGAAGAGCGTGCTGTCGTACTTGCTCAAGCCGGTGCTCAAGGCCCGCTCGGAGGCCATGCGCGAGCGCTGAATACATGCCGTACATTCTGCGTAACCCGGATGAAATCCGGGATTGAATCGTCGAAACGTAGAACTTCCCCGGATTGCATCCGGGCTACGCGACATCGCCGAATGCGCCATATGTCACGAGCCCGAACCCTAGCATTCATCAAAAGCTGGGGCGCCGTGCGCACCGCATCAGCGCTGGTGATTGCGTATGAAGACCTCTTCTCCCATCGCCGCGATCTGCCCCTCGATCAACGCATCGAAGGGTCTGAGCAATGCAGCGAAACCCTGAGGTGCCTCGAGCGTATCCAATGCCGCGGCAATCGCTTCGATGGTCGACAGCGCACCCTCCTGCGGCGCTTTGCGCAGCCGATAGCGTGACGGAGCGACGGTGCCCAGGCTGACGCGCGGCAATGCCGCTAACAGCGGGTTGAGGTGCAGCAGCTTGCGCGCCTTGCGCCATGTGCCATCGGGCACCACCAGCAGCAAGGGCTTCTCGTCAGGCGCATAAGCGCTCAGAGCGACAGCCTGTTCACCGAGAAACAGCAGGCAGGCGCGATAGTCAGGCTGAGCGAGCAATTGCGGCAGATCATCGAATACCTCGCCGATGCGCAGCTCGGCATTGCGCAAGCCAAGCGCCGCCAGGCGCGCGGTATTCAGCGCATGGCCGACCTCACTCGGGTGCTGCAGGATGAGCACACGAGTACGGCTATCGAGATCGGGAATCAGCGGGCAGAGACAACGGCTGAGGGGGCGCTGACAACGGCAACAGGTCGGACGAGGCATGCGTCGCAGTTTGCCAGAATACCCCCGCGCTCGCGTAGCCCGGATGCAATCCGGGAATGATTCGAAGTTCCCGGACGCATCCGCGTTGCGCGGTCAGCGATTGAAGCGCTCAGCCAGACTGTGCAGATAATCGGCCATCTCTTCCAGCTCTCGGCTGATGGCCACGCCCTGATGCGCCTGACCGGCGCTGTGATCGGAAAGCTGGGCGATGCGGGTGATCTGCCGGCTGATATCCTCGGCCACGTGACTCTGCTCTTCGGACGCGGCCGCCATCTGCTGGCTCATGCCGGTGATGCGCGTCACCGCCGAACTGATGCCCTCCAGCGCATCGCGCACTGACTCCACGCTTTGCACGCTGCCGCGGGAAATTTCCTCGCCCCTACCCGCGGTCACCACCGCACGCTCGGCCCCGGCACGCAGGTCGGAGATGATCTGGTGGATCTGCTCGGTGGACTGGCGCGTGCGCGAGGCCAGCGAACGCACCTCATCGGCCACCACCGCGAAGCCACGGCCCTGCTCGCCCGCCCGCGCCGCCTCGATGGCGGCATTGAGCGCCAGCAGATTGGTCTGCTCGGCGATCGATGTAATCACATCGGCCACGCTGCCGATGGACTGGGTGGAGTTGGCCAGCTCGTTGACCGCCTGGCCAATGTCGTTGACGGCCTTGGCCATCTGCCGCATGGAGTCGAGACTGCCGACCGCCAGGTCGCGCCCATCACGCGCCAGGCGATCGGCTTCCTCGGCAGCGTGCGAGGTGTTCTGGACGTTGTGCGCGACCTCCTGAATGGTCGCGGCCATCTGGTTGATGGCCGTTGCCGACTGGTCGGTCTCGGCACGTTGCTGGTCGAGAAGCTCGGAGCTCGAACGCGACAACTCGGCGGATTGCGATGCACGTTTCTTGACGCCCTCGCCGGCGTCTTCCAATCGCGTCAGCGCCGTCTGCAAACGCGCTTCCTCGCTGATCATCGCCATGTCCAGCAGCGCCTGGGCGCCGCGATTGTCGCTGTACGTCAACGCCACCAGACCGCTGGTGAAGGCTTTCGGATGTTCGGCGAGGGTCCGGCGAATGAGCTGCCGCTTGCTATGAAGCTGGTAGGAGCCCAGAGCGAACAGGGTCAGGATTATGAAGGCCATCAGTGGCCAGCCCGAGATCACCCAGTGCGCCGCGACGATCAGTAATGACGCGACGATCAGCGGCCACGAACGCACCAGATCGTAAGTCCAGTACTCGAGCTTCGGCACCGGCGGCTTGCCGGCACGCAGGCGAGCGTACAGCAGCTCGGCACGACGCTTCTGCGCCTCTGTCGGTAATGAACGCACCGACTCGTATCCGGCAATCCGGCCGTTCTCATAGATCGGCGTGACGTACGCGCTGACCCAGTAGAAGTCGCCATTCTTCGAGCGATTCTTGACGATCCCCATCCACGGCTTGCCCTGCTTGATCGTGTCCCACATATGGCCGAATACCGCTGGCGGCATGTCCGGGTGTCGCACGAGGTTATGCGGCTGGCCGATCAACTCCTCACGCGTGAAGCCGCTGATCTCGACGAAGGCGTCGTTGCAATAGGTGATCTTGCTGTTGAGGTCGGTGGTGGAAATCAAACGGTCTTCCGCGGGGAAGGTTCTTTCCCGCTGAGTCACGGGCAGGTTCTGGCGCATCGAGGCTTCCCTGTTCGCATTAGAGTTGAGACAGACGTATGAATAAGTACTAGCACAGCCTAATAAGCGCGCCAGCGTTAGGCTGTACGCCTTTCGGAGAAGAAGGCGACCCTGTTTCAGTTCTGATTCAGCTGCGTCTTGAGCAAATCTCGGAACGTCTGGATCATAGGCTCACGCGAGCGGCCACGACGCAGGATCAGGGAGAACGGTGCCTGGTAGCCGAACGTCGTGGGCAGCAGTACCTTGAGGCGCTGTTGCTCGGTCCACGGGTGCGCGTAGTGCTCTGGCAAGTAACCGATATAAGCGCCGGAGAGCACCAGAATCAGTTGCGCCTCCATCGACTCCACGGTGGCCGCACTGTGCTTGAATCCATGACGAGCAAGCTCCGCCTGGCTCCAGTAGCCGCGGCCGACCATACGTTGCTGGGTGATCACTTCTGCGGGGATACGGCGCTGCTCGAACAATGAATGCCGCTCGCTGCAGTAGAGCCAGTGCTGCTCGCGGTACAAAGGCTGATAGACCAGGCCGGTCATTCGCGTGGAAAAAGCGCCGATGGCCAGATCCAGACGGTTGTCCAGCACCGCCAGTTGCAGCTCGTACGGGCTCATTACCGACAGATGCAGATGCACGCCGGGGTGTTCCTGACTATACGCACCGATCACGTCAGCCAGCGGCAGTGCCGGATCGCTGACGGTCGAGTCCAGCACACCCAGGTTGAGCGTGCCTCGCAGCTCGCCTTTGAGCGCCGCGGAGTAGCGTTCGAAATCCTCCAGCTCGCTCAGCAGGCGCAGGGTTTCCTGGTGGAAGAGTTCACCCTTGCTGGTCAGGCTGAAGCCGCCACGGCCGCGATGGCAAAGCACGATGCCGAGCTGGCTTTCCAGCTGACTCATGTAGGTGCTGATGGCTGAAGTGGACAGGTTCAGCTCCTGCTGCGCAGCGGCAAAGCCCTGGTGGCGCACCACACAGGCAAAGACGCGAAGCAGTTTGAGATCGGGTAGTGAAGAGGAATGAGTCAGCATGCTGAGCAGTCTAGAGTTATGACGGATTGGTTGCAGCCAGGTCAGAACACGCACGAGAGAGAAACTCGCTGGCAGGAAGCGGCCGGCCAATCAGGTAACCCTGGAGATAATCGACCTTCCGGTCGGCCAGGTAACGAAGCTGCTGTTCATCCTCCACCCCTTCGGCGATCACCTCCAGTTCCAGCTTGGCACACAGCTCGATCACGCTATCTAGAATGTGCAACGACAGCGCATCCTTGCCGATCATGGCAACGAAACTCTGGTCGATCTTCAGATAGTCCACCTTGAGCTTGTGCAGGTAACTCAGACTGGAGTGACCAGTGCCGAAGTCGTCCAGGGCGATCTTCACGCCCATCTCGTGCAAGTCGGCGAACAACTGATCGGTGAAGGTGTCCGGCTCCAGCAGTTCGCGTTCGGTCAGTTCCAGCGTCAGCACCACCTGACCCGGTACGAAGGCTTGCAGAAAGCTCCGGCAGTCCTCGACCAGTTCGCGGCTACGGCAATGTACGGCTGCGATGTTGATGCCGATGTGAAACCCGCCGCCGAGTCGATCTGCCACCGGCGCCAGTAACTCGGCCGTCTGCCGCATCAGCTCTCGAGTCATGGGCACAATCAGGCCGGAGCTTTCTGCCAACGGAATGAACAGATCCGGGCGCACCAGGCCCTCGCGCGGGTGCTGCCAGCGCATCAGCACCTCGGCGCCTGTCCACTGCTGCGAACCGCTGCGCACCAGCGGCTGGAAATAGGGAATGAATTCCCCGGTCTGCAGCGCACGGCGCAGTTCGATGCTGGGCGAGCTGGAGCGCGCCAGCAACCAGTGGCTGCCAACGCCGGCCAGCGCACCCAGCAGCCCCAGCAACACGAACAACACCGGATATTGCGCGCCCATGTAGCGCAGCCGCGCGCCTCCGGGAAACGCCGCACGCACCTGATAGGGATAGCGCGCAGAAACCAGCGTGACCTGAGCCAAGGGGTATTCGGGCAGGCGCCCCGCTCGCACCAGCCCGCTGCGCGGCATCCACTGCTCACCCACCAGCAATTGCATGAAGGCCCCGCGATCCACCGACTGCAACACGTTGGCCAGGTAACGTCCGTCTATCGCCACCAGCGCGCCGCGCTCGCCCATGACGTCGCGATAAACCAGCAATGAATGATTCGGGGTGACCGGGTTGCCCGCCAGCAGCCGCAGCCGACCGGCTACGTAGGTGGCGGAGTCGATCTGCTCCTCGAATGCGCCGAACAGCGATGAGCAGTACAGCCGACCGTTATCCGTCAGGTTGACGGAGCGCACGAAGGGCACGGTGGCAACCTGTTCGCGTAGCACCAGTTCGACCTCTTCGCAGGGTCTGCCAACCTGCGGCAATACTTCGCTGGCGGCCAAGCCAGCGTTGTCGAGCATCAGGTCGATCTGGCGCACGGCGTCGGCGGCGCTGGTGCGGCTGATATCACGCAGCACGATTCCGGCCTGCACGTACAGAAATATCAGGCCGAGCACGATCGGCAGTATTCCTACCGTGAGAGACGCGCACAGCCGAAGGCGGAGACGATTGGCGCGGTAGGCGGTTAGCGGCATCCGGGCTTCCTCGCCGTAAGTTCAGTATCAGACGCAACACACCCCACGCGCCGCTGCACTGAGGCTAACAGTTACCGGCGGCGCTCCGGAGTTGAGGTCGATCAGTCTAGTACCGAACAGTTAGTTTAGAAATCTCTGAACTAAGTTTTTGCCTGAACCGATTTTTCCTGATGAACAGCTGACCAAGAATCCGCGGCAACGATTCCTACAAACACAACAACCGTGAGGCCCTCCCATGGACAACGCTTTTCATCAGCCCCTGGGCGGCAACGAAATGCCCCGCTTCGGCGGCATCGCCACCATGATGCGCCTGCCCCATATCCAGACTCCCGAGGAAAAACGCCAGCTCGATGCCGCCTTCGTCGGCGTGCCGCTGGACATCGGCACCTCGCTGCGCTCCGGCACCCGCTTCGGCCCGCGCGAGATTCGCGCCCAGTCGGTGATGATCCGCCCGTACAACATGGCCACCGGCGCCGCCCCCTTCGACTCGCTGAACGTGGCCGATATCGGCGACGTGGCGATCAACACCTTCAACCTGCTCGACGCCGTGCGCATCATCGAAGAGGCCTACGACGAGATCGTCGAACTCGATATCAAGCCGCTGACCCTGGGCGGCGACCACACCATCACCCTGCCAATCCTGCGCGCGCTGCATAAGAAGTACGGCAAGATCGGCCTGGTGCACGTCGATGCCCACGCCGATGTGAACGACCACATGTTCGGCGAGAAGATTGCCCACGGCACCACCTTCCGACGCGCCCAGGAAGAAGGCCTGCTGGACAGCCAGCGCGTGGTGCAGATCGGCCTGCGCGCTCAGGGCTACACCGCCGAGGACTTTAACTGGAGCCGCAAGCAGGGCTTTCGCGTGGTGCAGGCCGAGGAATGCTGGCACCAGTCGCTGGCGCCATTGATGGCCGAAGTGCGCGAAAAGGTCGGCGGCGGCCCGGTCTACCTGTCGTTCGACATCGACGGCATTGACCCGGCCTGGGCGCCCGGCACCGGCACCCCGGAAATCGGCGGCCTGACCACCATCCAGGCCATGGAGATCATCCGCGGTTGCCAGGGCCTGGACCTGATCGGCGGCGACCTGGTGGAGGTCTCGCCGCCCTACGACACCACGGGCAACACCTCGCTGCTCGGTGCCAACCTGCTCTACGAAATGCTCTGCGTGCTGCCGGGGGTTCAGCGCCGCTGACCCACGGCTTTTTATACCCGCACGGGTGTCCATAGCGGCACCCGGCACGTTCATACAACAAGAAATAGGGTGCCCTGATGAATCGAGAAGACGCTGCTCCAACGCTGGACAAGCAGCCGCCAGCCAACGACCTTGCCGCACAGCCCTACAACCTGCGCCAGTTTCTGATCTTCCTGATCCCCTCGTTGCTCGGCGTACTGCTGTTTCTTACCCCCATCGTCTATGAAGAGAAGGTGACCATCGGCCTCGGCGTGATGGCCGATGCGCTCAAGGCTGCGTTCAACGACCATCTGCCGGCTATCGCCACCGCACTGCTGATCCTCTCGGCCGTGCTGGGCATCCTCGGCAGCCTGCTCAAGCCGCGCTGGCTGAGCGAGCGCCGTCCGCTGCACGACCTGTTCGTGTTGCATCCGCTGTGGCTGGGCCTGCGTGTGCTCGGCGCGCTGTTCGCCGCCATGACCTTCTGGCAGTTCGGCCCGGAATGGATCTGGAGCGCCAACACTGGCGGCGTGGTGCTGAAAGACCTGGCGCCGGTACTGATCACCTTCTTCCTGGTTGCCGGCCTGATCCTGCCGCTGCTGACCGACTACGGTCTGATGGAGTTCATCGGCACCATCGTGCGTAATGTGTTTCGCAAGATCTTCGGCCTACCCGGACGTTCGGCCATCGACGCCATCGCCAGTTGGCTCGGCTCCGGCACCGTTGGTGTGCTGATTACCGCTCAGCAGTATCAGAAAGGTTTCTACAGTGCGCGGGAAGCCGCGGTGATCGCCACCAACTTCTCCATCGCCTCGATCGCCTTCAGCCTGCTGATCACCAGCTTCATGAAAATCGATCACCTGTTCGTACCGTTCTATCTGACCGTGGTGGTCGCCGGCCTCGCCGCCGCGATCATCACCCCGCGCATTCCGCCACTGTCGTGGAAAAAGGACGAATACGTCGCCGGCGTCGGCAAGCAGATCCAGGAAGACGTGCCGGCCGGCACCTCGCTGCTGCGCTGGGGGCTGACCCAGGCGGTTCAGCGCGCCAATGCCAACCCCTCGCCAGCGCAGATGGTCAGGATCGGCGTGCACAACGTGGTCGACATCTGGCTGGGTCTGCTGCCGCTGGTCATGGCCATCGGCACCGTTTCCCTGGCGATCGCCGAGTTCACACCGATCTTCAACTGGCTGTCCTACCCCTTCGTGCCCCTGCTCGAGCTGCTGCAGTTGCCGGAAGCGGCCAAGGCGGCGCCGGCCATGCTGGTGGGTTTTGCCGACATGTTCCTGCCGGCGGTACTGGGCAAGGGCATCGAAAGCGAGCTGACGCGCTTCGTGGTCGCCTGTGTGTCGCTGACCCAGCTGATCTACATGTCCGAAGTCGGCGTGCTGATCCTCAAGGCCAAGCTGCCGCTGAACCTGCTGGAGCTGTTCGTCATCTTCATCATCCGCACCCTGATCACCCTGCCGATCATCGCGCTGATGGCGCACTGGATCGTCGGCTGATGCCAGGAGGAATGACCATGACCACCTGTGGCGAATTTCTCGTCAGGCAACTCGAGGCCTGGGGCGTCGATACCGTGTTCGGCATTCCCGGCGTGCACACCGTGGAGCTGTACCGCGGCCTGCCGGCCAGCGGCATCCGCCATATCACGCCGCGCCACGAACAGGGCGCCGGATTCATGGCCGATGGCTATGCCCGAGTCTGCGGCAAGCCGGGGGTGTGCTTCATCATCACCGGCCCGGGGATGACCAATATCCTCACCGCCATGGGCCAGGCCTACGCCGACTCGATCCCGATGCTGGTGATCTCCAGCGTCAACGAGCGGGCGCGCCTGGGCCTGGGCAAGGGCTATCTGCACGAGCTGCCCAACCAGCGTGCAATGACCGCGGGCGTCACCGCCTTCAGCCATACCCTGATGAGCGTCGAGGAGCTGCCCGCCGTGCTGGCCCGCGCCTTCGCCGTGTTCGAGGGCGAGCGGCCGCGGCCGGTGCATATCGAGCTGCCGCTCGACATCATCACTGCCGACGCCACGCATATGGCCGTGGCGCCACGGCCGACCGTGCGCCGCCCGGCGCCGAATCGCCCGCTGAGCCGCGCGGCGGCCGGCCGGCTCAAGCAGGCCGAACGCCCCCTGCTGCTACTCGGTGGTGGTTGCGTCGCCGCCGAAGCCGAAGCGCGCGCCCTCGCCGCTGCGCTGGATGCACCGACCGCGCTGACCATCAACGCCAAGGGTTTGCTGCCGCCAGGCCACCCACTGCTGCTGGGCAGCAACCAGTCGCTGCGCCCGGTGCGCGACCTGGCGCTGGAGGCCGATGTGGTGCTGGCCATCGGCACCGAGCTGGGCGAGACCGACTATGACGTGGTGTTCGACGGCGACTTCCGCCTGCCCGGCCGGCTGATCCGTATCGACATCGATGCCCAACAGCTGCAGCGCAACTTCACCCCGCACCTGGCGATCCAGGGCGATGCTCGCGTGGCCATGCGCATGTTGCTGGCCGAGTGCAACCCCGGCGAACCCCATGCGGACAGCCCCGGCGCACGGCGCACCGCCGCCGTGCAGGCGCGGCTCGATGAGGATTTCAGCGGCTGGGCGCATTACCGCCAACTGTTCGACTGCATCCTCGACGCCCTGCCCGATGCCCGCTTCGTCGGCGACTCGACGCAGACCGTGTACAGCGGCAACCATCTGGTGGAACTGGACGGCGCGCGGCGCTGGTTCAACGCCTCCACCGGCTACGGCACCCTCGGCTACGGCCTGCCGGCTGCCATCGGCGCCAAGCTGGCCGAGCCGCAGCGCCCGGTGATCAGCCTGATGGGCGACGGCGGCATCCAGTTCACCCTGCCCGAGCTGGCCAGCGCCGTGGAAGCACGGGTCGGCATCATCGTGCTGCTGTGGAACAACGCCGGCTATGGCGAGATCAAGCGCTACATGCAGCGCCGCGACATCGAGCCGATCGGCGTCGACATCTACACCCCGGACCTGCTGGCCATCGCCCGCGGCTTCGGCTGTGCCGCCGAACGAGCGCGCGACCATGCGCATCTGGCCGAGCTGCTGCGCAGCGCGCCGCAGGATCGCCCGCTGATCATCGAAGTACAGGAGGCCGCGCCCTTTCATCCATGACTAGATCAATCGCGGCTAAAGCCGCTCCTACAGAAAGCAGGGTATCCCTGTGGGAGGGGCTTTAGCCGCGACATCCCCGTACTCCAGGATTGCATCCGGGCCACGGGCATAACCACAAGATTCAGCTGTACCACTGACTGCCGTTCTACCAAGACCAACAATCAAGTATCGGGGAGTCGTTCCATGTTCAAGAATCTCAGCCAGCATTTCGGCCAGGATGGCCTGGCCCCAACCGACAAGGCTCATCGCAGCCTCGGTCTCGGTGGCACTATCGCCCTGTGGTTGGGCGCCAACGTGGTGGTCACCACCATCCTCACCGGCATGCTGCTGGTGCCGGATCTGAAATTCACCCAGGCCATGCTTATCGTGCTGATCGGTTCGGGTATCGGCATTCTGCCGCTGGTGCTGGTCGGCCTGATGGGCCAGCGTTCGGGCCTGACCACCATGGTGCTGGCGCGCGGCAGCTACGGCTCGCGCGGCGCCAAGCTGCCCTCGCTGGTCAACCTGTTGACCCTGCTGGCCTGGAGCTGGATCCAGGCGCTGCTGGCCGGCATGAGCCTCAACTATGCGGTGGAGCACCTGACCGGCTACTCCAACCTGCCGCTGTTCACCATCCTCTGCGAGACCCTGGTGCTGCTGATCGCCCTGCGCGGCCATCTGGGCATCGAGCGGGTCGAACGCTGGGCCGCCATCGGTATGCTCCTGCTGGCCGGCGCGGTGTTCTACGTGATGGGGCAGAAGTTCGAGTTCGCCAGCCTCCTGGCCATGCCAACCGAACCGCGTAACGAGATCACCCCCGGTATCGCCTTCGATATCGTCATCGCCACCGCGTTCTCCTGGATTCCGTTGGCCGCCGACTACAACCGTAACTGCCGTAGCCAGGGTGTGGCGGCGGTCGGCACCTGGGTCGGCTATGTCGCGGCGACTCTGCTGGCCATGGGCCTGGGCGCCACCGTGTCGGGCTTCTCGGTACTGACCGGCGTGGAGCAGACCTACGACCCGGCCGTGCTGTTGGCTGGTTTCGGCTTCGGCTTGCCGGCGGCCATCGTGGTCTTCCTCTCGGTGATGACCACCAACGTCATGTGCGTTTATAGCGCCTCGCTGTCGTACCTCAACATCAGCCCGAAAACACCGTTCTGGAAGCCGGCGCTGGCCATCGGCGTAATGTCGATCCTCGGCTCGCAGATCCCCGGCATTCTCGACAACTTCCAGAACTTCCTGCTGGTGATCGGCAGCGTGTTCATCCCCGCGTTCGCCGTGTTGATCGCCGACTACTTCCTGATCCACAAGGGTGACTACGCAGTGGAAAAGCTGCTCAGCGAAGACGGCGGGCGCTACCGTTACCTGAACGGCTTCAACCCGGCCGCCTTCGTCGCCTACGGTCTGGGCGCAGTACTTGCGTACTACTGGGGCTGGGTTTCGCCGCTGGTCTGGGGCGCTTCGCTGCCGGTGTTCCTGATCACCGCCGCCAGCTACGCCGTGCTGCGCCGCTGGGTACTGGTGCCACGGGCGCAGCTGGCGTAGCGTGATGAAAGTCGTGGCGGGTTGCACCCGCCCTACCCGCCATACGAACCTGTAGGGCGGGTGCAACCCGCCAATGAGGCAAATCCCCGCCATGAAAATCGTCAGTCGCGACCGCTGGTTCGAGGTGGAGCACCGCCACGACGGCATCTGCCTGATCCACGAGCCCTAAGTGCGCCCCTTCTACCGCTGCAACATGTGGCATGTGCAGGGGCGCGAGCATGACGTGCTGATCGACTCCGGTTCCGGGCTGGTAAGTCTGCGCGAGCAACTGCCGTGGCTGACCGAAAAGCCGCTGCTGGCGGTGGCCAGTCACTGCCACTTCGACCATATCGCCGGGCATCACGAATTCGCCGAGCGTCTGGTGCATCCGGCCGAAGCCGATATCCTCGCCGCGCCGGACGGCGCCAATACCCTGGCCACGGATTTCGTCGGCGACGAGATGTTCGAGGCGCACCCGGATTGCCCGCTGTGCTACGCCGAATACCGCGTGCGAGCAGCGCCGGCCACGCGCCTGATCGAAGATGGCGACGTGCTGGATCTGGGTAATCGGGTATTGCAGGTGCTGCACACGCCCGGCCATTCACCGGGCGGCATCAGCCTATGGGAAGCGCAGACGCAGACGCTGTTTTCCGGCGACATCCTCTACGACGGCCCACTAATCGAGGACGCCTACCATTCGAACCTGGAAGATTACGCGCAGAGTCTGGCGCGCCTGCGCGAATTGCCCGTGCGCACCGTGCATGGCGGGCATTTCGCGAGTTTCTCGGGAGAGCGGATGCGCGAACTGATAAGCGCCTGGTTCGACGCCCATCGGCTCAACTGACACGCTTCAGCGACGCTGACGCGCTTCGCGACGCAGGCGCTCCTGCTCGGCTTCGCTGATACGAATCGGCTGGGGTTGCGGGACGAGGCCAAGGGCCTGCAGCACGGCTTGCAGTTGTTCTTGCAGCTTGGCGAGCATGGGTACGACCTCCTGCCAAGTAAAGGGAAGAGCCAATGGCTCACTTATCAGATTAGGCCGGGCAAAGCGGATTTCAACCCGGCTCGGTCAAATCACCGGGCTCTTGCGCCGATAGGGGAACACGTCGATCACCTTGCCTGCACGAATCGCTTCCTGCAGTTGTTTCCAGTAGTCGGCGTCATACAGGTTGCCATGCAGCTGGCTGAACAGCCGGCGCTGCCTGATATCGGCGAACAGGAACGGCGGGAACTCCTCTGGGAACACGTCCATCGGCCCCACCGAATACCAGGGCTCGGAACTCATCTCGTCCTCGGGGAAACGCGGCGGCGGGATGCGCCGGAAGTTCACCTCGGTGAGAAAGCAGATTTCGTCGTAGTCATAGAACACCACGCGTCCGTGACGGGTGACGCCGAAGTTCTTCAGCAGCATGTCGCCAGGGAAGATATTCGCCGCCGCCAGTTGCTTGATGGCCAAACCGTAATCGTCCAGCGCTTCGCGTACCTGCGCCTCGTTGGCACTTTCCAGGTAGAGGTTGAGCGGCGTCATGCGCCGCTCGGTCCAGCAGTGGCGCACCAGCACGGTGTCACCTTCCACGACCACAGCGGACGGCGCAACTTCCAGCAACTCGGCCAAGCACTCGGGCTCGAACTTGGCCTTGGGGAAACGAAAATCGGCGAACTCCTGGGTATCGGCCATGCGCCCTACGCGGTCGACGCTTTTCACCAGGCGATACTTCTCGATCACCGTATTGCGGTCCACCGTCTTGGCGTGGGCGAAGCGGTCCTTGATGATCTTGAACACGGTATTGAAGCCCGGCAGGGTGAACACGCTCATGACCATGCCACGCACACCCGGCGCCATGATGAAGCGGTCGTCGGTACTGGCCAGGTGGCCGATCAGCGCCCGGTAGAACTCGGATTTGCCGTGCTTGTAGAAGCCGATCGAGGTGTACAGCTCAGCGACGTGCTTGCCCGGCAGGATGCGCTTGAGAAAGCCGACGAACTCGGCTGGGATCGCCACGTCCACCATGAAGTAGCTGCGGGTGAAGGAGAAGATGATCGATACCTCCGCCTCGTCGGTGATCGCCGCATCGGCCTGGATGCCCTGACCTTCGCGGTGCAGCAGCGGGATCGCCAGTGGCCACTGCTCCTCAAGGTTGTAGATGCGTCCGATCAGGTAGGCGCCCTTGTTGCGATACAGCACCGAGGAAAACAGCTCAATGCATAGCTGTGGGTCCTTGCACACCCAGTCCGGCAGGCTGGCGCGCAGTTGTTCCTCCATGCGCTGCAGATCGCGAGGCAGGTCCTCGTAGGGCGCGTCGAAACGGTAATCCTCGAAGATCGCCTGCAACGTCGCATGCAGCTCGCCGGCGGGCCGGTAGCTGCGCGTCTGGGCAGCGCTGGGCTGGTTGCGCAGCGATGGCCGGGTGGTATGGATGAACATGCAGCCATCGCTGATCTGGTCATGGCTGAACAGGCTGCAGAAGATCGAGTTGAACCAGGTTTCCGCCAGCTCGTCGTCGAAGCGCCGGTCGATCAGGACGATATAGGCACTCTTGACCAGCGGCCACTGACCGACCTCCAGCAGCGACTGATCGAAGCCGGCGAGCAGACCTTCGCGGGTCTGCGCCACTTTCTCTTCGTACAGGTTGATCCGCGCCGCCGAGGCCTGCTGCGCCTCCTGCCACTGCGCCTGCTCGAAGCGCACACGGGCACCGTCGGTAATCTGGCGAAAGTGCTCGCGGTAATCGTCGAAGCCGTCGAGGATCAGGAGAGCGATATCGCCGGCTGGCCATTGTTGCCCCATTACGCATGCCTCATCCGCAGTGATCAGCCGAGCTTAGCCGACAACGCCCACATGGATGCAATCGTGATTGACAAAGCCTCCACCATTGCAGGTCGCGGCTAAAGCCCCTCCCACACCGTCCCTGCGACCGAGTCCTACCCAATCATTCAAAAGTGCAATGCGGATTGCCAGAACCCTGCCCAGCGGCAACACTCTCGCACCCACCCTGTTGGATGCTTCGCCGTGCGTACCGCCGATCTGCTTCGCCTGCTGCTGCTCGCTGCCATCTGGGGCGCCAGCTTCCTCTTCATGCGCGTTGCCGCACCGGTGCTGGGCAGTATGCCGACCGCCTTCTTTCGCGCCAGCTTCGGCGCACTCGGGCTGCTCGCCGTGCTTGTGCTGCTACGCAGCAATTGGGACTTTCGCGGCAAGCTGCGCATCTGCCTCGGCTTGGGCGTGATCAACGCCGGCCTGCCTTCGGCCATGTACTGCCTGGCGGCGCTCATCCTGCCGGCCGGCTACTCGGCGATCTTCAATGCCACCACGCCGTTGATGGGCGTGCTGATCGGTGCGCTGTTCTTCCACGAGGGCATTACTCCGAGCAAGGCGGCCGGCGTGTTTCTCGGTCTGCTCGGCGTAGCAGTGCTGACCCGCACCGGTCCGGTGGCCTTCGACCTGCAACTGCTGCTCGGCGCCGGAGCCTGCCTGGTGGCCACCACCTGCTACGGCTTCGCCGGTTTTCTTACCCGCCGCTGGATCGGCCAGCAGGGCGGCCTGGACAACCGCCTGACCGCCTTCGCCAGCTTGGCAGGAGCCAGTCTGTTCCTGCTACCGCTGTTTGTCGGCAGCCTGGCGCTGCAACCGCCGCCCAGCTGGGGCGGTCTGGAAGTATGGTTATCGCTGGCCGGCCTGGGTCTGATCTGCACGGCGTTCGCCTACGTGCTGTATTTCCGCCTGCTGGCCGACATTGGGCCGATCAGGGCCAGTACCACGACCTTCCTGATCCCACCGTTCGGCGTGTTGTGGGGCGCCCTGCTGCTGGGTGAGCCACTGAGCTGGGACTACCTACCCGGCTGCGTACTGATCGCCCTGGCTCTGTGGTTGGTGGTCAGGCCGAGCGTGAGCAGAACGTAGCCCGGATGAAATCCGGGGCACAGCTGGTGTCATTTCCCGGATTGCATCCGGGCTACGGACTGGCAATCAGACCATGCGTCGCCAAGCAGTAGGATGGATCACGCTTCATCGATCCACCAAAAAGGTGGATGTGAAAAGCGCCATCCACCCTACGCCTGCAGCCGCTTTACTGCTGCAATTCCTGCTCGGTGAACAGATCGCTGAACAGCATGCTCGACAGATAACGCTCACCGGAGTCAGGCAGGATCACCACGATGGTCTTGCCCTGCATCTCCGGTTTCTCGGACAGGCGCACCGCCGCCGCCATCGCCGCGCCACAGGAAATCCCGCAGAGAATGCCTTCTTCGCGCATCAGGCGCAGGGCCATGGCCTGGGCTTCATCATCATTGACCTGCTCGACCTGATCGACCATCGCCAGGTCGAGGTTCTTCGGCACGAAACCGGCGCCGATACCCTGGATCTTGTGCGGGGCCGGCTTGACCTCGTCACCCGCCAGGGTCTGGCTGATCACCGGCGAACTCACTGGCTCCACCGCCACCGACAGGATCGGCTTGCCCTGGGTCTGCTTGATGTAGCGTGAAACGCCGGTGATGGTGCCGCCGGTGCCAACGCCGGAGACCAGCACATCGATGGCGCCTTCGGTGTCGCGCCAGATTTCCGGCCCCGTGGTCTTTTCGTGGATGGCCGGGTTGGCCGGGTTCTCGAACTGCTGCGGCAGGTAGTAGTCAGGGTTGGCGGCGACCAACTCGTGGGCTTTCTCGATCGCGCCCTTCATGCCCTTGGCCGGCTCGGTCAGTACCAGCTCGGCGCCCAGGGCCTTGAGCACCTTGCGCCGCTCCAGGCTCATCGAGGCCGGCATGGTCAGCACCAGCTTGTAACCACGTGCGGCAGCGACGAAGGCCAGGCCGATACCGGTATTGCCGGAGGTCGGTTCGACGATGGTCATGCCCGGCTTGAGCACGCCGCGCTCCTCGGCATCCCAGATCATGCTGGCGCCAATGCGGCACTTGACCGAATACGCCGGGTTGCGCCCCTCGATCTTGGCCAGGATGGTCACGCCTTTCGGCCCCAGACGGTTGATCATCACCAGCGGCGTGTTGCCGATGGCCTGGGCGTTATCTGCGAAAATGCGGCTCATGATGCATCGATTCCTTGTCGTCGCGGAGCCCATCAGCCTATGCCCGATGATCCATGGCGTCCAGCATCAGGAAGGTCGAACTCTGCACCCGCTCGCGCAGTCAACCTGAGGTGAACAGACCTGACGGATACACCAGATGAAACGCCGTTACAGCCTGCCGCTGTGGATTTGCCTCAGCCTGCTCGCCCTGCTGGTGATACTGCACGTTGCCCTGCCCTACGTCCTTCGCGACTACCTCAATGGCAAGCTCGCTGACATGGGCGATTACCGTGGGCACATAGAAGACATCGACCTCGCGCTCTGGCGCGGCGCCTATCGCATCAATGGCCTGAACATCGTCAAGGCCGAACAGCAGGTACCGGTGCCTTTCGTCGATGCTCCGCGCATCGACATCTCGGTGAGCTGGCGCGACCTGTGGCAGGAGCGTGCCGTGGTGGCCAAGGTGATTTTCGACAAGCCGCAGGTGAACTTCGTCGACGGGCAAAGCAGCGACGACACCCAGACCGGTGAAGGTGTCGACTGGCGGGAGCAGTTGAACAAGCTACTGCCGATCACCCTCAATGAAGTGCGCGTTCTCGACGGCACCCTGGGCTTCTACAACTTCAATGCCTCGCCCCCGGTAAAGCTGCACGCCAATGCCATCGACGCCAGCCTTTACAACCTGACCAACGTGGCCGATGAACAGGGCGATCGCGTCGCCCGGTTCGAAGGCACCGCACAACTGCTCGATCACGCGCCACTGGAAGCAACTGCCGTGTTCGACCCCTTCCACAATTTCGAGGATTTTGAATTCCGCGTACGCGCGACCGGCATCGAGCTACCGCGCCTGAACGACCTGGCCAACGCCTATGGCAAGTTCGACTTCAAAAGCGGTAATGGCGACCTGGTGATCGAGGCCCACGCCGAGGACGCGCAGCTCAGCGGCTATATCAAACCGCTACTGCGCAACGTCGAGGTATTCGACTGGCAGCAGGATGTAGAGGATCAGGACAAGGGCTTTCTGCGCTCGATATGGGAGGCGTTGGTCGGCGGCAGCGAGAAAGTGTTGAAGAACCAGCGCCAGGACCAGATCGCCACCCGCGTGGAACTCAGCGGCAGCACGCGTCAGCAGGATATCAGCGCCTTTCAGGCGTTCATCGGCATCCTGCGCAACGGCTTCGTCGAAGCCTTCAATGCGCGCTTCGAGAACGCTCCGCCGGGTAGTGAAGACTAATCATCGCTGAAGATGGCCTCGATCGGCGTGACCCGCCATTCAGTGACTGAATACCGCGTCTTCGTTCACAGGCGAACCGGCTGCGCGTTATAGTCGCAGTCACAAAGTCAGCCGGCTGCGCCGCGCGCGCCCGTTCGAGGAATCTTCCCGATGAAATTCGAAGGCACCCAGTCCTACGTCGCCACCGACGACCTCAAACTCGCGGTCAATGCCGCCATCACCCTACAGCGCCCGCTGCTGGTAAAGGGTGAGCCGGGCACCGGCAAGACCATGCTCGCCGAGCAATTGGCCGATGCCTTCTCCGCCCGCCTGATCACCTGGCACATCAAGTCCACCACCAAGGCGCACCAGGGCCTCTACGAATACGATGCGGTCAGCCGCCTGCGCGACTCGCAGCTCGACTCGGACAAGGTCCACGACGTTCGCAACTACATCAAGAAGGGCAAACTGTGGGAGGCGTTCGAGTCCGACGAGCGCGTGATCCTGCTGATCGACGAAATCGACAAGGCCGACATCGAGTTCCCCAACGACCTGTTGCAGGAACTCGACAAGATGGAGTTCTACGTTTACGAGACCGACGAGACGATCAAGGCCAAGCAGCGCCCGATCATCATCATCACCTCGAACAACGAGAAGGAGCTGCCGGACGCCTTCCTGCGCCGCTGCTTCTTCCACTACATCGCCTTCCCGGATCGCGACACGCTGAAGAAGATCGTCGACGTGCACTACCCCAACATCAGCGGCGAGCTGGTGGCCGAGGCGCTGGACGTGTTCTTCGACGTGCGCAAGGTGCCGGGCCTGAAGAAGAAGCCCTCGACCAGCGAACTGGTCGACTGGCTCAAGCTGCTGATGGCCGACAACATCGGCGAAGCGGTGCTGCGCGAACGCGATCCGACCAAGGCCATCCCGCCGCTGGCCGGCGCTCTGGTGAAGAACGAGCAGGATGTGCAACTGCTCGAGCGCCTGGCCTTCATGACCCGCCGCGCTTCTAGGTAGGAATTCGGGCTGCTGCGCGTCGGCCATGCTGCGTTGAAATCAGGCTCGCAATGCTCATGTACAAAAGTACACTGCGCTTGCTCACCTGATTCCGCCTTGCCTGGCTCTAGCTCGCAATCCCTTGCCCCGTGCAACAGAGAAGCCGTCCCCCGGCAATAGGCTTTGACGCAACGTGCCAGAGCCAACCAATAAACGAGGGCGCAGCCATGCTGCTCAATTTATTCAACGAAATGCGCGCGGCCAAGGTGCCGGTGTCGGTGCGCGAGTTGCTCGACCTGATCAACGCGCTCAAGCACAACGTCGTGTTCGCCGACATGGACGAGTTCTATTACCTGGCGCGCGCGATCCTGGTGAAGGACGAACGTCACTTCGACAAGTTCGACCGCGCCTTCGGCGCCTACTTCAAGGGCCTTGAGAACCTCAACGAACATATCGAGGCGATGATCCCCGAGGAATGGCTGCGCAAGGAATTCGAGCGCCTGCTGAGCGACGAGGAAAAGGCGCAGATCCAGAGCCTGGGCGGCCTGGATAAGCTGATCGAGGAATTCAAGAAACGCCTCGAGGAGCAAAAGGAGAAGCACGCCGGCGGCAACAAGTGGATCGGCACCGGCGGCACCAGCCCGTTCGGCTCCGGCGGCTACAACCCGGAAGGCGTTCGTGTCGGCGATGTCGGCAAGCGCCAGGGCAAGGCCGCCAAGGTGTGGGACCAGCGCGAGTACAAGAACCTCGATGACCAAGTCGAGTTGGGCACGCGCAACATCAAGGTGGCGCTGCGCCGCCTGCGCAAGTTCGCCCGCCAGGGCGCTGCCGAAGAGCTTGATCTGGACGGTACTATCGACCACACCGCGAAGGACGGCGGGCTGCTCAATATCCAGATGCGCCCGGAGCGCCGCAACACGGTCAAGCTCCTGTTGCTGCTGGATATCGGCGGCTCGATGGACGCCCACGTCAAGGTCTGCGAGGAGTTGTTTTCCGCCTGTAAGACCGAGTTCAAGCATCTTGAATATTTCTACTTCCACAACTTCATCTACGAGAGCGTGTGGAAGAACAACATGCGCCGCACCAGCGAGCGCACTTCGACCCTGGATCTGCTGCACAAGTACGGCGCCGACTACAAGGTGGTGTTCGTCGGCGATGCGGCCATGGCGCCCTACGAGATCACCCAGGCCGGCGGCAGCGTCGAGCACTGGAACGAGGAAGCCGGCTACGTCTGGATGAAGCGCTTCACCGAGAAATTCAAGAAGATCATCTGGATCAACCCCTACCCCAAGGACACCTGGAACTACACCGCCTCTACCCATCTGGTGCGCGAACTGATCGAGGATCGCATGTACCCGCTGACCCTGCAGGGGCTGGAAGATGGGATGAAGTACCTGTCCAAGTAAGCGAAAGCGCTGCAACGAAATGGTAAAGCCTGTCACCCATCGCTGTTCAGGGCTACGCCACTGGTTTAATCGGTATCCAGGGGACAGGGCTTCGCGGACGATTCCGCTCCCACAGGAATTACCGCACCAGCCCTGCGGACGCTGGACCTATGTGGGAGCGGACTTGTCCGCGATAACTCTTTGCCTCGCCGCGGCATTCGCTGCAGCCTGATCAAATAAAAACGCCGCGCCCCTGCAGAGCAGTCGCGGCGTTTCCTTGATTGACGACATAACCCCCGAAGGGCCCTTTGCCTGGAAGGCGCGCACTCAGCGCTTGTCGTCGTCCGGCTTGTTCAGATCCATCACCGTCTGAGCCGGGGTCTGCAGTGGCTCTTCCGGCTTGCTCTCGGCAGTGGCTACCGGCGCTTGCGGCGCACTCGCTTCTTCGCTCGGCATGTCCTTCTTACTCCGGCCGATACGTTTGAATAGCCAGCCGATCACCACCACCGGGATGAACCAGAACTTCTTCAGCAGTACCAGCAGCATGGCCAGCAGGCCGGTCTTGGCAGCCACCTTGCCGGCTACCAGCGCGCCCAGGCCGTAAGCGGCGACGGTGTCCAGATCCGGGTCGAATTCGGCGTAGCGCTGGCCAGGGTTGAATTCGGTAGCTGCCAGCACGGCCGGTACGTTGGCTTCGATTTCAGCCAGCTGGTCCATGTTGGCGACGAAATTCAGCACCAGCACACCTTTACGGCCCAGCACGCGGATGTTGTAGTTCAGGGTGTTGATCTCGCTGTCGCCGAACTTAAGTTCCTTGGCCCAGTGCAGTTTCTTGCCTTCGGCATCGTAGCGTGGCGCAGCGGCCCAGCCGACCAGTTGTACCGGCTCGTAGCCGTTCTCTTCACGCCAGGTGTTTGCGTCGCGCATGTCGGCCTGCATGTCCTTGAGCATGTCGCCGTAGTCGATATCGGCGGCGTCCTCGTCGGACACATAGCCGCTGTCTTCGTATTCGACGGTCACGCCCCAGGACTCGTCGGCCAACGGCGAGACACCGGCCGGCAGGATCATGCCCAGCGGCGGTACGTCATCCGGCGGGTTGCCCCAACCGTCGACCAGCAGGCGCTGGGCATTCTCGCCATCGAGGAATACCAGCGAATCGGGCAGGTTGAGGGTGGCCAGGTTGTTGCCAAGCACCACTCGCCCGGTCTTGAACTCCAGGCTGGCGACGAATTCTTCGGGGCTGATGTACTGCGCCGAATCGTCACCTTCGGTGACTTCCTCGCTGACCACAGCGCTTTCTGGCTCGGTCTCGGGATTTGCGTACGCAACGGAGGTGAACGGCAGGACGGCAGCCAGCGCGGCTGCCAGGATCGAATCCTTGATCGACATGGAAACTCCAGTGAAACAGGGTAAGAGATAAATGTAACGCGGTATTACATTAACATACCCTGCTCACACGTCTGGCGAACCAGCGCACCTTTTGCTCCGCTCGGCTTGCCCGGAGTATCGCTCCCAGGGCTTGCCGATTCAGCGCCAGTGGCGTTGCTGGGCGCGTCTGGTCCGCCCTGCCCCGAATATCAAGCCGAACATCAGCACCAGCAGCTCCGCCAGCCAAGCCAGCAGCAACGCACTGATCACACCCCAGAGGATTGCATCTGGAGTGAACAGCACCTGATAGCGGTAAACCCGCAAGGTCTCCTGGAACAGCTCATGATCGGCGCCAGTCGCCAGGTGCCAGGCCTGGGCGTACCAGGGGCCCTGCATGGCCTGCCACTCGCGCTCGAGCAAAGCCGAACGCTGCACCAGATGCCCGACGCTGTTGGCGTCGCTACGCATCACTGGGTCGTCGCTGACGCGGTAGTGCGCCACCAGCGCGCCCATGTCGCCCTTGAAGAATTTCTGTGCGGTTTCCTGGAAGCCCTTGAGACTCTGTTGCGACTCCAGACGATGCGCCTCGACGCGCTTGGCATAGTCATCGATGAAGCCCGGCACCTGTACGCCAAGCAACAGGCCGAAGGCGAACAGCGTCAGACGCAGGTAGCTTCTAAGCATGGGATCAGGCCTTGCCGTGAGTGATGCATTCGCCGCGGCGCCACAGGCGCCATTCGCCCGGCTGGTACAGCGACCATTGTTCGTTGTCGGTCAGAGGTTCGGTGGCGATGACCGTCACCACATCATTGGGTGTGGTTTCCGAGTGGAAGTCCACCTTGAGATCAGCGTCCTTGAGCTGCGCCGGACCGAACGGCGCGCGCCGGGTGATATGCGCTAGCTTGGTCGAGCAGAAGCTGAACAGCCAATCGCCATCGCTGAGCAGGCAGTTGAACACGCCGAGCTGACGGTAGCTGGCACAGGCTGCGACCAGCACCGGCAGGAGCATTTCCACCGAGACCGGCTCGGGAAAGGCGCGCCGCACGCGGTTGAGCAGGTCGCAAAAGGCGGCCTCGCTATCGGTCTCGCCCACCGGCCGATAGAAACTGGTGGAGCCCTGCAAACCGGCCAACTGACCGTTGTGCGCGAAACACCAGTTGCGCCCCCACAACTCGCGGCTGAAGGGATGGGTATTGACCAGAGAAACCTGGCCGACATTGGCCTGGCGGATGTGGCCGATCACCACCTCGCTCTTGATCGGGTAGCGCTGCACCAGTTGCGCCACCTCGGACTCGCTGCTCGCCCGCGGGTCCTGAAACAGACGCAGGCCACGCCCCTCGTAGAAACCGATACCCCAGCCATCACGGTGCGGCCCGGTACGGCCGCCACGCTGCATCAGCCCGGTAAAGCTGAAGACGATATCGGTGGGGACATTGGCGCTCATGCCGAGCAATTCGCACATCGAATCAATTCTCCTTGCCGAGGATCAGGCGCAGACGCTCGGCTTCGTCCTGCAGACGCGCTTCGAGTCGCTTGCGGCCCATTGGCAGAAAACGCACCAGCAATCGCCAGAGCAGCGCCGGCAAGTCGCCCGGCCGACGCGGAATCAGGTGTAGATGAAGATGAGGCACGTGCTGGTTGGAGTCCGGACCATCGTTGATCAGCATATTGATGCCGTTGACCCCGTAACCGGCCTCACGCAGCGCACTGGCCACACGCTCCGACAAGGTCAGCAGGCGCTCACGAACCGGCACGGGCAGGTCACGCAGAAACGGCGCATGCAGGCGGCTGACGATCAGCACATGGGCCGGACGCATGGGAAAGATATCCAGCAGAACGATGAAGTCATCGTCCTCGTAAAGCCGATGAGCGGGTAGCCGCCGCTCGGCAATGGCACAGAAAACGCAATCCATCGAGCCTCCCTTGCACAAGGCCATCATGCTGAACGCACGGGCCAGCCGGCGCAAGGGGGCAAATCAGATACGCGGCTCCATACGGCCGCTGCGATCGCGCCCGTAGTCGCGGACCGGCAGATCGTCGTCCTCTTCCATGCGCTCGCGCAGCGTGCGCGGGTCTTCGTCAGGCTCGGAGACCGCCTGGCCATTGCGGTTCTTCCACCAGCGCTCGATGGGCCAGCGAATGGCGACGAACAGCAGGTAAACGGCAAAAGCGATCAGGCTGTAGAGCGCCAGATCGGCCACGGCCCGCCAGGCGTTGTTGCCAACCTTGAGCAAAACGTCCATGGCGGTGACCGCCAATGCAGGCGCGAACAGCTCGCGCGTCGGATCGACGATGGTCGGGCTGAACAGCAGCACGGCCACCAGCACCGCCAGCGGCTCGCGCAGATAGCGCCACATCCAGCTGGTCAGGCGCATCCATACCAACAGGCAACCCAGGGCAGCGAAGCCGTAAGCCGCCCAGGCCAGGAGGTAGTCGTTCTCATTCATCATAAGCAGGCGCCGGCATGGCAGGTCTGGCAAAGGGGCGCTTATGATAGCGGTTTTTACCCGGCTCGGCGCTCTTGCCGGCCAGGCCGATCTGGAGTTTCGCCATGTCCTCTGCCCCCATCGCCCGCCAGGAAGCCGGCAACGATCCCTATCACTGGCTGGAGAACCGCGACAGCGAGGAAGTACTGGTCCATCTGCAGGCGGAGAACGCTTACCTGGAGAGCGTGCTGGAACCGCAGCAGGCGCTGCGCGAGCAACTGTTCGCGGAGATCAAGGGGCGTATCCGCGAGACCGACCTGTCGCTGCCCACGCCCTGGGGCGACTACCTCTACTATCAGCGCACTACGGCCGGTGACGAGTATCCACGGCACTATCGCTGCCGCCGTCCTGCCGATGGTTCGCTGCAGGTCGACAGTGCCAGCGAAACGCTGCTGCTCGATCCCAACGAGCTGGCCGGTGGCGGCTTTCTTTCCGTGGGTGCGTTCAGCATCAGCCCCGACCAGCAACGCCTGGCCTACAGCCTCGACAGCAGCGGCGACGAGATCTACCGCCTGTTCGTCAAGGAGCTGGGCAGCGGCCAGATCAGCGAGCTGCCCTTCGACGACTGCGACGGCAGCATGACCTGGGCGAACGACAGCCAGACGCTGTTCTTCACCGAACTGGACGACACCCACCGCCCCTACAAGCTCTATCGTCATCGCCTCGGCGAGGCCGCAGCCGAAGCGGTATTCGAGGAGGCCGATGGCCGTTTCTTCCTGCATTGCTATCGTTCCAGCTCCGAGCGCCAGTTGATTCTGCAACTGGGCAGCAAGACCACCAGCGAGGTCTGGGTGCTGGACGCCCATAACCCGCAAGACGCCTTCACCTGCCTGGCGCCCCGCGAGGAAAATCACGAGTACGACGTCGACCACGGCATGCTCAACGGCGAGTGGTGCTGGCTGATCCGCAGCAACCAGAGCGGGATCAACTTCGCGCTGTACCGCGCCACCGAGGACAAGCCGCAGCGCGTGCATTGGCAGCAGATTCGTCCACATGACCCGCAGGTGATGCTGGAAGGCGCCACGCTGAACCAACGCGCCATCGTCCTGGCGCTGCGCGAAGGTGGCCTGCCTATCCTCGAAGTGCAACCGCAGGGCCGCATGGCATATCGCGTGCAGTTGCCGGATGCGGCCTACAGCCTCTACGTGCAGGACAGCCTGGAGTTTCACAGCCCGGTGATTCGCCTACGCTACGAAGCGCTGAACCGCCCCGCCCAGGTACGCCAGCTGGAACTGGCCACGGGTGAGCAGCAGGTACTCAAGCAGACGCCGGTAGAAGGCCCGTTCGATGCCGATGTCTATGAGAGCCGCCGTCTCTGGGCCAGCGCGGCCGACGGTACGCAGATCCCCATCAGCCTGGTGGCGCGCCGCGAGGTGTTCGCCGCAGGCCAACCGGCCCCGCTCTACCTCTATGGCTATGGTGCCTATGGCGCGAGCCTCGACCCCTGGTTCTCTCACGCTCGCCTGAGCCTGCTCGACCGCGGCTTCATCTTCGCCATCGCGCACATACGCGGTGGCGGCGAGATGGGTGAAGCCTGGTACCGTGCCGGCAAGCTGGAGCACAAGCAGAACAGCTTCGATGACTTCATCGCCAGCGCCGAACGCCTGATCGCCGAAGGTCTGACCACCGCCTCTCAGCTGGCGATCAGCGGCGGCAGCGCCGGCGGCCTGCTGATCGGCGCCGTGCTCAACCAGCGTCCCGAGCTGTTCACTGCCGCCATCGCCGAAGTGCCCTTCGTCGACGTGCTCAACACCATGCTCAACCCGGACTTGCCGCTGACCGTGACTGAGTACGACGAATGGGGCGACCCGAACCAGCCCGAGGTCTTCGAGCGCATCAAGGCCTACGCGCCTTACGAGAATGTGCGCGCCCAGGCCTATCCGGCGATTCTCGCCGTCGCGGGCTACAACGACAGCCGCGTGCAGTACTGGGAAGCCGCCAAGTGGGTAGCGAAACTGCGCCGCGACAAGACCGACGACAACCTGCTGCTGCTCAAGACCGACCTCGGCGCGGGCCATGGCGGCATGAGTGGTCGTTATCAGGGCATCAGGGATGTGGCGCTGGAGTATGCGTTCCTGTTCCGTGTGCTCGGGATAGCGCACGCCTAGGAGCGACTTCAGCCGCGATTGCCCAAGCATCGCGGCTGAAGCCGCTCCTACAAAAACCGACGCTCAGTCCTGCTTGCGCTGCCCTTCCAGGCCCTGGCTGTTGCGGCGGATTTGCTCGTCCAGTTGCGGAATCGACTGATCGCGATTGGAGCGAGGCGCCGCCCCAGGCAGGGGTTGTCCCTGAGGCGGCGGGAGAAGGGGCGCCGATCCCTGGCGCTTGATCGGTACCGCGTTCGAGGGCTGGCCATAGGGCTGTGGCGTCGCCGTTCCCGGCGACCCGGCCTCCGGGGCTGATGGCATGCGCATGGGCTGCTGCGCCCATGTCAGGGTGGCGACGCTGGATGCCAGGATCATCGCGGCGAGAATGGGGATACGCATGATGGCTCTCCTGCTCGACTGGCTTTCGTTCTATTCTGGCAACACCTGCCCACCAACGTTCCAGCGAACCGCTCCATGAATCCGACCAGCAAGCTCGACAAGATTCTCGCCGAAGCCCAGCAACGCCGTGAAACCAGCTACCGGGAAAAGGCGCTGCGCATGTACCCACACATCTGTGGCCGCTGCGGCCGCGAATTCAGCGGCAAGCGCCTGAGCGAGCTGACCGTGCATCATCGCGACCACAATCACGACAACAACCCGGAAGACGGTTCCAACTGGGAGCTGCTGTGTCTGTACTGCCACGACAACGAACACCAGCGTCAGGTCGACTTGCACTACCAGAAGGAAGAGGCCGCCAGCGCAGGTTCCGGCAGCAAGGTCACGCACAAGGGGCTGGCTGGCCTGGCAGCGCTGCTCGGCCAGGCGGACGCTAAAAAGGATTGAACCGCGGTCCGTAGGAGCGAATTTATTCGCGATTCGCGGCTGAAGCCGCTCCTACAGAACCGGTGGCGTGCAGCAATTCGAGGGTAACTAGGTTCCGCGTGGACAGCTGCGCGTCACGCTTGACGGCTCTGAACGCTGCGGAGCGTCCCAGTTGCGCTACCAAGCGGAGCGTGGGAGCGATCAGGCAATCGATTCAGGCGTCACGACCCTGTAGGAGCGAATTTATTCGCGATTCGCGGCTGAAGCCGCTCCTACGGAATTGCACCAGGGCTCAGCGCAGCAAGCGCGTATCCAGCGTCTTCGACGGACCGCCGATGACGTTCTCGGTGATATCGATAAAGTCCTTGGTGCTAACGCGGTCCAGGCGCATCAGCCCACGGGTGACGTCGTCCAGCGAGAGATTGCCCTTGTCCTTGGTCTTCTGGCGGATTTCCCGGTCCAGCTCCTGCAACAACAGCACGGCGCGCGCGGTGACCTGGCCGCTGGCATTGTCGGTGCGCAGGCTGTTGACCGGTTTGCTCCAGCGAATCAGCTGCTCGCGGATTTTCTGATAGCGGTCCTCGCTGATGCCTCCGGCACGCCGCATCACCTCGATGGCATAGTACTCGGCCAGACCTTCAGCGATCCAGTCACTGCGATCACGACCATAGATACGGCCGAATACATGCACCAGCTCATGCACCAGCGAACTGGTACCGTTCTCGCTGACCAGCGGACGGTCGGCGTGCATGTAGTAGGAATTGGCCGCCGACAGACCGCCGCGCCACATCGGGTTGCCCGCGCCGACGATCAGCAGCTTGTCCGGATCGCGCGGGAATACCTGCTGCATCTGCGGCCAGACGAAAGTGAGGAAAGTCATGATATCCATGCGCCGCATGCCCTCGCCGACCGGCGCGGAAATGGCGACTTCGGTATCGCCCAGGCGCGTGCGGCGGGTGCCCAGCTTGCCGGCGAGCATCCAACCGGTGGGACGATCGAACTTGCGCTCCGGGTTATCGATACGGAAACGATTCTTGCCGATGCGCGGCCAGCCGGTTTCCACGCTCTTCCAGCCCTTGGGCAGTTCGAACTGCAGGCGCGCCACCAGATCGGTCTTGTCACGCTGATCGAGCCTGGCCGCGGGCACCAGATCGTCCCCACGAAACAGCGCCCAGTCCTCGGTCATCCTGGCATCGTAACGGCCAGGCTTGCGCTCGCTGTCGATCAGCACCCGATAGCTGAGCACGCTCTTGCCCTCGCCCGGCTGCCATTTGCCACGCCCGGCGACCTCCTGCGACCACTGGCCATCGGCCTTGAAATCACTGAAGCGCCCATCTTCGCCAAGATTGAAATCGAAACTGCGCACGCGCTCGCCCTTCTCCAGCGTGATGCTGACCTCAGCCTGATTGCTCTCAGGCAGAAAGCGCACGTGATAATCCAGATCGACCTTCTGCGTGGCAGCGAAGGTCGGCAGGCTCAGAAGCAGCAGAGACGCGTACAACGGCAAGCGAAGGGACATCGAGCAACACTCCTGATGCGGGGACATGGCGGCATATGACCGCCGCGCCACAGGGCAAATTCCATGAACGAGGGACAGATTTGCCACGAAGCCGCGCGGCAATCAACCAGCGCGGAAAATCAGATGATCTTCCCAGTCCTCTTCGGCCACGCTGTTCTCGCTCAGCATACGTCCCGACTGGGAAATCCGCTCGGCATGCACAGCATCCGCATCGCCGCTCACCAGGTGATGCCAATGCGGCAGATCCTTGCCCTCACTGACCAGACGATAGGCGCAGGTCGGCGGCAGCCATTGAAACTGATCGGCCTGCGCCGGCGTAAGCTGGATGCAATCCGGTACATGCTTGACCCGGTTGGGATAATCGCTGCAGCGGCAGCTCTGCAGGTCCAGCAGTTTGCAGGCGATACGCGTGTAATAGACGGCGCCATCATCCTCGTCCTCGAGCTTCTGCAGGCAGCAAAGGCCGCAGCCGTCGCACAGCGACTCCCACTCACCCGGATCGAGCTCGGCGAGCGTCTTGCGTTTCCAGAAGGGTTCGAGGTTGGCGGTCATGGAGCAGTATGGACTCAGGTGAAAAAAGCGCGGCAGTCTAGCTTGAGCCCCAGCCCTGGCCAAGCGGCGCATGCCGAACGGCGCCATCAGGGATTGATTGTACGAGCCGGTCATCGCCGCTGGCGGGTTGCACCCGCCCTACAGATCTGCACCCGTAGGGCGGGTGCAACCCGCCAAGTGCCTCAATAACCGCGAGCGAACTCCACTTCACCACGCAGCGGCTCTCCCGCTTGCCAGCGCGCCAGGTTGTCGATGAATAAGTCGGTCATCAGTGCCGGGTCGGTGGGCGCCGAGCTGTGACCGGTGAGCAGCAGGCGCGGCGCCGTCCAGAACGGGTGGCCTGGCGGCAGAGGTTCCTCACGGCACACATCGATCACTGCACCCGCCATCTGATTTCGCTCAAGCGCGGCGACCAGATCGGCATCGACCACGGCGACACCGCGCCCGGCATTGATCAACACGGTTTCTTCACGGAAATGGGCCAATAGATCGGCATCGTACAGATCGCGGGTTGCCGGCGTGTCCGGCAGCAGGTTGATCACGTAGTCGGCCCAGGCGATCAGCCGAGGCAAGTCGTCCATCGCCGCCACCTCGGCAAAAGGCGCCTGCTCTCGAGCGTGGCTGGCGACGCCGCGCAATTGCACAGCGAAGGGCTGCAGAAACGCGGCCACAGCCTGTCCGATATCGCCGCAACCGACCACCAGCACCCGGCGCCCACGCAGGCTGCGCGGCAAGCTGTGATCCCAGCGCTGCTCGACCTGCGCTGCCAGCCGAGCGAACAGGCGCCGCTCATGGGCCAGCATATGGCCGAGCACGTATTCGGCCATTACCTGGCCAAAGACGCCGACGGCGCGGCTCAGACGATAATCACGCGGCAGGCCGGCCGCCAGCAGCGGCGTGATCCCCGCCCAGGTCGACTGCAGCCACTGCGGGCGCAGCCCTTCGCGCAGCAAGGCGGCGAGCAGGTCGGGCTGACCCAGCCACAGCTCGCATTCGCCGGCGAGCGTACGCAGCTGTTCGGACTGCGAGCTGGCTACCAGCTGCAGCTCAGGGCAGGCACTACGAATACGCTCGGCATAGAGAGCGTGGTCATCTTCTGCGATCAGCAGGCGCATGCTTCAGACCGGGTCGTTACGGCACAGCAACTCGTCGGGCAAGTGCTGAATGTAGTCTTCTTCGGGCGGCGGCATCTGCAGGTGATAACCCTGCTTTTCGAGATTTTCCAGCACCGTGGCGATGTCTTCCCGCGCCAACTGGCGCTCTGGGCTGAGCACCAGGTCGAAGGCGTGCGCAGGCGGGCCGAATACCGCGAGCAGGCCTTCAGGCACACGGGTCAGGGCCTCGGCCTTGAGCACATAGAGGTACATCTCGTTCTTGCGCGGGCTCTTGTAGATGGAACAGATGCGTTTCACGCGGATTCTCCTTCGGCGGCCAGGCAGTCCAGAAGAGCCTGACCCATCAACTCCCGGCGCCAGCCGCGCAGGGAGTCGGGCAATTGGTACGGGCCATTGGGAAAGCCGCTTTTCAGCAGGGCTTCCAGGGTTTTCTTGCGCAGCATCAGCTCGGGCACGATATCCAGGCGCTCGCCCTCACGCTGGCCGACGGCACGCAGTTTCTTCAGCAGCGCCGAGGCTTCGATCGGCAGCGGTTCGGGCAAGGCTTCGGGCCATTGCTCGGGCGGCAATGCCGCGGCCTCGCGAATCAGCTTGAGCAGGGTTTCGCCATCCTGGCGCACGGTCTTCGGGTGCATGTCCTCGATACGCGCCAGCACCACCAGGTTATCCGGCTGGGTACGTGCCAGCGGCCACAGCGCATGCTCACGCAATACCCGATTGCGTGGCTGATTGCGCGACCGTGCCTCGCGCTCGCGCCAGGCGCACAGGGCACGCAGCACCGCTTGCTGCTGACGCGACAGCTTCCAGGCCAGCTTGGCATCGCGCCAGGCGTCCTCTGGCGCCACTTCACGGCTCAGGTTGGCCACCAGTTCGGCGCCGTCCTCCAGCACCCACTCGACTTTCTGCGGCGCCAGGCGAGCCATCAGCGCACGGTACACCTCGACCAGATGCAGCACGTCTTCGGCGGCGTAACGCACTTGCAGCTCCGACAGCGGCCGCTGCAGCCAGTCAGAGCGGGTCTCGCCCTTGGGCAACTCGATATCGAGCAGGGCCTGCACCAGGCGCGAGTAGCCCATGGAGAAACCGAGGTTGAGATAACCGGCCGCCAGTTGCGTATCGAACAGCGGCGCCGGCAGGCTGCCGGTCAGGCGCAGGAACACCTCCAGATCTTCACTGCACGAATGCAGCACCTTGACCACGCCCGGCGCTTCGAGCAGTGCAGCGAAGGGTCGCCAGTCGCTGATACGCAAGGGGTCGATCAGATAGGCACCCTCGCCAGCGCTGACCTGCAGCAGCCCGGCGATGGGGTAGAAGGTGTCGACGCGCATGAACTCGGTGTCCAGCGCGACGAAAGGCAGCGCCTGCCAGGCAGCGCAATGCTCGGCCAGGCCGGCATCGTCGAGAATCCAGTGAATGTCGTTAGCCACGCGGCTCTCCCATGAACAATGCCGCGCAGTATATATGCCCTGGCGATCGCTAGGGGCGCGGCCTGCCGTCGATCACAGGAACTGTGTAATCTGTGCCGCGCACCACCTCCGACACGGAAGAACGACAATGCTGAAGAAACTGCTTGCCCTGCTCGTCATGCTGCTGGCCGCAGCGGCCGGTTACCTGGCCCTGACCCCCAGCCCGATCGATCCGCTGCCCTGGGACGCCGCACCGGCCCCGGCGATGACCGGCGTGCTGGAACCCAACGACACCCTGATGAAGGCTGAACTGCTGGCGCGCGGGCAGGTTCACGGCCCGGAAGACACCGCGGTCGATGGCCAGGGCCGGGTGTACGCCGGCCTGCATGACGGGCGCATCGTGCGCGTTCAGGAGGACGACAGCCTGGAAACATTCGTGGACACTGGCGGCCGCCCGCTGGGCATGAACTTCGATGCCGATGGCAACCTGATTGTCGCCGACGCCTACAAGGGCCTGTTGAGCATCGACCCGCAGGGTGCGATCAAGGTGCTGACCACCGAGGCCGACGGCCTGCCCTTCGCCTTCACCGATGATCTGGATATTGCCAGCGACGGCACCATCTACTTCAGCGACGCCTCCTCGCGCTTCCAGCAGCCGGACTACCTGCTCGATCTGCTCGAAGCCCGCCCGCATGGACGCCTGCTGAGCTACAACCCGGCCAGCGGCGAAACCCGCGTGCTGCTCGATGGCCTGTACTTCGCCAACGGCGTGGCGCTGTCGGCGAACGAGGACTTCGTGCTGGTCAACGAGACCTATCGCTACCGCATCACCCGTTACTGGCTCAAGGGCGACAAGGCCGGCCAGCACGACATATTCATCGACAACCTGCCAGGGCTGCCGGATAACCTGCAGGGCGATCGCAAGGGCACCTTCTGGGTGGCGCTGCCCACCCCGCGCAAGGCCGACGCCGACTTCCTCCATCGCCACCCCTGGCTCAAGGCGCAACTGGCCAAGCTGCCGCGCGCGCTGTGGCCGAAGGCGATTCCCTATGGCTTCGCCATCGCGCTCGATGAACAGGGCAACATCGTCCGCAGCCTGCACGACACCAGCGGCACGCATCTGCGCATGGTCACCTCGGTGAAGCCGGTGGGTGATTACCTGTACTTCGGCAGCCTGGACAACGACCGGATCGGCAAACTGCAGATTCACTAAGAGTCTGCCCCACGATCGTTCGACGAGAGTCCACCTGCGAATGACAACAAAAGGCAAAGCGGTCATTCGCAGTCGTGCCCAAGTTGGTGGGCTGAAGCGGATCGCCGCCCGGCCCACCCTACCGTAGGGTGGGCTTCAGCCCGCCAAATCGAAAGGCTGCAGACTCAGACCTTCTGGGCAATCCAGATGGTATGCCGCGTGCCGCGGTTGCCGTGGGCATAGACCTGCACCGCCTCGCCCTTGAAACCTGCCTTGCGCACTTTCTCGGAGAACGCCCGGTCAGCGCTGGATGACCAGACCGCCAGCATGCCCTTGGGCCTCAGCGCTTTGGCACATTGACGCAGGCCGTCCATGCTGTACAGCCAGTCATTGCCCTTCTGGGTCAAACCCTCGGGACCGTTGTCGACGTCCAGCATGATCGCGTCGTAGCACTGCTCGGCAGCCTGCAGCACCTTGGCGACGTCGTCCTGAATGATCAGCGCACGCGGATCGTTCAATGGGTAGCCGGCTTTCGCCCCCAACGGGCCACGGTTCCACTCGACCACGCCAGGCACCAGCTCGGCCACCGCCACCTCGGCATCCGCGCCCAGGTATTGGAGTGCCGAAGCCAGGGTAAAGCCCATGCCCAGACCACCGATCAGCACCCGCACCTGTGGACGACCGGCAATTTGCTTGCAGGGAATCGCCGCCAGGGCATCTTCCGAGCCGTGCATGCGCGTATTCATCAGTTGCCCGCCATCGCCACCGGCGATCTTGATGACGAAATCTTCCCCGTATTCGAACAGGTTCAACGCACCATTCGTACCCGGGATCGGAGCGGTGTCGAGCAGGACAAAACGTTTCATGCGTGGCGAGGACCTGTGTAGCGAGCGTGAGGGCAGGCAGCATGCCTGAATCACTCTGACAACACAGCCCCGCGCCAGAAATGACGAGGCCCCGCGTTCACACGCGGGGCCTCGGGTCACAGCGGCGCTGCTTTCAGAGCCTGGTCAAAGTCAGACTTTGCGCAATTCTCAGACCACGCCCTGCGCCAACATCGCATCGGCGACCTTGACGAAGCCGGCGATGTTGGCGCCCTTGACGTAGTTGATGCGGCCATTCTCTTCGCCATGGTGCACGCAGGCATGGTGAATGTTCTGCATGATGCCGTGCAGACGCTCGTCCACCTCGCCGGCGCTCCAGTGCAGGCGCATGGCGTTCTGGCTCATTTCCAGGCCGCTGGTGGCCACGCCACCGGCGTTGGACGCCTTGCCCGGTGCGTAGCAGATGCCGGCGTCGACAAACAGGTCAACCGCTTCCAGGGTCGAGGGCATATTGGCGCCCTCGGCCACACAGATGCAGCCGTTCTTCAGCAGCGTGCGGGCGTTGTCGCCGTCCAGCTCGTTCTGCGTTGCGCAGGGCAGCGCGATGTCGCATGACAGGTCCCAGGGGCGCTGGCCGGCGAGGAACTGCAGACCGTAGTGCTCGGCCATTTCGCGCAGACGGCCACGGCGCACGTTTTTCAGATCCATCAGATACAGCCACTGCTCATCGCTCAGGCCGCTCTCGATATGCAGAGTGCCCTCGGAGTCGGACAGCGAGATGACGCGACCGCCCAGTTCCATGACCTTCTGCGCCGCATACTGGGCGACGTTGCCGGAACCGGAGATGGCCACGCGCTTGTCTTCGAAGCCCTTACCGATGCGTTTGAGCATCTCCTGAGCGAAATACACGCAACCGTAACCGGTCGCTTCCGGGCGGATCAGGCTACCGCCGTAACTCAGGCCCTTGCCGGTCAGCACCGAGGTGAACTGGTTGGACAGGCGCTTGTACTGGCCGAACATATAACCGATCTCGCGGCCACCGACGCCGATGTCACCGGCTGGTACGTCCAGGTCGGCACCGATATGGCGGTACAGCTCGCTCATGAACGACTGGCAGAAGCGCATCACTTCGCCCTCGCTCTTGCCCTTGGGATCGAAGTCCGAACCGCCTTTGCCGCCGCCCATGGGCAGCGAGGTCAGCGAGTTCTTGAACACCTGTTCGAAGGCCAGGAACTTGAGCACGCCCAGGTTCACCGAAGGGTGGAAGCGCAGGCCGCCCTTGTACGGACCGATGGCGCTGCTCATCTGGATGCGGTAGCCACGGTTGACCTGCACCTGGCCGCGATCGTCGACCCACGGCACACGGAACAGGATGGCGCGCTCCGGCTCGACCATGCGCTCGAGAATACCGGCATCGCGATAGCGCGGGTTGGCTTCAAGGAAGGGCCACAGACTGCGTACGACCTCCTCCACCGCTTGGTGAAATTCCGGCTGATCGGGATCGCGCTGTTTCAGGCGCGCCAGGAAAGAATCGACGGACAACGACATGCGGCACCTCGACACCACAAAGACAAAAGTGGCCGGCACTCTATCAGGCGGCAAAGCACCAAAACAGATCAAAATGTCGCTTTAGTGAAACTTTTTAGTGCATTAACCCAGGCGCATGGCCAAATGACCCGCTTTAAAGCCGTTCACGCCCGCTCACGCGCGCACCAAAATCCATCCTACTGCGCACAGTTTTCGATCACCGCCGTCATCTCGAGGTCCGCTATCGGCGCAGTTTCAGCGCCCTGCAGTAGTGCCTCCATGCTCTGCCGCGTATCGGCCATCAGGGTGGCGAGGCTGTCGCGGTCATAGCGACTGGCATCGATCGCAGCGCCGATCGCCAGATGTACCGGTTGATCGAGATTAAGGCGCCAGGTGCGCGCCGGCAGCACATGTTGAATGCCGCGGATGGCAACCGGCACGATCACCGCATCGGTATCCAGCGCCAGGTGGAAGCAACCTTTCTTGAACGGCTGCAGACGGCCATCGACCGAGCGCGTTCCCTCCGGCGCCGCCCACAGCACGATGCCGCTTTCCATCATCTGACGGGCGCGGTGTAGATCACGTCGGGCCTGCTGCGGATTGTGCCGGGCCACCGAGGGAAATTCTGCAGCGCGCATGGCGCGGCCGAGAAATGGAATGCGGTACAACTCGCTCTTGGCCAGCATGCGAATCGATCCCGGCATGGCAACGAAGCTGGCCGGAATGTCGTAATGGCTGGAATGCGTGCAGAGGATCAGGTAACGCCGACCGTCATTGAAGTCCGGACACTGGCCCTGCACCGTCATATGCATGCGCACCAAACGCAGCAATGTTGCAGACCAGGCACGGGTATAACCATCGACGTGCTCGCGGCGCAACCGCCCCACTGCGGCCCGGCCAATCACCAGCAGGCAGAAATGCAGCGTCACGCCAAGCGTGCACAACACCACACCGGCACGACGGGCCAGATTCGCGCTGTGCGCGATGGGTTGCAGTCTCAGCATGAAATGGCTCCTTACTTATCGGGAGGTTGATCCGGGTGCAGCGCATTGGCTAGGCGGTATGATGCCGACAAACGCGTCTACGACACAGGAGGTACCATGCCATTCGCTCAACTGATCAGCACGGAACAGCTTCAAAGTCGCCAGGGCCAGGACAACCTGCTGATCCTGGATTGCCGCTTCGCCCTCGAAGACCCGGCCTATGGCCGCCGCAGTTACCTTGACGGGCATATTCCCGGTGCCCACTTCCTGGACCTCGAACAGGATTTGTCCGCCCCGGTGATCAAGGGCGTAACCGGTCGCCACCCGCTACCGGACCCCAGCGCACTGGTCGAACGTTTGCGCAGCTGCGGCCTGCGGGCGGACAGCCAGGTGGTGCTGTACGACGACGGTCCCGGCGCCTTCGCGGCTCGGGCATGGTGGCTGCTGCTTTGGCTGGGCAAGCGCGATGGCCTCTACTTGCTCGATGGCGGCTTGAAGGCGTGGCGCGAGGCCGGCCAGGAACTGAGCATTGCCCCGCCGGAGAACGCACCCGGTGATTTCTCGGCGCAACCCGACAGCGACCTGCTGCTGAGTGCCGAGCAACTGGCCCTGCGCCTGGGCAATCCGGATCTAACCCTGCTCGACGCCAGAGCGTTGCCGCGCTTTCGCGGCGAGGTCGAGCCACTCGACCCGGTCGCCGGACACATTCCCGGCGCGCAATGCGCGGCATTCACCGACAACCTCGGGGCCGATGGCCGATTCCTGCCGGCACAAGCGCTGCGCGACCGCTTCGACCAACTACGCGGCGATCGCCCACTGGAAAACATGGTGGCCTACTGCGGCTCCGGGGTTACGGCCTGCCACAACCTGTTCGCCATGAGCCTGGCCGGTTATCCGCTGGCACCGCTGTATGCCGGCTCATGGAGCGAATGGATCACCGACCCGTCGCGTCCGGTTGCCACCGGAGAATGACCGGGTTTTAAGTACCAATCGAAATATGCGCAATAACTCAAATCTGGAATCAATTTAAAAACAGTCCTTTACAGCTGAAATATCGCACTAGACTTGAAATTGAGCGGCTAACCCCGCTCCCGGTGGGGCCTTTATCGAAGAGCCACTAGAAAAGCTGCCATGCGCCCGGCCCCCACCGGCACCCTCCGCGAGGATGCCATGGGAATTGCCGCCTGCGATCTCAGCCAGCACGTGATCCGCCCTACCCTTCTCTATCTGCAGCGCCATAGCGCCACGGCCGAAGCCCTGCTGCTGGGGGCTGCAGCCTGTCAATCGGCACTCAGCAGCGCGCTGGACACCCCGCAAGGCCATGGCCTGTACCTCATCAGCGAGCAGCGCCACCAGACGCTCTGGGATCAGCATTTGGCCTTCGACCCCGAACTGGCCAGCCGCGTCCGTGGTCTCGCCAGCCAGCACGCCTTTCTCGAAGCCCCGCATATGGAACTGACGGTCAACCTGCGCTACGCCACGGCCATCGCCTGGCTACTGGTGGAAACCGAAAAACTGGAGCTGCCAGCCGCCAATGACCTGATGGCCTTGGGCCGAATTTGGTGCAAGGTTTTTCAACCGCAAGGCCGCCAGCACGACTTTCTCGAAGCCTGGCAGCGCTGTATCGAGCCGGTGAGCCAGGTCGCCTGACCAAGCCGTCAGAAAAAACCTGAGGGAGATACGCGCCAAATCTCACCAATTGTCCGACAATGCGCTCTATTTCGGGAACTTCAGCGCCTTGGCAGCGGTCAGGAAAAACTGTAGCGTGCGCCCCCTCGCCTCACCACAGGAGCTTCCCCGTGAGCAAACGCCTTCTCAAGACCGGCCTTGCCGTCGCTATCACTGCCACTTCCAGCCATGGCTTCGCCGCCGGCTTCGCCCTCAACGAACAAAGCATTTCCGGCATGGGTACGTCGTTCGCCGGCCGCTCATCGTCCGCCGATGACGCCAGCACCGTGTTCGGCAACCCGGCCGGCATGTCCCGCCTCAAGCGCGAGGAAATCAGCGTTGGCGCCGCTGCCATCTATGCCAAGAGCGATATCAGCCATGCCACAGCCAGCTCCGCCTTCGGCCCTGTAGCCGGCAGCAATGACGGCGACATGGTGCCGGTCACGGGCGTGCCCATGGGTTATTACGTCAAGCCGCTGGACGACAAGGTCGCCTTCGGCCTCGGTATCTACGTGCCATTCGGTCTGATGACCGACTACGAAAGCGGCTACCAGGGCCGCTACTACGCCGACAAGAGCTATGTGCGCGTCATCACTGTCCAGCCGACGCTCAGCTATCGTTTCAACGACAAGCTGTCGGTAGGCTTCGGCCCCACCTTCAACCATATCGAGGGCGAGCTTTCCTCGTCGCTGAATGCCGGCACCGAAGACGGCAAGGTGAAGGTCAAGGGCGATGATACGGCGGTCGGCTTCAACGTCGGCGTGCTGTACGAATTCACCCCGCAGACCCGCCTCGGTCTGACCTACCATTCGCGCGTGAAGTACGAGCTGGAAGGCGACACCCGGGTACAGGTCGGTGGCGCACTGGCAGGCCTGGCCGGCAAGTACGATGCCTCGCTCGACGTGACCACCCCCGAATCCGTGGACCTTTCGCTCACCCACGAACTCGACGACCGCTGGACCCTGTACGCCGGCAGCACCTGGACGCGCTGGAGTCGCTTCCAGGAAATCCGCATCGAGAACGAAACCTCGACACTGCCGCCGCCGCTGGCCACCATCGTCGAAGAGCAGAACTGGCACGACACCTGGGCCCATGCGGTCGGCCTGTCGTACAAGCTCAATCCACAGTGGACGCTGCGTACCGGTATCGCCATCGACCAGTCGCCGACCAACAATGTCGACCGTTCGCCACGCGTGCCGTCCGGCGACCGCACCATCTTCAGCGTCGGCGCCGGCTGGAGCCCGAGCAAGGACATGACCATCGACCTGGCCTACTCCTACCTGCGCGAAGAGTCGGTAGACGTCGATCACGTCAGCGCCACTCGCGGCGCCTACAGCGCCCGCTACAAGAACAGCGCCCATGGCCTGGGGGCGTCGCTCAGCTACCGTTTCTGATCGGCGTCACGCACGCGGCCAGGGACGGCTGCGTGAGCCACTTCCAACTGCTGAGGATCAGGGCTGCGAGGCGATGGCCTTTTCCACAGCGGCGATCAACTCGGGATCATCCGGCTTGGTCAGGCTGGAGAAGCTGGCCACCACCTTGCCCTGGCGATCGACCACATATTTAAAGAAATTCCAGCGCGGCTGCCGGCTCTGCTCGGCCAAGCCCTTGAACAGGGGAATGGCGTCATCGCCGGACACCGCTTGCGGCTCGGTCATGGCGAAGGTCACGCCGTAATTGACGTAGCAGACCGTAGCCGTCTCCTTGCTGTCAGCAGACTCCTGACGAAAGTCGTCGGACGGCACGCCCAACACTTCCAGGCCCTGATCCTTGAAACGCTGATAGAGCGCTTCGAGCCCTTTGAATTGTGGTGTGAAGCCGCAGAAGCTGGCGGTATTGACCACCACCAGCGGCTTGCCGCTGTACTGGCAGAGATCGATGTTCTCGCCCTTGGTGCGTAGCTTGGGCAGCTCGCCCTGCAGCATCGCCGGACATTCGGCGGCCAGCACCGGCAGCGCCAAACTGGAGAGCAGCAGGAAGCAGGCAAAACGGCGGAAAGACATGACGATTGACCTCGAGCGATAACGCGATCTCGCCACGCTACTCGCAGGTCCGTCCGCAGGCAACTAGCAGATACCGACGCCCAACTGCAGCAAGGCCAGCCCGCCCTGGCGCCAACCCCACCAGGCCAGCGCCAGCAGCGAACCGAAGCCCAGCGCCACGGCACCGAACGTCAGCGCCTTGCGGCTCACGCGGGCGCCCCCTGCAGGCGCGCCACCGGTACCTCGCGCACGGGCCAGTTGAGCGCCGCGGCCATCAGGCTCAGGCCGATGGAAATCTGCCAGACCAGATCGTAGCTGCCGGTGGTGTCGTAGAGATAACCGCCCAGCCAGCCGCCGAGGAAGGAGCCGAGCTGGTGGAACAGGAAGACGATACCGCCTAGCATCGACAGGTTGCGCACACCGAACAGGGTCGCCACGGTGCCGTTGGTCAGCGGCACTGTCGACAGCCACAGCAGGCCCATGGCGATACCGAACAGGTAGGCGCTCCACTGCGTCAACGGCGCCACCAGGAACAGCGTGATCACCACGCCACGCAACAGGTACAGAATGCTGAGCAGACGCGGCTTGGCCATGCGCCCGCCGAGCCAGCCGGCGATGTAGGTACCGAAGATATTGAACAACCCGACCAGTGCCAGCACCGTAGTGCCGGTCAGCGCCGGCAGGTGGTGGTCGACCAGATACGCCGGCAGGTGCACGGCGACGAACACCACCTGAAAGCCACAGACGAAGAAGCCCAGCGCCAGCAGCCAGAAGCCGGAATGACTGGCGGCCTCACGCAACGCCTCACCCAGGGTTTGCTGCGGGCCATGGCTCGCAGGGGGCGGCGTCTCGTTGATCATCGCGGCCAGCGGCACGATCAGCGCCACCAGCAGGCCCAGCGCCAACAGCGCCGCCGACCAGCCCAACCAACCGATCAGACCCAGCGTGCCCGGCAACATGGCGAACTGGCCGAACGAGCCAGCGGCCGCTGCGATGCCCATGGCCATGCTGCGTTTCTCTACCGGCACCGCGCGGCCGACCACGCCGAGAATGACCGAGAACGAGGTGCCGGACAGGCCGATACCGATCAGCAGGCCGGCGCTCAGCGACAACGACAGCGGTGAGTCCGCCATGCCCATGCACAGCAGCCCCAGCACATAAAGCACGCCGCCGATGACGATGGCCTTGCGCGCACCAAAACGGTCGGCCAGTGCGCCAGTGATCGGCTGCGCCAGGCCCCAGATCAGGTTCTGCAGTGCGATGGCGAAGGCGTACACCTCGCGCCCCCAACCGAACTCCGCACTCATCGGCGGCAGGAACAGGCCGAAGCCATGGCGAGTGCCGAGCGACAGCGCCAGGATCAGCGAGGCGCCGAGCAGCAGCCAGGTGGTTGAACGCCAAGCAGTTGTCATTATTGTCTCCAGCGTACGGCCGCCTGCGACCGTGTAGGCAGTAATACGGCCATCAGGCCAGTTCGTCGAGCAGCTTCATCAACTCGGCGCGGCGACTCTCACCCAGCCGAGCGTTCAGCGCACACTGCACCTGTTCCCACAGCGGCAGCGCCTGTTCGACACGTTGCAGGCCGGCCTCTGTGAGCCGTACCTCGCGAGCGCGCAAATCGCGCCCTTCCCCCAGTTGCACCAGCCCCTGTTCTTCCAGCACCCGCAGATTGCGCCCCAGAGTACTGCGATCCAGCCCCATGGCTTCGGCCAGCACCGATATGCTCGGCTGGCCGAGCCGCTGAACATGGCGCAGCAAGGAAAACTGGGCAGCCCCAAGGCCGACGGCGGCCAGCGCGTCGTCGTAGCGTCGGGTCACGCCACGGCTGGCGCGGCGCAGTTGGGTACAGAGACAGGAAGTCGGCAACATAAATGCAGGTATATACCCGCATCAGCGATTCACACTCATACAGTTACGTAGCGCGTCGCCATAACAGTTGCTTCAGAGGCTCAATGCCAGCGCCAGCAGTGCGCCGCATTCGGCCAGTTCGACCAGCGCTCCAGCGGTATCGCCCGTGGTGCCGCCCAGGCGCTTCAGCAGGGCACGGCGCAGCCACACAAACAATACTAATGTCGTCGCCAGAGCCAGCAATGCGGGCCAGCCAAACAGCAGCATGCCCAGCAGATGCGCACCGAGCACCCAGGGCAACTGATGGCGCGGCAGATGATCGACCAGCGCCTGGCCCAGGCCACCGGCGCGCACGTATGGCGTGCTTGCCAACAACAGCGGCAGCAGGCTGCGCCCCAGCCAGGGTAGCAATATCAGGCAGACGCCCTTTCCGCCTTGCAACAGCGTCAGCAGCGCAGCGAACTTGAGCAACAGCAGCAGCACCAGCACCACCACGGCGATCGGCCCGCTGCGTGGGTCCTTCATGATCGTCAGGGTGCGCTCGCGATCACCGAAGCCGCCCACCCAGGCATCCGCGGTGTCGGCAAGGCCGTCCAGATGCAATCCGCCGCTCAGGCCAACCCAAAGGGCGAGGATGATTGCGGCCTGCAACAGAGCCGAAGTCTGCCCCAGCAGCAGATGTGCAAGCCATAGCAACAGGCCGAGCAACAGCCCTACCGCGGGATACCAGAGCAGCGAGCGCCCCATCTGTTCGGGCGTCGGCATGCCCGGCAGACTGATCGGCAGGCGGGTGAGGAACTGCAGGGCGATCAGCAGCGCAATCATGGCAACTCCGTCAGTTGCCCGTCGGGATCCAGGCCCAGGCGAAAGCGTTGGGCATAGCCGACGTTGACCTGCAGCAGATCCTGGCGCGGCAGGCCACGTGCCCGCGCCAGCAGTAGGCGCATCACGCCACCGTGGGTAACCAGCAACAGACGCTGGCCGGCATGCGCCGTCGCCAGCCCCTGCAAGGCGGCGAGCACGCGTGCCTCGAACTGCAGCAGCGGCTCGCCATTGGGCGGCGTGAAGGCATATGGGTCGGCCCAGAAACGCCCCAGCGCTTCGGCATCGCTGTCCATCAACTGCGCGGCGCTACGCCCTTCCCAGTCACCGAAATGCAATTCCTGCAGGCCCGGCTCGTAGTGCAGCGGCAATCCATGAGCCGCGGCCACTTCCTCGGCGAAACGCGCGCAGCGCTGCAGCGGCGAACTGATCAATCGATCCCAGGGCCCTGCGCCCTGCACGGCGGCGCGCAATTGCGCCCAGCCCTGCTCGGTCAACGCATCGTCCAGGCTGCCGCGCAAACCGCCGCCCTGTTCCGTCTCACCGTGACGCAGCAACTCCAGATGCAACATCAGCTCGGTCTCTCGGCCACGGCGGCTTCGGCGAAAGTCGCCATCTGGCCGTGCAGCGCACAAGCCAGACGCAGCAAGGGTACGGCCAGGGCAGCGCCGCTGCCCTCGCCCAGGCGCAAACCCAGCTCCAGCAGCGGCTCGGCCTCCAGCACCTGCAGCACACGCACGTGACCTGGCTCGGCTCCGTGGTGGGCGAACAGCAGCCAGTCACGGCAACCAGGGTTCAGGCGCACGGCGAGCAAGGCCGCAACGCTGCAGATAAAGCCATCGACCAATACCGCGATGCCCTGCTGCGCAGCGGCCAGGTAGGCGCCAACGAGGGCCGCGATCTCGAAGCCGCCAAGGTGGACGAGCGCCTGCAAGGGTTCAGCGATCTGTGCCCGATGCAATGCCAGCGCCGCATCGATGACCCGCGCTTTATGCGCCACGCCTGCGCCGTCCAGCCCCGTGCCGGGGCCGGCCAGATCGCTCGCCGGGCAGTTCAGCAGCCAGCAGGCCAGCGCTGCCGCTGCCGTGGTATTGCCAATCCCCATCTCGCCACCGACGAACAGATCGCAGCCGGCGGCGCGGGCGCGCTGGATACTGTCGCGTCCCGCTTCCAGGCAGATCATCGCCTGGGCCAGAGTCATGGCCGGATCGCGGACGAAATTCTGTGTACCGGCGCCAACCTGCAAATGTCTTACCCCAGGCAGCGGCGGCAACGGCTCGGCAGTACCCAGGTCGATCACCTCCAGCGCGGCATCCAACTGACGCGCCAGCACGCTGATGGCCGCGCCGCCGCTGACGAAGTTGGCCAGCATCTGCCCGGTCACGGACTGCGGGTAGGCGGAAATACCTTCGGCCACCACCCCGTGGTCGCCGGCGAAAATGGCGATCCACAACTTGTCCAGGCTGGGCCGCTCGCGCCCCTGCAGCGCCGCCAGATGAATGGCCAGCGCCTCCAGTCGGCCGAGCGAGCCGGCCGGCTTGGTCAATTGCTGCTGACGGGTTTCAGCCTTGGAGCGGGCAACATGATCGAGCGGCTGACACGACCCCTGCCACCATTGCAGATTCATAACGCTTCCCCCTTGAGCACCATGGGCAGCCCGGCGACGGTGAACACCACGCGCTGACTGCGCTCGGCCAGCGCCTGATGCAGCCAGCCAGCCTCATCGACATAACGGCGCGTCAGTTCGCCCAGCGGCACCACCCCCAGCCCGGTTTCGTTGCTGACCAGCAGGATGCGCCCCGGCAACTCGGCCACGCAGTTCAGCAGCGTCTCGCGCTCGGCATCCAGGCGCTGCGGGTCTTCCAGCATCAGCAGGTTGGTCAGCCACAGGGTCAGGCAATCCACCAGCACGCAAAGCCCGGGGGCTGCCTGTTCGCGCAGCACACGCGCCAGTGCCAGCGGCTCTTCGATCAGCGCCCAATGCGCCGGTCGCCGCGCGCGATGCTGGGCGACACGGGCGCTCATCTCACCATCGAGTGGCTCGCTGGTGGCGATATACACCACCTCCAATCCGGATTCGTCGGCCAGTTTCTCGGCCAGCCGGCTCTTGCCGGAACGGGCACCGCCGAGGATCAGTTCAAGCATGATTCAATCCACATTTGTTTCTACCGATAGGCCGCACAGCGCTCTGAGCTTTTCGCTATCCAGGTGCAACTCCACCTGATCGGCCAGGCGCTCGATATCGCGTTCGCGCAAGGCCTGATAATCCACGTGCTGCACCTCGTCCAAGCCAGCCCAACGCAGCAGCGCAGCAAACGCTGGAGGCTGTTCGAAAAGGCCATGCAGGTAGGTGCCGAGCACCTGGCCATCGGCGCTGAAGCCGCCGTCGCTGCGGCCGTCGGCGAGCCGCACGGCGCCATTGAGACCCGGCCCGCGACTGACGCCGGCATGAATCTCGTAGCCGCTGACATCCGCTTGTTCCAGGCAGAGCTGGCCGTGCACGTTGCTTAGCTGTTTCTCCGGCTCCAGTACCGTCTCGAAATCCAGCAGGCCCAGGCCGTCGCTGCTGCCAGCGGCGCCCTCCAGGCCATGCGGGTCATGAATCTGCCGCCCCAGCATCTGCAGGCCGCCGCAGATGCCCAGGACCTTGCCGCCGTAACGCAGATGGCAGGCGATAGCTGCATCCCAGCCCTGCTCGCGCAGACGCGCGAGATCGGCGCGCACGCTCTTGGAGCCGGGCAGGATGATCAGGTCGGCCGGCGGGATGGCCTGACCCGGTCCGACGAAGGTCAGTTGCACCTGCGGATGCAGGCGCAGTGGGTCGAAATCGGTATGGTTACTGATGCGCGGCAGTACCGGCACCACCACGCGCAACGCCTGTTCTACCTTGATCTGCTGACGGGTATCGACGGCGTCCTCGGCCTCCAGGTGGAAATCCATCAGGTACGGCAACACGCCGAGCACCGGCTTGCCGGTGCGCTGCTCCAGCCAGTCCAGCCCCGGCTTGAGCAGAGCAATGTCACCGCGAAAGCGGTTGATCACGAAGCCCCTGATCCGTGCCTGTTCGCTGGGGCTGAGCAACTCCAGGGTGCCGACCAGGTGGGCGAACACGCCGCCCTTGTCGATATCGGCGATCAGGATCACCGGGCAATCCACTGCCTCGGCAAAGCCCATGTTGGCGATGTCGCCGGCACGCAGGTTGATCTCGGCCGGCGAGCCGGCGCCTTCGACCAGCACCAGTTGGTGGTTCTCCAGCAGACGAGCGTGGGACTCCAGCACCGCCGCCATCGCCACCGGCTTATAACCGTGGTAGGTCAGTGCCTGCATATTGCCGATGGCGCGGCCATGGATGATCACCTGGGCGCCCATGTCGCTGTTGGGCTTGAGCAGCACCGGGTTCATATCGGTGTGCGGCGCCAACCCGGCCGCCTGCGCCTGCACCGCCTGGGCACGGCCGATCTCGCCGCCATCGGCGGTCACTGCGGAGTTGAGCGCCATGTTCTGTGGCTTGAATGGCGCCACGGACACACCCTGGCGGCGCGCCCAACGACACAGCGCCGTTACCAGGGTGCTCTTGCCGGCATCGGAGGTGGTGCCCTGCACCATTAACGTCGGCATCAGGAGGTTTCCTCAAGACTGGCCAGGATCGGCGCGCACTCCAGCAGTCCCTGTTGCAAACGCAACCAGCCGGCCTCATCCGCCGGCAGGCCGAAGCGCAGGCTGTCCAGCTCGGCGAACAACCGCACCAGAATGCCGCGCCGCGCCAGCAGCTCAATGCAGGGCACCGCCCGACGGGTGCAGCAGAACTGGAACAGCGCCGAACCGCCAGTAGGTGGCAGGCCGCAGTCGCGCAGCAACGCCGCCAGACGCTCGCCATCGGCCAGCAAACGCTCGCGCTGACGACGCTGGCCGTCGCTGTCAGCAAGCAGATGGCGGGCGATGCTGCGCGCCGGACCGCTGACGGCCCAGGGCCCGAGCAGCACCTCCAGCTCATCCAGCAGTGCCTGGGCGGCAAGGACGAAGCCCAGACGCAGGCCGGCCAGGCCGAAGAATTTGCCGAACGAGCGCAGCACGATCAGTCCAGGCATATCGCTGTAGGCAGCCAGACTGTGCTCCGGCGTGCAGTCCATGAACGCTTCGTCGACCACCAGCCAGCCGCCGCGCTCGGCCAGCTCATCGTGCCAGTCAAGCAGGCGCGCCGGCTCGATCAGGCGACCGGTCGGATTGTTGGGATTTACCACCAGCAACACGTCGAGCTGCGGCAGGGCTCGATGCACCGAACCCTCGCTGAGCTTGGTGATGCGATGGCCTTCGCGGCGCCAGGCCGCTGCATGCTCGGCATAGGTCGGCGTGAGGATGCCCACGCTGCTGTGCCCGCGCAGACGTGGCAGCGCCTGGATCGCCGCCTGCGAGCCGGCCACCGGCAACAGGCTGGCGGCACGGTAGTAATCGCGCGCGGCCGCCTCCAGGTCGTCGTTGACCTCGGGTAACCGCGCCCAGGCGGCAGCCGGAACCGGCGGAAGCTCCCAACCGTAGGGCGCGACACCGGTGGACAGGTCCAGCCAATCTTCCAGGGGAATGCCGTAGCGCTGCGCTGCGGCGCGCAGTCGACCTCCGTGTTCAAGCACCCAGTACCTCCCAGATCATCAGGCACAGCAACCATAGGCCAACGCCGGCAACGACCCGGTTCATCGCCCGCTCGATATCCCGCGCGCGCGGCGCCGGGCCCTCGCCCAGCTGCGGGCGCTCATGCAGCTCACCGTGGTATTCGGCGGCGCCGCCCAGACTCACACCCAGGCTGCCGGCACCGGCCGCCATCACCGGGCCAGCATTGGGACTGTCCCACAACGGCGCCTGCCGGCGCCAGCAGCGCAGCGCCAGCCAGGTATGCCCGAGCAGCGCATAGGTCAGCGCCACCAGGCGCGCCGGGATGTAATTAAGTACGTCATCGATCTTCGCCGCCGCCCAGCCGAAGCGCTCGAAGCGCTCATTGCGATAGCCCCACATGGCGTCCAGGGTGTTGCTCAGGCGATACAGCACCACGCCGGGCGCACCGGCGACGATGAACCAGAACAAGGCGGCGAAGACCGCATCGGAGCCGTTCTCCAGCACCGACTCGGTACCGGCGCGGGCCACGCCGGTGGCGTCCAACTCATTGGTGTTGCGGCTGACCATCCAGCCGACGCGCTCGCGTGCCAACTGCAGATCGCCCAGGCGCAGTGCGCGGGCCACCGGTTGCGCATGCTCGTAAAGGCTGCGCAGGCCAAGGGCGAAATACAGGGCGAAGATCTCCACGGCCCAGCCCAGACCACTGATCTGCACCAGCAGCCAGGTGATCAGGGTCAGCGGCAGCACCGCCAGGCACCAGGCAGTAACACCGTGGCTGCGCCAGCCGCCGCCGGCGGGATTGAAGCGTTGCTCCAGGCGATCGGCCAGGCGCCCAAAGGCCACCAGCGGGTGCGCGCGACGCGGCTCGCCCAGCACGGCATCCAGCGCCACGCCGGCACAGGTGATCAGCGCCAGGCTCATAGTTCAGTCACCCTGCACTCCCCATCGATTCTCGAACAGCAACTCGCTCAGCGGCCGAGGCGTGGCCCAGCCCTCTTCAACCAGCATCGGTTTCTCATAAAAGGCATCTACCGGCCCCAGGCACAGCAGCGCCACCGGCTTGCTGCCAGCTGGCATGCCCAGCAGCTCGGCCAGCGCCTCGGGATCGAACAACGATACCCAGCCGAGCCCAAGGCCTTCGGCGCGCGCAGCCAGCCACAGATTCTGAATGGCGCAGGCGACCGAGGCCATATCCATTTCCGGCAGCGTGCGTCGCCCGAAGACATGCGCTTCGCGCCCCTCCATCAGCGCCACGGCCAGCAGTTCGGCGCAGTCACGAACGCCCTCGACCTTCAGCCGCATGAACTCGTCGCTACGCTCGCCCAGGGCCTCGGCGGTGCGCACCCGCTCAGCCTCCACCAACCCGTGGGCGGCCTCACGCAGTTGCCGGTCACTGATACGCAGGAAACGCCAGGGCTGCATCAGGCCGACGCTCGGCGCGTGGTGCGCCGCTTCGAGCAGGCGCGCCAGCACTTCGGGCGGCACCTCGCCTCCAGCGAAGTGACGCATGTCGCGACGCTCGGCGATGGCGCGGTACACCGCCGCGCGCTCTTCGGGGCTGAAGGCGTGCTCGCTCATGGACGCAACAGCGCGGCGGCCGCCTCCGGGTTGGACGGCAGATAGAAGTGGATGTAGCTGGCAGTGAGTCGCCCCAGGCGATACACCGCTTCTGCCACCGGCTTGCCGTTAGGGCAGCGGCCCAGCGCCAGAGGCTCAAGCGGACTTTCCAGCCGCGAGTGATGGTAGGTGTGACCGCGCAGCTCGCCTTCCGGCAGCGTCACTTCCTGCAGGGCCAGCGCCGTCAGGCGCGGCTGCAACGCGGCGCTGCCCGCCAGCAGACCGAGCATGCGCCCGCTGGCACCTTGCTTGTCGCGCAGCTCATCGAGCAGATAGAGCATGCCACCACATTCGGCGAGCAGCGGTTTGCCGGCCTGGTGATGGGCGCGGATGGCCGCGGCCATGGCCTGATTGCTCTCCAGCTCGGACAAGTACAACTCGGGGTAACCACCAGGCAGGTAAAGGCTATCCACCTCGGGCAGCTCACTATCGGCCAGCGGCGAAAAGTAACGCAGCTCTGCGCCGAGGGCCTGCAGCAGATCGAGGTTGGCCTGATAAAGGAAGGCGAACGCGGCATCACGTGCCACGCCGATACGAACTCCAGCCAGCAGCTCAGGTAGCTGCTCAATCACCGGCGCGGCAAAACTCACTGCCGGCGGCAGGTCGACGTCGGCGGTAGCGGCCAGCGCATCGGCCGCAGCATCCAGGCGCGCATCCAGATCCGCCAATTCGGCCGCCTGCACCAGGCCCAGATGCCGACTCGGCAACTCCACCGAGGCACTGCGCGGCAAGGCGCCGAACCAGCGGATGCTCGATGGCAGGGCATCACGCAGGATATCGCCGTGGCGGGTGCTGGCGACGCGATTGCCGAGTACGCCGGCAAAGGGCAAGTCCGGCTGGAAAGTGGCCAGGCCATGGGCCAGTGCGCCAAAGGTCTGCGCCATGGCCGCACCGTCGATCACCCCCAGTACCGGCACGCCGAAATGGCGGGCCAGGTCGGCCGCCGAAGGCTTGCCGTCGAACAGGCCCATGACCCCTTCGATAAGGATCAGATCAGCCTCGCCGGCAGCCTGCCACAACAGCCGCCGGCTCTCGGCCTCGCCGACCATGGCCAGGTCGAGCTGGTACACCGGCGCGCCACTGGCACGGGCGTGGATCATCGGGTCGAGAAAATCCGGCCCACATTTGAACACACGCACCCGCCGGCCCTGGCGCGTATGCAGGCGCGCCAGGGCGGCGGTGACGGTGGTCTTGCCCTGGCCGGACGCCGGGGCGGCGATCAGCAGCGCCGGGCAGTGACGTGTATCCATCAGAATTCGATGCCCTTCTGCGCCTTCACCCCGGACTTGAACGCGTGCTTGACCAGGCTCATCTCGGTAACCGTGTCCGCCGCCTCGATCATCCCCGGCAAGGCACCACGGCCGGTCACCACCACATGCTGCAGCAGCGGCCGGGCTTCGATATCGGCCAGGACCGCCTCCAGCTCGAGGTAGCCATGCTTGAGGGCGATGTTCAGCTCATCCAGCACCACCAGGCCGACAGATTCATCTCCGAGCAGGCGCCGGGCCACGGCCCAGGCTTCCTGCGCCTTGGCGATATCACGCTGGCGATCCTGGGTTTCCCAGGTGAAGCCCTCCCCCATCACGTGGTAGCTGACTTCCTCGGGAAAGCGGCGGAAGAAGGCTTCCTCACCGGTGCTGGCCGCGCCCTTGATGAACTGCACCACGCCCACCTTGAGGCCATGACCGAGGGCACGCGCGACCATGCCGAAGGCGCTGCTGCTCTTGCCCTTGCCATTGCCGCTGTGCACCAGCAGCAAGCCGTATTCATCCTGGGCCTGGGCGATCTTCTCGTCGATAAGAGCTTTCTTGCGCTGCATACGCGCCTTGTGGCGGACGTCGCGTTCGGCGGACTCACTCATGCTGTGCTCCTGCAAAGTCAGGCGCCCTCGTTGCCTGCATGAGCAGTGCGAACGGTAATGAAGAGATCGCGATGCGCTGCGCGTCCTCATCCAGGCACCAATGGCTGGTCAGGCGAGCGGAAGACAGACAACACGAACACCCCGGTGGAACCGGAGCGTTGGCCGGGCAGCGCCCTCCGCGATGCCGTGAAACTGCGACAGGCCGGTCTCCGGGCTTGTGAGCGAACCGAAGGTTCGACGCTGCGCCTTCCCGTGCATTGCACAGTGGCCTGAAACAGCGTTTGACTCACCTACCGTTGCGGGGGCAGCGCCGGCATTGGAACCGGCTTCCCTGTTTCACCCTGGCGTGGTCATTCATGACGACTTGGGGCACCTGAAGCAAGGCGCGCAGGGTAGAGGCTGGCAGCCCTGCCCGTCAACGCCGCCGCACTAATGCCTGGGTGTGAACCCCGGCGGCTTGCTCGCCAACCACTCGACGAAGGTCCGCAAGCGCTCGTCCGCCAACAGCGCCTCGCGACTGTTGTAGGTCAGGGCCAGCTCCTTTTCACTGAACAGCCGGTGAATCTGGTTGTGGCACGCCCGGCAGACCCAGAGCGTGGCGGTAATGCGCTCATGACGGGCAAAGCGCTTCTGCACATAGGCCTTGTCGTGCAGCGCCTTGGGAATCAGATGGTGACGAGTGAGTGCCACAGGCCGCGCGCAAAGCTCGCAGACCTTGGGCTGGGGCGGCAGGCGGATGGGCTCGGCCATGGCGAATCAGGGGTTGCGTGCAAGCTCGGGCGTGATCACACGCTTGGCATCGAGATAGACGCGCTGCCAGTAGACGTTATCGAGGCTGTCCAGGCGCACGGTGCCGCCACTGGATGGCGCATGCACGAAGCGCCCCTCGCCGACATAGATGCCGGCATGGCTCACGGCGCGCCCGCCGTTGGTGGCGAAGAACACCAAGTCACCGCTCTGCAGCGCATCACGGCGAACGTCAGGAGTGCGCATCGCGCTCAACTCGCGGGTCGAGCGCGGCAGGCTGATACCGGCAGCATCGCGGTAGACATAGCCGATCAGGCCGCTGCAGTCGAAACCACCTTCCGGCGTGTTGCCACCATAGCGATACGGCGTACCGACCAGTCCGAGCGCACGGAACAACACGTCCTGCGCGCCACCTTGATAGGAGGACGAAGAAACCGGCGGATGGTAGATGGGCTGGGGGGCGGGAGCGCGGCTGCTACAGGCAGTCAGCAGCAGTGCGAGAGAAACGAGGACGACACGGGTCGTGAAAGGCATAAGCGAGGCGATCCAGGGCCTGAGTGCGCTCTACTCTGCCGCTTGCAGGCAAACGGCGCAACCCTGGAGTTACGCCGTGACACATCAATTGTGACGCTTGGCCGCGACTTGCTCTTCTACCGGAGCCAGCGCAAGGACGCGCTTGGCCTGCAGGTAACTGCGGTTCCAGTAGCTGTCATCGAGGCTGTCGATGCGCACGCCACCGCTGCGGCTGCTGCTGGAATGGATGAACTGGTCATCACCCAGGTAGATGCCGGCGTGGCTGACACGACCACGACCGCGGTCATTAAAAAGGATCAGGTCACCAGGCTCCAGATCGGCGCGCGCCACCTTGGGCGCGTCGAGATTGATCAGCTCGCGAGTGGAACGTGGCAGCTCAAGGCCGACTTCCTTACGGAACAGGTAACCGACGAAACCGCTGCAATCGAAACCGGACTGCACCGAGGTGCCGCCGTAGCGATAGCGCGTACCAATCAGCGAACGCCCGAGATCGAGCAGGCTGTCTGCCAGCTGCGGCATTTCATAGGGTTCGTCGTCGATCAGCGCGTTGATTTCATCATCGGCAGGCTCGACCTGCTGAGAGAGCGGACGAGCAACCGGCTCGACCGTGGTTTCGCTGATTTGCGGTTGCGGCGAGTGGCCGGCGCAGGCAGCGAGAAATATTGTAAGTGCAAGAGGCACGAGGGGTGCGAAGCGTTTTAGCATGGGCACGACCGTGTCGATTGAATTTATAAGTGCGCGACTATGCCCTCTATAAAGCCCATTTGCAAATTCTATCGACAGAAATGTGACCCAGTGGTTTCACCGCGCCATCTAAAGCGCCCGGCCAGTCGCACAACCGGGCGCTTCAGGGCGCTAGCCGAGAATCTCGCTCAAGGGGATGAAGCGCAGCATATCCCCTTCGGCCAGCGTACTGCCTTCCATTACTTCTGCCAGCCCTTCGGCCCAGGCGGCGCTTCGCAAAACACCCGAACTCTGGTTGGCGTACGGCACTACGCGGCCATTCTCCAGGCGCGCGCGCAGGTACTCACGACGCATGCCCGGCTTGCCCCAGGTGAACCCCGCCGGCATGGCGAAACCCAGCGGCGCCACTCGCTGCACGCCGAGGCGACGCAACACATACGGACGCGCCAGCAAACCGAAGGTGACCAGCGTCGAAGCCGGATTGCCCGGCAGACCTATCACCGGAACGCCTTGGTAATGACCGAAGGTCAGCGGCTTGCCCGGTTTGATCGCCAGCTTCCACAACGCCAGCTCGCCCGCCTCGCGCAGCGCCAGGCCAAGGTAATCCGCCTCGCCCACCGAAACACCACCCGTGGAAAGAATCAGATCCACCTCGCCCAAGGCGCCCAGCGCCTCGCGGGTGAGCTGCAGATCGTCGGGCAATATCCCCGCATCCACCACCGCGCAGCCCAGACGCTGCAGCCAGGCGATCAGCAGGCGCCGGTTGCTGTTATAGATCTGACCCGGGCCAAGTGCCTGCCCCGGCTCGACCAACTCGTCGCCAGTGGACAGAACCGCAACATGCAGGCGCCGACGTACCGACAGGCGCGACGCGCCCAAAGACGCGGCCAGCCCTAACTCGATGGGCCCCAGGCGCGTACCCGCGGGCAGCACGCATTCACCCGTGCGGGTTTCCTGACCTTGAGCGCGAACGTTCTGCCCGACTTTCAGCCGCTCGCGAAAACCCACGCGCCCAGCTTCATCGACCTCGACGTTCTCCTGCATCTCCACGGTGTCAGCGCCTTCCGGCAGCGGCGCACCAGTGAAAATACGCGCGCAGGTTCCCGGCTGCAGTGGCATGGGCGCAGTGCCGGCCAGGATACGCTGACTGACCGGCAACGGCTGGCCGTTCCAATCGGCCAACCGCAGGGCATAACCGTCCATGGCGCTGTTGGCCCAAGGCGGCAAATCCAGCGCGGCGATCAGCGGCTCGGCCAGCACCCGGCCATCGGCATCGGCCAGCGCAACCTGCTCGGTCTGTTCGATGGGCGCAGCATCGGCCAATGCCAGCAGACGCTCCAGCGCCGCCTCCATGGGCAGCAAGCCGGGATGATCGCAACAACTCATCCGCGCGACTCGCAGGCACCCACCGGTTTCAGGTGCGGCACGAAATTGCAGGGGCGATGCCGTGCATCCAGCTGTTCAGCGAGGATCCCGTCCCAGGCCGTGCGGCAGGCATTGGTCGAACCCGGCAGGCAGCACACCAGCGTGCCGTTGGCCAGGCCGGCCAGCGCGCGCGACTGGACGGTGGAAGTGCCGATGTCGGCCACGGAGATCTGCCGGAACAGCTCGCCAAAACCATCGACCTGCTTGTCCAGCAGGCAGGCGACCGCCTCCGGCGTGCTGTCGCGCCCGGTGAAGCCGGTGCCGCCGGTGATCACCACGACCTGCACCTGATCCTCGGCAATCCAGGTCGCGACCTGAGCGCGGATCTTGTACAGATCGTCCTTGAGCAGGACGCGGGCCGCCAGTTGGTGCCCGGCAGCGGTCAGGCGATCGACCAAGAGTTGCCCCGAGGTATCAGTCTCCAGCGTGCGCGTGTCGCTGACGGTCAGCACGGCAATGTTCAGCGGCACGAAAACCGCATCGGCCTTGTGGTTCATGGCAGGCATCCAATTGGGAGAGAATGGGCGCTGTTATATCACACAGCCTGACTTCGGAGACTGCCGCATGCCCGCATCCACCTCCCTTCCCGCCTGTTCGGTGCTGCTGCTTTCCGGTGGCCGCGGCCAACGCATGGGTGGGCGAGACAAGGGGCTGATCGAATGGCGAGGCCAGCCGCTGATCGCCTGGCTGCACGACCTGACCAGGCCGTTGAGCGACGACTTGATCATCTCCTGCAATCGCAACACCGAGCGCTACGCAGCCTATGCCGACCAACTGGTCGCCGATGCGGACCAGGACTTTCAAGGGCCGCTGGCCGGCATTCGCGCCGGCATGGCCGCGGCGCGCCACGAGCAGATGCTGGTGCTGCCCTGCGATGCGCCGCTGGTGGACCGCGCACTGATCGAATCGCTTCTCGCCCACGCCGGCAGCCGGCCGGTGGTGATTCGCCAGGGCAGCTATTGGCAACCACTTTTCTGCCTGCTGCCGACACGATTTAAGGATGACCTGGAGCAAGCCTGGCACGCCGGCGAACGCAGCCCGCAACGCTGGTTCGGCAGGCTGTCGCCCGTGGCGATCGACTGCGCCCTGGACGACCTCCGGCTAGCCAACCTGAACACACCGGAAACGCTCGCGGAAAACGCAGCCCCCAATTGAAGCGCAACGCCCTAAGCGGAACTCATACGACAGTTTTACGTCAGAGCGAGGGTATGGCACTTATTTGAATGCAAGGAGACAGACCATGACCAAACGGATCATCCCCGCCCTGCTGATGACTATCGGCCTCGCTGCACTGGCCGGCTGTTCCACGCCGTCGGTGATCACGCTGAACGACGGGCGTGAGATCCAGACCGTGGACAAGCCGAAGTTCGATGAAGACTCCGGCTTCTACGAATTCGAGCAACTCGACGGCAAGCGCGCCACGATCAACAAGGATCAGGTGCAGACCGTCAAGGATCTCTGAGCCCGGACCTGAGGCACTGCTGACAGACACCGGGGCTCGCCCCGGTTGCAAAAAGGGATGATTGGCCTACAGATTTTTTCAGGCTAACCCCTTGTGCAGTAAAAGTTTTTCGGTAGAATACGCCTCATTCGGAGTGTAGCGCAGCTTGGTAGCGCGTCTCGTTCGGGACGAGAAGGTCGCAGGTTCGAATCCTGTCTCTCCGACCAAATAACAGTTCACAGCAGTACACAGCTGTTACTGAGTCCTTAAGAAAGCCCGCCACGTGCGGGCTTTCTTGTTTCTATCTGTTTATTTCTGTTCACGCCTACACCTACCCACCGTGTATCCCTGCGTGTATCCTCGGGAAAAGATAGAACCCAGGGGATACAAAGCCCATGAAACGCGCCGAAATCAAGCGCCGCCCACTCGCTGACACCACCCTGCTCAACCTCGAGCCAGAGGCTACTGAGTACCGCGAATTAGACGGCCAGGGCCTGTATTTCCGAGTCAAGCCAGACGGCCAGAAGTCCTGGCAGCTGCGTTACAAGAAGCCGGATGGGAAGTGGTCGTGGCTCGGCATTGGTGGCTATCCAGCGGTCAGCGGCGCACAGGCGCGCCAGAAAGCCGCCGAACTACGAGCAGATGCGGCGGCAGGCAAGAACCCGATCGCCTCGAAGCAGGCGCGCAAAGCCGCCGAAGAGGCGACGGCCAACAACAAGTTCGAGCCATTGGCGCGCGAGTGGTTCGAAGGTCGGCAGGCCCGCTGGGAGTCCGGTACTGCCAAAAGGATCATCGGCGCCCTTGAACTGCACGTCTTCCCCGTATTCGGCAAACGTCCCTATGCCGATATCACCCCCATGGAGTGGTTGGACTTCTTCAGGGGCATGGAGAAGAAAGGCATCCTCGACCAGATGAGCAATGTGCGCCGCTATTGCATGGATATCTACGACCTGGCCTGGACGACGGGAAGAGCTCAACACAACCCCATCGAGAGGCTGCACAAACATCTCCTGACCAAGGAAGTGGAGAACTATGCGCACGTTACCGCAGCCGAGTTGCCAGCGCTATTGCGCGCGATCAACGCCTATCCGCATGCCCATGACATTCGACTCGGCCTGCAGCTGCTGATGCTGACTGCGGTTCGCCCCAGCGAACTTCGAGAAGCCCCTTGGACCGAGTTCGACCTGGAGCAAGGCACCTGGACGATTCCAGCCGAGCGCATGAAGAAGCGCCGCGAGCACGTTGTACCGCTCTCACGTCAGGCCCTGGAAGCGCTGCAAGAACTGAAGAAGCTGACCGGTGCCTACTCCCTGCTCTTCCCTGGCCGCAACGATCGCACCAAACCACGTAGCAATATGGCATTCAACATGGCGCTGCGACGGCTGGGCTACCAAGGCCAGCAGACCGGTCACGGCTTCCGCCACATTGCATCGACCATCCTGCGCGAGAAAGGCTTTCTCAAGGATCACGTCGAAGCGCAGCTCGCTCATGCCGAGGATGGCGTCGCCGGCGTCTACAACAAGGCCATCTACCTGGAGCAGCGCCGCGAGATGATGCAGTGGTATGCCGATCATCTCGATACACTAGCGGCCGGCAACGTGGTAGCCATCAAGCGCATGGCGTAACGCAAGAGGTGGTCACTCTGACCGATCCCTTTCAGACTGATGGGCTGTTTCATCCGTGACAACGTGACAACCCGCGTCACTGCTGGTCTGCGACGCTTTTTTATCCGCGACAGATTGGCCCGGTGTCGCGGATGAAAAATCGCTAGAGGTCGCGCCATTGCTGGGTTGTCGCGCTGTCGCGGATGGATTACCGCTCCGGCCGTAACAGCGGTCTGGTTTTTCGAACCAAGATGACGCAGATATAGCCCTCCGCCCGTCACCAGATTCCCAGTCATAAACCAGCAATGCTAGCCTTCAGCCATATCTTCCCGGCCATGGGGTCAATGGAATGAAAATCACCGTTACCATTCTTGTAGCCCTGCTGAGCTCGGCCACAGCGCATGCGCAGATATTCAAATGCACAGGAAACGACGGTTCTGTCAGTTTCTCATCCGTGCCATGCCCGACTGATCAAGGCGCATCGCAATATCTCGGAGAAGCTCAGAAGGGCCAAGCTGAGAGCAGCTCTGACGTGACTGCCAGTAATCTCCGCGCGGCAGAGATCATGAGGGAAGGCAGAACCTCAACTGCACCTAGTGCCGGTGGCGGCCTGACCATTATCCCCGACAACACGAAAGGACGATTCGCTGATCGCGAGCGCGAAGCACGCCGCAAGGCAAGAGAGGGGTCCGGCGAGGTGCGCATTCGCACCAACTGCTTCAATTACGGCCAGGTGAAAGACTGCTACGACTCAGAAGGCGGCAGGTACCGCACAATCAACAACGGTGGCTACTCGCACACCTATGGCAGGGACGGTGCCGGCAACAGGGTCCGCATCAACTCTGACCCTAACGGTAACGGCACCACCCGCATCATTCCGGCCGACTAAATCCCCCAACCGGTGATTCCGAACAGGTAAATCGAACCCTACAGGGGGTCGGCTGTAAACGTCTCGCCTCCACTTACTCCGTGTGAAACGGAAGAAGTGTCGATAGGCTTACTGAGGCCGAGTATTTCTTCGTCCGAAATTCGGACGAAGCCAGGATATGGGCGTCATTAAACCTTTGATGGGACTGCCGACGAAATTCGTCGTAACTCGCTGGGCCTCACTCCCCCAGCAACCGCCGCAACCGCTCTTCGTAGGGCTCGTCATGCTCTCGCTCATCAAGGTTGTAAGCCTGGCGCTCCAGGGCGATGAGCGTCTTCAGCGTCTCGGCCAGCTCTCGCATGATCTTGGTGCGGTTCGGTAGAGCGATGATCTTGTGGTAAAGGTCGTTCAGCCGGTCGTTCCCGAAGGCGTCTGGGCTGCGCATCATCTCGCCCAGCGACTCGGCCAGATCGCGGTGATCGGTCAGTTGCTCCAGCTCTTCCAGCAGCTTGTTGGTCAGGCCGCGCGAGCGGCGAATATCGGCCCGGTGAGCCATCCGCACGTTGACGATGGCCTCGGCACTGGCCTCGACGATCTGCCGCTCAGTTTCCGCCGATTTGCTGGAAACCTCGCTGGAAACCTCCCGCTTGGAAACCAGCGCATCAGCTTTCGCCCGGATCTTCGCCTTCAGATCGCGCGCCCACCCTTCAGCCCTGGCCCGCTTGCCGATCGCCGTGTGCGTGCAGCCGTGCCGGCCGGCCATCTCCCGAATGGAAAGCACGCCGGCGCGGTAGTCGCGTTCGATCGCTTCCCAGTCAAAAGCCTTCTTACTGCCCATCAGGTCGAGCCTCAACGTCGGTACCAGACCGGCGGGCATTCGCTGCCAGGGCTCTCAGCACCTCGAGCAACCGCTCGCCCCGAGCACTGTCCAGCCCAAGCTGTCGGCGCTCGAGGCTGATCAGCTCTCGCAAAGCGATCGACAGGTCACGCAGCACAACTGCTCGCCCGGGCAGAGCGAGCGACTGCTGCAGGCGAAGCTCAGGCCCTGCCAACTCTCTCGTTTCTGTATCGATCTCTGCAGCCAGCTGATCCAATGCCGCGCGCACCAGTTCTAGCGCGCGTTGGGTGTCCCCAGTTTTGGGGAGACGGTCGAGTGCCCCGGCTCTCTCCAAGATATCCATCAGTGCAGCCCTCGATGATTGAAGGTAGTTTTTCTCAGGCGAGGATCCAGGGCTTCCGCCCATGACCAACCACGGTAACGCCGCTTCCTGACGGTCTCCCAGCTCACGCCAAGCTCTTCGGCCCATTCCTTGGCCGTCTTGGTCACCTGCAGAGTCAGCGCTCCCTCTTTCGAGCCAAGCTCCCTGATCCACTCCTCTACCGGCTTGGTCATCGGTAACGTCAACGGGAGTTCCTGATGGCAGAACACGTCATCACGATGCTGTCTCATCTCGCCCTCCTACTCTGCTTTCGCTTGAATGCGCCACTCACGGTCGCCGGTCTTGGCCACTGTGTAGGCATCGGGATCGAGCAGGCCGCGCCGAGCCTGGTTGGCTCCCGGCACGCTCTTGTAGGTCTTGGCCATGGCCTGCTGCTCACGCTGCGCAAGGGCGATCGCTTGCTTGGCTGCGGCCCTGGTAGACCCCGTCTCCCGCGCTATTTCGTCAGCATCGAGCGGATAGTCGGTTCGCATGCGCTCCCGCACAGTCGGCAGAAGGGATTGCACCGTCGGACGGGCCTCGCGTCCGGTAGTACCCTGGACGGCGCCAGCACTGGCCCCGCCAGTGATCAGCAAGGGCGGCGCCGACGGCCTGGTGGCCTCCGCAGCAGCTCGCTGCGCACGTCCGAGCCCATCAGGGCGAGTCAGCACATCAGCCACGGCCTGATCGGAACGAGAGCGAATGGTGTCACGCAGGCTGCGGCCGGCCTTGCCAACGAACTGGCTGAACAGATTCCCGACAGGCGTACCAGCCAGCGCACTCAGCACCAGATCGCCGCCTACGCTGTCAGCATCGGCCATCTCTGCAGCACGGCGTGCGGTAGCGCTATTACCCAGGCTGCGCCCTGCCGTGGTGGACGCGCTCACCTCGAAGTCCAGCAGATCGCTCCAACGCTGGCGAGAAGCGTCGTCCGGCAGCATGGCCGCCACCTTGGCGCGCATTTCCTTGCTGCGCAGGTATTTGGTCACGTCGGCCATCTTCGCCGGGTCGTTGCCCATCTTGTTGACGATCGCCGACACAGCGCCGATGCGAAAGCCCTCGAGTTCAGACGGGCTCAGTCTGCCGAGGTTGGCGGCCAGCTCCTCGGCGCTGATGTTCCGGCTCAGGATCGTCCGGCCATTCTCTACAGCGTCGATGAACTGACTTGGCCCGGCCCAAGCCGCTCGAGCCTGACGATAGGTCGGGCTGTGCTTATCCATGATGCCGAGCAGTCGCTCTCGGATATCCTTGATGACCCGAGCTTCGCCGTAGTCACCAGCACGCTCAAGGGTGCCGATTTTGCTATCCAGCGACTTTTTGACCAGATCCAGATCACCAGTCGACGGGACGTCCTTCACCGTGAAAGAACCGTCCTCTTTCAGATCGATGAATTTCCCTTGAAAAGTTCTACCCTCGTTCGCCGCACGACGCGCCGCGAGCCTGTATCCCTCCTGCATCGCCGGGCGCTCGAATATTTTTTCCAACTCATGCGACCAGGGCACGGCCTCGCTGTAAGCTCGCTGGTAGAGCGGCTGGGCATCACGTGAGCGCTGCGCCATTGCGTCTTCCAACGCCTGACGTGCACTGCGCTGATTACCGGTGGCGCGGCCAAGATCTTCAGCCGCACGGCTGAAGCTGTCGCGCTCGCTCTTGGTCAACTCCTGCAGCGCCTCGGTGAGCCGTTGGGGCTGCCCCTGCTGCCGCTCCGTAAGCACTGGAATTACCTGCGAACGGCCAGCGCCTGGCGTCTGCGCCACGCGCTCGAGCAGCCCCTGAACGTTCTCCCCGCCGGCGTCGGCGGGCATGGCAGCACCAGGGTAGCGCTGCTGCAGCTCATCAGCCTGGCGACGGAACTGGTCGACGCTCATGCCGTCACGCTCCAGCGCGCGTTCCACCTGCTGCACCGCCGAGCGCTCAGGTGATCGCATGGCGCCAGCCGCAGCCCGGCCACCCATCAGCACCAGTGGAATGCCGGCACCGATTGCAGCGCCAGTGGTCATTCCATCAACAGCGCCTGGCAATCGCTCCAGCAAATCGCCTTCAGCAGAACCAAGGCCGTAGGCAGCACCATACGCACCACCCACAGCAGCCCCTTCACCGGCCGTTCGCAGCAGGCTCGGGGCTGCCTGGGTAACAGGTATTTGAGAGGCGGCACGCGACACCGGCCCAGCGGCAGTACGGCCTGCAGATGGCAGCAGAGAAGCCCCACCCGTGACCAACATAGGAAGCAGACCACCAGTGATGCCGCCAGCGGCGCTGGCCATGGGGTTCTTCTCACGCGCCTGGCGATCAAGTGCCCGCTCGCCCTCGACGTTGCGATCGTAGCGCTCACGCCAGGTATCACCGTCATTGCCACTTCCGATGACAGGGTTCAGTGTTGCCGACAGCGCGCTACTGACCTCGTCGGCAAAGCCCAAGGTCAGACCATCGTTGATGCCACGCAGCAGCGAGCGGCCGGTACTGATGCCTGCATCCACACTCTGCTGTCCTGCTGGCTGTTCAACCGGGGCGCTTTTCCATGCTGGCTGCTGCTCGCTCTCTCCCTCCACCAGAGGGGCATCTTTCCAACCGGCCATCATGGTTTCCTCCGGGTAGAGCCATCAGGAGCGATGAATAGCGACCCTGATGGCAAAGCGTTGTACCCAGCGTCATCATTGATTCGAGCTGGCCCCGATGCGCTGTTTCGCTGCCCATCTCGAAGCGGGGCGGCCTTACGCTCGGCAGTGCCAAGACCACCACGGATTGACTCCAGAGCGCGCGTCCGAGCTTCAGCTTTCTGATTGAGCACCTGATCGCTATCACCAGCCTGCGGGAGATACATTTTCCCGTATATTTCCATTTCCTGACTGGTGATAGCTGCGCCGGTGTCTTTTCGGAGGATGGCCGATAGCACCTCTCGGCCTGATTGCTCAGCCTGCTGTCGCTCTTGCGACACCATGCTGTTAGCCAATGAGGAATCACCCACCCAGGGAGTGCCGCGAATTACCGTATCGGCCAGCCCTCGCAACCGGCCACGCTCACCTGATGCACGCCCAGTCAACGCATCGCCCTGATTCGCCAATTGAGCGTTGGCCTCATTGCCGCGGGTGTAGTAGCCCAGATCCTTGCTCTGTTGCTCGGTGAGTTTCAGTGCATCGCCATTACTGCTCGCGGGCTTAGCCTGATTCGACATGAATGCTTTGGGATCAGCCTGCATCAAATATTTGCGTTCAGCCCTAGTCCGAGCCTCCCCCTGCAGACTTGGATCATCCAAGCCGGCCAGAATGCCATCCAGCGTCTGCTGACGTTTGATATCCATGTCGCCAGCCTGGAGTTGCTGCTGCAGACGCTGCCGCTCCAGTTGGCTGGTGAGACGTTCATCCATGCCAGAGATGATGCTTTGCTGGGTTTGCTGCCTGGTGAACTCGGTGTCGGCTTGCCGTTCCTCGAGCCTGGCCCGTTGGCGATCGCCCAAGGTTGGCGAACGAGAGCTGTCACGCACAATGGTGAGGCGCCCGCCGTTGTTGCCGAGCTCACCGCGCTGGCGAATCTCGTTCATCTTGGCGCGCTCTTGATTGGCGCGTTCGAAGGTATCGATGGCCCTTCGTGCATCACCTGGATCACCTTGCGAGAAAGTACCGAGGCCATCCCCGATCCCTCCAATACCACCAGACGGCATTGCCCGAGCAGAAGAAACTGAACCCGGCGTCGCAGCTTGATTGCTGAACTCCATCGTCCCGTTAGCACCACGTCGCCCAACAATTTCACCGCCAGTACGATCAGCTCCAATACCCGTTCGGTACCAGTCCCCCGGCTGCTGCTGAGCTGCAGGGGCCAGGTCGAGCCCATCCAAAAGGCTCATCGGCCGACGGCTCGAAGGATCTGCGACTGGGTTGGCGCCCCCTGCAGTTTGCAATTCGGGCTGGATGTCAGCCTGACGCTGCGCCGGCGCATAGTTGGTGATATCGAAGGAAGTCTGCCGAGGTTGAATTGCCGACTCATTAAGCCCGGCAATCTGCCCAATCAGCGGCACACCCTTGGTAACAGGCTGGTCGTACTGTGCCTGCATACGCTGAGCTCGGGCGGGATCACCTGGTACCGGCTGGCCTGCTGCGCCAGCCTGAGCCAGCCCCCTCTGAGCTGGTGGGTAGTTCGTAATATCAAAGCTGGTTTGCTTGCGCTTCGCTCCTGGCAAGCCCAGATCATCGTCGTTTGCAGGCATCTGATAGCCCTCTTTTCCGTTGACTCGAGGGCTCTGGTTATGTCACTGGCCGATACGCGCAAGCGCTAATGTGCGGGCTTTCACTGTCACGCAGGCGATGGTTTACTTGACGCATCACATGCGAGGCCTATTCATCGTGGGTAAGCAACTGACAGACATGCTCAGAGAGCTCACCGACCAGCGAGATGACTGGGAGAAGCGTGAGCTGCCAAACCTACCGACAGGCGAGATCGATATCAGCGCGTGGGTGAAGATCACTGGCGTCGGCCTAGGCAGCTATGGCCAGTACTTGATCTCCGAGCGCGGCGTGTCTTTCAAAGGCTGGACGGCCGACCAGATTGCTGAAGCTCCGGTTTGGCAGCAACCCGATATGCTCGCCGAAAATGAGCACTGCCTATCCTTTCCTTGCACACCACAGCAACTCCTCGACTTTGTCAGGGGCGACGTATCTGGTTGCCTGGGTTCACTGGAACATCCAGTCGAGGCGCTCGTCAGTAACAAGCCGACACTCCTAGAAGAGCGTATCGGCAAAATACTTGCTGCCTGCCGACAACTCGGATACGACCCGCTGAATATCCCCTATGCCGGTAAACCTGCCATAAAAGAAATCTGCCTCAGAGCCCCCAAGCTGTTCACCGAAGAAACGTTCAGAAAGGCCTACAGCAAGGCCTCTACTACCAGCCAAATACGACACTCCGGTCGTGAAAAATACGCGGGCAAAGGGAAATAACCCACTTTTCCCACTTTGCGGCCCACTCCCCCTTATCCATCAGGCTGTTCCTGTACCAATCAACATCAGGAAACAGCCAATGAACACCCATTCAAGCGAACGCCCCTCAGTTAAAGAAATCCAGTGGGTAAATCCGGCGACCACGCTGATCCGCATTCAAAGCGTGTGTGATCTCACCGGCCTTAGTCGGGTAGCGATCTACAAGCGAATTGCGACTGATCCAACGTTTCCGCGCCAGGTGCCTTTGAGCGACAGCAAGGCACGCGGGGCGCCCGTGGGGTTCGTCTTGGCGGAAGTTCAAGCATGGTGTAGCGCCCGGATCGCCAAGCGCGATCAGGAGGCCCAAGTATGAACGAGCCCATCGTCCATCATCACCAGCAAACCACTCTGGCCATCGATCCAGTAGACGGGATGGTCAACGCGAGCCTTTTGGTCAAGCGCTTCAGCGGCCGAAATCCTGTTGAATATCTGATGCTCGACAGCACACTCCCCACCCTCGCAAGGATCGCCGAAACCAACAGCAAGCCGCTTGCCAGCCATTGGCAGGATGGCCGGTTACGCTCCAGCCGACGCCCAGAGCTCCTTCGCGAGCTGACCGCCGCCGGCATCATGCGCCAGCAGCCCGGAACAGTTGATGGCCACAGGGCCGCAGCGCCAGGCGTGGCAGGCAACGGCGTCCGCGACTTCGTGCCAGGCCTGTGGATTCATGCGGACTTGGCGGCAGGTCTGGCCCGATGGGCCGAATGCCGCGGAGAAAGCTGGCGACCGAGCCCGCTGGCTGAGTTCGTCGATCAGGTACTGGCCGAGCAAACCGGCGGTAAGGCCACCAACCAGCCCTCAGCGCCAGAGAGCGCGGCCGAGACCTTCGCCGGCATGGTGAATGCCGCCACCCTGCAGAACCTGCGCGCGATGGATCAGATCCTGATCGACGGCGGCCACTCCCTGATCGAACGCCGGCAAGCCCTTCAAGTCCGCCTGGCGCAGCAAGCCCCTCAAGGGGGTGACGCATGAGCACCTATACCAACCATCGCAGTCATGAAGGCATTGCGATGACGCCGTCTACAGTGATTCAAGTATCCCCGAGAAAACACTGGACGGTACGCCATGGAACAAGAATTACCAATCACGCTACCAGACGATTACGTGCTTATCCGTCTGCCGGAAGTGCTGAGAATGACCGGGCTTTCAAGGACGAGCGTTTACAGACTCATAGCGGCGGGAGACTTTCCGCAGCCGGTGCCGCTAACCGACTCTACGCACCAAAGTGCGCCAATTGGGTTTCTGTTGAGCGAGATGAAAACCTGGGTAAGGCAGCGTTTGGAGGCTCGAAACAGCAACACGCCTCCGGCAATCTTGTAGTTGATACTGGCGGCAACTGGCGCTATGGTTCGCCAGTCGCGGTAAGTCCCGCGGCCGACCTTGGCCGGTCGAGCATAAATAGGCGCACAAGCGCCAAGCAGTACACGGGCGCTTTTTTGTTGCCCGCGTTTTATGGCAGCTGTGCGCGGGACACCTTCGGGTGTGCCGGGTTCCTATTTGCCCGGTCGGCCAACCTGCGTACAGCTGTCACCATCCCTCGCTTGGCCGCGAACGGTGGCAGCTCCCAAATAGGAGCTACACCCATGCAACACGCCCTAAATCCGTCCGCAGCTCAGCAACACGCTGCTGCCTGGCGCGCCCGCGCGATCGCCGCCCTTCATTCCGACTCAAGCCTGTCCGTCCGCCTGGCGCGCTACAACGCCGCGATGGCCCGCGCCCGCGCTCTGGAAGCTCAGGAGGTGGACCATGTCTGACCTCGACTCCCTGACAATCGATGTCGCCGACGTGCGAGCCGTGGCTCGCGTCGAGCTGCAAACCATCCGCACGCAACTGCAGGCGATCGGCGCGGCCTGCAGCGACCCTGCCCTGATGCAATTGATTGCTGCTGCACAGCACCAGGTGACCGAAGCGAATGACGTCATCGCAGGTCAAGTGGCCTTCCTCGCTCAAGGCTTGGAGCAGTTCGCTGCCACCGCCCTGGGCCAGAAGATCAGCGTAAAGGAGGTTCGGCCATGAGCATTGCATTGGGACGAACCAAGTCGGATGCCGACCTGATGAGCCGTTCGGGGTATGCCATCGACGCCATCGCTAAGCTGCTGGCGGAAGAATCGCTGAAGCGCGCGGAGGGTGATAGTGAAGGGCTCATGGACGGTTATCAGGAAGGCGGTCTGCTGGAGGCGATCAAGCTGATCGGCCGCGGTCTCTGCGTTGCAGGAGAAGACCTCCAGGCGCTGATTGAGCAGGTGGAAACCGAAGCCCACGGAGGTGCCCAATGACCGACAAGCAGACACCACAGATCCGCTCTCGCGATGACCTGAGCTTCACCACGCGCTATGAGCACGGACGCTTGGTCAACTGGCCACGGAACAATCCAGGCGTCAACGGCGACTGGGAAAAGGGCATCGACTTTCTCGAGGGTGAGATAGCTGCGCTGGCCGCATTCGACGAGACAGAGGCCTTCCATGCCATCGAGTTCGCCATCTGCGGCATGGCTCACCGAGTCACCTCCCTTGAGGGTGGCTTTGCTGAGTCGATAGCGCGCGCCGCTGTACTCGGCCTACGCGCCATGCGCAACGGGGCGGCTCGCTTCGAGCCAGCGGACGATGACGATTCGGAGGAGGACGTATGAGAAGCCCTTCCGAACTTCTGAGCGCACTTGGTGACTGCGAGCTCGGCCGCCTCATCGAGATGACCGACTCGCCACACCTGACTGGGCGCGAACACGCCCATGCAAAGGGCTGGCTTCTCGGTTACTTGCTGTGCTTACGAGATCTGGGACGCATCACCGTCGAAGAGTATGAGGCCTGGGCTTCAGACATGAGCCAACTCGCTGTAGCCATCAAGCCAGAGGAATAACTCAATGAACCGAAAAAACGGCGCCTCTGCGCCGACGGCCTCGCTCGGCCTGGAGAAAGTGGAAATCGCCTTCCGGAATGCCCTGCAGGAGGCATTCGGCTGGCTCGACTGGTTGCCGCTGGCAGATGGTGAGATTCATCGCTTCCACGTCCCCAGCGACCGCGCAGGTAGCATGAACGGCTGGTATGTGCTGTACCCCGACGGCATCGCCTCGGGCTGCTTCGGCAGCTGGAAGGCTGGCAGCTCGCACACCTGGTCCATCCGGGAGCCAGCCAGCCCACTGGAGGCCGAACAGATGCGCCAGCGTCTCGAACAGGCCAGGCGCCAACGGGAAGCCGAGCTGCAGCAGCGCCAGCAGGCCGCTGCCGAACGTGCGTCCAGGCTGTGGCGAGACGCCCGTCGCGCCGATCCGGCCCACCTCTACCTGACCGCCAAGCAGGTTCGCCCACACGCCCTGCGGCAGCTCGGCAGCGAGTTGCTGGTGCCGCTGTACCACGCCGGCCGGCTGGTGAACCTGCAGCGCATCGGCCCGGACGGCAAGAAGCGCTTCCTGCCGGGCGGCCAAGTGAAGGGGTGCTACTCACCGCTCGGCAGCATCGAGCCCAGGCGGCAGCTCTACATCTGCGAAGGCTGGGCCACCGGCGCCACGCTGCACCAGCACAGCGGCTGCGCCGTGGCCTGCGCCATGAATGCTGGCAACCTCCTGCCCGTAGCCCAGGTGCTGCGTGCCAAGTACCCGGCCGCCGAGTTGGTGATCGCCGGCGACGACGACCGGCAGACCTCAGGCAACCCGGGGAGAGCCGCTGCAATGGCCGCTGCGGTCGCCGTCGGCGCCCTGGTCATCTTCCCCGCCTGGCCGGTAGACGCGCCCGAGACGCTGACCGACTTCAACGATCTGGCCAACTGGGAGGTCGCGCATGAGCTCGCTTGAGCTGAAAGCCAAGAGCCCGATCCAAGAGGCATTGCACAACCTGTCCGGCGATGCCGGCGCGCTCTTCGAGCCGGCGATCCTTGAGCAACTGCGCGCGATGCGCGGGAGAAACCCTGCAGCCTTTGCCCGCCTGCGTCTGCAGGTGAAAGACGCCAGGATGGTCAGCATGTCGGAGTTCGATCGGCTGACCGCCCCCGGCGGGGAGGAAGGCCAGCCGGCAGCCAACGCCGGGATCTTCACCGAAGTCGACCCCTGGGCCAGCCCGGTGGATGGCGCCGACCTGCTGGACGATATCACCCACGCCCTGGCGCGCCACGTGATCGCGGACAAGGAGACGCTGCGCGCGGCAGCGCTGTGGGCCGCCTTCACCTGGTTCGTCGACGTGGTGCAGGTGGCGCCGATCGCCAACATCACCGCACCGGAGAAGCGCTGCGGCAAGAGCATCTTGCTCACCGCCCTGGGTAAGTTGGTGCATCGGCCGCTGCAGGTCTCCAACATCGCGCCGGCGGCGTTGTTCCGCTCCATTGAGCTATGGGCGCCGACGCTGCTGATCGACGAGGTGGACGCCTTCCTGGCCGCACACGATGATGCCCGAGGCATCCTCAATGCCGGCTTCACCCGAGACAGCGCCATCGTCATCCGCTGCGTTGGCGATGATCACATGCCCACCCCCTTCAACGTGTGGGGCGCCAAGGCGCTGTGCGGTATCGGCAAGATCGCCGACACTCTGGCCGATCGCAGCGTGCCGCTGCGGCTACGCCGGCGTACTGCCGGCGAAAGCGTAGAAAGCCTGCGCCACTCCGATCCGATGCTCTGGGAGCAACTGCGCTCACGTCTGGCGCGCTTCGCCCTGGACAACTGCGAGACCATCGAACGGGCCAGGCCAACGCCCATCACCGGCCTGAACGACCGCGCCAACGATGCCTGGGAACCTCTGCTGGCGATCGCAGAGGCGGCCGGCGAGCACTGGCCGAAATCGGCCCGCAATGCCGCCATCACGCTGCACGGCCTGGAGGGCGAAGCGCCGAGCATCGGCGCCGAGCTGCTGGCCGACGTGAAAGCGGTCTTCGACACCAAGAAGGCCAGCAAGATCTTCAGCGCGGATCTGCTGGAAGCACTGGTCGCCGATGAGGAGGCGCCTTGGGCGACCTGGAACCGCGGCAAGCCCATCTCCCCCCGGCAGCTATCGGCCAAGCTCGCCGACTTCGGCATCAAGTCGAAAGACATTCGGATCGGCTCAGCCAACAAGAAGGGCTACGACCTCGGCAGCTTCCTCGATGCCTTCGGTCGGTACCTGCTCACCGATACCCCCCTTCCATCCGCGACAGCGCGACAAACCAGCAATGGCGCGGCCTCTAGCGATTTTTTATCCGCGACACCGGGCCACTCTGTCGCGGATGAAAAAGCGTCGCAGCCCAGCAGTGACGCGGGTTGTCACGTTGTCACGGATGAAACACCCCATCAAGAAAGTGCCCCTGAATGGGACGAAAGCGATGTGGAGGTTTTCTGATGAGCGCAGCTACCGACTATCTCCGTGCACATGGCCTGACCGCCAAGGTCACGGGGAAACGCCTGGTCGTCTCCCCAGCCTCGAAGCTCACTCCGAACGTGCGCAAGTACATCAAGGCCCACCGCCTCGAACTACTGGCCGAGCTGGCGGCGAACGACGGACAGGAACGGCGCAGCCACTGGCGCATCACCCAAGACGGAAAACCGCTCTGCATCATGATCTGCGACCCGCTAACGCACACCGAGGCCGTCAGCGCGGCACGGTGGCGCTGGCCTGATGCAGACGTCGAGCACAACTGAACACCCCTTACAGCAACGCGCCCAACTGGGGGCGCAACTGCAGACCGCAGAAGCAAGGAGAACGAGCGTGACCGACCAGAAAAACGATCAGCCGACCGCGAAAAGCTATGTAGGCTTCGAGCATTTGGCGCTAGGGCCTGAGCTCACCGAAGCTCTGGGCGCCCGACCTCTCACAGCCAGAGAACTGGTGCAGTGGCTTTGCCGGTGTCAGGAACAGGCGACGGATCTGCACCAGCTCCAGTTGATAGCTGATCACGCAACAGGCGTTCTGCACGCACTGTTTCTCTGCTGGCTTATCAGCGCCGCTGAGTCAGAAAGGATGGTTGCTGAGCTGAATGCGGTCTATGCCGTTCGACAGCGGGCGCTGTCCGGTGCGATCGTCCACTGACTGACCTACACCGCAGGGAAAAGGCAAAAGAAGCCCCAGCAGTATCTCCGCGGGATACCCCCATTGCTGGGGAACGCGCCACATCGGCCCATACCGGGGCTCCAAGGACGGCGTGGTGCTCCTGGTGCGCCGAAACGCCCTCTAGGTTGGCCACTACACCGGCCTCCCCTGTGTTGTACGCCCGGCACCAGCGGCCGTCAATTCGGCCGGCCACCTTGAGCCGACCACCTCCCGCGACTACCGTGATCAGGAGCCCAGTTAATCTGTCTCAGAGACACCTATAGGAATGGACACTACCACTCTGGCGCTATTGGACGCGGCAGCCGCCGGCGACTTCGAGCGGGTAAGGCAGTTGGCCCAGGCCGGCGCGGATCTGAATGCGCTGGATGACGGGGAGACCCTGCTTGATCGTGTCGTCTCCACTTTCACCATGCCTGCGACGGTACCGGTATTCGCCGCCGACATGCTGCACCTTCTCCTGCAACTGGGCGCTGATCCCAATCGGCCGGGCGATGAGGGCATGACCGCCCTGCACACCACCATGCTGGCCCAGAATGTCGAGCTGATGCGCATCCTGCTCGAGGGGGGCGCAGAACCGAACGGCATGCCCGGCTCGAGCCCTGGCGAAACCCTGTACGACTGGGCCGAGGTCGACTATCGCTACAGCACCTGGGATGAGCCCTTCGGGCTCCAGGGATCGCTGATGCCCCCGGACGCGCCGACCACCGCCGACAAAGCCAGCGAAGATGCCTGGCTTCTCTACCTCGATCGCTGCGCGATCAAGCATGGTGCGCGGCGCCCAGACTACCTGTTCCTGCTACGAGAGTTCAGCGCCCGCACTGCCACGGAATTAGGGCGAAACCGATAGCCGATTTACCCCCCTGAAATGGGCTAGGAACGGACACAATGTATCCCCTGCTGTATCCCTGAAAAAATCGAACTAACAAGAAGCCTCTAAAAACAAGCAGATAGGATACAGGTTCGATCCCTGTCTCTCGACCAAATCAAAAACCCGCCTTAACCGGCGGGTTTTTTATTGCCTGCGATTTGCCGGCATCGGCCTTTCAGCTCAGAAAGACCACCACCTGCTCGGCATCGAATGGCCAGTTCAGCTCGCTGCCGGTATCGCAACGGCGCAATACCGGAATACGCAAACCGTACTGCTCGACCATCCCTTCGTGCTCGGCAATGTCGATCAACTCGACCAGCAGGCCATTCTCGACGAAGGGCATCAACAACGCCTCGGCCACCTCGCAGAGGTGACATCCCAGGGTTCCGAAAAGTTGGCATTCCGGTGTCATAAGCGCACCTCACTGTCAGCAAGGTGCGCAGTTTAGCACCGGCCTGGATCAGCTCGCGTCGACATACTTACCGGCCTGATCGGCGAGCAGCGACTGCAAGCCGTCGAGCAGGCTGCGGTTGAGGCTGTCGGCCTTGTCCAGACGCGCCTGGTCGAAGCGTTCATCGAGCGAGAAGCCGCCCTTGAGCAGATCCTTGAGCAGGCCACCGGCATCCTTGCTCAGGCCGTCGGCGCTACGCAGCGCATCGAGCAGCCCCTGGGCATATTCCTGCAGCCCACCATTGACCGCGCTGGCGCCCTGCCCGGCCACGGCACCGTAGGCATCGGTGGCCTGACGCACGCTGGTCTGGGTCAGACGCAGGGACATTGATGCCAATTGCTCGCTGTCGATATCCAGCGCCATGGCGCGGTCGAAGGCGCCAGCCAGATCACCCGCATAGAACTTGTCGGAGAGGTCCTGCACCTGGCTGAAGAGTTTCTCCAGCGCCTTGACCTCGTCATCATCCAGTTCGCCCTCGACTTCCACTTGCCAGCCGCCGATGCGCATGCTTCCGGACTGGCTGCTACCGGAGACCGTTGTGGAATTGCCATCGCTGGCGGCAGCGAAGCTGCTCTGCGACCAATTGGCCGAAGCCTGCGCCACGGAAATGCGCAGACGATCGCCGTCGCGCGTGGTGACGGACAGGTCGAACGTCTCGGCCACTGCGCTGAAGCGCTCGCTGTAACCCGCCAAGGCAACCTTGTCGGAAGCGGAAGAAGCCGCACTGCCGAAGCGCTTGTCGAGATCGCCAAGGCCGTCCTGAATGCGCTTGTAGGTATCGTCGATATCGCTGGCCACCTGGCCCTTGAGCGCGCCCATGCCATCGATGATCTTGCGCGCCTCGGCGAAGCCCTTCTCCACACCGTCGCGCGCCTGGGACAGCAGCTTGTCCAGCTTGGCCGGATCAGCGCCAGCGGCCGCCTCGCTCTGCAGGCGCTGCTCGATGAAGTCGATGATCCGCCCAGCTACTTTCTCCGGGGTGTAGTCATCACGCGATCCGGAGAGCGAACCCGGCGGCACGCCCAGCTTCTCGGCAAGGCGGTTGGCCAGGGTGGCCTGAGCGTCGGCAGCATTGTTGCGCGCCGCCATGGACTGGCCGGATTGCGCAGCGCGGGACGCGGCGGAATTGAGTGAGCTCAGAAGATTCATGGCTGGGTACCCGAATAGGTTATCTGCCGAACTTAACGGCCGAAAGAAGACAAGCTTTAACCTTATCGACCAATGGCTGCCGTTTTTTCTCAGCCTCATTGGCCGCGAGCGCTTATTTTTCCGATCGATGGCCACCAGCCGATAACCCCCAAAACCACGTCCTAGAGCGTAGGTCTGCCAGGCCACGGCTTCGCTTGCAAACGCGCCAGACTAAAGTCTTACAGTCGACTCGCAATCCAGATGCTTTATTTCATCGCGCCGTAACTGGCCGGTCACATTGTGGCCAGCCTGCTAATAACAACGAGGAGACAACAATAATGAGCAAGACTCCCCTCGCCCGCGCCGTGGCCCTCGCCACGCTGGGCGCCAGCCTGACCCTGCCAACCCTGGCACAGGCTGATTTCATTGGCGACAGCAAAGCCACTCTGGAACTGCGCAATTTCTATATGAATCGCGATCTGCGCGACCCGGGCGTCGCCCAGTCCAAGCGCGAGGAATGGGCGCAGGGCTTCATTTTCAAGGCCGAGTCCGGCTTTACCGAAGGCACCGTGGGTTTTGGCCTGGATGCCTATGCCGGCCTGGGGTTGAAACTCGACTCCTCGGACGAGCGCGCCGGTACCAACCTGCTGCCCAATAGTTTCGGCAACGAAGGGCCTGACGAGTACTCCGAAGCCACCGGCGCGGTCAAGGTGCGCCTGTCCAAGACCGTGGGCAAAGTCGGCGGCTTGATGCCCAAGCTGCCGGTCGTCTCCTCAGGCGACTCGCGCCTGCTGCCGCAGGTCTTCAACGGCGGCATGATCACCTCGCAGGAAATCGACGGCCTGACCCTCAACGGCGGCCAGCTGCGCGAAGTGAATTTCCGCAACTCCACCAACAGCCAGGACATCACCGCCACCAACGTCGGCGGCGAGAGCGATCGCTACAATTTCGCCGGCGGCGACTACAAGTTCAACGGCGGCAACACCACGGTCGGCCTGTGGTACGGCGAGCTGGAAGACATCTACGACCAGAAACTGTACAACCTGATCCATGTACAGCCGATCGGCGACTGGAAACTCGGCGCCAACCTGGCTTATTTCGACTCCCAGGACAACGGTCGCAAACTCGGCGGCAATCTCGATAACGATCTCACCTCGGTCAACCTCTGGGCCGGCATTGGCGCGCACACCTTCCGCGTGGGCTATCAGAAGGTCGGTGGCGACAATGCCTTCCCCTTCCTGGCCGAAACCGACCCCTACATCGTCAACTACCTGCAGATTCTCGACTTCACCCGCAAGGACGAGAAATCCTGGCAGGCCCGCTATGACATCAACTTCGCCAGCTACGGCATCCCAGGCCTGACGGCCTTCGTACGCTACGTTACCGGCGACGGCTTCGACGGTGTGGGCGGCGCCAGTGGCAAGGAATGGGAGCGCGACGTCGACATCAGCTACATCATTCAGGAAGGCCCGCTGAAAAACCTCGGCGTACGCTGGCGTAACGCGATGGTGCGTTCCAACGCAACCATCGGTGACCTGGACGAGAACCGTCTGATCGTCAGCTACACCATTCCGCTGATGTAAGCTCCACGCCGAAAATAAAGCGCCGCAACACCGGTACCGGGTTGCGGCGTTTTTTGTCTATCCGAAAAACAGTCGGCTAGGCTCTAACGATCTCGGAGGATAACTCGATGGACGACTACCAACCCCTGGCCTGCGACCTCTACGACTATCTCGAGATCGCCTGCATGCACCGCTATCAACTGGATATCGAACTGGTCGACGGTTCCCACCTGCAGGGCCAGGCCCTGTCCACGGAAACCACGGCGAGCAAGGAGGAGTTTCTTTTGGTGCACACGAGCGATGGCCAACAGCGCCTGCGCATGGATCGCCTGCTGGCGATCACCCCACAGGACGCCGGCGCCAGCTTCGGCCGGGTGCTATTGGGCGGCAAGCGCTGCTGAGCGCGACGCACCACGATCAGTTGCGGTGCATGCAGCGCAGCGCTCAGTAACGCAGCGTCACCACATCAGGTCGTCAGGGATCTGATAGGCCGCGTAAGGATCGTCGGCATCCGGCTCTTCGACATGGGTATTGAGCAGGACGATGCGCGAGGCATCGCGTTCCTGGATCTTCAACGCCGCCTCGCGCGGAATAATTTCATAACCGCCACCATGGCGAACGATGGCCAGCCAGCCGTTGGACAGTTTGTTGCGCACCATGTTGTTGACCGGCAGGCGCTTGACCTTCTTGTCGTCGACGAAGTTGTAGTAGTCCTCGCCATCGAGCTTGGGCAGGCGCGAACGCTCGATCAGTTGCTTGATCTGCGCCGTACGGGCTTTCTGCTCGGCCTTTTCCTGCTGCTGGCGGTTCAGTTCCTGGTCGCGTGCAGCCTTCTCGGCCTGGGCCTGCAGCGCCGCCTGGCGCGCGCTGTCGTCCAGTTCGGCCTGGCCCTTGTGCGCCAGACGCTTCTGCTTCTGCTGCTGTTTGCCAACCTGCTTGGCCTGTTTTTCGTTGACCAGGCCGGCTTTGAGCAGCTGGTCGCGCAGGGAAAGACCCATGACTAAAGATCCCGAACATGATGTTGTTGCGGCAGCCACGCAGATTCGCGCTGCCAGTCCAAGGCGCCCAGCATAAGGGCTAAGGCGCAGCGGCTCCAGCCCGAATCGGCGCACGATGCGGCCCTCGTAGCCCGGATGAAATCCGGGAGCGACTAGCCAGCCATTTCCCGGATTTCATCCGGGCTACATCTTCTCCTGCTTCTTCGCCTCGCCCCAGAGGGCGTCAAGCTCCTCCAGCGAGCAGCTGTCCAGGCTGCGCCCGGCCTCACGCACGCCTTGCTCGATGAAGCGAAAACGTCGTTCGAACTTGCCATTGGCTGCGCGCAGCGCGGCTTCCGGATCGACTTTCAGGTGCCGCGCCAGGTTGGTCACCACGAACAGCAGATCGCCAATTTCCTCGGCCACCGCCTCGGCATCGTTCTCGCTCATGGCTTCGAGCACTTCGTCCAACTCTTCGCGCACCTTGTCCACCACCGGCAGCGCCTCAGGCCAGTCGAAGCCGACCTGCGCCGCACGCTTCTGCAACTTGGCAGCGCGCGAAAGCGCCGGCAACGCGCTGGGTACATCGTCTAGCAGGGACAGCTGCTCAGGAACCGCGGCCTTTTCTGCGCGCTCCTGCGCCTTGAGTTCTTCCCAGCGCTGCTTGACCGCGGCCTCCTCCAGCTTCGCCGCATCCGGCGCGCCGTACAGATCACCCTCGGGGAACACATGCGGGTGGCGGCGGATCAGCTTGGCGGTGATGCCGTCGACCACCTTGGCGAAGTCGAAGCGCCCCTCCTCGCGGGCCAGCTGGCTGTAGTAGACCACCTGGAACAGCAGGTCACCCAGCTCGCCGGGCAGGTGATCGAAATCGCCGCGTTCGATGGCATCGGCGACTTCGTAAGCCTCCTCCAGGGTGTAGGGCACGATGCTCGCGTAGCTCTGCTTGAGGTCCCACGGGCAGCCGTGTTGCGGGTCGCGCAGGCGTGCCATCAGGTGCAGCAGGTCATCGAGTTGGTACATAGAACTCCTTGGAGACGTAGCCCGGATGCAATCCGGGAATGCCTCGTCACACGCCCCGGATTGCATCCGGGCTACGATTGCTTGCCGTTCAACTCACGCGGTGGCGACGCGCCTCGATGATATTGGGCAACTGGCCGATACGCGCCAGCAGACGGCCGAGCGCATCGAGCCCGGGGATTTCCACGGTGATCGACATGGAGGCGGTGTTGTCCTCCTTGTCAGAACGCGTATTGACCGCCAGCACGTTGAGCTTCTCGTTGAGCAGCACCTGGGTGACGTCACGCAGCAGGCCGGAACGGTCGTAGGCCTTGATGACGATCTCCACCGGGTAGGTCTGCACCGGCACCGGCCCCCAGCTCACCTGGATCATCCGTTCCGGCTCGCGCGCGGTCTGCTGCAGTGCCGTGGGGCAATCCTGACGGTGAATGGTGACACCGCGGCCGAGGGTGATGTAACCGACGATGGGGTCGCCCGGCAGCGGCTGGCAGCAGCCGGCCATCTGTGTCAGCAGGTTGCCGACGCCCTGGATCTGGATATCGCCGCGCTTGCCCGGCTTGAAGCCCTGCGCCTTGCGCGGGATCAACTCGAGCTGCTCGTTGCCGCGCTCCGGCTCGACCAGTTGCTGCGCCAGGTTGACCGCATGGGCCAGGCGCACGTCGCCAGCGCCCAGGGCCGCGAACAGGTCTTCGGCAGTCTTCAGATTGGCTTTCTCGGCCAGCTTGTCGAAGTCAGCACCGACCAGTGCCATGCGCGCCAGCTCGCGCTCGAGCAGCTGTTTGCCGGCGGCGACGTTCTGGTCGCGATCCTGCAGCTTGAACCAGTGGACGATCTTGGCCCGCGCGCGGCTGGTGGTGACGTAGCCCAGGTTGGGGTTGAGCCAGTCGCGGCTTGGCGAGCCCTGTTTGCTGGTGATGATCTCCACCTGCTCGCCGGTCTGCAGGCTGTAGGTCAGCGGTACGATGCGGCCGTTGATCTTGGCGCCGCGGCAGTTGTGGCCGATCTCGGTGTGCACGCGGTAGGCAAAATCCAGCGGCGTCGCGCCTTTGGGCAGGTCGATGGCGTGGCCGTCGGGAGTGAAGACGTAGACTCGGTCCGGCTCGATATCGACGCGCAGCTGTTCGGCCAAGCCGCCGATATCACCCAACTCCTCATGCCACTCGATGACCTGACGCAACCAGGAAATCTTCTCTTCATAGTGGTTGGAGCCGGATTTGACGTCGGTGCCCTTGTAGCGCCAGTGCGCACAGACCCCCAGCTCGGCCTCTTCGTGCATGGCGTGGGTGCGGATCTGCACCTCCAGCACCTTGCCTTCCGGGCCGAGCACGGCGGTGTGCAGCGAGCGGTAGCCGTTCTCCTTGGGGTTAGCGATGTAGTCGTCGAATTCCTTGGGAATGTGCCGCCACAGGGTATGCACGATACCCAGGGTGGTGTAGCAGTCGCGCACCTCCGGCACCAGCACACGCACCGCGCGTACGTCGTAGATCTGGCTGAACTGCAGGCCCTTGCGCTGCATCTTGCGCCAGATCGAATAGATGTGTTTCGCCCGGCCGCTGATGTCGGCCTTGATGCCGGTGGCTTCCAGCTCCTGGCGCAGATGGTCCATGGCGTCGTTGATGTACTGCTCGCGGTCCAGGCGACGCTCGTGCAGCAGCTTGGCGATCTGTTTGTACTGCTCCGGCTCCAAGTAGCGGAAGGACAGATCCTCCAGCTCCCACTTGATATGGCCGATGCCAAGGCGGTGGGCCAGCGGCGCATAAATGTCGAATACCTCGCGCGCCACGCGCTGGCGCTTCTCTTCGTCGGCTTCCTTGACCGCGCGGATGGCGCAGGTGCGCTCGGCCAGCTTGATCAGTGCCACACGCACGTCGTCGACCATGGCCACGAGCATCTTGCGCAGGTTCTCCACCTGCGTCTGCGAGCCGACCACTACCGACTCGCGCGGGTTGATACTGGCGCTGATCGCCGCCATGCGCAGCACGCCTTCGATCAGCTTGGCCACCACCGGGCCGAAACGCTGGTGCACCGCGGCCAGGGTGATCTTGCCCTCGCGTACGCCGCGATAAATGATCGCCGCAACCAGCGAATCCTGATCGAGCTTGAGATCGGCGAGAATTTCCGCGATGTCGAGGCCGGCGCGGAATGTCGACGCGCCCTCGCTCCAGTGATGCTCGGTGGTGTTGGCCTGCTGCTCCAGATCGCGGGCGAATTCACAGGCCTCGTGCAGGGCCTGACGATCCAACGCCGGATCGACGCGGGTGACATGATCCAACCAGGCCTCGAGGTTGATGCTGCCGTCATCGTTGATCGGCTGATGCGCTCTCACCTGAACCATCGTCTTACCTTCCCTACGGTGCGTATAGATCACACCGAGCAGTCGCCGGCCTTCTCTGAGCCGGTCGGATTAACTGAAAGGATGCGCATCCTGCACACCCCTGCGGTACCGAACGTACCGCTTTGCCCAGACCTAAGCCTCGGGTTTCTCGAACAGTGCCATGGCCTCGACATGCGCCGTTTGCGCGAACATGTCGAGAATCCCGGCGCGGCGTAGGCGATAGCCCTGCTGCGCCAACTCGGCGGCGTCGCGCGCCAAGGTGGTCGGGTTGCAGGATACATAGACCAGACGCCGCGCGCCCAGCTCACCCATCCCACGTACCACCTCCAGCGCCCCGTCACGCGGCGGGTCGAGCAGCACCGCAGCGAAACCGCCGCGCGCCCAGGCCTCATTGGCCAGCGGGTTGGACAGGTCGGCACGATAAAAGTGCGCATTGCCCAAACCATTGTTTCGCGCGTTGGCTGCCGCGCGCTGCACCATCGCCTCGACGCCCTCCACGGCCACCACTTCAGCCGCCTGACGGGCCAACGGCAGGGCGAAGTTGCCCAGGCCGCAGAACAGATCCAGCACCCGCTCGCCAGGCTGCACTGCCAACCAGTCTAGCGCCTGAGCGACCATGGCCTCGTTGACCAGACCATTGACCTGTACGAAATCACCCGGACGGTAGGCCAGTTGCAGTTGCCAGCGCTGCAACTCGAAGCCCAACTCGGCGGACGGATCCTCCGGCTCGGGCTGGCCTTCGCCCTGCAGCCACAGCTGCGCGCGGTGCTCAAGACAGAACATGCGCAGGCGGTTCAGATCAGCCTCTGTCAGCGCGATGGTGTGGCGCAGCAGCAACGCTTCGGCCGTGCCGCTGAATAGCTCGACGTGGCCAACTGCCCGTGGTTTTTCCAGGCTGCGCAGCAACGCCGGCAAGGCGTTGAAAATAGGCTGCAAGGGCTGTACCAGCACAGGGCACTCATCGATGGCGACGATGTCCTGGCTGGCTTCAGCACGGAAGCCAACCTGCAGCTGGCGCGCCTTGGCATCCCAGCGCACGGCGACGCGCGCACGGCGGCGGTAACCCAGCTCTGGGCCCGTCAACGGCGCTGCCCACTCGTCTGGTTGGATACCGCCCAGACGGGACAGCTGCTCGGCCAGCGTGCGCTGTTTCAGGGCAAGCTGCTCGGCATGCGGCATGTGCTGGAGGTTGCAACCGCCGCAGCGGTCGGCATGAATGCAAGGCGCCTCTCGGCGCTCGCTACTGGCGGTGATGATGCGTTCGGCGCGCGCTTCGATGGTTTGGCTGCGGGCGCTGAGCACCCGCGCCTCGACCTGCTCACCGGCCAGGGCGCCGCTGACGAACCAGGTGCGCCCGCCTTCGAAGGCGATGCCGCGACCGTCGCCGGCCAGACGCTCGATGGCGAGCTTCTGCTTCTTGCCGACCGGAACCTGCGCCGCGCGACTGCCGCCGCTGGGCTGAAAGCGCAGGTTGGAGCTGCGTCTGGCCATCAGTGCGCCGGTTCTTGGTAAATGCCGGTGGAAAGGTAGCGGTCGCCGCGGTCGCAGATGATCGCCACCAGCACCGCGTTTTCCACCTGCTGCGACAGGCGCAGCATGCCGGCCACCGAGCCGCCGGAGGACACGCCGCAGAAGATGCCCTCTTCGCGTGCCAGACGACGCATGACGTGCTCGGCCTCGGCCTGGCCCATGTCCATCACCTGGTCGACCCGTTCGGCCTGATAGATTTTCGGCAGATACTCCTCGGGCCAGCGGCGGATGCCGGGAATGGCCGAGCCTTCCTGCGGCTGCAGGCCGACGATCTGGATCGCCGGGTTCTGCTCCTTAAGATAGCGCGAGGTGCCCATGATGGTGCCGGTGGTGCCCATGGAGCTGATGAAATGGGTGATGGTGCCGCCGGTCTGACGCCAGATCTCCGGGCCGGTACCGCTGTAGTGCGCCTCGGGGTTGTCGCCGTTGGCGAACTGGTCGAGCACCTTGCCGCGGCCTTCGGCCTGCAGTTTTTCGGCCAGATCGCGCGCACCTTCCATGCCCTCCTCCTTGCTGACCAGGATCAGCTCGGCGCCATAGGCGGTCATCGCCCACTTGCGCTCGGCGGTGGAGTTGTCCGGCATGATCAGGATCATCTTGTAACCCTTGATCGCCGCGGCCATGGCCAGGGCGATGCCGGTGTTGCCGCTGGTCGCCTCGATCAGGGTATCGCCGGGCACGATGGCACCACGCAGTTCGGCGCGATCGATCATCGACAACGCCGGGCGGTCCTTGACCGAACCGGCCGGGTTGTTGCCTTCCAGCTTGACCAGCAGGGTGTTGCTGGTGTCGCCGCCCAGGCGTTGCAGGCGTACCAGGGGGGTATTGCCAATGCAGTCGGCAATGGTAGGAAATTGCAGGGTCATGGGTCGCTCGAATCCAGACTGACGCGAAGGGGCGTCATGATACGCCGAACCCAGGGCTTCATCACGCCATGATCGGTTTCAGGGCGTGATCGGACCTTAGCCCGGCTGCAGTTGGCAGTGACCGAGCACTGCCAACCGCAGTCGAGTAAAGCCACGTCCTTATTGCACGGCGGCAAAATCCTTCAGGGTGTTCATCAGCCCCTGGTAGCCACCAGTGGCGATGTACCAGGTAGCCGGCTCGAGATAGAACACCTTGTCCTGCTGCCAGGCCGTGCTGGCCGCGACACCTGCATGTTTGCCCAGGGTTTCGGCGCCCTTGCCTTCACCACCGGTGGCCGCACCACGGTCGAGCACCACCAGCCGCTGCGGCTGCTCTTTCAACGCTGCATCCAGACGCACCTTCTGCCGCTCACGCAATTGCCTGGCCTCGGGCGAATCCGGCGCTGGGCGCCCCTGCGCGACGCTCGCCGGGTCGACCGCCTCGACCACCGGACGAGTACCCAGCACTTCGTTGAGCATGCCGAATCGCTCGCCCGGCGCGTGCAGCATCAGCGCATCGTTGATGGTGAACAGGGTCAGAGAGCTCTGGCCGGCAGTCTTGGCATGAACCGCAGCCAGCTCCTTGCCCAATTGCGCCTCGAGCTGCGCAGCCTGCTCCTGCTTGTCGAAGATCTCGCCCAGCAGCTTCAGATTGCCGCGCACGCCGGCCAGAAACTGGTCTGGCGCGATGCTCAGGTCGATGGTCGGCGCCAGCGCCGAGAGCGTCTCGAACTGATTGCTGGAGCGGCCGCCAATGATGATCAGGTCAGGTTTGAGCGCTTCCAGCGCGGCCTGGTTCGGCTCGAACAGGGTGCCGATGTTGACGGTCTCGCGCCCGGCGTATTGCGCTTTCAGGTAAGCCGGCCCGGCCATCTGCGGCACGCCGGCGGCAGCGATGCCCAGGGCGTCGAGCGTGTCGAGCACGCCCAGATCGAATACGGCGACGCGCTTGGGCGCCTCGTCCAGCGTCAGGCTGCCCTGGCCATGTTCAATGGCCAGCGGGTAGGCGGCGTGGGCCGATACGGCGCACATCAGCGCGCCAAGGTGCAGCAGGTTCGTCAGGGTACGCTTGAATAGCGTCATATCGCTTTCCTCGTTTTTCTCGATGGGGGTCATGTCCGACGCCGTGCCAGCGCCGGAAACGAGTTGCAAAAGGCCGCCAGCATCGGCGACCTGGCCAATGCGCAGGGGTCAGAAGCTCTGGGTCACACCGAACACGTAGCGCCTGCCGTCGAGGTTGTAGGCGTAGTCATCGTCGGTGGTGACTTCCTTGTTGGTGACGTTGTAAACGCCGAACTTCAGGCTGAGATCCCGGGTTGGCCGGTACACCAGGCCGACGTCGGCGAAGGTGTAGGACGGGTAGGTCACGCCGTTGCTGGAGGCACCGCTGGTGCCGGTCTGCCAGCGCCCGGACGTCTCGCCCCGGTAGTTGACCTGGGTCCAGAGGTTCAGCTTCTCCGTCGCCTGCCAGTCCAGCGACACGTTGAACATGTGCTTGGCCATGTCGTTGAGCGGCTCGCCCTTGTACTGGCCGGACTTCTGCTCCGTGCTGGTGTAGGTGTAGCTGTGGCGGTACATCAGGTTGTCGAGAAGCTGGTAATCCAGGGTGAACTCGACGCCCCGGAGCTCGGCCTTGTCCACGTTCTCGTAGGCGGTGTAGCCGAACTGGTGTGCCGGGTAGTTGGTGCCGTTGTAGACGCAGGGCACGTTCGGCTCGCAGATTCGGCCAGTGCGGTTGATCTTGTCCTTGTAGTCGGTCTGGTAGACGGTCAACGTGGTGTTGAGGCCCAGATCGAAGTTCTCGTAACCGATGCCGAGCTCGCGGTTGAGGCTGGTTTCCGGCGTGAGATCGGGGTTGCCGATGATCACGCCGCCGCGGGAGGTGGAGCCGAAATCGGTTGCGGCCTGACGCAGGCTCGGCGCCTTGTAGCCGGACGTCACGCCACCCTTGAGGGTGAAGTTGTCGTTGATTCGGTAGACCGCATACGCCTTGGGGCTGAACTCGCTGCCGTAGGCCTGGTTGTCGTCGAAGCGGCCGCTGAGAGTCAGGGTCAGGTCGTCGGTCAGGCTCCAGTTGTCCTCCAGAAACAGGGAGTTCTGGTAGCGGTCCATCTCCACAACGGCGTTGGCATCGGCCACCACGGGCTCGCGCAAACCACTGCTGGCGCCGTCCTCGAGCTTCTCGTACTTGTGGGTCAGGCCGCCGGTCAGAGCGTGCGAGCCAATGAAGTAGGTCGCCTGGGTGTTGGCGGTCAGCACGCCGTATTCGATGCCGTTGCCGGTGGTCGCGTTGAGGCGACTGAGGTTTTCCGAGTGGTCGTAGTTGATGTAGCTGTCGGTGAGCAGATTGTCGTAGCGGCCTTCATGGGTGAGCGCGTAGGTCCGCTGGATGGAGTCGGCGAAGCTCGGCTCGTCGGCCTGCGGCAGGCTCCTGCCGGGATTGGCCCAGCGCCGCTGGCGCCCCTCGTTGTAGTACATGGTGACGAGGTTTTGCTCATTGATGTTCCAGCCCAGCTTGCCGCCAGCGTTGCTTCTTCTGTAGCGCGGGTCGGTGGCGCCACTGTCGTCCAGGCCGGCAAGGTGGCTTTCGTCCTGATTCAGAAAGGAGCCGTTGAGCTGCAGGGAAAGCACGTCATGGATCAGCGGCGCATTGAGGTACGCGCTGGTCTGGTAGCCGTCCTCGTTGACCTTGTTGGCGCTGTCGGCCAGCGAATATTCGCCGGTGATACTGCCGCTGAACTCGTTGCGGACCTTCTTGGTGATGATGTTGACCACCCCGCCCATGGCGTCGGAGCCATACAGCGAGGACGCCGGGCCGCGGATGACTTCGATGCGTTCGATGGCCTCGATGGGCGGCAGGAAGTTGATCGGCGTACCGTTCTGGGTACCGTTCAGGCCGAAGGCATCGTTGCCCTGCATCGGCCTTCCGTCGATCAGAAACAGCGTGTAGCCGGACGTCATGCCGCGGATCTGGATCGAGCGCTCCACCCCGCCACCGGCAATCTGCACCCCAGCCACATTCTTCAGTGCATCGGTCACATCGGTGTAGGAGCGCTTCTTCAACTCCTCGGCAGAGATGACGGTGATGGCGGCAGGCGCATCCTTGACGCTTTGCTCGAAGCCCGTGGCGGTGACGACTACCGCTCCGAGTTCCAGTTGCTCGGCCTTTTCCTCGGCTACCGCCGAACAGGCCAACGAGGCCAGCGTGACGGCCAGCAAAGTTTTCTCGAATCGAGGACGAGACGAGGCAACGAGACGTCGCGTGTTGAGTGACATGTAGTGGCTCCCAGTGATCGAGGTGAGTCGAGTTGTCGGCTGGGCCGCCAGCAGCCGTCCGAACAGGAACTCGAATCCCTGCACGCTCCCGGACACAGGCTGGGCTGACAGACCCGTGCGAACCAGCAACGCAGGCGTCACCACGACAAGCGGCAACAGCCAGCGGTGATGACCGCAACCAAACGAAAGGGGCCTGACAAAGCCACGGACGGCCAGATGCACCATCGGGAGCGAGCGCACCTGGAAAAGGGGACGCCACTATTTGCCGGCCCTCTCGGGTCAGGCGCAAATAGTAAGAATTTACATTTGAGAGTAAATCTAATTTACGAACTATACACTTTGCAGGCAGAGCTTGAGCCGCAGACCGGGCCGGGCATTCTCTGCCCACAGGCGCCCGCCCTGGGTGGCGATCATGCTGCGTGCGATGGCCAACCCAAGGCCAAAGCCATCCCCACCCGGACGGGCAGCACTGAGGCGGGTAAAGGGCCGGAAGATGGTCTCCAGCTCGCCTCCGGCGACACCCGCCCCCTGGTCCTCGATCCACAGCAGCCACTGGTCGTCTTCGCGCCGACCAGCCAGGCGCACCACCCCACCTTCCGGCGAGTGGCGAATGGCATTACGCAGGATGTTTTCCAGCGCCTGCGCCAGGCCATTGAGATTGCCCAGCACCCGGCAATCGGCGGGCAGCTCGCAGGGCATGCGCTCGATCGACCAGCCCGTCTCGAAGCCGGCGTTCTCCCGCAGCACGTCCCAGAGCCTGACGATGTCCACTTCCTCGAGCGGCAAGCTGGGACGCTCGGTATCCAGCCAGACCAGCTCCAGCGCATCGCCGACCAGCTTTTCCATCTCAGCGACCTCACGCGCCAGGCGCTGGCGCAGGGCCTCGATGTCCTGCTCGCTCTCCCCGGCCACGCGCAGGCGGGCCAGCGGCGTGCGCAGTTCGTGGGACAGGTCGCGCAGCAGCTGACGCTGGAACGCCACGGTGCGATCCAGCCGCTCGGCCATATGATCGAAGGTGCGCGCCAGTTCACCCAGCTCATCCTTGCGTCGCGTCACCTGCGGCCCGAGCCGGGCGGACAGGTCGCCTGCGCTGAGTGCGGTAGCCTGACGCCGGAGGATCGCCAGCGGCGCAATCAGCAGGCGGTACAGCAGCAGCGCCACGACCACCGCCAGGATCGCCGGCAGTACGCGCTGCAGCAGCAACTCCCATAGCTCGTTGTACCTGCGCGGGTTCAGGCGCTGCGGCAACTCCATTACCAGACGGGCATCGCTGTCGGCGAAGGGAACGTAGAAGGTCGGCGTACCACCCGGTCGCCCCACGGGAAACTCCAGCCTGCGGACGAAATCCAGGCGCTGCGCCTGCTCGCCGGTCAAGGGCTGCGAGGACAGCGACTCCTTGTGCGCGTCGACCACCACGGCCCAGATCTGTTCGCGCGCCTGCAGCTTCTGGAGAAACTCATCGACGCCAGGCGCACCCTGCTCACGCCAGCTGGTTTCCGCCTCCTGGGCGTAGCCCTTGAGCGTCTTGCGGGTCGACTCGGACAGGTAGGACGTCGCATCGATCAGCTCGCGCCCGACATCCACATGCAGGCTGACCAGCAGCAGGCAGAACAGTGCCAGCGCGCCAGCCAGGCGCCACAGCAGCGAGTGCTTCCCTGGCAGACTCATGCGCCGGCCTGCACCAGGATGTATCCCTTGCCCCACACGGTATCGACGCGCGTGGCCTCGTGACCGACAGCCTGCAGCTTGCGGCGGATATGACTGACGTGCATATCCAGGCTGCGATCATGCTGGGCGTAGGCGCGGCGTAGTGCCTGTTGATAAAGGAAGGGTTTGCTCAGAGCCTCGTCCTTGTGCCGCCAAAGCAGCTCCAGTACGCGGTATTCGCTGGGCGTCAGGCCAACCCAGTTGCCACGGAAGGCGACGTCGCTACGCCCTTCGTCGAACTGCAAGCCACTGCCCTCGGTGCTCGGCTGCGGCTCGCGACGCTCATAGGCGACACGCCGCAGAATGGCCTCCACCCGCACACTCAGCTCGCCCAGACTGAAGGGTTTGGGCAGATAGTCATCGGCGCCCTGACTGAAACCGGCGATACGGTTCTGCTCGTCGCCCAGCGCCGACATCAGCAACACCGGCACGCTGCGCTGCCGACGCAGGCGCTGCAACACTTCGAGACCGTTGGTGCCGGGTAGCAGGATATCCATCAGGATCAGGTCGAAATCCTCGTTTTCGGCCAATTGCAGGCCCTCGCTGCCGTCATGGCTGAGCGTCACATCGAAGCCGCAGCCCATCAGGTGGGACTGCAGATGGCTGGCAAGCAAGGGATCGTCCTCGACTGCGAGGATTCGAGCCGAGGCAGGAGTGGAGGTCATCATGGCGAAAAACCGAACAGGCAGAAATGAGAACAATTCTACCTACTAAACGACAATCGCTCACCTACAGATTCCCGCGTGCCGAATCGCTACACTGCTCAGATGTTCTGAAGGAGGAAGATCGTGTTCAAGGATCTCAGCATCAAGGGGCGCGTATTGCTGCTCACCCTGCTGCCCACCAGCCTGCTGGCGCTGGTGCTGGGCGGCTATTTCACCTGGGTGCAGTTGTCGGGTCTGCAGACGCAGCTGTTGCAGCGTGGCGAGATGCTGGTCGAACACCTGGCGCCTTTGGCAGCCCCGGCGCTGGAACAGCAGGATGTAAAAAGGCTCGAACGCATCGCGCGGCAGGCGCTGGAGCATCCGGACGTTCGCGCGGTAGGTTTTCTCGCCGCCGAGCGTGCGTTACTGGCACATGCCGGGCCAAGCATGCTCAACCCGTCGCCCACCGGCCAGCCTGGCGTCAGCCTGCTCAGTGGGCAGGACGCCACGCGCTTTCTGTTACCGGTCTACGACCAGCACCTGGTGCTCAGCGACAGCCTGGATGATGAGCGCACGCTGGAGCTGCTCGGCTGGGTCGAGCTGGAACTCTCGCACCAGGGCACGCTGCTCAGCGGTTATCGCAGCCTGTTCGCCAGCCTGCTGCTGATCGCCGCAGGCCTCGCTGTCACCGCCCTGCTCGCCCTACGCATGAGCCGCAGCATCAACGGCCCGCTGCGCGAGATCAAGGCCGGCGTCGCCCTGCTCAAGGACGGCCGCCTTGAAACCCGTCTGCCGCCGCTGGGCAGTCATGAAATGGACGAGTTGGCCGCCGGCATCAACCGCATGGCCGAAGCCCTGCAGAACGCCCACGAAGAACTGCAGCACAGCATCGAACAGGCCACCGAGGACGTGCGCCAGAACATGGAAACCATCGAGATCCAGAACATCGAGCTGGACTTCGCGCGCAAGGAGGCCCTGGAGGCCAGCCGCATCAAGTCCGAATTCCTGGCCAACATGAGCCATGAGATTCGCACCCCACTCAACGGCATTCTCGGCTTCACCAACCTGCTGCAGAAAAGCGAGCTCAGCCCGCGCCAGCACGATTACCTGTCGACCATCGAAAAATCCGCCGACAGCCTGCTCGGCATCATCAACGAGGTGCTCGACTTCTCCAAGATCGAGGCCGGCAAGCTGGTGCTCGAGTCCATCCCCTTCAACCTGCGCGACCTGTTGCAGGACACCCTGACCATCCTCGCCCCCGCCGCCCATGAAAAGCAGCTGGAGCTGGTCAGCCTGATCTACCGCGACACCCCGCTGGCCCTGCGCGGCGACCCGCAGCGCCTGAAGCAGGTGCTGACCAACCTGGTGAGCAACGCGATCAAGTTCACCCGCGAAGGCACCATCGTCATGCGTGCCATGGTCGAGGATGAAAGTGCCGACACCGCGCAGCTGCGCATCAGCGTGATGGACACCGGCATCGGCCTGTCGGATGAAGACCTGCGCGCGCTGTTCCAGGCCTTCAGCCAGGCCGACAACTCGCTCAGCCGCCAGGCCGGCGGCACCGGCCTTGGTCTGGTGATTTCCAAGCGCCTGATCGAGCAGATGGGCGGCGAGATCGGCGTCGACAGCACCCCAGGCGAAGGTTCCGAATTCTGGATCACCCTGACCCTGCCCAAGGCCCGCGACGACGCCGAAGACCTGCCGCGCACTGCCCTGCAGGGCCGTCGCGTGGCCGTATTGGAAAGCCACGAGCTGGCGCGTCAGGCACTGGCCCACCAGCTCGAGGACTGCGGCCTGGAAGTGCAGAGCTTCGCCGACCCTGGCCAGCTCTTCGAGGCCGTGCACGCCCAGCAGCATGGCCAACCGCCGCTGAGCCTGGCGGTGCTGGGCATCACCGCCAGCCAGATGCCGCCCGATGTCCTCGGCCAGCGTATCCATGAGCTCGACCACCTCGGCTGCAAGGCCCTGGTGCTGTGTCCGACCACCGAGCTGGGGCTTTTCCACGAATCGCTGCCCGACGCTTACACCCAACTGCAGGCCAAGCCTCCGTGCACGCGCAAACTGCACAAGGCGCTGGTGGAAATGGTCAGCCCGCAACGCTCGGCCAGCGAGCCGGTCGCCATCGGCGACACGCGCCGACCGCAGATCCTCTGCGTCGATGACAACCCGGCCAACCTGCTGTTGGTGCAAACCCTGCTCGATGATCTGGGCGCGCAGGTCAAGGCGGTGGATAGCGGGTACGCCGCAATAGACGCCGTCCAGCAAGGCAGCTTCGACCTGGTATTCATGGACGTGCAGATGCCCGGCATGGATGGCCGTGAAGCCACCGAAGCGATTCGTCTGTGGGAAAGCGAAGAAGCCCGTAGCGCCACGCCGATCATCGCCCTGACCGCCCACGCCCTGGCCAATGAGAAGCGCGCCCTGCTGCAAAGCGGTATGGACGACTACCTGACCAAGCCGATCAATGAGCGCCAACTGGCCCAGGTGGTGCTCAAGTGGACCGGCCTGAACCTGCGCAACCAGCCGAGCCACAAGGTCGCGCCACCTGCGCCGCCCCAGCTGCAACCCAAGGTGCTCGACGCCGAGGAAGGCTTGCGCCTGGCCGCGGGCAAAGCCGACCTTGCGGCGGACATGCTGAGCATGTTGCTGGCCGGCCTGCCGGGCGACCGCCAGGCCATCCGTCAGGCACGCGACGCCGGCGAGCGCACCGCATTGATCGAGCGGGTTCATCGGCTGCACGGCGCCACCCGCTATTGTGGTGTGCCACAGCTGCGCGCCGCCTGCCAGCGCAGCGAGACGCTGCTCAAGCAGGATGATCCCGAGGCTCAACGCGCGCTGGACGAGCTGGACGACGCCATTGCACGCCTGACCGAAGCAGCTGCCCAGAGCGCGTAGGGCCAGAGCTGTAGCCCGGATGCAGTCAGGGTATCCGGGTTACGCAGCTTTTATAGGCGCGAATTTATTCGCGATTGCAGCGCGAATATCGCGAATAAATCCGCACCTAGCAGACGCCATAGCGCGCAGCCCCGCGTGATAGCATGCCGGCTGAACCGGAGGACCCATGGCCGAACACGATTTCCGTTATTCCCTGCTCAACCCGCAGCACACCCTTACCGAATGCCGCGCTCTTGCACCGGGCCGCTACCAGGTCACCGGCAACGGCGGCTCGATCCAGCCCAGCGACACGCTGCTGGTCACTCTCAAAGGTAGCCGCGACCTGCACATGCGCCTGGACGTGGAAAAGGTTCGCCACCTGATCAACCCGCCCGGCCAGTGGCTGGCGGTGTGCAAAGGGCCGCAGTTCAAGGAGCTGGCCATCCATAACTGGCAGGTGAACTGCGACGGCTGCGGCAAGCAACTGGATTTCGAATTCGCCGTCGATGCCGCCCTCGGCAAAGCCGCGCAAGCACCGGCTGCCGAGGCCCGCATCGCCGAACTGGGCTGGCGCAACGACGCCGGTCGTCATCTGTGCCGTACCTGCCAGGAGGCCTGACCCCATGCACCGCGCCCTGCCCCTTGCCCTGCTCGCCGCCACACTGGCCGGCTGCGCCAGCGACACGCCGCAACTGGAAACCGAACGCAGCTATCGCGTGGAGTGGATCGGCGAGCGCCCGTTGATCGATCGCAGCCACCTGACCATCACCTTCGCCGACGGCCGGGCGCACGGGCATGCCGGCTGCAATCACTGGTTCGCCGGTTATTCACTTGAGGATGACGCGATCCGTTTCGAGGCACCGGGCAGCACCCGCAAGATGTGCGCACCGGCGCTGATGGAACAGGAGCAGCGCTTCCTCGCAGCGCTCGGCGAGGTGCAGCGCTGGGACTTCAACGGCATCGGCCAGTTGCAGCTGTGGCCGGCTAGCGGCAAGCCGATCCGCCTATGGGCGGAATGAGAAGGTAGTCCGGATGCAATCCGGGGTTACCCAATTGGTGCCCCGCTCTGGCAAAGGGATCGCGGATAAATCCGCTCCTACAAGGGCGTACTGCAGTCAGGCAGGGCTGTTGTAGGAGCGGATTTATCCGCGAAATGAGCCTGAAGCGGTGCAGCACCCGCCCTCCTTACCCAGTCAGATCGGCTCATCAACAGATAACGCAGAACGCTTGCGGGTTGCATCCGCGTTACGCAAACAGCTCCAACTGCTCCTGCCGCCCGCGCAGGTCATGCAGCCTGACCCCCACACCGAGCAGGCGCACCGGCTTGTCGCCGCGGGCGAAGGCGTTGCTCAGCAATACTCGATAGCTTTCCAGATCCCGGCTGGCCCCCGCCTGCTCCAGCGTGGTCTGGGTGAAGTCGTGGAACTTGACCTTGACGAAGGGCTTGTCCGGCCGATAGCTGGCGTCCAGGCGCTGCAGACGGCCGTTCATCTCTTCCAGCAGCGCTGGCAGTTTTTCCAGGCAGGCGTCCAGATCAGGCAGATCCTGATCATAGGTGTGCTCCACGCTCAGCGACTGGCGACGGCTGTCCACCTTCACTTCGCGTTCATCGATGCCCTGGGCCAGACGCCACAGGCGCTCACCGAAACTGCCGAACTCGCGCACCAGTGCCAGCTTGTTCCAGTCGCGCAGATCCAGGCAGGTACGAATGCCCATGCGCGTCAGCTTGTCGGCCGTAACCTTGCCAACCCCGTGCAGCTTGTTCACCGGCAACTCGGCAACGAAAGCATCGACCTGATCCGGGGTGATGACGAACAACCCATTGGGTTTGCGCCAGTCGCTGGCGATCTTGGCCAGGAACTTGTTCGGCGCCACGCCGGCTGACACTGTGATGTGCAGCTCCTGCGCCACGCGACGGCGAATTTCCTGGGCGATGCGCGTGGCGCTGCCGGAAAAATGCGGGGAGTCGCTAACATCGAGATAGGCCTCATCCAGAGACAGCGGCTCGATCAGATCGGTGAACTGGCGAAAGATGCCGTGGATCTCACGCGAGACGCTGCGGTAGACCTCGAAGCGCGGCTTGACGATCAGCAAGTCCGGACACAACTTCAGCGCATGCCGGGACGACATCGCCGAACGCACCCCATAGGCACGCGCCTCGTAATTACAGGTGGCGATCACCCCGCGACGCTCCGCCGAACCGCCTACGGCCAGCGGACGATTGGCCAGGCTCGGATCGTCACGCATCTCGATGGCGGCGTAAAAGCAGTCGCAGTCAACGTGGATTATCTTGCGCACAACATCCTCGGAAGCCTTGTCCGGCCTGGTCGAACTCGCTGAAGTCTAACAGTTGTTTGAGGCTAACCATCTGAGTTGAAAACAGTTTTTGAAGATAATAGTTGACGAAAAGCTCTCTGCCGGTAGAATGGTCGCCGCGGGATGGAGCAGTCTGGTAGCTCGTCGGGCTCATAACCCGAAGGTCGTAGGTTCAAATCCTGCTCCCGCAACCACCTTCAGAAAAGGCCACTCAAACGAGTGGCCTTTTTGTTTGCCTGCCGATTAGTATTTTCGATTAAAAGTAACAAACCGATTGACAACACTCTCTCCCTGAGTAGAATGGCCGCCGCGGGATGGAGCAGTCTGGTAGCTCGTCGGGCTCATAACCCGAAGGTCGTAGGTTCAAATCCTGCTCCCGCAACCACCTTCAGAAAAGGCCACTCAAGCGAGTGGCCTTTTTGCTTGTTCGAAAATTAATATTTTCGATCAAAAGCAATAAATCGATTGACAACGCTTTAAGCAGGCGTAGAATTGTCGCCGCGGGATGGAGCAGTCTGGTAGCTCGTCGGGCTCATAACCCGAAGGTCGTAGGTTCAAATCCTGCTCCCGCAACCACCTTCAGAAAAAGGCCACTCAAACGAGTGGCCTTTTTCGTTTGCGCCCGTTGACCAGCACTGGTCAAGCGTATGATCCATCGCTAGAATTGCGCACTTTTTGATCAGAGGCGCCACCCAGGCGCCCTTAGAGGTTAGCCCGCATGTCCACCGCCACCCCGAAAGTCGGATTCGTCAGCCTTGGTTGCCCGAAGGCAACTGTCGACTCCGAACGCATCCTGACCCAGCTGCGCATGGAAGGTTACGAGATCGTACCGACCTACCAGGATGCCGACGTAGTGGTGGTCAATACCTGCGGCTTTATCGACAGCGCCAAGGCCGAGTCGCTGGACGCCATTGGTGAAGCGCTGGCCGAGAACGGCAAGGTGATCGTCACCGGCTGCATGGGCGTGGCCGAGGACAGCATCCGCGACGTGCACCCGAGCGTGCTGGCCGTTACCGGCCCGCAGCAGTACGAGCAAGTGGTCAGCGCTGTGCACGAGGTGATTCCACCGAAGACCGAGCACAACCCGCTGATCGATCTGGTGCCGCCGCAGGGCATCAAGCTGACCCCGCGTCACTACGCCTACCTGAAGATTTCCGAAGGCTGCAACCATACCTGCAGCTTCTGCATTATCCCGTCGATGCGCGGCAAGCTGGTCAGCCGCCCGGTGGGCGACGTGCTCAGCGAAGCGGAGCGTCTGGTCAAGGCCGGCGTGAAAGAGCTGCTGGTGATCAGCCAGGACACCAGCGCCTACGGCGTCGACATGAAATACAAACTGGACTTCTGGAACGGCCAGCCGGTGAAGACGCGCATGCTCGAGCTGTGCGAGGCGCTGTCGTCGATGGGCGTCTGGGTACGTCTGCATTATGTATATCCCTACCCCAACGTCGACGACGTGATCCCGCTGATGGCCGCCGGCAAGCTGCTGCCATACCTGGACATCCCCTTCCAGCACGCCAGCCCGAAAGTGCTCAAGTCGATGAAGCGTCCAGCCTTCGAAGACAAGACCCTGGCGCGCATCAAGAAGTGGCGCGAGATCTGCCCGGAGCTGACCATCCGCTCCACCTTCATCGTCGGTTTCCCCGGCGAGACCGAAGAAGACTTCCAGTACCTGCTGGACTGGCTGACCGAAGCGCAGCTCGACCGCGTCGGCTGCTTCCAGTACTCGCCTGTAGAAGGCGCGCCGGCCAACGACCTGGGCCTGGAACCAGTGCCGGATGACGTCAAGCAGGAGCGCTGGGAGCGCTTTATGGCGCACCAGCAGGCGATCAGCTCGGCGCGCCTGCAGGCCAAGATCGGCCTGGAAATGGACGTATTGGTCGACGAAGTAGACGGCGAAGGCGCCGTGGCCCGCTCCTGGGCCGATGCCCCGGAAATCGACGGCAGCGTGTTCATCGACTCCACCAGCGTCAAGCCGGGCGACAAGGTGCGCGTGCGCATCGTCGATGCCGATGAATACGACATGTGGGGCGAGCTGGTCTGATCGACCACGCCTTGCAGGAGCCCCGCTCAGTGCGGTAATGCTGTTCACTTAAGGTTGCACACGCTTCGCTCCCCTCTCCCATTTATAGGAAAGGGTTGGGGAGAGGGCCGAAAACACCGCGAGACTGCCATTTTCCCCTCGCCGAACGCGGCCCGCCCTAACCCTCTCCCCAGAGGGGCGAGGGGACTGATTGCGTTCAACCCTTCCTTATGTGAAAAGCATTACCGTCAGTGCGGGGCTTTTTTTGTCCAGCGCAGCATCCTGATAACCGCTGAACCGACTGGCTACGGCACCTGTGGGAGACGCTTCAGCGGCGAGCTTTTTTCAGCGGTAACACCACTGATCGCGTCTAAAGTCCCTCCCACAAAAAACCGATGCACCGCACTGGCTTCAGCCGCGAAATTCATGGTGCGCCTGTTCGTGGCTGAAGCCACTCCTCCGGATGTCACACTCCGGACGCAGCTTTCTCACCCCCAGCCTGCACCATCACCGGTACAATGGCCTCCTTTTCCTGCCGAGCCAGCCCATGAGCGAACCCACCCGCCTGTCCAAACGCGTCATCGAACTGTTCGGCTGCTCACGGCGCGAGGCTGACCTGTACATCACCGGCGGCTGGGTCACGGTGGATGGCGATGTGGTCGAGGCGCCGCAGTTCAAGGTCGAGGATCAGCGTGTCGAACTGCTTCCAGGCGCCAGCCTCGAACCGGTAGACCCGGTCACCCTGCTGGTGCATTGCCCGGCCGCTAGCAGCGCCGCGCAGTTGCAGCACCTGCTGGTGCGCGAGCGGCACTGGGAGCAAGACCCGCACGCCCAGCGCATTCTGCATGGTCACTTCCTGCGTCAGGAACAAAGCCTGCCATTGCAGAACGGCGCCAGCGGCCTGGTGGTGCTTAGCCAGGACTGGCGCGCCCAGCGCAAGCTGCGTGAGGACGGCGCCAAGCTGGAGCAGGAATATCTGGTCGATGTCGCCGGCGAACTGCCAGCCAGCACCTTCGAACGCCTGAAGAAGGGCCTGATCCACAAGGGCACGCAGTTTCCACCGTGCAAGGCCAGTTGGCAGAGCGAACAGCGCCTGCGCTTCGCCCTGAAGAACCCGGCACCCGACCTGCTGCGGCAGATCTGCGCGGCATTGGGCCTGAAAGTGCTGGGCATGAAGCGCATCCGTATCGGCGGCGTGCCGATGGCCAAGCTGCCGTCCGGGCAATGGCGCTACCTGGGTGAGAAGGAACGATTCTAAGGCCGTGTTAGGCTGTGCCCGTCACGCTCTGGAGACCACCATCATGCGTACCCTGCTCCTTACCGCCCTCCTCGCCATGAGCCTGCCGAGCCTCGCCGCGCCAGCGCCCTTCTTTCTCTGGCAGAGCAAGGTCGACGGCCACCTGACCTGCGCCCAGACCAGCCCTGGCGAAGGCTGGATTCGTTTCACCGGCCCGTTCCGCGACGCCGGTTGCCGGGTGGCACACGACGCGCCCGTCAACCGCCGCTAAGCAGGACGCCATGCAGCATCTGGTCTCCCCGGTCGGTATCGTCCGTTCCTGCTTCAAGGAAAAATTCGCCATTCCCCGCCAGCCGCATCTCGCACCCGCCGCGCGTGGCGTGCTGGAACTGCTGTCGCCCTTCGATCAGGGTGAAGCCGTTCAGGGGCTGGAGCAGGTCAGCCATGTCTGGCTGCTGTTTTTGTTCCACCAGGCGCTGGAAGACAAGCCGCGTCTGAAGGTGCGTCCGCCGCGCCTGGGCGGCAATCAGTCGGTCGGCGTGTTCAGCACTCGTGCAACCCATAGGCCCAACGGCATCGGCCAGTCGGTGGTGCGCCTGGAGCGCGTGGAGCCGGGCCGCCTGCACCTGTCCGGTATCGATCTGCTCGACGGCACGCCGGTGCTGGATATCAAGCCCTATGTGCCCTATGCCGATGCCGTGGCCGATGCACGCAATGACATGGCCGAGACGCCGCCACCGCTGATCGCGGTGGACTGGCAGGAAGATGCGCTAGCGTTGGCGCGTCAGCATGCGCTGCGTCTGGCCGAGCCCCTGGTGGAACTGATAGAGCAATGCCTGGCGCAGGACCCGCGCCCGGCCTATCAGCAACCGCAACCCGAACGACGCTACGGCGCGCGCTTCTGGGATCTGGACGTGCACTGGCATTACCCGGAGCCAGGGCACATCCGCGTACTGGATATGCAATTGGCCACAGCCAACTGAGCGCATGAAGCGTCATTTCGGCCGACAATGATGCCTGCTTTCCTCGGAGCCAGGCCCTAGGGTGAGGCCTCATCATTCATCGAGGCCTTCTCATGCATCCGTATTTTTCCCTTGTCGGCCGCACCGCCCTGGTCACTGGCGGTACCCGCGGTATCGGCCTGATGATCGCCAAGGCCTTCGTCGAGGCAGGCGCTCATGTCTATGTCTGCGCCCGCGATGGCGAAGCCTGCGCGCAAACCGCCAGCGAGCTGTCGGCGCTGGGCCAATGCACCGGCATAGCAGCCAACCTGGCCAGCGAGGAAGGTGTGCAGGCGCTGGCTGCCGAACTGACCGGGCGCATCGATCAGCTGGATATTCTGGTCAACAACGCCGGCACCACCTGGGGCGCGCCGCTGGAAAACTATCCGGCCAAGGGCTGGGAAAAGGTCATGCAGCTCAACGTCACCTCGGTGTTCGGCTGCATTCAGCAGTTGCTACCGCTGCTGCGCAAGGCAGGCTCTACGCAATGCCCGGCGCGAGTGATCAATATCGGCTCGGTAGCCGGCATCAGCGCCATGGGCGAACAGGCCTACGCATACGGTCCCAGCAAGGCCGCGCTGCATCAGCTGTCGCGCATGCTGGCCAAGGAGCTGGTGAGCGAACACATCAACGTCAATGTGATCGCCCCGGGGCGCTTCCCGAGCAAGATGACCCGCTTCATCGCCGAGGACGAAGCCGCGCTGGCCGCCGACACCGCGGTGATTCCGATGAGGCGTTGGGGCCGTGAAGAGGAAATGGCCGCCCTGGCGCTGAGCCTGGCCGGCAGCGCCGGCGCCTACATGACCGGCGCCATCATCCCCATCGACGGCGGTTTTCACCTGGGCTGAGGGTCAGGTGCGGAACTGTCGCACCAACCCCTGCAACTCCACACCCAGGCGCGCCAGCTCGGCGCTGGAAGCGGCAGTCTGCTCGCTGGCGGTAGCGCTCTGTTCGCCGATGTCACGCACACGGGTCACGCTTTCGTTGATCGCCTCGGCCACCGCGCTCTGCTCTTCGGCGGCAGCGGCAATCTGCTGATTCATCTGTTCGATGGTGCTGACCGCCTGGGTGATACGGCCGAGCGCATCGCCGGCCTCACCGGCCAGCTCGACAGTACGGCGGGTCAGGTCCCGGCTGCTGTCCATCTGCTGCACCGCGCCCTTGGCCATGCGCTGCAGGCCGGCAATCAGGCTTTCGATCTCCTCGGTGCTGTCCTGAGCGCGCTTGGCCAGTGCCCGTACTTCATCGGCGACCACGGCGAAACCGCGACCCTGCTCGCCCGCCCGCGCCGCTTCGATGGCCGCATTGAGCGCCAGCAGGTTGGTCTGCTCGGCAACGTTGCGAATCACCTCCAGCACGGTACCGATACGCGCGCTCTCCTGATTCAGGTCGGCAATGGCCTTGGCAGACTGCTCCACTTCGCTGGCCAGGCTGTCGATCTGATCCACGGCCTGTTGCACCACGCGGTTGCCCTGCTGCGCCTCGAGATCGGCATCACGCGCCGCCAGCGAGGCCTGCTCGGCGTTCTGCGCCACTTCCTGCACGGTGGCCGCCATCTGGTGCATGGCCGTGGCGGTCTGTTCAGTCTCCAGTTTCTGCGTCTGCACACCGGCGCTGGTCTGCGCAGTGATCGCTGACAACTGCTCGGCAGCCGCGGCGATCTGCCCGACGCCGCCCCCAATACGACTGACCAGATTGCGCAGGCTGACGGTCATGTCTTGCATGGCGGCGAGCAGTTGCCCGACTTCGTCGCGTCGATCCAGCGGAATGTCCTGGCTGAGATCGCCGGCGGCGATACGCTGGGCAAAGGTCACGGTCTGGCGCAGCGGTGCGACGATCAGGCGGGTGATCAACAATGCAGCGCACAAGCCCAGCACCACTGCCGCAGCGCCCATAATACCGAGCATTACCAGCGCACGCTGACTTTCGTCGACCATACCTTGCTCTGCCGCGTCCTCAGCGGCTTCGGCCAAGTCCACGACCGAACGCGCACGCTCGATCATGGCCTTCTCGGTCGCCTCGTTCTGCTCACTAAGCTGCTGGTAGTAGAGGAAGGAGCGCTGATACAGGGTCAGCGCCTGCAAGGCGGTGTCGATGGCGGCTTTCTGATCATCGTCGAGCCAGACCTTCAGACTGCCGGCAACGGTTTGCAGGTCTTCGCTGACGTATTCCCACTCCTCCAGCGCTTCAGCGGAGCCGTCGATGATGTACAGGCTCTCGTGACCTCGCAGGTCGAGCATGCGCTTGCTCAGGCCGGAGGCGGTTTCCGCCAGGGTCAGCGGGTCGCTGCCGCGCAGGTTGTCACCCTGCAGGCGCAGCTCACGCACGGCGTCGTACATGTCCAGCTCGATCACCTCGAACTGGTCACGAGTTTCTGCCGCGGCGGTGCGCATGTCCTGACGGGCTTCTCGTGCCTTGTCCTGCTGCTCGACATAATTGTCGAACTGTTTCAGGTACTCGGCGGTAGCCTGCTGCATGGTCTTTACGCGCGTACCTTCGGCCGCATCCTGACTCAGGCGCTCCAGCATGCCTTGCACCTTGAGCAGGCTTTCGCGCACTTGCGCCGCGCTCTCCGGAGTCTGCTCGATGGCAAAACCGCGCTCGAGGAGACGTGCCTGGAGAATTTCCTGGTTTACCTGGGCCAGTTGTCCGACCTGCTCGTGCCCCTTCAACACCGCCTGCACGGCCAGATAGCCGATGACCGTCATGGCAGCGGTAAGCAATAGGACCAGACCGAAACCGACGAAAAGCTTCTTGCCCACGGCAAGGTTGGCGAAAAAGCGTGTGGCAGACGTGAACATAAGGGGATAGCTCCGAGCTCTTCTTATTGCAGTCGCGCCTCGTGGGCTCGACTTTATTCAACTGAGTAGGCAACAGCTGTGCCATTGCGCACACAGTCTATCGGCAGGAAGTGGGAGCCGCTTGAGTGCTGGCAATTCGCCAATAAATTACTGGCCGCATAGCCAATGTCTTACATGGAAAAGGGAATATTCGGCAATTATCCGCTTATCGATGCCTAATTACTGGCGATTAACCGCCGATGGCTGAGGCAGTCCTTACTTTAGAAAAGGCGCAGCTTCTGACGAAACTGCGCCTTTATCGACTCGCTTGTGCATCAACGTCCGGCGAGCACTGGCACCACCCGCGGTCGCAGCATTTCCCCGGCCACAGCCAGCAGGCCGATGGCACCCGCGATCCAGTACCACTGCGCGACCGGGTCGAACAACAGCCAGCCCAGCGCATGCAGGAACACCACCATGATTAGCACCGGGCTGACGTAGCGCGCCATGAACAGCCACAGGGCGTAGCCAGCCGGCGGCAGGTCCAGCTCCTCGCGCATGATCTCGCTGCGCAGCGCGTAACCGGCCAGCAGCACGATGAGGATGCCACCCAGCGGCATCATCCAGCGCGAGGTGAGGTAGTCCAGCCAGTCGAAGAGGTTCTTGCCCAAAGGCGTCCAGCCCGACAGCAGGTTGAACGACAGCATCGCCAGCAGGCTGATCACCAGCAGCACAGCGCCGGAAGCCAGGGCGGCACGCAGACGGCTGATGCCGTGCTTCTCATTCAGGTAGGCGACCGTGGCTTCGATCATCGAGATGGCCGAGGTCAGCGCAGCGATCGACACCATGGCGAAGAACAGCACGCCGAACGCGGTACCCAATGGCATCTGCTGGAAGGCAAGCGGCAGGCTCATGAAGATCAAACCTGGTCCTGCCCCGGGGCTCATGCCGTTGGCGAAGATGATCGGGAAGATCGCCAGGCCGGCGAGCAAGGCCACGCAGGTGTCGCAGATCGCCACCAGGAAAGTGGTGCGGGCGATGGACTGGCCATCGGGAATGTACGAGCCGTATGTAAGGATGGCACCCGACGCCAGACTCAGGGTGAAGAAGGCATGCCCCAATGCGGCCAGCAGCGCCTCGCCGGTGATCTTCGAGGCATCGAAATGGAACAGGAAATCGAAACCGGCCTTGAAACTGCCGCTGGTGAAGGCGTAGCCGACCAGTACGATGAGCATCAGGGCCAGGCCCGGCATCATCCAGCGCACCGCGTTCTCGATGCCCTTCTGTACACCCTTGGCCACGATCCACAGGGTCAGCAACGCCACCAGCACGCTCCAGCCACCGAGTTGCCAGGGGTTGGCATTGTGCGCCTCGAACACCCCGCCGAGGGCCTCGACGCTGGTGGCAGCCAGGGAGCCGTCGAGCATCTTCCAGGTGTAGGCGAATGCCCAGCCGGCGACGACCACGTAGAAGCACAGGATCATGAAGCCGGCGAGCATGGCCATGCCGCCGACGGCCTTCCACAACGGGTTGCCACCGTTCTCGCGGACCACGCGGCCAATGGCGTCGATCGGGCTGCCACGGCCACGACGGCCAATGGCGATCTCGGTCATCATCACCGGAATACCGATGGCCAGGATGCACGCCAGGTACATCAGCACGAAGGCGCCGCCGCCGTACTCGCCGGTGATGTAGGGGAATTTCCAGATATTGCCCAGGCCAACGGCCGAGCCGGTTGCTGCGAGAATGAAGCCCCAGCGTGAGAGCCAGAGGTTCTTCGGTTTTTCACGGGTCATGCGTCACCTGCTTGTTTTTATCTGTGACGGAATCGGACCCGCCGCGCTCGTGGCGCAGCGGAATGCAAGGCTTGGGTTGAAGCCGGAGATGTCACTGGGCGTCGGCTTGCACCTCCGGCGCGGCCAGTTGAAAGGCCTCCAGGGGTTCACAGCGCGCCGCCATGGCGACAATGCGTGGATACGCGGCAAGGTCACAGTTAAAACGCCGCGCATTATACAGCTGCGGAACCAGACAGGCTTCCAGATATCCGGGGCGCTGGCCGAGCGACAGGCGGCCGTCGAATACGGCCAGGCCCTCCTCCACCGCTGTAAGACCGAGCGCGACCCAGTGCCGATACCAGGCGTTCTTCGCCTCGTCGGAGGCGCCCAGTTCACTGGACAAGTACTGCAGCACGCGCAGGTTGTTCAGCGGGTGCACGTCGCAGGCCAGATGCAGCGCCAGCGCCCGTACCTGCGCACGCTCGGCCGGATCGGCCGGCAACAGCGCCGGCACCGGGAAGATTTCCTCAAGGTACTCGATGATCGCCAGGGACTGGGCGATGCGTACGCCACCGTTTTCCTCGTCCAGCAAAAGCGGTAGCAGGCCCTGCGGGTTCAGCGTGCGGTAGTCGGCGCCATGCTGCTGGCCGCCATCCTTGACCAGATGCACCGGCACTTGCTCGTAGGCCAGGCCCTTGAGGTTCAGGGCGATGCGCACACGGTAGGCGGCGCTGGAGCGCCAGTAGCCGTAGAGTTTCAACATGAGGCTGCGCCTCCAGCGGCAAGCCGCAAGCGACAAGCCTCAAGCAAAAGCCTGCGCGCACCCTGCTTGCAGCTTGTGGCTTGCAGCTTATGGCTCATAACGTTCCACCACCTGGTCGATGGCGCCGAAAATGCTCTGGCCAGCTGCGTCGAACATCTCGATGCGCACCCGGTCGCCGAACTTGAGGAACGGCGTTTTCGCCTCGCCCTGCTCGACGATTTCCAGCATGCGTTTCTCCGCCAGGCAGCTGGAGCCGGCGCTACGGTCATAGTTGGACACGGTGCCCGAACCGATGATGGTGCCGGCGCCCAGCGGGCGGGTCTTGGCGGCGTGTGCCACGAGGGTCGGGAAGTTGAAGGTCATGTCCACGCCAGCATCCGGCTGGCCGAACAGCGCGCCGTTGATATGCGAGACCAGCGGCCGGTGCACCTTGCCGTCCTTCCAGCTCTCGCCCAGCTCGTCCGGGGTGATGGCGACCGGGGAGAAGCTAGACGAGGGCTTGCTCTGGTAGAAACCAAAGCCCTTGGCCAGTTCGCCAGGGATCAGGTTGCGTAGCGAAACGTCGTTGACCAGCATCAGCAGACGGATGTGTCCGCCCGCCTCGGCTGGAGTGGCGCCCATCGGCACGTCATCGGTGATTACCGCCAGCTCGGCTTCCAGATCGATGCCCCAGGCTTCGTCGGCCAGGCAGATCGGGCTATGCGGCGGGATGAAGGCATCGGCGCCGCCCTGATACATCAGCGGATCGTGCCAGAAGGATTCGGGCATCTCGGCGCCGCGGGCCTTGCGCACCAGCTCGACGTGATTGACGTAGGCGCTGCCGTCGGCCCAATGGTAGGCACGCGGCAGCGGGCTGTGGCAGGCCGCCTGATCGAAAGCGAACGCGCCCTCCTCCAGGCCATCGTTAAGGCGCTGATAGACCGCCTCCAGCCTGGGTCGGGCCACGGCCCAGTCGTCCAGCGCGGCCTGCAGGGTGATGGCGATCTGCGGCGCAAGCACGGCGCGGGTCAGATCGCGGGAAACCACGATCAGCACGCCATCGCGGCCTTGGTTCAGTGATGCGAGTTTCATCAGTAATCCTTCGAATTCTGAGGTAGGAGCGAGCTCTGCTCGCGAACCCGGACCGAATAAAAAGCTTCGCGAGCAGAGCTCGCTCCTACAGGTTTGTTTAACCCTACAGCCCCGGCGCGCGCCAGGAATTGACGTACTCGGCGACATCCACCGCACCGGCGGCATCGGCCACTTCCAGGGCGCGGCGGGTGTCAATCATCACGGCCACCTCGTCGATGAAGGTGGCCGGGTCCTCCAGACTCTTCTTCAACGCCTTGGGATGCGGACCGTGCGGGAAGCCACAGGGGTGCAGGGTGACCATGCCCTGCTCGATGTTGTCGCGGCTGAAGAAATTGCCACGGTGGTAGAACAGCACTTCGTCGTAGTCGTCGTTGTTGTGGAAGAACGGTACCTTGAGCGCACCGGGGTCGGATTCCACCGGCCGCGGGGTAAAGGTGCAAACCACAAAACCATTGGCAACGAAGGTGGTGTGCGCCGACGGCGGCAGGTGATAGCGATGACTGACCAGCGGACGGATGTCGCGCCAGTTCAGGCGCACCACGGTGTTGTCGCCGTGCCAGCCGACCACGTCCAGCGGATTGTAGGGATAGGTCACGGTACTGATCTGGCCGCGCCGCTTGATGCGAATCTGCCAGGTGTTTTCGTCCTGCTGCGCCTTGAAGGCGTTATCGATATGCGGATGCTCCAGCACCGCTAGGTCGAAGATTGCCTGCGGGCCGAGCAGGCCCTTGTCCGGCAACTGGTAGGCGCCGTCGGTGTTCTCGATCAGCAGGAAGTAACTCGGCGTGCTGGCCTCGATACGCCAGGCGGTGCCACGGGGGATCAACAGGTAGTCGCCGTCGCGGTATTCCAGATGGCCGAAGTCGCAATAGAAATGCCCGCTGCCTTCATGGACGAACAGCAGCTCGTCGCCATCGGCATTGCGCACCAGATGGCGCATGGCGCCGTGGGTGCGCCAGACGCGCAGCTTGACGTCGGCGTTGTGCAGCGTCAGCGGCGCTGCCAGCGGGCAATCGCGCTCGCTGGGGATGTCGTTGAAGTTGAACGCGTGCGGGCGCAGCGGGCCTTGCCAGTCGATCCAGCCGGTCGGCGGATGCTTGTGGTGCAAGTGCGCGGTGGGGCCGAAGAAGCCCTCGCGGCCCATTTCTCGCTCGTAGGTGCCCTGCGGCAGATCGCAGTGCGCCTGGCGCGAGCACTCGCCTTCACGCAGGGGAAAGCGGATCCATTGACGGCTCATGGCATCACTCCTCGGAGATCACACCGCGACGCAGCTGGTCTTCCTCGATCGACTCGAACAGCGCCTTGAAGTTGCCCTCGCCGAAGCCCTGGTTGCCCTTGCGCTGGATGATCTCGAAGAAGATCGGGCCGATCACCGTGTTGGTGAAGATCTGCAGCAGGATGCCGTCATCACCCGACGTACCGACGCCCGGAGCTCCGTCAATCAGCAGGTTCAGTTCGCGCAGTTGATCGAGTGGCTCGCCATGGCCGGCAACGCGGGTGTCGACCTTCTCGTAGTAGGTGTCCGGGGTGGTCATGAAGTCGACGCCGTTGGCGCGCAGTTGGCGCACGGTGGCGTAGATGTCGTCGGTGCTCAGGGCGATGTGCTGGATGCCTTCGCCGTGGTACTCGCGGATAAATTCCTCGATCTGCGACTTGTCATCGGCCGACTCGTTGATCGGGATGCGGATCTTGCCGCACGGCGCGGTCATGGCGCGGGAGAACAGGCCGGTGAGCTTGCCTTCGATGTCGAAGTAGCGGATCTCGCGGAAGTTGGCGATACGCTCATAGAAACCGGACCAGACATCCATCTGCCCACGGCGCACGTTGTGGGTCAGGTGGTCGATGCACTGCAGGCCGACGGCGTTGTCGTTGGGGCTGCGGCCTTCGACGTACTCGAAGTCGACGTCGTAGATGGTCTTGTCGCCATAGCGATCGACGAGATACAGCAGCGAGCCGCCGATGCCTTCGACGCAGGGAATGTTCAGCTCGCCGAAGTTAGCGTGACTGCCCACCAGAGTAGCGCCCTGCTGCTCGACGTAAGCAGCGGCCTGCGCGGCGTTCTTGACCCGGAACGCCATGGCGCAGGCGCTGGGGCCGTGCTTCTCGCCAAAGGCACGCACATGCCCGGTGGGGCTGCCATTGAGCACGATGTTGATGTCGTTCTGCTGGAACAGCCACACCTCTTTGGAGCGGTGCTTGGCAGTTTCGGTAAAGCCCATGGCGGTGAACAACCCGCGCAGTTGCTCGATGCCTTCGGCAGTCGGTGCGGTGAATTCGACGAACTCGAAGCCGTCGGTGCCGATGGGATTGTGCTGCTCGATCTTGTTCATGGCGTTCATCTTGCCTCCTGATTGTCATTGTTATGGCGAACGCACGAATGCGCTGCGGACAACCTCATGACAACCGAGCGCAGACCCGCTCTCAAGATGGCTTGCGACACTTCGACACAGTAGGCAAGCGCAGCACCGGAAAATTTTCGTTACGCCAGGCCACTCATGCAGACATCGCCCCGCTTGGCGTAAAGGAAACCTTACAGACCGGTCTGCCGGCTTGCCGTTGACATTCAGCCAGAACGTGAGAAGGTGTAGGCGCGTTCGACCTTGGCCACCCGTGTGGCAAATGCGGCGTACCAATCGGCTCGTCCTTGCTCACGCACGGCGCTGTGCTCGGCGTGCTCACGCCAGGCGCGGATCGCCTCCTCGCTCTGCCAATAGGACAGCGTGATACCCAGGCCATCGCTGCGCGCCGACTCCACGCCGAGAAAACCGGGTTGTTGCGCGGCCAGTTCCAGCATGCGTTGCGCGGCCTCGGCGTAGCCGGCGTCCATCTCCGTGCGCTGGGAGGTGAAGATCACCACGTAATAGGGTGGCTCCGGCGTGGCGGCGATCACGAGGCCACGGCCAGATGGGCTTCGTGTACCGACTGCACCGCACAGGCCCCGACCAAACCGGCCACGACCGGCGGCAGGCGACCTTCCAGCGCCGCGCGCTCGGGCTGGAACAGAGTGGCGATGAAGAAAGGATGATCCTCAAGCTCGATGGCGCGTACTGCGCCCGCTTCGTCATGCCCGGAGGCCTTCAGCGCCTGCGCCATCAGCGGCTCGACGAAAGCGTCACTCAAGCCGTAGCGGCACAGATACTGCTCACTGATCTCGCGCACGCCGTACAACTCGGCGATGCGTGAACCAGAAACCAGATGCACGTGCTCGCTGACGTCCAGCAGTGCACAAGTCAGCGGCGCGATCAGCTGTGTCTGCGCCTGCGGCGACAGTTCGGCGTGCTCGGCATCGACCCAACCCAGGCGGTTACGCGCGTATTCGAGCAGCGCGTGCTGGAAGCCGCCACAGGTACCGAGAAACGGCACGCCCTGCTCACGGGCAAAGCGAATGGCGCGTAGCGCGCCCTCGGTCGCGACATAGGGGCTGCCAGGCACGCACCAGATGCCGTCATAGGCCATCAGGGCTGCATCCTCGAGAATGCCGTCAGTGGCCAGCCAATCATGCTCGACCGCCACTCCCAGGGCTTCACTGGCCAGGCGCAACGCCTCGGGGATGGCCCGGTGCGCGGTGATCGCCGGATCGTAATCACCGACCAGCGCAACCCTGACTCGACACTTGCTGTACATACGCTTTCCCTCCAACTTGCATGGCAGCCTCCTTGCCACTATAAGATGGCGCTCGCGCAATAATAATTGGCGAATAGACAAGCAGAGATTGCAGCTATGCAATATCAAATCGACCACACCGACCTCTCTCTGGTACTCGCTCTGGTGCGCAGCCGCTCCCTGGCGCGGGCTGCAGAACTGCTGCAGGTGGACGTCTCCACCGTATTTCGCGCCGTACGCCGGCTCGAAGCGGCATTGGGTGTGGCGCTGTTCGAAAAGAGTCGGCGCGGCTACGAACCCAGCGAAACCGCACGCGCCCTGGCGGAACAGGCCGAACGTGCCGAGCAGGCACTGGATGCCGCACGCGTCGCACTGGAACTGGGCAAGCAGGTAGTCAGCGGTACGGTGCGCCTGACCTGCACCGACGCCGTACTGAGCAGCCTGCTGCTACCGGCTATGGCGCGTTTCATGCCCAACTACCCGGCCCTGGCGCTGGAGTTGGTAACGTCCAATGACTTCGCCAACCTCAGCCGGCGCGACGCCGACCTTGCCCTACGCCTGACCAATCAGCCACCGGAGCACCTGGTGGGCCGGCGTCTCGCCAAGGTGTCATATCTGGTTTGCGCCCGCGATGATGGCCAGGATCGCAGTGACCTGGCGCGGCAGAGCTGGATCGCCCCGGACGAGGCGATGCCGGATCACAGCACGGTGCTTTGGCGCCTGCGCGAATTGCCAGGCGTCACGCCCAACTACCGCTGCAGCAGCATGTACGCCGTAGCACAACTGGCGCGCGCCGGCCTGGGCGTTGCCGCCCTGCCAGACTTTGTACTGCGCGCCCATCCGGAGCTCAAGGCACTCGGCCCGCCCCTGGCCAGCTGCGACACCGAGCTCTGGCTGCTGACCCGCCCCGACTGCCGGGCGTTGCGCTCGGTGCAGACGCTGTTCGAGGAGTTGAGCGAAGCGTTGATGAGCGATAGCTGAGGCGGAACGTCGCCGCTAAAGCGCCTCCCACAGAGCAGGAGAGCAGTCGTTGTAGCGCTGGAATCTTGTGGGAGGGGCTTTAGCCGCGACTGTCCAGGAAGCTGCGTAGCCCGGATGCAATCCGGGGACATTGGTTGCGCAAAAGAGCATCGCGGCTGAAGCCGCTCCTACCTATCCCGTAGAAGATCCGTAGGGCGGGTGCAACCCGCCAGGCCGCTGATGGCGGGTTACACCCGCCCTACAACTGTCATTCCTTGGAACGGCCATTCCGATTCAACCGCGAAGTAGCCACTCACCCCTGCTGCAAATGCCCATACAGCTTGGCGTACAGCCCGCCTTCGGCGATCAGTTGCTGATGGTCGCCATCCTCGGCAACGCTGCCGCCGTCGAACACCAATACCCGATCGGCCTGCTTCACCGCACTCAGGCGGTGGGCGATGATCAGGGTGGTGCGGCCTTCGAGAAACTGCGCCAGCGCTTCGTGCAGGGCGTACTCGGTCGCCGCATCCAGCGCTGAAGTGGCTTCGTCGAGGATCACCACCTTGGGTTCTGCGAGCACCATGCGGGCGATGGCCAGGCGCTGGCGCTGCCCGCCGGACAAGCGCACGCCACTGCGTCCGACAACGCTGTCCAGCCCCTGCGGCAGTTGCGCAATGCTGTCGTGCAGCTGGGCGATGCGCAGCGCCTGCCAGCAGGCCTCGTCGCTGCGCTCGCGGCCCATGGTGAGGTTGGCGCGCACCGTGTCGTTGAACAGCGCCGGGTGCTGCAGCACCACCGCAACGTTGTCACGCACACCGTCCAGGCCGATCTCCTCCAGCCTGCTGCCGCCGAAGCGGATGCTGCCGGCCTGCGGCGTATACAGCCCCAACAGCAGTTGCACCAACGTGCTCTTGCCGCCGCCCGATGCGCCAACGATGGCGACCTTCTCGCCTGGGCCAATGGACAGGTCGAGACGATCCAGCACCGGCTCGTCGCCATAGCCGAAGGTCAGCCCGCGCACCTCTATACCTACCGTGTCACGGCCCTTGAAGGGATCGACGCGCCCTTCGTACTGCGGCTCATCCTTGCGCGCCAGCAGCTCGTTGATCCGCGTCAGCGCACCACCGGCTGCATAGAAGGCGTACTGCAGGCTGAGCAGTTGCTCCACCGGGCCGATCATGAACCACAGGTAGCTGAACACGGCGAGCATCTGGCCGATGGACAGGTCGGAGAACAGCACGGTGAGCATCGCCGCGGCGCGGAATACATCGATGCCGAACTGGAACAGCAGGCCGCTGGCACGGTTCGACGCGTCGCTCTTCCATTGCGAGGCCACGGCGTAATCGCGCACCTCACGCGCCCGACCGCCAAGGCGACCCAGAAAGTAGCCCTGGCGGTTACCGGCACGCACTTCCTGAATCGCCTCCAGAGTTTCGGTCAAGGCCTGGGTGAAGCGCGAGGTGCTGTCGTTCTCCAGCTTTTTCAGGTGCTTGACCTTCTTGCCCAGCAGCACGGTGGCGTAGATCACCAGCGGGTTGAACAGCAGGATCAGCAAGGCCAGCTGCCAGTGCATCCAGATCAGGATGGCCGAGGTGCCGACCAGGGTCAGGATCGCCACCAGAAAGCGGCTGAGGGTCTCGCCGACGAACTTGTCGAGGGTATCCAGATCGGTGACCAGATGGGTGGTCACCGTGCCGCCGCCCAAACTTTCGTATTCGCCGAGGGAGATGCGCTTGAGCCGTTCGATCAGGCGCATGCGGATGCGGTAGACGATGTCCTTCGACAGCCTGGCGAACAGGCGTGCCTGCAGCACGTTGAAAATCAGCGCCGAGCCGCGCAGCAGCAAGGTCAGCAACAGCATCAGGCCGATGTAGCCGGCTGCCGTTTCCCAGTCGGCCGGCAGGAAGTTGTCCATCACCTTGAGCGCCGCATCGCCGTCGTGCAGCAGCACTTCGTCCACCAGCAACGGCAACAGCAACGGGATCGGCACGCTGCACAAGGTCGCCAGCACGGCGACCAGATTGGCCAGAATCAGCGCTTTCTTGTGACGCAGGGCCAGGCGGCGGATTTCTGCCCAGCTCAACCGATCAGGCATTGGCGGCGCGCTCCAGCCAACGGCCCAGCAGCGGAGACAAGGCATCGAGTGGCTGGTAGCCATTGGTCAGCAGCGCCAGCTGACCATCGCGCTCGGCCAGCAAGGTGGGAAAACCGGCGATGCCCAGATCCTGCACCCAGCTGAAGTCCGCGGCGGTGGCCACGTGCATGGCCTGGCTGTCGAAGGCCTCGGCGAACTCGATGCGCGGAATCCCGGCCTGTTCGGCCAGTTGCACCAACACGCTGGCCTGGGTAACGTCGGCGCCCTCGGTGTAGAAGGCGCGCTGGATCAGCTTGAGCAGCGTCCAGGCGCTGGGCGTATCGAGGTTGCGCGCAGTGACCAGCGCGCGGCAGGCCGGCTCGGTGTCATACACCAGCCCCTCGGGCAGGCCTCGGTCGAAATCGAACAGCTGCCCGGTGCTGGCATTCACCGCCTGCCAATAACCCAGGTAACGAACGCGTGCGGCGGCATCGATCGCCACCTGATCGCGGCGCAGGCCGCCCACCACGATCTGCAGCGGCACGCCGGCTGCCGCCGCCTGCTCCGCCAGCGCTTCGACCACCGGGGCAAAGCCCCAGCACCAGGAGCACATCGGGTCCATTACGTAGAGCAGGCGGCTCGCCATGGGTCAGGCCTCGTTCAGTTGGCGGGGGTCACGGCCGATGGGATGCGGCTGGTTTCGCTGGCGCGCCAGTTCGATCTGCTTCTGTCGCTCGCGGGCGCTCTCGCGGGTCTTCTCCGGTAGCGAATCCCAGCAGTGCGGGCAACTGACGCCGGGGCTGTAGAACTCGGACTGGCGGTCCTCCACGGAGATCGGGGTGCGACAGGCATGACACTGATCGTAGTCGCCTTCGGACAGGTCGTGGCGCACGGTCACGCGGTTGTCGAAGACAAAGCAGTCGCCTTGCCACTTGGTCTGATCCTGCGGCACTTCCTCGAGGTACTTGAGGATGCCGCCCTTGAGGTGATAGACCTCCTCGAAGCCTTCGCCGAGCATATAGCTGGAGGCTTTCTCGCAGCGGATACCGCCGGTGCAGAACATCGCCACCTTCTTGTGTTTGCTCGGGTCGAAGTGGGCCTTGATGTACTCGGGGAACTCGCGGAACGACTTGGTCCTGGGGTCGATGGCGCCCTCGAAGGTACCGATGGCTACCTCGTAGTCGTTACGCGTATCGATAAGCAGCACTTCCGGATCGCTGATCAGGGCGTTCCAGTCCTGTGGTTCGACGTAGGTGCCGACGCGCTGGTTGGGATCGACGCCCGGCACGCCAAGGGTGACGATTTCCTTCTTCAGCTTGACCTTGGTGCGATAGAACGGCTGTTCATCGCAATAGGATTCCTTGTGGTCGATATCGGCCAGGCGAGCATCCAGGTGGAACCAGGCGAGCAGCGCATCGATGCCGGCGCGGCTGCCGGACACGGTGCCGTTGATACCTTCTTCGGCGAGCAACAGCGTGCCCTTGATGCCATTGTCGATAAGGGTTTGCAGCAAAGGCTCGCGCAGCGCCTGGTAATCCGGCAGGGAGACGAATTTATACAGCGCCGCGACGACGATCTTGTCGGTCATGAATGTTCTCTCAGTAGTCACCCACGTAAAGGGCGGACTGGCGTGACATGAAAAACGCCGGCATAGCCGGCGCGGAGGGGATTGTAACAAAGCAGAGAATCGCCGGGGCGGGTTGGCGACAAGGCGCGACAGCCTGTCACGTAGCCCGGCTGCAATCCGGGAACTGCCGATGGGTTTCCCCGGATTTCATCCGGGCTACCTCAATGACCACCACGGCAGGTCGGCGAGGCGGGGGCTACGCCCTGCGCCGCCCACTCTTGCGGCGTGTAGGTGTGCAGCGCCAGCGCGTGGATCTGCCCCATCAGTTCACCGACAGTGGCATAGACCTTCTGATGTCGCTTGACCGCATTGAGCCCGGCAAACGCCGGACTGACGATCACCGCCTTGTAGTGAGTCTCCAGGCCGCGGCTGTGCATATGGCTCTCGTCCAGCACCTCGAGATGCTCGGGCTCCAGCGCAGCGAGGGCAGCGGTGATCAGGTCTTGCTTGGACATCTTGGGCTCCATCAGGGTTGTTTCGGCAGTCCGAGCTCGCCGCTCATGTCGGCCAGCAGCTTGTTCACCTCAGGCACAGCGGCTTCCAGCTTGCTCTGGGTGATCTGCGCGGATTGCGCGGTCAAAGTCGGCATCTTCTGCAGCACCTTCTGCCCCAGCGGCGACTCGTAGAAGGCAATCAGGTCCTTGAGCTCCTGCTCGTTGAAGTTGCTGGTGTAGAGCTTGACCATGTCCGGCTTCAGCTTGTCCCAGCCCACCGCCTTGTCCAGCGCGGCATTGGCCTTGGCCTGATAGCTCTCCAGCACCGCCTTCTTGCCGTCCGGCGCCTCGGCGAAACGCTGGGCGAACATCTGCTGCACCTGGCCGTACACGGGCACGGTCAGCTTGTCGGCATGGGCCAGCTTGAGAAAACGCTCGGCATCGGCGGCGTGGCTGGCGGCATCGGCCATGGCCAGGGATGCGCTCGCGCTGAGCAGAACGGCGGTGCAGAGTGTGGAGAAACGGAGCATGGGAAGGCGTCCAGGGTTATGAATGAGTCTGGGTAGACTGCGGTGGCGGCATTTTGTGCCCTGCGCCCAAAACCCTCAAGCGATGCGAGTTGTGCACTGGCTCACAGCAGCCATGCAGACCGGCGCACCCGCTGGTCAGTTGCCAAAATGCCAGTACTTGCTCATCCTTGGGCGAGCTCGGCATCCTGCGTGATATTCACCATTCTTATCAAGGCGTGCGCACTCCCCGGACTCGGCAATTGATCGCCAGCCTGCGCACAAACATGGACGTGCCCGATGACCAGTCTCACCTCACATGAGCCGCTTCCGCGCCAGCCACTCTGCGACAGCAAGGGCCGCTTGCTGGACGAGGCCATTGGCTGGTCCAGCCGCCCGCAAGTGGACTGCGCCCTACGCGGCCATCTGGGACGGCGCAAACGCTGGAACCACTGGTGCATCACCACTCCGCAATGGATGCTCGCGCTGACCCTGGCCGACCTTGACTACCTTGGCTACGGCGCCGCCTATTTTCTCGATCTGGAGTCCGGCCAGTCGGTCGCCCACGCTCGGTTCCGCCTTTTCGCCCTGGGCTGCCAACTGCCCGACCTGCCGCAGGAGAGTCACGCCTTCAACCACTCTCGTCTGCAGCTGCGTGCCGATGAACATCCCGGGCGTCTGCGTCTTACCGCATCAGCGCCTGATATCGGCGGCCAACCGCTGCAGATCGCCCTGGACATTCAGCGACCTGCGCACCTGCAATCGGTCAATCTGGTGGCGCCGCTGAAAAATGGTGGTTTCCATGCCACCAGTCGCCACCTCGGGCTGCCCACCGCCGGCAGCCTGCAACTGGGAAACAAGCATTACAGCTGCGTGCCTGGCCAAAGCTTCGCCGCGCTGGATTTCGGTCGTGGCGTCTGGCCGCTGCACAGTCACTGGCAGCGAGCCGCTTTCGCCGCCGCGGGCGGTATCGCCGGCAATTTCGGTACGGGCTGGCTGGATCACAGCGGCCTGTCGGAAAACGCCCTGTGGTTCGGCGGTGAAGTACAGCTGCTCGACAGCCCGCTGCATATCGTCCGCAGCTCGCAGGCGCCTCTGGCCCCCTGGCGCCTGGACAGCGAAGACGACCGCGTGTCCCTGCGCTTCACCCCCCGCCAGCTACATAGAGCCTGCCCCAAGTTCGGCCCCTTCCGCGCCAACACCGCACAGCGCTTCGGCCACTATGATGGTGTGCTGCGCGGCCCGAAGGGCGAGCGCGTTCCGGTAGATGGCGCGCTGGGCTGGCTGGGCGAAACGCACGCCCGCTGGTAATCGGAGCGATAGATAAGTTGCGGAACCAGTCTCCGGCGGCGCGACCTAAACTGCCAGCAACCTCGAACATGCCCGGAGAACGCCATGAGCCGCACCGAAACTGACAGCATCGGCCCCATCGAAGTCCCCAACGACGCCTACTGGGGCGCGCAGACCCAGCGTTCGCTGATCAACTTTGCCATCGGCCAGGAGCGCATGCCGCTGGCCGTGCTGCACGCGCTGGCGCTGATCAAGAAAGCCGCTGCACGGGTCAACAGCCGCAGCGGCGAGCTGCCGGCTGATATCGCACGGCTTATCGAGCAGGCCGCCGACGAAGTGCTCGAAGGCCAGCACGACTCGCAGTTCCCCCTGGTGGTCTGGCAGACCGGCAGCGGTACGCAGAGCAACATGAACGTCAACGAGGTGATCGCAGGCCGCGCCAACGAATTGGCTGGTGGCCAGCGCGGCGGCAAGACTCCGGTCCACCCTAACGACCACGTCAACCGCGCGCAGAGCTCCAACGACTGCTTCCCCACTGCCATGCATATTGCCGCCGTCCAGGGCGTTCGCCATTGCCTGCTGCCGGCGCTGGCCGAGCTGCGTGACGGTCTGCAGGAGCAGGCGCAGCGCCACGCCAACCTGGTCAAGACCGGGCGCACCCATATGATGGACGCCACGCCAATCACCTTCGGCCAGGAGCTGTCTGCCTTCGTCGCCCAGCTCGGCCATGCCGAAGCGGCGATTCGCGCCGCCCTGCCCGCCGTCTGTGAACTGGCCCAGGGCGGCACCGCCGTCGGCACGGGTTTGAATGCGCCGGCCGGTTTCGCCGAGGCCATTGCCGCCGAACTGGCGGCCCTCTCCGGCCTGCCGCTGACCAGCGCACCGAACAAGTTCGCCGCACTGTCCGGGCATGAGCCGCTGGTGCAACTCTCCGGCGCGCTGAAAACCCTCGCCGTGGCCTTGATGAAACTGGCCAACGACCTGCGCCTGCTCGGCTCGGGCCCGCGCGCCGGCTTCGCCGAGGTACGCCTGCCGGCCAACGAGCCAGGCAGTTCGATCATGCCCGGCAAGGTCAACCCGACCCAGTGCGAAGCGCTGTCGATGCTCGCCTGCCAGGTGCTGGGCAACGATGCCACCATCAGCTTCGCAGCCAGCCAGGGGCACTTGCAACTCAACGTGTTCAAGCCGGTGATCATCCATAACCTGCTGCAGTCGATCCGCCTGCTCGCCGACGGCTGCCGTAACTTCCAGCAGCACTGCGTGGCCGACCTGCAGCCGGATGCTGCACAGATGGCCGCGCACCTGGAAAACGGCCTGATGCTGGTGACAGCGCTCAATCCCCACATCGGCTACGACAAAGCCGCTGAGATCGCCAAGAAGGCCTACGCCGAAGGCAGCACGCTGCGCCAGGCAGCACTGCAACTCGGTTATCTGAACGAAGAGGAGTTCGACCAATGGGTCAGGCCGCAAGACATGCTCGGAGCCGGGCGGCATGAGTGAGGGCAAGAGCGGTGCCACACCGCTGGAAGGCGATGGCAAACGAATCCTGCTGATTCTTGGCACGCCGAAAAAGGACAGCCTCTGCCATGCTCTGGCTGACGCCTATACCCACGGCGCACGCGGCAAGGGCCATGTAGTCCGCCAGTTGAGACTGGGTGAAATGCAGTTCGACCCGATACTGCGCGACGGTTACGAACAGAGCCAGAGCCTGGAGCCGGACCTGCTGGAAGCACAGCGCCTGATCCACTGGGCCGAACATCTGGTGTTCGTCTACCCGGTGTGGTGGGGCGGCATACCGGCCTTGCTCAAGGGCTTCTTCGACCGGGTATTCCTACCCGGTTTCGCCTTCAAGTACCGCAACCGCTCGCAGCTCTGGGACAAGCTGCTCAGCGGCCGCAGCGCCGACCTGCTGGTGACCATGGACACGCCACGCTGGTACTTCCGCTGGATCTACGATGCCCCGGCGCATCGGCAGATGGTGCGCACCATCCTCGGTTTCTGCGGTATCAAGACCCGCCGCCTGAACGAGTTCGCCCCGGTGCGCCCGTCCGGCGAAGAGCAGCGTCAGAGCTGGCTGCGCAAGGCTGAAACGCTGGGAAGCAGCGTTTAAACGTCGTCAGGACCTGGCCTTGCGCGCCCGCAGAGCCGCCATCAGCGACGGGCCAAGCGCGGTGAGTGCCGAGCCGAGCACGACCACCACCGCACCGGCATAGGCGATCCAGTTGACCTGTTCGGGCAGCACGTGGTCCGGCCACCAGGTCGAAGCCAGGGCTACGGAAACGAAAGTCACCAGCGGGGTCAGCGCCAGGGTCGCACTGACCCTGGAGGCTTCCCAGTGCGCCAACGCCTCGGCAAAAGCGCCGTAGGCCACCAGGGTGTTCAGGCAGCAGGCCAGCAGCAGCCAACCCTGGAGCGGGCTCAGCTCCAGCACTTGCAAGGGATGCGCCCAGGGCGTCAGCAACAGAGCGCAGGCCAGGTAGATGACCATCATCACCTGCACGGAGCTCCACGAGGTGAGCAGCTGCTTCTGCGCCAGGCCATAGAAAGTCCAGACGAAGGCCGCAGCCAGCACGGTCAACACGCCGGTGGTGTAGGTCGTAAGCGAGGTCAGCAGCTCACCCAGGCGCTGATTGAAGAACAGACCGAAGCCCAGCAGCATCACCATCAGGCCCAGCGCCTGGCCCAGACTGAAACGCTCGCGAAAGACGAACAGACTGCTGATCAGCAACAGGATCGGTGCGACCTGAATCACCAGCTGCGTGGTTCCGGGACTCAGCAGATTGAGCCCGACCAGATACAGCACGTAGTTGCACGTCAGCCCACCGACGGCCAGCGCCAGAAGCCAGCCGCCCTTGCGCCCGAGCGGGCGAAAACGCGGTAAGCGCCGAGTCGCCGCCAGATAGGCGAACAACAAGGAGCCCGCCACGGCCAGGCGATACCAGGTGACGGTTACCGGGTCCATCACCTGGAGAACTTCTTTGAGCTTGATTGGCAGGATGCCCCAGAGCACGGAAGTGATCAGGGCGAGCAGCAGGCCGTACATCCAACGGCCGGAGGAAATGTGCATGGTGACCTCAGGCAAGCGGTCGACAGAGCACGTCGTCCGCAGCCGACCATTTTAGGAGAGGTGAGGTCATCGACACAGCAACAGTTCGGACGGGCAGACGAGCCCAACTGTACTGCTCAAGATTCAGACCTGCCGACAGATTGGCGTCAAATATCTAAAAAATCGCTAAAATCTACAAAAAATGCGGCCAAAATCGACCATTTGTCGTTTTGCCAGGTGCACCGTTTCGCTTGTATTAGGCTTGAATCATCCAGCCCCTCAGATGGAGCTTTCATCATGTTCGGCCAACGTATCGCTGACTCGCACCCAGGCACGCATTACCGCAGTTCTCGCGTCAGCGCCGTCAATGGCCAGTATTTCTTTGCCACCCGCGAAGGCACGCTGGAAGGTCCGTTTCTCTCCCGCCACGATGCCGAGCAAAGCATCACGCGCTATATCGAGCGCATGGCCATGTCCGACAAGCTGCTGCGCCACAGCAGCGAACACATCGACAACCTGCAGCGCCGCGAAGCGATCAAGCACAATCAGGAGCTCTGAACGCTCGCGCTACAAACGTGCCAGTCCCAGATCCTCTCGATGCGCCGCAAGGTGCGGCAGCACCGCGGCCAGCAGCGGCTCCTTGAAGGCATCCTGAAAGCGATGCGCCAAACCCGGAATCAGCTTGAGTTCGGCGCCCTTGATATGCGCCGCCACATGCACGCCGTGCATCACCGGCAGGAGCGGGTCGGCGGTGCCGTGCACCACCAGCGTCGGCACTTTCAGGCGATTGAGCAGCTCAACTCGGCTCGACTCGGCGAGAATCGCCAGCAACTGACGTTGCACGCCTTCGGGATTGAACGACCGGTTATAGGCCACTTCGGCCTGGTGCAGCAACAAGGCGCGATCATCATGTACCGAAGGACTGCCGAGCGCCGCGAGCAGATCGGCCTGCTGCTGCAGAGCGGCCTCACGACTACCGGCCTCCCGCCGCGCCAGCAGGGCCACCAGGGCATCGCTGGGCGCCGGCAAGCCTTGCGCACCCGAGCTGGTCATCACCAACGTCAGGCTAAGGACGCGCTGCGGCGACAGATCGGCCAGGTGCTGGGCGATCATTCCGCCCATGCTCGCGCCCAGGACGTGGAAGGCATCGACACCGAGACTGTCCATCAACGCCAGGGCATCGCTCGCCATGTCACGCAGGTGATAAGGCGCGCCGAGCGACAGCCCCAGGCGGTAACGCAGCACTTCGTAAGGCAGATTGATGCTCGGCGCCGGCTTGCGCCAGCTGCTCAGCCCCACATCGCGATTGTCGAAACGCACGACGCGAAAGCCCTGCTCACACAGGCGCTCGACCACTTCGTCAGGCCAGTGGATCAGTTGTCCGCCCAGGCCCATGACCAGCAGCAGCGTCGGGTCGCGCTCGCTACCGACACTCTGGTAGGCCAGGCGCACGTCGCCGACGTCGGCATACCGGGTTGGCTCGGAAATATCACAACGGTTGGCCGCAAAAGACGGCAGGCCGCACAGCATCGCGACCACAAAAATGAATGCACGCATGAAAACACCAGAAACGCAGAACCCCACTGGAACGCGATTCTGGTGAAAGTCGTTCGACTGCGCTGCCACACAAGCATGACAGTTTGATGAAGGAGGACGAACGGTCGGCGGTCAGGTGACGACAGCGGCCGGCCATAGCGTCGCGCCATGAAGCCCCTCGCTACGCGGGAGGAGCTTCAGCCACGACAACCTGGAACATCAGGCCAGCTCGGCACGCAATTGCCTGGCCGCCGCGACCATATTCACCAGTGCTGCCTCGGTCTCAGGCCAGGCGCGGGTTTTCAGGCCGCAATCGGGGTTGACCCACAACCGCTCCAGTGGAATCCGCTGCGCCGCCTTACGCAGCAGGTTGGCCATCTCGGCGCTGTCCGGCACACGTGGCGAGTGGATGTCGTAGACGCCTGGGCCAATCTCGTTGGGATAATCGAAGCGCTCGAAGGCCTCCAGCAACTCCATGTCCGAACGTGAAGTCTCGATGGTGATCACGTCGGCATCCATCGCCGCGATGGACTCGATCACGTCGTTGAACTCGCTGTAGCACATGTGAGTGTGGATCTGGGTTTCGTCACGTACGCCACTGGCGGTCAAGCGAAAGGCTTCGGTGGCCCAGTCCAGGTAATGCTGCCAGGCGGCCTTGCGCAGCGGCAGGCCTTCGCGGAACGCAGCTTCGTCGATCTGGATGATCCTGATGCCCGCGGCCTCCAGATCCACCACCTCGTCGCGAATCGCCAACGCCAGCTGCCGCACCTGCACTTCGCGGGACACATCCTCGCGCGGGAAGGACCACATCAGCATGGTCACCGGGCCGGTCAACATACCCTTCACCACCTTGTCGGTCAGACTCTGGGCATAGCGGATCCACCCCACGCTCATGGCCTGCGGGCGACTCAGATCGCCGACGATCACTGCCGGTTTGACGCAACGCGAGCCATAGCTCTGCACCCAGCCGAAGCGGGTGAAGGCGTAGCCGTCGAGCTGCTCGGCGAAGTACTCGACCATGTCGTTGCGCTCGGCCTCGCCGTGCACCAGCACATCCAGGCCGAGGCGTTCCTGCGTCCGTACGGCTTCACGTATTTCGCCGTGCATGGCCTCAAGGTAATCGGCAGCGCCGAGTTTGCCCTGCTTGAACGCCTGGCGTGCCAGGCGGATGGCCGAAGTCTGCGGGAACGAACCGATACTGCTGGTCGGCAGCACCGGCAACTGCAGGCGCTCGCGCTGTTTGCCGATACGCTCGGCGAATGGCGACTGACGCTGGGCATGACGCGGGCGAGTCGCCGCCAAACGCGCCTGAACCTCGGGCTTGTGAATGCGCGTCGATGCAGCGCGAGCAGCCTGTACCGCACGGCTGGCCTCCAGTGCAGCCTGTACAGAGGCATCATCCGGCGCCTCCAGTGCCCTGCCGAGCACGGCAACCTCCGCGCATTTCTGTACGGCGAAGGCGAGCCAGCCCTTCAGTTCGGCGTCGAGTTGATCCTCGCGCGCCAGGTCCACCGGGCTGTGGAGCAGCGAGCAGGACGGCGCCACCCACAACCGCCCGCCCAGACGTTCGTGAGCGTGACGCAGCACCTCCAGGGCCTTGTCCAGATCGCAGCGCCAGACATTGCGGCCGTTGACTACGCCCAGCGACAGCACCTTGTAGGCCGGCAGGCGATCGAGAATGGTCGGGTACTGCTCCGGCGCCCGCACCAGGTCGATATGCAGGCCATCCACCGGCAGGTTGGCTGCCAGGCCGAGGTTGTCTTCCAGGCCGCCGAAATAGGTGGCGATCAGCTTCTTGCAGGGTTCGCGCTGGATCAGGTTGTAGGCACGCTCGAAGGCGTTCTTCCAGTCCTGCGGCAAATCCAGCGCCAGAATCGGTTCGTCGATCTGCACCCACTCCACGCCTTGCGCAGCCAGGCGCTGGAGAATCTCGCCATACACCGGCAGCAGACGCTCGAGCAGCTCCAGCTTGTCAAAATCAGCGCCTTTGGCCTTGCCCAGCCATAAATAGGTCAGCGGGCCGATCAGTATCGGTTTGACCCGATGGCCAAGGGCATGCGCCTCCTCCACCTCTTCGAACAACTGCTCCCAGCTCAGGGCGAACTGCTGGTCAGCGCTGAATTCCGGTACCAGGTAGTGGTAGTTGGTGTCGAACCACTTGGTCAGCTCCTGCGCATGAGCGCCGTTACAGCAGCTGTTTCTGACGCCGCGGGCCATGGCGCACAGCGTCTCCAGTGTCGGCTTGCCGTCCGCCGGACGGAAGCGCTCGGGAATCACGCCGAAAGCCAGCGAATGACCGAGCACTTGGTCGTACCAGGCAAAGTCGCCCACCGGCAGCAGGTCGATGCCGGCGTCCTTCTGCAACTGCCAGTGCTCGGCGCGCAGGCGCTGACCGACCGCACGCAGGCCAGCTTCATCCAGCTCGCCTTGCCAGTGCGCTTCGAGGGCTTTTTTCAGTTCACGGTCACGACCGATACGCGGGAAACCGAGGGAATGGGACAGGGCCATGACTTGACGCTCCACAATAAATCGAGATGGCGCCATTTTCGGCATCGGCCATGAGTGAGACAAACTCAAGATTTTCGCCTTGATCTATAGATTTACTCATGTAGGCTGTATGAAGCATATTCATCCAGCTCTGAAACTGGATGAGTGAAACCTTCGCAGAGACCGCCATGCTCGAGCTACGCCACCTGAAGACCCTGCACGCCCTGCGCGAAACCGACAGCCTGGTAGAGGCAGCCGAGCGCTTGCATCTGACCCAGTCGGCACTGTCACACCAGTTCAAGGAGCTGGAGGAGCGCCTTGGCCTGCAGTTGTTCGTGCGCAAGACCAAGCCGGTGCGTTTCACCAGTGCCGGCCTGCGCCTGCTGCAGCTGGCCGACGCTACCCTGCCCCTGCTGCGCGGCGCCGAACGCGACCTGGCGCGCCTGGCCGGCGGCACTGCCGGCCGCCTGCATATGGCCATCGAATGCCACAGCTGCTTCCAGTGGCTGATGCCGACCATCGACCAGTTCCGCGATGCCTGGCCGGAAGTGGAGCTGGACCTGGCCTCGGGTTTCTCCTTCGCCCCGCTGCCGGCACTGGCCCGTGGCGACCTGGATCTGGTGGTGACCTCAGATCCGATCGAGCTGGCGGGCATCACATACGTGCCGCTGTTCACCTACGAAGCCCAGCTGGCGGTCGCCAATCAGCATCGCCTGGCCTCCAGGGCCTTCATCCAGCCCGAGGACCTGGCCAGTGAAACCCTGATCACCTACCCCATCGAGCGCGACCGCCTGGACATCTTCACCCGCTTTCTCGAACCAGCCGACGTCGAGCCGGCGCAGGTTCGTACCTCCGAGCTGACGGTAATGATGATGCAACTGGTGGCCAGCGGCCGTGGCGTCTGTGGCCTGCCCAACTGGGCGCTGCACGAATACAGCTCGCGGGGCTACGTCAGCGCCAAGCGTCTGGGCGAGAAAGGTCTGTACTGCACGCTGTACGCGGCGATCCGCAGCGACATGCTCGACGCGCCCTTCATGCGCGATTTCCTGCTGACGGCCAAGGACACCTCCTTCGCCAGCCTTGAGGGTGTCAGCGTGGCGCGCTGAGCCAGCTAGGCAGAACGCTGGTTCACGCCGATGAAAAGCTGCACCCGCCCCGTGGCGGGACTGCCACACAAGAACAGCGCAGGCGCCACTGACGTGTAGAACCGGCGCCCCGCTGCGAAGCGTTCGACAACACCCCGCAAAACTAACAACTTCGCCCCTAGGCGGGCTCCTACACGAAAGCGTTTGATGCGCTAGCCGCAATTTCCTTGTTACAACTCCCACCTTGCCGCATCGTGACCAACAGTCATAGCATGACCACCGGTCACAATCTTTGGTGGAAAGCCCATGCGCTACCAGGATCAACTCTTCCAGCAACGCGAAAGCGCTCTGCTCGAAGCCGCCCGCCAGCTGTTCCAGAATCACTCCTGGGATCGCGTCACCATTGCCGAGGTGGCGCGCCATGCCGGCATCGGTAAAGGCACCGTTTACAAGCACTTCTCCAGCAAGGAAGCGCTCTATGCGCGCCTGGTGCTGGATTGTTCGCGCCAGCACCTGGCCGAGCTGCAGGACATCGCCCGCAACGCGCCCACGGAAACTGCCATGCGCCGGGTCATTCGCCGCGCCTTCGAATTGCTGCAGGCTGACCCACTGCAGGCGCAGCTTTGCCTGCTGTGTGACCGCCCGGCCTTTCAGGAGCGCCTGGAGGCGCCCTACCGCGCCCAGTTCGTCGAGTTGGAAGGCCATTACATGAAGCTGTTCAGCGGCCTTCTGCAAGACAGCTTCAGCGACCTGCAGCTCTCCCCCGCGCACTGCCAACACCTTTTGTGGGGCGTGGAGGCCTGCGTTAACGGCGTCATGACGCGCATCGCCTCCGGCGGTTTCGCGCACTGGGCCGAATACATCGAACTGGGCGCGTACTTCGACCGCGTTACCGACTTCATCATCGCCGGCCTGCAGGGCCAGGCCGCCGCGCTGCTGGCAGCGCCCGCCACCAACGAGTAAGCCATCGCCATGTTCGCGCAACTCAGCAAACGTCCCTGGATCATCGCCGTCATCATCGCCATCGTGCTGCTGCTCTGGCTGCTCAGCGGCGACCGCTTCGTCGCGCGCGACGAGGTACAGGCCGAACCCGATAAACCGGCCACGAGCGCCGAACTCGCCCGTGTAGAAGTGACGTGGCTGGCAGCTCAGCCCATGCAGCGCCAGCATGTGGTGCAGGGACAGATCGAGGCTTGGCGCCGCGTGGAACTGCGCGCCCAGGTCAGCGGCAGCGTGCAGAATCTGGATCAGGACAAGGGCAACCGCGTCGCCGCCGACCAGGTGCTGCTCAGCCTCTCGCCTGATGACCGTCCGGCCCAGGTCGCGCGCAGCGAGGCCGATGTTCGTCAGCGGCAAAGCGACGTCACCGCGGCCAAACGCCTGCGTGAGCGCAGCCTGGTTTCGGCCAACGAACTGATGCGCCTGGAGAGCGAGCTGGCCAAGGCCCGCGCCGAACTCGACAGCGCCCGCCTGCAGCAACGCAACACCAAGATCAGGGCACCGTTCGCCGGCATCTACGACCAGCGCATGGTCGAGCTGGGCGACTTCGTTCAACCCGGCCAGAGCCTGCTGACCCTAGTGGACATCGACCGCCTCAAGGTCAGCGCGCAGATCGCCCAGCAGCAGGTGACCCAGCTCGAACTGGGCCAGCCGGTGAAAGTGGAGCTGCTCGACGGCCGCACGCTGCAGGGCGAACTGCACTTCATCGCTGCCGCCGCCGACCCGGGCTCGCGCAGCTTCCGCATCGAGGTCAAGGTGGACAACCCGGACGGCCTGCGCCTGGCCGGTGCCAGCGCCACGCTGCATATCCAGACCGGCGAAGCCATGGCTCATCGTCTTTCCCCCGCCCTGCTCAGCCTGGACGAAAACGGCCGCCACGGCGTCAAGTGGGTCAACGATGCGCAGCGCGTGGAGTTCACCCCGGTCGAGCTGATCAGCGTCGACAACCAGGGCGCCTGGGTCAGCGGCCTGCCGTCCAAGGTGGCGTTGATCACCCTTGGCCAGGGCTTCGTCCAGCCCGGCCAGCAGGTGAATGCGCAACTCGCGGCCGAGGGCAGTTGAAATGCACGCACTGATCGCCGCCGCGCTCGACCGCAGCCGCACCACCATCCTGATCCTATTGTTCCTGCTCTGCGGCGGGCTGGTGGCCTACGTCGCCATGCCCAAGGAGTCCAATCCCGACGTCACCATCCCGATGATCTACGTCTCGGTGACCCTCGAAGGCATCAGCCCGGAAGATGGCGAGCGCCTGCTGGTGCGCCCGCTGGAGCAGGAGCTGCGCAGCCTGGAAGGGGTCAAGGAAATGCGCTCGATGTCCAGCGAGGGTCACGCCTCGGTGATCCTGGAGTTCGATGCCGGCTTCGACGCCAAGGTGGCGCTGGCCGACGTGCGCGAGAAGGTCGACACCGCGCGCAGCAAGCTGCCCGAGGAGGCCGACGAGCCGACCGTCACCGAGGTCAACGTGGCGCTGTTCCCGGTGCTGTCGGTGGGCTTGTCCGGGCCGATTGCCGAAACCGAACTGGTGTACATCGCCCGGCGCCTGAAGGAAAACATCGAGGGCATCGCCGAGGTGCTGTCGGTGGAAATCGGTGGCGACCGCGAAGACCTGCTGGAAATCGTCGTCGACCCGCAGGTGCTGGACAGCTACGGCATCGACTACAACGAGCTGTTCAATCTGGTCAGCCGCAACAACCGCCTGGTCGCCGCCGGCAGCCTGGATACCGGCGCCGGCCGCATGAGCATGAAGGTACCCGGCGTCATCGAAGACCTCGAAGACGTGATGCGCATGCCTATCAAGGTGGTCGGCACCAGCGTGGTCACCTTTGCCGACGTGGCCACCATCCGCCGCACCTTCAAGGACCCCACCGGCTTCGCCCGCATCAACGGCCAGCCGGCCATCGTGCTGGAAGTGGCCAAGCGCAGCGGCGCCAACATCATCGAGACCATCGACCAGGTCAAGGCGCTGATGGAACAGGCCAAACCCCTGCTGCCGCCGGGCGTGGAAGTCAGCTACATCATGGACCAGTCGCAGGAGGTGCAGAGCATGCTCGGCGACCTCCTCAACAACGTGCTGACCGCCATCGTTCTGGTGCTGATTCTGGTCGTGGCGAGCATGGGTATGCGCTCGGCGCTGCTGGTCGGCCTGACCATTCCCGGCGCCTTCCTCAGCGGCATCCTGCTGATCTGGATGCTCGGCTTCACCCTAAATATCGTGGTGCTGTTCAGCCTGATTCTGGTGGCGGGCATGCTGGTGGATGGCGCCATCGTCGTTTCCGAGCTGGCCGACCGCTATCTGCAACAGGGCCAGACACCGCGCCAGGCCTGGGCCAACGCCGCCACACGGATGGCCTGGCCGGTGATCGCCTCCACCGCCACCACCCTGGTGGTGTTCCTGCCGCTACTGTTCTGGCCCGGCGTGGTCGGCCAGTTCATGAAGTACCTGCCGGCGACGGTAATTCTCTGCCTGCTGGCATCGCTGGCCATGGCGCTGGTGTTCCTGCCGGTGCTCGGTGCCGTCACTGGCGGCCAGGCACGTCCACAAGCACCCGCCGCCAACCGCGCCGGCAACGCCTACCGTAACCTGCTTGCGAGGCTGCTCAAGCGCCCGGGCCTGACCCTGCTCGGCATGCTGGCGCTGATCGCCCTGATCTATGTCGGCTACGGGCGTTTCAACCATGGCGTGGAGTTCTTCCCCGACGTCGAGCCGGAAAGCGCGCAGATCTGGCTGCGCGCCCGCGGTGATCTGTCGGTGCAGGAGAAGGACGCTCTGCTCCAGCAGGTGGAAAAACAGGTGATCGGCATGCGTGAAGTCAAGGCGCTGTATGCACGCTCTCTGGCCCAGCCGGAAGGCCAGCAGGGCCAGCTCGGCGCCGACGTGATCGGCACCCTGCAGTTCCAGTTCGTCGACTGGCACCAGCGCCGGCCAGCCAAGGAGATTCTCGCCGAAATGAGCCAGCGCACCGCAGGTATTCCTGGCGTCATTCTGGAATTTCGCAAGCAGGAACAGGGGCCCACGGAGGGCAAGCCGGTGAAACTGCAGATCAGCTCGCTGGACCCGGCGCTGGGCGAGCAATGGGTCGAACGCATCCGCGGCGAAATGCAGCGTCTCGGCGGTTTCGTCGATATCGAGGACGACCGCGCCCTGCCCGGCATCGAGTGGCGCATCAAGGTCGATCGCGAGGCCGCCGCGCGCTTCGGCGCCGATGTGCTCAGCGTCGGCAACGCGGTGCAGATGATCACCAACGGCCTGAAGCTGGCCACCTACCGACCCGAGGATGCCACCGATGAGGTCGACATCCGCGTGCGCCTGCCCGGCAACTGGCGTTCGCTCGACCAACTCGGCCGCCTGACGCTCAACACGCCTTCCGGCCAGGTGCCGCTGAGCAACTTCGTCGACCTGCAACCGGCACCCAAGGTCGGCACTCTGCGCCGCGTCGACGGCGATCGCACCATCACCCTGCAGGCAGACCTAGCTGAAGGCGCCCGCCTCGACGAACGTCTCAGGGCGCTGCGCGAAGCACTCGGCGATGTACCGGCCGAGGTCAAGGTGCAATTTGCCGGCGAAGATGCCGACCAGCGTGAGGCCGCCACCTTTCTAATGACCGCCTTCGTCGTCGCCATCTTTCTCATGGCGATCATCCTGGTGACCCAGTTCAACAGCCTCTACCAGGCGGCGCTGGTGCTGTCGGCCATCGTCCTGTCCACTGCCGGCGTGCTGATGGGCCTGCTGGTCAACGGCCAGTCGTTCGGCATCGTCATGGTCGGCATGGGCCTGATCGCCCTGGCCGGCATCGTGGTGAACAACAACATCATCCTGATCGACACTTACAACCAGCTACGTCTTGAGGGCCTGCAGCCGCGCGAAGCGGCGCTGGAAACCGGCTGCCTGCGCCTGCGCCCGGTGCTGCTCACCGCGGTGACCACCATCCTCGGCCTGATGCCGATGGTGCTCAGCATCAACGTCGACCTGGTAACCCCAAGCCTTGGTTTTGGTGCCCCCTCGACTCAATGGTGGACGCAACTGTCGAGCGCCATCGCCGGCGGCCTGGCGTTCGCCACCGTACTGACCCTGCTGCTCACGCCCTGCCTCTTGGTACTGGGCGCCCGCTTCGAACGCCGCCCGCCACAGCTGGAGAGCTACGACACCGACCTGCTCGACCTGCCCGAACATCTCATTGCCCGTGGCGAGGGAAAGTCGCACCTTCAACGCACCGACTGATGCGAGCAGGCGACACGGCAAAACGCCAGATATCGCCTAGGCTAATCAGCAATGACGGTTAAGGGCGGGAATGGAAAAGCAGCAGGGATGCTTTATCAAACGCGATGCGCATCGCAGAAACGACAAAGCCCTCTCTCGGAGGGCTTTGTTTTTCCGCTCGCCTCATATCGGCCAGCGCAAGCAATGAACACCGAGCTAACGAAGTGTGTGGGGTCGGCGTCCTGCCTGTAGGCCACTTCGTTAGCCCGGTGACCAGAGAGTAGTCCAGACGGTGGCATTGTGCCAATGTCTTTGGGGCGAAGCCTTTTGTGTAGGGCCTCAAATAGTCCTAACGGCTAGAAATGCTCAGGCAGCACTCACAAAACAAGATTCCTGCACAGCAGGGATGTGCCGAGGCTTTTTCTCAGCGTGGCGCTGGTATGGCCAGCCACACTCGTCAGAAATGCTCGGCGAGGATAGATACCTGAGTAGCGACCGATGGTTTTTCGATTGCCTAGCAAAGAAAAGCCGCATGGCGAACACAAGATCGAACACCTTGCGATACACACAGCAGGCCAGTGCACTAGGGGATATACCCGGAAGTGGAAAGTGGCAATGCCCGTAGAAACCGGGCATTCCCTCAAGAAAGGAGATGCCCCCGGCATGGGACGCCGGGGGCGACAGGTCAACGACTGGCTATTTCCATGTGAGTTTCAGTCGCGACCTCGGCCTGCCTGAGCGCATGCTCGACCACCACCGTCTCGATGCTGCGAACGCTGACGCCCAGACGCTTCTTGGCAACGGCCAAGCCGTAGGCGGCCAACTCGTCGCTGTCGAGATCATTGGCCAGTGGCGGCACCTGAACCAACAGCACACCATCATTCATCAGCGTCACCTGCAGGCTCAGGCGCTGCCCGTTGGCCAGCGCTACCGAACCTTCGGCCGATTTGGCACCTGCACGCTGCAGGACCGGTGCCTGGCGACTGCCAGTGTCAGCCAGCTCGAGCGTGATGCTGTTGCCCAGGTCAGTGGCAGCGTACTGCCCCTCGCCACGTAGCGGCTCGCCTGCACGGGTGCGGTAGATGTCCAGGCTCTTGCGTACTGCGGGCTCGGAGCGCCCTTCGGCCAACGCCAGGCTCATCCGGCCATTACCCGAAAGCACCGCATCCTGCAGGACCAAGGTATCGCCCGCGCTCATGCCCACAGGGTTGGTTGCCAGGCTCGGCGTATCGCTGAACAGTGCCGTCGACGACAGCGGTTGAACCGAGGCTGGCGCCCTCACGACCGTCTGGTTGTCAGGTCGCTTGACCGCGTCGCCAGTACCATTGGCACCTTCCGGTGTATTGATCAGACCGGCCGGCGGCTGAAACGGCTGCCGGATGCTGGCCACGCCGACTACCGGCTGATCGGCCAACTGGTAGTTGGCGGCATCGTCACCCAGCAATTGCAAATCGGAGACATGCACTGTCTTGCCCTGCCCCGCAGCCGGAGTAGCAAAGGTGGCTTCACCCGTGACCACCACGGCATCGCCGTCGATGAGGCCGTCGAGCGCGATGTCGCGGATAACCGCCGTATTACGACCATCGAAGGGCTTGTCGGCAATATCGACAATGGCAGTCAGGACCTTGCGGTCAATGTCCGCTTTGCCGATCTCGGCATCGGTGTCGAAGGCGTAGTTATTGGCCTCTTCGCCGGTCAGGGCGATGCCCGAACCAGTCACCGACTTGTCCTGTCCGGCGTTCTTGTCGCTGAACGCGCCAGTGTTGCCCGA
>NZ_JADTQG010000008.1 GCF_016008875.1 Ectopseudomonas mendocina
ACCTGTCGCACTTATCAGGCGATTCGCCATATCAGCTGCGGTGTAACCCACCGCCGGCGCAACGCGATCTACCGCCTGGTGGGTTACGCGACGCTACCTGCGCGGCGCCTGTGCGATTTGCCATGAGCGTCGCTAACCCACCCTACGGGTCATTCGGCGTCGGGTTCGGCCCACTCACAGAAGCAGCCCACCGCCAGGGTGTTGCTGGCATCCACCTTGCGCCCGGCTGCCAGCGCTTCGAGTATGGGTTCGATGAAGCTGTTACTCGAGTTGCACACCAGGCCTTCGCTGTAAGGGCCGAAGTAGGCCAGTCGGCCCTGCCTGTCCCAAATCGCCACGGCGGGGCTGGCCGGCAGGTTGGTGCTGCCGGGCAGTTCACCCAAGGGCTGCAGCGCGGCCAGTTCGGCGGGTAGGCGGCCCTGGCTACCGGGCTTCTGTACGACATGGAACTGCACGCCTTGCGGCGCATAGTGTTCGATCAGCTCGGCGAGATGCTGCTGGTTACCGACGTTGCACGGGCAGGCTGGGTCCCAGAAGTGCACCAGGCGGATCGTGCCGGAGCCGCTCAGTTCGGCGGGCAGCTGCAGCTCGGCGCCGGAGAACACCGCCGTGCGTTCGTCGAAGGTGCGCAGGTAGCGCGTTTCGAACCAGCGGTAGGCCAGCGCCAGACCGACCAGCGAGGCCAGGGTGAGCAGGGCGATGAGCAGGTTCTTGCGGGACGGGCAGGGCATGATCGGGCCAGGCGAAAAAGGGCGTGTAGCTTGCCACGATGCGCCTGGCAGCTGAATATCGCAGCATTCGAGGAGTTGTCGCGGGGATCGCCCAACATTCGCCCGCAATTGATGGAAAGCCTTATGTCAGAGCCGTTTCAGCCCGATCAACTACGCCCTCTGCTGCGACCCTTGGCCGCAGCACGCCTGGATTTGCCCGCACTGCAGGCCTATCGCAGTTTCTACGGTTTCGACCTGGCTGCGCGCTTTGCCGGTCTGGACAACCGCCTCGGCAGCTTCAATGCCGCCGGCTACCAGATCGCCGTGCAGCTGTGGGCGCCAGCCGAGCCGCAGGGCACCCTGTTGTTGCTGCATGGCTATTACGACCATATGGGCCTGTATCGGCACGTGGTCGACTGGGCGCTGAGCATGAATTTCGCCGTGCTTGCCTGCGACCTTCCGGGGCATGGACTGTCCAGCGGTGCACGCGCCAGCATTAGTGACTTCGCCGAATATCAGCAGGTTCTCAGTGGCCTGTTCGAGCAGGCCGGCGAGCTCGGGCTGCCACAACCCTGGCATCTGTGTGGCCAGAGCACGGGCGGGGCGATCCTGCTGGATTATCTGCTCGCCGATGGCAAACGGCCGGAGCTGGGGCAGAGCATCCTCCTCGCGCCGCTGGTGCGGCCGCGTGCCTGGGGCTGGTCGAAGCTCAGCTATCGCCTGCTCAGCCCTTTCGTGCGCGAGATCCCGCGGCGCTTCAGCGACAACTCCAGCGACGCCACCTTCATCGATTTCGTGCACAACCTCGACCCGCTGCAGCCGCGCAGCCTGCCGACCTCCTGGGTCGGTGCGTTGGCTCAGTGGGTGCCGAAGATCGAGGCGGCCGGGCGCAGTGAACACAGCCCGCTGATCATTCAGGGTGAGGCGGATATGACGGTGGACTGGCGCTATAACCTCGAGGTCCTGCAGGACAAGTTCCGCCAGCCCGAGGTTCTGCGCCTGACCGAGGCGCGCCATCATCTGGCCAATGAGAACGAGGCGCTGCGGCGGCGTTACTTCGATTTCCTGCGCGAGCGACTGGCGTGATTCCCTGCGGCCTCAGGTAGGAGCGGATTTATCCGCGATGGACGTTAGTGCCGGAACTGCAAGAATCGCGAATAAATTCGCTCCTACAAGGGGGCGTCGCATTTCAGCTCCTGCGGCGAAGGCTCCGTGGTCATGTGCTGCCAGATAAAGGTAGGAGCGGATTTATCCGCGATGGGCATTAGCGCCGGAACCGCAAGAATCGCGAATGAATTCGCGCCTACATGAGGGCCCCACTCACGCTGGCTTCAGATGCCCTGGGGCGCGGGCTCCAGCTCGTTGGTGCTCATGCCCACGGCCAGGCCGGCGCGCAGCGACTGCAGGGCGGCCTGGTAATAGGCCTTGCCGGCGTCGGACTGAGCGAATTCGACGAATTGCTCCAGCTCCGGGTCGCTCAGCTCGCGATAGACATGCAGCAGGGTGTTGTCGAGATCCTGCTCGATCTGCGCCATCAGGCGCTCGCGCTGGCCATTGAGCAGCCCCTGGGCCTGGCCTCCGCCAAGCAGGCCGGGAATCATCTGGCTGAGGCTGTCGGCCGCCACGCCGGCCAGTGCCAGGCTGACCTCGGCGCCAGCCTCCTTGGCGGGAATGGCCTGGGCCAGGTGACGAATCAGCAGGCGACGGGTGGCGTCGGCGTCGGTGCGCGGCAGGCCGTTGGCGTACTTCGCCAACTGATCGCTGCGGGTAGCCAGCGTCTCGGCGGCGACGATCTTGCGACCCAGCGCAGATTCGAAAAAGGCCAGCGCCGGCTGCGGGTCGGCCAGCTCCACGCGTAGGCTATTCTGCGCGCGCTGATCGATGGCGGCAGCGGCGAAGCGGCGGTTGCTGTTATCCACCAGCGCCTGGAACACCGCCGGTGGCAGTGTGCTGCGGTAGCGCTGCTGGGCGGCGTCGAGTGCCTGGTTGAAATGTTCGCGCTGTTGCGGCCAGCCCGCAGCCTGGTACAGGCGCAGGTGATCGTCGGCCAGGGCCGGCCAGCTCAGGCCAATCAGCAACAGGGCAAACAGAACGCGCATCGAGAACTCCTTGGCAAACTTTCCCAGCCGGCCGCAGGCTGCTGCGGCCGGTTATTTTCGGTGGCTGACAGGGGCTTGTCGAGCTATGTCTAGCGGCCATCCGGCGCTGTACAATCGCCGCCATGACCGAACCCTGCCAGCAAGACATCTTTTCTAACCTTATAGACGACCTCGCCAGCCAGGGCTGGTCGCAACGGGCGTTGTTCGCCCCTGAGATTCTGACCCGCGAACTGGCCAGCGAGTGCCGTAAGCGTGAGCGCAGTGGTGAGCTGAGCGCGGCCAGTGTTGGCCGTGGCAGCGCCCAGCAGGTGCAGGAAGGCATTCGCGGGGATCGTATCCAGTGGCTGGAGCCAGGCGAGAGCGAGGCCTGTGACCACTATATGCAGTTGATGGACGACCTGCGCCAGACGCTGAATCAGGAGCTGTTTCTCGGGCTCGAGGATTTCGAGTGCCATTTTGCCTGCTACGAGCCGGGCGCTTTCTATCTGCGCCATCTCGACCGCTTCCGTGACGATGATCGGCGCACGGTCTCGGCGGTGCTGTACCTGAACGACAACTGGCAGGCTGAACAGGGCGGCGCGCTGCGCCTGTACCTGAGTGACGGGCGCGAGCATGACGTGCTGCCGCAGGCGGGCACCCTGGCGCTGTTTCTTTCCGGAGAGATGCCCCATGAGGTGCTGCCCGCCACCCGCGAGCGGCTGTCGCTGACAGGCTGGTTCCGGCGCCGCGGCACGGACGTGCTCTGAGCGAGGGAGGGAGTCGATGCACAAGATACTGGTCAGCCGCTGCCTGCTCGGGCACCGGGTGCGCTACGACGGTGGCGCCCATGGCCCCTTCGATCTGCTCCAGCAATGGCTGGACCAGGGCCGGGTGGTAGCGCTGTGCCCGGAGGTGGCAGGTGGTCTGCCGACGCCGCGTGCGCCCGCGGAGATCCAGGGCGGCCAGGGCGGCGCGGTGCTGGACGGGTGCCTGCCGGTGCTGACCATCGACGGTGAAGACGTTACCGCCGCCTTTGTCGACGGCGCCGAGCAGGCGCTGGCCTTGGTGCGCGAGCATGGCATCCAGCTGGCCCTGCTCAAGGCGCGCAGCCCATCGTGCGGCAATCTGGAGAACTACGACGGCAGCTTCAGTGGCGTGCGGGTGCCGGGCGAAGGCGTCACCGCGGCCTTGTTGAAGCGAGCCGGGATCAGGGTGTTCAACGAAACGCAGCTCGGTGATGCGGCTGCCGAGCTGGCGCGGTTGGAGCAGGCTTGATGTAGCCCGGATGCAATCCGGGGCATGAAACTGTCGCGGCCTTTAGCCGGTGCGCACGGCGCACCCTAGGATTACGAAGGCTGCGCCAGTGCCGGGCGAGGGCGTCACCGTGGCCTTGTAGGAGCGAGCTCTGCTCGCGAACAGGTGCTTCGCGAGCAGAGCTCGCTCCTACAATTGCCCGCCGACAAATCGCGGGCAAAGAAAAAGGGAGGCCGAGGCCTCCCTTTTTCATTTCTACATACCACCGGGGCTCGCGAGCTAGAGCGAGACAAGGCGGGAGCGACCGCGGAGAGCGGAGTTTACGTCAGTAAATGAGCATCTCCGAGGTCGTTCCCAACGCCGTATCGCCGACGCGCAGCAGCTCCGGCTTAGAACAGCACGCGGCTGCGGATCGTGCCGTTGACCTGCTGCAGTTTCTCCAGCGCCAGGTCGGAGTAGTCGGCGTCGACGTCGATCACCACGTAGCCGACCTTGTCGTTGGTCTGCAGGAACTGGCCGGAGATGTTGATGCCGTTGTCGGCGAACACCTTGTTGATCTCGCTCATCACGCCCGGCACGTTTTCGTGGATGTGCAGCAGGCGGTGCTTGCCAGGGTGCGCCGGCAGGGCGACTTCCGGGAAGTTGACCGAGGACACGGAGGTACCGTTGTCGCTGTACTTGACCAGCTTCTCGGCGACTTCCAGGCCGATGTTGGCCTGCGCTTCGGCGGTGGAACCACCGATGTGCGGGGTCAGGATCACGCGATCCAGGCCACGCAGCGGGCTCTCGAACTCCTCGTCGTTGGACTTGGGCTCGACCGGGAATACGTCAATGGCCGCGCCGATCAGGTGCTCGTCCTTGATCGCCTGAGCCAGGTGGTCCAGCTCGACCACGGTGCCGCGTGCGGCGTTGATCAGGATGCCGCCCTTCTTCATGGCGCGGATTTCCTTCTCGCCGATCATCCACTGGGTGGACGGCAGCTCCGGTACGTGCAGCGAGACGATGTCGCACAGGCCCAGCAGCTCGTACAGGTCGCCGATCTGCGTGGCGTTACCCAGCGGCAGCTTGGTCACGGTGTCGTAGAAGAACACCTGCATGCCCATGGCTTCGGCCAGTACCGAGAGCTGGGTGCCGATGGAGCCGTAGCCGATGATGCCCAGCTTCTTGCCGCGGATCTCGAAGGAGTTGGCCGCCGACTTGATCCAGCCACCGCGGTGGCAGGAGGCGTTCTTCTCGGGAATGCCGCGCAGCAGCAGGATGGCCTGGGCCAGTACCAGTTCGGCTACCGAACGGGTGTTGGAGTAGGGCGCGTTGAACACGGCGATACCGCGCTCGCGGGCGGCGTCCAGGTCGACCTGGTTGGTGCCGATGCAGAAGCAGCCGACGGCGACCAATTTCTTCGCGCAATCGAAGACCTCGGCGGTCAGCTGGGTGCGCGAGCGGATGCCGATGAAGTGCGCGTCGGCGATCTTCTCTTTCAGCTCTTCACCTGACAGCGCGGTCTTGAGGTACTCGATGTTGCTGTAGCCGGCGGCCTTCAGCGTGTCTACGGCATTCTGGTGGACGCCTTCGAGAAGAAGGAACTTGATCTTGCTCTTGTCGAGAGAGGTCTTGCTCATCGGAGTACCTGTTGTCCCAGGGGTGTTTTCAGGGAAGGGCCGAGAAACTCAGCCAGCGCCCGCAGATCGCTGCATGGCTCGATTCACGGGGTGCGTATGCTAGCATGTTCGCCTTTTTCAATGCTCGGTTGCGACCTGAATGGTTCTCAGGGCGACCATGAATCCTTTGAGAGTTCCGTAGATGACCACCCCCGCCCAGATCGAAGAGCTGAAGACCCTGGTTGAGCCCGGCAAGGTGCTGACCGATGCCGATTCCCTGGAAACCTACGGCAAGGACTGGACCAAGCAGTTCGCTCCGGCACCTTCGGCCATCGTCTTCCCCAAGACCACCGAGCAGGTGCAGGCCATCGTGCGCTGGGCCAATCAGCACAAGATCGCGCTGGTGCCGTCGGGCGGTCGCACCGGCCTGTCCGCCGCTGCGGTGGCGGCCAATGGCGAGGTGGTGGTGTCGTTCGACTACATGAACCGCATCGTCGAATTCAACGAATACGACCGCACCGTGGTCTGCCAGCCGGGCGTGGTGACCAAGCAGCTGCAGATGTTCGCCGAAGAGAAGGGCCTTTATTACCCGGTGGATTTCGCTTCAAGCGGTTCCAGTCAGATTGGCGGCAACATCGGCACCAATGCCGGCGGAATCAAGGTGATTCGCTATGGCATGACCCGCAACTGGGTCGCCGGCCTGAAGGTGGTCACCGGCACCGGCGAGCTGCTGGAGCTGAACCGCGATCTGATCAAGAACGCCACCGGCTATGACCTGCGTCAGCTGTTCATCGGCGCCGAAGGCACGCTGGGCTTCGTCGTCGAGGCCACCATGCGCCTGGAGCGCGCGCCGAAGAACCTCACCGCGATGGTGCTCGGCACGCCGGATTTCGATTCGATCATGCCGGTGCTGCACGCCTTCCAGGGCAAGCTCGACTTGACCGCCTTCGAATTCTTCTCCGACCGCTGCCTGGAAAAGATCCTCGGCCGTGGCGACGTGCCGGCACCGTTCGAGAGCCGCACGCCGTTCTACGCCCTGCTGGAGTTCGAGGCGCTGAACGAAGACGTGGCCAACGAAGCCTTGGCGACCTTCGAGCACTGCGTCGAGCAGGGCTGGGTGCTCGATGGCGTGATGAGCCAGAGCCAGCAGCAGCTGGAAAACCTGTGGAAGCTGCGCGAGTACATCTCCGAGACCATCAGCCACTGGACGCCCTACAAGAACGACATCTCCGTGACCGTCGGCCAAGTGCCGGCCTTCCTCAAGGACATCGACGACATCGTTTCGGCCAACTACCCGGATTTCGACGTGCTCTGGTACGGCCACATCGGTGACGGCAACCTGCACCTGAACATCCTCAAGCCCGAGAGCCTGGCCAAGGAGGATTTCTTCTCCAAGTGCGCGGTGGTCAACAAGTGGGTGTTCGAGATCGTCGAGAAATACAACGGCTCGATCAGCGCCGAGCACGGCGTTGGCATGACCAAGCGCGACTACCTGCAATACAGCCGCTCGCCAGCCGAGATCGCCTATATGAAGGCGATCAAGGCGGTGTTCGATCCCAACGGCATCATGAACCCCGGCAAGATCTTTAACTAATAGGGCTGCGCCGGCATAAGGGGTAGCAAGCTGGAGCTGTATGAACCGCTCCAGCCAACCCCTGGGGCCCTTGGTGGGAGCGGACTTGTCCGCGAAGCTTTTGCTCTTTGAAGCCTGCCTGGCGGTTTCCCTGTGAAATTGCCGACATGCTCACCTGATCGATCCCGGCCATTCATTCGCGGACAAGTCCGCTCCCACAGGTGGGGCTGTGCCCGGCGCGACACCGCGCAGCATTCAGGCTTCGCTAAGCGCTAACTCCGGCAGCATCTTTCGTATTAAGGTACGGCTCCGGCCACAAGCCGCGATGCCCACAATACGAACAACACAGGAGTCGGTGATGAGCTATCAGCACCAGTACGTCGACGGTACCACCGTCCACTTCCCGCTCGGCAAGGTCGTCTGCATCGGCCGCAACTACGCCGAGCACGCCAAGGAACTGAACAACCCGGTGCCCAGCGAGCCGTTGCTGTTCATCAAGCCGGGCTCCTGCGTGGTGCCGCTCGATAGCGGTTTCAGCATTCCCGATGATCGCGGCTCGGTGCACTACGAGGCGGAGATCGCCGTGCTGATCGGCAAGCCACTGTCATCGAGGCCCGATGCCGAGGAAGTGCGCGACGCCATCAGCGGCTTCGCCCCGGCTTTGGACCTGACCCTGCGCGACGTGCAGGCCAAGCTCAAGGAGAAGGGCTACCCCTGGGAAATCGCCAAGAGTTTCGATGGTGCCTGCGTACTGGCGCCCTTCGTGCCGGGCGATGCCATCGAGGACCTGGCCGATATCGGCATTCGCCTGGTCATCAACGGTGAGACCCGCCAGGACGGCAACAGCCGCGACATGCTCAACCCCATCATCGCCATGATCCAGCACATGGCCGGGCATTTCGCCCTGCAGCCGGGCGACGTGATTCTCACTGGCACGCCGGTCGGCGTCGGCGCCCTGAACAAGGGCGACGAGCTGGAGCTGGAGCTGGTCGGTCACAGTCGCTTCAGCAGCCGCGTGCTGTAAGCGCTAGTAGACGCGGCGGGCCTGGTACAGATCGCCCCCAGACATTGGGAGCGTCAGGCAGCCCCGCCAGAGACGACGAGGACAGCGTCTTCGTTGTCGAACCAACCTTTTCACTCTGTCTTCAGCGAGCCGGTACCGCTTGCCAGCGAGTGATGGTGGATTCAGCTTGGCTTAAGCGGCGATTCAGTCTGGCTTCAGCTAGCGGCACTAATCTGACCCCGTCACTTACGAACAACGAGGTTCACACCATGAAACGTACCGCTCTCGCTCTGATGGTTCTGCCGCTGCTCAGCACTGCCGCTTTCGCCACTGGCTACACCGGCCCGGGCGCCACCCCGCAGGTCACCACCGTGTCCGCCGCGCTGGAAGCTGCCGACGATACTCACGTGGTACTGGAAGGCCAGATCGTCAAGCGCCTGCAGGACGAGCTCTACGAGTTCAAGGACGCCACCGGCACCATCCAGGTCGAGATTGACGATGAAGACTGGCCGGGTCAGCAAGTTTCGGAAACCGCCAAGGTGCGTCTGACCGGTGAAGTCGACAAGGACTTCAACAGCCGCGAGATCGATGTGGATCGCGTCGAGCTGATCAACTGATCGCGATGCCCCCAGCCCGCCCGCCACGTCAGTTCGTGGCGGGCTTTTTTGTGTTAGTCAGAGTAATCCACCATGCGTCGTCTGCTCTCCATCAATCCCTGGCTGTATCTGCTGCTTTTCGTGCTGGTGCTCACCGCTGTCCTGGGCCAGCAGTACCGGCTGTTCGAAAGAGCCTGGTTCTCCGTGCAGGAATGGCAGCATGGCGCGCAATGGCGCGGGCAGTCGTTGTGGCTGGGCGACTACCGCGTAGTGATTGAGGCCAAGCCCATCGCCGATATCAGCGACGTCTCGGCGCTGACCTACGACCCGGACCGGCGCAGCCTGTTCAGCGTCACCAACAAGCCGGCCAAGGTGATCGAGCTGAGCCTGCAGGGCGACCTGCTGCGCACCATCGACCTCGAAGGGTTTGGTGATCCCGAGGCCATCGAATATGTGGCGCCTGGCATCTATGTGATTGCCGATGAGCGCGAGCAGCGCCTAGTCAAGGTGCGTATCGATGGCGCCACGCGGGTGATTGATGCCGCCGACTTCCAACAGCTTTCGCTGGGTATCGGTCGTAACGGCAACAAGGGTTTCGAAGGCCTTGCCTACGACGCGCAGAACCAGCGCCTGCTGGTGGCCAAGGAGCGCGACCCGGTGCGCATCTTCGAAGTGCTCGGCTTCCCGCATGTCGACGACAGCAAGCCGCTGGCGCTGCAGGTCAATACCGATCCCAAGCGCGATGCCCGGCTGTTCGTGCGCGACCTCTCCAGCCTCGACTTCGATACGGCGACCGGTCATCTGCTGGCCCTGTCGGACGAATCGCGCCTGGTGATCGAGCTGAATGCCGCAGGCAAGCCGGTCAGCACCCTGTCACTGCTGCGCGGCCAGCATGGCCTGCAACACAGCGTGCCGCAGGCCGAGGGGGTGGCGACCGATGACGCGGGCAATCTCTACCTGATCAGCGAACCGAATCTGTTCTACGTCTTTCGCAAGCCGCAGTGACTGCCCTCAGTGCGAGTGGCTCTTGCCGACGTGGGTATGGCCGTCATCGGGCAAGGGCTGCACGCCGCCGCTGACATTGAGCTGGCGCAGGATGCCGCAGTCCTCCGCCTCCTGCGGGCCATTGCAGCGGTCGCGCAGTTCGCTTAGCTGGTCGCGCAGCGCCAGCAGACTGGTGATGCGCGCCTCCACGTGCTCGATATGTTCGTCCACCAGGCTGTTGATGCCGGCGCAGCTCTCATGGGGCAGGTCGCGCAGGGCCAACAGCCGCTGGATTTCTTCCAGAGTCATGTCCAGCGTCCGGCAATTGCGGATGAACACCAGGCGCTCCAGGTGCTCGTCGCCGTACAGGCGGTAATTGCCTTCGCTTCGCGCGGGCGCCGGCAGCAGCCCCTCGCGCTCGTAATAGCGCACGGTTTCCACCTGGCAGCCGGCCTTCTTCGCCAATTCACCGATTTTCATGCGATCGCCTCCGTGGGTGCTTGACCCTATAGTGACTACAGGGTGTGTACTTCGCAACAGAGACCTGACGGAGACTTGCCATGAGCCGCTGCTGCGATCACTCGCACCAACAGCCACCCACCCGCCACGAGCATGACCATGAGCCGGCGCTTCAGGCGTCCGTCGTCGAGCCGCTGGACGGGGCGGTGACCACCCGCATCCGCATCGAGCAGATGGACTGTCCGACGGAGGAACGCCTGATCCGCGATGCGCTGGGCCGGCTGCCTGGCGTGGCGGGCCTGCAATTCAATCTGCTGCAGCGCGTGCTCGTCGTCAGCCATGACGAAGGGGCGCTGGCCCAGGTGGTGCCTGCGATCCAGGCGCTGGGCTTCACCCCGCAAGTGGAGGATCAAGGCGCTGCTCAACAGCCGGCCGCCGCGCCGGCGAAGAAGCCCTGGTGGCCGCTTGCGCTGGCCGCAGTGGTGGCCACCGCTTCGGAGGTAGTGCATTTCGCCGCGCTCGGGCCGGACTGGTTGGTGGCCATGCTGGCCCTTGCTGCCATCGGTCTGTGTGGGCTGAATACCTACAAGAAGGGCTGGATCGCCCTGAAGAACCGCAACCTCAACATCAACGCCCTGATGAGCATCGCCGTGACGGGTGCAGTGCTGATCGGCCAGTGGCCGGAGGCGGCGATGGTGATGGTGCTGTTCACCCTGGCCGAGTTGATCGAGGCGCGTTCGCTGGATCGGGCACGCAACGCCATCCGCGGCCTGATGGACCTGGCGCCGCCGCGCGCCACGGTCAAACAGACCGACGGCAGCTGGCAGGAAATCGACGTGCAGGCCATCGCCCTCGGCGCCGTGGTGCGCGTTCGTCCGGGCGAGCGTATCAGCCTTGATGGCGAGGTGGTCGGCGGCAGCTCGACGGTCAACCAGGCGCCGATCACCGGGGAAAGCCTACCGGTGGAAAAACGTGCGGGCGATCCCGTCTTCGCCGGCACCATCAACGAGGCAGGTTCGCTGGAGTTCCGCGTGACTGCCGCGGCGCGCGACACCACGCTGGCGCGCATCATCCATGCGGTAGAGGAGGCGCAGGGCTCGCGTGCACCGACCCAGCGCTTCGTCGACCAATTCTCGCGCATTTATACCCCTGTGGTTTTCGCCTTCGCCCTGGCGGTGGCGGTGTTGCCGCCGCTGCTTAGCGGTGGCGCCTGGTTCGACTGGGTCTACCGCGCCCTGGTGTTGCTGGTGGTGGCCTGCCCCTGCGCGCTGGTGATTTCCACTCCGGTGACCATCGTCAGCGGCCTGGCGGCGGCGGCGCGCAAGGGCATCCTGATCAAGGGCGGCGTGTATCTGGAGAATGGCCGCCACCTGGCCTTGCTGGCGCTGGACAAGACCGGCACCCTGACCCACGGCAAGCCGGTGCAGACCGACAGTCTCCACCTACTGGAGGTGGAGGAGTCCGTGCATGCGGTTTGGGCGGCGAGCCTGGCGGCGCGCTCCGACCACCCGGTTTCCAGGGCGCTGGCCCTGCGGGCTGAAGAACAGGGGCAGGCACTGCTCGACGTCGAGAACTTCGAAGCGCTGCCGGGGCGCGGCAGCAAAGGCCTTATCGATGGCAGGCTGCTGTATATGGGCAATCACCGCCTGGTCGAATATCTCGGTCTCTGCTCGGCGCAGTTGGAGCAGCGCCTCGAAGCACTGGAGCGCCAGGGCAAGAGCGTGGTGGTGCTGTGTGACGAGCAGCGCGCCCTGATGCTCTTCGCTGTGGCTGATACGGTGCGCCAGACCGGTCGCGAGGCGATCGCCGAACTGCACGAGCTGGGCGTGCGTACCTGCATGCTCACCGGCGACAACGCCCACACCGCCGCGGCCATCGCCGGGCAGGTTGGCGTCGATGAGGCGCGCGGCGACCTCTTGCCGGCGGACAAACTGGCCTGGATCGAGGCGAGCCAGGCGCGCGGCAAGGTGGTCGGCATGGTGGGCGATGGCATCAACGATGCCCCGGCGCTGGCCAGGGCCGAGATCGGTTTCGCCATGGGCGCCGCTGGCACAGATACGGCGATCGAGACGGCAGATGTCGCACTGATGGACGACGATCTGCGCAAGATCCCTGCTTTCGTCCGTCTTTCCCGGCAGACCCACGCGATCCTGCTGCAGAACATCGTTCTGGCGCTGGGCATCAAGGCGATCTTCCTGGGCATGACCCTGGCGGGCGAGGCGACCATGTGGATGGCGGTGTTCGCCGACATGGGCGTCAGCCTGATGGTGGTATTCAACGGCCTGCGCCTGTTGCGCAAATAAGGAGGCTGCCATGAAGTTGCAAGAAGCCGTCGACGAAGCCTTCAACCAGGCATTGCACGAACTGGCTGCCCGCCGCAGCGCCGCAGCGCTGGTCTGGCTGGAGCGGGCACACATCCTCACCCAGCGTCGCCCATGGCTGCATGCACGTTCACATTGGCTGATGCTGCGCGCCGGCTGGCAACAAGGGGATGTGCGTGAGGTGCTTGGGCAAGTGCCGCGCATCCTGGCGGCGCTGTTGTTCTCGCGCATCTGGGTACCCGTCGGCAACACCGGACGGGCGCGGGTCAGTGCCTTTCAAGCGATGCCGGTCACTGAGGATTTACAGGCATTGCTGGCGTCTGAACGTCAGCAGCGAGTGCCGGAAGCCTAGGCGTCCGGCACTCGCCTCGTCATATCAGAACAGGTACTGCAGGCCCAGGGTGTAACCGGCCTGGTCACCATTGTCGTGCTGTAGACGTGCATTGGCCTCGGCGTAGACGGCAAAGGCTTCGCTGACAGCCAATTGTGCGCCCAGGCGCGCGCGGGCGAAGTGCTTGTCGTTCTCAAGGCCATTGGCCACGCGCCGCGCCGAGCCATCGGCGAGACTGGTCACCACGAAGTCCTCGCTCATGCCATCGCCCAGTTCCTCGATCCAGGCCAGGCTTGCGTAGGGCTGCAGGCGCATCGCCCCATCCAGGGCGAAGTGGCCGCGCACCTGCCAGCCGAGGCTCAGCTCCATGGAGTCGAAACGTTCGTCATCGAAGCGCAGGGCAGTGCGTTGCGTGGACTTTTCGCTGAAACCGTCGAGCTTGTAGTGGCGATAGTCGATGCCCACTTGCGGGCCGGTACGCCAGTCGCCGAAGAGCAGGTCATAGCCACCGAGCAGGCGCGCGCCCCAGAAAGTCGCGTCGGTCTCGCCGGAGAGCTGCTGGTTGAGCAATACGGGCCCGCCAGCGTTGCCCTGGATGAACACCGAACGGTCCAGGTCGAAGCGGGTAAGGCCCGCGCTGATGTCGGCATTCAGCCACAGCGGTCCGGCATTGCTCAGCAGCGCATAGAGGCCCACCTGCCAGGTATCGCTCTCGACCTTGCCGCCGTGCTGCAGGTCATCCTTGCCGCGGGTGAAGCTCAGGCCGGCGCCAAGGTTCAGCCACTCGCTGAGCTGGGTGTCGCCGAATATATAGGCGGTAGCCTGGCGCGAGCGCTGATCCAGCGGGCTATCGAAGCCGCCGCTGGGCGAGAGCTGGCCTTCCACGCCAACGCTGCCGTCGACGCTGCCGACTTCGCGCGGTGTGGCCCGCAGGGTCTGCCAGCGGCGTTCGAGCAGTTGCTGGTGGGTCTGCTGCTGGCGTGCCAGGGTGTCTTCCAGGGTGCCCAGCATGGCGCCGCCGGATTGTGCCGCGTAGCGCAGGTCGGTGTTGGTGGCTTCCAGCACCAGGCGGGTCAGCAGCCGGGAATAGTCACGTAGGCGTTGTGCGATGCGCTCCTCGCCGAAAGCGCCGACCAGCACGGTCTCGTTGTCGAGGGCCGGGTTGTGCCAGGTCGCGCCGCCTGGGATGGCCGGGTTGGTGGTCTGGTCATAACCATCGAGGGCGCCGATTTCCCAGTTGGTGGCTTCCAGGAACAGCACCGGAATACCCAGCCCCTCGAAGCTTTCGGCGTCGCTGCAGCAGCCGGTGCCTGCCGGGTAGCCGGCGTTGAGGCCTGGGTTGGTGTGCAGGTCGATGCCCAGCTCCTCGGCGATGCGGAAGGTGTGTTCGCGCAGCGACGCCAGCTCTGGCGCGGCAACGCTGTCGGAGCCGGCGTGGGCGTACATCATGTCGCCGGTGATCAGGCTGTCGATGTTGATCATGCCGGTCAGGCGGGCACGTGCCTCGGCGTCCAGGGAGGCGACGTAGGCGCGCGAGCCCCTGAGACCTTCTTCTTCTGCGCCAAAGCCGATGAAGGTCACGCCGTCCTCGAAGGAAAGCCCCGCCAGGTTGCGGGCGATCTCCGTCAGCACGCCGGCGCCCGAGGCGTTGTCGTCCAGGCCCTGCAGGGTGGGGCGGCCGAAGTAGGTATCGAAGTGGGCGCCGATCACCAGGTTGTTGCCGGTAATACCGCGCGTCTCGGCGATCACGTTCTGCGAGTTGCGGTTACCTGCCCAGGTGAAATCCTGGCGATAGTTGTCGTAACCGGACGCCGACAGGCGTTGCTCCATCCAGGCGGTCGCACCGGCAAAGCTGGCGGTATCGCGGTAGCGGCCCGGGTAGTCGTTGATCAGCGTGTCGACGGTTACGCCGGCATACTCGCTGTACTGGTAGGCCATGGCCAAGGGGGATAACAGCGTGCCGGCCAGGCCCAGTCCCAGGATGAGGGGTTTGATCACATCATGCTCCTTATGGTGTTTTTGTGGCATTCAGCGCAGAGCAGTATGTGGGCCTGAAAGCGAAACGTGCAGGGAAATGACGCAGAAAATGGTGGCAGGTGTCGCGTCATCGTAAAAAACGGGCAGGTGCCGCGATGGCGGCGATTGCGTATGCGCGAATAACTGGCAGGCCGAGCGCTTATTTGGTGCAAGCAAGCGGCGGGTTGGGCGAGGGGATGCCCCGCCCGGAGGGTTCAGCGCTTGAGCGTCTTCACGCCTTCGGCGGTGCCGAGCAGCAGCAGGTCGGCCGGGCGAGCGGCGAACAGGCCGTTGGTGACCACGCCGACGATGGCGTTGATGTCCGCTTCCAGCTTCACCGGATCGGTGATCGACAGATTGTGCACGTCGAGAATGACGTTGCCGTTGTCGGTCAGCACGCCTTCGCGATATACCGGGTCGCCGCCGAGCTTCACCAGCTCGCGCGCCACGTGGCTGCGGGCCATGGGGATGACTTCCACCGGCAGCGGGAAGGCGCCGAGCACCGGTACCAACTTGCTGGCGTCGGCTATGCAGATGAAGGTCTTGGCCACGGCGGCGACGATTTTCTCGCGGGTCAGCGCAGCGCCGCCGCCCTTGATCAGGTGCAGGCGCTCGTCGCTCTCGTCGGCGCCGTCGACATAGAACTCCAGCTCGGCGGTGCTGTTGAGATCGTAGACCGGGATGCCATGAGCCTTGAGGCGAGCGGCGGTGGCTTCGGAGCTGGCCACGGCGCCGTCGAAGTCCATCTTGTGCCTGGCCAGCGCGTCGATGAAGAAATTGGCGGTGGAACCGGTGCCGACTCCGACGATGCTCTTACTGTCGAGGCGGGGAAGAATGTGGTCGACGGCGGCCTGGGCCACGGCCTGTTTCAGCTGATCCTGGTTCATTGCGGGGGAATGCCTGGAAAGGTAAGGAGATGTGGCGCGAATTATAGCCGCAAGTGGCGTGCTGACGGGGCAGAACCCGCGCGTTTCGTATGGTCGCCCGGCGCGGCGCTGGGGTAGACTCGGCAGTCCCTCAAAGCCCGAACGCCTGCGAAATCGCCATGCTCGAACAGTACGTGAAGAAGACCCTCACCTCGCGCGTCTACGACGTCGCGGTGGAAACCCCGCTGCAACCCGCCCGTCAGCTCAGTGAGCGGCTGGGCAGCCAGATTCTGCTCAAGCGCGAGGATCTGCAGCCGGTGTACTCGTTCAAGATTCGTGGCGCCTACAACAAGCTGGCGCAACTGTCCGCCGAAGAGCTGGCGCGTGGTGTGGTCACTGCCTCGGCCGGCAACCATGCGCAGGGCCTGGCCCTGGCGGCCAAGCATCTGGGGGTGAAGGCGACCATCGTCATGCCGCGTACCACGCCGGAGCTGAAGGTGCAGGGCGTGCGCTCGCGTGGCGGCAAGGTGGTGCTGCACGGCGATGCCTTCCCCGAGGCGCTGGCGCATTCGCTGAAGCTGGTGGAAGAGAAGGGCTACACCTACATCCATCCTTACGACGATCCGCTGGTGATCGCCGGCCAGGGCACCGTGGCCATGGAGGTGCTGCGCCAGCACCAGGGCCACATCGACGTCATCTTCGTGCCGGTCGGTGGCGGCGGCCTGATCGCCGGCATCGCTGCGTACGTCAAATACCTGCGTCCGGAGATCAAGGTGATCGGCGTCGAGCCGGACGATTCCAACTGCCTGCAGCAGGCCATGGCTGCAGGCGAGCGCGTGGTGTTGCCGACGGTCGGCTTGTTCGCCGATGGCGTGGCGGTGGCGCAGATCGGCCAGCACACCTTCGATATCTGCAAGCATCACGTCGATGAGGTGATCACCGTCAGCACCGACGAGATATGCGCGGCGATCAAGGACATCTACGACGATACCCGATCGATCACCGAGCCGGCCGGCGCACTGGCTGTGGCCGGGATCAAGAAGTACGTCGAGCGTGAGGGCACCAGGGGCGAAGTGCTGGTGGGCATCGATTCCGGTGCCAACGTCAACTTCGACCGCCTGCGCCACGTTGCCGAGCGCGCCGAGCTGGGCGAGAAGCGCGAGGCGATCATCGCCGTGACCATCCCCGAGCAGCCGGGCAGCTTCAAGGCCTTCTGCGAGGCGGTGGGCAAGCGCCAGATCACCGAATTCAACTACCGCTATCACAGCGAAGGCGAGGCGCACATCTTCGTCGGCGTGCAGACCCACCCGGAGAACGACCCGCGTCAGGCGCTGGTCGAGGGGCTGCGCGAGCAGGGCTTCCCGGTGCTGGATCTGACCGACAACGAACTGGCCAAGCTACATATCCGCCATATGGTTGGTGGCCATGCTGCCGGTGTCGGTGACGAGGTGGTGCTGCGCTTCGAGTTCCCCGAGCGCCCCGGTGCGCTGTTCAACTTCCTGCAGAAGCTGGGCGGGCGCTGGAACATCTCGATGTTCCACTACCGCAACCATGGTGCCGCCGATGGTCGGGTGCTGGCCGCGCTGCAGGTGCCGGAAGACGAACGCCACCTGGTGCCGGCGGCGCTGGACGCCATCGGTTATCCCTACTGGGATGAAAGCGACAACCCGGCCTATCGCCTGTTTCTGGGCTGAACACTGCCTTCGAACGTAACCCGCCGCAGCGCGCTGGCGGGTTGCACCCGCCCTACGTAATCGCCTGATAACAATGGAAGCCTCAATGGAACATTACCTGCTGGTTCGCATTCTCCACAGCGCCCCGGGCATATTGCTGCTGCTCGGCCTGATCGCCCATGGCGTCATGCTGTTCAAGGCGCAGCGCGGCGGTGATGCGGCCGTGCTGGCGCGCAAGCTGCGCGTGACCCTGCTGTTCAGCTTCCCGGCGTTCGCCGTGCTGGCGCTGAGCCTGCCGGTTACCGGCTACTGGATGGTCGACACTGCCGGCTGGCCGCTGGGGCAGACCTGGCTGCTGCTGGGCAGCATTCTGTATGGCGTGATGATGCTGCTCGGCCTGCTGCTGGCTGGCCGTCTGGCAGCCTGGCGCGCGCTGGGCGATACGCCGGCGCCGACAGGGCTGAAGCGCCTGTGCCTGATCTATGCCGGGCTGATCCTGGTGTTGCTGATCGTCATCATGGCGCTGATGGGCGCCAAGCCCGCCTGAGCTGGGAAGCCGGACAGCATCCGGGCTGCGCTTTTTGTAGGAGCGAATTTATTCGCGATCCTCGCGAGTACGAAGACAAAGCTCTTCGCGGATAAATCCGCTCCTACAGTGTCGCAGGCTGCGATCAGAGCCTGTTCTCAGCGCAGCGAGATCACCGGCCAGCCGCGCTCGACGGCGGTGGCGCGCAGCACGTCGTCCGGATCGACCGCCACCGGGTTGGCTACCGCCTCCAGCAGCGGCAGGTCATTGCGCGAGTCGCTGTAGAAGTAGGCGTCGTCCAGGTTGTAACCCGTTTCGGCCAGCCATTCCTTCAAGCGCGTCACCTTGCCGCCCTGGTAGCACGGCGTGCCGGTGATCTGCCCGGTATAACGGCCGTCCTGCATGCCGCATTCGGAGGCGATCAGCGTCTCCACACCCAGGCGCTCGGCGATCGGCGTGGTGATGAAGCGGTTGGTGGCGGTGATGATCACCAGCTTGTCGCCCGCGGCGCGGTGCTTCGCCAGCAGCGCCTCACCCTTGGCCAGGATGATTGGCTCGATCACCTCGGCCATGAACTCGCCATGCCACTGCGCCAGTTGCGCCATTTCGCTACGCCCAAGGATGGCCTGGCTGAAATTCTGGTAGGCCACGATGTCCAGCTTTCCGGCGCAGTAGTCGGCATAGAAGGCATCGTTACGCGCCAGGTACTCGGCTGCGTCGACCAGGCCGCGCTGACAGACGAATTCGCCCCAGCTGTGGTCGCTGTCGCCAGCCAGCAGGGTGTTGTCGAGATCGAAAAGGGCCAAGCGCACGGTTCTGTACCTGTTCTTCACATGTTTGGGGCGCGCCAGAATAGCCGCTTTGACCGGGCTTTCCCACTGCCGCCAAACCCGCGTTGCTGCTGGACTCGGCTTTGTGGAACAATGCCGGAACTTGCGTGTACGAGGTTGCTTGCCGTGATCGACTCCGATGGTTTCCGCCCGAATGTCGGCATCATCCTGACCAATGATATCGGCCAGGTGCTTTGGGCCAGGCGTATCAATCAGGACGCCTGGCAGTTTCCGCAGGGCGGCATCAATGATCGTGAATCGCCGACCGATGCGCTTTACCGTGAACTGAATGAAGAGGTCGGGCTCGAAGAGCAGGACGTGAAGATCCTCGCCTGCACCCGCGGCTGGTTGCGTTATCGTCTGCCGCAGCGCCTGGTGCGCACGCACAGCCAGCCGCTGTGCATCGGGCAGAAGCAGAAATGGTTCCTGTTGCGCCTGACCGGCGGTGAAGACCGCGTGCGCATGGACCTGACCGGCAAGCCGGAGTTCGACGGCTGGCGCTGGGTCAGCTACTGGTACCCGCTGGGGCAGGTGGTCACATTCAAGCGCGAGGTGTATCGCCGTGCGCTCAAGGAACTCGCCCCGCGCCTGATAGTGCGCGACTGATACGGACCCCAATCGAGCATGCTCAATACGCTGCGCAAGATCGTCCAGGAAGTGAATGCCGCCAAGGATCTCAAGGCGGCATTGACGATCATTGTGCAACGGGTGAAGGAAGCGATGGGCAGCCAGGTCTGCTCGGTCTACCTGCTCGATCCGGAAAGCAACCGCTTCGTGCTGATGGCCACCGACGGCCTCAACAAGCGCTCCATCGGCAAGGTCAGCATGGCGCCGAGCGAGGGTCTGGTCGGCCTGGTCGGTAGCCGCGAGGAACCCCTGAACCTCGAAGATGCCGCAGGCCACCCGCGCTATCGCTACTTCGCCGAGACCGGCGAGGAGCGCTATGCCTCCTTCCTCGGTGCACCGATCATCCACCACCGCCGCGTGATGGGCGTGCTCGTCGTGCAGCAGAAGGAGCGCCGCCAGTTCGACGAGGGTGAAGAAGCCTTCCTGGTGACCATGAGCGCGCAGCTCGCCGGGGTCATTGCCCATGCCGAGGCGACCGGTTCGATCCGTGGTCTGGGGCGTCAGGGCAAAGGCGTGCAGGAGGCCAAGTTCGTCGGCGTGCCGGGTGCGCCGGGGGCAGCGGTCGGTACCGCTGTCGTGGTGCTGCCCCCGGCCGATCTCAATGTGGTTCCCGACCGTAGCGTCGATGACATTGCCGCCGAACTGGAACTGTTCGACAAGGCGCTGGGTTGGGTGCGCGAGGACATGCAGGAGTTGTCCGAGAAGCTCGCCACGCAACTGCGCAAGGAAGAGCGCGCGCTCTTCGACGTCTACCTGATGATGCTCGAGGATGCCGCGCTGGGTAACGAGGTGCGCAAGGTCATCCGCACCGGCCAATGGGCACAGGGCGCCTTGCGTCAGGTGGTGCTCGACCACGTCAAACGCTTCGAGCTGATGGACGATGCCTACCTGCGCGAGCGCGCCAGCGATGTGCGCGACCTCGGCCGCCGCCTGCTCGCCTACCTGCAGGAAGAGCGCAAGATTTCCCTGGTCTATCCCGACAACACCATCCTGGTCAGCGAAGAACTGTCGCCGGCGATGCTCGGCGAGGTGCCGGAAGGCAAGCTGGTCGGCCTGATCTCGGTGACCGGCTCGGGCAACTCCCACGTGGCGATCTTCGCCCGCGCCATGGGTATTCCCACGGTGATGGGCGTGGTCGACCTGCCGTATTCGAAGATCGACGGCATCAAGCTGATCGTCGACGGCTACCACGGCGAAGTCTTCACCAACCCCAGCGAGCTGCTGAGCAAGCAGTACGCCGATGTAGTCGAGGAGGAGCGCCAGCTCACCGAGGGCCTCGATGCCCTGCGCGCGCTGCCCTGCGAGACGCTCGACGGCCACCGCATGCCGCTGTGGGTCAACACCGGCCTGCTCGCTGACGTAGCCCGTGCCCAGCAGCGCGGTGCCGAGGGCGTTGGCCTGTACCGCACCGAAGTGCCGTTCATGATCAACGAGCGCTTCCCCAGCGAGAAGGAGCAGCTCGCCACCTATCGCGAGCAGCTGCAGGCCTTCCACCCGCTGCCGGTGACCATGCGTACCCTGGATATCGGCGGCGACAAGGCGCTGTCTTACTTCCCGATCAAGGAAGAGAACCCCTTCCTCGGCTGGCGTGGCATCCGCGTCACCCTCGACCACCCGGAAATCTTCCTGGTGCAGACCCGCGCCATGCTCAAGGCCAGCGAGGGGCTGGACAACCTGCGCATCCTGTTGCCGATGATCTCCGGCACCCAGGAACTGGAAGAGGCGTTGCACCTGATCCATCGCGCCTGGGGCGAAGTGCGTGACGAAGGCACCGACGTGCCGCTGCCGCCCATCGGTCTGATGATCGAGATTCCGGCGGCGGTCTACCAGACCCGCGAACTGGCGCGGCAGGTGGACTTTCTCTCGGTCGGTTCCAACGACCTGACCCAGTACCTGCTGGCGGTGGACCGCAACAATCCGCGCGTGGCCGATCTCTACGACTTCCTCCATCCGGCGGTGCTGCAGGCGCTGCAAAAGGTGGTCAACGACGCGCATCTCGAGGGCAAGCCGGTGAGCATCTGCGGCGAGATGGCCGGCGACCCGGCTGCGGCCGTGCTGCTACTGGCCATGGGCTTCGATTCGCTGTCGATGAACGCCACCAACCTGCCCAAGGTGAAATGGCTGCTGCGCCAGGTCACCCAGAGCAAGGCCAAGGAGTTGCTCGGTCAGGTAATGACTATGGACAACCCCCACCTGATCTACAGCACCCTGCACCTGGCGCTGCGCAATCTGGGCCTGGGTCGGGTGATCAACCCGGCTTCGAATATTCAGGCCTGATTCGCATAGCAGGCCGTTGAAAAACTACCTGCGTTGCCATTGCTGCGTTAAAAACAGCCTCGCGTGCGAGCCCAGGCTAGGCGCCCCCGTCAAAAATGCTCATGTACAACACGTAAAGTCGAGCGCGACTCCGAGCGTTTTTCGGCTGTTTTTGTGGGGCCGCCATCGGTATGCACTGGCTGCCTCGGCTCGGGCTTCCTGCTTCGCTCTGCCTCCTGCATCCGTGCAGTCGTCGCCTACGTTTTTCAACAGCCTGATAGGTAGGAGCGAGCTTTGCTCGCGAACCCTGGCTACGCAGAAAAGCTTCGCGAGCAGAGCTCACCAGTGGGAGGCGCTTCAGCGGCGAAAAGCTCGCGGCTAAAGCCCCTCCTACAAGGGCTGTACTCCGCAGAACTGTTCCCCGGATTACATCCGGGCTACCCGCTGAATGCCACCTCGCCCAACACTGTGCCATGCGGGCCGAAGCTGCGCTCGGTGATGCTCCAGCGCCCATCTCCGTACAGATTCAAAGCCGTACTGGCGCGGGTGCCGTAGGCCTCGCCGATGATGAAGGCAGTCGACAGCAGGCGTTCCGTCGCCAGCCCTACGCCAGTGTCCGGCAACAGATGATCGGCCGGCGGGCTGTTGTCGGCGAGCAGCGCCATTAACGCTTCATCTTCGGCATCGATGCGCTCGCCGAGGGCGTTTCTGGCACGCAGCAGCTTCGGCCAGGGCGTATCGAGGTTGGCGTTGGACAGGCCATAGAGGCCGCCCTGCAACTGCCGGGCTCGTCCCTCCTGGGAATTGAAATGCCAGAGCTGATGGCGATCACCGACCAGCAGGTTAAAACCGGCATATTCGGCCGCGTCGCGCATGATCCTGTCGAGGTAGGCGGGCGGCGAATCCTGGCCCTGCAGGTAGTCGGCCGTCAGCGCGCCGCGTGAGCGTGGGCCGGCCTTCTGCTCCAGGTCGCGGATGTTGGTCAGTGCGGCGAAGCGACCCTGCGTGGTGACGCCAAGCCAGGTGCCGCCGGCTTGCAGGTCGCGGCCGGCGAATACGCCGGGAGCATCCTGCCACTCGCCCAGCGCTGTGCTGGGGCGCGCATAAAACTCGTCGCGATTGGATGCCAGGCGTAGCACCGTCGGGCTTTCCGGCTGCCAGGCGAAGACGATCAGGCACATGCGCATTCCTCCAATGACGGAGTCTGGCAGGCTAGCGAGCTGAGGCGCGAGCGGCAACCGTTCCGTCGATCCGTGTGCCGTTGCGAGGGCATTTCCGCTACCATGCCGCTTTGTTTTTTGGGGGTGTCGATGGAACTGCTGCTCTACCTGGTGCTGGGCTCAGCTGCCGGTGTGCTGGCTGGCCTGTTCGGCGTGGGTGGCGGTCTGATCATCGTGCCGGTGCTGGTGCTGAGCTTCACCTCGCAGGGCATTGCGACGGAAATTCTCACCCATTTGGCAGTGGGCACGTCCCTGGCGACCATCGTCTTTACCTCGATCAATTCGCTGCTCGAACATCATCGCAAGGGCGCGGTGCGCTGGCCGCTGTTCCGCTGGTTGACCCTGGGCATTGTGCTCGGTGCAGCGCTGGGGGCTGTGACCGCTGCGCTGATCCAGGGGCCGATGCTGCAGAAGATCATCGGCACCTTCGCCATCATCGTGGCCGCGCAGATGGCGCTTGACCTGAAACCCAAGGCCAGCCGCGGTGTCCCAGGCAAGCCGACGCTGACGGTGGCCGGTGGTGTGATTGGCTGGGCGTCGGCGATTTTCGGCATCGGCGGTGGTTCGCTGACCGTGCCCTTTCTGGTCTGGCGCAGCGTGCCGATCCAGCAGGCGGTGGCGACCTCGGCAGCCTGTGGTCTGCCGATCGCCATCGCTGGTGCGTTGAGTTTCATGTTTACCGGCTGGGGAAATGCGAATCTGCCGCCATGGAGTGTCGGTTACGTGTACCTCCCGGCGTTGCTGGGGATCGCCGTGACCAGCATGTTCTTCGCCCGTTTTGGTGCGCGCCTGGCTCATCGCCTGTCGCCGCAGTTGCTCAAGCGCCTGTTCGCCCTGCTGCTGTTCAGCGTGGGCGTGAGTTTTTTCATTTAAGGAGTCCTGGATGCTGCCTTATCCGCAGATCGACCCGGTGGCCATCGCCCTCGGCCCCCTGAAAATCCACTGGTACGGCCTGATGTACCTGATCGGAATCGGTGGCGCCTGGTTGCTGGCCTCGCGCCGGCTGGAGCGTTTCGACGCGAGCTGGAACAAGGACAAGCTGTCCGACCTGGTGTTCTGGGTGGCCATGGGGGTGATTCTCGGTGGGCGCCTGGGCTACGTGTTGTTTTACGACCTGGCGGCATATGTCGCCGATCCGGCGAAAATCCTGCGGGTCTGGGAAGGCGGCATGTCCTTCCATGGCGGCCTGATCGGGGTGATGCTGGCCACCTGGTGGTTCGGCAAGCGCAACGGCAAGAGCTTCTTTGAGCTGATGGACTTCATCGCCCCGTTGGTACCGATCGGCCTGGGCGCGGGGCGCATCGGCAATTTCATCAACGCCGAGCTGTGGGGCAAGGCCACCGACGTGCCCTGGGCGATGATCTTCCCCACCGATCCGCAGCAACTGGCGCGCCATCCGTCGCAGCTGTACCAGTTCGCCCTGGAAGGCGTGGCGCTGTTCACCATCCTCTGGTTCTATTCGCGCAAACCGCGCCCGACCATGGCCGTGTCCGGCATGTTCGCCGCCTGCTATGGCGTGTTCCGCTTCATCGTCGAATTCGTCCGCGTGCCGGATGCCCAGCTTGGCTACCTGGCCTGGGGCTGGCTGACCATGGGGCAGATTCTCTGCCTGCCGATGATTCTCGGTGGCATCGGTCTGATCGCCTACGCCTACAAGCGCCAGCCCGTTCAAGGAGTCGCCTGATGAAACAGTACCTCGACCTGATGCGCCACGTGCGCGAGCACGGCACCTTCAAGGAAGACCGCACCGGCACCGGCACCTACAGCGTGTTCGGCTACCAGATGCGCTTCGACCTGGCTGATGGCTTCCCCATTGTCACCACCAAGAAGTGCCACCTGCGCTCGATCATCCATGAGCTCCTGTGGTTCCTGCAGGGCGACACCAACATCAAGTACCTCAAGGACAACGGCGTCAGCATCTGGGACGAGTGGGCCGACGAGAATGGCAACCTAGGCCCGGTGTACGGCTACCAGTGGCGCAGCTGGCCGGCGCCCAATGGCGAATCCATCGACCAGATCGCCAAGCTGATCGAGATGATCAGGAAGAACCCGGACTCGCGCCGCCTGATCGTCTCGGCCTGGAACCCGGCGCTGGTCGAGCAGATGGCCCTGCCGCCGTGCCATGCGCTGTTCCAGTTCTACGTGGCTGACGGCAAGCTTTCCTGCCAGCTGTATCAGCGCTCGGCGGACATCTTCCTCGGCGTGCCCTTCAACATCGCCAGCTACGCGCTGCTGACGTTGATGGTGGCGCAGGTCTGCGACTTGCAGCCGGGCGAGTTCATCTGGACCGGCGGCGACTGCCACCTGTACGCCAACCATATCGAGCAGACCGACCTGCAACTGACCCGCCAGCCGCTGCCGCTGCCGACCATGAAGCTCAACCCCGAGGTGAAGGACCTGCTGGCCTTTAAATTCGAGGACTTCGAACTGGTTGGCTACGAAGCGCACCCGCATATCAAGGCGCCAGTGGCGGTCTGAGATGGAAGGCGTGGGCTCTGGTGGGCTAGAGCGGAGCGCCGCCCGGCCCACCCTACGGTCTGGCAGCGTCACGAAGCTCTACTAGGATGAAGGGTGGCTGGGCGGCGTTTCTTGTAGGGTGGGCTTCAGCCCACCGATTCACCAATCCTTTGCCGCCTGCCCCTTCACCGACGCCCCACAGGCAAAGGATTGCCCATGCCCAACTACCGCCGCGAGCGGATTTCCGGTGCAACCTACTTCTTCACGGTCACTCTCGCTGATCGTCGTTCCCGCATATTGGTGGAAGAAATCGCGCTACTGCGCCGGATCTATGGCGAGGCCAACAAGCGCATGCCGTTCAAGACCGTCGCCATCTGTGTTCTACCCGACCATCTGCATGCTGTTTGGGAGCTACCTGAGGATGACCGAGACTATTCCCTGCGTTGGGCATTGATCAAAAGCCAGTTCTCGCGTGCGCTACCCGTCGTGGCCACCGTCAGCGCCAGCAAAATCAGAAAGCGTGAGAAAGGCATCTGGCAGAGGCGCTTCTGGGAACACCGCGTTCGAGATGAGGATGATCTCGCGACGCATGTCGATTACATCCATTTCAACCCGGTCAAGCATGGCCTGGTGAGCCAGGTTGGTGACTGGCCTTATTCGAGCTTCCACTGTTATGTCGCGCGTGGACTCCTGCCGGCAGATTGGGGTGGGCGGGATGATGGTGATGGAGAGTTTGGGGAGTAGCGGGGAAGTGTGGGCGGTGAGGTGGGCTAAAGCCCACCCTACGCGGGGTTTCGATACACGCCGTAGGGTGGGCTTCAGCCCACCGATTGAATGGAGAGGTCGTTGCGCAGGCGTTCCACCTGTTCGGCGCGCTCGGCGTCTTCGAGGCGTGCGCCGGGATTGAGCGACGACCACTCGGGGTGCGCCCGCGTCACGTTCAGCGGCGTGGGCAGCTTGCCCTGGCGCCACAGGGTTTCCTGCGGGGCACTGAGGCTGATGGCGTCCATTGCCGCGTGGCCGCGCACGTCCAGTGCAGCCAGCAGTTGCTGCTGGCGCAGGGCGAGCAGACGCAGCACGGCGTCGTCGACGGTCAGCTCGCGCTGGCCTTTCAATTTGCCTTTCAGTCTCTCCCCATAGTTACGCAGGGTCTGTGCGCTCCCGCCGATCACTGCGCCCAATGCGGCAGCTGCACCCATGGTCAGGCCGCCGACCAGCAGGTCGACGCCGACGCCGGTGGCCGCACCCGCGGCCATGCCGCCGCCGACCTTGATCCCCAGTTGCTTGATGGTTTCCGGATTGAACAGGTCGTCGCCCCAGCGCCCGTCGAGCAGCGGCAGGTCGGCCGCTTTGGCGTCGCCGCTGCGGAAGGCGTACAGGCGCAACAGCGCCTCGACGCAGCGCTGCTCGCGCTGACGAATGGCTTCGCGCAGCTCGCTCACCGCGGCCTGCTCCAGCAGTGGCTGAGCGGCGACGCTGCGGCGACAGGCGGCGCAGTCGATCAGCAGTTCGGCGATCAGCCGGTTGCCGGCCTGACGCCGGGCTTGGCGCTGCGCTTCGTGATCCTCGATCAAGCGCTGCAGTTGCGGACGCGAACGTTCCAGCAGCAGGGCCAGGCTCTCATAGAGGCGCCGCTCGCCATCCTCCGGCGGTGCCACGCTGTCGAACGCCACCAGGGCGTGCAGGCCGAGGCGGGCCAGGGCCTCGCGCCACTCGCCTTCGCGGTGGTGGGCACTGGCAACGAAGTTGAGCACCGGCAGCAGCGGGCGGCCGCACATGGTCAGTACCGCCAGTTCGTCGCGGTACTTGGCCAGCACCGGCTCGCGTACGTCGATCACGTACAGCCCGGCATCGGAAGCCATGAGCTGGCGTAGCACCTTGGCCTCCTGCTCGTAGCGCTGGCGCGCCTCGCTGCCTTCGAGAAAACGCGCCAGGCGCGCCGGGCCATCCAGCCGCTCACCGGGGCGGTCGAGGCGCTCCAGATAATCGAACAGGGCGATAGCGTCTTCCAGGCCGGGCGTGTCGTACAGCTCCAACAGCGCCTGGCCGTTCACCGACAGGCGAGCACCCTCGACATGGCGCGTGGTGCTGGCGCGCGGTGAGACCTCGCCGAACTCCACGTCACGAGTCAACGTGCGCAGCAATGAGGTCTTGCCGACATTGGTATGGCCGACCAGGGCGAGTTTCAGCGGCGGGCTCATGGTGTGGCCTCGGCCGGGTAGCTCGGAGGCAAGAGAGCGGGCATTGGGGTAGGAGCGAGCTCTGCTCGCGAACCATGGCAAACGGCAAAAGCTTCGCGAGCAGAGCTCGCTCCTACATGAAGGCCGTGTGCCTGCGGCTCTCTAGTCATGCCCTGTCTCCAGCCAGTTCAGCGGCGCCGTATCACCGTGGCTCAGCCCCAGGTTGCCGAGAACCTGATGCCAGTCCGCCAAACGTGCGCTGTCCAGGCTTTCGCCGGGGGCAGGTGGCAGCAGCCAGATGCGTGTGGCAGAGGCCGAACGCGCGAGCTCGCCGAGCAACGCCAGGGTGCCGCGGTCCGGTGAGCGACGCGGGTCGCAGGCGATGGCCAGGCGTTCGGGCGGGAAGCGGGTCAGTTGCTCCAATAATTGCCGGCGCTGCTCGCGGCTGTCGATCACCCCGGCATCGGCCACACCCTTGGGTAAGGGGCCCGGTGGCCAGGTACGGCGGTCGTCCAGCTCCAGGCCTAGCAGCAGGGCGCCGCTGCCCGTCTGGGAATTGGCGCCGCCCTGTGGCTGGTGCAACTCGGCGGGGGCCAGATCGCAGACACCGAGGCGTTCGCTGTCCGGCTGCAGGCGCTGACGCAGCAGGCCGTAACCGGGCAATTCAAGATCCAGGCGCAGCGCGCCCTTACCCGATTGCCAGCGACACAGGCACAGCAGCATCAGCAGCACGCGTGGCAGCAGGCCATAGACCAACAGCACGCCGACCAGCCAGGCGGCCCAGCTTTGCCGCGCCGCTTCGCTGGCAATCGCAGCATCGCCGCTGGCGCGGATCAGTTCCACGTTCGGCAGGTTGAAACCGAGCAGGGCGGGCAGCGCGCCGATGGCCTGGGTCAGGGCGATGAAGGTGTCGCCGCCAAGGATGGTGGTCTCCCAGACGAAACCGTAGCGCCGCGTAGCGAGCATTAGCAGTAAGGTGGCCAGGGCGCTGAACATGGCCAGTGCCCATAGACCGTGCACCAGCAAACCCAGGCCCCAGCGAGTCAGGCGTTGGCGCTGCAGCATCACCAGCAGGGCGGGCATCAGCTGCGCAGCGCTGGCGTCGCGTGCCAGCTTCGCGCTGAGCCACAGCCATACACGGCCGAGAGCGCCGGCGCTGTCGCGGCTCAGCGACAGGCCAAGCAGCCAGCCGATCAGCATCAGCAGATTGAGGCCCAGCAGGCTGCCCAACGCCCAGAACACGTTGACCGGGTGGCTGCCGTCACCGAGGGCGGTCAGTGCCAGGCCGAGGCCACTGAACGCGGCCAGCACGGCCAGAGCCAGCAGCGCCAGGCGAGCACCCTGGAGCCAGTGCTGCAGGGCCTGCCACTGGCCGTCGCGGCGACTCAGCAGCAGCGCACGCTGCTGGATGCGCTCGGCGAGTTCGCCGCCCTGTGCGCGCACCAGGCGGTTGGCCTCGGCGTCGTCGAGCGGGCCGGCGTGTTCCTCGCGCAGGCGAATGGTCTCGCTGAGCCAGAGGCGTTGGAAGGGCGTGGAGGAGGAGGCGTCTGTCACGCGGCGTCTCGTCGTTTGGATCAGAGGTTGAGAATAACCCCTGATCCGCCCTGGCGCGACTCAGTGCTGCTCGCGCAGACGCACCGCGATGTCCGGCTGGTCGATGAACAGGCCGTCGATGCCGGTGGCGATAAAGGCGCGCAGTTCCGCCTCGATGTCGCCGCGCTCGCTCGGCTCGCTGCCATTGCGCAGGCTGGTCGGCAGGAAGGCGTTCTCGGCGCGGAAGGTATAAGGATGAACCTTGAGTCCGGCAGCATGGGCGTCACGTACCAGGCGGGTCGGCGTGGTCAGGTTGCCGGCGGCGTCGCGCGGGATGACCATGCCTTTCTCCGGGCCGATGCCGCTGGCGTAGCGGGCGATGCTATTCAGACCCTTGGGCGTGATCATTTGCGCGTAGCCGAGGCCGGTGCCGAGTACCTGCTGATCATAGGGCTGGCCCTCGGTCCACAGCAGTTGCACCAGGCGTACCTGGGTCAGACGGCTCAGCGTCTTGAGGTTCTCCACTTCGAAGGACTGGATGTACACCGGCGCTTCGGCGCTGTCGTAGCCGTTGCGCTTGAGGATGGTCACCAGCGGCGTCTCCATGGCCAGGCCCAACTGCTGGAAGTGAGTCGGGTGCTTGGTTTCCGGATACAGGCCGATCACCCGCTGCTGGCTGAGCTGCAGGCTCTTCACCAGGTCGATGATTTCCTGCAGGGTAGGAATCTCGAACTGGCCGTCGAAGCGTTGGTTGGCCGGGCGCACCTGCGGAATACGCTCGATGGCGCGCAGTGTCTTGAGTTCGGCCAGGGTGAAGTCCTCGCTGAACCAGCCCTCCAGGCTGACGCCATCCACCTTCTGGGTGCGCTTGCGGCTGGCGAACTCCGGACGCTGCGCGACGTCGGTGGTCAGCCCCAGCTCGTTGTCGTGACGGGCCACCAGTTGGCCGTCGCGGGTCATCACCAGGTCCGGCTCGACATAATCGGCGCCCTGCAGCACAGCCAGGGCATAGGCTGCCAGAGTGTGTTCGGGGACGTAACCGCTGGCGCCGCGGTGGGCGATCACCAGCGGTTTGGCGTCGCCACGAGGTTTGCCCTTGTGCGCCAGCGGCTGCTGCTGGGCCCAGTCGATGGCGGCTTGTACGCTATCGGACTCGGCGGGTGCGGCAAGGCCGAGGGTTGGCAGCAGCAGGCCGGCGTAGAGCAGCCAGCTGCGAAGCGGTTTCTTCAACATGGGGGTACCTCCTTGCACGGGGTGGAAGCCCAAGCCTGCACCGGCAAGGGTGACGATTGTGCGACAGATGCAGGCCTGGACGGTTCCTTGCGCCACTGGTCAGAGGCGCATGCCGGCTGCGGGATTGCTGCCGGCCGGGTAGTAAGCCAACCAGTACTAGCAGATCGATCCGCAGCAGGCTGCCCGGCACCCAGAAGTACCTCTGCCGACTGGCGACCGCAAGCGAGAGTGCTCTCGGTATCGTCGAGCCGGCCGGCGTGTTCTCTCGTGCAGATGATCTATCCCGCGTCGTTTCGTCGTGCGTATCAGCATTCGAGAACCCCCTGATTCGCGTCGTTTACATGAGTGCTTCGCAAGGCTCGATAGTTGAGATGCTGGAACCGGGCAAACCTGATTCTGTAAATATTTATTAGCGATGATGTTGTTTTGACATCTATAAGTGTGGGTAAATTGACGCCAGCATCAGGGACGAGCGCGGTTATTCACCGGACAATTCATGCCTTTTCCCTGATCACGCCTGTTTTTTAGTGATTGCTTTAGGGGAGTCCGATGGATTTTGCAAAGAAGACCGGAGCCGTTCTGCTCAGTGCCTCGATCATGGTGGCTTCGGGATGCGCCAACCTTTCCGATAACGAATGGGTGAACAAGGAGAATATCGGCACGCTGGTGGGGGCAACCGCAGGTGTGCTGATTGGCAGCCAGATCGGGAACGGCAACGGGCGCAAGGTCGCGATGCTGGCGGGAGCGCTGGCCGGCGGCTATCTGGGCAAGACCATTGGTGCGAAGCTCGACGAACGTGATCGTCAGGCGCTGGCCCAGCAGACGCAGCAGGCCCTGCAATACTCCCGCGACGGCCAGAGTAGCCAGTGGACCTCCACTCACAGCGGCGCTTCCGCAATCATCACGCCGGTCAAGACCGAAACCGTAGAGCGCCAGGTCGCTGTAAAGCGGGCGCCGTCGATCCAGCCGGTCGCCAACATGACGCTGATCAACAAGCCTTACCGTGCCGTCAAATCCGCCAACGTGCGCAATGCGCCGAACGTCAATGCCGAGAAGGTTGGCGGTCTGCCCGTGGGTACCACGTTTACCGCCATCGGACGTACCGATAGTGACTGGATCATGGTTGGCCGCCGCGGTGTGACCATTGGCTATGTCTATGCGCCGCTGGTATCCGAAGTACAAGCCGCTCCCACTGGCGGTACGGCGCAACAGGCGGTCGCCGATACCGCAACCGATCTGGACAGTTTCGACATTGCTACTGCCTCGAGCAAAGGCATCGATCTGGACGCCATCGATCTCGACGCAGTGCCCCTGCAGCAAACCGTGGCGGCAAGCACTACCTGCCGCACGCTGGACTATGACGTCAGCGCCCAGGGTAGCCGCGAGAAACAGACCGTGCAGGCCTGTCAGGCCGCTGATGGCGCCTGGGAACTGATCTGACGGAGCTTTAAAATGAAACCCTTGCTCGCTCTCGGCCTGCTCGCGCTGGCCGTTTCGGCCCATGCGGCCGACCATCGCCTGGCGTATTCCAAGGCGGAAAATGTCGAAGTCTTCGCTGAACATGCCGCCGGGCTACCCTGGTGTGGCGCCAGCCTGCAACTGCGCTTTGCCTTCGCTTCGGCGACGCCCGATGCCGCCGCCGTAGGCCGCCTGCTGCCCAAGCTCGGCAGCCTGATCGCCAGCCAGTGCGCGGCGGCCACTGATCTGCAGTGGTACAGCACCAACCATGCCGGCCAACGTCTGGCCAGTGGCAGTGCGAACCAGACCAGCGGCTGGCAGGTACAACTCGACACGCCAAGCGCCCCGGCGCAAGCTGCTGCACCTGCACCTGCACCTGCACCTGCACCTGCACCTGCACCTGCACCTGCACCTGCACCTGCACCTGCACCTGCACCTGCACCTGCACCTGCACCTGCACCTGCACCTGCACCTGTTCCCGAAACGCCTGCGGCAGCGGCCGCCGTTTCTGAACCTGCTCCGGTTGCCGAACCGGCTGCAGCTGTCGCTGCGCCGGCGCCTGCCGAACCTGCGCCGGCCGAAGCTGTCCCGCCTGCGGCCGTTGCCACTGCTCCCAGCCCAGACTTCACCGTCTCTGGCTGGCAGCCGCCGGTGCCCAGCGAGGCGCTGGCCAAGGCGAGCTTCCTGACCGAGGTCGCCGACCAGAATGGCTGCCGCTTCCGTCTGGCGGTCAAGCTTGAAGATCCCGTGCAGAACGTGCGCGCCGAGTCGCAAGGAGTGACCTGCGGTTCCGACGGCTACGCGCAGGGGCAGGGCAAGCTGACCGTTACGCGCAGCGATGGTGTGCGTTTGCACAGCTTCAACAACGGCGGGTTCCTTTCCGGGCTGGCTGTGTCCGGCAAAGTGCCCGACCTGCCGGTGGCAGGTTTTGACGACGACAATAACCTGCTGCTGTCACTGCTCAGCGAGCCGGCCAGCAAGGTGCATTACCTGGTACGCCTGAGCCGCAACTACAACGGCAGCTGGAGTGCCGTCAGCGGCATTCTGCTGGCGTTGACCGAGAACCGTGACCTGTTCCGCGACGTCGACAGCATCCGCCGTACCATCGAGGTGGCCACGGCGCGCCTGGATCAGGCTGCGCCTGATCTGAGCCACCTGCGCTTCTATGCCATGCGTGATCTGGAGCAGGGCCTGTTCAAGGGTGACCGCGATTTCTGGTTGTATGAAATCAATCTGGCGCGTCAGTACCGCACCCGTATCTGGGATTACAACCTGCAAAACGCCCAGAACTACCTGTTTGCCTTCGAGCGCAAAGAGGCCGAACAGCAACGTCAGGCCGAACTGCAGCGCCAGCGCGAAGAGCAGCTCCAGCGCGAGCTGCTGGGTCGCCAGGCCGAGCAGCAGTTGCAGCTGTACCGCCAGTTGCGTCGGGAAAGCCGCAAGCCTGAGGAGCTCTACCAGCGCATCAGTCGCGACGCCAGCTACTCGCCAGCGGGCGGTGGCAGCTACGTCAGCATGCTCAAGGGCGGTTCGGTCGACTACAGCCAGATCGTTTATCTCGGTGGCAAGACCGATGGCGGCTGGGAGGTCGAGTACCCCTACCAGGCCGTGCTTAATACCGACGACAGCGAGCAGGAGGCCGACAAGGGCTGGTTCCTGGTCAAGGGCAAGGCGCGTCTGAATGCGGAGCGTCTGGATAAGCAGCAACTGCCGCTGACGCTGGTCACGGCCAGTTCGCTGCTTGCCTGCCAGGAAGACGAATGCGCCGATCTGCGCGATCCGTTGACGCTGCTGCGTCACGAAATCGGAGATCCCAACTGGACCGTCGAGGGTGCCAGGGACGTGATCAAGCAAGCCTGGCCTGATCGGGCTGTCGAGCAAGGAGATGAGCAATGAACAAACGCCTCGTGGCAGTGGCTGGCGGCGCCGTTGTGCTGTTGGTAGCCGGTTACTGGGGGCTGAGTGCCCAGGCTGGAAAACAGGCGGAGAAACGTCTGGAGGACTGGGCGTACGACATGGAGCTCGATGACAAGCTACACTGGCAGTCGGTGTCGTCCAGCCCGTTCGGTGGCCGCGTGAGCATCCAGGGCATCGAGTTGGAAACCGGGCGTAACCAACCGGCACTGCGTGTTGCCGAGCTGATCGTCAGCGACGCGCTTCAGGACGACGAGCGCAGCCGCATCCGTCTGCAGTTCAAGGGTATCGAGGCCGATGATTCGGCCTATGCCAATCTGCGTGGCATCGGTGCGCTGGCTGGTGGCGATGTAAGGCGCGCCATGCATGGCTTCGAGCCGGCGCTGAGCAGTGGCTTGCTGACCCTCAAGCCTTCCGACCTGGAGTTGTACGTCGACATCGATGACAAGGCCGGCACGTTGGAGAGTGAGCTGGCGGTGGATTTGCCGGAACTGTTCGAGACGCGCATCAACTATCAGTTGAGCAACCAGCGCGGCCTCAACAAGCAACTCAGCCGTTTGCAGGATGACCTGGCCGATGCCGACAACATCTTCCAGGCCCTGGGCCTGCTGGAGGAGGTGGGGCAGGGGTTGCAACGCGCTGAAATCGCCAGCATGACGTTTACCTTCAAGGATCACGGCATGGTCAAGCGCAGCATCGCGCTGCAGCAGCGCTACAACACGCCGCTCGATCCAACCGCCGGCAGTGCCGATGAGCAGCGCGAGCGCCATTACGAGCGGCACGTCAATGAGATGGTCAGGAACTGCGAGGGCGAGGACATAGCGCGTTCGCTGGAGAACGCCTGCGAGCTGATGGGCGATCTGCTGCGCGGTGATGCGAAAGGGCTCGAGCTCAGCCTCAGGCCCGACAAGGTCCGTTTGTTCGACCTAGGCAAAGTCAGTAATGACCGCTCGGCCAAGCGGCTGATCGAACGTCTGAATCCAAAACTCAGCAGCCTGTAATGGCTTGCCCTGCGCGGTAAGGCGCCATCAGCGTGGCCGGTCCGGATGTTCGGGCTGGCCGCGCGCTTTGCGTTCGCGCGACACAATCAAGGGTGTTGTTATGTCATACGATTTTGGCTCGCAGTCGCTGGGCATCGGTAATCCGTTTCGGATTGAAGGTGCGATGGTGGCTGTGCGCGGTACGCTGGTCATGCTGCTGGGTGTGTATTGCCTGTTCCAGGTCGCGGGCCTGGTCGATGCGCGCCGAGAGGTCGAAGGTTGGCTGCATGCCGGCGTCGGTCTGCTGCTACTGGTCTGGGGCCTGGTAGGGCTTGGTGATGGCCTGCTCAAGGTGTTTCGCTTCTACGTCGGGCGCAACGTGCCTTCCAGCCTGGCGAAGAATCAGGCCGACGGTGAGGCGCGTCACCTTCTGACCTACACGGCAGAGCAACTGCACGACATGCTCATGGGGCGCAAAAACACCACGTTCAAGGAGCCACAGAGCCTCTTCGCCCGCCTGGTTCATACCCTGGTTCCCAAGCTGATCTTCCTGCCGCCCACCTATCGTGGTTTGGCGGAGAACCTGTTGTTCGGCCTGTGCATGACCGTATTCATGCTGCTGACCTATGCGCTGGCCTGGTTCGCCGGAGCCAGCGGTCTGGCTCGCCTCAACGGTACGCCGGTCATGGCCTGGCTCGGCTGTCTGTTGACGCTGTATCTGTTCAAACTGTGGTTCGGCATGCGCAATCCGCTGCAGCACTACAGCCGTGGTGACATGAACATCGGTCTGCCGCGTATCGGCTTTATCATCAGCCTGGCGATCCTCTTGCCGGTCGCGCTGGTCTACGTGCACAGCCATGTGCGCTCGATCCCCGCCCTGCCGGTGAACCCCACACCGCTGCTGTTGACTGCGCTGTTCCTGGCACTGCTGGCCTGTGGCCTGGGATTGTTCATGCTGTTGCAGCGCCTGCGTAGCGTCGACCCGCATACCGAGGTCTCCGAGCACCGCGACAACTGGCAGCGCAACCTGGTGCCGCGTGAGCTGTTCATTCGCCTAGATGCGCACATTCTTGCCAACCGCCGTTATCAGGAGATCCCCAACCGGGTCTATCTGAAGTTCAACCCGGAAATGATGGAAGAGGGCGGTCAGGACAAGGGCTCGTTCAAGGGGCGAACGCTGGTCGAAACCCAGCCGGTGGTGCAAACGCTCGAACATACTGCGGCTTATCGTCTGGTACGTAGCGTCGCCAGTGCTCTGGGCCAACTGCTGCTGGCCGGTAGCGCGCTGTGGCTGGTGACGTTGCTCGACGATCTGGCCAGGGTCGCCTACCGTCCCGAACAGCTTATGCAGCTGGGCTACCCCTTGCTGTTGTTGCTATTCGGCCTGGTGATCAGCCGCATGAGCAACGTGTTCTGGGCCGAAATGCAGTTTCGCTCGCTGTTGCTCGACCTCTCGATCGAAGGCACCTATACCCAGTCCAAGCTTTCCACCGGGCAAAGCATCTACGACAGCACGCGCTCGGAAAACGTCGTGGTGCGCTCGACCATCACTCCTTGGTTCCTGCTCAGCACCCTGCTGACCAGCACCTTCGTGCGGCCGGGCAGCATGAATCTGGAGCAGTATCGTCATGTGCTGTCTTTCGAAAAGAGCGACGACACCTTGGCGGCCATCCTGGGTGAGCTGAATGAATTCTTCGAAAGCCGTGAAGCGATTGCCGGGGTGAACGAGGTGGATCTCAAATCGGCCAGCCAGATTTTCCAGATGAACGAGCAAACCCGTGCGCTTCATCAAAACGCTCCGGTTGCACTGGAACGGGAACAGGCAGCCGGCTTCATCAACCAGGAGACCGATACGCCCGTCAGTTGATGCGGCAACCTGGCAGGTGGCGCGAGCCGCCATCTGCCGTGGCTGCGGCCGCGGCGGCCACTCTGCTATGCTCGCGGCCATGAAAACCACTCTACCTCTTTCGCTGATCGCCGCCCTCGCGCGCAACCGCGTGATCGGTCGCGACAATCAACTGCCCTGGCATCTGCCGGCGGACCTCAAGCACTTCAAGGCCATGACGCTGGGCAAGCCCATCATCATGGGGCGCAAGACCTGGGACTCGCTCGGGCGCCCGTTGCCAGGCCGGCTCAATATTGTGGTCAGCCGTCAGCCTGGGCTGGCGCTGGAAGGCGCCGAGGTGTTCGCCACGCTGGAGGCGGCCATCGAGCGAGCCGATGCCTGGGCGCGTGCAGAAGATGCTGAGGAGCTGATGCTGATCGGCGGCGCGCAGCTCTACGAATTGGGTCTGGCCCAGGCCGATCGCCTGTACCTGACGCGTGTGGGGCTCGAACCCGATGGTGACGCTTTCTTCCCCGAAATCGACGAGTCGGCCTGGCGCATGGCGTCCAGCGTCGAGCATCCGGCTTCTGCCGAAACGCCGTTCTACGCTTTCGAGGTGTGGGAACGGCGCGGCGCATAACGATAACGATCCTTCCGGCCGTCGCTGTCGCCAGCTTCTCCTGCGCGGCGTGACGGCCATTGCCTTGCCTGCCGTGACTTCTTTTCGCTTCTGATGCAGGTATTTCGATGACTGAGCAATCCCCCGCCGACGAGCGCCCGAGCGCCGTCGCCGCACTCTTCGTGCGCCACCCATTGTGGGAGGATGCGTTGGCCTTGCTGTTCGGCACCGCCCTGGTGGCCTTGGGCATCGCCTTCTACGCCCACGCTGGCTTGCTTACGGGCGGTACCGTCGGCATCGCATTTCTGGCCAACTACCAGGCCGGCTGGCCGTTCGGGCTGGTGTTCTGCCTGGTCAACCTGCCGTTCTACCTGCTCGGTATCTGGCGCATGGGCTGGGGCTTCACCTTGCGTACCGGCTGCGCGGTGCTGCTGGTTTCGCTGCAGGCCGAACTGACGCCGCATTGGGTTGCCTTCGCCCATCTCAGCGCGCTCTATGCCGCATTGTTCGGTGGGGCTGCGATGGGCCTGGGGTTGCTCATGCTATTCCGCCATCGCGCCAGCCTGGGCGGGGTGAACATTCTCGCCCTGTACATGCAGGAACGCTTCGGTCTGCGCGCGGGCGCCGTGCAAATGGCCATCGACGCGAGCATCGTGCTGGCGGCCATCTTCGTGGTGTCGCCAGACAAGGTGCTGCTCTCGGTGCTGGGGGCGGTGATGCTCAATCTGGTGCTGGCGATCAATCACCGGGCGGACCGCTACGTCGGTGTCAGTTGATCCCTGCAACGAACGAGGGGCTGCCTCGCTGGAGCAGCCCCTCGTCGGTTTTCGCGGAGGCGAAAATCAGATCACTTCGGTGAACTGGATGATCTCGACCCAGTAGCCGTCCGGGTCCTTGATGAAGGCGATGTCGCGCATGCGACCGTCGGTCAGGCGCTTCTGGAAGTCCACACCCAGATCTTCGAAGCGCTGGCAGGCGGCCTTGATGTCCGGCACCGATACACACAGATGGCCGAAACCGCGCGGGTCGCTGTTGCCGCTGTGGTAGGAGAGTTCCGGGTCCTTCTCGGTGCCGTAGTTGTAGGTCAGCTCCAGCACGCCGGGGATGGATTTGCGCCACTGGTGGCGGGCTTTCGGGTCAGTCGGGATCTGCGACTTGTCATTGATCAGTGCGAGGAAGTACAGGCTGAATTCGGCATCCGGGAAATCCTTCTTCTCCAGCAGGGTGAAGCCCAGCACGCGGGTATAGAAGTCCAGGGATTTCTGCAGATCCTTCACGCGGATCATGGTGTGGTTGTAGACGAAGTCGGCGGTGGCGACGTCGGGCTTGGCGGTCACGCCGGCAATGGCGTTGAGCTCGTCGAGGGTCATGGGGCCTCCATCAGGCGGTGATTGGGCGAGTCGGCAAGTTGAATCGACATAAATGGCTGCGTGGCAGGCGTTTTTCAAGGCTGGCGCGGCAGGCCGCCTGGATGGGCTGCCCTCGAATGGTATCTGGGTAGCTGTAGGAGCGAATTTATTCGCGATTAGCGCGCGCGGAGCATCGGATGGATCGCGAATAAATTCGCTCCTACAAGGGGCTGCGTTCCAGAGGTAAGGGACGCAGGCTCAGACGTTCAGCGTGATCAGCTCGGCCCTAAATTGGTCGCCTTCGATATGCAGGATGCCCACGCCGATGGGCAACTTGAAGCGCCGCGGTCCGGCGCTACCGGGGTTGAGGAAGAGCACGCCGTCGCGCTCTTCCTGCAGCGGCTTGTGCGAATGCCCGGTGATCACCACGTCGATGCCTTCCACCTTGGGGTCGATGGCCAGCTGCTTGAGGTCGTGCAGCACATACAGCCTGATGGCGCCGAAGCTCAGGGTCAGGTGCTCGGCAATGCCATCGGCCCAGTCGTCCTGGTCGTTGTTGCCGCGCACCACCGAAAGCGGCGCGATGCGCTCCAGTTCGGCGAGGATATGCGGCCCACCGATATCCCCGGCATGGATCAGATGATCCACGCCCCGCAGCGCCGCTAGCGCCTGGGGCCGCAGCAAGCCGTGGGTGTCGGCGATCAGGCCGATCTGCATGTTCACCTCCAGTGCATTACGTAGGCGACAGCATGCGGGCGATCACGGTCGGATGCAAAGCCTGCGGCCAGGATAAGCCCGGTAGTGGGGCTGGTATCAGTCAGCAACTATTTCTGGTGCGCCGCCAGCCATTAGGCATTTGGAGCGGAAAAGCTTCGCGGACAAGTCCGCTCCCACGAGCAATGCTGTTCACTTAAGGTTGTACGCGCTTGGCTCCACTCTCCCATTTATGGGAGAGGGGCTGGGGGAGAGGGCTGAAAATTCCGCAAGACTGCCAGTTTCCCCCTCTCCGAACGCGGCCCGCCCTAACCCTCTCCCCAAAGGGGCGAGGGGACTAATCGCCTCCGACCACTTCTTGTGTGAACAGCATTACGCTCCCACGAGTGCCACTGAGACCCTGTGGGAGCGGACTTGGCCGCGAAAAAAACGAGCAGCGCTCGCTACTGTTCGGTCAATAAAAAACGCCGCGAACCTGCAAAGCAGTCGCGGCGGTTTTCTTAGCAGACTGGCCCTAGGTTGCAGGCCGGCAGGCTTAGCCGTCGAGCATCGCCTTGTCACGCACCGCGCCCTTGTCGGCGCTGGTGGCAAGCAGGGCGTAGGCCTTGAGTGCCGTGGTCACCTTGCGGGTGCGCGGCGCTGCCGGCTTCCAGCCTTTTTTGTCCTGTTCGGCGCGGCGGGCGGCCAGTTCTTCATCGCCGACCAGCAGGTTGATGCTGCGGTTGGGGATGTCGATGAGGATCTTGTCGCCGTCATTGACCAGGCCGATGGCGCCGCCCGCGGCGGCTTCCGGCGAGGCGTGGCCGATGGACAGGCCGCTGGTGCCGCCGGAGAAACGGCCATCGGTGAGCAGGGCGCAGGCCTTGCCCAGGCCCTTGGACTTCAGGTAGCTGGTCGGATAGAGCATTTCCTGCATGCCCGGGCCACCTTTCGGGCCTTCGTAACGGATGATGACGATGTCACCTTCCTTCACTTCGTCGGCGAGGATGCCTTTTACGGCGCTATCCTGGCTCTCGAATACCTTGGCGGTGCCTTCGAACACGTGGATGGACTCGTCGACGCCGGCGGTCTTCACCACGCAGCCGTCGAGGGCGATGTTGCCGTACAGCACCGCCAGGCCGCCTTCCTGCGAATAGGCATGCTCGACGCTGCGGATGCAGCCTTCGGCGCGGTCGTCGTCCAGGCTCGGCCAGCGGGTGCTCTGGCTGAACGCGGTCTGGGTCGGGATGCCGGCAGGGCCAGCCTTGAAGAAGTGGTGTACCGCTTCGTCCTGAGTCTGGGTGATGTCCCACTGAGCGATGGCTTCGGCCATGTTGGGGCTATGTACGGTGTGCACGTCGGTGTGCAGCAGGCCGCCACGGGCCAGTTCGCCGAGAATGGAGAAGATGCCACCGGCGCGGTGTACGTCTTCCATGTGGTACTTCTGGATGTTCGGCGCCACCTTGCACAGCTGCGGCACCTTGCGCGACAGGCGATCGATGTCGCGCAGGTCGAAGGCGACCTCGCCTTCCTGGGCCGCGGCCAGCAGGTGGAGGATGGTGTTGGTCGAGCCGCCCATGGCGATGTCGAGCATCATGGCGTTCTCGAACGCCTTGAAGTTGGCGATGTTGCGCGGCAGCACAGACTCGTCGCCTTCGCCGTAGTAGCGCTGGCACAGCTCGACAGCCAGGCGACCGGCGCGCAGGAACAGCTGCTCGCGGTCGCTGTGGGTGGCCAGGGTGGAGCCGTTGCCCGGCAGAGACAGGCCCAGGGCTTCGGTCAGGCAGTTCATCGAGTTGGCGGTGAACATGCCGGAGCAGCTGCCGCAGGTCGGGCAGGCGCTGCGCTCGTATTCGGCGACCTTCTCGTCGGACGCGGTCGAGTCGGCGGCGATGACCATGGCGTCGACCAGGTCCAGGCCGTGGTTGGCCAGCTTGGTCTTGCCGGCTTCCATCGGCCCGCCGGAGACGAAGACCACCGGGATGTTCAGGCGCAGCGCAGCCATCAGCATGCCGGGGGTGATCTTGTCGCAGTTGGAAATGCAGACGATGGCGTCGGCACAGTGGGCGTTGACCATGTACTCGACGGAGTCGGCGATGATCTCGCGGCTCGGCAGCGAATAGAGCATGCCGTCGTGGCCCATGGCGATGCCGTCGTCGACGGCGATGGTGTTGAATTCCTTGGCCACGCCGCCGTGCTTCTCGATCTCGCGGGCGACCAGCTGGCCCAGGTCCTTCAGGTGCACGTGGCCGGGCACGAACTGGGTGAAGGAGTTGGCGATGGCGATGATCGGTTTCTTGAAGTCTTCGTCCTTCATCCCGGTGGCGCGCCACAGGGCACGGGCGCCGGCCATGTTGCGGCCGTGGGTAGAGGTCTTCGAGCGGTAATCGGGCATGACGATGATCCTGCGGCTAATTCGGTTGTGTGTGCGGTGAGCGTCGTCGAGCGGCAGATCGCCGCGGTGTCAGGAGGCTGCATGACGAAACGGGATCACCGTTCGTACGGCCGGGGCTCACGGGCCCGCCGGAGGATTTCTGGCGAGGAATGCTGGGATTCTACGCCCGCCAAGGCGGGCGGGGGAAGGCTGATGGTCGCTTGCGCCAGTCGCTGTCGCTCAGTGCGGTAGCTCGATCCCACGCATGCGTTCGGCGCGGCGGCGCAGCAGTTCGAGGGTCACCAGCAGGGCGATGGATACCAGGATCAGCAGGGTGGCAATGGCCAGGATGCTCGGATTGATCTGCTCGCGCAGGCCCGAGAACATCTGCCGCGGGATGGTGCGCTGCTGAGGGCCGGCCATGAACAGGATCACCACCACTTCATCGAACGAGGTGATGAAGGCGAACAGTGCGCCGGAAATCACCCCGGGTCGGATCAGCGGCATGATCACGTCGAAGAACACCCGGATCGGCGTGGCGCCGAGGTTCAGCGCGGCGCGCGCCAGGCTGTAGTCGAAGCCGGTCAGCGTTGCGGTGACGGTAATGATGACGAAGGGCGTGCCCAGCGCGGCGTGCGCCAGGATCACCCCGAGGTAGCCACCGGCGAGGCCCAGGTTGGAGTAGAAGAAGAACATGCCGGCGGCGGTGATGATCAGTGGCACGATCATCGGTGACAGCAGCAGGGCGGTGATGAAGCGGCGAAACGGCATCTCGTCGCGCGCCAGGCCTACGGCGGCGCAGGTGCCCAGAATCGTGGCGAGGATGGTGGAAAGGATGCCGATGAAGAAGCTGTTCTTGATCGCCAGAATCCACTTCGGGTCGTCGAGGATTTCCCGGTACCAGCGCAGCGAGTAGGCGTCCGGGTCCAGCGTGAGCATGCCTTCGGTGAAACTGAAGAACGGCTCGGCGTTGAACGACAGCGGCACGATCACCAGGATCGGCAGAATCAGGAACAGCAACACCAGCCAGGAGCTGGCCTTGAGCAGCCAGTGGCCGAGGTGGTGCCAAAAGCCATAGTAAGCGGGGATCTTCATGGCGCCGTGCCCGGGGTGAGGTGACGGCTGCTGCCGCCTGTAGCCCGGACGCAGTCCGGGAACGAAGAGGTGACGGGTTTCCCGGATTGCATCCGGACTACGCCGTGTTGCTGCGATGCTGATAAGGCCATGCTCATCCCAACTTGATATTGCTGGCGCCGACGAAACGGTCGTACACCCAGTACAGCAGCAGGATCAGCCCGAGCAGCAGCGAGCCCAGCGCGGCGGCCAGCTCCCAGTTGTTCGAACGCTGCATGTGGAAGGCGATGATGTTGCTGATCATCTGCCCGTCGGTGCCGCCGACCAGCGCCGGGGTGATGTAGTAGCCCACCGAGATGATGAACACCAGCAACGCCCCGGCGCTGAGGCCTGGCAAGGTCATCGGGAAGTAGATGCGGGCGAACGCCGGTATCGGTTTGTCGCCCAGGCTGAGCGCGGCGCGCATGTAGCTGGGGTCGATGCCGCGCATCACGCTGTACAGCGGCAGGATCATGAACGGCAGCAGGATGTGGGTCATCGCCACCACGGTGGCGAATGAGGTGTAGAGCATCTCGAAGGGCTGACTGATCAGGCCGACACCCATGAGGAAGGAGTTGATCACGCCGTTGGTTTGCAGCAGGGCGATCCACGAGGTGGTGCGCACCAGCAGCGAGGTCCAGAACGGCAGCAGCACCAGCACCAGCAGCAGGTTGGCGCGGTTTGATGGCAGGCCGGCGAGGTAGTAGGCCAGCGGGTAGCCGAGCAGGGCGCAGAGCAGGGTGATGACCAGCGCCATGTTCAGCGTCTTGGAATACAGCTGCAGGTAGATCTGCGTGTCCTGGCGCACCTGGATGCCTTCGTCGGGGTGCAGCTCGAGATCCAGTGCGGTCAGGTAGTAGTCGTAGGTGTAGACCTTGCCGGCACGTTCGATGGCGTACCACAGCTCGGGCTTGCTCCAGTTGCGATGGGCGTCGAGCAGGGTTTGCACGCCCTGGGTCTGCAGCGCTTGTGCATCCAGACGGCCGATGCGCCGTGCAGTGGATTTGACCACGCTGGACATGCCCGTGTAGGCGCGGTTGAACTCCTCGGACAGCTTGCCGGACAGGCGCTGTTCGTTGAGCCCATGCAGTTCCGTGACGAAGACCTGCAAGGTTGCCTCGTCCGGCATCTGCCGGTGATCGTCCCAGCGTTCGAGTTCGGCCAGGGTCAGGGGAATCAGCTCGGCCACGGTCGGGTGATACACGCTGCGCCACAGCATGGTGCCGATCGGGGCAACGAAGGTGACGAGGATGAACAGCAGCAGCGGCACCACGAACAGGAAGGCGGCGACGCGCTTCTTGCGACGGGCGCTGGCAGCTTGGCTGGCTTCGTGGGTGGTCAGGGATGACAAGGCGTTACTCCGATGGATTCAGCCCAACTGTTCCCCCGGCTCCCGTGGGAGGCGCTTCAGCGGCGACGGTCGCGGCTAAAGCCCCTCCCACAGGTCGGAGGAAACAGGGTGCCGGTGCTTTTACTTCAACAGCCACTCGTTGAACTTCTCGCCCAGCGACTCGCCGTAGTCGGCCCAGAACTCGGAGCCAGCCTGGATGCCCTTGTCCAGATGAGCGGTCGGCAGGTGCGGAGTGGCGTTCTGGTCAGCCAGCGGCATGGACGACTTGCGAGTCGGTCCGTAGGCCACGTCCGGCATGCCGGCCAGCGGTTTGGAACCGGTGGCGTACTTGATGAACTCCATGGCCAGCTCCTTCTTCTTCGAGCCCTTGACGATGGCCCAGGCGTCGAGGTCGTAGACATGGCCGTCCCAGACGATCTCGAAGGGCTTCTTCTCCTGCACGATGGCGTCGTAGAAGCGGCCATTGGCCGACTGCACCAGCACTGCACCGCCGTCGTTGAGCAGTTGTGGCGCCTGCGACCAGGAGTCGAACCAGACGATGTCCTTCTTGATGCTGTCCAGCTTGTCGAAGGTGCGTTGCTGGCCTTCCGGCGTGGCGAGCACTTCGTAGACTTCCTCCGGGGCTACGCCGTCGGCCATCAGTGCCCACTCCATGTTCACCTGCGGGCGTTTGCGCATGGCGCGCTTGCCGGGGATCTTGGCGGTGTCGAAGAAGTCGCCGATGCTGGTGGCCTTGGTGCCGCCGATGGTGGTGTCGTTGAAGGCGAACACCACGGACCAGACGATATTGCCCACCGCGCACTCGCTGGCCAGCGCTTCGGGAATGAAGTCCTGAGCCGCCGCAGTGCCGTCGATGCCGGCCGGCAACACGCTGTGATCGAGGGTTTCCAGCAGGCCTTCGGAGCAGGCGCGCTCGAGGTCGATCACTTCGAAGTCGACCACGTCCCACTGGATGTTGCCCGACTCGACCTGTGCCTTGATCTCGGCAACGCCACCCGAATAGTCCTCGAACAGCACCTTGACGCCGGTTTCCTTCTGGTAGGGGTCGATGACGTGCTTCTTCTGCGCGGCGCCGTAGGAGCCGCCCCAGGACACCACGGTGAGACTGTCCTGGGCCGTGGCGTTGCCTGCGGTGAAACCCAATGCCGCCAACAGGGCGAAGGTGGAAACGCTGGTAGTCAGTGATCTAGCCATTGCTGTGCTCCATTTGCTTCTACTAGTTGTGGTGGTCAGAGCGTCGTCGGCACTTCCGATCGGTCCAGGGCCTGGCTGTCTTCCGGCAGCCAGGTGAGGGCGATCTCTTCCTGAGCGCTGAGTTGCGGGGCTGAACTGTCGTTCAGATTCTTCACCACCAGTTCACTGCCGCTGGCAGTCTCGAAGTGGTAGCGGATGTATTCGCCGACGTAGTGGCGGGTGACGAAGCGGGCCTTGACCTGGTTGCCGCTGTCGCCGAGGCGGGTGGTGAAATTGAGCTTTTCCGGACGCACCGACACCGTGGTGGCCTGGCCGACTTCGCAGCAGTTGGCCTTTAGCGTGCTGACCAGGCCGCCATCGTCGAGACGTACCTGCACGCGGTCCGTTTCGACCGTCTCGATCACCCCTTCGAGCTTGTTGCTCTCGCCGATGAAGTCGGCGACGAACAGGTTGGCCGGGCGCTCGTAGAGCACGTGTGGCGCGGCGCATTGCTGCACCACGCCGTTGTTGAACACGGCGATGCGGTCGCTCATGGTCAGCGCTTCGGTCTGGTCATGGGTCACGTAGATCACGGTGAAACCGAGTTGCTCGTGCAGACGCTTGATCTCGAACTGCATCTGCTCGCGCAGCTTCTTGTCCAGCGCGCCGAGTGGCTCGTCCATCAGCACGATGTCCGGGGCGAAGATCAGCGCGCGGGCCAGGGCCACGCGCTGGCGCTGGCCGCCGGAGAGCTGACCGGGATAGCGCCCGCCGAACGCCTGCAGTTCGACCAGGGCGAGGTACTGCTCGACCTTGGCGCGAATCTCGTCCTTGGGCAGCTTGCGGATCTTCAGCGGGTAGGCGAGGTTCTCGCGGATGGTCATGTGCGGGAACAGCGCGTACTGCTGAAAGACCATGCCGATGTTGCGGTCGTACGGCGCGATGCTGGTGACGTTGCGGCCGTTGATCAGAATCTCGCCGCTGGTCACGTCCTCGAAGCCGGCGAGCATCATCAGGCAGGTCGTCTTGCCGGAACCGGAAGGGCCGAGCAGGGTGATGAATTCGCCCTTGGCCACGTTGAGGTTGAAGTCCTTGACCACCAGGGTCTTGTGATCGTAGGTCTTCTTGACGTTGGTGAATCGCAGGAACGCGTCGTTCCCAACCTGCGCAGTCATAGTCCTCCCCGCTGTCCGCAATGTGGAGTCAGCTCGTGGCCAAGGCTCCAACTTCTGAGTCGATTCGCCTCCTTCGTGGGCGGCGATCGTTATGGCGATAGGCAAAAGCAATAAGCAAGCCAGATTACGGCTGGCTGCTTGATAGCGCTCTGCTATGCAGGCTCAAGCCTAGTCGATGCTGGGCGAGATGCGAGGCAAGGTGTGGGAGGAGGTAACAGCGGATGGGGGAAGAGGCACCTGCCGACACGCACTCGGCAGGTGCGGCTTGCTCAGCTGTTGGGCAGCAGGCGTACGGTCAGGCTCTTGATGTAGCGGGTTTCGTTGATCGCCGGATGTACCGGGTGATCCGGGCCCTGGGCGCCGCGCTCGAGCAGCTGGATGTTGCGATCCAGATGGCGGGCGCTGGTCAGCAGGATGTTCTGCAGGTTGTCCTCGTCCAGGTGCATGGAGCAACTGGCACTGACCAAGATGCCGTCCTTGTTGAGCAGACGCATGGCGGTTTCGTTGAGGCGGCGATAGGCGGCCTCGCCGTTCTTGATGTCCTTCTTGCGCTTGATAAAGGCGGGTGGGTCGGCGATCACCACGTCGAAGCGTTCTTCGGCTGCCTTCAGTTCGCGCAGCGCGGCGAACACGTCGCCTTCCACGCAGGTGACCTTTTCGGCAAACCCGTTGAGCGTGGCGTTGCGCTCCACGCCATCGAGGGCGAAGCCGGAGGCGTCCACGCAGAACACTTCGCTGGCACCGAAGGCGGCCGCCTGCACGCCCCAGCCGCCGATGTAGCTGAACAGGTCGAGTACGCGCTTGCCCTTGACGTAGGGCGCCAGGCGCGCGCGGTTCATGCGGTGGTCATAGAACCAGCCAGTCTTCTGCCCTTCGACCACCGGAGCCTCGAACTTCACGCCGTTTTCTTCCAGGGCGACCCACTCCGGCACCTCGCCGTAGGCGGTTTCCACGTAGCGCTCAAGGCCTTCGGCGTCGCGCGCGCTGGAGTCGTTCTTGAACAGGATGCCGCTGGGTTTGCACACCTGGATCAGCGCGGCGAGCACGTCGTCCTTGTGCGCTTCCATGGTGGCCGAGGCCAGCTGCACGACGAGAATGTCGAAGAAACGGTCGACCACCAGGCCCGGCAGCAGGTCGGAGTCGCCGTACACCAGGCGGTAGCAGGGCTTGTCGAACAGGCGCTCGCGCAAGCTCAGGGCGACGTTGAGGCGATGCACCAGCAGGGACTTGTCCAGCACGTGCTTGACGTCGCGCGACAGCAGGCGGGCGCAGATCAGGTTGTTCGGGCTCATGGCGACGATGCCCAGCGGCTTGCCGCCGGCCGCTTCGAGGACAGCCTGGTCGCCGGCTTTGAAGCCATGCAGCGGAGTGGCGGCGACGTCGATCTCGTTGCTGTACACCCACAGGTGGCCAGCGCGCAGGCGTCGGTCGGCGTTGGCTTTCAGGCGCAGACTGGGCAGGGAAGACATGAGTTCGGGCTCCGCAGGGCAAAGAGCGGGATTATAGCGGTTTGCACGCAGGCCCGGCGGTTACAAAAGTCGACTGCGGGCGTGCCTGAGCTTTGGCTAGACTGTGCGCTAATTCTCACCCTGCCCGATTCCCCCTCCATGACCTACGAACTCACCGCCGAACAGATCCAGCAAGTCCTGCAGGGGATCAGCGTACCGCCGCAACCGCAGATCATGGTCGATCTGCAGATGGAACAGATCATGCCCAACCCCGATCTGCGCAGCATCGCCAAGCTGATCAGTCAGGACCCGGGGCTGTCCGGCGCGCTGCTGAAGATCGTCAACTCGCCGCATTTCGGCCTGGCCAACCGCATCGCTTCGATCCAGCAGGCGGTCAATCTGCTGGGCTGCAACACGGTGATCAACCTGATCAATGCGCAGTCGATCAAGGGCGAACTGACCGACGAAGCGATTCTGGTCCTCAACCGCTTCTGGGACAGCGCCCAGGACGTGGCGATGACCTGCCTGACCCTGGCCAAGCGCCTTGGTTATCACTCGCCGGACGAAGCCTACAGCCTCGGCCTGTTCCACGACTGCGGCATCCCGCTGATGCTCAAGCGCTTCCCCAACTACATGCAGGTGCTGGAGGAAGCCTATGCCAGCGCCAGCGACGAGCGCCGCGTGGTCGACACCGAGAACCGTCTGCTGACCACCAACCACGCCGTGGTGGGCTATTTCACGGCGCGCTCGTGGCGCTTGCCGGAGCATCTGTGCGAGGTCATCGCCAACCACCACAATGCCCTGTCGATCTTCAGCGACGATTCCGGACAGGACGCGCAGCTCAAGACGCTGCTGGGCATCCTGAAGATGGCCGAGCACATCTGCGAGACCCATCGTGTGCAGGGCGGTCAGGCCGTCGACATGGAGTGGCAGTACATCGCCCAGCCGATTCTCGAATACGTCGGGCTGTCGGAGTACGACTTCGAGAACCTGCGTGAAAGCATCCGCGACCTGACCGTACTTTGAACCTGGCAGGGTGCTTGCTGCACGTTGGCCTCGGTGCGTGCTACCGCTTTGCGCATCGCTCCTGCTAAGGTGGCGCACCGCCGTTTTCCTGCCGTATCGCCATGCCCGAATTACCTGAAGTCGAAACTACCCGCCGTGGTATTGCCCCCTATCTCGAAGGTCAGCGCGTCAGCCGCGTGATCGTGCGTGAACGCCGTCTGCGCTGGCCGATCCCCGAGGACCTGGACATTCGCCTGTCCGGCCAGCGTATCGAGTGCGTCGAGCGGCGCGCCAAGTACCTGCTGATCAAGGCCGAAGTCGGCAGTCTGATCGGTCATCTGGGCATGTCCGGCAGCCTGCGCCTGGTCGAGTGCGGCCTGGTTGCGGCCAAGCACGAGCATGTGGATATCGAGCTGGAGTCCGGCCTGGCGCTGCGTTATACCGACCCGCGCCGCTTCGGTGCGCTGCTCTGGAGCGAAGACCCGCTGCGCCACGAGCTGCTCAGCAAGCTCGGCCCGGAGCCGCTGGGCGGGCTGTTCGACGGCGAGCGGCTGTTCCAGCTTTCGCGTGGGCGCAGCATGGCGGTCAAGCCGTTCATCATGGACAACGCCGTGGTGGTGGGCGTGGGCAACATCTACGCCACCGAAGCGTTGTTCGCTGCCGGTATCGACCCGCGTCGCGAAGCCGGTTCGATCTCGCGGGCGCGCTACCTGCGCCTGGCCGAGGAGATCAAGCGCATCCTCGCCCATGCCATCGAGCGTGGCGGCACCACGCTGCGCGACTTCGTCGGTGGTGATGGTCAGCCCGGCTACTTTCAGCAGGAGCTGTTCGCCTACGGGCGCGGCGGCGAATTCTGCAAGGTTTGTGGCAGCACGCTGCGAGAGGTCAAGCTGGGGCAACGCGCGAGCGTGTATTGCCCCAAGTGCCAACGTTGAAAGGCTGCTGACGGACGAACGTAGGGCGGGTGCAACCCGCCGGGACGGCAATGGCGGGTTTCACCCGCCCTACGGCTACGCAGATACAAGAACAAGAAATACCGAGGTTGATCGATGTCCGGTAACTACTTGCCGCGCAATCCTGTGGCCCAATGGCTGGGGCGCAGCGTACTGAAGCTGATGGGCTGGCGGATCGAGGGCGAACTGCCGAAGCTCGACAAGTTCGTCGCCATCGGCGCCCACCACACCTCTAACTGGGACTTCGTGATCTTCATCGCGCTGAAGTTCGTGCTGCGCCTCAACGCTCGCTGGTTCGGCAAGCACAGCATCTTTCGCTGGCCCTTCGGCGGCCTGATGCGCAGTTGGGGCGGCATCCCGATCCGCCGGGACCTCAAGCTCAACACCGTCGAGCAGGCGGTGCAGGCCTTTCGCGAGCACGACCAGTTCATCCTGGTGCTGTCGCCCGAGGGCACGCGCAAGAAGGTCGAGCGCTGGAAGATGGGCTTCTACCATATCGCTCTGGGCGCGGGCGTGCCCATCGTGCTGGGTGCGCTGGACTACCAGAACCGGCGCGTGGTGATCGGCCCGACCTTTCAGCCGACGGGTGACGAAAAAGCCGATCTGGCTGCCATGCTGACGTTCTTTCGCCCTTATGTGCCGAAAAAGCCGGAGTACGCCTTTCATGGCGATTGATGTCCGTCACGCTGACAATTACCAATGCGCTGTTATAGTTACTGGCACTTTCCCGAATAACCTGAAGGATCGATCCATGAAAGCGTTCCGCACCTCCGCTGCTGTCCTGGCGCTGACCTCTGGCCTGCTGGCGCTATCGGCGCAGGCGGAAGTGGTTCAGCAGAACGTCAGCGGCGATCCGCTCTATACCGTAGAAGCGCCCAAGGGCTATGCCATGATCGGTGACCTGGTCATCGCTCGCCCGCTGCTGATCGGCGCCACCGCCATCGGCGCTGCGGCCTTTATCGTCAGCCTGCCGTTCACCGCCCTGGGCGGCAATGTCGGCGAGGCGGCGCAGTCGCTCGTGGTCGAGCCTGGCAAAGAAGCCTTCGTGCGCTGCCTGGGCTGCACCAGCAGCGGCTACAAGCAAGACTGATTCGCTGCAACCCGCTGTCGCGGCCCCTCGCCTCCTTATCGAGGCGAGGGGCCGTTTACGTTTGAACGCCGAGAAAAGGAAGGAACGGTGATAATGAAGTCCTTGCGCTGGGTGATGCTGTCGCTGGTGATCGCGGGGCTGATCGCCTCGTTCTGGTTCAGCCAGGGCTGGCTGCAACTCTGCGCCGGCCTGGCGATCTTCCTGTTCGGCATGCAGTGCCTGGAAGAGGGCTTGCGCCAGTTGGCGGGCAGCAAGCTGGAACAGTTGCTCGGGCGCAGCACCGCGACGCCGTTCAAGAGCCTGTTGTTCGGGGTCGGCGGCACCTTGCTGCTGCAATCGAGCACGCTGGTGTCGCTGCTGACCATCGCCTTCATCAGCACCGGGCTGATCCAGCTGGCCGGCGGTATCGCCATCCTCTTCGGCGCCAATCTCGGTGCCACCAGCGGTATCTGGCTGCTGGCGATGGCCGGGCAGAACCTCAGCCTGAGCCCGCTGGCGCTGCCACTGCTGGTTTTCGGTGTGCTGGCCGGCTTCTTCGGCGCCAAGAGCAAGGCGGCCGGGCGCATCGTGCTGGGCATCGCCTTCATCTTTCTCGGCATCGACCAGATCAAGGAAGGCTTCGCCAGTTTCGGCGATGGCCTGGACATGACCGGCCTGCAGGAAGGCGGATTGCGCGGGGCGCTGTTGTTCACCGCCATCGGCATGGCCATCACCGTGGTGCTGCAATCGAGCCATGCCACCCTGATGCTGACTCTCGCGGCGCTGGCCAGCGGCCAACTGGAGCTGGGGCAGAGCCTGGCCATCGCCATTGGTTCGAATGTCGGCAGCAGCGTGACCACAGCCTTCGTCGGCTCGCTCGGCGGCAATCGCAGCGGCCAGCGCCTGGCGCTGGCTCATGTGCTGTTCAACATCACCACCGGCACCCTCGCCTTCTGCCTGCTCGGCCCGCTGACCTGGCTGGTACATGCGCTCGCCGAGCCCTTGGGGCTGGGCGACAACAGCCTGATCCAACTGGCGATGTTCCATACCCTGTTCAATGCCATGGGCGTGGCGCTGTTCTGGCCGCTGCAGGGGCGCCTGGCACAATACCTGATCCGCTGGCTGCCGGAGCGTGTCGAGCCGCCGGTGCTGATCACCGAGCTGGCGCCCGAGCAGGTCGCCGAGCCCGAGCGCACCCGCGCGCGCTACCTCAACGAACGCGCGCTGGACTCGGTTGACGCCGCATCCGGTGCGGTGGTGCAGGAGCTTGGTCACCTTGGCCGCCTGAGCCTGGAGGTGATCTGCCACGCGCTCTATCTGCCGGTGGACCAGCTGGCGCGTACCCAGGCCGACGATCGACTGCTGCAGGCCAAGCCTACGCACGGCGGCTTCGATGCGCAGCACCTGTACCAGCTTCATATCAAGGGGGTGTATGGCGACCTGCTGAGTTTCATGGGCCGCATGGAGCTGCCCATGGACGAAGCGCACCAGCAGTTCTGGGTCAGTTGCCAGCTGGCAGCGCTGCAATTGGTGGACGCGGTCAAGGATGCCAAGCACCTGCAGAAGAACCTCGGCCACTACCTCGACGCGCCGCGCTCGGCCGTGCGGGATGCCTATGTGGAGCTGCGTCGTCATATGCTCGTCACGCTGCATGAAGTGCGTGAGCTGGCGCGCTCGGAGATGCCCGAGGAAATGTGGCAATCGCGCCTGCGCTGGCTCGACGAGCAGGCGGCGAGCTTCGACGGGCAATTCCGCCAGCGCCTGTTCGCCGATGTGCGCAGCGGGCGGCTCGATGGCCTGCAGACCAGCTCGCTGATGAATGACCTGGGCTATGTCAGCCGCATCTTCCAGAGCCTGCGCAACGTACTCATGCTGGGCAGCGAGCAGGCGCTTTTCCGCGAGTTGCGCAAGTTCGGCGAGGAGCAGGAGAGTCTGATCAGGCTCTCCTGACACAAGACGTAGCCCGGATGAAATCCGGGCTTTGCTCGGTTTTCCCGGATTTCATCCGGGCTACGGCCACATTCGGTCGATGCACCTCAAGGAATCGCCTCGCCAATCCCGCGCGGGTCGCTGGCCGCCTGCACTTCACCGCTGACCTTGTCCCAGAACAATACCTGCTGATTACCGTACTGCCGGTCGAGGCGCTTGAGTTCATAGCCACGTCGCTGCAGCTCGGCGGCCTGCTCGTCGCTGAAGGTATCCGGCTCATGCTCGATCACATCCGGCATGAACTGGTGGTGGTAGCGCGCTACGGCCGGCCAGCGCGCGATGGGCTGATCGTCCAGGTATTCGAGCATCGACAGCAGCACCATGCTCGGAATACGGCTGCCGCCTGGCGTACCGAAGGCGGCGAATTCGTCGCTGCTTTCGATGAAACTCGGGCTCATCGACGACAGCGGGCGTTTGCCCCCGGCAATGGCGTTGGCCTGGCTGCCAGCCAAACCGTAGGCGTTGGCGCCCTGCACGTCGGCGGCGAAGTCGTCCATCTCGTCATTGAGCAGCACGCCGGTGCCGGGCACGGTGAAGGCGGCGCCGAACGGCAGGTTGATCGACAGCGTGGCAGCCACTGCATTGCCCTCGGCATCGAGCACGGCGAAGTGCGTGGTGTGGTCGCCCTCATGCCAGGTGCCGGCAGGCGGCAGGCTGGCGCTGGGCGTGGCCTTCTCGGGCTCGATGCTGCCGGCGAGCACGGCCAGGTGTCCGGGCGAGAGCAGTTGCTCCACGGGATTCTTGACGAAGTCCGGGTCGCCCAGCAGGCCGCGATCTCGGTAGGCGCGGCGCAGCGCCTCGACCACGTAGTGCACGCGCTGCATCGGTTCGGCGTCGCGCCAGGGCAACTGCTCGAGCATCGCCAGGCTCTGCGCCAGCGCGATGCCGCCGGCCGAGGGCGGCGGGGCGCTGATCAGCTCGCGGCCATCTTCGAGGCGAAAACGCAGCGGTTCGCGGCGGACGATGCGGTATTCGCGCAGGTCATCCAGGGTCCAGATGCCACCGGCGTGGCGTACGCCAGTTACCAGGCGCTCTGCCACCGGCCCTGTGTAGAAGCCTGCACGGCCATGCTCGGCCAGTGACTGCAGGGTGGCGGCCAGCTCCGGCTGGCGCAGCGAATGGCCCTCGCCGGGTATTTCGCCCTGGTCGAGGAACAGCCTGGCGCTCTCGGCATCGTCGCGCAGTGCCGCCAGGCGCCAGGTCGCGCGTTCGCGGTAGACGCGGTCCACCGCAAAGCCCTCGTTGGCCAGGCGAATCGCCGGGGCCAGGCTGGTTTTCAGCGGTAGGCGACCGTGATGCTCGGCCAGTTCGACCAATGCTGCCGGCAGCCCGGGAATGGCAGCAGCCAGCGCGCCATTGAGCGACAGCTCGCGTTGCACCTTGCCGTCGCGGACGTAGAGATCCGGCTTGGCCTCCAGTGGCGCGCGCTCACGGGCGTCGAGGAAGTCGTAGCCGGGGGCGTCGCCAGCGCTGCGCAGGAGGAAGAAGCCACCGCCACCCAGGCCCGAGCCGTAGGGCTCGACCACAGCCAGTGCTGCACTGGCGGCAATGGCGGCATCGAAGGCATTGCCGCCAGCGTCGAGCATCTGCTGGGCGGCGGCAGTGGCCGCAGAGTGGGCAGTGGCAATGGCGGGTTGCTGCGGGGCGGCCTGAGCCAACAGGCTGGCGCCGAGCAGCAGGGTCGATAGCAGGAGTTTGCGCAACATGCGATCTACCAGAGGGCGGCTGAAGGAAGCTTGAAGCTTAACAGCCTCGCTCGGGCGAGGGGGCACAACGGGCGCGGAGAAAGTGGGAGGTCGCTAGCCCTCGGAAGTGTCAGGCCTTGCCGGTGATGATGCGGTACTTGTGCATCAGTTCATCCTTGCTCTCGACGTTGTTCTCGTCGAGCGGGATGCAGTCGACCGGGCAAACCTGCTGGCATTGCGGCTCATCATAGTGGCCGACGCATTCGGTGCACAGGTTGGGATCGATCACATAGATCTCCTCACCCTGGGAAATGGCGCCGTTGGGGCACTCGGGTTCGCAGACGTCGCAGTTGATGCAATCGTCGGTAATGATCAGGGACATGAAAAACAACTCCCGTCGAAGCTGAGCCACGACATTGGCAGGCGACAATGAGGCAATTGTGCCGGATTGGTGCGCCATGTGCCATTAGCCCGGTCGGTTAGGCGCTTTGCTTCCCTCTCCCGTTTTCGGGAGGGGCGGGGAAGAGGGTAGGGAATCGTGGCGCCGCTTTTGCCCTCTCCCAAGAGCGGGAGAGGGTCATCAGTCGACCGTGAACGGCCGGCTTTTAATGCTTGCGCAAGCGCTCGTGGAGCGCATCGGCGACGGCCGGGTGCACGAACTTGGAAATGTCGCCACCCAGCGCGGCGATTTCGCGTACCAGGGTCGAGGAAATGAAGGAATACTTCTCCGACGGCGTGAGGAACAGGCTCTCGACGTCCGGCGCAAGCTGGCGGTTCATGTTGGCCAGCTGAAATTCGTACTCGAAGTCCGATACCGCGCGCAGGCCACGCAGGAACACGTTGGCGTTCTGCTCCTTGACGAAGTGCGCCAGCAGCGAGGAAAAGCCCACCACTTCGACGTTGGGCAGGTGCTTGGTCACCTCGCGGGCCAGCTCGACGCGTTGTTCCAGCGGGAACAGCGGGTTTTTCTTGGGACTGGCGGCAACGGCGATGATGACGTGATCGAAGAGCCGCGCGGCGCGTTCGACCAGATCGCCATGGCCTTTGGTGATGGGGTCGAAGGTACCCGGGTACAACACTCGATTCATCGCTTCGTCCTGTTCGAGGCGGCAAGAGTCGCGGATGGTAGCGCAGCGTTTCCCTTGCGGCCAAGCGCGGCGAAGACTCAGTTGCCGCGCGCAGGCGAATGCGCGGCGTTTCATGCCCTGGATAGCAGGCAGAAGTGGGCGATTACCGCGCATCGCCCCGGCCTGTTCCCCGGCAAGGCTCAGGCGCTGAGGCGTTCGGCCAGCAGGGTGGCCAGTTTCGCGGTCAGCCCATAGATCGAAAGTTGCGGGTTGGCGCCGATGCTGGTGGGGAACAGCGAGCCGTCGTGGACCGACAGGTTCTCCAGCTGGTGATGCCGGCCGAGGCTGTCGACCACCGCCTGCTGCGGGTCTTCACCCATGGCGCAGCCGCCCATTACGTGAGCGCTGCCCAGACGGGTGCGGTACAGCGCCAGGTCGAGGTTCTCGATCAGGTCCCGGGCTTGCTTCCAGGTTGCCACGTAGCCGGCATCGGCGTGCATTGGCATCACCGCCCTGGCGCCGGCGGCGAACTGGATCTCGGCCATGGTCAGGAAGGCACGGCGCACACCGTCCCAGGTGTAGTCGGTCATCTGGTAGTCGAGCACCGGGCTGCCGTCACCACGCATTTCCACACGGCCCTCGGCGCAGTCCGGGTGGAAGCCGTCGCGCAGCAGGGCAAGCATCACGTTGGTATGCGGCAGTTGCGCCATGCGCAGGGCGTTCTCGCGGCCAAAATCGCCGAGCAGGGTGGCGGTCAGCGCTGGCTGTAGGGGCGGCACTTCCAGCTTGTAGGAAAGGCGTCCGCCGGTGCCATCGTCCCACTGAAAATGATCCGAGTAGACCGACTGCGGTGCACCGTAGAAGGGGTTGATGACCTGTTCGAACTGCGCCGCGGAGAAGTTCACCAGGTGCAGGTAGGTGCGCCGTCCGACGCGCTGGTGCGGGTCGGGCGCCTCGGAGCGCAGCAGGATGCCGGGGGTGTTGATACCGCCGCCGGCCAGCACGTAGTGCCGCGCCTTGACCCGGATGCGCTTGCCGGTAGGCGCCACGCAGCGCTCGTCCATGCCCAGGCAATCGATGCCGACCACTTTGTCGCCCTCGATCACCAGCTTGTCGGCGCGCGCCAGGTAGAGCAGCTCGCCGCCCGCGTCGAGGGTGGCGGGAATGGTGGTGACCAGCATCGACTGCTTGGCGTTGGTCGGGCAGCCCATGCCGCAGTAGCCAAGGTTCCAGCAGCCGCGCACATTGCGCGGGATCGGCGCCCAGTGATAGCCGAGCTTGTCGCAGCCGCTGCGCAGCACCTCGTTGTTGGCGTTCGGCGGCACAGCCCAGGGCGCCACGCCCAGGCGCTGCTCCATCTTCTCGAACCAGGGCGCCATGGACGCGACGTCATGGCCTTTCACGCCATGCACTTCGGCCCAGTGGGTCAGAGTCTGTGACGGCGTACGGAAGCTGCTGGTCCAGTTGATCAGCGTCGTGCCGCCCACGGCCCGGCCCTGCAGGATGGTGATGGCGCCATCCTTGCTCATGCGGCCGATACCTTCCTGATAGAGGTTCGGGTAGGCCTCGGCCTCCTGCATCTTGAAGTCGTCGCTGGTCTTCAGCGGGCCTTCCTCGATCAGCAGCACCTTGTAGCCAGCGGCGCTGAGAATCTCCGCCGTGGTGCCACCGCCGGCGCCGCTACCGACGATGGCGACATCGGCTTCCAGCGTCAGGTCATTTTCCAGGCGCGAGCCGTCATGGGTTTTCCAACCCTTGGCCAGGCCTTGCTTGAACAGATCGGGTACAGGCATTTCACCTTCTCTTCTTGTCGGGGCCGTCTGTAGGGGCGAGCTGGGAGCTGGTTGCTTGCCCTGATCGCGGATAAATCCGCTCCTACACAAACGCCCCATCCCGTGGGAGCGGCTTCAGCCGCGATGCTCTCTACAACCGTTATACGGTGGGCGGCCCCGGATAGCCGCAATGCGCCCAGGCTTCCTGGCGGCTGTACCAGGCCATCATCACCAGTTGCAGCAGCGAGGCGTGGCCCATGCGCAGCAGGCTCAGGCTGCTGTTCTGCCAGCGGCTGAGGAAGTTGCGCACGTCATCGGCGCTGGCGTTGTCCCAACTGCCCCAAACGCCGGTCAGCGGGCCGCGGGTAATGGGCAGGGCCAGTACGTCGAACAGTTGTACGGTGAGTTTCAGCATCTCCGGCGACAGGTGGGCGAGGCCGTTGTCGAGACTCTTCAGCGTGCCATCGATCGCCTGCGGCATCTGTTCGGTACTGACGGCTCCATCGAGCATCACCGGAATCAGCGCGCGCAGAAACGGCAGGTCGCTGCTGCGCAGGATCAGATAACCATTGGCCGGCGTGCTGGCCGAGCAGCCACTGAGCGTCGCGGTCAGCCCGGCAGTGCCGAGCAGTGCCGTGCCCAGCAGGCCGACCTTGAGCAGGCTGCGCCGCGAAAGTTGCGGCGCGTCGAGAGTGGTGTCGTTCATTGTTGTTATCACCAGGCGTAGAGCGGGTGCTGACCGCGTCGATCAACGTACGAACAATTTGTAGATGAGCTTCTGAATCGCCTTGCCATAAGGCGGGTAGATCAGCCGTGCGGCGTTGAAACGCTGCTTGATGAATACGCCCTTGGCCTTGCTGAAGGTCAGGAAACCTTCGTGACCGTGGTAGTGGCCCATGCCCGACGGGCCGACACCGCCGAACGGCATGTCGTCCTGCGCCACGTGCAGCAGGGTGTCGTTCAGGCACACGCCGCCGGAGTGGGTTTCGTGCAGCACGCGCAGCTGTTCGCCCTTGTCGTAACCGAAGTAGTACAGCGCCAGCGGGCGTGGCCGTGCGTTGACGTAGGCGAAGGCATCTTCCAGGCGGTCGTACGGGACCACCGGCAGCAGCGGGCCGAAGATCTCGTCCTGCATCAGCTTCATGTCGTCGTTGACGTCGAGTACCAGGCTCTGCGGCAGGCGCCGGCCCTGGGCCTCTGGATACAAGGGAACGATGCGCGCGCCCTTGGTCTGCGCGTCCTGCAGGTAGCCGTTGAGGCGTGCCAGCTGGCGCTCGTTGATGATCGCCGTGTAGTCCGGGTTGTCCTTGAGCTGCGGATAGAAACGCTGCACGACGTCGCGATAGGCGCTGACGAAGCCGTCGACGCGATCACGCGGTACCAGCACGTAGTCCGGCGCCACGCAGGTCTGCCCGGCGTTGAGGGTCTTGCCGAAGGCGATGCGCTCGGCGGCGTGCTCCAGCGGCACGTCGGCGGACACGATGGCCGGCGACTTGCCGCCCAGTTCCAGGGTCACCGGGGTCAGGTTCTCCGCGGCGGCGCGCATCACGTGCTTGCCGATGCTGGTGGCGCCAGTGAACAGCAAATGGTCGAACGGCAGCTTGGAGAAGGCCATGCCGACTTCCGCCTCGCCCAGGGCGACGCTGACCAGGTCCTCGGGGAAGATGCGCGCCAGCAGGTCCTTGACCAGTTGCGAGGTGGCCGGGGTGGACTCGCTCATCTTGATCATCACCCGGTTGCCGGCGGCCAGCGCACCGGTCAGCGGGCCGACGGCGAGAAATAGCGGGTAGTTCCACGGCACGATGATGCCGACCACGCCCAGCGGCTGGTAGATGACCTTGGCCGAAGCGGGCATGAACTGCATGCCGACGCTGCGCCGTGAAGGCTTCATCCACTTTCTGATGCGTTTGCTCGCGTAATGGATGCCATGCAGGCTGGGCATCAGTTCGGCTAGCAGGGTCTCGTCCACCGAGCGGTTGCTGAAATCCTGAGAAATCGCCTCGATCAGCGCATCCTGCTGTTCGACCAGCAACTCCTTGAGGGACTTCAACCACTGAATGCGTTGCTCGGCCGACGGCATCGGGTTGGCGGCAAAGGCGGAGCGCTGCAGGGCGAAGGTGGCGTCCAGCTGGCTGATCTGCTGTTGGCTGTGCTGCAAATAGGCGATGTCGGCGACCATTGGGTTTCTCCTCGACGTTCCAGCGGGCTGCATGAGAATGACTGAGCTGGATTTTTAGAGCAATTACTCTAATGTGTCAAATAAGGTGCCGCGCACCCGTCCTCGCTGCACACTAACCAAAGGTCAGCAGATGGCGTTGGCATGCGTCGAGGGGTAACACTCCGACTGTTTCGCCTGTACCTTTGCCACTTTTGAAGTCGAGATCGAGCTGCGTCATGGCGCCACCCAAGACCCGCGACCGCATCGTTGCCGAGAGCCTGGCCCTGTTCAACGGCCAGGGCGAACGCAATGTCACCACCAACCACATCGCCGCTCATCTGGGCATTTCGCCGGGTAATCTGTATTACCACTTCCGCAACAAGCAGGTGATCATCGCCGAGCTGTTCGCCCAGTACGAAGCGCAGGTCGACAGTTTCCTGCGTCTGCCCGAAGGCCGTGCGCTGACGGTAGAGGACAAGACCTTCTACCTGGAGGCGCTGCTGGCGGCGATGTGGCACTACCGTTTCCTGCATCGCGATCTGGAGCACCTGCTGGAATCCGACGCCGAGTTGGCTGAGCGTTATCAGGCCTTCGCCCGGCGCTGTCTGGTGCACGCGCGGGCCATCTACCAGGGCTTCGTCGATGCCGAGATCCTCAGCATGACGCCGGCGCAGATCGAGGCGCTGACCCTCAACGCCTGGATCATCATGACTTCCTGGGTACGTTTCCTCTGCACCGCCGGGGCCAGCCCGGACGACCTCAGCCAGGACATGCTGCGCCGCGGCATCTACCAGGTGCTGGCGCTGGAGGGCGGCTATATCGCGCCTTCGGCGCGTGCGGCGGTCGAGGCGCTATACGCCCGACTGCATGTTCCGCTGGAGCAGGTGCTGGGGTGAGCGGTTCGGTGTCACCGGATGCGCTGTAGCCCGGATTCATCCGGGGTACGACTTCGCGGGTCGCTAGGAGGGGCTTTAGCCGCGAGCTTTTCGCCGCTGAAGCGCCTCCCACAATCTGCAGCGATTGCCTTGCCCGGATGCAGTCCGGAGGAACTGTGCCGGAGTATTCCCGGATTTCATCCGGGCTACAGTGCTTACCGCCCGCGTAGGAGCGGCTTCAGCCGCGATTATCCGTGGCTCGCCAGCCATTGCGGAATACGCCGCTCCAGGTAATACACCGGCTTGCGCGGGCTGCCCTCGACGAAGCCGACATGTCCGCCCTTGGGATGCAGCTCGAACTCGGTGCCGGGGGCGAGTTCGCTGGCCTCCGGCAGGCTGTGGCGGAAGATGAAGGGGTCGTCCTCGGCCTGGATGATCAGCGTGCGTGTGCGGATTTCACCCAGGTAGAAGCGGCTGGAAGCGCGGCGGTAGTAATCGTGGGCATCGGCGAAGCCATGCAGCGGCGCGGTGATGCGCCCGTCGAAGTCCCAGAAGGTGCGCATGCCGTCCAGCGGGCCCAGGCGCTCCAGTACCGACAGGCGCTCGCTGTGGCCCTGTTCGGTGAACAGACGCTGCTTGTCGTTCACGTAGGCGACCATCTCGCGCATGAAGTGCGCCTGATACACCCGTGAGAAACCCAGGCCGATGCGGTCGGCGCACTGATCCAGACGAAACGGCACCGACACCGCTACCGCGGCTTGCAGCTGGCTCTGCGCGCCGCTTTCACCCAGGTACTTGAGCAGCACGTTGCCGCCCAGCGAATAGCCGACGGCGTATAGCGGTGCCATCGGCCGTTGCGCGCGCAGGTGGGCGACAGCCGAGGCCAGATCTTCGCTGGCGCCGGAATGGTAGCCGCGCGGCAGCAGGTTGGGCTCGCCGGAGCAGCCACGCCAGTTCAACGCCACGCTGGCCCAGCCGCGCGCGGCCAGCGCCTGCTGCAGGCCGAGCACGTAGAGCGAGCTGGAGCTGCCGGTCAGGCCATGCAGCACCAGTACCAGCGGCGCATGGGCGTCATGCGGGCCGTACCAGTCGAGGTCGAGGAAGTCGCCATCGCCCAGCCACAGCCGTTCGCGCGGCCGCTGCAGTTGCGGCGGCTTGCGGCAGAAGGGGTTCCACAGCGTCTGCAGATGCGGGCCGGGGAGCCACCAGGCGGGGCGAAATTCAGTGTTCATGGTGAAGTCGGTCGTCGGCAGTAGACGTAGCCCGGATGCAATCCGGGAATGGTGGCCCTGGATTTCATCCAGGCTACGGAGCTATTCAGCGTCGGCGCTTGCGGAGTATGCGCCAAGCGCACCAGGCCAATACCAGTAACGCGACGATACGCTGATTGGTAAGTCCGATGACGATACCTTGCTGATGCTCCAACAGTATTGTGCGATTCAAATTCAGCGGAATTTCCTGCTGGCTGAGCAGCACCGGCAGCGCCATTGCGATCAGCAGCAGGTAGGGCAGGTGGGCGTAGATAAAGTCCTTCATCCACGCTGCCACAGTGCGTAGTGCACCTGGCCGGTGTGCTTCTCACGGTGCAGGCGCCAGTTCCCCGGTAGGCCGAGGGTTGACGGGGTGGATTCGCTTTCAGTGTAGATCCAGGCGTCGTCGGCAAGCCAGCCCTGGCCTTCCAGCAGGTCGCAAGCGCCTTGCAGCAGATCCTTGTGGAACGGCGGATCGAGCAGGACGATATCGAAGCGCCGCGGTGCCGGGCGGGCCAGCAGTTGCAGGGCATCGCCTAGCTGAATCTCGCCCTCGCTGCACTGCAGCGTCGTCAGATGTCCGCGCAGCGCAGCCACCGACGCCGGGTTAAGGTCGCAGGCCAGGCCGCTGGCGGCGCCGCGCGACAGGGCTTCGAGCAGCAGCGCGCCGCTGCCGGCGAAGGGGTCGAGCACGTGTGCGCCCTCCACGTAGGGCGCGAGCCAGTTGAACAGCGTTTCGCGCACCCGATCCGGGGTCGGGCGCAGGCCCGGCCCGTCGGGGAAGGCGAAGCGCCGCGAACGCCATTGCCCACCGATGATGCGCAATTGACCCTGGCCGCCGTGGGCTTTGCCCGCGGCGGGTTTCTGTGGGGCGCGTCCGCGCATCAGTGCGGCACCGTGCTGGGCTGCTCGGCCGGGCGATCGGTCGGTGGTGGCAACTCCTTCTGCGCCACGGTCGGGCCTGCTGTGACCACCACCAGTGCTTCGGGGTCGAGGTGCTTGGCCATCGCCGCCTGCACCTGCTCGGTGGTCAGGTTCTGCACGTCGCGCATGAAATCGTCCAGGTAGCTCAGCGGCAGATCGTAGAAGCCCATCGAGGCCAACTGGCCGACGATGGCGGCATTGCTTGCCGTGGACAGCGGGAAGCTGCCGGCCAGCTCGCGTTTGGCGTTATCCAGTTCCTGCTGGGTCGGGCCGTCACGCAGGTAGTCGGTCAGCAGTTGTTTGACCAGCGCCAGGGTGCCCTGGCTGAGCTCGGCGCGGGTCTGCAGATTGATCATGAATGGGCCGCGCGCCTGCATGGTCCTGAAACTGGAGTAGACGCCGTAGGTCAGGCCGCGCTTCTCGCGCACCTCGCTCATCAGGCGGGTGCCGAAGCCGCCGCCGCCGAAGATCTGGTTGCCCAGATACAGCGCGGCATAATCCGGATCGCTGCGGTCGATGCCGAGCTGGGCGAACATCAGATGGGTCTGGTTGGATGGGTATTCGATATGGCTGACGCCCGGCTTGGGCGTTTGCGGCTGGGCGATCTTCGCCAGCGCCGGGCCTTGTGGCAGGGCGGCGGAGAGCTGATTGGCGATGGCCTCGGCCTCGGCGCGCGACAGGTCGCCGACCAGGGCGATCACCGCATTGCCGGCCGCGTAGGCGCGAGCGTGGAAGGCCTGCAGCTGCTGACGGGTGATGGCGGGGATCGACTGCGCCGTGCCGTCGCTCGGGTGTGCGTAGGGGTGCTGCCCGTACAGGCGCTCGAACAACTCCAGGCTGGCCAGCTTGCCCGGATTCTGCTTCTGGTACTCGAAGCCGGCGAGCAGCTGGTTCTTGATCCGCGCCAACGAATCGGCAGGGAAGGTGGGCTTGCCCAGTACATCGGCGAACAGCGCCAGCGCAGGTTCGCGTTGCTCCCGCGCGCTCAGGCTGCGCAGGCTGGCCACAGCCATGTCGCGGTAGGCGCCGTTGCCGAACTCGGCGCCGAGGCCCTCGAAACCGGCGGCGATGGCGCCGACGTCCTTGCCCGGCACACCTTCGTTGAGCATCGCGTTGGTCAGGGTAGCCAGGCCCGGCGCGCCGCCGTCCTGACTGCTGCCGGCGGCGAAGGTCAGGCGCAGGTCGAACATCGGCAGCTCATGGGCTTCGACGAACAGCACCCTGGCGCCCTGTGAGGTATGCCAGCTCTGGATTTCCAGCGTACGGCGGGTCGGCGCCTTGCCGTCGAGCGCAGCCAGCGACTGCAGCTTGGCGGCATCGCCGGTCGCCGTGCTGTCGGACAGGTTGGCGCAGGCGCCCAGTGCCAGGGCGGTGGACAGGACCAGGCCGAGCAGGCCCAGGCGGCGTTGCTCAGTCTTCATGGGCGGGACTCCTCATTGCGAGACTCTTCGGGCAGAACGTGGGCGACACTCAGGCGGTCGCGAACGAAGAAGGTACGGGCGGCCTGCTGGATATCGGCCGGGGTGACGGCTTCCAGTTCGGCCAGTTCCTGGTCGATCAACTGCCAGGACAGGCCGACGGTTTCCAGTTGACCGATACCGGTGGCCTGGCTGGTGATCGAGTCGCGCTCGAATACCAGGCCGGCGATGACCTGGGCGCGTACGCGTGCCAGTTCGGCAGCGGACGGCGGGGCCTTCTTCAGTTCTTCCAGTTCGCGCCACAGGCCGGCTTCGGCCTGCTCCAGGGTCTTGCCCTTCTGCACGTTGGGCATAGCCGAGAGGATGAACAGGCTGTCGCCGCGGGTGAAGGCGTTGTACCAGACGCTGGCACCGGAAACGAGCTCCTCGGCGCGCTCCAGGCGGGTCGGCAGGCGCGCGCTGTAGCCGCCATCGAGCAGTGCGGCGGCCAGGCGCAGGGCATAGACCTGGCGCGGCGTTTGCGCAGTGGCCAGGCCCGGCACGTTGAAGCCCATGACCAGATTGGGCAGTTGGGTCTTGAGATACAGGGTGGTGCGCCGTTCGCCCGGCGCGGCCAGTTCCAGCGGCAGCTTGGCGGTGGGAACGTCGCGACGCGGAATGTCACCAAAGTAGCGCTGCGCCTGGGTCTTGACCTCGTCCACGCTGATGTCGCCGACCACCACCAGGGTGGCGTTGTTCGGCGCGTACCACTTCTTGTACCAGGCGCGCAGTTCGTCGATGTGCATGCGCTCGAGGTCGGCCATCCAGCCGATGGTCGGGATGCTGTAGCCGCTGGCCGGGTAGGCCATGGGTTTGAAGCGCTCGAATGCCAGGGACGAGGGACGGTCGTCGGTGCGCAGACGGCGCTCTTCCTTGATCACCTCGATTTCCTTGGCGAACTCGTCTGCCGGCAGTTTCAGACTGGCGAGACGGTCGGCTTCCAGCTCCAGCGCCACGCCCAGGCGGTCGCGGGCCAGCACCTGGTAGTAGGCGGTGTAGTCGTCACTGGTGAAGGCGTTCTCTTCTGCGCCCAGTTGACGCAGCACTTCCGAGGCTTCGCCTGGGCCGAGCTTGGCGCTGCCCTTGAACATCATGTGTTCCAGTGCGTGGGACAGGCCGGTGGAACCGGGTGTCTCGTAGCTGGAGCCGACCTTGTACCAGAGCTGGGAAACCACCACTGGTGCACGATGATCCTCGCGGACGATGACCTTGAGGCCGTTGTCCAGTTCGAATTCGTGGGTGGGTTGAGCGGGAGAGGCGAAGGCTGCGAGTGGCACGCAAAGGGCGCCGAACAGCAGGCCGAGGGAACGGCGGGCAATGGCATTCATTGAAAGTCAGACCTGTCGGATAGCCTGGGCGGTCGTACCGCCGGCGGGCGAAGAGGTGCTAGGATACCCCATCCTTTTCCGGGGCGGCGCGGCAAGGCTTTGCAGCCTGTTGGCGTCCGCTCCCCTGAGATGCAAGCGACCCATGTTTGGTTCCAATGACGACAAGAAGTCGCCGGCCGAGGCTGGCGCGCAGACCCCGCCTGTGACCGAAGAAAAGAAATCCCTGTTCAGCTGGTGGCGCAAGAAGCCGGCAGAGAGTACCTCGGAGCCGGCTAAGCCTGCGCCCGCCGAGCAGCCTGCTGCCCAGGCGCCTGCCGAGCCGGCAACGCCTGAGCCCCTGTCCGAAGCCTTGCCGGTAGTCGAGCCGCAAGTGGTTGAAGTCACGCCTGCACCGGCGCCGCAACCTGAATCGCCAGTTGCCGAAACCCCGGTTGTCGCACCTGTGGTTGCCGAGCTACCGCCAGTCGTAGCCGAACCCATCGTCGAGGCCGCTCCGGTGACTGCTGCGCCAGCGCCTGTCGCTGCGCCCGCCACGCAGGACAAACCGGGTTTCTTCGCCCGCCTCAAGCAGGGGCTGTCCAAGACCAGCGCCAGTCTCGGCGAAGGCATGGCCAGCCTGTTCCTCGGCAAGAAGGCCATCGACGACGACCTGCTCGACGATCTGGAAACTCGACTGCTGACCGCCGACGTCGGTGTCGAGGCGACCACCGCCATCATCGGCAATCTGACCAAGCGCGTGGCGCGCAAGGAACTGGCCGACAGCGGCGCGCTGTACAAGGCCCTGCAGGAAGAGCTGGTCACCCTGCTCAAGCCGGTCGAGCAGCCGCTAGTGATCGATACGGCCAAGCAGCCGTATGTGATCCTCGTGGTCGGCGTCAACGGCGTGGGCAAGACCACCACCATTGGCAAGCTCGCCAAGAAGCTGCAGCAAGACGGCAAGAAGGTCATGCTCGCCGCCGGCGATACCTTCCGCGCCGCTGCCGTGGAGCAGCTGCAGGTCTGGGGTGAGCGCAACAACATCGCAGTCATCGCCCAGCACACCGGCGCCGACTCGGCCTCGGTGATCTTCGATGCGGTGCAGGCCGCCAAGTCCCGTGGCATCGATGTGCTGATCGCCGACACCGCCGGGCGCCTGCACACCAAGGACAACCTGATGGAAGAGCTGAAGAAGGTCCGTCGGGTGATCGGCAAGCTGGACGAGACGGCGCCGCACGAAGTGCTGCTGGTGCTCGACGCCGGCACCGGGCAGAACGCCATCAGTCAGGCCAAGCAGTTCAACCAGACGGTGAACCTCACCGGCCTGGCGCTGACCAAACTCGACGGCACCGCCAAGGGCGGCGTCATCTTCGCCCTGGCCAAGCAGTTCGGCCTGCCGATTCGCTATATCGGCGTGGGCGAGGGCATCGATGATTTGCGTCCGTTCGAGGCGCAGGCTTTCGTCCAGGCACTGTTCGAGGAGCGTGAGCGCGGATGATCCGATTCGAACAGGTCGCCAAGCGTTACCCCAATGGCCATGTCGGGCTGCACGAGCTGACTTTCCGCGTTCGCCCCGGCGAATTTCTCTTCGTCACCGGCCACTCCGGTGCCGGCAAGAGCACGCTGCTGCGCCTGCTGCTGGCGATGGAGCGGCCCACCAGCGGCAAGCTGCTGCTGGCCGGACAGGATCTGTCGACCATCACCAACGCGCAGATTCCCTTCCTGCGCCGGCAGATCGGCGTGGTGTTCCAGAATCACCAACTGCTGTTCGATCGCACGGTCTACGACAACGTCGCCTTGCCGCTGCAGATTCTCGGTCTGTCCAAGCCGGAGATCGCCAAGCGCGTCGGCGCAGCGCTGGAGCGTGTCAGCCTCAGCGACAAGGCCGCGCAAGCGCCTGGGGATCTGTCCACCGGTCAGCAGCAGCGCGTCGGCATCGCCCGCGCCATCGTCCACCGCCCGGCGCTGCTGCTGGCGGACGAGCCCACCGGCAACCTCGACCCGCGCCTGGCCGCCGAGATCATGGGCGTGTTCGAGGACATCAACCAGCTGGGTACCACGGTGCTGATCGCCAGCCACGACCTGGCGCTGATCGCGCGCATGCGCCAGCGCATGCTCACCCTGCAACGCGGTCGCCTGATCGGTGACGGGGAGGCTGCCTGATGAGCGCATCGAAGATGCCCACGCCGCAGCCGGCCGAACGTGTCGGCGCGGCGCCGCGCAACAAGGTGGTCGATGGCCCGGCGGATGAGCCGGATTTTCGCACCCTGCTCAATGCCTGGCTGGAAAGCCACCGCGCCAGCCTGGTCGACAGTCTGCGCCGCCTGGCGCGCCAGCCCATCGGCAGCTTCTTCACCTGCCTGGTGATGGCCGTGGCGCTGAGCCTGCCCATGGGGCTGTCGCTGCTGCTGGACAACGTCGAGAAGCTCGGTGGCTCCTGGCAGCGTGCGGCGCAGATTTCCCTGTTCCTCGATATGTCCGCCGGTGAGCGCGACGGCCAGGCGCTGCGCGAGCAGATCGCGGCGATGGATGACGTTTCCGACGCCGAATGGATCAGCCGTGAGCAGGCACTCGAAGAGTTTCAGCAGCTGTCCGGCCTGGGGCAGGCGTTGAAGGAACTGCCGGAGAATCCGCTGCCGGGCGTGGTTTTGGTTACGCCGAGGGAAGTCGACAAGGCCAAGCTCGAAGCCCTGCGCCAGCGCCTGGCGGAGCTGCCGAAGGTGGAGCAGGCGCAGCTCGATCTGGTCTGGGTCGAGCGCTTGACCGCGATCCTCAAGCTGGGTGACCGCTTCGTCTTCGGCCTCAGCCTGCTGCTGATCCTGGCGCTGCTGCTGGTGATCGGCAATACCATCCGCCTGCACATCGAGAACCGCCGCGCCGAGATCGAGGTGATCAAGCTGGTAGGTGGAACCGATGGCTACGTGCGACGTCCCTTTCTTTATATGGGCGCGTTGTACGGTTTCGGCGCAGGTATCTTCGCCTGGCTGCTGCTGGCCTTCGGGCTGGATTGGCTGAACGATGCTGTAGTACGTTTGGCCGGCCTTTACGGTAGCGATTTCGCGCTGGGTGGCGTACCTTCTTCCGACGGTTTTTCGCTGCTGCTCGGCGCCGTGCTGTTGGGCTATATTGGCGCCTGGCTGGCGGTGGCGCGTCATCTGAATGAACTGGCACCCCGTTAGGGCGCTGTTCGGCAAGGCTGAACGCAAGCTGACAACTTATTGTTTTGGTTGATATTGACTATCTGGGCAGGAACTTATCCACAGGCTCTGCATCAGATAGCGCAGTGCTACACTGCACGAGTTTCGTGAATCGGAGGATTCGAATGTCCACTTCCTTGCAACCTGTTCATGCTCTGGTTCCAGGCGCCAACCTGGAAGCATACGTGCATGCCGTCAACAGCATCCCGCTGCTGACACCCGAGCAGGAGCGTGAACTGGCCGAAAATCTCTTTTACCAGCAGGATCTCGAGGCCGCCCGCCAGATGGTGTTGGCCCACCTGCGTTTCGTGGTGCATATCGCGCGTAGCTACTCCGGTTATGGTCTGGCCCAGGCCGACCTGATCCAGGAAGGCAACGTTGGCCTGATGAAGGCGGTCAAGCGCTTCAACCCGGAAATGGGTGTGCGTCTGGTGTCCTTCGCCGTGCACTGGATTCGCGCGGAAATCCACGAGTTCATTCTGAAGAACTGGCGCATCGTCAAAGTGGCCACCACCAAGGCGCAACGCAAACTGTTCTTCAATCTGCGCAGCCAGAAGAAGCGTCTGGCCTGGCTGAATAACGATGAAGTGACCGCCGTGGCCGCCAGCCTGGGCGTCGAGCCGCACGAAGTGCGCGAGATGGAAAGTCGCCTGACCGGCCAGGACATGGCCTTCGATCCGGCAGCCGATGCCGACGACGACAGCGCCTTCCAGTCGCCCGCGCATTACCTGGAAGACCATCGTTACGACCCGGCTCGCCAGCTCGAGGATGCCGATTGGAGCGACAGCTCCAGCAGCAACCTGCACGAAGCGCTGGAAAGCCTCGACGAGCGCAGCCGCGACATCCTCTACCAGCGCTGGCTGGCCGAGGAAAAGGCGACGCTGCACGACCTGGCTGCCAAGTACAACGTATCGGCCGAGCGTATTCGTCAGCTTGAAAAGAACGCGATGAACAAGCTCAAAGGCTGTATCGCCGCCTGAGTCTGTCGCTACCCCGAAAAGCCGCACCCTGGTGCGGCTTTTTTCTGTCTGGAGCAATTGCCTTGAACAAAGCCCCACTGAAAGTGCAGCACTGGCTGATATTCGCGCTCGTCGCCGTGCTGTTCTTCGCCTGGGGCGCCTGGCTGATGCGCGGTACCGAAGTTGAACCGGTGGCCAATCTGCAGCAGTGGCGCGATGTACTGTTGCAGCCGCTGGCCGAAGACGAATTGACGCTGCGTGATGTGCAGGCGTCAGCGCCGGGCGAGCTATGGCTGGAGCCGCGCCTCGACGGCGCAAGGCTTGTCTATCGTGCGCCATTCGAAGGGGAGGAGGGTGAGTGGTCGCTCGACGCCGAGCTGAAGTTGAGCGCGGAGCAGCGCGACAGTCTGATGACGGCGCAAGGCCTCAATGCCGGTGATGGCGAGCAGGCCCTTGGCCAATCACTGGTCGATCAGATGGCCGGTTTTTCCATCGCCAGCCTCAATCTGAATGCCCCGCAAGCCCTGGCCAGCGAGCGCCTGGCCGCCAGTCTCGGGCAGCCGCGTCTGACCTTGGAATTGGTCGACGGTCAGGCTTGGGTCTATCCACAATGGGGTTTGACCGTGCACCTGCGCGGCGATGAGGTCGCGCTGCTGCATGCGGTGCCGCGCCAGGCTTTTCGCGCGACCCGCTAGCTGGCCTCGCTTACAGCCAGCGTGGCCACCAGTCTGGGCGTGCTGCCTTGAGCTGGTCGAGGTAGTGGCTGCCACCCAGCTGGTTCATCTGTTGGCGAATCCAGGCGGCGCGGCGATTGACGTAGGCGTCCGGTCGGCCTGCGCTCCAGCGCAGCGGGTTGGGTAGTACCGCTGCCAGCTGGCTGGCCTGCTGGCGATTGAGATAAGGCGCGCCGACACCGAAATGGTGTTGTGCCGCGGCTTCGGCGCCAAAGATGCCATCGCCCCACTCGACGCTATTGAGGTACACCTCAAGGATGCGTTCTTTCGACCAGAGCACTTCGATCAGTGCGGTGAACCAGGCTTCCAGTCCCTTGCGCAGCCAGCTACGGCCAGACCAGAGGAACAGGTTCTTCGCCACCTGCTGGCTGAGGGTACTGGCGCCACGTAGCGAGCCGCCGCTCTGGTTGTGTGCCAGTGCCGCCTGAATCGCGCCGACATCGAACCCCCAGTGTTCGGCAAACTTCTGGTCTTCGGCGGCGATCACCGCCATCTTCAGGTGATCCGGCAACTCGTTCCACGGGCGCCACTGACGCTTCAGTTCAATGGGCTGTTCGCTGCCCCAGGATTCGATCTTGCGCTCGACCATCAGCGCCGTGCCGGGCGGCGGCACCCAGCGCAGTACGAGCACCAGCAGCGCACTGGCCAACATCAGCCAGAGCAGCAGTTTCAGCAGGCGGCGGGTCAGGGCTCGGAGCATGGGGTCTCGCATTGATCGGATGTGGCGCTATTAAAACAAAAAATCGCCGGGAGCGATTTTTGACGTCGCCCGCTAGGGGTGCCGCCAAGGATGGCAGGCAACAAAAAGTGCCGAGTAAGTTCCCGCGAAACCACAGGGTTGGGCGTAGGTGTGACAATAACGACCATTTCGTCTTCAGGCCCAATGGCTAAACTGCGCACAGGTCGATTTATTCAGGAGTTTCCATGGCCCGTCTCTGGCTGCTGTTGTCCGCATTCACCGGCTTTACTGGTGTCGCCCTGGGCGCGTTCGCGGCCCATGGCCTGAAGCACAGGCTGACGCCCGAATATCTGGCGGTGTTCCAGACCGGCACGCACTATCAGTTGATCCACGCGCTGGCCCTGTTCGGCGTCGGCCTGCTGGCGATGCATGCACCCGGACGGCTGGTGAATCTGGCTGGTGGCGCCTTCGCGCTGGGTATCCTGCTGTTTTCCGGCAGCCTCTATCTGCTGACCCTCAGCGGTATCGGCAAGCTCGGCATGATCACGCCTTTCGGCGGCGTCGCCTTCCTCGTTGGCTGGCTGTGCTTAGGCCTGAGCGCCTGGAAGCTGACCTGACCCTGGCGTCAGAAATGAGGACGAATGGCGCCTTTTAGCCTTGGTCGTGGCCAGTTAACGGGCTAGAATGCCGGCCCTCTTTCCAGTTGTGACCGAGTCGTCATGCGTATCCAGTTGAATGGTGAACCCTTCGAACTGCCGGATAACCAGAGCGTCGCCGACCTGTTGGTTCGCCTCGACCTGACCGGGCGCCGTGTGGCGGTCGAACTCAATCAGGACATCGTTCCACGCAGCCAGCATAACAGCACCCAGCTCGCCGAGGGCGATCAGGTGGAAGTGGTGCACGCCATCGGCGGCGGTTGACCTCACGAGGAGTATTCCATGAGCCAAGTTCGCAGCGACAAGCCCTTCACCCTGGCCGGTCGTACGTTCCAGTCGCGCCTGCTGGTCGGTACCGGCAAGTACAAGGATATGGACGAGACCCGTGACGCCATCGCCGCCTCCGGCGCCGAGATCGTCACCGTGGCGGTGCGCCGCACCAATATCGGCCAAAACCCCGGTGAGCCGAACCTGCTCGACGTGATCAGCCCGGACCAGTACACCATCCTGCCCAACACCGCCGGCTGCTACGACGCTGTCGAGGCCGTGCGCACCTGCCGCCTGGCCCGTGAGCTGCTCGATGGCCACAACCTGGTCAAGCTGGAAGTGCTGGCCGACCAGAAAACCCTGTTCCCCAACGTCATCGAGACCATCAAGGCCGCCGAAGTGCTGGTCAAGGATGGCTTCGACGTCATGGTGTACACCAGCGACGATCCGATCATCGCGCGTCAGCTGGCCGAGATCGGCTGCATCGCGGTGATGCCGCTGGCCGGCCTGATCGGCTCGGGCCTGGGTATCTGCAACCCGTACAACCTGCGCATCATTCTCGAGGAATCGAAAGTGCCGGTGCTGGTCGATGCCGGTGTGGGCACTGCCTCCGACGCCACCATCGCCATGGAGCTGGGCTGCGAGGCGGTGCTGATGAACAGCGCCATTGCCGAAGCGCAGAATCCGGTGCTGATGGCGCGCGCCATGCAGCATGCCGTCGAGGCTGGCCGCCTGGCCTACCTGGCCGGCCGCATGCCGAAGAAACTCTATGCCAGTGCTTCGTCGCCGCTGACTGGCCTGATCAACTAAGGATGACGATTTGCTGCGCGTCGGCCCTGCTGCGTTGAATGCAGGGCTTCAGCCCGCAGAGTCGTAAAACACTCGACAAGAGCCCAGCATGACCGATACCCAACAGCCCGAACTGACCGAAGACGGTCGCCAGCGCCGTACCATCAAGAGCTTCGTGATGCGCGCCGGGCGCATGACCGAAGGCCAGCAGCGCGGCCTGGACAAGGGCTGGCCGCTGTTCGGCCTGGAACTGGAAGATGGCCTGCGCGACTTCGACCAGGTGTTCGGTCGCAGCGCGCCGCGCACCTTCGAAATCGGCTTCGGTATGGGCCACTCCACCCTGGAGATGGCCGCTGCCGCACCCGAGCAGGATTTCATTGGCGTCGAGGTACATAAACCCGGCGTCGGTGCGTTGCTGAGCGGCGCGATGATGCAGAATCTGCACAACATTCGCGTGTACAGCTGCGATGCGCTGGAGGTGCTGCGCGACTGCGTCGCCGATGCCAGCCTCGATCGCGTGCTGCTGTTCTTCCCCGACCCCTGGCACAAGTCGCGGCACCACAAGCGCCGCATCGTCCAGCCGGCTTTCGCCGAGCTGGTGCGCAGCAAGTTGAAGATCGGTGGTGTGCTGCACATGGCTACCGATTGGGAGAACTACGCCGAGCATATGCTCGAAGTGATGAATGCAGCGCCGGGCTATCGCAACCTGGCGGCCGATGGCACCTACGTGCCGCGTCCCGAGGAGCGCCCGGTGACCAAGTTCGAACGTCGTGGCGAGCGTCTCGGCCATGGCGTGTGGGATCTGAAGTTCCAGCGTCAGGAATGACTCACCCAGCGACAAGCGTTTGATTAGAACCGGCAGGATGCACGATTAGATCGGGATAACCCGACAGCCAGGATGGCGCCTCACCTCAGAACCTGCTCACGATCTGCTGCGCGTCGGCGCTACTGCGTTAAAAACAAGCTCGGAATGCTCATTTACCACTCGTAAAGTCGAGCGCGACTCCGACCGTTCCTCGCTTGTTTTTGCCTTGTATCGCTCTAGCTCGCGAGATCGTGAGCAGGCTCTCAGAACACAACAAAGACAAGCGCACCTACAAGGGGCGCGGACGATAGCGGCCCTGCTTGCAGGCGCCGCGAGGAGAGCATTGTGTTGAGATCGGTTTCCCTTCTTCTGCTGACTGCCCTGGCGTTTCAGGCCCTGGCCAAGGTCGATGCCAGCCAGGCCGCGCGCCTGGGTCAGGAACTGACGCCACTTGGCGGCGAGCGTGCCGGTAATGCCAGTGGCACCATCCCTGCCTGGACGGGCGGCCTGGCCACGCCACCGGCCAATTACCAGCCGGGCATGCATCACCCTGATCCCTATGCTGACGACAAACTGCTGTACCGGGTCGACAGCCAGAACCTGGCGCAGTACGAACAGCAGCTGCCGGGCGGCCTCAAGACCCTGCTGCAGCAGAACCCCAGTTTCTATCTGCGCGTATTCCCGACCCGGCGCAGTGCGGCCGCGCCACAACGCATCTACGACGCCACTCGCTTCAACGCCCTCAATGCCGAGCTGATTGCCGGTGGCAATGGCGTTCAGGGCGCTGCTTCCGGCGTGCCGTTCCCGCTGCCGGCGAACGGCCAGGAGGCGATCTGGAACCACGTCATGCGGTATCGCGGCGACCAGATCAGCATGGCCACCAATCAGGCGGCGGTGCTCAGCAACGGTAGTTACAACCTGCTCAAGCTCGAACGCGACATCTACTTCGTCTACGGTCGTGACGGCGTCGCCCCGCAGGACCTGGACAACACCCTGTTCTATTACAAGTACAAGGTGGTAGCTCCTGCCAAGCTGGCCGGCTCGGCGCTGGTGGTGCAGGAGACCCTCGATCAGGTGCTGGCTATTCGCAAGGCCTGGCGTTTCAACCGTGGCGAGCGCCGCGTGCGCCGCCTGCCGATGCTTGCCTACGACACCCTGCAGCCCGACACCAATGGCATGGCCACCGCCGACCAGGTGGATTCCTACAATGGCGCGCCGGATCGCTACGAGTGGCAGTTGTTGGGCAAGCGCGAGATGCTGGTGCCCTACAACAGCTATGCCGTGCACCAGCGCGGCATTCCCTACGCCGATATCCTGCAGGCCAAGCACATCAACCCCGAGCTGTTGCGTTACGAGCTGCACCGCGTCTGGGTGGTCGAGGCGGATCTGCGTACCGGTTTCAGCCATCCCTATGGCAAACGCCGCTTCTATCTGGATGAAGACAGCTGGCAGATCCTCGCCGTCGACCTGTATGACCGCAACGATAACCTGATCGGTCTGCAGGAGGCCCACCCGATCAGCTACTACGACGTGCCGATGTTCGGCTCGACCCTGGAGACCATTTACGACCTCAAGGGTGGCCGCTACTTCGCTGACGGCCTGGATAACAACGAGAAGATGTACGACTTCAACGCCCGACTGAGCCCGCGCGACTTCACCCCGCAGGCGTTGCGCCGCGAAGGCAACTGAGCCAGCATCATCCGCGCGACCAGCGCATCGCCAGCTGCGGCTGCCGCTCGCGCACTACAGCGTTATCGCGGACAAGTCCGCTCCCACAGAAGGTCGGCGCGCGCAGCGCCGGCACAATTGTTCTTATGGGAGCGGACTCGTCCGCGAAGCCTTTCGTCCTGGATGACGACTATGCAGCGGCATGGTCCGTCCGACCGTTGGCGCGATGGACGCCCAGCTCGAAGTTGTCGCGCCTGCGCATGTGACGACCTGCTTGGTGCATTGAGCGGAAATGCCACGTATAGTCACGCTCGGATCTAAGAAACCGCTCTAAATCGATACTTTCAGCGTTTCTGCGCATCTTCGGTTTCAATTTTTCCGGCGCGTGGTCGCTTATTACCCGCGTATGCCCGTTAGCACTACCCAGGTTCTCGGGCACCCAAACTGTTTCCAGATTCCGGTGATAACGCCCTGCGCGGAAAGCCCGTCCACAGGCTTCTGCTCTTTTGCGCCATCGCTGCGCACGGATCTGGCTTTCAACGGCGGTTGGCCAGCCCAGCCCGCCATCGATGGAGTCCTTCGCATGAACATCAAGGATTTGCCGCTGCGCCTGAAGATCACCCTGACGGCGGCGGCGCTGTTATCGCTGGTCAGCATCACGCTGATCTGGCAGAGCGTTTCCTCTCTCGACAGGACGGTCAACGACACCCTGCAGCGGGACATCGACGGCTTCGCCCAGTCGGTTTCGGTCAACCTCGGCAACTGGATGCACGACCGCATCAACGCCGTGAAAACCACCTCGACCAGCCTGGTGCAGCAGCCGCAGATCGCTCCGCACATCCTGCTGCAGCAGACCTGGGCGACCTTCGCCTTCAACATCACCTACATCGGCACCACCGATGGCCGGATGCTGCAGAACGACCCGAGCGTGATCCTGAAGAACTACGATCCGCGTCAGCGCGGTTGGTACCAGGGTGCCGAGAAGAACAACGACGTGTTCATCAGCGACCCTTACGTCTCGCTCACCGATGGCGCCTACGTGGTGACCATCGCCTACCCGGCGCGCCGCGACGGTTCGTTGATCGGTGTGGTCGGGGCCAACCTGACGCTCGATACGCTGACCGAGGCCATCGGCAAATTGAGCATTCCCAGCGACGGCTACGCACTGCTGATCGACCAGAGCGGGCAGATGATCGCGCATCCGGACAAGGACTGGCGCACCAAGTCGGCCTCCGATTTTTCGCCGACGCTGGGCGGCGAGCAGCTCAAGGCGCTGGTGCAACAGCGCCGCCTGGCCGAGGCCGATGTGGCCGGTACCGAGAGCCTGCTGTTCGCGGTCGAGATTCCCAACACGCGCTGGACCTTCGTGATGGTCATGGACAAGGCCAAGGTGCTCGCTCCGGTGCGTCACCAGCTGTTCGTGCAACTGGCCATCGGCACCGGCATGCTGGTCGTTGCCATTCTGGTGCTGGCGTTGCTCGGCCGCGTGCTGTTCCGCGACCTGGAGCAGATTCGCCGCAACCTCAATGCCATCGCCGCCGGTAACGGCGACCTGACCCAGCGCCTGCCGGTCAATTCCAACGATGAGATCGGCCAGCTGTCGAGCAGTTTCAACCGCTTCATCGACCAGTTGCACGGCATCATCTCGCGCCTGCGCGATGTCGCCGTGGCGCTGAGCAGCGAGTCCGGGCAGGTGGCGCAGGACGCCGATGCACAGAACCAGCGCGTGCAGCAGCATCAGTCCGAGCTGCATCTGGTGGCCACCGCGGTGACGCAAATGGCGTCCGCCACCCAGGAAATCTCGCGTAACGCCGAAACCGCTTCCGGCCAGGCCGTGGACTCGGTCAGTCTCAGCGTGGAAGGTCGCCGCCAGGTGGAGCGCAGTCAGGAGTCCATCTCGTTGCTGGCCGAGGAGGTCGAAGGCGCCGGGCGCATCATCGACGAGCTGCACCGTCACTCCAACGAGATCAGCTCGATTCTCTCCACCATCGCCAGCATTGCCGACCAGACCAACCTGCTCGCGCTCAACGCGGCCATCGAGGCGGCGCGTGCCGGCGAGCACGGCCGCGGCTTCTCGGTGGTGGCCGACGAGGTGCGGGTGCTGTCCAAGCGCACCCACGAGTCGACCCGCGAGATCGAGGCGATGATCCAGGTGCTGCAGGACGCTACCCGTCAGGCGGTTGGCGTGATGGACAACGCCGGCACCAAGGCCTCGCAGAGCGTCACCGATGCTCAGGCGGCCAGCGATCTGCTGCAGCGCATCACCGAGGCGGTCGGGCAGATCAACGACATGGCCGCGCAGATCGCATCGGCGGCCGAGGAGCAGGCCAGTGTGACCGTCGAGGTCAACCGCAACACCGAGAACATCCGCAGCATGGGCGATCAGATGTCGCAGAGCAGCCACGCTGCCTCGGCGGCAGCCTCCAATCTGCAGGCGCTCGGCCGGCAGATCGGCGACGAGGTTTCCAAGTTCGTCTTGTAAGTCGGCTGCGCTACTCGCCGTAGGAGCCGCTTCAGCCGCGAAACTGTCGAGAGCAATCGCGGCTGAAGCGGAATCCCGCCCAGCCGCTCCTGCAAGAAGATCGAGTGCAAAGAAAACGCCGCGACTCCGGTAAGGAGCGCGGCGTTTTCGTTTCAGCCCGCGATGAGGCGGCCCAGCGTCTAATTGCGGTCGGCCATGATGCCGATCACCACGAAGATCAGGATCAGCACCGGCGCCAGGGTGAAGTTGTTGAAATGCGCCAGGCCCTTGGCCAGCCAGGGCGTGAGGAAGACGATCGCCAGGCCGTAGCCGACCGCGCAGAACACCACGAACAGCAGGGTGCGCAGCACGAAGTTGAGGTTGCCGATGGTGCGCTGGACCCAGGCATTGATGGCCGGGCCGAACAGCACCAGCAAGGTTGCCATGATGGCCAGGGAAATGTCGCTGAGGTGGCTGCGGCTCCAGCGCGACAGGGTGACGATCAGATCCAGTAGCAGATCCATTGGGGCTCCTTGGAAAGCGTAACGGTCAGCGCAGGGCATCTCGGGATGCAAGAGCGAAGCGCCTAAGCCTAACGGATTGTGCTTGCGCTGTGGGTGACCTAGGCCAGGAACAGCTGCAACAGGTCGTTGAGGAACAATTGTCCCTTGGCAGTGGCTACCAGACGGGCCGGATCGGCCTGCAGCAGCCCCTGGCGTTCGGCTTCGCGACGGGCCTGTTCGAGTTGCTGCAGCGGCAGGCCGGTGCGTTGGCTGAACAGTTCGGCGGGCGCGCCATCGGTCAGGCGCAGCACGTTCATCAGGAACTCGAAGGGCAGCTCTTCGGCTTCGAGGGCACGCTCGCCGGCCTGGAAGGCTTTGCTGCGGTCCAGATAATCCTTGGGCAGGCGGGTTTTCCAGGTGCGCAGGATGCGTCCGTCCGGTGTGCTCAGCTTGGCGTGGGCGCCGGCGCCGATGCCGAGAAAGTCGCCGAAGGTCCAGTAGTTGAGGTTGTGCCGCGCCTGCTTGCCTGGCTGGGCGTAGGCCGACACCTCGTACTGGGCGTAACCCTCTGCGGCGAGCAGGGCCTGGCCGGCTTCCTGGATATCCCACAGCAGATCGTCTTCCGGCAGCACCGGCGGCTGGCTCCAGAACACCGTGTTCGGCTCCATGGTCAGCTGGTACCAGGACAAGTGCGTGGGTGCCTGAGCGATGGCCGTGCGCAGGTCGAAGAGGGCATCCTCGATGCTCTGCTCGGGCAGGCCGTGCATCAGGTCGAGGTTGAAGTTGTCGAAGCCGGCGGCGCGCGCCATATCGGCAGCCCGCACGGCCTCGTTGCCATCGTGGATGCGCCCCAGCGCCTTGAGCTTGGCCTCTTGGAAGCTTTGCACGCCGATGGACAGGCGATTGATGCCCAGCGCCCGGTAGCCCTTGAACTTGGCCTGTTCGAAGGTGCCGGGGTTGGCTTCCAGGGTGATCTCGATATCCGGCGCGAAGGCCACGCGCCGTTCGACGCCTGCCAGCAGACGGCCCAGGGCTCGGTCGGAGAACAGGCTGGGGGTGCCGCCGCCGAAGAAGATCGACGTTAGCGGCCGGCCATGCACGTGCTGCAGGTCGACATCGAGGTCGGCGAGCAGGGCGTCGACGTATTCCTCTTCAGGCAGCGTCGGCCCGGCGGCGTGGGAGTTGAAGTCGCAGTAAGGGCACTTGCGCACGCACCACGGGATGTGGATGTAGAGCGCCAGGGGCGGGAGTAGGAAACGCCCGCCAGCGGTATCGCTCATGCCAGCCCCAGGCGCTGCTTGAGCAGGGCCATGGCGCGGGCGCGGTGGCTGAGGCGGTTCTTCTGCTCGGGCGGCATCTCGGCGCTGGAGCACTCACCTTCCGGCACCCAGAACAGCGGGTCGTAGCCGAAGCCGTGTTCGCCGCGCGCTTCATGCAGGATGCTGCCGTGCCACAAGCCTTCGCAGAGGATCGGCAGCGGGTCGTCGGCATGCCGCACCAGCGCCAGGGCGCAGACGAACTGGGCGCCGCGCTCGGCGTCCGGCACGTCTTTCAGGGCCGCGAGCAGCTTGGCGTTGTTCGCCGCATCGCCCTGGCCATCGGCATAGCGTGCCGAGTAAATGCCGGGCGCGCCGCCGAGGAAATCCACCGCCAGGCCGGAGTCGTCGGCCAGCGCCGGCAGGCCGGAGATGCGCGCGGCGTTGCGCGCCTTGAGGATGGCATTCTCGACGAACGACAGGCCGGTTTCTTCCGGCTCGACCTGGCTGAACTCGCCGATCGAACGCACGCGCACGGCGTCGCCGAGCATGGCCTGCAGTTCCTTGAGCTTGCCGGCGTTATGGCTGGCCAGGACCAACTCTTTGAAATTAGTCATCCGGGAACATTTCCTGGTTGAAGGTGATGCGATGTGCGTCGTCGCCCTGGCGCACGTTGAGCGTGAAGCTGAGCACTTCGCGGGTCTTGAACGGGAACTGCGCCAGGTAATAGATGGCCTCGCCTTCGGTGACCTGGCGGAAGGTCAGCGTGGTGCTCTTGCCCAGCAAATCCTTCACCTCACCGCCCACTACCGCCATGCTGGGCTTGCCGGTCTTGAGCACGGCGACATTGATCACGCCCTGGGTCTTGCTGCGCACCAGGCCGGCGGCGCTGGCGATATCCGGCTGGATGAAGCTGGAATTGAACACACTGTAGTGCACGTCAAGGTCGCCGAAGCTCTGCTTGCGCTCGGCGGCGGCCGGCAGGGCCAGGCATAGGGCGATCAGGAAGGGGATGATGCGGCGCATGATGCTCTCCTAGTTCAGACCGCGACGCGGTGGGCGGACAGGTCCGCGCCGCTGATGCGGTAGATGCCGATCTCGCCCAGCAGGTTGGGCCAGATGCGGCTGGCGATGCCGTGGCGATGGTCACGGTCCACCGCCAGGCGTTCTTCCACACGGGCACCCTGGGCGTGGCACAGGCGCTCGAAGTCCTCGAAGGTGCAGAAGTGGATGTTCGGCGTGTTGTACCAGGTGTAGGGCAGGAAGTCCGACACCGGCATGCGACCTTTTGTCGTCAGGTACCAGCGGCAGCGCCAGTGGCCGAAGTTGGGGAAGGTGATGATGCAGGTCTTGCCGACGCGCAGCATCTCGGCCATCACCCTGTCCGGGTAGTGCAGCGCCTGCAGCGACTGGGTCATGACCACCACGTCGAAACTGTTGCTGGCGAAGTTGCCCAGGCCCAGGTCGAGGTTCTGCTCGATGACGTTGACGCCGCGTTCGATGCACAGGGCGATCTTGTCCGGGTCGATTTCCAGGCCGTAGCCGGAAACCTGTTTGTTGTCGCGCAGCCAGGCGAGCAGTTCGCCGTCGCCGCAGCCCAGGTCGAGCACACGGCTGCCCGGGGCGATCCATTCCTGGATGATGTCCAGATCCGCTCGCATGCTCATACCTCGATTCGCTTCATGTAGCTGCCGAATGCCTGCAGGTAGCGCGGGATCGGCATGAGGAAGGCGTCGTGGCCCTGCGGTGCATCGATCTCCAGGTAGCAGACGTTCTTCTTCGCCGCCGTCAGGGCGTCGACGATCTCCCGCGAGCGGGCAGGGGAGAAACGCCAGTCGGTGGTGAAGGACATCAGGCAGAAGTCCGCCTTGGCCACGGCCAGGGTCCTGGCCAGGTCGCCGTCGTGGGCGGCGGCCGGGTCGAAGTAGTCCAGCGCCTTGGTCATCAGCAGGTAGGTATTGGCGTCGAAGCGGCCGGAGAATTCCTCGCCCTGATAGCGCAGATAGCTCTCCACCTGGAACTCGACGCTGTGGAAGTCGTAGTTGAGCTTTTCGCTCTTCAAACCGCGACCGAATTTCTCGCCCATGGCGTCATCGGACAGGTAGGTGATGTGGCCGACCATGCGTGCCAGCATCAGGCCGCGCTTGGGGATCACGCCCTGTTCCTGGAAGTGACCACCATGGAATTCCGGGTCGGTGAGGATCGCTTGGCGCGCCACCTCGTTGAAGGCGATGTTCTGCGCCGACAGCTTGGGCGCCGAGGCGATGGCCAGACAGTGACGCACACGCTCGGGGTAGCTGATGGTCCACTGCATGGCCTGCATGCCGCCGAGGCTGCCACCGATCACGGCGGCCCATTGCTCGATGCCGAGTACATCGGCCAGGCGCGCCTGGCTGTGTACCCAGTCTTCGACTGTCATCACCGGAAAGTCGGCGCCGTAGGACTTGCCGGTCGCCGGGTTGGTGCTGCTCGGGCCGGTGGAGCCGTTGCAGCCGCCGAGGTTGTTGAGGCTGACGACGAAGAACTTGTTGGTGTCGATCGGCTTGCCGGGGCCGATGCAGCTGTCCCACCAGCCGGGTTTGCGATCATCCGGGCTGTGGTAGCCGGCGGCGTGATGGTGGCCGGACAGGGCATGGCAGATCAGCACGGCATTGCTGCGTGCGGCATTCAGCTCGCCGTAGGTTTCGACGACCAGTTCGTACTCGGCCAGGCTGCGCCCGCAGGCCAGCGCCAGGGGTTCGCTGAAACGGAACACCTGGGGGCTGACCAGGCCGACGGAGTCGATGGGAAAGGCAGTGGGCATGAAGGCGCTGCTAATGAATCGGAGGAGGGCGCCAGTCTAAAGAGCACCGACCCGAGCGGCAAGCGAGCGGTCTGGTCTCCCCTCTCCCGCTTGCGGGAGAGGGCGTGCATGAGAGTAGGATTTACAGGCTTTGTTGCCGCGCCGCCACCGGCAGGCTGACCACCTTGCCCTGGCGCTGCACCGGCGCCGGCATGCGCAGCACGCGGAGCATGTCGCTGGCCTGGGCCAGTTGCTGCTCCAGCTCTTCCTGGTAGCGCGCCAGTTGCAGGCTGCGCTTGCGTGTCTGCTGGGTTTCCTGTGCCAGTGCCTTGAGGCGCAGCATGTGGCTTTCCAGCATCTGCTTGTGTTCGAGGGTGTGCTGCATCAGCGGCATCAGGGCGTCGGCAGCCCATTGCTCGGCGTCCAGGCGCAGGCGCTGGTGCAGGCCGATCACTTCCTGCGCCAGGGTGGCGAAGAAGCGCCGGGTCAGGCTGCGTTGTTCGGTGAGCAACGTCTTCACGTGCAGGCGGAACTGATCGCCCTTGTCCTGCAGTTTCTTCAGCTCGCGCAGGTAGCGCTGGATCTTGAACTGCGGCGCGTCGACGCCGCCCAGCGGGCTTTCTTCGTTATGCCGGCGATAGATGGCGGCGACCATCTTGTTGGCCATCTCCGCTTCGTGCTCAAGGTTGAGCAGGTCCTGCTCGACGGCGCGGAAGAAATGCAGGATGGCTTGGTTGATGCCGAGGGTGGTCCAGCTGCCTGTGAGGTTGCGACGCACCTCGCTCAGGTGTTGCTCCAGACGCTCGGCGCGTGCGGCGTGGCGCAGCAACTGGCCCTGGCGTTGCAGCAGGCGCTGATTGGTCTTCAGGCCGAGCAGGCGCTTGTGGTGCTGGTTGTGGTCTTCCTTGGTCTTGGCGGTCAGCTCGAACAACAACTGGCCGTTGTCCTGCTGATGGCTACCGAGCAGGGCCAGCTGTTCGCTGACCTTTTCCAGGCGCAGGTTGAGCACGTGCTGGCTGTTGTTCACCAGTGCCAGGACCTGGCGCACCACGTGGTCTTCGATCAGTCGCTCCTTCTGCGCGACGATGCGCTCGCACAGCAGGTTCTCCAGGTCGGCCATCTGGCTGCGGGCCAGCAGCTCCTCATCCTTGCGCACTTTGGCCAGCAGCGCCTGCTTGGCCGACAGCGGCAGTACGTCCTGCTTGGCGATGCCCAACTGCTTGGCGGTGGCGCTCTGAATCTGGCTGATGGCGTTCTGCACGAAGGTCTCGCCGGCCAGATCGTCCCAGAGCACGTCGATCTTGTTCAGCACGGCGAACAGGCAGGTCTGGGTGTCTTCATCGAGCTGACGAATGTGCTGCTGCCAGATGCTCATGTCGCTCGCGGTTACGCCGGTATCGGCGGCCAGCAGGAAGATGACCGCCTGCGCGTTGGGCAGCATCGACAGAGTCAGCTCCGGCTCGCTGCCCAGGGCGTTGAGGCCCGGTGTGTCGAGAATGCGCAGGCCCTGGCGCAGCAGAGGGTGATCGAAGTTGACCATGGCGTGGCGCCAGGCCGGCACCAGCACCTGGCCGCGCTTGCCGGTGCCTTCGAGCATGTCCGGGTGGAAGCCGAGCTGAATCGCCTGCTCCACCGGCATGGGTTTGGTCTTGGCGACCTGGCTGAAGGCCAGCGCCATGTTGGCCGGGTCGCTGGTATCCAGCGGGATGTTCACCCAGTGCCGTGGAATGCGTTTGAACTGCGCGACGCTGGCCGAGGCGGTGCGCGTCTCGATCGGCAGCAGACGAATGTAGGGGCGTTCCGAGCGCGGGTCGAAGAACAGCTCGGTGGGGCACATGGTGGTGCGCCCGGCATGCGAAGGCAGCATGCGCTGGCCGTATTCGGAGAAGAACAGGCTGTTGATCAGCTCGGTCTTGCCGCGCGAGAACTCGCCGACGAAGGCCAGGGTGATGTGATCGGTGCGCAGAATCTTCAGCGCGCGTTCGAGCTTGGCCTGAACCGCCTCGGAGTTGAGCCGGTTGTGCTCCAGCCAGCTGCGATAGCGCGTGATCTCGCGCATCAGTTCGCGTTTCCAGGTGACGTAGGCATCGACCTGCTGGCTGAGACGTTCCATGCTCATCCTGGCTCTCCTCTCGGCAAGATCATCCACTTGCGGGGGCTATATAAAGATTCGGTTGGGGTGCCGCCAGGACGCACGGCGTTTCACGAGAACAGTTTGCATTATGCGAGCTGCAAGGCGGCCGTCAATTGGCCTCTTCGCCAGTCCCGCCTTATGGTCGGCTGGGGCGGCTGAGTGGTCGTCAGCCGCGCTGCAGACCGGGAATCGGCGGCAGGCTCTGTGGGGCGCGAATGCGCAGGCGTTTCTGCCGATTGAGTTCGCCGCTTTCCAGGCTCACTTGGCTCTTGGCCACGCCGAACGCCTTGGCCAGGAAGGCCAGCAGGTGGGCGTTGGCCTTGCCGTCGACCGGCGGGGCGGTGAGGCGGATCTTCAGCCTTTCACCATGCAGCCCGGCGAACTCGTCCTTGCTCGCTTTAGGCTGCAGGTGGCAGTCGAGGATCAGATCCTCGCCGTCCCAACGAAAGTAGCTCGCCACTCAGAGGAAGGGGCTGAGCATCGGTGGCAGGCCGGTGGAGGCCGCCAGGGCGCCGATCACGAAGCGGTCGATCAGGTTGATGGTGATGAAGGCGAAGATCGGCGAGATATCCAGGCCGCCGAGGTTCGGCAGCAGCTTGCGGAACGGTGCCAGCAGCGGTTCGCAAATCTGGTTCACCAGCTGCGCGCCGGGGTTGTAGCTGCCCGGGGCGACCCAGGAGAGGATCACGCTGATGATCAGAGCGAAGAAGAACACCTTGAGGAACAGCGAGGTCACACCGATCATCGACCACACCAGTAGCTGCAGAATGAAGCCGCCGACGTTGTAGCCCATCAGGGTCAGGGTGACGATCATCAGCAGCAGCTGCACCAGAATGGCCAGCACCAGTGAGGCCAGGTCCAGCCCGGCGAAGCCCGGGATGATGCGACGCAGAGGCGTCAGCAGCGGTTGCGTGGCCTTGACGATGAACTGGCTAAGCGGGTTGTAGAAGTCTGCACGTACCAGCTGCAGGATGAAGCGCAGCAGCACGATCAGCAGATACAGGCTGCCCAGGGTCTGGATGATATAGATGAGGGCTTCGATGAGTCCGGACATGTGTGCTTCCTTATTGACCCAGTTGTTCGGCCAGTTCGGCCGAGCGATTGGCGGCGGCGTTAAGTGCCTGTTGTACCAGCGCTTCGAAGCCGCCGGCCTGGAAGGTTTTGATCGCCGCTTCGGTGGTTCCGTTCGGTGAGGTCACACGGCGACGCAATTCGGCCGCGTCGACATCGCTCTCGCTGGCCATGCGCGCGGCGCCCAGTGCAGTCTGGATGCTCAGGCGTGCTGCGGTTTCACGCGGCAGGCCGAGCTGTTCGCCAGCCGTGGTCATCGCTTCGATCAGCAGGAAGAAATAGGCCGGGCCGCTGCCGGAGACGGCGGTGACCGCGTCGAGCTGGGTTTCTTCATCCAGCCACAGGGCCAGGCCCACGGCGCTCAGCACCTGTTCGGCCTGGGCCTTCTGCGCAGCGTTGACCCGCGGGTTGGCGAACAGGCCGGATACGCCCTGGCGCAGCAGCGCCGGGGTATTGGGCATGCAACGCACCACAGGGCGCTCGCCCAGCCAGTTTTCCAGGCTGGCGCAGCTGATGCCTGCGGCAATGGAGATGATCACCTGGTTGGCGGCCAGGTGCGGCGCCAGGTCCAGGCATACCGCTTTCATGATCTGTGGTTTAACCGCCAGCACGATCAGATCGGCGCCTTTGATGGCCTCGCCATTGTCGGCGAAGGTGGCGATGCCATGCTCCTGCTGCAGGCGCGCGCGCTGTTCGCTGCCGGGCTCGCTGGCGCGGATGGCGCTGGCTGCCACGCCCTGGGCGCGCAGGCCGCCAATCAGGCTGGCGGCCATGTTGCCGGCGCCGACGAAGGCGATGATCGGGTTGTTCATTGCGGGAATTCCTTCATTCAGTGAGTGGGCTGGCCGTAATCGCGGGCGCCGAATAGCGCGGTGCCGATGCGCACCCAGGTGGCACCTTCGGCGATGGCGGCTTCCAGGTCATGGCTCATGCCCATGGACAGGGTATCGAGATCGAGCGCCAGGTCATCGCGCAACTGGCGCAGACGGGCGAAGGCAGCGTGTTGCGCGGCGACGTCGTCGGTGGGTTCGGGAATGGCCATCAACCCACGCAACTGGAGGTTGGGCATGGTGCTAACGGCTCTGGCCAGCTCCGGCAACTCCTCGGGGCTGCAGCCGGACTTGCTGTCCTCACCGCTGACGTTGACCTGCAGGCAGATGTTCAGCGGCGGCAGATGCGCGGGGCGCTGATCGGACAGGCGTTGAGCGATTTTCAGGCGATCCACGGAATGCACCCAGTCGAAGTGCTCGGCGATGGGCCGGGTCTTGTTCGACTGAATGGGGCCGATGAAGTGCCAGATCAAGGGCAGTTCGGTCAGCGTGGCCTGCTTTTCCAGAGCTTCCTGCAGATAATTCTCGCCAAAATCGCGCAGGCCGGCGGCGTGCGCTTCGCGGATGGCGCCGGCCGGTTTGGTCTTGCTCACCGCCAGCAGGCCGATGTCCGAAAAATTGCGCTGCGAGGCTTGCGCCGCCTCACGGATGCGCGTTCCGACCTTTGCAATATTCTCTGCTATCGTGGACATTACCTGCGCTCTATATAAAGCCCGCTCGTTAAGCGTTCGCGGCATTCTACCTGCTTGCTTGTAATTGGGGAGTCCCATGGATATCACTGAGCTGCTCGCCTTCAGCGCCAAGCAAGGCGCGTCGGATTTGCACCTCTCGGCGGGGCTGCCGCCGATGATCCGCGTCGACGGCGATGTGCGCCGCATCAACCTGCCGCCGCTGGATCACAAGCAGGTACACGCGCTGATCTACGACATCATGAACGACAAGCAGCGCAAGGATTTCGAAGAGTTTCTCGAGACCGACTTCTCCTTCGAAGTGCCGGGTGTGGCGCGCTTCCGGGTCAACGCCTTCAACCAGAACCGTGGCGCCGGTGCGGTGTTCCGTACCATTCCGTCCAAGGTACTGACCATGGAAGACCTGGGCATGGGCGAGGTGTTCCGCAAGATCACCGACGTGCCGCGCGGCCTGGTGCTGGTCACCGGCCCCACCGGTTCGGGCAAGTCGACCACCCTGGCGGCGATGCTCGACTACCTCAACAGCAACAAGTATCACCACATTCTCACCATCGAGGACCCGATCGAATTCGTCCACGAGTCGAAGAAGTGCCTGGTCAACCAGCGCGAGGTGCACCGCGACACCCACGGCTTCTCCGAAGCCCTGCGCTCGGCGCTGCGTGAAGACCCGGATATCATCCTGGTGGGCGAAATGCGTGACCTGGAAACCATCCGCCTGGCGCTGACCGCCGCGGAAACCGGTCACCTGGTGTTCGGCACTCTGCACACCACCTCCGCCGCCAAGACCATCGACCGCGTGGTTGACGTGTTCCCGGCCGAAGAGAAGTCGATGGTGCGTTCGATGCTCTCTGAGTCGCTGCAGGCGGTGATCTCGCAGACCCTGCTGAAGAAGATCGGCGGCGGTCGTGTCGCCGCCCACGAAATCATGATCGGTACGCCGGCCATCCGTAACCTGATCCGCGAGGACAAGGTGGCGCAGATGTATTCGGCGATCCAGACCGGTGGTGCGCTGGGCATGCAGACCCTCGATGCCTGCCTCAAGACTCTGGTGTCCAAGGGCTTGGTCAGCCGCGACAGTGCGCGCGAGAAGGCCAAGAGCCCGGAAAACTTGTAGGAAAACCCAGTGGGTAGGGTGGGCTTCAGCCCACCAAGGCCGGCCACTGTTGGTGGGCTGAAGCCCACCCTACGGACTGCTTCACGGCTGCGATGGCACGCTCGCAGCCGCTGGCCCTGCGCTGCGGGGCCGTGCATTCATGCGTGCGGATGAGCGAACACGACGATGGAATTCGAAAAACTGCTGCGCCTGATGGTCGAAAAAGGTGGTTCCGATCTGTTCATCACCGCCGGTGTACCACCGTCGATGAAGGTCAACGGCAAGATCATGCCGGTGACCAAGAACGCCATGTCGCCGGAGATGACCCGCGAAACCGTGCTGGGCGTGATGAACGAGGCGCAGCGCCGCGACTTCGCCGAGAACCACGAGTGCAACTTCGCCATCAGCGCTCGTGGCATCGGTCGCTTCCGCGTCAGTGCGTTCTACCAGCGCAACCTGGTGGGCATGGTGCTGCGCCGTATCGAGACCACCATCCCGACCATCGATGAGCTGAAGCTGCCGGAGATCCTCAAGAAGCTGGCGCTGACCAAGCGCGGCCTGGTGCTGTTCGTCGGTGCCACCGGTACCGGTAAGTCCACCTCGCTGGCGGCGATGATCGGCTACCGCAACAAGAACAGCAGCGGCCACATCATCTCCATCGAAGACCCGATCGAATACATCCACCAGCACCAGAGCTGCATCGTCACCCAGCGCGAAGTGGGTATCGACACCGAGTCGTTCGAGGTGGCGCTGAAGAACACCCTGCGTCAGGCGCCGGACGTGATCCTCATCGGTGAGGTGCGTACTCGCGAGACCATGGATCACGCCGTGGCCTTCGCCGAGACCGGGCACCTGTGCCTGGCCACCCTGCACGCCAACAACGCCAACCAGGCGCTGGACCGCATCATCAACTTCTTCCCGGCCGACCGGCAGAACCAGGTGTGGATGGACCTGTCGCTCAACCTCAAGGCCATCGTCGCTCAGCAGCTGGTGCCGACCCCGGACGGCAAGGGCCGTCGCGCGGTGATCGAGGTGCTGATCAACACCCCACTGGCCGCCGACCTGATCCGCAAGGGTGAGGTGCACGAGCTCAAGGGCCTGATGAAACGCTCCACCGAGCAGGGCATGCAGACCTTCGACCAGGCGCTGTACAACCTCTACACCCAGGGCGAGATCACCTACGAAGACGCGCTGCTCTACGCCGACTCGGCCAACGACCTGCGCCTGATGATCAAGCTTGGCTCGGAAACCGACGGTGATCACCTGACCAGCATGGCTCAGGGCCTGGCGCTAGAGGTCAGCGAGGATGATCCGGGGCGTCGCTTCCGCTGACGGCGCCGGTAGGTGCATTGGAGTAGGACCTCGATCCGTTCAACCGTCTCGCACCATGACATTCGCGGACAAGTCCGCTCCCACAAAGCAGAGCAGCGTGTCTCCCTGTGGGAGAGGACTTGTCCGCGAGCTTTTCCTTGAGCCATCCATAACCTTTCCCACTGACCGAGCGGCGCTGAGGTTGCCAGCTAGGAGCGGCGCGGAAGCAGGAGCCCGCTTGCGGGCGATCCGTTTATCCGTCTCGCACCATGACATTCGCGGACAAGTCCGCTCCTACAAAAGCAGAGCAGCGTGCCTCCCTGTGGGGGCGGACTTGTCCGCGAAGCTTTTCCTTGAGCCATCCATAACCTTTTCCGCTGACCAGCCGGCGTTGAGGTTGCCAGCTAGGCGCTGCGCGGAAGCAGGAGCCCGCTTGCGGGCGATCCGTTTATCCGTCTCGCACCATGACATTCGCGGACAAGTCCGCTCCTACAAAAGCAAAGCTGCGTGCTTCCCTGTGGGAGCGGACTTGTCCGCGAGCTTTTCCTTGAGCCATCCATAACCTTTCCCGCTGACCAGCCGGCGCTGAGGTTGCCAGCTAGGAACGGCGTTGAAGCGGGAGCCGTTTGCGGGTGATCCGTTTATCCGTCTCGCACCATGACATTCGCGGACAAGTCCGCTCCTACAAAAGCAGAGTAGCGTGTCTCCCTGTGGGAGCGGACTTGTCCGCGAAGCTTTTCCTTGCATCACATCACCTTTCCTGGCTGACGAACCCGGCGCGCTGGAGCGGGCCGCTGCCGAGCAGCATGCCACAAGACCAGTCGGCGCTCGTGAAGGGGCGGCCACTCACTACGCCTGCTCTCCCGCCCCAATCCGCCCTGCGGTCGCCTCAGCCCCCATGGCGATGCGTTTGCCTTTCCTGCCGGCCAGCACCAGCGCCTGGCCATCTCGTTGTGCGCCTGCGCGCGCCTCGCTCATCAATTGCGGAATCAACGGGCCTTCCGGCAGGTTCTTCCAGAATCTCAGCGGCAGATGCTGCTGCATCACCGTGCGGTTGAGACGCGCCGGGTTGAAGGTGCTGCCGTAATAGGCGCGCCACAGCGCCTGGCCATCATCCTCGGGCTGCTGTGCCCAGGCTTGCCACTGCGCTGGGCAACGGCGTTCGTGCAGTAGGCGCTGGCCATCCCATAACACACCGTCGCGCGGCGTCGCGATCAGCCAGCTGTGCTTGCCCAGGCGCTCGGCGAAATGGCCGCTGGCCGAGGCCAGGATGTCATGTGCCGGTTCGAACCAGGCGACGAAATCCGGCGCGCCGGCAGCCTTGCTCGGTTGAAAGCGCGCGAAGGCATGTAGATGGTGGGCTTCGCGGCGCACTGTCTTGAGTCGCCGATGCAGTTCGCTGCCGTCCGCGTCGCCGGCCAGCACGGCGCTGCGCTCGCCCTGTACGAAGCGCCAAAGCACGCGGTAGAGCAGACTCCAGCGTTCCTCGCCACGGTACTGCGCAGCGCTTTCCAGTAGCTCCAGCAGTTCGGGGGATACCCGCAGGCGACCGTTCGGCTCAGGTGCAGGTTCGGCGGGCTGATCGAACAGGCCGGGCGCCGCTTCTTCGTCCAACCACTGCAGCTGATGTGGCGCCAGTCCCTGGAGCAAGGCGCGGCGTGCGGCCTGACGCCAGGTGGCGAAGGTGCCGTCGAAGCGCAGGCTGTGCATCACCACAACGCCATCTGCGCCGGGGTATCGCGCAGTTGCTGGCGCAGCACCACGGACTCGTGCTCGGCCCGCGGTGGCCGGTAATCCTGAGTGACAATGAAGGGCTTGGCCTTCTCCAGCACGCAGCGCAGGCGGGTCAGATCTTCATAGCGGATGCGCCGTTCACGCCGAAGTGCACCCAGGCGCCGAGCGCTGAGCACGCCGATACCGGGCACGCGGGCGATCAGCGCTTCGTCGGCGCGGTTCAGATCGACCGGGAACTGCTCGCGGTTGGCCAGTGCCCAGGCCAGCTTGGGGTCGATATCCAGCGCCAGGTTGCCGGGGCCGGCGAGCAGTTCCGTGGCGCTGAAGCCATAGCCGCGCATGAGGAAATCTGCCTGGTACAGACGATGTTCACGCAGCAAAGGCGGCGCCTCGAAGGGCACGCTTTTCGGGCTTTGCGGAATCGGGCTGAAGGCCGAGTAATAGACGCGGCGCAGGCGATAGTCGTGGTACAGGCTTTGGGCGTTATGCAGGATGGTGCTGTCGTCGGTGGCGTCGGCGCCGACGATCATCTGCGTGCTCTGCCCGGCCGGAGCGAAGCGCGGCGCGCGGCGTTCTTCCTGAGCCTCGCGCTCGCCCTGGTGGATGCTGTGCATGGCCTGGTGGATGCTGCCGACGTTCTTTTCCGGTGCCAGGCGTACCAGGCTTGTCTCGGTAGGCAGTTCGATATTGACGCTGAGGCGGTCGGCATAGAGGCCGGCTTCGGCGATCAGCTCCGGCGCGGCATCGGGGATGGTCTTCAGGTGAATATAGCCGCGGAACTGATGCTCCTCGCGCAGCAGCTTGGCGACGCGGATCAACTGTTCCATGGTGTAGTCGGCCGAACGGATGATGCCGGAGCTGAGGAACAGTCCACTGATGCAATTGCGTTTGTAGAAATCGAGGGTCAGGGTCACCACGTCCTCGGGTGAAAAACGCGCACGCGGCACGTCGCTGGAGCGGCGGTTGATACAGTACTGGCAGTCGTACAGGCAGAAGTTGGTCAGCAGGATCTTCAGCAGCGCCACGCAGCGTCCGTCCGGCGTGTAGCTGTGGCAGATGCCCATGCCGTTGGTCGAGCCGATGCCGTCCTTGCCCTTGGAGCTGCGCTTCGGCGCGCCGCTGCTGGCGCAGGAGGCGTCGTACTTGGCGGCATCGGCAAGGATGGTGAGTTTTTCGATCAGTTGCATGGCGTGTCGTAGCTATACTGTTTTTTTATACAGTATATGGGCGTCGTACAGCTATCAAGCAGTTCGTGAAGTCGCGCCGCCCAACGGCGTGTGAAACCTTATGTCGGCGCGCTGCGTCTTACCCGGTACCTCGTTCAAGGAGTACGTCATGCAACGACAGGACACACACAGCAAGCTGATCGGTTACCTGCTGTGGATCTTCGGTTTTCTCGGTTCGCACCGCTTCTATTACGGCAAGCCGGTGACCGGCACCATCTGGTTCTTCACCCTCGGTTTGCTGTTCATCGGCTGGATCATCGACCTGTTCTTGATTCCCTCGATGGATCGCGAGGCCGATCTGCGCTTTACCGCGGGCGACACCGACTACAACGTGGCGTGGATTCTGCTGACCTTCCTCGGCGTGTTCGGCGTGCACCGCATGTATCAGGGCAAGTGGATCACCGGGATCATCTACCTGTTCACCGGTGGGCTGTTTCTGATCGGCGTGCTCTATGACTTCTTGACGCTCAACACACAGATCTCGATCAGGAATGCGCAGCGCGGTTGAGTCAGAGGCAAGTGATTTGCACGATCTGCCCCCTCTCCCATTTATTGGGGGCACGCCTAGTGGAGAGGGCTGGGGAGAGGGTGGCTCAGGCGGTTCGGTGTTGCCGAATAGACCCTCTCCCCGGGCCCCCGCTCCGCGCCCCGGCCCCTCGCAGAGCTCAGGGCGCTTGAGCGGGCGAAGCGATGCTTCGCTGTTTCCGCTCAAGCCCCGCAAGCGGGAGAGGGGAGACAAGCGTCGTAGCCCGGTTGCAATCCGGGGAATGAAAAGGGCATCCCGCGGGATGCCCTTTTCGTTGCTGCTGGCGGGCTCAGTCGTCGCTGTCGTCGTCGTCCGCGCCGTCGACCTTCATGCCCAGTTCCTTGATCTTGCGCGTCAGGGTGTTGCGGCCCCAGCCCAGCAGCAGCGCGGCGTCGCGGCGGCGACCGGCAGTGTGCTTGAGCGCGGTCTCGATCATGATACGTTCGAAAGCGGGCACGGCAGTGTCGAGCAGGCTGGACTGGCCGCGTGCCAGGGCCTGATCGGCCCATAGGCGCAAGGCCTGCTCCCAGTTGGTTACCGGCGCGGCGTCCTGCGGCTGAGTCAGCAACTCCGGCGGCAGGTCGTCGACATGCACTTCACGACCCGAGGCCATGACGGTGATCCAGCGGCAGGTGTTCTCCAGCTGGCGCACGTTGCCCGGCCAGGGCAGGTGCTTGAGGTAATCCTCGGTTTCGCTCTTGAGCAGCTTCGGCTCCACCGCCAGCTCCTGTGCCGCGCGGGCAAGGAAATGGTGGGCCAGGGTCGGGATATCCTCGCGGCGGTCGGCCAGGCGCGGAATGTGGATGCGAATGACGTTGAGGCGGTGGAACAGGTCTTCACGGAATTTGCCGGCCTGCACCAGGGTTTCCAGGTTCTGGTGGGTGGCGGCGATGATGCGCACGTCCACCTTCACCGGGGTGTGACCACCGACGCGATAGAACTCGCCATCGGCCAGCACGCGCAGCAGGCGGGTCTGGGTGTCGGCCGGCATGTCGCCGATCTCGTCGAGAAACAGGGTGCCGCCGTCGGCCTGCTCGAAGCGCCCGCGACGCTGGTTGGCCGCGCCGGTGAAGGCTCCTTTCTCGTGGCCGAACAGCTCGGACTCCATCAGGTCCTTGGGAATGGCCGCCATGTTCAGGGCAATGAAGGGCGCCGCCGCACGCGGACTGTGGCGATGCAGGGCGTGTGCCACCAGCTCCTTGCCGGTACCGGATTCGCCATTGATCAGCACGGTGATATTGGAGTGGGACAGGCGGCCGATGGCGCGGAACACCTCCTGCATCGCCGGCGCCTCGCCGATGATTTCCGGGGTGCGTGCCTGCGCGGCGGGGGCAGCCAGGCTCTGCTGTTCCTGGGCATGCTGAAAGGCGCGCTTGACCAGCGATACGGCCTCGTCGACGTCGAACGGCTTGGGCAGGTACTCGAACGCGCCGCCCTGGTAGCTGGCCACCGCGCTGTCCAGGTCGGAATGCGCGGTCATGATGATGACCGGCAGGCGCGGATACAGCTCGCGGATCCGTGCCAGCAGGTCGAGGCCGCTGGCGCCGGGCATACGAATATCGGAGATGATCACGTCCGGCTGCTGGCGGGTCAGGCGGGCGAGTACACCGTCGGCACTGTCGAAACTCTGAGTGGTCATGCCTTCCTGCTGCAGGGCCTTTTCCAGGACCCAGCGGATGGAACGATCGTCGTCGACAATCCAGACGGTTTCACTGCGGCTCATGGCGTGGTCGCTCCTTGTTCCAGTGGCAGGAAGATCGAGAATACGGTGTGGCCGGGGTGGCTCTCGCACTCGATCAGGCCCTGATGCTGACTGATGATGTTCTGGGTAATGGCCAGGCCCAGGCCGGTGCCGTCGGCACGCCCGCTGACCATGGGATAGAAGATGGTTTCCTGCAGTTCGGCCGGGATGCCGGGGCCGTTGTCGATGATCTCGACCTTGACCACCAGGCGGTGGCGCGTGTGGCCGATGGTGAACTGGCGCAGGGTGCGGGTGCGCAGGCTGATGCGGCCCAGGCCCATGTCGTGCTTCTGCCCGGCGATGGCCTGCATGGCGTTGCGCACGATGTTGAGCACGGCCTGGATCATCTGCTCGCGGTCGATCATCAGGTCCGGAATGCTCGGATCGTAATCGCGCACCAGGGTGATGCCGCCCTGGCTTTCCGCCTCGATCAGGTTGGCGACGCGCTCGAGCACCTCGTGCACGTTGGTCATCGCCAGCGACGGCAGCTTGTTCGAGCCGAGCATACGGTCGACCAGATTGCGCAGGCGGTCGGCCTCTTCGATGATGACGTTGGTGTAGTCCTTGAGGTCTTCGTTGGGCAGCTCGCGCGAGAGCAGTTGCGCGGCGCCGCGGATGCCGCCGAGCGGGTTCTTGATCTCGTGGGCCAGGCCGCGCACCAGCAGTTTGGTGGTTTCCTGCTTGGACAGCTGGGCCTCTTCCTTGGTGATGCGCAGCAAGCGATCGCGCGGATGCACCTCCAGCAGCAGCAGGGTTTCGCCCTTGCTGAACAGTGGCGTCACCGCATAGTCCACGGTCAGCGTCTGGCCGGTGACCGAGGTCAGCACGGCTTCACGCTTGTTGAACGGATGCGCCTGCTCCACCGCTTGGCGCAGCGACGAAAGCGCCTCGGGCGATTCGGTGAACAGGTCACTGATGAACTGTCCATGGCTGCGCTGGCCGCTGACGGCCAGGAGCATTTCCGCCGCCGGGTTCATGTACTCAAGGCACAGTTGGCTGTCGAGCAGCAGGGTGGCGGTAGTCAGGTTGTCGAGTAGTAGTCGGTGCAGCGCGTCGTTGATGGTCATAGGCAGTGCGTTCCGGCGATGGGCAGGAAAATGCAAGAAGCAAACCAAGGCCCCGAAAAGACGCATGATGTGTGCGGTCTGGCAGGTTTTGGGGGCGTAGCGGCGCAGTTGGGTAGCGAAAAGCGACCCAAAACAGGGAGAGCTTAGGAGGTGGTGCGCCAGATTGCACCATTAAGGTGCAATCTGCTTTCAGAGGAAAGGAAGGATGCTGACTTCTTCCTTGGGTTTGTCTTTCAGCGGGCATTCGGGCCTTACGCCGTATTCATCCTTCTTGCACGGGTTGACCTTGCGCTTCTGCGCCAGGCTCATGCGGTGCATGTGGAAGGGCTGCGCCGGTGTGCGCTCGACGATGAGGCCAGCAGAGTCGATAATCTCTGCCACCAGTTGGTGCGTGCCGCGGTCGACGTGCCGCAGGGAAAACACCGGGCTGCGGCTGATTTCGCCCTGTGGCTCGCCGTCCAGCAGCAGGCGGTAACTATGGCCGGGCAGCAGGCCCGGCTCGCTATTGAGGGTGACGATCATGTCCCCAGAGCCGTTGTGGATCGAGGCGTCCGGCTCCGGCAGGAGAATGCGCAGCAACTGATAGTGCACGGTCGGCTTGGTGACGGCAGGCGGGGTCGCGCGCACCGTGGGCGTGGGCTGGCTCAACTCCACGCTGTTGGAGGGCGCGAGCATCACACGCTCGGCATTGCTGCTGCGCGGCTTGTCGGTGAATACGCGGTTACCTTCGGCGTCGATGTAGGTGTAGACCTGGCCAAACGCGAACGGCGCGACAAGCGCAAGCAGGATGAGCGGAAATCGCATGGTCAATTGACAGGCTTCGGTGTTGGACGGGGAGGCGGTGGTGGTGTCTGGCGCGCCGGACTGTTCAGGCTGATGCGCTGCACGGTAAAGGTTTCGGTGGCGCTCTGCTGGACGATGCGCTCGCCATCCATCACGGCCACGGCCAGTGCGTGCTCGCCGCGGTCCAGGTTGGTCAATTGCAGGCTCGGCACGTTGCTGGCCTGACCATAGGGTTCGCCATCGAGGATCAGGCGCAGGCGGTGACCGGGTTGCAGGCGCGGCTGAATGTTCACCCCGACGATGAAGGTACCGTTGTTGGCGCGCATGGCCTCATCATCCGGAATGCCAGTCAGGCTCAGCTCGGCGTAGGGCGCTTCGCTCTGCGTCGGGGCGTCGTCTCTGGGCGCTGGCAGGCTGGGCGTCTGCATCTCCACCGTGTTGGTCGGCGGCAATTCGACGCTCTCGGCGGCCGTGCCATCCGGCGGCTGATTGGTGAAGACCGTGTTGCCGTTGGCATCGGTGTATTTGTAAATCTGCGCACTGACCGGCAGGGCCAGGGTAAGCAACAGGCAGGCGAGTAATGGGCGCATGGGCCGATCCCTCCTCGGGTGATGCGCTAAGCCTTGCACTGCAATCGGTTCCTGGCAAGCGCAGGGCGCCTTGGCTGTGATGTTTGGCTACAAAAAGTGGACTCGGATCTGCCGTAGGAGCGAGCTCTGCTCGCGAACCTGGCGACCTGAAGAGCTTCGCGAGCAGAGCTCGCTCCTACAGGGCATGGTGTTGCTGCGTGCCCATAAAAAAGCCCCGCCAGGCAGAGCCGGGCGGGGCTTTCGAAAGCGCCGCACGAGGCGGCGCAGACTGGCTTAGACGCTGTAGTACAGGTCGTATTCCAGCGGGTGCACGAAGGTGCGCACCTTGATTTCTTCTTCCGATTTCAGCTCGATGTAAGCATCGATGAAGTCGTCGGAGAACACGCCGCCCTTGGTCAGGAACGCGCGGCCCTTGTCCAGCTCTTCCAAGGCTTCTTTCAGGCTGCCGCAGACCTGCGGGATCAGCTTGCCTTCTTCCGGCGGCAGATCGTACAGGTTCTTGTCGGCGGCATCGCCCGGGTGGATCTTGTTCTGGATACCGTCCAGACCGGCCATCAGCAGTGCAGCGAAGCACAGGTACGGGTTGGCAGCCGGGTCCGGGAAGCGCGCTTCGATACGGCGGGCTTTCGGGCTGGAAACGTACGGAATACGGATCGAGGCGCTACGGTTGCGAGCCGAGTAGGCCAGCATCACCGGCGCTTCGAAGCCCGGAACCAGACGCTTGTAGGAGTTGGTCGACGGGTTGGTGAACCCGTTCAGGGCCTTACCGTGCTTGATGATGCCGCCGATGAAGTACAGGGCGGTCTCGGACAGACCGGCATAGCCTTCGCCTGCGAAGGTGTTCTTGCCGTCCTTGGAGATCGACATATGCACATGCATGCCCGAACCGTTGTCGCCGTACAGGGGCTTGGGCATGAAGGTAGCGGTCTTGCCGTAGGCGTCGGCCACGTTGTGCACGCAGTACTTCAGGGTCTGAACTTCGTCAGCCTTGGCGACCAGGGTGTTGAACTTCACGCCGATTTCGTTCTGACCGGCAGTGGCTACTTCGTGGTGGTGCACTTCGACGACCAGGCCCATTTCTTCCATGGCATTACACATGGCAGTACGGATTTCGTGGTCGTGGTCGCACGGCGGAACCGGGAAGTAACCGCCTTTGACGGCCGGACGGTGGCCCTTGTTGCCGCCTTCCACGTCCTGGTCGGTCATCCAGGAGCCTTGCTCGGAGTAGATCTTGAACATGGAGCCGGAGATGTCGGACTTGAACTTCACTTCGTCGAAGATGAAGAACTCGGGCTCCGGGCCCACGAATACGGTGTCACCGATGCCGGTGGTTTTCAGGAACTCTTCGGCACGCTTGGCGATGGAGCGCGGGTCGCGATCGTAGCCCTGCATGGTGCTCGGCTCGATGATGTCGCAAACGATGATCAGGGTCGGCTCTTCGGTGAACGGGTCCAGCACGGAGGTTTCGTCGACCGGCATCAGGATCATGTCGGAGGCTTCGATGCCTTTCCAGCCATGGATGGACGAGCCATCGAACATCTTGCCGTGCTCGAAGAAGTCTTCGTCCAGGGCGTCACGGGCCGGCATGGTCACGTGGTGCTGCTTGCCCTTGGTGTCGGTGAAGCGCAGGTCTACCCACTTCACGTCATGTTCTTTGATCAGTTGAACAGCCTTAGACATGTTGTCCTCCAGATGGAAAAGGCTCGCTTAGTGGAGCCCCGATATGTGCGGTGAAGCCCGGCGGGATAGTCCTTCAGGGCAACCTGCCTCACAAGGGAGCAAATTGCATGCCAGTGCCCTTTATTGGGCAGAGGCCGCGAAACTCAGGCGCTGCGCCGCCTGCGCAGCGATTTCGCTTTGAGTTTTGCACCATTTGAGGGCTGCCATTTATGCAAAAGACCTATTTTGGTGCGCCATCTTGGTGCTGCAGTATTTTTGGTCAAAGCTTGAACAATTTCCGCTATAATCCGCGCCCCTGTTTTTTCGTCCCCGAAGTGGGCGGCCTATTCATGAAGCTGATCGTCAAAGTTTTCCCTGAAATCACCATCAAGAGTCGCCCGGTGCGCAAGCAGTTCATCCGCCAGTTGGGGAAGAACATCCGCGCCGTGCTGCGCGATCTTGACCCCGATCTGCGGGTCACCGGTGTGTGGGACAACCTGGAGGTCGAGACCGACCTGGACGACGCCAAGCTTCTGGCCGAGATGACCGAGCGCCTGCGCAACACGCCAGGTATCGGCCTGTTCCTCGAAGTTAATGAATACCCGCTGGGCGATCTGGATGAGATCACCGAACACTGTAAGCGCCACTATGCCGACCAGCTGCCGGGCAAGATCTTCGCCGTGCGCTGCAAGCGTGGCGGCAAGCACGCGTTCAGCTCCATCGACGTCGAGCGCCACGTCGGTTCGCGTCTGCGCCAGGAATGCGGTGCAGCCGGCATCGACCTGAAGAAGCCGGAAGTCGAAGTGCGCATGGAGATTCGCGACCAGCGCCTGTTCGTGGTGCACAACCGTCACGAAGGCCTCGGCGGCTACCCGCTGGGTTCGCTGGAGCAGACGCTGGTGCTGATGAGCGGTGGCTTCGACTCCACCGTCGCGGCCTACCAGATGATGCGGCGCGGCCTGGTCAGCCACTTCTGCTTCTTCAATCTGGGGGGGCGTGCCCATGAACTGGGCGTGATGGAAGTGGCGCACTACATCTGGCAGAAGTTCGGCCGCTCGCAGCGCGTGCTGTTCATCAGCGTGCCGTTCGAGGAAGTGGTCGGCGAGATTCTCGGCAAGGTCGACAACAGCCAGATGGGCGTCATCCTCAAACGCATGATGCTGCGCGCGGCCACCCGGGTCGCCGAGAAACTGCAGATCGAGGCGCTGGTGACTGGCGAGGCGATCAGCCAGGTGTCGAGCCAGACCCTGACCAACCTGGCGGTGATCGATTCGGCCACCGACATGCTGGTGATGCGCCCGCTGATCGCCAGCCACAAGCAGGACATCATCGACACCGCCACGCAGATTGGCACCGCCGAGTTCGCCAAGAACATGCCTGAGTACTGTGGCGTTATCTCGGTCAACCCGACCACCAAGGCGCGCGGTTACCGCGTGGAGAAGGAGGAGGCGCAGTTCGACATGGCCATCCTCGACCGTGCTCTGGAGCGTGCTACCCAATTGCCCATCGACCGCGTGATCGACGAGCTGGGCAAGGACGTGCAGGTCGAGGAGGTGCGTGAGGCGCTGGCCGGGCAAATCGTCATCGACATCCGCCATCCCGATGCTGCCGAAGACGAGCCGCTGGACGTGCCGGGCGTCGAGGTGCAGACGCTGCCGTTCTATGCGCTGAACAACAAATTCAAGGAACTGGATGAGAACCGCCAGTACCTGCTGTATTGCGACAAGGGCGTCATGAGCCGCCTGCATGCCCATCACCTGCTGAGTGAGGGACACGCCAATGTGCGCGTTTATCGTCCGGCATAGGACGCCGGGGTTGAATGGCGGGAGTATCCGCCATCGCCCTCCCGACCTAGCGCTTTAAGCGATGCCCTACTTGGTTCGCTGAAACAGTTTTCTTCATATTCGTCGTCCAGGCTGGGCGACACACCGAATCCTCTGATCGAGATACACACAGTGATCGAAAATCTGCGCAACATCGCCATCATCGCCCACGTCGACCATGGCAAGACCACCCTCGTCGACAAACTGCTGCGTCTGTCCGGCACCCTCGACCGCAAAGAAGCGGAAAACGAGCGCGTCATGGACTCCAATGACCAGGAAAAAGAGCGCGGCATTACCATTCTGGCCAAGAACACTGCGCTGAAGTGGGGCGACTACAACATCAACATCGTCGACACCCCCGGGCACGCCGACTTCGGTGGTGAAGTAGAGCGCGTAATGTCGATGGTCGACTCCGTACTGCTGGTGGTCGACGCCCAGGACGGCCCGATGCCGCAAACCCGTTTCGTGACCCAGAAGGCGTTCAAGGCCGGCCTGCGTCCGATCGTCGTGGTCAACAAGATCGACCGTCCGGGCGCGCGTCCTGACTGGGTCATCGACCAGATCTTCGACCTGTTCGACAACCTCGGCGCCACCGACGAGCAGCTGGACTTCCCGATCGTCTACGCCTCGGCCCTGAACGGCATCGCCGGCATGGACCACGAGAAGATGGACGACAACATGGACGCCCTGTTCCAGGCCATCGTCGACCACGTCCCGGCTCCGGTCGTCGACGTCAACGGCCCGTTCCAGATGCAGATTTCGCAGCTGGACTACAACAGCTTCCTCGGCGTCATCGGTATCGGCCGCATCGCCCGCGGCACCGTCAAGGCCAACAGCCCGGTGACCGCCATCGGTGCCGACGGCAAGCGCCGCAACGGCCGTATTCTCAAGATCATGGGCCACTCCGGCCTGCAGCGCGTCGAAGTGCAGGAAGCCCAGGCTGGCGACATCGTCTGCGTCTCGGGCATGGATGAGCTGTTCATCTCCGACACCCTGTGCGACCAGAACAACGTCGAAGCGCTGCCGCCGCTGACCGTCGACCAGCCGACCGTGAGCATGACCTTCCAGGTCAACGACTCGCCGTTCGCTGGCAAGGAAGGCAAGTTCGTCACCAGCCGCAACATCAAGGATCGTCTGGAGAAGGAACTGCTGCACAATGTCGCCCTGCGCGTCGAGCCGGGCGAGACCCCGGAGAAGTTCAAGGTCTCCGGCCGTGGTGAGCTGCACCTGTCGGTACTGATCGAAACCATGCGCCGCGAAGGCTTCGAACTGGCCGTAGGCCGTCCGGAAGTGGTGATCATCGAGAACGAGGCCGGCGAGAAGCAGGAGCCGTACGAGAACGTCACCATCGACATCGAAGAACAGCACCAGGGTTCGGTGATGGAGCAGATGGGCCTGCGCAAGGGCGATCTGACCAACATGGTTCCCGATGGCAAGGGTCGTATCCGCCTGGAGTACACCATCCCGGCGCGTGGCCTGATCGGCTTCCGTAACAACTTCCTGACCCTGACCTCGGGCAGCGGCATCCTGACCTCGACCTTCAGCCACTACGGCGCGATCAAGGCCGGTGAGGTGAGCAACCGTCAGAACGGCGTACTGGTCTCTATGGCCACCGGCACCGCGCTGACCTACTCGCTGGAAACCCTGCAGGCGCGCGGCAAGCTGTTCCTCGAGCCGGGCCAGGAAATCTACGAAGGTCAGCTGGCCGGCATCAACAGCCGTGACAACGACCTGGTGATCAACCCCACCAAGGGCAAGAAGCTCGACAACATGCGCGCCTCCGGCAAGGACGAAGTCATCGCTCTGGTACCGCCGATCAAGTTCACCCTCGAACAGGCGCTGGAATTCATCGCCGATGACGAGCTGGTGGAAGTGACGCCGAAGTCGATCCGTCTGCGCAAGAAGTACCTGAACGAGAACGACCGCAAGCGCTTCGAGCGCGCCAAGGTCTAAGAGCGGCCGCAAGCGGCAAGCTTCAAGCTGCAGGTAAAAGCAAAGCCCCGCCAGAGCGATCTGGCGGGGCTTTTTTCATGGTCTGTCATACCTTGCGTGGAGCTCTCGGATGTCGCGCGTTGACGCCAGGCATTGCTGCCGAGCATTTTCGGCTCAATGCCGCCTGAGCGGAGCAGGGCGGCAAAAGAAACCCCGGCCTCCTTGCGGAGCCGGGGCTTTCTCATATCGATTCAGCGTGCATTCGGTCGGCAGGCCAGCAGCCCGTAGGCCGTCAGCCCGATCAACAGCAGCAGGCTGAGCGTCATCACTCGCCCGCGACCTGGCGCAGGTTCTGCGCTGGGGTGTCGTCGAGGTTGTTGAGCATGCGTTCGCTGTACCAGTCGAGGAAGTTGATCACGCCGAACTCGTAGGTCTTCGAGTACGGGCCAGGCTGGTAGGCGGTGGAGTTGATGCCGCGCTGGTTTTCTTCGCCCAGACGGCGGTCCTGATCGTTGGTGGCATCCCAGACTTCGCGCAGGCGCGCCACGTCGTAGTCGACGCCTTCCACGGCATCCTTGTGTACCAGCCACTTGGTGACGACGATCGATTCCTGGGCACTGATCGGCCACACGGTGAAGTTGATCAGGTGATCGCCCATGCAGTGGTTCCACGAGTGCGGCAGGTGCAGGATGCGCATCGAGCCCAGATCCGGGTCGGTGATGCGGCCCATCAGCTTCTTGCTGCCCTGCTTGCCGTCCATGGTCATGGATACGGTGCCCTTGAGCAGCGGCATGCGCACGATGCGGTTACGCAGGCCGAAGCTGGCGTGAGCGTAGGGAATGTTGTCCCTGTCCCAGCGGGTGGTGCACTCGGCAACCTGGTCCTTGAACGCCTGGCTGGCGCGCGGGTCGGTAACGTCGTCCCATTCCAGCAGGGTGTTGAGCAGCTCCGGGTGCGAACCATTGCAGTGGTAGCACTCGCGGTTGTTCTCCAGCACGAGTTTCCAGTTGGCCTGCTCACGCATGGTGCTCTGGACCGCGACCTTGGTGTTCTCCATGTCGTACGGCTCCATGTAGTGAGCCAGGGTCGCGAGGAATTCGTCGATGGCCGGCGGATTTTCCGCCAGGCTGGTGAAGATGAAGCCGCCAGCGGTCTTGCACTGCACGGGTTTGAGGCTGTAGTCCTTGAGATCGAAGTCGGCGCCCATTTCGGTGCCGGCGAACAGCAGGCGGCCGTCCAGCTCGTAGGTCCACTGGTGGTACGGGCACACCAGCTTGGCGACCTTGCCCTTGTCGGAGACGCACAGACGCGAGCCGCGGTGACGGCAGACGTTGTGAAAGGCGTGGATCTGACCTTCGGCGCCGCGGATGACCAGGATCGGGTTGTCGCCGATCTGCACGGTGAGGAAGTTGCCCTTGGCCGGGATCTCGCAGGTCATGCCGGCGATCAGCCATTCCTTATGGAAGATCTCCTGCATGTCGACCTGGAACAGGCGCTCGTCGTTGTAGAAGGGCTGCGGCAGCGAGAAAGTGTGGTCGCGCTCGTGCAGCATCTGGGCGGTGGCCTTGCGGACGGGCTCCAGTGGGTCGCCCAGGCTCAGGTTTTGGGTGCAGTCCATGTTGGCTCCTCAATGGCGGGCGCGGCGCGCCTGCCGGAAAAAGTGGCTGATACGGTATGTGCCGCAAGGTGTCGATCAATCGCTGCCGCCTGCAACGGGCGCGCATGCTTGGTGAGGCGGAGTGTGGAGCCGGCCGATGGGCAATCCTTATCCATGGGCGACATGCCTGGATTTGTTTCCGACGCGTCAGGCCCCGTGCTATCAGGCAGGTCGCGATAAGCATGCGGATGTCGCTGGCAGATAAATGACGGTCGGCGGGCTTTCGCACAATCCGCGCCATATAGGCCGATATCCGGCCGCGTGGAGAGCTGTCATGACCACTAACTCCTTCCTTAACCCGGTTACCACCCAAACCTGGACCAACGGCCGCCATCTGGTGCGTTGCGTCAAGGTGATCCAGGAAACCTGGGATGTCCGCACCTTCTGCTTCATGGCCGACTTGCCGGTGCTGTTCTTCTTCAAGCCGGGTCAATTCGTCACCATGGAGCTGGAGATCGACGGTCAGCCGATCATGCGCTCTTACACCATTTCCAGCTCGCCCTCGGTGCCCTACAGCTTCTCCATCACCATCAAGCGGGTGCCGGGCGGCAAGGTGTCGAACTGGTTGCACGACAATCTCAAGGAAGGCGACGAGGTGCCGGTGCACGGCCCGGTCGGGCTGTTCAACGCCATCGATTTCCCCTCCGAAAAAGTGCTGTATCTATCCGGTGGCGTTGGCATCACCCCGGTGATGTCGATGGCGCGCTGGTTCTACGACACCAACGCCAACGTCGACATGGTGTTCGTGCACAGCGCCCGTTCGCCGAAGGACATCATCTACCAGCGCGAGCTGGAGCACATGGCGGCGCGCATCAACAACTTCAGCCTGCACGTGATCTGCGAGAAGCACGGCCTGGGCGAAGCCTGGGCTGGCTATCGGGGTTATCTGAACAAGACGATGCTGGAGCTGATCGCGCCGGATTACCTCGAACGCGAGATTTTCTGCTGCGGCCCGACGCCCTACATGAGTGCGGTCAAGCGCCTGCTCGAAGCGTCCGGCTACGACATGAGCCGCTACCACGAAGAAGCCTTCGGCCCGACGCCGCCGGAGATTCGTGCCGAGGTCAAGGAGCTGGCAGCCGAAGCTGCCGACGCGCCGGAATTGCCGGTCGGCGAGCTCAATCAGGTGGAGTTCACCAGCACCGGCAAAAGCATTCGCGTCGCGCCCGGCGAGACCGTGCATGCCGCTGCCGCCAAGCTCGGCCTGCATATTCCCAAGGCCTGCGGCATGGGCATCTGCGGCACCTGCAAGGTCATGAAGACGGCGGGCGAAGTGGACATGGAGCACAACGGCGGGATCACCGACGAGGACGTGGCCGAAGGCTACATTCTGTCGTGCTGCAGCGTGCCGAAAGGGGATGTCGCCATCGACTACTGATGGCGGATCAGGCTGCTGTCAGTGGAAGGAAAGGCGGCGCTATGCGGCCTTTCCATCATTCATCGCATTGCCAGGACTGCGTGCCAGTCTCGCGCCTGGCTTGCGTGACCGTCCAGGCTCCAGCCTCGCCAGCCAGGCAGAAGCGTTTGTAGAACCAGGCGCGCCGGTTTTTCTGGTCGCCTGCCTGTAAAAACACCTCATAGACGCCAGGGGCAAGAGGTCTGGGTGGGGCCTGGGTTTCCAGCCCGGTGAGCGGCTGCCCGTACTCGATACAGCCACCTGGTTCCAGTCGCACTGCCGATGGCTTCTTGCCTTGCGGTGCGCTCAGTTCCCACGCCTGTATCGAATGCTGATTGACCTGCAGCGCATACAGGTCGACCTGATTCTGATCGAGGCGAGCGCTGCTGGAGAGGAAGCCGGATACCTCGTAGGTCTCGGCTGCTCCCAGGCACAGCACGCCATCTTTCATCCAAACCTGCGCCTCGCCGTCATGATGACGCGACGTGGCATGCCCTTGTCCCAGCACTGCAAGGGCCAATATTGGCAGGAGCGCTCTAAGTGCGTTGGGCATTTCGGGGCGCTCGGATGGTCAGGCCATCACCTCACGAATATCCGCAGCCAACTGACGCACTCGCGCTTCGTCGGTATCCCACGAGCACATGAAGCGCGCGCCGCCAGCACCGATGAAGGTATAGAAACGCCAGCCGCGTGCGGTCAGGGCGGCGATGGCCGGCTCGGACAGTTGCAGGAACACGCCGTTGGCTTCGACCGGGAACATCAGGCTGACGCCGGGCACGTCTTCGACCAGCGAGGCGAGCAGCTGGGCGCAGTGGTTGGCGTGGTTGGCGTAACGCAGCCAGGCGTCGTCCTGCAGGATGCCGACCCAGGGGGCCGACAGGTAGCGCATCTTCGAAGCCAGCTGGCCGGCCTGCTTGCAGCGATAGTCGAAGTCCTCGGCCAGCGCCTTGTTGAAGAAGATGATTGCCTCGCCCACTGCCATGCCGTTTTTGGTGCCGCCGAAGCACAGCACGTCGACGCCGGCCTTCCAGGTCAGCTCCGCCGGGCTGCAGCCCAGGAATGCGCAGGCATTGGAGAAGCGCGCGCCGTCCATGTGCAGGTTGAGGTTCAGCTCCTTGCAGACCTGGCTGATGGCGCGGACTTCTTCCGGGCGGTACACGGTGCCGACTTCGGTGGCCTGGGTGAGGGTGACCACACGTGGTTTCGGGTAGTGGATGTCCTGGCGCTTGAGGGCGATTTCGCGGATCGCCTGTGGCGTCAGCTTGCCGTTCTCAGTTTCAGCCAGTAGCAATTTCGAGCCGTTGGAAAAGAACTCCGGCGCGCCGCATTCGTCGGTCTCGACGTGAGCGGTCTCCGAGCAGATCACGCTATGGAAGCTCTGGCACAGCGAGGCCAGGGCCAGCGAATTGGCAGCGGTGCCGTTGAAGGCGAAGAACACCTCGCAGTCGGTCTCGAACAGGTGGCGGAAGTGGTCGGCGGCGCGGGCGGTCCACTCGTCATCGCCGTAGGCGCGCTGGTGGCCCTGGTTGGCCTCGGCCATGGCGGCCCAGGCTTCGGGACAGATGCCGGAGTAGTTGTCGCTGGCGAATTGCTGGGCATTGTCGGGCATGGATGCGTTCCTTCTGAAAAGCCTGCCGGCAGGTCATCCGGCAAAGCGTGCACTTTACTCCAAGGGCCTGTGACCGAGGGTCCGTGGCGGCGACGAGTTGTTGCACTGATGCGTACTGCCTGGTCCGTTGGTGAACCGCCGTTCGGCTCCGCAATGGAACTTGAGGCTTTCTGCGGTGTTCACACCTACCAGAGGGCGGCACTCGACCCGCCCTTCGCAATCAGAGAAGGAGTTTCATATGACTTATCGTCACCTGCTCGCCCTTGCCCTGCCGCTGGCTGTGGCGCTGCCCGTTTCCGCTGCCGAGTGGTCGGATAGCGCGAAGAACGAGTTCGTTCAGCAGTGCATCGCTGGCGCGCCGGCGGGATATGAGGAGCCACAATTGCGAGCTTATTGCGACTGCGCCGCGACCAAGGTCAGTGAAGAGTTCAGTGAGGCCGAGCTGCACGAGATGACCCGTCAGTCCCCTCCCGACACTGCCATGCAGCAGCGCCTGGTGAATGCGTCCAGTAGCTGCAGCAGCAAGCTCAAGCCGTAATCATCCATCTGAGTAGTTAGTGCGCGGTCAGGCCAGGGCCTTGTGGGCTCTGGCCTGGCGACGCATTTCCACAGCCAGTGCACAACACAGTCCACAGTATTTGTGCACAAGCTAAACCTATCTTATTGATCCTGCTCGATTTTTAGGCGATTTCCGGAAGGCCGCGGCAGCCCTGACTTGGAGCCTACGTCGAACAGGCTATGCACACTTTCATCCACATCTTCTGTGCATATCCCCAACCGTCTTTCTTCTTTTCAGCGGTCGCTGGTGGATAAGCCATGGGGCCTGCGCTGTGCAGATATCGACCTCACGCGCGGGGCTCAGAGCTGGTGAGCCCTGCACTCATCGATCGACAGCTTTTCCACAGGCTAATCCACGGCTTCTGTGCATGGCTCGCCTTGCTAACTAACTGATATCGATCAGGAAATGATCGTTCCTCGGCAGCCCTCGCAGGCGCTGGCGCAGCGCGCTGTATGCACGGTTTATCCACAGCTTGATCCCCGCCATTTGTGCGCAAAACTGCAGCCTCGTATCGACGCGCCTGATTGCGACACGCGGCATGTCGCAAACGAATGCTCTCGTGGCGTTGGCAGGCATCTGAGGGGGCAGGGCCGGCCCTACCATCGCTGCACAGGGCCTTGCCGGCCCGTCAGTCCAAGACCGCCGTATACAGGCGCTGCAGGAGAGTCGAGATGTTCAGCAAGCAAGATCAGATTCAGGGTTACGACGACGAGTTGCTCGCGGCGATCAATCAGGAAGAACGCCGTCAGGAAGAGCACATCGAGCTGATCGCCTCGGAAAACTACTGCAGCCAGCGTGTGATGGAAGCACAGGGCAGCGGCCTGACCAACAAGTACGCCGAAGGCTATCCGGGCAAGCGTTATTACGGTGGTTGCGAGTATGTCGACAAGGTCGAGCAGCTTGCCATCGATCGCGCCAAGCAGCTGTTCGGCGCCGACTTCGCCAACGTTCAGCCGCACTCCGGCTCGTCCGCCAACGCCGCTGTCTACCTGGCGCTGCTCAACGCGGGTGACACCATTCTGGGCATGAGCCTGGCCCACGGCGGCCACTTGACCCACGGCGCCAAGGTGTCGTCCTCGGGCAAGCTGTACAACGCCGTGCAGTATGGTCTGAACCCTGCCACTGGCCTGATCGACTACGACGAGGTCGAGCGTCTGGCGGTCGAGCACAAGCCGAAGATGATCGTCGCCGGTTTCTCCGCCTATTCCAAGACCCTCGATTTCCCGCGTTTCCGTGCCATCGCCGACAAGGTCGGGGCGCTGCTGTTCGTCGACATGGCGCACGTGGCGGGTCTGGTCGCCGCTGGCCTGTATCCCAACCCGATTCCGTTCGCCGATGTGGTCACCACCACTACCCACAAGACCCTGCGCGGTCCGCGTGGCGGCCTGATCCTGGCCAAGGCCAACGAAGAGATCGAGAAGAAGCTTAACTCTGCCGTATTCCCCGGCGCCCAGGGCGGCCCGCTGATGCACGTGATCGCAGCCAAGGCCGTGTGCTTCAAAGAAGCCATGGAGCCTGAGTTCAAGGCTTACCAGCAGCAGGTGATCGACAACGCCCAGGCCATGGCCAAGGTCTTCGTCGAGCGCGGTTTCGAAGTGGTCTCCGGCGGTACCGACAATCACCTGTTCCTGCTCAGCCTGATCAAGCAGGGGCTGACCGGTAAGGAAGCCGATGCTGCCCTGGGCCGCGCCGGCATCACCGTGAACAAGAACGCCGTGCCGAACGACCCGCAATCACCGTTCGTGACCTCGGGCATCCGCATTGGTACCCCGGCCGTGACCACCCGTGGTTTCAAGGTCGCCCAGTGCGAAGCGCTGGCTGGCTGGATCTGCGACATCCTCGACCACCTCGGAGATGCCGATGTCGAGGCGCAGGTGGCCAAGCTGGTGGCCGGGTTGTGCGCGGATTACCCGGTCTATCGCTAAGCCAACCCTCTCTCTCGGTCCCTCTCGCGCAGTCGCGAGAGGGCAGTAGAACCCTGGAGCATGCCCATGCAACGTTATTCCGGCTTCGGCCTGTTCAAGCACTCGTTCAGCCATCATGAGAACTGGCAGCGCATGTGGCGTAATCCAACGCCCAAGCCGGTTTACGACGTGGTCATCGTCGGCGGTGGCGGCCACGGCCTGGCCACGGCCTATTACCTGGCCAAGGAATTCGGCGTGAAGAACGTCGCCGTGGTGGAGAAGGGCTGGCTGGGTGGTGGCAACACCGCGCGCAACACCACCATCGTGCGTTCCAACTACCTGTGGGACGAGTCCGCGCACCTCTACGAGCATGCGATGAAGCTGTGGGAAGGTCTGTCCCAGGACCTGAACTACAACGTCATGTTCTCCCAGCGTGGCGTGTTCAACCTCGGTCACACCCTGCAGGACATGCGTGACATCGAGCGCCGCGTCAGCGCCAACCGCCTCAACGGTATCGACGGTGAGGTGGTGGATGCCAAGCAAGTAGCGGAGATGATCCCTTACCTGGATTGCTCGAAGAACACCCGTTACCCGATTCTCGGCGCCTCGCTGCAGCGCCGTGGCGGCGTGGCCCGTCACGATGCCGTGGCCTGGGGCTTCGCCCGCGCCGCCGACGCCCTGGGCGTCGACCTGATCCAGCAGACCGAAGTGATCGGTTTCCGCAAGGAAAACGGCGCGGTGATCGGTGTGGAAACCAGCAAGGGCTTCATCGGCGCCAAGCGCGTCGGCGTGGTCGCCGCCGGTAACTCCGGGCACCTGGCCAAGCTCGCCGGCTTCCGCCTGCCGCTGGAATCGCACCCGCTGCAGGCGCTGGTCTCCGAGCCGATCAAGCCCATCATCGACACGGTGATCATGTCCAACGCCGTACACGGCTACATCAGCCAGTCGGACAAGGGCGACCTGGTCATCGGTGCCGGCATCGACGGCTACAACGGCTACGGTCAGCGCGGTTCCTACCCGACCATCGAACACACCCTGCAGGCCATCGTCGAGATGTTCCCGGTGCTCTCGCGCGTGCGCATGAACCGCCAGTGGGGCGGCATCGTCGACACCACGCCGGACGCCTGCCCGATCATCGCCAAGACGCCGGTGAAGAATCTGTTCTTCAACTGCGGTTGGGGCACCGGCGGCTTCAAGGCCACACCGGGCTCGGGCAACGTGTTCGCGGCCAGCCTGGCCAAGGGCGAGATGCATCCGCTGGCCAAGGCCTTCTCGATCGAGCGCTTCCACAACGGCGCGCTGATCGACGAGCACGGCGCAGCCGGGGTTGCTCACTAAAAGGTCGCGCGTAGCGCGACGGCTGATGCCCTCTCCTTCCGGGAGAGGGTGCCCGAAGGGCGGGAGAGGGTAGAGCGGGCGACACCGCACCCCTCACCCCCGCCCCTCTCCCTGGGGAGAGGGGAGACAAGCTTGCCCCGCGCGGTTTTCCGAGCGGGTCTGAAGATTTACCGGAGGTAGCGACCATGCTGCACATCTTCTGCCCTCACTGTGGCGAACTGCGTTCCGAAGAAGAATTCCACGCTGGTGGCCAGGCGCACATCGCCCGCCCGCTGGACCCGAACGCCTGCACCGACGCGGAGTGGGGCGAGTACCTGTTCTTCCGCGACAACCCGCGCGGTATCCATCACGAGCTGTGGATTCACGCGGCGGGCTGCCGTCAGTACTTCAACGTCACCCGTCACACGGTGAGCTACGAAATCCTCGAAACCTACAAGATCGGCGAGCGCCCCAGCGTCACTGAAGCTTCGCTCGCCGAGAAAAAGGCCGTCGACCAAGGAGTAACGGCATGAGCCAGGTCAATCGTCTTTCCCAGGGTGGCCGCATCGACCGCAGCCAGCCGCTGAGTTTCAGTTTCAACGGCCAGACCTACCAGGGTTACGCCGGTGACACCCTGGCCGCCGCGCTGCTGGCCAACGGCGTCGACGTGGTCGGCCGCAGCTTCAAGTACTCGCGTCCGCGCGGCATTGTTGCCGCCGGTGCCGAAGAGCCCAATGCCGTGCTGCAGATCGGTTCCACCGAGGCCGCGCAGATCCCCAACGTGCGCGCCACTCAGCAGGCTCTGTACGCGAACCTGACCGCCACCAGCACCAACGGCTGGCCAAGCGTGAACACCGACCTGATGGGCATTCTCGGTAAGGTCGGCGGCGGCATGATGCCGCCCGGTTTCTACTACAAGACCTTCATGTATCCGCAGAACCTCTGGCTGACCTACGAGAAGTACATTCGTAAGGCCGCCGGTCTCGGTCGCTCGCCCAAGGAAAACGATCCGGACATCTACGATTACCTGAACCAGCATTGCGACGTGCTGGTGGTCGGTGCCGGCCCTGCCGGTCTGGCCGCAGCCCTGGCCGCCGGCCGCAGTGGTGCGCGGGTGATCCTGGCCGACGAACAGGAAGAGTTCGGTGGCAGCCTGCTGTCCACCCGCGAGATGCTCGATGACAAGCCGGCCGCCGACTGGGCTGCCAAGGCCATAGCCGAACTGCAAAAGATGCCGGAAGTGACCCTGCTGCCTCGCGCCACGGTCAACGGTTACCACGACCACAACTTCCTCACCATCCACCAGCGCCTCACCGATCACCTCGGTGAAGTCGCGCCGCCCTTGGTTAACGGAGCGTGCCAGCCGCGCCAGCGCCTGCACCGTGTACGCGCCGGTCGTGTGGTGCTGGCCACCGGCGCCCACGAGCGCCCGCTGGTGTATGGCAACAACGACGTGCCCGGCAACATGCTGGCCGATGCCGTGTCGACCTACGTGCGCCGCTATGGCGTGGCGCCCGGCCAGAAGCTGGTGCTGTCGACCAACAACGATTACGCCTACCGCGTGGTGCTCGACTGGCTCGACGCCGGTCGCCAGGTGGTGGCCGTCGCCGACGCCCGCAGCAACCCGCGCGGCAGTTGGGTCGAAGAAGCGCGCCGACGTGGCGTGCGGGTACTCACCGGCAGTGCCGTGGTCGAAGCGCGTGGCAGCAAGCGCGTCACCGGTGCGCGCATCTGCGCCATCGATCTGGCCAAGCACAAGGTCACCAGCCCGGGCGAGACCCTCGACTGCGACCTGATCGTCAGCTCCGGCGGCTACAGCCCGGTGGTGCATCTGGCGTCGCACCTGGGCGGTCGTCCGGTATGGCGTGAAGACATCCTCGCCTTCGTGCCGGGTGAAGGCTTCCAGAAGCGTCATTGCGCCGGTGCGGTCAACGGTGTGTTCGGTCTGGGCGATAGCCTCGCCGATGGCTTCGAGGCCGGTGCCAAGGCAGCCGCCGAAGTAGGCTTCCAGGCCGTGACCGGCACCCTGCCGAAGGCCGAGAAGCGCATCGAGGAGGCGTCGGTCGCACTGTTCCAGGTGCCCCACGACAAGAACACCGCGCGTGCACCGAAGCAGTTCGTCGACCAGCAGAACGACGTCACCGCGGCTGGCATCGAGCTGGCCACCCGCGAGGGCTTCGAGTCGGTCGAGCACGTCAAACGCTACACCGCGCTGGGCTTCGGCACCGACCAGGGCAAGCTGGGCAACATCAACGGCCTGGCCATCGCTGCCCGCTCACTGGGCATCAGCATCAGTGAAATGGGCACCACCATGTTCCGCCCGAACTACACCCCGGTGACCTTCGGCGCCATCGCCGGCCGCCATTGCGGTGAGCTGTTCGAGCCCAAGCGCTACACCGCGTTGCAGAAATGGCACCTGGAGCAGGGCGCCGAATTCGAGGATGTCGGCCAGTGGAAGCGTCCCTGGTACTTCCCGAAAAACGGTGAGGACATGCACGCCGCCGTGGCCCGCGAATGCCTGGCCGTACGTAACGCAGTGGGCATTCTCGACGCCTCGACCCTGGGCAAGATCGACATCCAGGGTCCGGATGCCCGCGAGTTTCTCAACCGCGTCTACACGAACGCCTGGACCAAGCTGGACGTGGGCAAGGCCCGCTACGGCCTGATGTGCAAGGAAGACGGCATGGTCTTCGACGACGGCGTCACCGCCTGCCTGGCCGACAACCATTTCGTCATGACCACCACCACCGGCGGTGCCGGGCGCGTGCTGGAGTGGCTGGAGATCTACCACCAGACCGAATGGCCGGAGCTGAAGGTGTACTTCACCTCGGTCACCGACCACTGGGCGACCATGACCCTGTCCGGCCCCAACAGCCGCAAGCTGCTGGCCGAGGTCACCGACATCGACCTGGACAAGGACGCCTTCCCGTTCATGACCTGGAAGGAAGGCAAGGTCGGCGGCGTACCGGCGCGGGTGTTCCGCATCTCCTTCACCGGTGAGCTGAGCTACGAAGTCAACGTGCAGGCCGACTACGCCCTGGGCGTGTTGGAGAAGATCGCCGAGGCCGGCAAGAAGCACGGCCTGACCCCATACGGCACCGAGACCATGCACGTGCTGCGTGCCGAGAAGGGCTTCATCATCGTCGGCCAGGATACCGACGGCTCGGTCACCCCGGACGACCTGGGCATGGGCTGGTGCGTGGGCCGCACCAAGCCGTTCTCCTGGATCGGCTGGCGCGGCATGAACCGCGAGGACTGCCTGAAGGAAAACCGCAAGCAGCTGATCGGCCTCAAGCCGGTGGACCCGAACAAGGTTCTGCCGGAAGGCGCCCAGTTGGTGTTCGATCCCAAGCAGTCGATTCCGATGACCATGGTCGGCCACGTCACCTCCAGCTACATGAGCGCCGCGATGGGTCATTCCTTCGCCATGGCCCTGGTCAGGGGCGGCCTCAAGCGCATCGGCGAGCGCGTCTTCGCGCCGTTGGTCGATGGCAGTGTGATCGAAGCCGAAATCGTCAGCCCCGTGTTCTATGACCCGAAAGGGGATCGCCAGAATGTCTAACGTCAATGTCTACAAGCAACGCCCCGACGACATCGCCGGGCAATCGCCGCTGCACCACGCCGGCCTGCACGAGCTGGCCGGCAAGGGCCGCAAGGGCGCCGGGGTAACCCTGCGTGAGAAGAAGCTGCTGGGCCATCTGGTGCTGCGTGGCGACGCCGACGATGCCGAGTTCGCTGGTGGCGTGCACAAGGCCCTGGGTCTGGAGCTGCCGGTGGCCTTGACCCTGGTGGCCAACGGCGATACCTCGCTGCAATGGCTGGGCCCGGATGAATGGCTGCTGATCGTCCCCGGCGGCAGCGAATTCGAGGTCGAGCGCAAGCTGCGCGAGGCCCTGGACGGCCAGCACATTTCGGTGGTCAACGTCAGCGGTGGGCAGACCCTGCTCGAGCTGCGCGGCCCCAAGGTGCGTGAACTACTGATGAAATCCAGCAGCTACGACGTGCATCCGAACAACTTCCCGGTGGGCAAGGCGGTCGGCACGGTGTTCGCCAAGTCGCAACTGGTGATTCGCCACACCGGCGAGGATACCTGGGAACTGCTGATCCGCCGCAGCTTCGCCGATTACTTCTGGCTGTGGCTGCAGGATGCCAGTGCGGAGTATGGGTTGGCGGTCGAAGCCTGAAGCTGACACGAACGGCTCCCTCTCCCCTTTGGGGAGAGGGCTGGGGAGAGGGGAAAGGCGGATCGCGTTGTTCCGGCGGCCCTCTCCCCCGGCCCCTCTTCCATAAATGGGAGAGGGGTGAACAGCAACGGAGTTTGTCTCGGAGTCCACTATGAGCCGCACCCCCGATACCTGGATTCTCACCGCCCACTGCCCGAGCCTGCTCGGTACGGTCGACGTGGTGACCCGCTACCTGTTCGAACAGGGCTGCTACGTCACCGAGCACCACAGCTTCGATGACCGCCTGGCCAGTCGCTTCTTCATCCGCGTGGAATTCCGCACCCAGGCCGATTTCGACGAGGCGACCTTCCTCGCCGGCCTCAACGAACGCACCGCGCCGTTCGATATGTGCACCGAGCTGACCCCGCCTGGCTATCGCGCCAAGGTGGTGATCATGGTCTCCAAGGCCGATCACTGCCTCAACGACCTGCTCTACCGCCAGCGTACCGGCCAACTGCCGATGGACATCACCGCCATCATCTCCAACCACCCGGATCTCAAGCCGCTCGCCGACTGGCACGGCATTCCCTATCACCATTTTCCCCTCGACCCCAACGACAAGCCCGCCCAGGAGCGTCGCGTGATGCAGGTGGTCGAGGATACCGGCGCCGAGCTGGTGGTGCTTGCCCGTTACATGCAGGTGCTGTCCGCCGACCTGTGCCGCAAACTCGATGGCCGTGCGATCAACATCCACCACTCGCTGCTGCCCGGCTTCAAGGGCGCCAAGCCCTACCACCAGGCGTACCAGAAGGGCGTGAAACTGGTCGGCGCCACCGCGCACTTCATCAACAACGACCTGGACGAAGGCCCGATCATCACTCAGGGGGTGGAAAGCGTCGACCATGCGCACTACCCCGAGGATCTGGTGGCAAAGGGACGCGATATCGAATGCCTGACCCTGGCTCGTGCAGTCGGCTACTTCCTCGAACGCCGGGTGTTCCTCAACGCCAACCGTACCGTAGTCCTTTAACCAGAGACGTTGCCGCACAGAGAACGGCGGCTGTCGGTTTTGCATCCGCGGCCGCGTCGCACGCTAGCTAGTCTGGCTAGACCATCGACACCCGTCCTGCCCCCTGACGGCGGGTGCCGATAAAGACGCTCATTACTCCGCTACAAGGCCCGCGCGACTTGACGTCGCGCCTTTGTATCCACAAGAAGAAAGGAGATTTCATATGTCTGATAATCGCGGTGTGGTTTACCTCGGCGCAGGCAAGGTCGAAGTACAGAAGATCGACTACCCGAAAATGCAGGATCCGCGCGGCAAGAAGATCGAGCACGGGGTCATCCTCAAGGTCGTTTCCACCAACATCTGCGGCTCCGACCAGCACATGGTGCGCGGTCGTACCACCGCTCAGGTCGGCCTGGTGCTGGGCCACGAGATCACCGGCGAGGTGATCGAAAAGGGCCGCGACGTCGAGCGTCTGCAGATCGGTGACCTGGTTTCCGTGCCCTTCAACGTCGCCTGTGGTCGTTGCCGCAGCTGCAAGGAACAGCACACCGGCGTCTGCCTGACCGTCAACCCGGCGCGTGCCGGCGGCGCCTACGGCTACGTCGACATGGGCGACTGGACCGGTGGCCAGGCCGAATACGTGCTGGTGCCCTACGCCGACTTCAACCTGCTCAAACTGCCGGATCGCGACAAGGCCATGGAGAAGATCCGTGACCTGACCTGCCTGTCCGACATCCTGCCGACCGGCTACCACGGCGCCGTTACCGCTGGCGTCGGCCCAGGCTCCACCGTATACGTCGCGGGCGCCGGTCCGGTCGGTCTGGCCGCTGCTGCCTCGGCTCGCCTGCTCGGCGCTGCCGTGGTCATCGTCGGTGACCTCAACCCGGCACGTCTGGCGCACGCCAAGGCGCAGGGTTTCGAGATCGCCGACCTGTCGCTGGATACTCCGCTGCACGAGCAGGTCGCCGCGCTGCTGGGTGAACCGGAAGTGGACTGCGCCATCGACTGCGTGGGCTTCGAGGCCCGTGGTCATGGCCACGAAGGCGTCAAGCACGAGGCTCCGGCCACGGTGCTCAACTCGCTGATGCAGATCACCCGCGTCGCCGGCAAGATCGGTATCCCCGGCCTGTACGTAACCGAAGACCCGGGTGCGGTCGATGCCGCTGCCAAGATGGGCGCGCTGAGCATTCGCTTCGGTCTGGGCTGGGCCAAGTCGCACAGCTTCCACACCGGTCAGACTCCGACCATGAAGTACAACCGTCAGCTGATGCAGGCCATCATGTGGGACCGCATCAACATCGCCGAAGTGGTGGGCGTGCAGGTGATCAGCCTGGACGACGCACCGCGCGGTTACGGCGAGTTCGACGCAGGCGTGCCGAAGAAATTCGTCATCGATCCGCACAAGATGTTCAGCGCGGCGTAATGCCCAGCTGCGTGGCCCGGCGCTGTCGCGGGCCACGCGTGTTTGCGTTGGCGGCGCGCTGCGCGCGTCGCGGATAGGTTTACGGCCAGGCGCATTGGTCCGCGCCTTCTTCTTCGGGAGCCTTCGGGCTCCCTTTTTTGTTGTGGGCGGCAATCTGCTGCGGACCTTCGGGCGCCGATCGCCCGACTATCGACGCGTGGCGCATTCGACGATCCGAACGCGCCCGCCACCAGTCAGCCAGGGTTTTCGCCGCGCAGCTGTTCGATGCGTTTGTCCTTGGCCAGCCAGAGGTCCGAAACCCAGTCCTGCACCCGCAGGCGGAAGGCCGGATCATTCTCGTAATCACCCAGATACAGCGCCGGATCGAGTTCCAGGGTCTGGATATCGATGATCACCTTCGGCACCTGGCCGCTGAGCAGCGCCCAGAAGCCCGGTACCTGCTTGGCGGGGTACACCAGCGTCACGTCCAGCACGGCATCGATCTGCTCGCCCAGCGCGGCGAGCACGAAGGCCACGCCGCCGGCCTTGGGCTTGAGCAGGTAGCGGTAGGGTGACTGCTGCTGGGCCTGCTTGGCCGGGGTGAAGCGGGTGCCTTCCAGGTAGTTGACCACGGTCACCGGCAGGCGCTTGAACTTCTCGCAGGCAGCCTTGGTGATCTCCAGATCCTTGCCTTTCATATGCGGGTTCTTCTGCAGGAAGGCCTTGGAGTAGCGCTTCATGAAGGGGTAGTCGAGCGCCCAGAAGGCCAGACCGAGAAAGGGCACCCAGATCAGCTGCTGCTTGAGGAAAAACTTGAAATAGGGCGTCTTGCGGTTGAACGCCTGCACCAGCGCCGGGATGTCGACCCAGGATTGATGATTGCTGATCACCAGATAGGAGCGGTCGGGGCGTAGTGCGGCATTGCCACGGATGTCCCAATGCGTCGGGGTCAGCAGGGCGAAGATGCGTTTGCAGTTCTCCGCCCAGAACTCGGCGACCCACATCACCCCGCGTGAGCAGGTATCGCGCGCCGCCTGGCCCGGCAGCACGAACTTGGCCAGGGCGATCAGCAGCAGGGGGCCGATCAGCAACAGGGTATTGCTCAGCAGCAGGACTATATTGAGTAGGCCGGTCAGCAGGGGACGCATATCAACTCCTTGGCGGGCGCGAAGGGGCCATCATAAGCAACTGAAGAATCTGGCTCAAAATTGCGACTAGTGGCATATGGCCAATTATTGCGAAAAGCGTGATGCTGATCGGTGTGGAACGTAAGGGGATTGCTCGTCGATTCCAAGGTGACGCGCTCGAGCGCTCCCACCAACTTGCTCTGGATTATCTCGATGTTGAAACGCATTGCGGTAGCCGATCTGCGCATCGGCATGTATGTCCAGGAATTTTGCGGATCATGGATGGACCATCCATTCTGGAAGTCGAAATTTCTTCTCAATTCACCACAGGATCTGCAGCGTATCCGCGCCAGTAGCATCGGTGAGTTGTGGATCGACGTCAGCAAGGGCCTGGATGTTGAGGCCGGTGCCGTTGTCAGCACCGAGGCAGAGGCGCAGAAGGAGGTCGAGGCCACGCTGATGGCAGCGGTGCAGCCCCGTAGCACCGCGCTGAGTGCATCGATGGACGCCGAACTGGAACGTGCCGCTAAGCTCTGCGCCCGCTCCAAGCAGGCGGTGCTGAGCATGTTCGGCGATGCGCGCATGGGCAAGGCGCTGAATTTCGAACAGGCCGAGTCGCTGGTGGAGGAAATCTCCGAGTCGGTGATGCGCCACCCCAATGCCCTGATCAGCCTGGCGCGACTCAAGCATGCCGATGAATACACCTATATGCACTCGGTGGCGGTCTGCGCACTGATGATCGCCCTCGCGCGGCAGCTTGGTCTGGGCGAGGGGGCGGTACGCGAGGCAGGCCTGGCCGGCCTGCTGCACGACGTGGGCAAGATGGCCATCGATCAGGAGGTGCTGAACAAGCCCGGCAAGCTCAGCGACGCAGAGTTCGCGGCGGTGCGCCGTCACCCCGAGGCCGGCGGCGAGATCCTCCTGGCAGGCAAGCATGTCAGCGCCCTGGTGCTGGATGTCTGCCTGCATCACCACGAAAAGATCGATGGCAGCGGTTATCCGTATGGCCTGCAGGGTGAGCAGATCAGTCTGTTCGCCAGAATGGGCGCGGTCTGCGACGTGTACGACGCCATCACCTCCAACCGGCCCTACAAGCCGGGCTGGGACCCGGCCGAGTCGATCCGCAAGATGGCCGAGTGGAAGGGGCATTTCGACGAGGCGGTATTCCAGGCCTTCGTCAAGACGGTCGGCATCTATCCGGTGGGGGCGCTGGTGCGTCTGGAAAGCGGCCGGCTTGCGGTCGTGCTCGAACAGAATGCCAAGTCGCTGCTGGTGCCCAAGGTCAAGGCGTTCTTCCTGGCCAAGTCGAAAGTGCAGATTCCGCCGGTGGTGATCGACCTGAGCAAAGCGAACGCACAGGATCGCATCGTCGGGCGCGAGTCGGCAGCGGCCTGGGGCTTCGAACATCTGGACGAACTCTGGAGCGGCATGCCAGCGCAGCGAGCCCGGCCGTAACGCTTTGTCATCCTTGCCGGGGAACACCGCAGGACAGGGGCAGTCGGATAACGGGACTTCCATTGCACAGGAGTGCCGACCTTGAAATACGCCCTGTTTCTGCTGGCTGCTGCGATCAGCCTGCCGGCCATGGCCGATGAGCAACCAGACCTTTACGGCCGCTACGAGCTGATCAAACTCCCCGCCCTCGGCCAGACCCTCAAGGCCAAGATGGATACCGGTGCCATGACCGCCTCGTTGTCGGCCAAGGACATCGAACCGTTCGAGCGCGATGGCGAGGACTGGGTGCGCTTCCGCCTGGCCGTCGACGGTGCCGAAGATACGGTCTACGAACATCCGCTGGTGCGCATCGCCGAGATCAAGAAACGCGCCGAAGAGAGCGATGCAGAAACCAAGGAAGTCGCCTACTCGCAACGTCCGGTGATCGAAATGCCGATTTGCCTGGGCGAGGAGGAGCGCACCATCGAGGTCAACCTGACCGATCGCAGCACCTTCAGCTATCCGCTGCTGATCGGCGCCAGCGCCATGCGCGATCTTGGCGTGGCCGTGGACCCGGCGGAGCGTTACACCCGCGAACGTCCGCAATGCTGAACTAAGGGGTTTATTTCCCGAGTAGCCATCGCTCAAGCCGGACGAGGGCTTGCGCACGATACTCGGCGATTGGGCCTTGAACGAGGCTGACCGCGGCGGCCAACTCTGCTAAAAACGGATAACAACGAAAGGAGCCGCCCGCATGAAAACCGTCGCAGAGGTCATTCGCAATAAAGCCAACGCCTACGTCTACAGCGTCGACAGTGAGGATTCACTGCTCGACGGGCTGCGCATCCTCGCCGAGCAAAAGATCGGTGCACTGCTGGTGCTCTCCGGCGGGCGTCTGGTCGGCATCGTCAGCGAGCGCGACTACGTGAGAACGGTGGCGCTGGCCGAACGCTCGCTGCTCAACACCAGGATCAGCGAAATCATGACCCGCGACGTGATCAGCGTCGGCCCGCGTGACAGCGTGCAGTACTGCATGGAACTGATGACCGAGCGTCGCCTGCGTCACCTGCCGGTACTGGCCGAAGGCGAGCTGATCGGCCTGTTGTCGATCGGTGACCTGGTCAAGGAAACCATCGCCGAACAGGCCGACCTGATCCGTCAGCTGGAGCAGTACATCCGCGGCGAGATTCCATAAGCGCTTAGCCCGGATGCAATCCGGGGAACGAATGGCACGATTTCCCGGATTCCATCCGGGCTACGAAAACCTCACGGGAGGCGCTTTCGACTCCGGCATCCTGCTTCGTTCTACCTCCTGCATCCATGCAGTCGCAGCGGCGGTTGTCGCGTAGGGCGGGTGTAACCCGCCAATCTCCCCTGGCGGCTTGCTCCCGTCCTAAGTTATGGCCCGCTTGACGCCCGCCGCGGCCCCCGGCAGTCTGCCGCCGTCGCCCCACAGGTGCAGGACGCCCGATGCCGCAGATACTTATAGTCGAAGACGAAGCCGCGATTGCCGACACGCTGGTCTATGCCCTGCAGGCCGAAGGCTTCGTCACCCATTGGTCGAGTCTCGGCGGCGAGGCGCTGACGCTGCTGGAGAACGGCACCTTCGACCTGGCCATTCTTGACGTTGGTCTGCCCGATATCAGTGGCTTCGAAGTGTGCAAACGCCTGCGCCGTTTCTCCGAGGTGCCGGTGATCTTCCTGACCGCGCGCAGCGAGGAAATCGACCGTGTGGTGGGTCTGGAAATCGGCGCCGACGATTACGTGGTCAAACCCTTCAGCCCGCGTGAAGTGGCGGCGCGGGTCAAGGCCATCCTCAAGCGCGTGGCGCCGCGTGAGATGCCGACAGCCAGCGCGCCCAGCGTCTTTCAGATCGACGATGCCGCCTTTCGCATTCATTACCACGGCCAGCCCCTGAGCCTGACGCGCCATGAATTTCGCCTGCTGCGCACGCTGCTTGGCCAGCCGCGCCGGGTCTATTCACGCGAGCAACTGCTCGATGCCCTCGGCGTCGCCAGCGAAGCCGGCTACGAGCGCAACATCGACAGCCATATCAAGAGCCTGCGCGCCAAGCTGCGCGCCATCGCCGCAGCCGAGGAGCCGATCCAGACCCATCGCGGCCTGGGCTACAGCTACGAGTCGGAGCTCTGAATCATGCCGCTGGGCGTTCGCATCTTCCTCGTCTACTTCCTCTTCGTCGGGCTGGCCGGCTGGTTCGTGCTGAGCACGGTGATGGACGAGATTCGCCCCGGCGTGCGCCAGAGCACCGAGGAAACCCTGGTCGACACCGCCAACCTGCTGGCCGAGATCCTGCGCGACGACCTCAAGTCCGGCACCCTCGGCCAGGGCCGCCTGCACGAGGCGCTTGAAGCCTATGGCCGGCGTCAGCCGCAGGCGAGCATCTGGGGCGTGACCAAGGCCGAGGTCAACCACCGCATCTACGTTACCGACGACCGGGGCATCGTCCTGCTGGACTCGACTGGTGTGGCGGTTGGCCAGGACTACTCGCGCTGGAACGACGTGCTGCTGACCCTGCGTGGCCAGTACGGCGCGCGCTCGACCCGTGAAGACCCGGACGACCCGGATTCCTCGGTGATGTACGTGGCCGCACCGATCAGGGACGGCGAGCGCATCATCGGCGTGGTCTCGGTGGCCAAGCCCAACCGCACCCTGCTGCCCTATATCGAACGCTCGCAGAACCGTCTGAGCTGGCTCGGTGCCGGGCTGATCGGCCTTGGCCTGCTGATCGGCGCTGCGCTGTCCTGGTGGCTGAGCGCCGCCCTGGGCAAGCTTACCCGCTACGCCCAGGCGGTCAGCGAAGGCCAGCGCGCCGAGGCGCCGAAGGTGCGCGGTGGCGAACTCGCGCAACTGGCCCAGGCGGTCGAGCGCATGCGCACCGAACTGGAAGGCAAGGCCTACGTCGAGCGCTACGTGCACACCCTGACCCACGAACTGAAAAGCCCGTTGGCCGCCATTCGCGGCGCCGCCGAACTGCTCGATGGCGATATGCCGGCGGAGCAGCGCCAGCGCTTCGTGGCCAATATCCAGCAGGAAAGCGCGCGCCTGCAGAACCTGATCGAACGCCTGCTGCACCTGGCTCAGGTGGAGCAGCGCCAGGGCCTTGAGGAGCGCGTGGCAGTGCCGCTGGCGCCGCTGGTGGAGGAACTGTTGCAGGCGCAGCAGGCGCGTATCACAGCTACCAATTTGCAGATCGAACACTCGCTGCCAGCCGGCCTCAGTCTGCGTGGCGAACGCTTTCTGCTACGCCAGGCGTTGGCCAATCTGCTGGACAACGCCCTCGACTTCACCCCACCCGGAGGGCTTATCCGCATCTGCGCCGAACCGCAGGGCGAGCGCATCGTGTTGCGTCTATTCAATCAGGGCGAAGCCATCCCCGACTACGCCCTGGCCCGCCTGACCGAACGCTTCTACTCCCTGCCACGCCCCAATGGCGGCCGCAAGAGCACCGGGCTTGGCCTCAACTTCGTGCAGGAAGTGGCCGAGCTGCATGCTGGTGAATTGCATATCGGCAATGTCGAAGGTGGCGTTGAAGTGAGCCTGACGCTGCCCATCTAGGGCACGCTGGCGCTGCCGTGGGGTAGGCTTTGCCGCGACCGATGCATAAACCTGTCGCCGCTAAAGCGCCTCCCACCAGGGCTGCCCAGCGCAGAAATTAACCGCTAGCGCCCACGCTCCAGCGTGGGAGCCGTCTCACGACGCTCCGCATCGCTCACTCGTTCGGATATGCAGCTGCCTGCTGGTCAGTGCTGTAGCGTCGAGGTCTTCGTCCCCACGCAGCCGTGGGAGCGATCTATTCGGGAATGTCCTTCACGAAAGTGGCTTCGACTCGTCTCGATACGAGCATGTAAGGCACCCAGATAACGGCGCTGAACAAGGTGCGTGCAAATTCCTTGGTCGTGTCCGGATCGAATACAGGTTCGTCGGTAAAGATGAGCGAGCCTAACCAGGCATCAAAGGGAATGAAGACCAGGGAAATCAGGATCGTGGCAATAAAGACCTTTGGGAAGAGATAGTGTTTTGTGAAGAACAGGTAAAGCAGAAGTGCGCACGCAATGAGCATGCATGAATTGAAGATGGCTTCGAAGACCAGCAGGGGCGCCCACAGCCAGTGATAGTACTCGGTGCCGGGAGTGGTCAGCGTTTCGAAGGTTCCGTCAGTGAATACTGAATAGAACATCGGCCCGTAGGTGATGGATATGCGCAGGGGCGTGATGATCAGACCGAGCCCGACCAGAATCAACCAGCCACCCAATCCCTTTAATTTTGCGTTATCGCTCATGTTTACATCCTTGTGATGCATGTCTGACTATGAATGGACACCCGCTCTGCTGGCGCCTGGGTTTCGCTGTGCGCGACCTAGGATACCTGCTGACGTAAACCAAGGAGAACGCATGCAATATGTAGTGACGGCATTCGATTTTACCGACCCGGATGCATTGTCTCGTCGTCTGGAACACCGAGAAGCTCACCTGGACGGGTTAAAGAAAATGACGGCGGCCGGTACGTTTCTCAGCGGTGGGGCGATTCTTGATGCAGAGGGCCGTATGGTGGGCTCTTCTGCCCATGTCGAGTTTGCCAGCAGAGATGCACTTGAGCATTGGCTTGATCATGATCCCTATACGCTGGGGAAGGTCTGGGAAAAAGTAGACGTGCGGGAGATCAAGCTCTTTCCTGTCGCGCAGTTTGCCCGCTAGCTCAGCATCACCAACGCTAGGACTTATGCACTGATCGCGGATAAATCCGCTCCTACAGGTCGGGTTGTGGCTCGGCTGTGGTGCTTTTGTGCGGCAGACGCAGCAGTTCCACCTGCCACCAGGTTGGCAGCAGGCGGCGGACTTCGGGACGGGCGAAGCGGTCGTCGATCAGGTAGAGCACGCCCTGGTCTTCCGGTGTGCGGATCACCCGGCCAGCGGCCTGCACGACCTTCTGCAGACCGGGGTAAAGGTAGGTGTAGTCGTAGCCATTGCCGAACAGGGCGTCCATGCGCTGGCGGATTTCTTCGTTGATTGGGTTGAGCTGGGCCAGGCCGAGGGTGGCGACGAAGGCGCCTATCAGGCGTTCGCCGGGCAGGTCGACACCTTCGCCAAAAACGCCGCCGAGCACGGCGAAGCCTATGCCGCGGCCGCCGATCTGGAAGCGTTCGATAAAGCCCTGGCGCGCCGCTTCGTCCATCTGTCGCGATTGTGTCCACACTGGGATGTGCGGGTGATCGCGGCGCAGCTCCTGCAGCACTTGCTCCAGATACTGATAGCTGCTGAAAAAGGCCAGGTAGTTGCCGGGGCGTTCGGCGTATTGGCGCGCCATCAACTGGCAGATCGGCGCCAGCGAGGCGTCGCGGTGCTGGTAGCGGGTCGACAGGTTGCGCACCACCTGCACATGCAGTTGTTCGGCACTGAAGGGTGAGGCGACGTCCAGGCACTGCGTCTCTTCCGGCAGGCCGAGCAGGTCGAGGTAGTAGTGACTGGGGCTGAGGGTGGCGGAGAACAGCGTGGCGCTGTGGGCGTCCTCGAAGCGTGGGCCGAGGAAGGGCGCCGGCAGAATATTGCGGATGCACAGGGTCGAATAGCTGCGCCCGTTGACGGCCTCATCGCGGTTGATGTCGAACAGCGAGTGCGGGCCGAAGCTTTCCGCTAGGCGGCAGAACAGCATGGCGTCCAGATAGAAGTTGAGCAGTTCACCGGCATTGCCTTCGGGCTGGTCGGTCAGCAGGTCGGTGATGGCGCTGACCGCCTTGCCCAGGGCGGCGAGCAGCAGGTCCGGCGCCAGCGGGTAGACCTGATAGGGCACCTCTTGCTCGCGGTGCAGCTGATCCCAGTGGCGGTCGATCCGGTCCAGCACGCTCTTCAGGCGTTTCGGCGCGTCGCGGCACATGGCCTTGAAGCGCGCCTGATCCAACTCGGCGCTGTACATGCCGCGCCCGCGCTCCACCAGGTTGTGTGCTTCGTCCACCAACAGGCAGACGCGCCACTGGTTGATCAGGGTGAGGCTGTGCAGCAGCGCGCCGAGGTCGAAATAGTAGTTGTAGTCGCCCACCACCACGTCGCTCCAGCGGCACAGCTCCTGGCTCAGGTAGTAGGGGCACACGCCATGGGCGATGGCGATATTGCGCACGGCCTGCTGATCCAGCCAGCGTTCCTTGAGAGCCGCGCTGCGTGCAGCCGGCAGGCGGTCGTAGAAGCCCTTGGCGAGTGGACAGGAATCGCCATGGCAGGCCTTGCTCGGGTGTTCGCAGGCCTTGTCACGGGCCACGTGCTCCAGCACGCGCAGCGGTGTGTCGGGTTCGCGCAGGCGTTGCAGGGCATCGAGTGCCAGGCGCCGGCCGGGCGTCTTGGCGCTCAAGAAGAACAGGCGGTCGAGCTGCTGGCCGGGCATGGCCTTGAGCTGCGGGAACAGGGTGCCGAGGGTCTTGCCGATGCCGGTGGTGGCCTGCGCCAGCAGGTAGTGGCCGTCGCGCGCGGCGCGGTACACCGCTTCGGCCAGTTGCCGCTGACCATGACGAAATTCGCCGTAGGGGAATTTCAGATTCTCCAGCGCCTCATTGCGCACCTGCTGATGCGCCTGTTCCTGCCGTGCCCAATCGATATAGCGGCGGCAGTGCAGGGCAAAGAACTCACCCAGCGATTCGGCGCTGTGGCGCTCGCGGAACACCGTTTCCTGCTGGGTGATGACGTTGAAGTAGACCACCGCCAGATCCAACTCATCGAGTTCCAGCTCCTGGCACAGCAGCCAGCCGTAGACCTTGACCTGCGCCCAGTGCAGCAGGCGATGGTTGGCCGGGATGCGCGAGATGTCGCTGCGATGGGTCTTGATCTCTTCCAGCAGACGAAACTCTGGGTCGAAGCCATCGGCGCGGCCGCTGACCGTCAGCCCCTCGAATTCGCCGATCAGCGGCAGCTCGGAAACGTAATCCGGGCCGCGCCTCGCAACCACCGTGGCGTGCCCGGCCATGCCTTCGGCGGCTGTGGGCGAGGGGGTGAAGCGCAGGTCGAGGTCACCCTCCTTGGCGGTGAACTCGCACAGCTCGCGCACGGCGACGCGCAGGCTCACTCGGCCCACTCCACGTAGCAGATGCTGACCGGCATGCCGTGCTCGGCACAGAAGGCCAGCCAGCGTTTCTGGTTGTTCTGCAGGCGGTCGCCGGGGCCTTTCACCTCGATCATCCGGTAGCGCCCCTCGGCCGGCCAGAACTGGATCAGATCGGGCATGCCCGTGCGGTTCTCGCGGATGTCTGCCAGCAGGCGACGAAACCAGGCGCCCAGGTGCGCCGGCGGCAGGCAGGCCAGTGCCTGTTCCAGGCGCTCGGCGTCGAGCAGCTCCCAGAATACGAAGGGCGACTGGATGCCGAACTTCTCGGCGTGGGTACGGCGCATGGCCTCGAGGTAGCCGCCGTCGTCCAGGCGCGCCAGGCAGGTGGCGAACAGTGGAGCGCGCCGCGCATGGAAGTCGGCGCGGTGCAGATCCACCGGGCCGGCGTGGAAGGGGTGGAAGAAGGCGCCCGGCAGCGGGGCGAAGATCGCTTCCCAGCAGAGCAGGCCGAACAGCCCGCAGATCAGCGTGTTTTCCACGTAATGCACGGGCGCATCGGGTTCGGCCAGGTGCAGGGCCACGGCCAGTTCGACGCTGGCGGCGCGTGGCAGGCACAGATCGAGACGATTCTCGCTGAGCTTCGCCGCCTTGGCCGCTGGCGCCAGGCCGAGGCGTTTGCGCAGGCGGGTGCGCGCGCGTTCGGCCAGTTGCGCTTCTTCGGCGTTGTGTGGCGCTTTGAGCACCTGTTCGGCTAGGGTCAGCGCCTCGGCATCGCTGCCCAGGCGCTCGAGCACGCGAATCTGCCGCTGCCGCGAGCCGACCGCGTGGGTATCACGGTACAGCGTCAGCGCCGATTCCAGCTCGCCGGCGCGTTCCAGCTGTTGTGCCATTTTCAGCAGCAGGCGTTGGTAGCGCTCGCCGATATACGGGTTGTCGCTGGCAAAATCCCCGAGCTGCTGCAGCACCTCGGCTACAGGCAGGCCGGCTTCGAAGGCCTCGCGACAGGCGCGCAGATGCAGGTAGTCGTCCACATCCTTGCGGTTGCGGAAGCCGCGCGAGCCCGGCGTGATCGGCACCTGTTCGTAGCGGAAGATGCCCAAGTCGGCGAGCACGAACTCCGACCAGTTCTGCGTCAGGTTGCCGAAGAACATCAGGCGCAGGCGGTCGCACAGCGGGCCGATGACCAGGCTCAGCAGGCGCTCGTCCAGTTGCGGACACCAGTCGGCCAGGCTGCGCGGTTCGACATGCAGCTCGCGCAGGTGGTCGAGCGCTTCGCTTTTCTTCAATGGTCCGCGTGGCAGGTAGGCGGCGAAATGCGTGGTCAGTTCGTCCTTGAGCAGCAGGGCGCCCAGCTCGTCGAAGCTCAAGGCGGCGCAGTCGATCAGCCAGCCCAGCACCAGCAGCGGTGCAGCCGCATTCTGGATTTCGCCGATCTCCGCATAGCGCAGCTTGCTGACGCGAAAGTGCACGCCCTTGCGCATCACCAGGCGCACCAGCAGCGCCTGGGCGGGCAATGGCAGCTGGAGAAATTCCACGATGAAGGCGCGCTCGGCATCGTCCATCAGGTCACGGTGATGGGCGCCGAGCCAGTCGAGGGCCTTGCGGAAGTTGGCCAGGTAATAGAGTTCGGGGGCGTCGAGGGCGAGCATGCTGCGAAGTTTCACTGGTTTTTTATACAGATGCCAGTGCCTTTCGCCCGCGAAGCTGCCGAGCAGACGGAAGGCGAGGGTGATGCCGCATGGTCTTTTCTGATGGCTATCTGGCTGATCGGTAAGCGCTTTTTTCGGGTATCGACGGCGTCGATGGTCACTATCCCGAGATGTGCCTTTTGCCGTTCTGGGGCGTGCGTAACATGACAACCGTAGCCAGTTACTTGCCCCCTCTTAAGGAGAACGACCATGAAAAAGCAAATCCTCGCCAGCCTCGTTATCGCCACCCTGTCGGCCAGTGTATTCGCTCTGCCACAGATCTCCGCGCAACAGTCCGCCGCTCCGGTCGTAGCCGAAGATGGCGCAGATCGCGTTGGTCTGAACCGTATCGCCGAAGGTGGCGCAGATCGCGTTGGTCCGAACCGCGTAGCCGAAGGTGGTGCTGACCGCGTGGGTCTTAACCGCGTAGCCGCAGACGGTGCTGATCGCGTTGGCCTGAGCCGCGTAGCCGCAGATGGCGCTGACCGCGTTGGTCTGAACCGCGTTGCCGCAGATGGCGCCGACCGCGTAGGTGCCAGCCGTATCGGCTGATCCGGTCATCCATCACGCGGGAGCAGTCGTATGCCGCATAGCAGTTAGGAAGGGCGCCCCGAATCGGCGCCCTTTCTTTTTCGTGCATTCTCCACACAATCTCCACGCTCGCCCCATACGCCACCCACCGCCGCTACCCAGACTCTGCCGTACCTTCACTCGCTACGGAGAGCCGTACCATGAGCCGTTCCCTGGGCTTCAAGCTGGGCGCCATCGCCCTGCTGATTTTGCTGCTGATGATTCCCCTGCTGATGATCGATGGCCTGGTCGACGAACGTCAGGGCCTACGCCATGAGGTGCTGCAGGACATTGCCCGCAGTTCCAGCTACCGCCAGCAGATCACCGGGCCGATCCTGGTGCTGCCGTATATCAAGACCACACACGAGTGGAAAACCAACGAGAAGACCGGCGAGCGCTACAGCGAGGAGCGTCAGCGTCGCGGCCGCCTGTATTTCCTGCCGGAGCGCTTCGTGCTCGAAGGAACGGTCGGCACCGAGCTGCGAGCGCGCGGCATTTACGAAGCGCGCCTGTACCGCAGCGACAGCCAGGTCAGCGGTCAATTCCGCCTGCCGGCGCGCCTCGGGCTGGGCGACGACCTGGGTTTCTACCGCTTCGAGAAACCCTTCCTCTCGGTCGGCATCAGCGACATCCGTGGTATCAGCAACGACCTGCAACTGCGCCTGAACGGCCAGACCCTGAGTTTCGCACCGGGCAGCGGGGACGATAACTTCGGCGCCGGCGTGCATGCACCGCTCCCTGCTCTGGATGCGCAGGGTGGGCAGACGCTCGAGTTCGCCTTTGATCTGAAACTGCAGGGCACCGAGCAGCTCTCGATCGTGCCGGTCGGGCGTGACAGCCGGGTCAAGCTGAACTCCGACTGGCCGCACCCGAGCTTCGTCGGTGAATACCTACCGAGCCGCCGCGAGATCAGCGCCAAGGGCTTCACCGCCGAGTGGCAGACCAGCTTCTTCGCCACCAACCTGGAAGAGGCACTACGCGAATGTGTGGGCGCTGATCGTTGCCAGGGCCTGTTCGGCCGCAACTTCGGTGTGAGTTTCGTCGACCCGGTCGACCAGTACCTGAAGACCGACCGCGCGATCAAATATGCGCTGCTGTTCATCGCCCTGACCTTTGCCACCTTCTTCCTCTTCGAGGTGCTCAAGCGTCTGGCCGTGCACCCGGTGCAGTACGCCCTGGTCGGTCTGTCGCTGGCGCTGTTCTACCTGCTGCTGTTGTCGCTCTCCGAGCATCTGGACTTCGCTTTGGCTTATCTGCTGTCCGCCAGCGCCTGCGTCGGCCTGATCGGGTTCTACGTCAGTTTCGTGCTGCACAGCTGGCGACGCGGGTTGGGCTTCGGCGCGCTGCTAGCCGCTCTGTACGCGATGCTCTACGGCCTGCTCAACGCCGAGGACTACGCCCTGCTGATGGGCTCGCTGCTGGTGTTCGGCGTGCTCGGCAGCGTGATGGTGCTGACCCGCAAACTGGACTGGTACGGCGTCGGTCGCAGCGCTGCGCAAGCCTGAATCTGTTCGGCGCGGTCAATGCAGGCCGCGCCCTTTTATCGAAGGTGATCCCCATGCGTCTTCTCATGCAATTTTCCGCCTGCCTTGGACTCGGTCTGGTGGTGGCGGTGATGATCCTCATCGGTCTTATGTTCTGTGGCTGGTTCAATCTGATCGACGGCCTGTTGCTGACCGGCAAGCCGCTCGCCAGCCTGAGCCTGATGGTGCTGCCAGAGGGTTTCTGGAGTGCTCTGACTGGCATTCAGGATGCGGCGCAAAACAGCACGTTGCGTTCCTTCCTGTCGCTGTGCGCGGCGCTGGGCCAGGTCGGCCTGCTGCTGGCACTGGGCTTTATGCGCCTGTGGTATCGGGCATGAGCGGTCATATCGGTTTGCGCGAGGATGCGCGTGTCGGGCAACTGCTAGCGCGGCGCATCGCCTGGCTGTTTCGCGATGCCTGTCATGGGCAGTGGGCGGTTAGCGGCGTAGACTCGCGCTGGGATGAACCGGAGGCTCTCAAGGATGAAAACATTATTTGCCGCAGCTCTGGGCTGCATGCTGCTGAGCGGCGCCGCACAGGCTGACGATTGCCGCCAGCGACTGCCGGCCTGGATCGAGATGGCCCATCCGGGCCATGCGGCCGGCCAGGCGCTGGAAGACGAGCGCGGGCGCTATCGTGTGGACGCCGAGCGCAGCATCTGCAAGGTCTGGCCGGCGCGGCCTCAATTGACCCTGCTTGCGATGCCGCTGGTGCGCGCCGAACACGATGGTTACGGGGAAACGGACCTGGAATTGCTGGTGTTCGATAGTGCCAGGCAGCGTTTCCTGGCGCGCCTGGTCGAGCCCAATCGGCTGGATTGGGATGCGGTTTTTATTGAGGATTTGAGGTTCGATACCGCGCCTTATCGCCTGCGCTCAGATGATATTGCATTCGGTGTGCGGATATCGCGGAGCGGCAGTTCGCGGCCCAATCCGTTCTATGAAACCCGGCTCGATCTTTACCAGCTGGACACCGATAGCCTGCGCCCATTGTTGAGCGAGTTACCGGTGAGAACGGCTGGAGGCGAGTGGGATACCAACTGCAGCGGAGCGTTCAGCGAAACCAAGGGCGTGGTCATCATCACCGACCGGGCTGGGCACGACGGGTATCGCGATCTGCTGTTGAAGAACACGCGTGTCGAGCGGCGTATGGCGCTGATCGACGGCGAATGCCGGACCGTCGAGGAAAACTCCCATCGCTATCAGTTGCCCATCGAGTTTGCTGAGGACCGCTATCTGCTGCCGATCGAGTTGGTACCCGATCCGCTCTGAAGGCATGTATCCCCGCTCTTGCCATCCCTTTACGGCAAAATCTTATCCGCCTGGTCTGCGCCTGAAGGCAGATAGCGTCGTAGGTGACGGTATGTAGCCCGCATGCAATCCGGGAATGGTGTGCCGAGCCATCCCCGGATTGCATGCGGGCTACGAGGTGACAAGCCAGGGTGAACCGCGTTTCCCTGGCGCTCGGCTTTACAGACTGACCGAAATCCCCGCCTGCAGCGTGCGCGGTTCGCCCGGGTAGGACCAGACGTTCCAGGCGCGCTCTTCATAGTGCTTGTCGAACACATTGTTCAGATTGAGGTTCAGGCGCACGTTCTCGGTCAGCGGGTAGTAGGCCAGCAGGTCGACCAGGCCGTAGCCGTCCATATCGAAGGTGTCGTTGCTGGTTTGTCCATGGCGCTCGCTGACGTACTTCAGGCCGATGCCCAGGCCCAGGCCGGCCAGCGGGCCGCCGTCGAACTCGTAGGTGTCGAGCAGGTTGAAGCTGTGCCGTGGCACGTTGGCCAGGCGCGAGCCCACCGGCATGGTGGCGCTGGTGCTTTCGGTGACTTCGGCGTCGACATAGGCATAGCCGCCGATCACCCGCCATTGCGGGGTGATGTTGCCGGCCAGGTTGATATCGAAGCCACGGCTGCGCACTTCGCCAGCGGCGATGCTGCGCGTGGTATCCAGCGGGTCGCTGGTCAGCACGTTTTCCTTGACGATATGGAACGCCGCCGCGGTCAGGCTCAGGTCGCGGTCGGCCATGTCGTACTTGATGCCGACTTCATGAGCGACGCCTTCTTCCGGATCGAAGGCATTGCCCAGGCGGTCTGCGCCACGGTTGGGTTTGAACGAGCGCGAGGTGTTGGCGAATACCGCCAACTCGTCGGTGAGGTCGTAGATCAGGCCGAAGCGCGGCGAAACTGCGTTGTGCGCCTGATCCCAGCTGCCGCTGCGGTTGAGCTTGTCGTCATAGCTCTGCTCGAAGCGCTCGATGCGCGCGCCCAGCTGCGCCTTGAGGCGTTCGGTCAGGGCGACCTGATCCTGCAAATAGAAGGCGTAGGACTTCAGCGTCTCGGCGTCATGGGTGGTGGTGCGGGTCAGCGCCGGCAGCGGCTGGCCGTGTACCGGGTTGTACAGGTCGATGGGGTAAGCGTTGCCGCCTGGCGAGCGGATGATCAGCGAGTTGTAGTTGAACTTGTCGTACTCCACACCTACCAGCAGGGTGTGGGCGAAGCCGCCAAGGTCGAAGTTGCCTTCGGCGTTGGCCTGGGCATTGACGTCGTTCCAGTTCAGCCAGCGCTCGTTGTAGTTGCGCCCGACCACGCTGCTGCCAGCGGCCAGGCCGCGGTAGGCGTTGCTGTTGTTCTCCACGGCGCCGCCGGACAGGTCGCCATCCAGGTACTGCACACCGCCGCGCAGCGTCCAGCTGTCGTTGAGCAGGTGTTCGATGCGCAGCTGGGTGGTGGCATTGGCGTTGGTCAGCTTGCCGGCGGCTTCCTCGCCGAGGAAGCGATCGCGCGGCAGCTTGCCCTGCTGGTTGGCGTAGCGGGTGACGCCACGGTCGAGCGGATGGCGGTTGTGCAGGTAGTCGCCTTCGAGGGTCACGGCGGTGTCTTCGTCGAGCTGCCAGCGCAGCACAGGGGCGACGTTGTAGCGCTCGCTCTCGACGTCATCGCGGAAGCTGTCGCCGCCCTCGGCCACCAGGTTCAGTCGATAGGTGAAGGCGGCCTGTTCGTCCAGCGCACCGGTGGTGTCCAGCGTGCCGCGGCGCAAGCCCTCGCTGTTGACCTGGCTGCCCAGTACGGTGCGGCGCTTGGCCTGCGGTTGCTTGCTGACGATGTTGAAGGTGCCGCCCGGATCGCTGCGCCCGTAGAGCATGGCCGCCGGGCCGCGTAGCACTTCGATGCGCTCGATGGTGCTGGCGTCGGGCATGTTCGGGTAGCCGCGGTTGACGGCGAAACCGTTGCGGTAGAACTCCTGGCTGTTGAAGCCGCGAATCAGAAATTCGGTCAGACCCTGGCCACCGAAGTTGTTGCCGCGCTCCACGCCGCCGGCGTAGTCGAGCGCATCCTCCAGACGCACTGCGCCGATGTCCTGCACCACTTGCGCCGGTACCACGCTGATCGACTGGGGAATCTCGTGAATCGGCGTATCGGTACGGGTGGCACTGGCCGAGCGGCTGGCCCGGTAGCCATCCACCGGGCCGTCGGCCTGCTCGCTGGGGGCGGTGATCTGCATTTCTTGCAGAGCCAGCGGCGTGTCGTTTTCAGTGCTGGCGAAGGCGGTGTGACTGGCGAGAGCGGGTAGGGCGAGAAGCGGTACGACCAGGCGTCGCATGGTGTGAATCCTTGGGGCGTAGGGGTAGGTGAGGGCCCGGGATTCTAGTGTTTTAGAGAATCGCTATCAAATGAGTTTTTATCTTATTCGTAAACTTTTCAGCCGCCATTTCTCTTCTACGGCTTCGCTGTTCGCGATCAGTGTTGGAAACGTCGCGATGCGGCTACTACCAATGTCTATCTGTCGGACGGTGCTGGCCTGCTGCTAGCTTGAAGCTGCATCAGAATAACAATAACCGGAGGCGTCTATGACTTCTGAACAAGCAAATGCCGCGGCCTACTGGAAGGCCAACGTGCGGCTCATCACCTGGAGCCTGATCGTCTGGGCGCTGGTTTCCTACGGATTCGCCATGATCCTGCGCCCGATGGTCGCGGGAATCTCCGTTGGCGGTTCCGACCTCGGATTCTGGTTCGCGCAGCAAGGCTCCATCCTCTTCTTCATCGGGCTCATTTTTCACTACGCGTGGAGACTGAACAAACTCGATAAAGAATTTGGCGTCGAGGAGTAAGCGGTCATGAGCCAATTCGTAATCAACATGTTGTTCGTAGGCGCGTCCTTCGCGCTCTACATCGGCATCGCCATCTGGGCGCGTGCCGGCTCCACCAAAGAGTTCTACGTCGCTGGCGGTGGTGTGCATCCGGTCACCAACGGCATGGCGACTGCCGCTGACTGGATGTCCGCTGCATCCTTCATCTCCATGGCGGGCCTGATTGCCGCCGGCGGTTATGCCAACTCCACCTTCCTCATGGGCTGGACCGGCGGCTACGTGCTGCTGGCGATGCTGCTGGCACCCTACCTGCGCAAGTTCGGCAAGTTCACCGTGCCGGATTTCATCGGTGATCGCTTCTACAGTCGTGGCGCGCGCCTGACTGCGGTGATCTGCCTGGTGATCATCTCCGTGACCTACGTGATCGGCCAGATGGCCGGTGCCGGTGTTGCCTTCTCGCGCTTCCTCGAAGTGAGCAACTCCACCGGTATCTGGATCGCCGCGGCCGTGGTATTCGCCTACGCCGTATTCGGTGGCATGAAGGGCATCACCTACACCCAGGTCGCTCAGTACGTGGTACTGATCGTGGCCTACACCATCCCGGCGATCTTCATCTCCCTGCAGCTGACCGGTAACCCGATCCCGCCGCTGGGCCTGTTCGGTGACCATGTCGAATCCGGCGTGCCGCTGCTGCAGAAGCTCGATGAAGTGGTACGTGAGCTGGGCTTCGCTGCCTACACCGCCGATGTCGACAACAAGCTGAACATGGTGCTGTTCACCATGTCGCTGATGATCGGTACCGCCGGTCTGCCGCACGTGATCATCCGCTTCTTCACCGTACCGCGCGTGGCCGATGCCCGTTGGTCCGCCGGCTGGACCCTGATCTTCATCGCCCTGCTGTACCTCACCGCTCCGGCCGTTGCCTCCATGGCGCGTCTGAACCTGGTGACCACCATCTATCCGGAAGGCACTTCTGCCCCGGCCCTGTCCTACGAAGAGCGTCCTGAGTGGGTCAAGACCTGGGAAACCACCGGCCTGATCAAGTGGGAAGACAAGAACGGCGACGGCCGCATCCAGATGTACAACGATGCCGCACCGGCCTTCACCGCGACCGCTCAGGAGCGTGGCTGGAACGGTAACGAGCTGACCGTGAACAACGACATCCTGGTTCTGGCCAACCCGGAGATCGCCAACCTGCCTGGCTGGGTGGTCGGTCTGATCGCGGCGGGCGCCATTGCCGCTGCACTGTCGACGGCGGCTGGTCTGCTGCTGGCGATTTCTTCGGCGATCAGTCATGACCTGATCAAGACGCTGATCAATCCGAAGATCAGCGAGAAGAACGAGATGATGGCGGCGCGGATATCGATGGCCTGCGCAATCTTGCTGGCGACCTATCTGGGCTTGAATCCACCCGGGTTCGCCGCGCAGGTGGTGGCGTTGGCCTTCGGTATCGCTGCGGCAACCCTGTTCCCGGTGCTGATGATGGGGATCTTCTCCAAGCGCATGAACGACAAGGGCGCGATCTGCGGTATGGTCGCTGGCCTGGTAGTGACGCTGCTGTACATCTTCACCTACCTGGGCTGGTTCTTCATTCCGGAAACCAACATGCTGCCCAATACCCCGGACCAGTGGTTCATGGGTATCTCCCCGGCTTCCTTCGGTTCCGTCGGCGCCCTGATCAACTTCGCCGTGGCCTACGGCGTATCGATGGTCACCGCCGAGCCGCCGCAGGAAATCCAGGATCTGGTGGAAAGCGTGCGTACCCCCAAAGGTGCTGGTGCCGCTCTGAACCACTAAGCATAATCCTGGCCTGACGCCATCTTTCGATGGTCCAGGGTCTGACAGACGGGCCTCCACTGGAGGCCCGTCTTTTTTCGGGAACAGTCATATGTTGTGGACTTTGCTTGCCATCGTGGTGGCGGGGCTCGGCGCTGCCGGTATCGCTCTGCTGCTGCGCAAACTGACGCGTAACAAGCTACCGAGGTGGATCGTGCCACTGTTCGGTGGCCTGGGAATGCTGAGTTACCAGGTGTTCTACGAGTACTCCTGGTTCGAGCACCAGCAGGCGCGTCAGCCCGCGGAGTCGGTCGTCGTTGCGACCGAAGCGGGTCACGTGTTCTGGCGCCCGTGGAGCTACTTCGTGCCGATGGTCACCGCCTTCACCGTGCTCGACAGCAAGAGCGTCGTGCGCGAGCAGGTGGCGGACGCGCAGGTGGCCGAGTTCATGCTCTACCGTTTCGAGAAGCAGCACATCGATCACGTGTCGCACCAGGCGCATCTGCTCAACTGCACGACAGCCGAACTGTTGCCGCTGGACGAGAAGCAACAGCCTCAGGTCGCTCAACTCAAGCGTGTCGACAGGGACGAGGTGCTGTACCAACGCGTCTGCATGTAGGAGCGAATTCATTCGCGATGATTTGCCTCGGTGAAGGCCATGGTCGCGAATGATTGGCTCCCATCCTAATCGGCAAAGGCCGGGCGCAACGCCTGGCCTTTCATAGATGCAGATCAATGTTCGTCTGCGCAGCCTGCCTAGAATCGCCTGCTTTGCCTTGCATGCAGGTGTTTCATGTCGTTTTTCCCCGAACTGCTGTCGCCGGCCGGCACCCTGAAGAACATGCGCTACGCCTTCGCCTACGGCGCCGATGCGGTGTATGCCGGGCAGCCGCGCTACAGCCTGCGCGTGCGCAACAACGAGTTCGACCACGCCAACCTCGCCCTCGGCATCGATGAAGCGCACGCGCTGGGCAAGCAGTTCTACGTGGTAGTCAACATCGCCCCGCACAACGCCAAGCTCAGGACCTTCCTCAAGGACCTGGCGCCGGTGATCGAGATGCGCCCCGATGCGCTGATCATGTCCGACCCCGGCCTGATCATGCTGGTGCGTCAGCACTATCCGCAGATACCGATTCACCTCTCGGTGCAGGCCAATGCGGTGAACTGGGCCAGCGTCGAGTTCTGGCGCCAGCAGGGGCTGACGCGGGTGATCCTCTCGCGCGAGCTGTCGCTGGAGGAAATCGGGGAGATCCGTAGCGAGGTGCCGGGCATGGAGCTGGAGGTGTTCGTCCACGGTGCACTGTGCATGGCCTATTCCGGGCGTTGCCTGCTGTCGGGCTACATCAATCGCCGCGACCCCAACCAGGGCACATGCACCAACGCCTGCCGCTGGCAGTACCAGGCCACGCCGGCGAGCGAGAACGAGCTGGGCGAAATTGTCCGCGTGGTCGAGCCGACCCTGGGCCAGGGCGCGCCGACCACCCAGGCATTCGTGCTGCAGGAGGCGGGGCGGCCGGACGATGAAATGACCGCCTTCGAAGACGAGCACGGCACCTACATCATGAACTCCAAGGACCTGCGCGCGGTGCAGCACGTCGAGCGCCTGGTGCGCATGGGTGTGCATTCGCTGAAGATCGAGGGGCGCACCAAGAGCCATTTCTATGTGGCGCGCACCGCGCAGGTCTACCGCCGCGCTATCGACGATGCGCTGGCCGGCAAGCCATTCGACCCGAGCCTGCTGGGCAGCCTGGAGTCACTCGCGCATCGGGGCTACACCGAGGGTTTTCTGCGTCGCCACGTACATGACGAATACCAGAACTACCAGCGCGGCAGCTCGGTGTCGGAGCGTCAGCAGTTCGTCGGCGAACTGACCGGCGAACGCCGTGGCGAGCTGGCCGAGGTGCGGGTGAAGAACCGCTTCGCCGTCGGCGACGGCCTGGAGCTGATGACGCCGCAGGGCAATCTACGCTTCACCCTGGAGCATCTGCAGAACGTACAGGGGCAGGCGCAGCAGGTGGCGCCTGGCGATGGCCACATCCTGTATCTGCCGCTGCCGGCGGATGTACAGCTGGAGTACGGGCTGCTGATGCGGGATCTGTAGGCTTTTCGTAGGATGCGCCGCCTACCGCAAACCAATCTGTAGGAGCGGCTTCAGCCGCGATAAACGCTCGCCGCTGAAGCGCCTCCCACCTGGACAGTTTGTGCGGTTGGAGGAAGCGCGAGCCGCGGATGCACCGCCCGCCGCGACACGCCCCGTAGGAGCGGCTTTAGCCGCGATGTCTGCCGCGCCGCTGCGCATCTGCAGAAGTCCGCTTCGGGCGATGCGCTGTGGGTTGCTACATCGCGTGTTGGCGCCGGCGCCGGCTGGCCAATTGACGCTCCAATTCGCAGAGGCTGTCGATGCCCTGGCGGCGCGCCTTGCTGAACAGCATCAGCGCCAGTTCGGCGGTGACCAGCGCATCGGCGCTGGCGTTGTGGCGTTGGTGCACCTGCAGACCAAATTCGGCAACCCACTCGTCCAGCCCGCCCTGGCGGATGCGTGCCTGCGGGCAAAGCAGCGGGGCAATTTCGGCAACATCGAAGAAATTGTGCTGCAGGCGATAACCCAGGCTCTGCCGCAATGCCCGGGCCAGCATGCGCTGGTCGAAGCCCGCGTGGAAGGCCAGCAGCGGGCTGCTGCCGACGAACTCCATGAAGTCCAGCAGCGCCTCGGCGGGGTCGACGCCGCGGGCCACTTCACTGGGGGCGATGCCGTGGATCAGGGTGCTGGCGCTGGCCTGATGATCGGGCTGGTGCAGGGTGCATTCGAACTGTTCGGCGAAGTCGATGGCGCCGTTGTCGATCACCACCGCGCCGATGGCCAGCACCTGATCACGGCGCATGTTCAAACCGCTGGTTTCCAGATCGAGCACGACAAAGCGCTGCTGATGCAGAGGGCGTTCGTCGAATGCTGCCGGTGCGCTCAAGGTTTGGCGACGTTGCAATTGCTGCTGGGTCAGGGCCGGGCCGCGGCCGGTGAACCAGGTGAACCTGCTCATAGCTGATACCTCATGGCCAGGCTGCTCTGCAGGCGCTGCGCCTGGCGGAACGACTCGCGCAGAATACGCCGGTCCAGGTGGTTGAGGTGGTCGGGATCGACCCGATTGGAATAGGGCAGCTCGTCGCGCGCCTGCAATTGGTGCTGCTGCATGCGCGTCTGCTGAATGAAATGGTACGCCTCCTCATAGGCAGCGCCGTCCAGCGCATCGATCACCCCCTTGGTGATCAGCGCGCGCAGGCGTTCCAGGGTGCCGACCGCGCCGATGCCGTTGGCCAGCGCCAGCAGGCGCGCCCCGTCGACGAAAGGCGTCAGGCCCTGCACCTTGAGGTCGAGGGTGTCCTTGTCGGCGCCGGAACGGGCCACCACGAAATCACGGAAGCGCCCGACCGGTGGACGCTGGCGCAGGGCGTTCTCGGCCAGCATCTTCTGGAACAGACTGTTGCTGGCGACGCGGCCGAGCAGCTCGCTGCGCAGTTGCTCGCAGCCTTCGTCCGGGCCCCAGATGGTGCGCAGGTCGAAGTAGATCGACGAGCGCAGCAGGTTCTCCGGCGTGGCTTCGAGGACGAAGCCGGCGAAGCGCCGAGACCATTCCTGGCGCGACAGGCACAGCTCGGGGTTGCCGGCCATGATGTTGCCCTTGCACAGGGTGAAGCCGCATTGCGCCAGGCGTTGGTTGATCTCGCGGGCGATCGGCAACAGGCGCTCGCGAATCGCGGCAGCCTCACCGGCGTTCTCGGCCTCGAAGAGGATGCCGTTGTCCTGGTCGGTGTGCAGGGTCTGCTCGCGGCGGCCTTCGCTGCCGAAGCACAGCCAGGTGAAGGGGATGCCGGGGTCGCCCATTTCCTCGAGGGTCAGCTCGATCACCCGGCATACGGTGTGGTCGTTGAGCAGGGTGACGATATGGGTGATCTGCGTCGAGCTGGCGCCGTGGGCGAGCATGCGGTCGACCAGCAGGCGGATGTCGCTGCGCAGCCCGGCCAGCGTCTCGACCTTGCCGGCGTGGCGAATGGTGCGCGCCAGGTGCACCAGGTCGACGCGCTGCAGGCTGAACAGATCGCGCTCGGAAATCACCCCGCGGAGTTTCTCGTGCTCCACCAGGCAGACGTGGGCAATATGCCGCTCGGTCATGGCGATGGCGGCATCGAAGGCGCTGGCATCCGGCGCCAGATGGAAGGGGTTGGGCGTCATCAGCTTGTCGATCGGCTGGGCCAGGTCGACGCCGTCGGCGACTACCCGGCGCAGGTCGCGCAGGGTAAAGATGCCCAGCGGCTTGTCGGCCGGGTCGAGCACCACGATGCTGCCCACGTGCTGCTCGTGCATCATCCGCACTGCATCGCGCAGCGGCGTGTCGGGCGCGCAGCCGATGGGTTGGCGCATCGCCAGTTCGCCCAGGCGGGTATCCAGCGAATACTGCGCGCCGAGGGTTTCCACTGCGCGCAGCTGCACCTGCTGGTTGACCTGATCGAGCAGACTGCTTACCCCGCGCAGGGCGAAGTCGCGCAGCGGGTTGGAGACGGCGAATAGTTTGACGAAGGCGACCTTGGCCAGCAGCAGGCAGAAGGTGTCTTCGGCGGCCAGATGCTCGGTGCGGGTGGCGCGCTCGCCGATCAGCGCGGCCAGGGGAAAGCACTCGCCGGCAGTGATCTCGAAGGTGGTCTCGGTGCCGCGCCGCGCGCTGTGCGGGCGCTCGCCATGCACGCGGCCCTGTTTGACGATGTAGAAGTGTTCGACCGGGCCGTCGCTGGGCTTGATGATCGAGTCGCCCTCGGCATAGAAACGCAGCTGACAGTGCTCGACCAGAAACGCCAGGTGAGCGGTGTCCATCTGGTTGAAAGGCGGGAACTTCTGCAGGAACTCCATGGTGCCGTGGATGTTCTGCAGCACCGCAGTCTTGCCCGCATCGGCCATCGCGTCGGCCTTGCTCATGGGCTTGCGCCTCGCAGTTTCGGGATGTTGTCAGTGTGGTGCGGTCTCGGCGCTTTGCCCATTGCACCTAAGTAGGGGGCGCAGCTCCCGCCGAGAAGGCAGCCCTGTGGGAGCGGCCTTGGCCGCGAAGCTTTTGTGCAAGTATCGTTCGCGGACGAGTCCGCTCCCACACAAGCCTGCTCCCGGCCAGGCGGATACGAAAAAGCCGCCCGAAGGCGTAATGCTGTTCACTTAAGGTTGTACACGTTTGGCTCCCCTCTCCCATTTATGGGAGAGGGGCTGGGGGAGAGGGCTGAAAACACCGCAAAACTGCCAGTTTTCCCCTCTCCCTAACCCTCTCCCCAAAGGGGCGAGGGGACTAATCGTGTCCGACCATTTCTTATGTGAACAGCATTAGCCCGAGGGCGGCTCGTTCACTGCGCAGCGATCAGAGGCCGTTCTTGGCCTTGAACTCGCGACGGCGGCGGTGCAGCACCGGCTCGGTGTAGCCGTTGGGCTGTTTGCTGCCTTCGACCACCAGCTCCAGCGCGGCCTGGAAGGCGACGTTGTTGTCGAAGTCCGGGGCCATCGGGCGATACAGCGGGTCAGCCGCGTTCTGACGATCGACCACCGGCGCCATGCGCTTGAGGCTTTCGACCACCTGCGCTTCGCTGACGATGCCGTGGCGCAGCCAGTTGGCCAGCAGCTGGCTGGAGATGCGCAGGGTGGCGCGGTCTTCCATCAGGCCGACGTCGTTGATGTCCGGCACCTTGGAGCAGCCGACGCCCTGGTCGATCCAGCGCACCACGTAGCCGAGAATACCTTGCGAGTTGTTGTCCAGCTCGTTGCGGATTTCTTCTGCTGACCAGCTGGTGTCCTTGGCCAGTGGGATGCTCAGGATGTCGTCCACCGAAGCCGGGGTGCGCTTGGCCAGTTCGGCCTGACGGGCGAACACGTCGACCTTGTGGTAGTGCAGGGCGTGCAGGGTGGCAGCGGTCGGCGACGGGACCCAGGCGGTATTGGCGCCGGACAGGGGGTGAGCGATCTTCTGCTCGAGCATAGCGGCCATCAGGTCCGGCATGGCCCACATGCCTTTGCCGATCTGCGCACGGCCTTGCAGGCCGGTGGCCAGGCCGACGTCGACGTTGTTGTTCTCGTAGGCGCCGATCCAGGTCTCGCTCTTCATGGCAGCCTTGCGCACCACGGCGCCGGCTTCCATGGAAGTGTGGATTTCGTCACCGGTGCGGTCGAGGAAGCCGGTGTTGATGAACACCACGCGCTCGCTGGCCGCCTTGATGCAGGCCTTGAGGTTGACGGTGGTGCGGCGCTCCTCGTCCATGATGCCGACCTTCAGGGTGTTGCGGGCCAGGCCCAGCACATCCTCGACGCGGGCGAAGATTTCGCTGGTGAAGGCGACTTCTTCCGGGCCGTGCATCTTCGGTTTGACGATGTATACGCTGCCGGTACGGGTGTTCTTGCGCGTGGTGTTGCCGTTGAGGTTGTGCACCGCGATCAGGCTGGTGAACAGCGCGTCCTGAATGCCCTCCGGAATCTCGTTGCCTTCGGCGTCGAGGATGGCCGGGTTGGTCATCAGGTGGCCGACGTTGCGCACGAACAGCAGCGAGCGGCCATGCAGGGTCAGCTCCGAGCCGTCCGGCTTGGTGTAGACGCGATCCGGGTTCATGGTGCGGGTGAAGGTGCTGCCGCCCTTGGACACTTCCTCGGCCAGGTCGCCCTTCATCAGGCCCAGCCAGTTCTTGTAGACCACCACCTTGTCGTCGGCATCGACGGCGGCGACGGAGTCTTCGCAGTCCATGATGGTGGTCAGCGCCGCTTCCATCAGCACGTCTTTGACGCCAGCGGCGTCGGTGCTGCCGATGGGGCTGGAAGCGTCGATCTGAATTTCGAAGTGCAGGCCGTTGTGCTTGAGCAGCACAGCGATCGGCGCGCTGGCCTCGCCCTGGAAGCCAACCAGCTGCGCGTCGTCACGCAGGCCGCTGTTGCTGCCGCCCTTGAGGGCGACGACCAGCTTGCCGTCGACGATGGCATAACCGGTGGAGTCGACGTGCGAGCCGGCAGCCAGCGGTGCGGCCTCGTCGAGGAAGGCGCGAGCGAAGGCGATGACCTTGTCGCCACGTACCTTGTTGTAGCCCTTGCCTTTCTCGGCGCCGCCTTCCTCGCTGATCACGTCGGTGCCATACAGCGCATCGTACAGCGAGCCCCAGCGAGCGTTGGAAGCGTTCAGGGCGAAGCGCGCGTTCATCACCGGCACGACCAGCTGCGGGCCTGCCAGGCGGGCGATTTCTTCGTCGACGTTGCTGGTGGTGGCCTGGAAATCTTCCGGCTCCGGCAGCAGATAGCCGATTTCCTGGAGGAAAGTTTTGTAGGCGGCCGCGTCATGAGCCTGACCCTTGCGCGCCTGATGCCAGGCATCGATCTGCGCCTGCAGCTCGTCACGCTTGGCCAGCAGGGCACGGTTCTTCGGTGCCAGGTCCTTGATGACCGCAGCGGCACCGGCCCAGAACTGGTCGGCAGCGATGCCGGTACCGGGGATGGCTTCGTTGTTCACGAAGTCGTACAGGGCTTTGGCGACCTGCAGGCCACCGACTTGAACGCGTTCAGTCATCACTTGCCTCACTCTCTGAGCTTTACTCAATAGCCGCTTCGGGCTCCTCTGAAAACGACCTGCGTAATCAACGCCTGCGCTTTCAGAGAGGCTCGCCGGAGACGGTCTGCCGTCTTGTAGTCCGTGGCGCGGCATACTACATCAAGATTTCGGGGAAATGCAGTGGGTGCGCGTCAGACTGCGACCAAAAGACTATTCTGAGTCACGTTGAGTGCGCTTTGTGTTCAAAAATCTGCGCTATTGTTCCATAAAATATGTAAAAACGTACACGATTAATTGGTCTGGCTACTGACAACGGCGTCAATATGGCCTACGCACCTCGTCGCCTATACTGCCCCACACGTCTTCTGGAGCCTGCCATGACGGTTTGCGCTGCCACCATTGCCGATCTTGTCGATCTCACCCGTCTGTTCGCTGGCTATCTGCGCTTTTATCAGGTGCCGCGAGCTGACGCCGATATCGCCGCCTTCCTTGGCGAGCGCCTCGAGCGCGGCGATTCGCAGTTGTTCATCGCCCGTGACGGGCAAGGCGCTGCCCAGGGATTCGTGCAGCTTTATCCCTTTCTTTCCTCATTGGCGCTGGAACCGGCCTGGTTACTCAGCGATCTGTATGTCGACGAAAGCGCGCGCCGTTGCGGTGTTGGCGAGGCGCTGATGAACGCTGCCCGCGCCCATGCCGAGGCAACCGGTGCCTGCGGTCTGCAGCTGGAGACGGCGAAGACCAACCTGGCCGGCCAGCGCCTGTATGAGCGGCTCGGTTATGTGCGCGACGAACAGTTCTTCACTTACTGGCTGTCGCTGCACGGCTGACTTTTCCCATCCTGTGAACGAGTGAGGTAGTACATGGATCATCTGGTACTGACGGTGATTGCCGAGGACCAACCAGGCCTGGTCGAGCGCCTCGCCGGCTGCGTGGCGAAACATGGCGGCAACTGGCTGGAGAGCCGCATGGCGCGCATGGCCGGGCAGTTCGCCGGGATCGTCCGGGTGGATGTACCGGCCGAGGCCCACGGCGGTTTGATCAAGGAACTCGAGGCGCTCGGTGCGCAGGGCATTCGCGTGCAGTTGGCGGCTAGCGGTAGCGAACCAGGCGGGCGTTTCGCCGCCATTCGCCTGGAGCTGGTCGGCAACGACCGGCCCGGTATCGTGCGTGACATCACCCGCGTGTTGGCCGAGCAGGGTGTCAACCTGGAGAGCCTGCTCACCGAGGTGGCGCCCGCGCCGATGAGCGGCGAGCTGTTGTTCACCGCCGAGGCGCTGCTTGCCGTGCCGGAGACCCTGGCTCTGGAGCAATTGCAGGCGCGCCTGGAGACCCTGGCCGACGATTTGATGGTGGAGCTGAATCTGCGCGCCGAGGAGTGATATCCACGGCAGGCGTGGATCAGCCTGTGGATAAACTGGGGAGCCCCGGCGCACTGCCTAGTGCCCCGGGGCTTTTCATTGGCTGGCTAAAAATTCAGCAAGATCAAAGGCTTGTGCACAAATGCCGGGGATGGAGCTGTGGATAAGCCGGGGACGAAACGGGCCGCACCAGAGTTGGCGCGGTTTGGGCTGGGTTGGTTGTTTTCTGCCCATATGCACCACGGCCCGGGCGGCGCCGACACCAGCGGTGGACGCTAGCCGGATACGGTGTCAGGTTCTCGCAGAAGGGCGTTTACGCAGGTTGAGCCAGATATCCAGGCTGTATACAACCAGGCCGGCCCAGATGAAGGCGAAGGCCAGCAAGGTACTAGGTGCGAAATGTTCATCGAACAGCAGGATGGCCTGCAGCAGCACCAGCGTCGGCGCCAGGTACTGCAAAAAGCCCAGCGTGGTGTAGGGCAGGTGCCGGGCTGCGGCGTTGAAACACACCAGCGGCACCAGGGTGATCGGCCCGGCGGCTGCCAGCCAGAGTGCTTCGCTGCTGGTCCAGAAGCTCGCCTGGCTGCTCATCGCCGCAGGGTGCAGCACCAGCCAGGCCAGCGCCACGGGGACCAGCAACCAGGTTTCCACCACCAGGCCGGGCAGCGCGGCCACCGGCGCCTGCTTGCGAATCAGCCCGTAGAAACCGAAGGTCAGCGCCAGTACCAGCGACACCCAGGGCAGGCTGCCGACCTGCCAAAGCTGCTGCAGCACGCCCAGCGCAGCCAGGCCGACCGCCAACCACTGCAGACGGCGCAGGCGCTCACCGAGAATCAGCAGACCGAGCAGCACGTTGATCAGCGGGTTGATGTAGTAGCCCAGGCTGGCCTCGATCATGCGCTCGTTGTTCACCGCCCACACGTACACCAGCCAATTGGTCGCGATCAGCAGGCCGCAGCCGGCCAGCACCGCCAGACGCTTGGGGTTGTCACGCAGCTCGCGCCACCAGCCTGGGTGTTTCCACACCAGCAGCAGCAAGCCGCCGAACAGCGCCGACCACAGCACGCGGTGCACGATGATTTCCATCGCCGGTACGCTTTGCAGGGCCTTGAAGTAGAGCGGGAACAAGCCCCAGATGATGTAGGCGGTAAGGCCCAGAATGTACCCGCGTTGCGGGTTGGCGGTGGCCATCGAGAATCCTTGGTTAGGCAGCTAACGGTTGCCGTGAAATTCTAGCGCTCTGGCTACAGGGCTGTCTGTTCGTTCAGCTTTTTCCGTATACCGAAGCGCCGGCAAAGTCGTAAGGCAAACTTTACGCGGCGTGCGCAACTGTATCGGTGTGCGGGCTTGGATATCGGTGAGATGCAATCCGTAACCTTGGCATCGGACCAAAAGCATCGCGGCTGAAGCGGAATGCCGCCCAGCCGTTCCTACAGATTCACCTGCCCGTAGGAGCGGCTTCAGCCGCGAAAGCTCCAGCCCTCGGATGGGTTCAGGGTCGCGCGGCCCGAGTGCAATCGGCGAATTTCGACCTCGGATTGCATCCGGGCTACGCCTCAGAACAGTCGCGTAGCCCGGATGAAATCCGGGGGATACGGCGCCGGACCTTATCCAGGCTACGCCTCAGAACAGCCGCAGCGGCTCCTCATCCAGCGCCGCCATTTGCTCGCGCAGGGCGAGAATCTGGTCGCCCCAATAGCGTTCGCCAGCGAACCAGGGAAAGGCCAGGGGGAAGGCCGGGTCGTCCCAGCGCTTGGCGATCCAGGCGCTGTGATGCATCAGGCGCAGGGCACGCAGGCCTTCGATCAGCGGTAGCTCGCGGGCGGCGAAGTCGTGAAATTCCTGATAGCCATCGACCAGCTCGGCGAGCTGGCCGAGGCGCTCGTGACGCTCGCCGGCCAGCATCATCCACAGGTCCTGCACGGCCGGCCCCATGCGGCAGTCGTCGAGGTCGACCATATGGAAGGCGTCGTCGCGGCACAGCAGGTTGCCGGGGTGACAGTCGCCATGCAGGCGTATCGGCTGGTAGCGCACGCGGGCGAACAGTTCGTCGAGGCGGGCGAGCAGATCGCGCGCCACCGACTCGTAAGCCGGCAGCAGGCTGCGCGGCACGAAGCCACCGTCGAGCAGCGAGGCCAGGGCGGCGTGGCCGAAGTTGTCCACGGCCAGGGTTTCACGGTGGACGAAGGGGCGGCTTGCGCCGATCACGTGCATGCGCCCGAGCAATTGGCCGAGGCGATACAGCTGGTCGAGATTGCCCGGCTCCGGCGCCCGCCCGCCGCGCCGCGGGAACAGGGCGAAACGGAAACCACCTTGCTCGAACAGCGTCTCGCCATCGCGTGCCAATGGCGCTACCACCGGCACCTCATGCTCGGCCAGTTCGAAGCTGAAGCCATGTTCCTCGCGGATCGCCGCATCGCTCCAGCGGTCCGGGCGATAGAACTTGGCGATCAGCGGCGTCTCGCCCTCGATACCCACCTGATAGACACGGTTCTCGTAGCTGTTGAGCGCCAATACCCGGGCGTCGCTGAGGTAGCCAAGGCTCTCCACGGCATCGAGCACCAGATCCGGGGTAAGGGTGGAAAAGGGATGGCTCATGTGCGGCTCCGCAAAGGTGGATGCACAGTGTACCTGGCGGATGGTCTTGCCGTAGGGCGGGTGCAACCCGCCGCCAACATCGCTGGCGGTTGCACTCGCTCTACCTCCTTGTAGCCCGGATGAAATCCGGGGCAAGCCTTTGCGAAATTTCCCGGATTTCATCCGGGCTACGGTTCTGGCGGCTCGCACCCACCCTACAGTTGCGTACCCAGCAACACCTGGCTGGCAGCGAATTGCGCGCGCACCGGGTCGCCGGCGACGACGCCCAGCCTGGCCAGTTGTTCCGGCTCGACCGAGGCGCACAGCGTCTGGCCATTGGCCAAGCTCACGCGCACTTCGCTCGGGCCATCGCTGCCCGGCAGAATGCGCTCGATATGGCCTTCGAGCGCATTGCGCTCGGGATCTACCGGCTGCTTCAGCGGTTGTAGCTCCAGCCAGCCGGCCTTGATCAGGGCGACCACGCTGCTGCCTTCGCTCAGTTGCAGGTTTTCCGTGCTGTCATGGGTGATCAGCGCCTGCAGGTAGCCGCCACCGGGCAGCTCGATATCGATCAGGTCGTTATGTCCGTGCGCATGAATCGCCTGCACGCGGCCGGTCAACTGATTGCGTGCGCTGGTGCGCAGCATCAGGCGGCCAAGCAGCTCCAGGTCGGCATCATCACCGGCTGCCTGGAGCAATTGCGCCTGCAGCGCCTGCAGGCGTCGCTGCAGGGCCAGCAGTCGCTCGCCAGCGGGCGTCAGGCGCGCGCCGCCGCCGCCCTTGCCGCCAACGCTGCGGCTGACCAGAGGCTGTTCGGACAGGTTGTTAAGCTCGTCGATAGCATCCCAGGCGGCCTTGTAGCTCAGCCCCGCAGCCTTGGCAGCGCGGGTGATGGAGCCTTGTTCGGCGATCTGTTCGAGCAGCGCCAGACGTTTCGGTCGGCGGCTTAGCAGTTGGGCGAGGGGATCGAGCTGAGACATGGTTCGGGTGTGGCAAGAGAGATGCCGGCACGGTGCGCGACTGTGCCGGGCGCGTCAAGTCAGCCATCGCCCGGCCGCGGCGTGCGAGCCAGGCAATAGACGTCGACGCGCAGGGCGCCGGCGCGGCGCAGCAGCTGGGCGAGCATACCTGCGGTGGCGCCGGTGGTGAGCACGTCGTCGACCAGCGCCAGATGAGCACCGGCAACCCCGGCTTGCACGTCCAGGCTGAAGGCCTGGCGCAGATTGCGCTTGCGCGTTGCAGCGTCCAGACCCTGCTGGGCGGGCGTATCGACACGGCGCTGCAGCCAGTCATTGTGTACCGGCAGTTTCAGGCTGGCGCCAAGCCAGTCGGCAAGCATCTGCGCCTGGTTGAAGCCGCGCTGTCGCTGTCGTCTGCGCGCCAGGGGCACCGGCAGCAGCGCCTGCGGGCGAGGCAGGCCTTCGTCATAGGCATGATGCATGTGTTCGGCCAGCAGCTCAGCGAGCAGGCGGCCGTGAGGCCATTGCTTCTGATGCTTGAAGCGGGTGATCAGGTTGTCGACCGGGAAGGCATAGCGCCAGGGCGCTTCCACTCGGCTGAAATACGGCGGCTTTTTCTGGCAGGCGCCGCAGATCATGTCATGGGCTGGCAACGGCACCGCGCAGATCCGGCAGTGCGCGCCGAGCCAGGGCAGCTCGGCTTCGCAGGCGGTACAGATGCTGTGCGTGAGGTGATCGGTGGCTTCGTCGCAAAGCTGGCAATGGCGGCGTGATTGCAGCCAGGGCAGGCGTTGCAGAAAAGTGAGATCGAACAGTGGCATGGCGGCTCATCCGTGAGCGGTAGTGCCGGAAGTGTAGCTAGCGTCAGCGGATCAGCCAGCCCATGACGATCAACCCCAGAAACAGCCAGATCACCCCGCCGATGATCGAGCCGCGCAGGAACGAGCGTACGCCGCTGAAAAGAAACAGCAGGCCGATGATCAGCAGAATGACGCTGAAGATCGACACGTCCATGCCAATGGCCCTGGCCAGGCCATGGAGGAAATCGTCGATGGCATCGGCCATGGCGCCCAGAACGCCGGACAGCATGTCGACGATGAAACGGATAGCGCGACCCAGCGCTTCGCCGAGTCCTTCAAAAAAACGTTCTACTTGCATGCAGAGCATCCTGTTGGAGGGGTAACAGGCTGCTGAAAAACTACCTGCGTTGCCATTGCTGCGTTAAAAACAGGCTCAAAATGCTCATTTACAGCTCGTAAACTCCGCTTTTTCGCCTGTTTTTGCCTTGCACTGGCTGCCTCGCCTACGTTTTTCAACGGCCTGGTAAGCATTTGGCCTTGTGCCATAACATAAGTTCTATTGATCGATAAATGATCAGACGTAAACCTGTGTCTTTATCGTGGTTGACAGCATCCTATCGCCACTTATGATGGCCAAAGCCTGAATGCCCCGCTGTGGGCCCGACAACAGATGCCGCCAAGCGTCGAAGGACTTCTCTGATGAGCGCAACCGCTGAAACTTCCACCCGTCACGACTGGAGCCTCGCCGAGGTTCGCGCCCTGTTCGAGCAGCCTTTCAACGACCTGCTGTTCCAGGCGCAGAGCGTGCACCGCCAGCACTTCGACCCCAATCGCGTGCAGGTCTCGACGCTGCTGTCGATCAAGACCGGCGCCTGCCCGGAAGACTGCAAGTACTGCCCGCAGTCCGGCCACTACAACACCGGCCTGGACAAGGAAAAGCTGATGGAAGTGCAGAAGGTGCTGGAGGCCGCCGCCGAGGCCAAGGCCATCGGCTCCACCCGTTTCTGCATGGGCGCGGCGTGGAAGCATCCGTCGGCCAAGGACATGCCCTACGTGCTGGAAATGGTCAAAGGCGTGAAGAAGCTCGGTCTGGAAACCTGCATGACCCTCGGTCGCCTCGACCAGGAGCAGACCCAGGCATTGGCCGAAGCCGGGCTGGATTACTACAACCACAACCTCGATACCTCGCCGGAGTTCTACGGCAACATCATCACCACCCGCACCTACGGTGAGCGCCTACAAACCCTGGCGTACGTGCGCGAGGCGGGGATGAAGATCTGCTCCGGCGGCATCCTCGGCATGGGCGAGTCGGTGGATGATCGCGCGGGGTTGTTGATCCAGCTGGCCAACCTGCCGGAGCATCCGGAGAGCGTGCCGATCAACATGCTGGTCAAGGTCAAGGGCACGCCATTGGCCGAGGAAATGGACGTCGACCCCTTCGACTTCATCCGCACCCTGGCCGTGGCGCGCATCATGATGCCGAAATCCCATGTACGCCTGTCCGCCGGCCGCGAGCAGATGAATGAGCAGATGCAGGCCCTGGCCTTCATGGCTGGCGCCAACTCGATCTTCTACGGCGAGAAGCTGCTGACCACCGCCAACCCGCAGGCGGACAAGGACATGGCGCTGTTCAAGCGCCTCGGTATCAAGCCGGAGGAGCGTGAAGAGCACGCCGACGAGGTGCATCAGGCCGCCATCGAGCAGGCGCTGGTCGAGCAGCGTGATTCCAGACTGTTCTACAACGCCGCTTCGGCCTGATTCCTTTTATGTAGGAGCGAGCTCTGCTCGCGAATGACACCTTGTCCTGGCTTTTCGCTCGCGACGCTCGCTCCTACGGGAAACGTGCATGAGTTTCGATCTTGCTAAGCGCCTGGCCGAGCGCCAGGCCGCCGACCTGTTTCGTCAGCGCCCGTTGCTGCAGAGCCCGCAGGGGCCGCAGGTCGAGGTGGACGGTGAGCAACTGTTGGCCTTCTGCTCCAACGATTACCTCGGCCTGGCCAATCATCCCGAGATCATTCGAGCGCTGCAGCAGGGCGCGGAAAAGTGGGGCGTTGGCGGCGGTGCTTCGCATCTGGTAATCGGCCACAGCACGCCGCACCACGAACTGGAAGAGGCTCTGGCCGCGTTCACCGGCCGGCCCCGGGCGCTGCTGTTCTCCACCGGCTACATGGCCAACCTGGCTGTGGTCACCGCACTGGTGGGGCAGGGCGATAGCGTGCTGGAAGATCGCCTCAATCATGCCTCGCTGCTCGACGCCGGCCTGCTCTCGGGCGCGCGATTCTCCCGCTACCTGCACAACGATGCGGCAAGCCTGGCCAGTCGTCTGCACAAGGCTAGCGGCAATTGCCTGGTGGTCACTGACGGTGTGTTCAGCATGGACGGCGACCTGGCCGATCTGCCTGCACTGTGCGCCGAGGCGCGTGCGGCCCGGGCCTGGATGATGGTCGATGATGCCCATGGCTTCGGCCCGCTGGGCGCCACCGGCGGCGGCATCGTCGAGCACTTCGGCCTGGGCCAGGATGATGTGCAGGTGCTGGTCGGCACCCTGGGCAAGGCCTTCGGTACCGCCGGTGCCTTCGTTGCCGGCAGCGAGGAGCTGATCGAGACCCTGATCCAGTTCGCCCGCCCCTACATCTACACCACCAGCCAGCCGCCGGCGGTGGCCTGTGCCACGCTGAAAAGCCTGGAGCTGCTGCGCAGTGAGCACTGGCGCCGCGAGCATTTGCAGCGGTTGATCGGGCGTTTTCGTCAGGGCGCTGCCGAGATCGGCCTGAGCCTGATGGACAGCCCGACGCCGATCCAGCCGATCCTGGTCGGCGACAGTGCCCGCGCGCTCAAGCTCTCAGCGCTGCTTAGGGATCGCGGCCTGCTGGTTGGCGCCATTCGCCCACCGACCGTACCAGCTGGCAGCGCGCGCTTGCGCGTGACCCTGTCCGCCGCGCACAGCGAGGCGCAGCTCGATCGGCTGCTTGAAGCGCTAGCCGAATGTTGGCCACAGGTGCAAAGCAATGCGTGAGACGCTGATTCTGTTGCCGGGTTGGGGCCTGGATAGCGCTGTATTGCAACCACTGGCGGACGCGCTGGGATATGACCTGAACGTGCAGCTGCCGGCCCTGCCGCGGTTAGCCAGTGCAGCCGCCGCCGACTGGCTCGACGAGCTGGATACGCGCCTACCGCATGATTGCTGGCTGGCCGGCTGGTCGCTCGGCGGCATGCTTGCCACGGCCCTGGCGGCACGGCGCGGCGAGCGCTGCCGAGGGCTGATCACCCTGGCCAGCAATGCCTGTTTCGTCGCCGGCGATACCTGGCACGCGGCGATGCCGGCGCCCACCTACGCCGCCTTCTATCAGGGTTGTCAGGATGACGCCGGCGCTACCCTCAAGCGCTTCGCCATGCTCTGCGCGCAGGGGGGCGCCGATGCTCGACGGCTTTCACGCCAGCTGCAAGGCCATCTGGCGACTAGCGACCAGTCCGCTCTGCTGGCCGGGCTGCGCCTGCTGGCCAGTCTGGACAGCCGTGCGGCGCTGGCCGGGTTCGCCGGCCCGCAACTGCATCTGCTGGCCGAGCAGGACGCCCTGGTGCCCGCCGCCGTCGCCGATGACCTGCTGGCGCTTTTGCCTGGCGGCGAGGTGGATGTGCTGGAAGAGTGCGGCCATGCCTTCGTGCTCGAACAGGCGGATGCGCTGGCGGCCTTTATGCTCGATTTCATCCGCGAGGCCTGCGATGTCTGAGCAGTTTGCGCATGCACTGCGCGAATCTAGCGGCGCGCACAGCGCGACTTGCGCTCTGCCGGACAAGCGGCAGGTGGCTGCGTCCTTCTCCCGGGCGGCAGAAAGCTACGACTCGGTGGCCGAGTTGCAGCGTACGGTCGGCACGCAGCTGATGGCGCAACTACCGGCGGCGTTGCAACCGCGTCGCTGGCTGGACCTGGGCTGCGGCACGGGTCACTTCACCCGCGCCCTGGCCGAGCGTTATGCGCAGGGCGAAGGCCTGGCCTTGGATATCGCCGAAGGCATGTTGCGCCATGCCAGGCCACAGGGCGGCGCTGCCTATTTCATTGCCGGCGATGCCGAGGCGCTGCCTTTGCAGGACGCCAGTGTCGATCTGCTGTTCTCCAGTCTGGCGCTGCAATGGTGCGGCGATTTCCCGCGGGTGCTGAGCGAGGCGCAGCGCGTGTTGCGTCCAGGCGGTGTGCTGGCTTTTTCCAGCCTGTGCGTGGGCACCCTGCAGGAGCTGCGCGACAGCTGGCTGGTGGTTGATGGCTTCGTCCACGTCAATCGCTTTCGGCGCTTCGAGGATTACCAGCAGATGTGCGCCGCCAGTGGTTTGCAGTCGCTGACTTTGCAACGCCAGGCCGAGGTGCTGCATTTCCCCGACCTGCGCAGCCTGACCGGCTCGCTCAGGAATCTCGGCGCGCACAATCTCAATCCGGGGCGGCCGGGTGGCTTGACCGGGCGTTCGCGCATTCGCGCGCTGATCGAGGCCTACGAGCGCTTTCGCCAGCCGCATGGGCTGCCGGCGACCTATCAGGTCGTATATGGCGCGCTGCAGAAGCCTTCATAGGCGCTAACCTCGCGTGACAACCAGGTAACAGACAAGCTTCGCGAGCAGAGCTCGCTGCTACGGGGGATCAGATGGCCCAGGCATATTTCGTCACCGGCACCGATACGGAGGTCGGCAAGACCACCATCGCTGCCGGCCTGCTGCATGCGGCGCGCCTGCATGGTCTGAGCACGGCGGCGGCCAAGCCGGTGGCTTCCGGTTGCGTGAGGACGGCGCAAGGGCTGCGCAATGACGACGCGCTGGCGTTGCTGGCGCAGTGCTCGCTGCCGCTGCGCTATGAGGAGGTCAACCCGCTGGCCTTCGAGCCGGCCATCGCCCCGCATCTGGCGGCACGCGAAGTCGGCGTCGTGCTGGATGTCGCCAGCCTCTATCAGCCCGTACGCGACATTCTGGACAAGGGCGCCGATTTTTCCCTGGTCGAGGGGGCGGGGGGCTGGCGCGTGCCGCTGGCTGGCGAGCAAACGCTCTCGGATCTGGCCATCGCGCTGGGGTTGCCGGTGATTCTGGTGGTCGGCGTTCGTCTGGGCTGTATCAACCACGCCGTGCTGAGCGCCGAAGCCATTGCCCGCGATGGTCTGCAACTGGCGGGCTGGGTTGCCAATATCGTCGAGCCGCAAACATCGCGACTGGAGGACAACCTGGCGACTCTCGCCAAGCGCTTGTCTGTCCCATGCCTGGGGCATGTGCCGCGGCTGGAGAACGCCGGTGCCGATGCGGTCTCGGCGTACCTCGATCTGCAGCGGCTTCCTGGCTGGTAATAAACAGCAACGCGATCATAGCTTTTTGTCTGTACGTTTTTTAGCCGATTTCTGCTTCAATACTGGCCATTAGGTTCTACATCCGCCAGGGGGCTGCCGATGCAAATCTCCGCGAACGCATTCAATTCGGGTTTGAACGGTATCCAGGCCGGGCAACGCCGCGTCGAGCAGGCGGCCGGTGATATCGCCAGCAACACCGTCAACCCGGTGCAGCAGGCTACACAGACGCCGCCGCAGAATCAGGTCAACCCCAGTTCGCAGGCCGCCGAGCGCAGCCGTCCCGACCTGACCGAAAGTCTCGTGGCGTTGCGCGTCGGTGAAAACGAAGTGCGTGCCAACGCACGCGTCGTCGACACCGCCGACGAAGTGCTGGGTACCTTGATCGACACCCGCGCATAGTTAGTTTCACCCCGGCTGCGGATGCGGCCGGTAGCGGGGCAGGAGGGCGCTCATGCAGATCGGCAACAGCCTGCCAGCTTTTACCCCAGCGCCCTCCGTCAGTTCGGCCAGGCCGCCTACCTCCGATGTATCACCGGATATCGCTCGTGCCGATCAGGCGCCGGTGGCTGCGCCACAGGAGCAGCAGGCCGACTCCGCTGCCTCGGAACGGGAAGAGGCTGATCGCGACCCCGCTGCATCGCCTGCCGGCAAGCCCAAATTAAGTCCCGAGGAACAACGCCAGCAGCAGCTGGAAATCACCGAGCTGGTGCAGCGCGACCGTGAGGTTCGCACTCACGAGCAGGCGCATGCAGCCGTTGGCGGACAGTACGCCGGAGCGCCCACCTACAGCTTCAAGCGTGGTCCTGACGGGCAGCGCTATGCCGTATCCGGTGAAGTCAGCATCGACACGGCCCCCGTTCCCAACGATCCCGAAGCGACGCTGCGCAAGATGGAGACCGTCCTGCGCGCGGCGCTCGCTCCCATCGAGCCTTCTCCGCAGGACCTGCGCGTCGCCGCGCTGGCCCAGGCACAGGCGGCGCAGGCGCGCGTCGAACTGGCCGAACTGCGGAGCGAAGAGGCTAGCGACGCCGTCGAGCAGCGCAAGGCGCGTGCCGAAGCCAGGCAGGCTGATGAGTCAACAGCCGAGCCCTCGCAGCAGGCTTTGCCGCCAGCGCCTAATCTTGATCTCTATCGGCGTCTGGGTGAATTGCCCGCGCCGGAGCCCCGCATCGATCTGGTCGCGTAGCGGCCGATTGGCAGCGCTTGACAAGGGGATGGCGTAAACGTATGTTTCAAACGCCTGTTTGATTGCCTTGGCCGCAGCCTCAGTGGCCAGGCAGCCGGGACTGATCCCGAGAGCGACCGCCAAGACGGTCACCCCAACTACTAGGAATCCACCGCAGAGGTTTACCGTTATGCCTGACTACAAGGCCCCCTTGCGTGACATTCGTTTCGTTCGTGACGAGCTGCTGGGCTATGAAGCTCACTACCAGAGCCTGCCAGGTTGCCAGGACGCCACTCCGGACATGGTCGACGCCATCCTCGAAGAAGGCGCCAAGTTCTGCGAGCAGGTTCTGGCACCGCTGAACCGTGTGGGTGATACCGAGGGCTGCACCTGGAGCGAATCCGGCGTGAAGACTCCGACCGGCTTCAAAGAGGCTTATCAGCAGTTCGTCGAAGGCGGCTGGCCGAGCCTGGCCCATGACGTCGAGCACGGCGGCCAGGGTCTGCCGGAATCCCTCGGCCTGGCCGTCAGCGAAATGGTCGGTTCGGCCAACTGGTCCTGGGGCATGTACCCCGGCCTCTCCCACGGCGCGATGAACACCATCGGCGCTCACGGCACCGACGAGCAGAAACACACCTACCTGACCAAGCTGGTTTCCGGCGAGTGGACCGGCACCATGTGCCTGACCGAGCCGCATTGCGGCACCGACCTGGGCATGCTGCGCACCAAGGCCGAACCGCAGGCCGACGGCAGCTACAAGGTCACCGGCACCAAGATCTTCATTTCCGCTGGTGAGCACGACATGGCCGACAACATCGTCCATATCGTTCTGGCCCGCCTGCCCGATGCCCCGGCCGGTACCAAGGGTATCTCGCTGTTCATCGTGCCGAAGTTCCTGCCCAACGCCGAAGGCGGCGTAGGCGAGCGTAATGCCGTTTCCTGTGGCTCCATCGAGCACAAGATGGGCATCCACGGTAACGCCACCTGCGTGATGAACTTCGACGGCGCTACCGGTTTCCTGATCGGCCCGGCCAACAAGGGCCTGAACTGCATGTTCACCTTCATGAACACCGCTCGTCTGGGTACCGCGCTGCAAGGCCTGGCCCACGCCGAAGTCGGCTTCCAGGGTGGCATCAAGTACGCCCGTGAGCGTCTGCAGATGCGTTCGCTGACTGGCCCGAAAGCGCCGGAAAAAGCCGCTGACCCGATCATCGTGCATCCGGATGTACGCCGCATGCTGCTGACCATGAAGGCGTTCGCCGAAGGCAACCGCGCCATGGTCTATTTCACCGCCAAGCAGGTGGATATCGTTCAGCACAGCCAGGACGAAGACGAGAAGAAAGCCGCTGATGAGCTGCTGGCTTTCCTGACGCCGATCGCCAAGGCCTTCATGACCGAAGTGGGCTTCGAAGCCGCTTCCCATGGCATGCAGATCTACGGTGGCCACGGCTTCATCAGCGAGTGGGGCATGGAGCAGAACCTGCGCGACTGCCGCATCTCCATGATGTACGAAGGCACCACCGGCGTTCAGGCGCTGGACCTGCTGGGCCGCAAAGTGCTGATGACTCAGGGCGGTGCCCTGAAGAACTTCACCAAGATCGTGCACAAGTTCTGCCAGGCCAACGAAGGCAACGATTCCGTCAAGGAATTCGTCGAGCCGCTGGCCAAGCTGAACAAGGAGTGGGGCGACGTCACCATGAAGATCGGCATGGCGGCGATGAAAGATCGCGAGGAAGTCGGTGCCGCTTCGGTGGACTACCTGATGTACTCCGGCTACGCCTGCCTGGCCTACTTCTGGGCCGACATGGCACGCCTGGCTGCCGAGAAGCTGGCTGCCGGCACCGGCGACGAGGCTTTCTACAAGGCCAAGCTGCAGACCGCGCGCTTCTACTTCGCACGTATCCTGCCGCGTACCCGCGCGCATGTCGAAGCCATGCTGTCCGGCGCCAACAATCTGATGGAGATGGACGAAGAGCATTTCGCGCTCGGCTTCTGATTCCTTCACGGTTGAACACGAACGCCGCCCTCAGGGGCGGCGTTTGTGTTTTTGCGCCGTATTAAAGGGAATGTCGCATCCTGTCGCTGTTTTCAGTGATTGAAGCAGGCAAAATGCCTTCATCTTTCGCCAAGGATGTCAGTGTGATCCGCCTGGCCAATCTGCGTCTCAGTCACTTCTTCTCCTCGCTGCCCTTGCTGGTCGGTGCGTTGGTGGCTGCACGCTTGCCGGTGTTGAGCGAGTTCTTCATCTCGCTGTTCAACGTGCTGCCGACCTTGCTGTTGCTGCTCGGTGGCGCCTTCTGCCTGGTCTATGGCCGTCAGCGCGAGGTGTTCTTGCTGCTGGCGCTGTACGTCGGTTATTTCCTGCTCGATACCCAGATCGATCACTTCCGTGACAATGGCCAGGTGCGTGACGATGCGGCCTTGGTCTTCCATCTGATCTGCCTTCTGTTGCCCCTGCTTTACGCCCTCTACGGCTGTTGGGAGGAGCGTTCGCACTTGGTTCAGGACATGTTCGCCCGCGCCCTCGTGTTGCTGGCAGTCAGCGCGGTGGCCGTTGGGCTGGCGCGCCGTTATCCGCAGGGCATCGCCGACTGGCTGGCACAGATTCACTGGCCTTCGCTGCATGGCGCCTGGATGAATCTGGCCCAGCTGTCCTACCCGGCCTTCCTGCTGGCGTTCATCGCATTGCTGACGCAGTACCTGCGCCGCCCACGTCCGCTGCATGCGGCGCAGCTGGTAGGGCTGTTCGGCCTGCTGTGGATGCTGCCGCAGGTATTCATCCTGGCCAACGCGCTGCAGGTGATGATCAGCCTGGTGATGCTCATGCTGGTGGCTGCCGTTGCCCACGAGGCCTACCAAATGGCCTTCCGTGACGAGCTGACCGGGCTGCCGGGACGGCGTGCGCTCAATGAGCGCCTGCAGCGCCTGGGACGCGATTATGTGATCGCCATGGTCGACGTCGACCACTTCAAGAAATTCAACGACACCCACGGTCACGACGTCGGCGACCAGGTGTTGCGCCTGGTCGCAAGCCAGTTGCGCAAGGTCGGTGGCGGCGGCAAGGCCTATCGCTACGGTGGCGAGGAGTTCACCCTGCTGTTCCCGGGCAAGACCCTGGATCAATGTTTGCCACATATGGACGCAGTGCGCCTGGCCATCGAGCAGTACCGCATGCAGTTGCGCGACAAGCAAAGCCGGCCGCGCGATGACCGCGAGGGCAAGCAGCGCCGTGCCGGCAAGGCGGCTGGCGAGGTATCGGTGACCGTAAGCATGGGCGTGGCCGAGCGTCAGAGCGAGCAGCGCAATCCGCAGGAAGTGATCAAGGAAGCGGACAAGGCCCTGTACAGCGCCAAGGCGGCCGGGCGCAATTGCATCCGTAGCGCCGGGCAGCGGCGCGGCGCCGTGAAGCTTGCACCGGGGCGCGAGTAGGCCTCGGCAGACCAGCGGTCACGGCCATTTTCGGGCGTCCGGCAGGGCGGCTTTCCAATCAACTATTTGCTGACTTTTTGTGGATTGACGGTCACAACACGACCCTATGTGTCCGTAAAGTTGTTCAAGTAAACTCGGCCCTCTCACGTAAGTCCGTTTTCGAGGATGTGTCATGGCCGATTACAAAGCCCCCCTGCGCGACATGCGCTTCGTGCTCAATGAAGTATTCGAAGTCTCCAAGCTCTGGGCCGAGCTGCCAGCCTTGGCCGAACTGGTGGACGAAGACACCGCCAACGCCATTCTCGAAGAAGCCGGCAAGGTCACCGCTGGCAGCATCGCCCCGCTGAACCGCAGCGGCGACGAAGAAGGCTGCTCCTGGGATAACGGCGCGGTGAAAACCCCGGCCGGTTTCCCCGAGGCCTATCGCACCTACGCCGAGGGCGGCTGGGTCGGCGTTGGCGGTTCGCCGGAGTTCGGCGGCATGGGTATGCCCAAGGTGATCGGTGCGCAGGTCGAGGAGATGGTCAACTCGGCCAGCCTGTCCTTCGGTCTGTACCCGATGCTGACCTCCGGCGCCTGCCTGTCGATCCTCAACCACGCCAGCGAAGAGCTGAAGGCGCAGTACCTGCCGAATATGTATGCCGGCGTCTGGGCCGGCTCCATGTGCCTGACCGAGCCGCACGCCGGCACCGACCTGGGCATCATCCGCACCAAGGCCGAGCCACAGGCCGACGGCAGCTACAAGATCAGCGGCACCAAGATCTTCATCACCGGCGGCGAGCACGACCTGACCGAGAACATCATTCACCTGGTGCTGGCCAAGCTGCCAGACGCACCGGCCGGGCCGAAGGGCATCTCGCTGTTCATCGTGCCTAAAGTGATGGTCAATGCCGACGGCTCGCTGGGCGAGAAGAACGCCCTGGGCTGCGGCTCGATCGAGCACAAGATGGGTATCAAGGCCTCGGCCACCTGCGTGATGAACTTCGACGGCGCCACCGGCTATCTGGTCGGTGAAGTGAACAAGGGTCTCAACGCCATGTTCACCATGATGAACTACGAGCGCCTGGGCGTCGGCATCCAGGGCCTGTCGCTGGGCGAGCGCAGCTACCAGAGCGCCATCGAGTACGCCCGCGAGCGTATCCAGAGCCGCGCGCCGACCGGCCCGGTCGCCAAGGACAAGGCCGCCGATCCGATCATCGTGCACCCGGACGTGCGCCGCATGCTGCTGACCATGAAAGCGCTGAACGAGGGCGGTCGCGCCTTCTCCAGCTACGTCGCGATGCAGCTCGACACCGCCAAGTACAGCGAGGACAAGGCTACCGCCAAGCGCGCCGACGAGCTGGTGGCGCTGCTGACCCCGGTAGCCAAGGCCTTCCTCACCGACATGGCGCTGGAAACCACCGTGCATGGCCAGCAGATCTTCGGCGGCCACGGCTTCATTCGCGAGTGGGGCCAGGAGCAGCTGGTGCGTGACTGCCGCATCACCCAGATCTACGAAGGCACCAACGGCATCCAGTCGCTGGACCTGGTCGGGCGCAAGATCGTCGGCAGCGGCGGTAGCTACTACAAGCACTTCGCCGACGAGATCAAAGCCTTCGTCGCCGCGGCCGATGCCAATCTCGATGAGTTCACCCAGCCGCTGGCCGCCGCCGTGCAGAATCTCGACGAGCTGACTGCCTGGGTACTGGATCGGTCGCAGAGCAACCCCAACGAGATCGGCGCCGCTTCGGTCGAGTACCTGCAGGCCTTCGGCTACACCGCCTATGCCTATATGTGGGCTTTGATGGCACGCGCCGCGCTGGGCAAGGAAACGCAGGACGAGTTCTACGCCAGCAAGCTGGGCACCGCGCGCTTCTACTTCGCCCGTCTGCTGCCGCGCATTCACTCGTTGAGTGCCTCGGTCAAGGCTGGTAGCGAGTCGTTGTACCTACTGGATGCCGCGCAGTTCTAAGCGCGTTTGGCTGTACCCGAAAGCCCCGGCCCAGTGCCGGGGCTTTTGCATTTGCGCCTTCAGTGCGTGCAGCGGAGCCGCGTGGTCGACGCTTGTAGCCCGGATGCAATCCGGGGAGTAAGGTCGGGATCGGCCCCGGATTTCATCCGGGCTACGGTACTGTCCACTCAATGCTCACGCGCTTGGCTCCCCTCTCCCATTTATGGGAGAGGGGTTGGGGGAGAGGGCTGATAACCCCGCCACTCTGACAGCTTCCCCTCTCCGAATGCGGCCCGTCCTAACTTTCTTCCCAAAGGGGTTACGGTACTGCGGTCGAAGGAGTACAGGCTCGCCGGTCATTTCGCTGTCATTGCCGCCCGCTAGCCTTGCACGACCAGAGGCAATCACTCAGCAGGAGCCGTCATGACCGACCAGATGCACAGCTCGTTACAGGCCTACGAGCAACTTCTACAGGCCGAATTTCAGGACAGCCTTGACGAAGAGCTGGAGATGGAGCTGGACGATGCGCGCATGGATGATCTCGTCGCGCGGGCCGATCACGGCGGGCCGATGACCAGCGATCTGTCGCGTCGCGAGTACTTTTCCGAGCTGCTGCGCCTGCAGGGCGAACTGGTCAAGCTGCAGGACTGGGTGGTGCACAACCAGCTCAAGGTCGTAGTGCTGTTCGAGGGGCGCGACGCCGCCGGCAAGGGCGGGGTGATCAAGCGCGTGACCCAGCGCCTGAACCCACGTGTATGCCGGGTTGCGGCGTTGCCCGCACCGAACGATCGCGAACGTACCCAGTGGTATTTCCAGCGCTACGTGTCGCACCTGCCGGCCGCCGGCGAAATGGTGCTGTTCGACCGCAGCTGGTACAACCGCGCCGGCGTGGAGAAGGTCATGGGCTTTTGCAGCGATGCCGAGTACGAGGAGTTCTTCCGCTCGGTGCCCGAGTTCGAACGCATGCTGGTGCGCTCGGGCATTCTGCTGATCAAGTACTGGTTCTCCATCACCGACAACGAGCAGAACCGCCGTTTCCTGGCGCGTATTCACGACCCGCTCAAGCAGTGGAAGCTGAGCCCGATGGACCTGGAGTCGCGGCGCCGCTGGGAGGCCTACACCCAGGCCAAGGAAGTAATGCTCGAGCGCACGCATATCGAAGAGGCGCCCTGGTGGGTCGTGGAAGCGGACGACAAGAAGCGTGCGCGACTCAACTGCATCGCTCACCTGCTCAGCCAGATCCCCTACCAGACGGTGCCGCGCACCCAGGTGGAGCTGCCGACGCGGGTGTACAACCCGGACTATCTGCGGATGCCGGTGCCGGACAGCATGCTGGTGCCATCGCTCTACTGAGGCTGCGATGCTGCGCACCTGGCGCGCAGCATGAGATTACCGGGGCACTGCGTTGGCAGCCCCGGCGCAGGCGAGTGTCAGGGTGCCTTGCTCAGGGCTTCCATGCTGTTGCGGTAATTGTCGCGCGCCAGCGGCATATAGCCGGTGAAATGAATCCAGCCAGGCAGGCCTTCGAGGTAGTGGGCCAGAAAGCGCCCCAGCAGCGGTCTTTCCGCCAGGCTGCGTTGGCTGACATAGAGGAATAGCGGGCGTGTCAGCGGCTGGTACTGATTCTGCGCGACCGTCTCCAGGGTCGGGAAGACTGCGCCGTTGCCGGCGTCCACCGCGACCAGTTTCAACGTGTCCCAGTGCCGGTGGTAGGCGCCGATGCCGAAGAAACCGAGGGCGTTCGGCTCGGCGGCGATGGCGTTGGCGAGAAACTCTTCGTCCTCGCTGGCCTTATAGTCCTGGCGGCTGCTGTGGGTCGTGCCGACGATGGCCTGGGTAAAAACATCGTAGGTACCGGAATCCTGGCCGCGGCCGAACAGCACGATCGGCGTATCCGGCCACTCCGGGCGAAGGTCGCGCCAGCTGTTGAACTTGTTCTCGGTCGACGGCGACCAGAGCTTTTTCAGCTCATCGACGCTGATGTCATCGACCCAGGTATTTGCCGGGTTGACCACCACGGCGATCGAGTCCATCGCCAACGGCACGACACGAAAGTCGACGCCGTTGGCCTTGCATTGGGCCAGTTCCTCGGCGTTGATTTCCCGCGAGGCGTTGCTGATATCGGTCTCGCCCGCGCAGAAGCGGCGAAAGCCTGCCGCCGTGCCGGAGAATTTCGCTTCGATCTGAGCGTCCTGCGCGCTGCGCTCGAAGCGCCGAACGGCCTCGCGGGTCAGCGGAAAGACCGTGCTGGAGCCGTCGACGCGCAGCTCGGTTGCGTCTGAACTCGCCGAGAGCGCCTGCCCACAGGCGGCCAGCAGGGAGGCAACAGCGATGCCGGTAGCCAGGCCCTTGCCGAGGGAAAGTTGGATCGTCACGGAATCACCCCTTGGGCTTGCGCCATTCCTGTTTCAGCGAGATCCAGAACAGCTGCAGGCTGCTGAGTTTGGTGTCGACGGCATCGATGTAGTCGTCGAGTTGCTCGATCTGCTCGTGCTGAGCCTTTTCCTCCACTTCCATCCCGGCCAATTGGGCTTCGAGGTCGTTGAGGGTCTCACGCAGTTCGTGGATGCGCTGCTGAGTTTCCTGGCGATTGCGTTGATGTTTCATGACGACTCCTTGGCAGGGCTCAGAGCTGGGTGATACCGATCAGCAGGAGGGGTAGGGCGAAAAACAGGCCGGCGATGTAGGCGACCACGTAGAGTTTGCTGCGCTGCGCCAGGGTGGCCAGGCCCTCGGCGATCATCGGCGGCACGCCGCGCAGGAAGGGCAGGGCGTAGATGATCAAAATGCCCATCAGATTGAACAGCAAGTGCACTAGGGCGATCTGCATGGCGACTTCCGCTGTCGGACCGGTGATCGCGGTGGCCGCCAGCAGCGCGGTTACGCACGTGCCTATGTTGGTCCCGAGGGTGAAGGGGTAGACCTGCTTGAGGCTGAACACACCGCTGCCGGCCAGCGGCACGATCAACGCCGTGGTGGTCGAGGACGACTGCACCAGCACGGTGATCACGGTGCCCGAGGCGATCCCGGAGAGCGGGCCGCGACCGACGCTGGCGTGCATGATGTCCTTGGCGCGGCCGACCATCACCTTGCGCAGCACCTTGCCGATGGCCGTGACCACGAACAGGATCATCGCCACGCCGATCAGGATCAGCGCGACGCCGCTCCACATCGCGCCGGGCAACCAGCTGACGCTGGCGCCCAGCACATCCGAGGCGGGCGAGAGCAGGGTCTTCATGAAATTGACGCTCTTCATGTCGAGGCTGGCGTCGCTGACCAGCAGGCCGGCGAGCGATCCGGACATGCGCTGCAGCGGCTGAAAGAGCAGCTCCAGCGGTAGCAGGATGGTCACCGCGGTGATGTTGAAGGCGTCGTGCACGGTGGCAGCGGAGAAAGCGCGACGAAACTCTTCGCCACTGCGGATGTGGCCGAGGCTGACGATGGTGCTGGTCAGCGAGGTGCCGATATTGGCGCCCATGATCAGCGGGATGGCGATGGGGATCGGCAGGCCGCCGGCGACCATGCCGACGATGATCGAGGTCACTGTGCTCGAACTCTGGATCAGCGCGGTGGCCACCAGGCCGATCATCAGGCCGACCAGCGGGTTGGTGGCGAAGGCGAACAATTCGCGGGCGTTGTTGCCAGTGGCGGCCTTGAAGCCGTCGCCAATGGCCCCGACACCGGCCAGCAGCAGGTAGATAAGCGCTACTACCAGCAACCATGAAAGCCACTGGCGCGTGGCCGGTAGCGAGGGCTGTACTGGCAGTGCATCAGCATTGGTGGTCATGAGCCTTATCTCCCTGTGGGCAGCGAATGGCACGATGCTGGCGACGCAGGGTTAAGATTTGATGACCGCTCAGCTACCACCGGTCTCGTGTTGCAGCCAGCCCAGGTACAGCAGCGCCGGTTGTGCGGCCTGCAGCACCAGCGCGCCAGGCATGCGCTCCAGCAGCAAGCCCTGGCCGCCTTTCAATACGTGCCTTTCGCCGTCCGGCAGTTGGCAGTCGATGCCCGCGCTGTTCTGGCACCAGAGCAGCATCAGCTCGGCATCGTTTTCCACCTCCTGCCGCCCATGCAGGCTCAGCGGGGCGAGGCGATGGCGCCAGGCGCCGCGGCGGGTCATCAGATTGAGATCGGTGACCGGGCCGTCGGTCAGCGTCGCGCTTATCGCCTCCTCACCGGCGAAGGTCGCCACCGCAGCGCCGGCGTGCAGGTCCTCGATGCGCCCGTCACCGCCCTGCAGGCGCAGCCCCGCGCCACTTAGCAGTGCCAGGCTGCGATCGATGCCAACGAAGGCGGAAAACGGACCCGCCATGGCGACCCGCGCACTGCTGATACGCCACTGAAAATCCTCCAGCCCGGCACCCGGTGGCGCGATGGCCAATTCCAGGGTTTCACCGCCGCCGTTCTTCCAGGGCATGGCGCGGGCGGTGGCGAGATCGAGTCGAACACAGGGCATGGGCGCTCCAAATGTATATACATAGGCGTTGGGCGACGAATGGCAAGCCATCGGCAGCTTCTCCGCATGGTCCCCATTTCATGGGATGCCTGCCTGCAATAGAACGCCTGAACCAGCAAACAGGCTCCTAGACGCCGTTAATCGCCTAGATCCGCGAAATGCTTCATGGCTTGACGGCCAGTCGACTCGCTCATATTGTATATACAAAACAAGCAGGGGGAACCCCATGCCGACGCACTCAACTTCGAAACAGCTCTGGCGCGATGTGCAGGTCTTCGATGGCCTGACGCAGCTGGACGAGGCAATGAACGTGCTGGTCGAAGGCGGGCGTATCGCCGGGCTATGGCCGGCGCGCGATTTCGATGAAGCACAGGCTGAGGGCGCGGTTTGCGCCGGTCGCGGCGGGGTGCTGACGCCCGGTCTGGTCGACTGCCACACCCACCTGGTCTATGCCGGCAACCGTGCCGGCGAGTTCGAGCAGCGCCTGGAGGGCGTCAGCTACGAAGAGATCGCCCGCGCCGGTGGCGGCATTCTCAGCAGCGTGCGCGCCACCCGCGCGGCCAGCGAGGACGAACTGATCGCCGCCAGCCTGCCGCGCCTCGATGCGCTGCTGGCCGATGGCGTGACCACGCTGGAGATCAAGTCCGGCTATGGCCTGACCGTCGAAGACGAACTGAAGATGCTGCGGGTGGCCCGCCGCCTCGGCGAACTGCGCCCGGTGCGGGTGATCACCACGCTGCTCGGCGCCCATGCTCTACCGCCGGAATATGCCGGGCGCGCCGATGATTACGTGAGCCTGGTCTGCGACGAGATGATCCCGGCCGCTGCCCGTGAACGGCTGGCCGATGCGGTGGACGTGTTCTGCGAGGGCATCGGCTTTTCCCCGGCGCAGTGCGAGCGCATCTATCAGACAGCCCAGCTCCACGGTCTGGCGATCAAGGCCCATGCCGAGCAACTGTCCAACCTCGGTGGCAGCGCCCTGGCCGCGCGTTACGGTGCGCTGTCCGCCGACCATATCGAATATCTGGATGAAGCCGGTGTGCGCGCCATGGCCGAAGCCGGCACCGTTGCCGTGTTGCTGCCCGGCGCCTTCCACGTGCTGCGCGAAACCCAGCTGCCGCCCATCGAACTGCTGCGCCAGTACGGCGTGCCGATGGCGGTGGCCAGCGACGCCAACCCCGGCACCTCGCCGATCTGCATGCCAACGCTGATGGCCAACCTGGCCTGCACCCTGTTTCGCCTTACCCCGCGCGAAGCCCTGGCCGGCATGACCGCCCACGGCGCCCGCGCCCTCGGCCTGCTCGACCTCGGCCGCATCGCCGTCGGCGCGCCGGCGGATCTGTGCCTGTGGGACATCCAGCAACCGGCCGAACTGGCCTACGCGGTGCAGGCCGGGCGCCTGCGCCAGCGCGTGTTCAATGGAGCCATAGTTCATGCTCGCTGATCGTCAATCGATGGCCGCCTGGAGCGGCCGCACCGACCCGGAAACCGACAGCGCGCGTTGGCACCAGCGCATCCGCTCGCTTTCCGCCGGTAGCGAGCCGGGCCTTGCCCTGCTCGGTTTCGCCTGCGACGAAGGCGTACGCCGCAACCATGGCCGCGTCGGTGCCGCCGCTGCGCCGCAAAGCGTGCGCAAGGCCCTGGCCAACCTGGCCTGGCATCGTCAGGCGCCGGCCTATGATGCGGGTGACGTCACCTGTGAGGATGGCGACCTGGAAGCGGCGCAGGCGCGCCTTGGCCATAACGTCTGCGCGCTACTGGACGCCGGCCATCTGCCGCTGGTGATCGGTGGTGGGCATGAGGTGGCCTTCGGTAGCTGGTCGGGCCTGGCCGAGCATCTATCCGGCAATCACGCCCCGAAGATCGGCATCGTCAACTTCGATGCGCATTTCGATCTGCGCGACCCGGCCCATGTGCATTCCTCCGGCACGCCCTTCGCGCAGATCGCCGAGCAATGCGCCGCACGCGGCTGGCCGTTCCGCTATGCCTGCCTCGGCGTCAGCCGCGCCAGCAATACTCGCGCGCTGTTTTCTCGCGCCGCCGAGCTGAACGTGCTGGTTCGTGAGGATCACGAAATTCGCGAGTCGACCCTCGATGCCATCGGCGCCGAGCTGGACGCCTTCGCCGCCGAGTGCGATGCGCTTTACCTGACCCTCGACATCGACGTGCTGCCGGCCTGCGAAGCGCCAGGCGTCAGCGCGCCGGCCGCCCGTGGCGTACGGCTGGAACTGCTGGAACCGCTGCTCGAACGGCTCAAGGCCAGCGGCAAGCTGCGCCTGGCTGATCTGGCCGAGCTCAACCCCGAATACGACATCGACAACCGCACCGCCAAGGTGGCGGCGCGGCTGATTCATCTGCTCAGCCTCTGAGCCCGACGCTTTCCCGCACAAAAACAATTACGAGGAAACCCCGATGTTCACCACCGCCCGCAGCGGCCAGGAGCCGCGCCATGTCTGAGTCCCTGCCGCTGAGCGCCGGCGTGTCGCGCCCGCGCGCGCTGGCGCGTCTGCTGGGTTACAGCCTGATCGGCCTGCTGCTGTTCTTCGTGCCGTTCGAGATCGCCGGGCGTTCGACCATCCTGCTCGACCACGCCGCCAGCGCCCTGCAGCTACATGCGCGGCCGCTGGTGATCGGCGTGGCGCTGCTGTTCATGCTCTACGGCGCCGTTGCCCCCTGGATCGACGGCAGTTGGCGCAGGAGCCTGACCCATACGGTATTCAGCGTGCTCAAGGTGTTCGGCCTGCTGATCGGCGTCGCCTACCTGCTGCAGCTCGGCCCGCAGGCGCTGTATCAACCGGGCATGCTGCCGTTTCTGTTCGACAAGCTGGTGCTCAGCCTGGCGCTGATCGTGCCGCTGGGGTCGCTGGCTTTGGTGTTTCTGATCGGCTTCGGCCTGCTGGAGCTGATCGGCGTGCTGATGCAGCCGGTGATGCGGCCGATCTGGCGCACGCCGGGCAAGTCGGCCATCGACGCCGTGGCGTCCTTCGTCGGCAGCTACTCGGTGGGCCTGCTGATCACCGACCGCATGTACCGCCAGGGCCACTACAGCTTGCGCGAGGCGGCGATCATCGCCACCGGCTTCTCCACCGTGTCGGCGCCATTCATGGTGATCATCGCCAAGACCCTGGGCCTTATGGGCCAGTGGAACCTGTATTTCTGGAGCGCCATGGCGGTGACCTTCAGCGTCACCGCGATCAGCGCGCGTATCTATCCGCTGTCGCAGCTGCCGTCCGAGTCCAAGCCCGAGGCGCAGCTGCAACCCGGTGAAAGCCGCCTGGGCAGTGCCTGGCGCGCCGGCATGCAGCAGGCCAGCATGGCGCCGTCGCTGGGCTCTGCGCTGCGCGAAACCTTCGTCGATGGCCTGCGCATGACCGCCGCCATCCTGCCGAGCATCCTCGCCGTCGGCCTGCTCGGACTGCTCGCCGCCAAGTACACGCCGCTGTTCGACGCCCTCGGCGTGCTGCTCTACCCGCTGACCTGGCTGTTCGGCCTGGACGAACCCATGCAGGTGGCGCGCGCCATGTCCGCCGGCCTGGCGGAGATGTTCCTGCCGGCGATGCTGCTCAAGGACGCCGACGTGCTGGTGAAGTTCGTCACCGCCATCGTCTCGGTGAGCAGCGTGCTGTTTCTCTCCGCCTCGATTCCCTGCGTGCTGGCCACGCGAATTCCCCTGAGCCTGGGCCACCTGCTGCTGATCTGGCTGCAGCGCACCCTGCTCAGCCTGCTGCTGGCCATCCCCCTGGCCTACCTCGCGCAATTTCTGGGCTGGCTCTGACCGCCCACCCTTAACTCGTTCTCCACAGGAGCCCGCAACATGACCAAGTTCCGCGACACCGAAATCCGCGCCCCGCGCGGCAACATGCTCACCGCCAAGAGCTGGCTGACCGAAGCGCCGCTGCGCATGCTGATGAACAACCTCGACCCGGACGTGGCCGAGAACCCCAAGGAGCTGGTGGTGTATGGCGGCATCGGCCGCGCCGCGCGCAACTGGGAGTGCTATGACAAGATCGTCGAGAGCCTGACCAACCTGAACGACGACGAGACCCTGCTGGTGCAGTCCGGCAAGCCGGTCGGCGTGTTCAAGACCCACGCCAACGCGCCGCGCGTGCTGATCGCCAACTCCAACCTGGTGCCGCACTGGGCGAGCTGGGAGCACTTCAACGAGCTGGATGCCAAGGGCCTGGCCATGTACGGCCAGATGACCGCCGGCAGCTGGATCTACATCGGCAGCCAGGGAATCGTCCAGGGCACCTACGAGACCTTCGTCGAAGCCGGTCGCCAGCACTACGCCGGCAACCTCAAGGGCCGCTGGGTGCTGACCGCAGGCCTGGGTGGCATGGGCGGCGCCCAGCCGCTGGCCGCGACCCTGGCCGGCGCCTGCTCGCTGAACATCGAATGCCAGCAGAGCAGTATCGATTTCCGCCTGCGCAGCCGTTACGTCGACGAGCAGGCCACCGATCTGGACGACGCCCTGGCGCGCATCGCCAAGTACTGCGCTGAAGGCAAGGCCATCTCCATCGCCCTGCTGGGCAATGCCGCCGAAATCCTGCCGGAATTGGTCAAGCGCGGGGTTCGCCCGGATATGGTCACCGACCAGACCAGCGCCCACGACCCGCTCAACGGCTATCTGCCGATCGGCTGGAGCTGGGCCGAGTACAAGGATCGTGCAGCCACCGATCCGGCTGGTGTGGTCAAGGCCGCCAAGCAGTCCATGGCCGTGCATGTGCAGGCCATGCTCGACTTCCAGAAGATGGGCGTGCCGACCTTCGACTACGGCAACAACATCCGCCAGATGGCGAAAGAGGAGGGCGTGGCCAACGCCTTCGACTTCTCCGGTTTCGTCCCGGCCTACATCCGCCCCTTGTTCTGCCGCGGCATCGGCCCGTTCCGCTGGGCGGCGCTGTCCGGCAATCCCGAGGATATCTACAAGACCGACGCCAAGGTCAAGGAACTGATCCCGGACGACGCCCACCTGCACCGCTGGCTGGACATGGCCCGCGAGCGCATCGCGTTCCAGGGCCTGCCGGCGCGTATCTGCTGGGTCGGCCTGGGCCAGCGCGCCAAGCTCGGTCTGGCCTTCAACGAAATGGTGCGTTCGGGTGAGCTGAGCGCGCCGGTGGTGATCGGCCGCGACCACCTGGACAGCGGCTCGGTCTCCAGCCCCAACCGCGAGACCGAGGCCATGCAGGACGGCTCCGATGCCGTGTCCGACTGGCCGCTGCTCAACGCCCTGCTCAATACCGCCAGCGGCGCGACCTGGGTGTCGCTGCACCATGGCGGCGGCGTAGGCATGGGTTTCTCCCAGCATTCGGGTATGGTCATCGTCTGCGATGGCACCGACGAAGCCGCCGCGCGCATTGCTCGCGTGCTAACCAACGACCCGGGCACCGGCGTGATGCGTCATGCCGATGCCGGTTACCAGATCGCCATCGACTGCGCCAAGGAGCAGGGGCTGAACCTGCCGATGATCGGTTAAGACAAGTTCGCCGCCGGCCCAATGGGCCGGCGCATCAAACACTGCACGTATCGCGACTTCAGCCATTATTCGGCTCTGATTCGCCAGGCGCGAACTCACACCTTGGAAGAACAGAACATGACCACCCTGAACCTGAAACCCGGCCAGCTGACCCTGGCCGATTTGCGCGCCGCCTACCAGGCCCCCGTGCACCTGACCCTGGACGCCAGCGCCCATCAGGCCATCGACGCCAGCGTCGCCTGCGTCAACCAGATCATCGCCGAGGGCCGCACCGCCTACGGCATCAACACCGGTTTCGGTCTGCTGGCCTCGACCCGCATCGCCAATGCCGATCTGGAAAAGCTGCAGCGCTCGCTGGTGCTGTCGCATGCCGCCGGCATCGGCGAGCCGCTGAGCGATGCCATGGTCCGGCTGATCATGCTGCTCAAGATCAACAGCCTGGCGCGCGGCTTCTCCGGCATCCGCCGCAAGGTGATCGATGCGCTGATCGCCCTGGTCAACGCCGAGGTCTACCCGCATATCCCGCTGAAAGGTTCGGTCGGCGCATCCGGCGACCTGGCGCCGCTGGCGCATATGTCCCTGGTGCTGCTCGGTGAAAGCCAGGCGCGCTACAAGGGTGAATGGCTGCCGGCCACCGAGGCGCTGGCCGTCGCCGGCCTGGAGCCGATGACCCTGGCCGCCAAGGAGGGCCTGGCCCTGCTCAACGGCACCCAGGTGTCCACCGCCTACGCCCTGCGCGGGCTGTTCGAGGCCGAGGACCTGTACGCCGCCGCCAGCGTCTGCGGCGCGCTGAGCGTCGAGGCGCTGCTGGGTTCGCGCTCGCCCTTCGATGCACGCATCCATGCCGCCCGTGGTCAGCGCGGGCAGATCGACGCGGCTGCGGCCTTCCGTCACCTGCTGGCTGACAGCAGCGAGATCGGCCGTTCCCACGCCGCCTGCGACAAGGTGCAGGACCCGTACTCGCTGCGCTGCCAGCCGCAGGTCATGGGCGCCTGCCTGACCCAGCTGCGCCAGGCTGCCGAGGTGCTAGGCGTTGAGGCCAACGCGGTATCCGACAACCCGCTGGTGTTCGCCGCCGAAGGCGAGGTGATTTCCGGTGGCAACTTCCACGCAGAACCGGTGGCCATGGCCGCCGACAATATCGCCCTGGCCATCGCCGAAATCGGCGCGCTGTCCGAACGACGCATCTCGCTGATGATGGACAAGCACATGTCGCAGCTGCCGCCATTCCTGGTGGCCAATGGCGGGGTGAACTCGGGCTTTATGATCGCCCAGGTCACTGCTGCGGCATTGGCCAGCGAGAACAAGGCGTTGGCCCATCCGCACAGCGTCGACAGCCTGCCGACTTCGGCCAACCAGGAAGACCACGTATCCATGGCCCCGGCTGCCGGCAAGCGCCTGTGGGACATGGCCGCCAACACCCGTGGCGTGCTGGCTGTGGAGTGGCTGGGTGCCTGCCAGGGCCTGGACTTCCGCGAAGGCCTGAAGAGCACGCCGGCACTGGAGCAGGCGCGCCAGGCGCTGCGCGCCAAGGTGCCGTACTACGTCGAGGACCGCTTCTTCGCCCCGGACATTGCCGCCGCCGACGAGCTGCTGGCCGAGCGCGTGCTGACACCGCTGCTGCCGGCCGGCATGCTGCCGTCGGTAGGCTGAGAACGGCGGTAGCGTAGCCCGGATGCAAACCGGGGCTTTGATTTCGAGGCTCCCGGATTTCATCCGGGCTACGGCGCTGGGAGCCGAGCGCTTCGCTCCGCTATCATCCGCGCACCGGGCATACCCAAGGAGCAGCCGTGACCAGTCCCACCCCGCGCTACAAGGCCATCGAGGATTTCCTCCTCGAGCGCATTCACGGTGGTGCCTATCCGGTCAATCACCAGATCCCGCCCGAGGAGCAACTGGCGCGGGATTTTTCCGTCAGCCGGATGACGGCCAACAAGGCGATCCAGAACCTTGTGCAAAAGGGCTATCTGGTGCGTCAGGCCGGGCTCGGCACCTTCGTCACCGACCGCAAGGCCGAGTCGCCGCTGCACGAGGTGATGAACATCGCCAGCGAAGTGCGCGGGCGCGGTCACGAATACAGCAACGAAGTGGTGCGCTGCGAAGCCATCGCCGCCGATGACGAGGTGGCCTTGCGTCTGGGGCTGCGCCTGGGCGGCGAGGTGTTTCACAGCATCCTCGTGCATCTGCAGGACGGTCTGCCGATCCAGCTTGAGGATCGTTTCGTCAACCCGCGCTGGGTGCCGCATTACCTGCAAAGCGACTTTACCCAGGTCACACCCAACGAGGTGCTGGTCGCCAATTGCCCGATCTCGGATGTCGAGCACGTGGTCGAAGCGGTGCTGGTGGATGCACGCACGGCCGAGCTGCTGCAAATCGACCCGGCCATGCCCTGTCTGAGCGTGATTCGCCGTACCTGGTCGGACGATCACCTGATCAGCTACGCGCGGCTGATCCATCCCGGTGACCGCTACAAGCTGCGCTCGCTGCACAAACGCAGAGCGTAGGTTGTCCACCAACCGTAGGAGCCGGCTTGCCGGCTATCCGCAGTGGTTTCGTCGCGGCTAAAGCCCTTCCCACAGATCGAAATCAGTCGCTGATCAGCTGATCCACCAGCGACGGATCGTCGATGAAGCGATTGCGCGTACCTTGCAGCGCTTCGATCTTGTCGTTGCGTGCCTTTCCTCTGCGTCCGACGGGTCCATGCGGTGCCAGGCCTTGTACATCGGCACCAGGCCAACGATGGGCAGGCCGTACTCGATATGCATGTAGAAGATCGCTCGTGCGATATTGCCCTTGGCTTCGTCACGCGGCTCCACCAACTGGTAGCTGGCCTTCATGTCGCAGCCGATATCGGCGAATTTGCTCGGCACATCGTCGGCCAGGTCGGCGAATTGGGCGTTGCGCCGGACCAGCTCCACGCGGGTCAGCGCCGGGTAGTAGTTGTGCAGGTCGGCGACGATGTACGGGTAGCGCGGGTTCATGATGGTGCACTGGCGATCAGTGACGCAGCGCATCGCGCTCTTGAGCTGCTTGCCGCTGTAGATCGGGCTAGCCGTCAGCGTGCCGCTTTCGCGGGCGAAGGTCTGGCCGCAGTACAAGGTGCTGCCGCCATTGCCGTAGAGGTTCTGCCAGAACGCCTGTGCGATGGCCTGTTTGACGTCGCCCAGTTGGGTCTGGCCGCTGGCCAGGGAGAAGGAGCTCATGCAGGTTGCCAGGCAACCGAGAAACAGGGTGACGGTGCGCATACTCAAGCCCCCGACTGACGACATCTTTTGTTGTTTTTGTGGGACAAAACGAAGTCTAGCAAGACGTACATCACAAAAAACGTCGACAGCCGTTTTCACTCAAATTGGGATGGCTTCGGGCAAATGCGAGTCGACATCGATATCGGGGCGCTTGCGAGCGGATTTGTAAGCCATGGCTTACAAGATGTGGCGATAATCGCCACTGTCGAGCCATCAGGTACGAGCGTACTCTGCCGCACATGGATTCAGCGCAGGAAGCGCCCAGACAAACAAGGACACGCTGGACAGCCGCCAGGATGGTGAGCAGATCAAGGATGTCAGGAGAACAGTCTGCAAAACCCCGCAATCGCGGGGTTTTCTTTTTTTCTGCCTGGCAGTTTCCCACCGTATTCTGGCGTTCAAGCCGCTCGTTGTTCGCTGCGCAGCCGTTCGAACCAGTCCAGAGTCTCGTCCCACAGGCGCTGCGCCGCAGGGCGGAAATACCCCATATGACCGATATCGCCCAGGCCTTCGGCCTGTGAGTCGAGCGTGCGCGCCTGATAGGGCGCGTTGACGTAGGCAGCCATGAAGGCATCGCGCGAGGCGGGCGGTGCCCACAGGTCGTCCAGCGTGTTGAGCGCCACGATGGGCGTGCGTACCTGGGCGAAGCGCTCGGCCAGCCCCAGCATCTGCGGGTCGTCGAAGAAGTAGCGCGGGAAGCGGCACCAGCGTTTCCACTGGCGATAGACGCCCAGTGGCAGATCTTCGCCCATGCCCAGCGTGCTCCACGCCAGATAACCCTTGTAGCGCGTGATCAGCGGGCCGACCACCCGCCACATGGCCAACACGCGCAGTTGTTCGCCCCTCGGCATCCAGCCATGCCAGCCAGCGCCAGTGCCGAAGGTATAGAAGCCGGCGACCTGGTCGTGGTTGGGCAGCAGGCCGAAGGCGTGGCCGCCGAAGGAATGGCCGACCACGAACAGCGGGCGCTCGGCGTGCCGGTGCTGATCCACCGCCGCGGCCAGGTCGAGATTGGCCCAGTCCAGATATTCCATCTCGAAGCCGCGCAGGCTGTCCGGCCTGGATTGGCCGATGCCGCGGTAGTCCAGGGTCAGGGTGTTGAAGCCCCGGCTGGCGGCGTGTTCGGCGAAGCGTCGGTAGAAACCTTGCGGCACCCCGGTCGCGCCGGCGATCAACAACTGCGCGTGGGGGCGCTCGGCGTAATAGCGTGTGGCGGCCAACGGGTAATCATCGAGGGCCAGCAGGGGCTGGGTTTCGCGGCGAATGGACGTGGTCATGGCGACAGGGACTCCGGGCGATGCTGGCGGGTCAGATGGAGCAGGGTGGTCACGGCCTGCTTCAGCGGTTCGCTGCTACCGGCGACGCGCGCCTGCAGCAGGCCGCCTTCGTAGAGCGCGACGAACAGGGCAGCCAGGCCTTGCGGCTGTGGATAACCATGGCGTTGCAATTGCTGCTGCAGCGCCTGGCGAATGACCATAAAGGCGTTGGCCAGGGCGGCACGAATCTGCTGATCGTCCGGGCCGCTTTCCAGGGCGACGGCAGCCAGCGGACAGCCGCGTTCGAACGCGCTGTTCTGCAACTGGCCAAGTGCGCTCTGTAGCCAGGCGCTCAGCGCATCGAGCGGGTCGGGCTGACGCTCGAAGAGCGCGGCGAAAGCCTGCTCGGCGCGCTGGCCGACGCGTTCGATGGCCGCCACCGCAAGCTCGGTCTTACCGCCCGGGAAGTGATGGTAAAGGCTGCCCTTGGGCGCACCGGCGGCCGCCAGCAGTTCGCTCAGGCCGACGCCGTGCAAGCCCTTGCGCTGCAGGGCATCGATCATGGCGTCGATCAGATTGTCGCGAGTGGTCTTGGTCATGCCCTGGATTATCTAGACCGATCGGTCTAGTGGCCAGTGTCATTCAGGCCGTGGGTCAGGGCATATCTGCAGTCAGTTCCTGTGCGCGGCGCCGGTTGGGTCGAGCAGCTTCAGAAGGTCTGCGGGAGGGACTTAAAAGGATTTCGTGCGAGATGAGCAAGCCAGGATGCGTTTGCGCTTCCTGGCCGCGATGCCGCTCGGGGCCAGGTTTCCCTGACGGCCCGAGCGGTCATTTATTGGTTCAACCGACCTGCTTGGCTACCCAGGCAGCGTAGGCGTCGATGAATTTCTGCAGGAAAGGCTTGATGCCGTCGCTGAGCGCGCCGTTTTCATCGAAGAAATTGCCGGCACCGCCCAGATAAGCCTCCGGCTGCTGCAGCACATGCACGTCGAGGAACACCAGGCACTGGCGCAGGTGGTGGTTGGCGCCGAAGCCGCCGATAGCACCGGGCGAGGCGCTGAGTACGGCACCGGGCTTGCCGCTGAAGCCGCTCTGGCCGTACGGGCGCGAGCCGACGTCGATGGCGTTCTTCATCGCGCCGGGAATCGAGCGGTTGTACTCGGGGGTGACGAACAGCACGGCGTCGGCCGCATTGAGCTTGCTGCGGAACGGCGCATAGGACGCCGGAGCGCTATCGCCGTCGGCGTCTTCGTTGTACAGCGGCAGGTCGCCGATCTCGAGGATTTCCAGGTTCAGCGAGGCGGGCGCCAGGTCGGCCAGCGCCAACGCCAGCTTGCGGTTGATGGAGGCCTTGCGCAGGCTGCCGACCAGTACTGCGACGTTGTAGGTCTTGCTCATGGTTGTTCCTCTGGCGAATGAATAAACAGGCAGCAACTATAGACCGGTCAGAGGAATCGGGTTCCGTCTTGCCTCACTCCAATGCTCGTGCCGTGGCGATGAAGGGCCGCAAGGTGATCGGAATCGACTTGGCTGCCGGCACCTTGGCCTTCTTCTCGTGGTGCCAGAGCGGCACCAGCACGTTGCACTCGGGGTAGTAGGCAGCGCAGCAGCCTTCGGGAATGTCGTGCGGGGTGACGCGCAGCGGCCCGACCGAGCGCTGCACGCCATCGTCCACGGCGGTACTCGCCTGCACCTGATCGCCTTCGCTGAGCCCCAGGCGAGCCATATCGTTGCGATGCATGAACAGAACCGAGCGAGTGCCGTGCACGCCGCGGAAGCGGTCATCGTAGCCGTACACCGTGGTGTTGAACTGATCGTTGCTGCGGATCGTCATCAGGTTGAGCACGTCACGACGTTCCGGGTTCTGTTCGACGTCGTCGTTGAGCGCCAGGGTGTCCGGCCGGGTGAAGTTGGCCTTGCCGCTGTCGGTGTTCCATTCGCGCCAGGTAGCCGGCAGTGGGCGATGGAAGCCACCCGGTTCGAGCATGCGCGTGTTGAAGTCATGGAAAATGTCCGGATAGCTGGTGGCGATGGCCTCGCGGATCAGCCCGTAGTCGGCCACCCAGGCATCCCAGTCCATGCGCGGGTTGGCCGGCAGCGTTGCCTTGGCCAGGGCGGCGATGATCGCCGGTTCCGAACGCAGCTGCTCACCGGCCGGCTTGACCACACCCTGCCAGGCACGGATGCAGGCGGTGCTGTCCTCGGTGGTGTGGTACTGCGCGCCGCTGGCCTGAATGTCCATCTCGGTGCGCCCCAGGCAGGGCAGGATGTAGGCCTTCTCGCCATGCACCAGGGCGCTGCGGTTGAGCTTGGTGACGATCTGCACGGTCAGGCGCAGCTTGCTCCAGGCCGGCTCTAGGCGCTGGCTGTCCGGCGTGGCGCGGACGAAATTGCCGCCGAGGGAGAGAAATGCCTTGATCCTGCCGTTGAGCACACCTTCGCAGGCGTCCACCGTGGTGGTGCCGTCCTGCTCCGGTACGTTGAAGCCGAACTGTTCGTACAGGCGGTCGACCGGCACCTGCGCCACCTTCTCGGTGATGCCGACGGTGCGCTGACCCTGCACGTTGGAGTGGCCGCGCACCGGGCAGATGCCCGCACCTTCCTTGCCCAGGTTGCCGCGCATCAGCAGCAGGTTGACCAGCATCTGGATGCTGGTCACGCCATGGCGATGTTGGGTCAGGCCCATGCCGTAGATGGCGATGACCCGCTGGCAACCGGCATAGACCTTGGCGGCGCCTTCCATCGCGCCACGGGTCAGGCCGCTGCGGCGCTCCAGCATCTCCCAGGCATAGCCGCGGATGGTCCGCTCGAAAGCCTCGAAGCCCTGTGTGTGCTGCTCGATGAAGGCGATGTCCAGCACACGATCCTGGCCGCTCTCGCGCGCGGCGTCGTCCATCGTCAGCAAGGCCTTGCAGATGCCGGCGATGGCCGCAGCATCGCCGCCAATGATGAGCTGGTGATAGTGGGTGGTGACCACCTCCGACTCACCGGTGAGCATTTGCCGCGGCGATTGTGGATTGGTGAAGCGCTCCAGGCCGCGTTCGCGCAGTGGATTGAAGGTGAGGATGGGCGCGCCGCGCTGTCGGGCGGCGTCCAGGTCATGCAGCATGCGCGGGCTGTTGCTGCTGGTGTTGTGGCCGAAGATCATCAGGCCGTCGGTCTTGCCGAAATCCTCCAGGGTGACGGTGCCGACCGGCACGCCGATGCTTTCCGGCAAGGCCACCGAGGTGCTCTCGTGACACATGTTGGAACTGTCCGGCAAGTTGTTGGTGCCGAAGCGGCGCGCCAGCAACTGCCACATGTACGAGGCTTCCAGCGAGGCACGGCCGGAGGCGTAGAACACGGCCTGATCGGGGTCTTCCAGTGCCTTGAGCTCGGCGCCGATCTCGGCGATCGCCTCGTCCCAGCTCACGGGTAGGTAGCGATCAGTCGTCGCATCCCAGCGCATCGGCTCGGTCAGGCGACCCTGTTGCTCCAACTGGTAATCGCTCCAGTTGCGCAGCTCGCTCAGGGTGTGGCCGGCGAAGAACTCGGGCGTGCAGCGCAGGCTGGTGGTTTCCCAGGCCGTGGCTTTGGCGCCGTTCTCGCAAAAGGCCAGGGGTTTGGACGGGTGGGGCTTGGCCCAGGCGCAACTGACGCAGGCGAAGCCGTCGATCGGGCGGTTCTGCTTGAGCAGCGCCGCAGCGCCGGTCAATGGCGCCCGTTCGCGCAGCAGGATGGTGCCCACGGCATTGGCCGAACCCCAGCCACCGGAAGGTCCACGATAGGGTTTGAATCGGGGTTTCATGCTCCGTCTCCCTGGCTCGTCGTCTTGCAGTTACGACGGAGGGGGCGGGAGATGGTTCAGGTTGTTTGCCCGTGCATGGCGCAAGCGGGCGCATCGTGCCGGTTTAAAAAAACGGGCCCGTTCAGGCCCGCAAGTTCACGCTCAAAGGCTTGCCAGGCACTGCACCAGGCCTATCGGTTCGGGGCGCAACAGTCGATCGTCCATCAGTTTCGGCTGGCGCACGATAGGCGCGAAGTCCATGCGCGCGAGAATGTCGCGTTCGATGTCCACGCCCGGCGCCACTTCGATCAGCTCCAGGCCTTCGCCAGTCAGCCGGAATACGCAGCGCTCGGTGACGTAGAGCACCGGCTGGCCGCGTTCGGCGGCCAGGCGACCGGCGAAGGTGCGGTGCTCCACCTCGGCGACGAACTTGCGCAGCTCGCCGTCCTGGACGATGCGCAGCTGGCCGCCTTCGATGCGAATATCCTGCGCACCGGCGCTGAAGGTGCCGACGAACACCACCTGCTTGGCGTTCTGGCTGATGTTGATGAAACCGCCCGCGCCGGCCAGGCGCGAGCCGAATTTCGACACGTTGAGGTTGCCCGCCGCATCGGCCTGGGCCAGGCCGAGAAAGGCGATGTCCAGGCCGCCGCCATCGTAGAAGTCGAACTGGTAGGGTTGATCGAGCAATGCGCTGTGGTTGCTCGCCGCGCCGAAATCCAGGCCAGAGGCCGGCACGCCGCCGATCACGCCGGGCTCGGCGGTCAGCGTCAGGCGCTCGATCACGCCCTCTTCGGCGGCCACCGCCGCCACGCCCTCGGGCATGCCTATACCGAGGTTGACCACCGCGCCAGCTTTCAGCTCCAGCGCCGCGCGGCGGGCGATCAGCTTGCGCACGTCCAGCGGCATTGGCGTCAGGCTGTCTACCGGCACGCGGGTTTCGGCGGCGAAGGCCGGGTTGTAGGCGGTGGCGAAGGTCTGCTGGTGATTGGCCGGCTCGGCCTGCACCACGCAGTCCACCAGAATGCCGGGGATCTTCACCTGACGAGGGTTGAGTGAGCCGCGTTCGACGATGCGCTCGACCTGGGCGATCACCAGCCCGCCGGAATTGCGCGCGGCCATGGCGATGGCCAGGCTCTCGATGGTCAGCGCCTCGCGCTCGAAGCTGAGGTTGCCGTCAGGGTCTGCGCTGGTAGCGCGGACGATGCCGACGTTGATCGGGAAAGTCGGGTAGAACAGATAGTCCTCGCCATCGATGGGCATCAGCCGCACCAGGTCAGCGGTGGTGCGCGCATTGAGCTTGCCGCCGCCATGACGCGGGTCGACGTAAGTGCCCAGGCCGACACGCGAAAGCTGCCCCGGTTTGCCGGCGGCGATATCGCGAAACAGCTGGGAGATCACCCCCTGCGGCAGGTTGTAGGCCTCGATGCGGTTGTCAACGGCCAGCTTCTGCAGCCCCGGCACCAAGCCCCAGTGACCGCCGATCACCCGGCGCACCAGGCCTTCATGGGCCAGATGGTTGAGGCCGCGGCCCTTGCCGTCGCCCTGGCCGGCTGCGTACACCAAAGTCAGGCCCTGCGGCGCCTGTTCGGCGACGAAGCGCTGCTCCAGGGCGATGGCGATCTGCTCGGCGAAACCGATGCCGACGAAGCCGCCAGTGGCCAGGTTGGCGTTATCTGGAATGCGCGCCACGGCTGCGGCGGCGGTCATGATCTTGCTCATTAACGGGTACTCGTGCATTGCAGAGGACTGTAGGAGCGGCTTCAGCCGCGAATTTCGCGGATAAATCCGCTCCTACAGCGGTCATCAGAAGCTTCCAAGCAGCGTGCCCAGGGTAATCACCACCGCCAGCGCCACCATCGGGAAGGCCACGGTGTTGACGAAGATGAACTTGTACGACTCACGGTGGGTGAGCTTGCAGATCGCCAACAACGAGATCACCGCGCCGTTGTGCGGCAGAGTGTCCATGCAGCCTGAGGCCATGGCGGCGACGCGGTGCAGCAATTCGGGGCTGATGCCGGCGGCGGTGGCCATGGTCAGATACTGCTCGCCCAAGGTCTTCAGCGCGATGGACATGCCGCCGGAGGCCGAGCCGGTGATACCGGCGAGGATGTTCACCGCCACCGCTTCGGAAATCAGCGGGTTGCTGGAGACGCCCAGCACCAGGTCGCGGATGATGACGAAGCCGGCCAGGGAGGCGATCACCGTGCCGTAACCCACCTCGGCGGCGGTGTTGAGGATCGGCAGCATGGAGCCGAAGGCGCCGTCGTTGACGCTCTTCTTCAGGTCCATCCAGCGCTTCCAGTGGATTGCGATCAGCAACACGATCGCGGCGCTAAGGGCGACGATGATCGACCAGATACCGATTAGCGACTTGGCGTCTTGCAGGCCGCCGTATTCCGGCTTGGCCAGGTAGCTGGTGTCCACGGCCGGCAGGATCTGCTTGGCCATCAGGAAGTTCAGCGCGATCACCACGAAGATCGGCAGCAGCGCCAGCCAGAAGCCGGGAATATCACGGCGCTCTTCGCTGACCGGATCATCGCGATGCTCGCCGTAGCCTTCGCCGGCAGCCATCAGCTTGCGCGACTGCGCGGTGAGCCACCAGGTGCCGAGGCCGAACATGATCAGCCCGGCGATCACCCCCAGGCCCGGCGCGGCGAAGGCATCGGTGCCGAAGAAGGGATTGGGAATGGCGTTCTGGATCGCCGGGGTGCCGGGCAGGGCGGTCATGGTGAAGGTGAACGAGCCGAGGGCGATGGCGCCGGGGATCAGGCGCTTGGGAATGCCTGCCTCGCGAAACAGCGCGGCGCCGATCGGGTACACGGCGAAGGCCACCACAAACAGCGACACGCCGCCATAGGTGAGGATGCCGCAGGCCAGCACGATGGCCAGGATGGCGCGCTGGCTGCCGACCTTGGCAACGATGCCATGGGCGATGGCGCGCGCCGATCCCGAGTCGTCCATCAGCTTGCCGAACAGGGCGCCCAGCAGGAACAGCGGGAAGAACTGGATCACGTAGCCGCCCATGGCCTTCATGAACACCTGGGTGTAAGTGGGCAGTAGCAGGGCAATGTCGCCGGCGAACAGCAGCGCCAGCAGGGCCAGCAGCGGGGCGAGAATCAAGACGTTGATACCGCGGTAGGCAAGGTACATCAACAATGCGAGGGAAATCAGAATACCGAGGGTACCCATGGGTGGTTCCTTTTGTTGTTGTTCTAGCGGCTGAAGCCGTTTTATCGGGAAGGTGCGGGTAACGCAGCGCGCCTTTGCCGGATCTAGAGCCAGAGTCGTGCCAGGGTGGGGTGAGACTTTGGTCAAGGTGGCGAAAGGTTGATGGGCCGGGGATTGCAGACGTCAACGCCGATTGTGGGGCAAGTAGGCCGAATGAGGTGGATGTCCATTTTTCTGGATTTTTCCAATTTTATGGATTGCTTATCTGCCTTGTGTCCAGAACCCTGGACTTTGGCAATCCTCGGATTTCCTGCAGCCGATATATCCGGCGGGTTTCACCCGCCCTATAACACAAGTCACCCGTAGGACGGGTGAAACCCGCCGACTGCCATGGCGTCGTGCCCGGCTCCGGATTTCATCCGGGCTACGCAATTGCGGCCAGCAACGTTATCTGTAGGAGCGGCTTCAGCCGCGAAGCGATTTCCGGCCCGGTGACAATCGCCGCTGAAGCCGCTCCCACGACCAGCAATCAATACCGTAGCCGGATGCAATCCGGGGCTTTTGCGGCGCCTGATCCCCGGATTCATCCGGGCTACGAAATTGCGGCCAGCAACGTTATCTGTAGGAGCGGCTTTAGCCGCGAAGCGATTTCGGTCCGGTGACAATCGCGGCTGAAGCCGCTCCTACGACCAGCAATCAATGCCGTAGCCCGGATGCAATCCGGGGCTTTTGCGGCGCCTGATCCCCGGATTCATCCGGGCTACGAAATTGCGGCCAGCAACGGAATCTGTAGGAGCGGCTTTAGCCGCGAAGCGATTTCCGATCCGGTGGCAATCGCGGCTGAAGCCGCTCCTACGACCAGCCACCAGCCGCCAGCGCTTAGCCCCTTCGTCCCAGCCCATGCTGCGCCAGTTTGGCGTAGAGCCCGGCGCGGGAAATACCCAGGCGTTCGGCAGCCAATTGGCGATTGCCGTCGGTAGCCTGCAGCGCTGCCAGCAACGCCTGCCTTTCGGCCTGCGCCAATTGCTCGGCCAGCGTCTGCTTCGTGCTCATCATCACTGGCGCGGCGGGCATCGGCTCGCTCGGCGCGACCGGATCGACCAGCAAACCACGCAGCGCTTCGCCATCCAGCCGCCCATCGACCGCCAGCTGCGCCCGCTCCAGCAGGTTGTGCAGTTCACGCACGTTGCCCTTCCACGGCTGCGCGCAGAGCAGGGCGAGGGCGTCGTCGCTCAGCTCCATGGGCGCCAGGCCGGAGCGGTTGGCCAGGTCGTCGAGCAGATGCTCGATCAATGCGGGAATGTCGCCGGCGCGTTCGCGCAGCGGCGGTACGCGCAGGGCCAGCACGTTGAGCCGGTAGTACAGATCATCGCGGAACTGCCCGGCGGCCACCTTGGCCTCCAGGTCGATATGGGTGGCGGCGATCACCCGCACGTTGAGCGGCTTGACCTGGTTGGAGCCGAGCGGCTCCACCTCCTGCTCCTGCAGCACGCGCAGCAGCTTGGCCTGCAACGGCAGCGGCAAGTCGCCGATTTCGTCGAGAAACAGCGTGCCGCCGTTGGCCACCTCGAACTTGCCGATGCGCCCCTTGCGTTCGGCGCCGGTAAAGGCGCCCGGCGCGGTGCCGAACAGCTCGGCCTCCACCAGGGTTTCCGGAATCGCCGCGACGTTGACCGCGACGAAGGGCCCGTTGGCCCGTGGCGACAGGTTGTGAATGCCTTGGGCCAGCAGCTCCTTGCCCGTGCCGGTCTCGCCGCGGATCAGCACGGTGGAGTCGAGCTGCGCCGCGCGGCGAGCCTGGCGCTTGACCTCGCTGGCCGCCGCGCTGGCGCCGATGAAGCCGGCGATGGTGTAGCGCGCTCGCCGCGCCTTGGCCAACTCATGCTGGGTGGCAAGCAACTGCGTCTGCAGGTTGTTGTACTTGGCCATCAGCGGCTTGAGATGGCGGGCGCGGTCGAACAGGACGAAGCCGAGGGCGCCGACCAGGGTGCCGTCTTCGTCACGCAGAGGAATGCGGGTGACTACGAAGTGCTCGTCGCCGAAGGCCATCAGGTCGAGCATGCTCGGCTGGCCGCTTTCCACTACCTCGCGCAGGCGGCTGGCCGGCAGCACTTCCTCGATTTCCTTGCCCAGCGCCGTGCGCGCATCGGCGATACCGACCTTCTGCGCGTACTTATCGTTGATCCAGACGATGCGTGCCTGGCGATTGACCGCGATGGTGCCTTCGCACTGCGCATTGAGGTGGTCGAACAGCAGCGGCATGGCCACCGCGCGAAAGCGCTCGGGCGACACGCCGATGATCAGGCCATGCTGGTCGAGGTCTTCGTGGGAGATAGCCATGGGCGAATGTCCGAAGTCAGAAGCCGCTGATTATGGTTGGCGCCGATCCGCGCGGGCAATGTCAACAGTCATCGGACAATGGCATTCGACGCGCGCTTCTGGAATAGTTGAGCGGCTGCGCGTAACCCGCCGGTACCTGCCGATCGCCCACAAGGCCTGCCCGGCAGCCGAGACACCTGCCGTGTCCCTTTCGCGCGCTGACCAGGCGCGCCAGGCGAGCCATCCGCTCGCCGCTGGATCCGCACCGCTTTGCCGGTGCCACAACGACAACACCAAGATCCACTCAAGGACGCCCCGATGAAACTCAAGCGACTCTTCTCCGCGCTCGCCGCCGGCGCTGCGCTGACCGCCCTGTGCGCCACCGCGCAGGCGCGTGAATACTCCGTCTCTACCGTACTTTCCGACGCCTTCCCCTGGGGCCAGGCCGCGCAGAAGTGGGCCGATCTGGTCAACGAGCGCTCCGAAGGGCGCATCACCCTGCGCGTCTACCCCAACGCGCAGCTGGTCGCCGGCGACCAGACCAAGGAATTTTCCGCCATGCGCTCGGGCCTGATCGACATGGCCGTGGGCTCGACCATCAACTGGTCGCCGCAGGTGCCGGAGCTCAATCTGTTCTCCCTGCCGTTCCTGATGAAGAGCGATGCCGACCTCGACGCCATCACCCAGGGTGAAGCCGGCAAGCTGGCCTTCGCCGCTATCGAGCAGCGCGGCATCGTGCCGCTGGCCTGGGGCGAGAACGGCTTCCGGCAGATCTCCAACTCGGCCAAACCGGTGCGCAGCCCTGCCGACCTGGCGGGCCTGAAGATCCGCGTGGTCGGTTCGCCGCTGTTCCAGGACACCTTCACCGCCCTCGGCGCCAACCCCACACAAATGAGCTGGGCCGATGCCAAGCCGGCACTGACCACCGGCGCGGTGGATGGCCAGGAAAACCCGCTGTCGGTATTCGACGTGGCGCGCGTCGACCAGGTTGGCCAGAAGTATCTGACCCTGTGGGATTACATGGCCGACCCGCTGGTGTTCGCCGTCAACCAGCGCGTATGGAAAGGCCTGCCCGAGGAAGATCGCGAATTGCTGCGCCAGGCCGCCATCGACGCCGGCAAGTGGGAGATCGAGCTGTCGCGTGGCGCTCAGGCCCAACGCCTGGCCGACGTACGTGAGCGCGGCGTGGAAGTGATCGAACTGACCGACGCCGAGCGCGCCGCGTTCGTCGAGGCCACTGCCAGCGTGCAGGAGAAATGGGCACCGCGCATCGGCGACGCGCTGATGGAAGCCGCGCGCAAGGCCGTGGCCCAGCCCTGATCGTTTTATCTGACCGGAAGCCCGCGCACTGCGGCGCGCAGCGGTGGCTGCCCTTTAGCCTGCTCTGCTCCCCTCTCCCGCTTGCGGGAGAGGGGCCGGGGGAGAGGGCAGGGGGCGGCACCGCTGGCGCGCGTTGCTCCGGTCATTCGAGGTTCTTATGAGCAAGCAAGTCGACGCGCCGCTGGAGCGCGTGCTCGCCACCCTGGCCCTGGTGATCATCAGCCTGATCAGCCTGGCCAACGTCGTGGTGCGTTATTTCACCGATGCATCCTTTGCCTTCACCGAGGAAATCTCGGTGTTCCTGCTGGTCATCCTCACCTTCGCCGGTGCCTCGGTGGCCATGCGCAGCAACCGACACATTCGTATCGGCCTGCTCGAGCGCCTGTTCCCGCGCCTGCGCACGCCGCTGATCCTGTTGCAGTGGCTGGCCGGCGTGCTGGTGCTGGGGCTGGTGTGCTGGTACGGCGGTCAGTTCGCCTGGGAGGAATTCCAGTGGGATTCCGAATCGCCTGGCCTTGGCCTGCCCAACTGGTGGTACGTGATCTGGCTGCCGATCCTGGCGCTGCTGGTGTTTGTGCGCCTGACCCAGATGACCCTCGATCGCCTGCGCGGGAGGATCAGCGATGAGCCCTGATCTTTGGCTGATCCTCAGTTTCGTCGTACTGCTGGCGCTTGGCGTGCCGGTGGCCTTCGCCCTCGGCCTGTCCGGGGCCATCGGCATCATTGCCGGCCTGTCGCCGGACATGCTCGCCACCCTCGGCACCAACACCTACAACGGCGTGGCCAAGTACCCGTTGATTGCCATCCCGCTGTTCATCCTCACCGGCCTGGTGTTCGAGAAGGCCGGCGTAGCACTCAGATTGGTGCGCTTCGCCCAGGCTCTGATCGGCCCGCGTCATGGCGGCCTGGCCCTGGTCGCGGTGCTGGTGTGCCTGATCATGGGCGGCATGAGTGGTTCCGGCCCTGCCGATGCTGCTGCCGTGGCCATGGTGATGCTGCCGAGCATGACCAAGGCGGGCTACCCCAAGCCCTTCTCGGCCACATTGATCGCCGCCTCGGCCTCCACTGCCATTCTGATTCCGCCGTCCATCGCGCTGATTCTCTACTCCATCGTGGTGCCGGGCGTCGATTTGCGCGCGCTGTTCGCCGCCGGCCTGTTCCCGGGCATCCTGGCCGGCCTGGTTCTGCTGCTGCCGGCCTGGCTGCTATCGCGCCACTATGGTTGGGAATCCCCAGAGGAGGGCGAGCGTCCGCCGCTGGGCGAGAGTTTCAAGCAGGCGTTGCCGGCGTTGTTCGCCCCGGTACTGATCCTCGGTGGCCTGCGCAGCGGGCTGTTCACGCCCACTGAAGCGGCTGTGGTCGGCGTGACCTACGGCGTGCTGGTCGGCCTGTTCCTCACCCGCGAACTGAACTGGCGCAGCCTCTGGCGCCTGTGTGGCGAGGCCGGGGTGATCTCCGGCGTGGTCATGCTGATCATCGCCCTGGCCGGCATCTTCGCCTGGGCTGGCACCATGCTCGGCACCTTCCGCCACCTGGCCGAATGGCTGATCTCGCTGTCGGACAACGGCTGGGTGCTGCTGGCGCTGGTGATGCTCGCCGTGTTGCTGGCCGGCATGCTGCTCGATGCCATCTCGATCTACCTGATCCTGATGCCTATCCTGATTCCGGTCATGCAGCATTTCGGCTGGAACCCGGTGTGGTTCGGCATCCTGCTGGCGATGAACATTGCCATCGGCCAGTTCACCCCGCCGGTGGCGATCAACCTGATGGTTACGGCGGAAGTCGCCAAGATACGTCTGGAGCAGACCGTCGGCTGGGCGGCACTGTTCGTCGTGGTGATGTCCAGCGCCCTGCTGCTGGTGGCGATCTTCCCCGAAATCGCCCTGTGGCTGCCGCGCGTAATGGGTTACGCGGTGTAAAACAGGCAAGGCCGTCTATAGTTGCCTGAAGGTGTGCAGCGCGGGGGCTGCGCACCGTCGCAGGTGGTGCTGGGCAATAAAATGGGCGATGGCAACTATAACGATCACAGGGATGTAGGCGCAGGGCACAGCGACGGCCTTCTGGAGGCTGGCAAGCGCGCACTGGTGCGTACCATCCTGCTCGCCACCGGCCTGACCCTCGGTGGCTTTTCGATCCTGCAGGCGCTGGCCGGCAACTATCCGTTCGCCATCGTTGAAGTGCTGTCCACGGCCTTGCTGCTGTTCGGTGCCTGGCGCATCGAGGGCGCCAGGCATCTGTACTTGTGGATCTACCTGTACCTGATCCCGACCTTCTGCTTCATCCTCTACATCATCGCCATGCCGGATGCGTCCTCGGCGGCGTTCGTCTGGCTGTACATGATTCCGCTGCTGGCCTACCTGCTGCTGGGCAAGCGTCGCGCCTTCCTGCTCACTGCGCCGTTCATGCTTGCCGGCCTGCTGCTGTACTTCGCCGACAACCACCTGAACCTGGACACTCATGGGCTGATCGACGTCGGCAACGCTGCCCTGTGCGGCGTATTGATCCTGGTCTTCGTGCATATCTACGACGGCCTGCGCATGCAGGCATACGAGGAGCTGGAGCGCCTGGCGCAGACCGACTCGCTGACTGGCGTGGCCAGCCGCGGCAGCTTTCAGCATGCCCTGCAGCGCAGCATCCAGGAGGCCGAGCGCAGCAGCGGGCACCTGGTGCTGGTGCTGCTCGACGTCGACCACTTCAAGCAGGTCAATGATCAGTGGGGGCACGATGCCGGCGACATGGCCCTGCAGCACATCTGCCAGCTACTGCAGCAGCGTCTGCGCGTGACCGACTTTCTCGGGCGCCTGGGCGGGGAGGAATTCGGCCTGCTGCTGCGCCACACCGACAGCGCGGGCGCCGAACCGCTGGTGGAAAAGCTGCGCAAGCAGATCGCCGATCAACCGCTGGAGTACGACGGTGCTCAGATCGCACTGTCCGCCACCTTCGGTTTGGCCGCCTGGCCGAGCGATGGTCGCAGCGCTGCCGAGCTGTACCGCACCGCCGATCGCCGCCTGTACAGCGGCAAGCAGCGTGGGCGTAATCAACTGGTCAGCGCCGACCTGCCGACCGAGCTACTGCTGGACAAGCTCGACGTTCGGCTTTGAATGGCGTTTGTCAGCGCGACGCGCTGGCTGGCGCCGCGGCGGGCACGCAAGGCTGCTGGCCGGCACCGGCAAGGGTCTCGACGTTGCTCAGCACGTTGTGGCCCTGGTTGACCTTCTGTGCGTTCTCCGCGACCTGCATGCGCTGGGCGTAAGTGGCGGAGTTGCCGTTGAGGCTGTGCTGGGTCTCGAGCACGGTATTGGCCATGTCCAGCAGGCTGCGCCCGGTGGCGATCAGGCTGCTGGTCGCGGTCGGGGCGCATGGGTCGCTGGCCAGCTGGGTGTTCTGCAGCCCCTGGGTTTGCGTGTTCTGCGCCAGGCATCCGCTCAGCGAGGCCAGTGCAACGGTACTCAGGACGATCGCCAGGCTTCGTTCCTTGATGTTCATCAGACATTCCCTTCAATGACCGTGCCCCAACCCGGTGCCGAGGCGTTGCCCGGATTCTAGGAACGACGGCGGCAGGCACGAAATAGTACGGGTGTACTGATGGCGAATCGCCTGCCAACCAGTTCCTTGCACCGGTGGCAGACTCCGGCCTAAGGTGCCGGCAGACAAGATAAGAGCGGTCAGCAGGGAGTTGCCATGACCAGGAAGGTTTCCGCCTATGACACAGAGCGCGCCCAGGCCGGGGTGCGCATGATCTTCGTGGCCGTCGCCGGCTGCTACACCGCAGCGCTGTATCATTTTTCCCTGATCGACCCCGCGCTGGTGTGGAAGATCTTCCTGCTCAAAGGCCTGTTCTGCGTCGTGGCCGCGCTGATCTGGTCCGATATTCTGCGTCGTCCGGGGCACTATCGCGGGCGGCGGCTGTTCACCATGCTCACCGATTACGCCGGTATCACCGTGGCACTGACAAACGGCGGCGCGGCGATGCTGCCGGTCTACGCGATCCTGATTTGGGTCACCATCGGCTACGGCCTGCGCTACGGCTCCGGTTACCTGCTGCTGGCCACGGTCATGGCGCTGCTGTCGCTGACGTTGACCGCCAGTACCTCGCCTTACTGGCAGTCGCAGCCCTACCTGATCGTCACGCTGCTGCTTACCACCATCATGGCGCCGGCCTATATGCACGCCCTGCTCAGGCGCTCGCGCCAGGCGGCCGAGGCCGAGCAGGCGGCTATCCGCGCCAAATCGCAGTTTCTCGCCCAGGCCAGCCACGACCTGCGTCAACCCATTCATTCCATCAGCCTGTTCACCGCCTGCCTGCGTGACAGCAGTCTGGGCGCCGAGCAGCGGCGCCTAGTGGAGAACATCGACAAGTCGCTGCACAGCGTCGCGCGCCTGTTCCGCACCATTCTCGACATGTACTCGCTCGATAGCGGCAAGGTGGTACCGCAACTGGAGCCGCTGGCGTTGCGCCCTCTGCTTGAACAACTGATCCAGCAGAATGCCGAGGCGGCGCGTTGGGCCGGCGTCGAAGTACGCCTGCGCTGCCCGCCGATTCACGTGCGGGCCGATCCGGTGCTGCTCACCACCATGCTGCAGAACCTGCTTTCCAATGCCCTGAAATACGCTCCCGGCAAGCCGCTGCTGATCGCCTGCCGGCGCCGCGGGCCAGGCGTTGCCATCGAGGTCTACGACAAGGGGCGCGGTATTGCCGCCGACCATCTGGACAGTGTCTTCGAAGAGTTCTACCGCGTGCGCCAGGAGCGAGACAGCGACGTCGAGGGCATGGGCCTGGGCCTGGCGATCGTCAGACGGCTGGGCGCGCTGATGGACATGCGCGTGAATATTCATTCGGTGGAGGCGCGCGGCACGCGGGCGCTGATCGACGGCCTGCAGCGGGTCGAAGCGCCCAGTGCGAAACCGGCTACCTGGCGTAGTGATCCGCAAATGCCGCGCATGCTCGATGGTTTGCGCGTGTGCCTGATCGAGGATGACCACAACGTGCTGCTGGCCACCGCGACCTTGCTAAAGAAATGGGGCTGCGAGGTCGCCACCTTCAACACGATGCCCGATGCGTCGAGGCATTTCGATCTGGTCGTGACGGACTTCGACCTTGGCACCGAGGCCTTGGGCGCCGACTGTATTCAGCACCTGCGTCGCAGCAGCGGGCGCAAGGTGCCGGCGATCATCATGACCGGCCACGACGTGCGACGTGTGCAGGAGCAGGTGGGTGACAGCGATATCCCGATTCTGTCGAAGCCGGTGCAGCCCGCCGAGCTGCGTTCACTGCTGGTGGCACTGAAGCTCAAGCTCAAGGCCGCGTGAGGGTCACATCAGCCCGGCCTTGGCACCCTTGGCCGCGGCTGCGGCGCGGGTGCTGACGTCCAGCGTGCGCAGCAGCGAGGAAACATGGATGCGCGCGGTGAAGGGAGAGATCGCCAGCTCGCGGGCGATTTCCTTGTTCGACAGGCCGCGCACCACCAGACGCAGAACCTCCTGCTGCCGCGGTGTCAGCTGTTCCAGCAGGTGGCGGTCTTCGGCGAAGGCCGGCACGCCGGCGGGGCCCAGGGTCAGGACGAACTCCCCGTCGCGCACGGCCAGTAGCGCAGCGGCGATTTCATCGGGTGGCGTCGCCTTGCCGATAAAGCCATCCGCGCCTGCGGCCATCACTTCATCGATCAGCTCGCGGTTGTCGACCATCGACACGACGACGATCGAACTGCGCGCAAACGCCTCACGCAATGCGCTAATGGCCTGCGGTGACTGACCGGGGAAGAGCAGGTCGAGCATGAACAGGCTCGGCGCCGCGCCAGCTTGTGCCAGGCGCAGCACGTCCTCCATGTCTCCGGCTTCGAGGATGCGCGCCTGGGGAAAGACGCGCTGGGCGATGCGGCACAGACCATCGCGGAAGACCGGATGATCATCGGCGACGATGATGCGTTCTTGTTGTAGTTGTTCAGGCATATGGGCGATTCCATCCTGGCGCCAGACTAAAGTCATATCCCCGCTGGTGCCAGTGGCTGGTTCTCAGTACTGCAGCAGGCGTCGTCATCGCGAATGAACTGCAAGGCGCTGCCTTGGGTCTGTTTCAGTACCCCTTATGGAACGTAAAGGAGTACCACATGGACCTTATCCGCATCCTCATCGCCATTCTGCTGCCACCGCTGGGCGTGTTCCTCCAGGTGGGTTTCGGCGGCGCGTTCTGGCTGAACATCCTGCTCACCCTGCTCGGTTACATCCCCGGCATCGTCCACGCGGTGTACATCATCGCCAAGCGCTGAGGCCGAAGTCGAACGACGCACCTCATTGATTCGCGGGAGCACATCCGTGATGCGGAATGCTGAGGACGTTGACGCTTGGTGATTGGCTCTCTCCCATTTATGGGAGAGGGGGGAGAGAACCAAACGAAGGCACCCTCTCCCTGTAGGAGCGAATTCATTCGCGATAGGCCCGACTCGGTGCCAAGCATGATCGCGAATAAATTCGCTCCTACACGCTCATCATTCCCGCCGCAAAAAATGCACGCTGAACAGCTGCGCCGGGTAGCGCCACATGGCGACCGAGGCGAAGCGGCATTCACCGCTTGGCTGCATCCCTGGCATCGTCCTCATCGCCAAACGCCGAGACCCACAAGCAACGAAGCCAAGGCACCCACTCTCTGTAGGAGCGAATTCATTCGCGATAGGCCCGACTCGGTGCCCAAACTAGATCGCGAATAAATTTGTTCCTACACGGCTATCACTCCCGCCGCAAAAAATGCACGCTGAACAACTGCGCCGGGTCGCGCCACATGGCGACCGAGGCGAAGCCGCATTCACCCGCCAATCCACAAAAGCCGCTCGGCGTGTATTTGTAGGAGTTCTCCGTGTGCAGGGTTTCGCCGGCGGCGAAGTCGAACACGCGATCCTCGATGCGTACCTGTTGCGCTTGTTTGCTGATCAGGTGCATTTCGATACACGACTCGGCCTCGTTGAAAAAGGCCCGATGCTCGAAGCGCCGCGGGTCGATATCACTGTCCAGCTCGTTGCGGATGCGCTCGAGCAGGTTGAGGTTGAACAGCGCGGTCACCCCGGCCGCATCATTGTAGGCGCGCTCCAACACCTGCCGGTCCTTCACCAGGTCCACGCCGATCAGCAAGCCGCTGCCGGCTGGCAGCGCCCGATGCAAATTACGCAAAAAGGCACGGGCTTCATCAGGGTCAAAATTGCCGATGCTGGAGCCGGGAAAGAACGCCAGCGGCCGTTGCCCCAGCGCCTCGGCGGGCAATTTCAGCGGTTGGCTGAAGTCGGCGTACAGCGCGTGCACGTCGAGCCAGCGATAGTCGGCAGCCAGGCGACGGGTGCAGATATCCAGAAACTCGCGGGAGATATCGATGCCCAGATAACGCGTCGGGCGCAGGGCTTCGAGCAGCAGACGGATCTTTCGACTGGCACCGCTGCCTAGCTCCACCAGGCTGGCGTTGCGCCCGGCCAGCTCGGCGATATCATTCGCTGCCAGGCGCAGGATGGTCTCCTCGGTGCGCGTCGGATAGTACTCCGGCTGCTGGCAGATCAGTTCGAACAGCTGTGAGCCTCGGTGATCGTAGAAGAACTTCGGCGACATCGCCTTCGGACTGGCCGCGAAGCCGCGCAACACTTCTTCGCGCAGGCTTTCCTGTTCCGGGCTGCTGGACTGTTCGTGGGTGCGGATTGCCAATGCCATGCTCAGAGCTCCTTGGCCAGGCGCAGGCCGGAGAACTGCCAGCGCATGGTGGGGTAGAAGAAGTTGCGATAGGTGGGGCGAACGTGATCCTCAGGGGTGGCGCAGCTGCCGCCACGCAACACCATCTGTCCGGACATGAACTTGCCGTTGTACTCACCCAGGCTGCCGCCCAGCGGACGAAAGCCGGGGTAGGGCCGGTAGGCGCTGGCGGTCCATTCCCACACATCGCCATAGAGCTGCTGCAGGCCATCGCCGGCGCCAGCGGCTACCGGCTGCAGATGATCGTTCTCGACGAAGTTGCCCCGCAGCGGTTCGTCCTGCGCGGCAACTTCCCACTCTTCTTCGCGCGGCAGGCGCGCCTGCGCCCAGGTGGCGAAGGCCTCGGCCTCGAAGTAGCTCAGATGGCAGACCGGTGCATTCAGATCCAGCTCGCGCGGGCCGCCCAGGGCCAGCTCCAGCCAGTCGTCGCCCTCGCGTTGCCAGTACAGCGGCGCCTGCCAGCCGGCGCGCTGGATATGGTCCCAGCCATCCGCCAGCCACAGCGCCGTGCTGCGATAACCGCCATCGCGGATGAACTCCATGTACTCGCCATTGCTCACCGGCCGGCTGGCCAGCTGAAAGGCCTCGACGAACACGCGGTGGCGCGGCCGCTCGCAGTCGAAGGCGAACTCCTCGCCGGCATGGCCGACATGGCGCAAGCCGGCGGGAAAGTTGATCCAGCGCAGCTCGCTCGCCTCGGCGCCACCCGGCTTGAGGTCGTGGCGATAGACCGGGTACAACGGGTTCTGCGCCAGGATGTGCTTGATATCCATCAGCAGCAGCTCCTGATGCTGCTGCTCATGCTCCAGCCCCAACTCCACCCGCTGCAGCACCTCGTCATTGAGGTCGGCTCCCATGCGGTTGAGCAACTGCTCCATGGCCAGATCGACATGGCTGCGATAGGCGTACACCTCGCTTACCGTCGGCCGCGACAACAAACCCCGCCGCGCCCGCTCGAAGGGCGTGCCGTGGGTCTTGTAGTAGGAATTGAACAGATGGTCGTAGCGCTCATCCAGCGGGCGATAACCCGGCAGGAATGGCTGCAGCACGAAGGCCTCGAAGAACCAGGTCACATGTGCCAGATGCCATTTCGGCGGGCTGACGTCCGGCATGCTCTGGATCACGTAATCCTCGGCTTCCAGCGGCTCGCAGAGGCCTTCCGTGGCAGTGCGTACCCGCTGATAACGCTGCCATAGCTGTTCGAGTTGCAATTGTGAAACGTCGATCCTGCTGGCGCGGTTCGGCATATCGCGCATCCTTTGCTGGCGCCGCGGAGCGCGACGGTACTTAAAGCCGACCGGGCAATAAGGGCAAAGGTTCAGGTAAAAGTGTGGCGTTTATATGGCAGAGCTAAAAGCGTCGGTTAATGGTTGGTGCGTTGGGCATCAGGACACTGGGTGGGGGCGCCATCTGTTCGGCATTGCCTGCATCGCCTCGATTCTTCAGCAGGCTGCGAAAGCAACCGGATTCACTTTGCTTTTTTTGGCGGGTTGTGTATACGTTACATCGAGCCTAATTTGTTACGTATAAAGAACATGGACTATTCCCTCATCACGCAGCGCCTTGGTGAACAGCTTCGCCAGCGCCGTCTGCATCGCGGGCTGACACAGGCCGCGCTCGCTTCCCTTGCGGGCATAACTCGGCAAAAGGTCATCGCCATCGAGAGGGGCGATTTCAGGGTGGGGATGATCGCCTATGCACGCGTGCTGGCAGCCCTCGACGCCGAGCTCGATGTGGTGCCGGCAGCCATGCCCACGCTGGACGAAATACATGGAGTGTTCGACTGATGACGGCGGTACTGCAGGTTGCAACGCCTGAGGGCGATAGCGGAAAGGTGCTTGCCAGTGGCACTGACTATCTGTTCCGCTACCACGAGAATGCCAAGGCGCAGGCAGCGATCAGCTTGCTCATGCCGGTACGCCTGGACGAATACCGCCATCGGGAACTGCACCCCATTTTCCAGATGAACCTGCCGGAAGGCTACGTCCTTGAACAGCTACGCAACCGCCTGGCCAAGGTGGCCAACCTTGACCCGATGTTGCTGTTGGCGCTGTCTGGCAGCAGTTCGCCTATCGGGCGGGTGACGGTCAGTTCGCCTGAGGTGGATGCGTTGCTGCGCAGACAGCAATTCCCCGGCGAAAAACTGGAAGAAATCCTCGCCTGGGATGGAGCAGAAGATATTTTTGCCAGCCTGGTGGATCGCTACATCCTGCGCGCCGGGATTTCGGGCGTTCAGCCCAAGGTGCTGGTGCCGGAGCATCAGGACGCGATGCCGCAACGCTTCACCTCGAAAACTTCCGAGCTGATCATCAAGAGCGGTCGAGACGAGTTTCCAGGGCTGGCGATCAACGAGTTCCTTTGCATGTCCATCGCCAAAGAGGCGGGCATTGCGGTGCCGGAATTCTACCTTTCCGACAACGCCAAGTTGTTCGTCATGCGCCGTTTCGACCGGGATAAACAACTCAACCCCATCGGCTTCGAGGACATGGCGGCCTTGATGGGGCTGGCTGCGCAGCAAAAGTACAGCAAGAGCTATTCGGCCATCGCCAAGGCCATCCGTTTGTTCTGTGCGCCCGAGCAGGTGCAAGGCTCGCTGGCACAGCTATTCGCCATCGTGACCCTGAGCTGCATCGTCGGTAACGGCGACGCCCACCTGAAGAACTTCGGGCTGCTGTATTCCAACCCGACCCAGCGCGATGCACGGCTGGCACCGGCCTACGATATCGTCAACACCACTGCCTATATTCCAGAGGACGTTTTGGCGCTGGATCTTGTAGGCAACAAGTCGCTCTTTGCCTCGCGACAAGGGCTGCTGGATTTTGCTCAAGTCTGTGATGTGGCACGGCCAGAAGGAGTGATCCGCGAGCAGTTGCAAGCACTGGAACGAGTGCTGGCGCGCTCGACCGAGCTGGGCGAGCAGGCACCGCATGTGTTCGCGGCAATCAGGCAGTGCGCAGGGCCTTTTATGCAGAGCTTTGGTTAGTGAAGGCAGATTTGAGGTCGCAGTGCAGGGAGGAACGATGGACAGACCAAGCTTCTCAGCGGTAAATCGTGGTCTGTCCCTGATTGTTTCTTGGTAGTGAAATGCCAGAGCTGTTGTTAATGCTGCGTTTTGGGTTTGACCACCACTCATACACTCGCCTTAATGTGCATATTGTTCCGAAAAATCATAGGGAACAGACCATGATTTCTATTGATTTCTGCATCTCAAGTAGTCTGTATGACTCGGCACTTGGGAAACATTGAGCATCCCCAAAACTGCTCCCCCGCTTTCGGCCCTGTCTTCACCGTGCGAATCAGCAGAGCGCTTCCGCATTTCGGGCATTGCCGCTCGGCTGTCGTATCACTCCGGCGCTTGAGGTTTTGCACGTGCTCGCGATGGGTGGCGAGGATCGGTGCGCGGCGGCCGGTTTGCAAGGTGTGCAGCATGGCGTCGACTTCAGCCTCGCTGAATAGCGGCTGTTGGAATGACTGGATATAGCGGATAAAGCCAATGCCCTGGGTCACGTTGGCCGGCACTTCGGTTTTGAATGTGCTGCCGCCGACAAAGGTGATGACCGAGTGCAGGTGCTCGGGATCAACGCCGAGAGTGGCTTCCAGGGCTTTGAGGTGTTTGTAGTTCTGCCGCAGTGGGTTCTGAAATTTGATGCTGCGTTTGGGAAACTTCTGCGTCCACTGCGCTTGCTTCTCGCCACCGAAGATCCAGCCACTCATGTTCTTCGTTTCCAGCACGAAGATGCCGTAGGGCGAGAGGAAAACGTGGTCGATCTGCGTGGTGCCGTCCGGCGTGTTCAGGGTGACGTTGTGCAGGCGGCGGTAGGTCTGCTTGTCCAGCTGCCAGTGGGCGAACAGGCGCACCAGCAGTTCACCGATCTGCCCCTTGGCCCAGGGCGATTTGAGTAGGCCTATCAGCAGGACTGCTGGGATAAACCAGGCCAGCATGCCCCAGACCTGAGCGACTATCGGGCTGTAATCCATTTTCTTCCTTGAGCAGCTGCTTGGTGGGCGCCCGCGTAGCGGGCGAGCAGGGGTGCCGAAATCCAGTTGCCTGGCACTGAGCCGATAATGGCCAATTGCTTTCGAGTGCTCAAGGGGATCGCGACCATAGTCCTATGGCGCGATGACGCACCTGAGGCTGACTTGGTCGGCTCAGGTGCTCAGCGTGCTATCTGGTAACGAGTGCTGCGCCCGCCACCGGGCAGTCGTTCGATGCAGCCCTTTTCCAGCAAATCGCTCAGATGACGGGTGGCGGTGGCTTTGGATACCTTAGCCACGGCTTGGTACTGCGCCGCGCTGATACCGTTCTCGAAACCCTTTTCGCCGCCATCGAGCAGGCGATTCAGCACTTTTATCTGCTCGGTCGATAGGGTTTGGCTGCGGTGTGCCTGCCAGAAGCGCGCCTTGACCAGCACGCGGTCGATACGAGCAAGGGCCTGCTCCAGGCTGTTGAGTAAGGTTGCGAGAAACCACTGCAGCCAGTTGGTGATATCCAGCGTGCCTTTCTGACTGGCGTCGAGGATGCGGTAGTAACCGGCGCGGTCCTCGAGGATGCTCGCGGACATCGCGTAAAAGCGGATGGCCTGCTGTTCGCCCTGAGCCAGTGCCAGGTCAGTGATGGCGCGGGTAAGGCGACCGTTGCCATCATCGAAGGGGTGCAGGGTCACGAACCAAAAATGCGCAATGCCGGCCCGCAGAAAGGGATCGAGACCGGCATCGCTGCGGCTGCTCTCAAACCAAGCGAGAAAGTCCGTCAGTTGCGCTTCCAGCCCTGCGCGGGGAGGGGCTTCGAAATGTACGGTCGGTTGATTGATGCGACTGGAAACCACCTGCATCAGCTCTTCGCCGCGCAATTTGCCGATGTGTAGCGGTCGAGCCAGCAGTTGGCCATCGGTGGGGAATAGCCATCGGTGCCAGGTGAACAGTCGTTGTTCATCTAGCGGTTGTTGATGTGCGTGGGTGCCATCGAGCAGCAGGTTTGCCAGGCCTTCGGAGCGGGACGTTGTGCGGTCTTCTTCGCTCAGCCCCAAGCGCCGCGCCAGTGATGAGCGCACCGAACCGACATTCAACTGCTCACCCTCAATGGCAGAAGAGGTGACGATGTTCTGTAGCATGGCATCCAGGCTGCTCTGCACTTCGGTGTCACTGCCCACTGCGCCGAGCATGCCCAACAAACGCCCTTGAGCCTGACTGCAAGCGCGCAGTAGCGGTGCCAGCGCTTCGGCTTGCCAACTGAACTGTGGCCAGTCGGGCTGCTGCCAGATCCAGAGTGCGTCGTTCATAAGGGAGACTCATCTATGAGCCGAATCGAGAGCCTATTCGGCTCACAAGTTGAGCCGATAATGCCGACTATTCGGCTCAGTGTCCAACCAGTGCGAGTCAATACCAGCGAGTCGACTCGCGATTCTGCTGCTGAGTGTGGACAAAATGTGGCGTTTACTGGAGGAGGTGGCTTGTAACCAGATACACAAAAGCCGCGCAGTGCGCGGCTTTGAAGGTGGTGGGCCCAGCAGGACTTGAACCTGCGACCAATCGATTATGAGTCGAGTGCTCTAACCAACTGAGCTATAGGCCCCCAGAAGGCCGGCGGATTATACCGGTGCGTTATCGCCAGCGCCAACCGCTTGACCAGGCGGGAGAAATTTCCGCGTAACGATGCAATGTCAGGGTGTCGAGGCTAGAAAGCAAAACCCCCGGCCTGGGCCGGGGGTTCTGGTATCACTCGTCGAGGAAGGAGCGCAGGTGCTCGCTTCGCGTCGGGTGACGCAGCTTGCGCAGCGCCTTGGCTTCGATCTGACGAATACGCTCACGGGTGACATCGAACTGTTTGCCCACTTCCTCGAGGGTGTGGTCGGTGTTCATGTCGATACCGAAGCGCATGCGCAGGACCTTGGCTTCACGGGCAGTGAGGCCGGCCAGCACTTCGCGAGTGGCTTCCTTGAGGCTTTCGACCGTGGCCACGTCGATCGGGGACTGCATGGTGCTGTCCTCGATGAAGTCGCCCAGGTGCGAATCTTCGTCATCGCCAATCGGGGTTTCCATGGAGATCGGCTCTTTGGCGATCTTCAATACCTTGCGGATCTTGTCCTCGGGCATTTCCATGCGCTCGCCCAGCTCTTCTGGAGTGGGCTCGCGACCCATTTCCTGGAGCATCTGACGGGAGATGCGGTTGAGCTTGTTGATCGTCTCGATCATGTGCACCGGAATACGGATGGTGCGCGCCTGGTCGGCGATCGAGCGGGTGATCGCCTGGCGAATCCACCAGGTGGCGTAGGTCGAGAACTTGTAGCCGCGACGGTATTCGAACTTGTCCACCGCCTTCATCAGGCCGATGTTGCCTTCCTGGATCAGGTCGAGGAACTGCAGGCCGCGGTTGGTGTACTTCTTGGCGATGGAGATGACCAGACGCAGGTTGGCCTCGACCATTTCCTTCTTGGCGCGGCGAGCTTTCGCCTCACCGATGGACATGCGACGGTTGATGTCCTTGATCTCGGCCAGGCTCAGGCTGCACTCGGCTTCCAGGTCGGCCAGCTTCTGCTGGCAGCGCTGGATGTCGCCCTGCAGGTTGCCCAGGGCTTCGGCGTACTTGGCCTTGCCTTTGGCCAGGTCGCCGGCCCAGTCCATGTCGATTTCGTTGCCTGGGAACAGGCGCAGGAAGTCGGCACGCGGCATGCGCGCATCACGTACGCACAGCTGCATGATGGCGCGCTCTTGCGCACGCAGGCGGTCCAGGGCATCGCGCACCTGGGTGACCAGGGCTTCGTACTGCTTGGGCACCAGCTTGATCGGCATGAACAGCTCGGCCAGGGCGGCCAGCTCTTCGATGGCCTGCTTGCTGCCACGACCATGCTTCTTCAGGGCCTTCTGGACCTTGTCCTGCTGCTCGGCCACGGCGGTGAAACGGCGAGCCGCTTCTTCCGGGTCCGGGCCGCCATCGCCTTCTTCTTCCTCGTCGTCGCCGTTCTCGTCTTCTTCTTCGTCGTCGCTTTCTTCAGCGGCGGCGCCTTCCTTGACGGGAACAGGGGCGGCAGCTTCGTCAGGCACGCTGCCGTCATCCGGGTCGATGTAGCCACTGAGGACTTCGGCCAGGCGGCCGCCTTCGGTGGTGACGCGGTTGTATTCGGCGAGGATGCCGTCGACAGTGCCGGGGAAGTGAGCGATGGCGCTCATGACTTCGCGGATGCCTTCCTCGATGCGCTTGGCGATTTCGATCTCGCCTTCGCGGGTCAGCAGTTCCACGGTACCCATTTCGCGCATGTACATGCGCACCGGGTCGGTGGTGCGGCCAATATCGGTCTCAACGGCGGCGAGGGCGGCAGCGGCTTCTTCGGCTGCAGCCTCGTCGGTGTCGGCTTCGGCCAACAACAGGGCGTCCGCATCCGGAGCACTCTCGAATACGTTGATCCCCATGTCGTTGATCATGCGGATGATGTCTTCCACCTGTTCCGGATCGGAAATATCTTCCGGCAGGTGGTCATTGACCTCCGCGTACGTCAGGTAACCCTGCTCGCGACCACGGCTGATCAATTCTTTCAAACGAGATTGCTGTTGCGCTTTTACGGACATAACACCCTATCCACTGAAGGTCTTGGCGGGCTGAAAACAAGCCGAGGATTATACCTCGGTTTTGGCTCTAGGCGCCAGTTGGGGACTTGCTGCTCGGTGAGGAAGTGAGGCTGTAGTGCTCTCTGAGCAATGTCTTTTCCTCGTCTGTGAGCTCGCTGGGGCTTTTATGAATGATGCTGCGGAGCGCCTTTTCACGCCGCCTCTGCGATTGACTATTTGCAAGTGTAGTAATGGTGTCGAAAAACTGCTGTTCAAGGTTGTCGCCCTGAATCAGCCATTCCTTTTCTGCCAGTGCCCTTAGCAGGCGACCTTGCTCGGTGCCGTGCCAGCGGGCGATCAGTTGCAGCGAGCGCAGGTTGGGCGCCTTCTGCAGAGCGCCGACCAGCGCTACGAGAAGTTGCGCGTAGGTGTCCTCTTCGTCGGCGAAATGGCTGACATCCTCGACCTTTTGCGCCAGCTGCGGATGGTGCAGCAGGGTGCGCAGGGCGATCAGATGTGGTGATTCGACGCTCACCGCGGTACGCGGGGCACGTGGCGCAAAATCGCCCTTTCCCTTCTTGTTCCACTTGCCGCCGCCGTCTTTCTTCCAGCTGCCTTTGCCGCCTTCGTTGTTGCGCTCGTAATGTTGCTGCTGGGGTGGGGAGGGCTGCTCGTAGCCGCCGACGTCCGGCAGGTTGTCGTAGTAGCCGCTATCAGGAATGTCGCCGTAATCCGGGTAGTCGCTGCTGGGCGCCTGGCTGGGCGTGCTTGGCGAATGGCTGCGTGGGGCGCTGGCGACCTGGCTCATGGCTTCGCCGGAAAGACCGGTGATCTCGCTCAGACGCTGGCGCATCAGGGCGCGCAGGTTGTTGCCGGGAATCTTGTCGATCAACGGCGCGGCCAGGGTCACCAGATGCGCCTTGCCTTCCAGCGAGCGCGGGTCGGCTTCTTCGCACAGTTGCTGGAAGAAGTAGTCGGCCAGTGGCTGGGCATGCTGGTTGATGCGCGCGCGGAAGGCGTCGGTGCCTTCGGCGCGTACCAGGGTGTCCGGGTCTTCGCCGTCGGGCAGAAACAGAAAGCGTGCGCGGCGGCCATCCTGCAGGCTCGACAGTGTTGATTCCAGGGCGCGCCAGGCGGCGTTGCGTCCGGCGGCGTCACCGTCGAAGCAGAACAGCACGCTGGGCACGATGCGGAACAGGCGCTTGAGGTGCTCCTCGCTGGTGGCCGTGCCCAGGGTCGCCACGGCATTGCGCAGGCCCTGCTGAGCGAGGGCGATGACGTCCATGTAGCCTTCGACCACCATGATCTCGTCAAGGTCGCGGTTGTGCTTGCGCGCCTCGTACAGGCCGTAGAGTTCCTGGCCCTTGTGGAACACCGGGGTTTCCGGTGAGTTCAGGTACTTGGGCTTGTCGTCGCCCAGCACGCGGCCGCCAAAGGCGATCACCCGGCCGCGACTGTCGCGGATGGGGAACATGATGCGGTCGCGGAAACGATCATAGCGCCTGCCGTTCTCGGCGTTCTCGATCAGCAGGCCGGCGTCGATCATGACTTTCTGCTGCAGGGCGTCGGCGCCCAGATGCTTGAGCAGGTTGTCCCAGCCGGGCGGCGCGAAGCCGATGCCGAAGTCACGGGCGATCTCGCCGGTCAGGCCGCGGCCCTTGAGATAGTCCACGGCGTACTTGCGCTGTGGATGGCTTTTCAGGGCCTGGCGATAGTGCTCGGAAGCGGCATTGAGCAGCGGATAGAGCGGCGAGTCGACCGGCTGCCTGGGTTTGTGTCCGCGGCCGCTTTCCTCGCGCGGCACGTCCATGCCGGCGCGCTTGGCCAGTTCCTCGATCGCCTGGGGGAACTCCAGTTGATCGTGGTCCATGACGAAGCCGAGGGCATTGCCGCCGGCGCCGCAGCCGAAGCAGTAGTAGAACTGCTTGTCCGGGCTGACGGTGAAGGAGGGGGTCTTTTCCTTGTGGAAAGGACAGCAGGCGCTGTAGTTCTTGCCGGTCTTCTTCAGCTGGATGCGCGAACTCACCACATCGACGATGTCGGTGCGGTTGAGCAGGTCATCGATGAAGGATTGCGGGATCAGGCCGGCCATAGACGCTCAGCATACTGCCCGGCGCAGGCGCTGGACAACGGATGGGTAGAAAAGCAAAAACTCCGCTCACTCGCTAAGCGCGAGGCGGAGTTTTCAAATGCAATGCCCGGTATGAACCGGGCATTCGAGCGTGGCGTGTACGGTATTAGTACAGGCGAACGCTGCGGCGCTGCTCGCGCTGCACTTTCTTGGCGTGACGCTTAACAGCGGCAGCGGCTTTGCGCTTACGCTCAGCGGTCGGCTTTTCGTAGAATTCGCGGCTGCGAACTTCAGCCAGTACACCGGCTTTTTCGCAGGAGCGCTTGAAACGACGCAGGGCTACGTCGAAGGGTTCGTTCTCTTTAACTTTGACGGCTGGCATCCAGGTCGTACCTATCTTTAATTACCGGTTTCAACGCGTGCCCGGCAGATGGCTCGGGATGCGTCGGTTTTCAAGGGTTGCGGATGTTACCGCCTCGTCGCGCGGAATGCAAAGCCCTTAGGTCGAAAAGCGCTGGTCGCTCCGCCGGGCGGCGCTTATCATGCGCGCCTTTGTTCCACGCGGCAAACCAAGGTTCAAGCTCTATGCTCGTACTGGGATTGGAAACTTCCTGCGATGAAACCGGCGTCGCGCTCTATGACAGCGAGCGCGGCCTGCTGGCTGACGCCCTGTTCAGCCAGATCGACCTGCACCGTGTGTATGGCGGCGTGGTGCCCGAGTTGGCCTCGCGTGATCACGTCAAACGCATGCTGCCGCTGATCCGCCAGGTGCTGGATGAAGCGGGCAAGCAGGCCAGCGATATCGATGCACTGGCCTACACGGCGGGCCCCGGCCTGGTCGGGGCGCTGCTGGTGGGCGCTTCCTGCGCGCAGGCGCTGGCCTTTGCCTGGGGCATTCCGGCCGTCGGCGTGCACCATATGGAAGGTCACCTGCTGGCACCGATGCTGGAAGAACAGCCGCCGGCCTTTCCGTTCGTCGCCTTGCTGGTGTCCGGCGGCCACACCCAGTTGGTGCGGGTCGATGGCATCGGTCAGTACCAATTGCTCGGCGAGTCGCTGGACGATGCCGCCGGTGAGGCCTTCGACAAGACTGCCAAGCTGATGGGGCTGAATTACCCCGGCGGCCCGGAGATCGCCAAGCTGGCGGAGCAGGGCACGCCGGGGCGCTTCGTCTTCCCGCGGCCGATGACCGATCGCCCGGGCCTGGATTTCAGTTTCAGCGGCCTGAAGACCTTCGCCTTGAACACCTGGCAGCAATGCCGCGACAGTGGCGACGACCTCGACCAAGCCCGGCGCGACATCGCGCTGGCCTTCCAGCAGGCAGTGGTTGAGACTCTCACCATCAAGTGCAAGCGCGCGCTCAAGCAGAGCGGGCTGAAGAGCCTGGTGATCGCTGGCGGCGTGAGCGCCAACAAGGCGCTGCGTGAGCATCTGGAACGTATGCTGGGTGAAATGAAGGGCAAGGTGTTCTACGCGCGTCCGCGTTTCTGCACCGACAACGGTGCGATGATCGCCTATGCCGGTTGCCAGCGTTTGCTGGCCGGGCAGCATGAAGACCTGGCGATTAAGGTACAGGCGCGTTGGCCGATGGAGTCGCTGCCAGCGCTGTGAGCGCCCCAAGGGATTTACGCGTAGGAGCGAGCTCTGCTCGCGAACCGGAAAATTCGCGAGCAGAGCTCGCTCCTACAGTTTTTGTTATCGAATCAAAAACGCCGTTCGCGACCGGCGAACAGATCGCGCAGATTGCTGCGGTGCCGCCACACGATCAAACCGGTGAGTACGCAGGCCGGTAACAAGGCCTCCGGTTGTTGCCAGGCCAGCAGCGGTAGCGTCAGCGGCGTGGCGATCAGCGATGCCAGCGAGCTGGTGCGGGTCAGCAGGAACACCAGCGCCCAGGCCGCCAGAGCAAGCAAGGCGGCCGGTGGATAGAGGCCGAGCAACATGCCGGCGGCAGTGGCGACGCCCTTGCCGCCACGAAAACGGAAGTACAGCGGGTAAAGATGGCCGACGACCGCCGCCAGCCCGATCCAGGCCTGCTGGTGCAGGCTGAGGCCGAACAGCTTGGCGATCAGGATCGGCAGCAGGCCTTTAAACAGGTCGCCGATCAGCGTCATGACGGCGAGCTTCTTGCCGGCCACGCGCAACATGTTGGTGGCGCCGGGGTTGCCCGAACCACTGACACGCGGGTCCGGCCCGCCAGCGAGTCGGCTGAGCAGGATGGCGAAGGACAACGAACCGAGCAGGTAGGCAAGGATTGCCAGAAGCCAGAACATGGTGGCCATTCCAGGGCATGGGGTGGCCCGATTCTAACGAGGTGCAGCGCCCTTGTCGTGGCGCGGAGAGTGCGGTGGACAGAGTATTTATCGAGGGGCTGGAAGTCGACACGGTGATCGGCGCCTACGATTGGGAGCGCGACATTCGCCAGTGCCTGCGCCTGGACCTGCAGATGGCCTGGGACAACCGCCCGGCCGCAGCGGGTGATGACCTCAATCTGGCGCTCGACTACGCCAGCGTGTCCACGCGCATCCAGGCCTTCGCGGCCGAATCGCAGTTCATTCTGGTCGAGACCTTCGCCGAGCGCCTGGTGCAGCTCCTGATGGATGAATTCGATATTCCCTGGATTCGCCTGAAATTGACCAAGCCCGGTGCAGTACCCGCCGCACACGGTGGCGTAGGCGTGGAGATCGAGCGCGGATGCCTCTGACTCGCGTCTATCTCGGCCTCGGCAGCAATGTGCAGCGTGAGGCTCATCTTTGTGCCGGGCTCGATGCATTGGCTGGCCTGCTCAGCGACATGCGCTGCTCGCCTGTCTTCGAAAGCCATGCGGTGGGCATCAAGAGCGGCAATTTCTTCAATCTGGTGGTGGTCGGCGAAACCGCTCTGCCGCTGCTGGAGCTGGATCGCCGGCTGAAGTTCATCGAGGCTGATAACGGCCGCTACGCGCCTGACCGCAAGGGCCTGCCGCTGGATATCGATGTGCTGCTGTATGGCGAGCAGGTCGGCAACTTCAACGGTCTGATCCTGCCTCGGGCGGAAATTCTCAAGAACGCCTTCGTGCTCTGGCCGCTGGCCTTGCTAGCGCCGCAGGTGTGTCACCCGGTCGATGGTCGTTCGTTCGCCGAACTCTGGGCCTCGGCGCAGATCGATCAGCAGTTATGGCCAGCGGCCTTCCAGTGGCGCGGCGCCGAGTTGACGCCGGCCGAACTGCTGCAGGCGCGCTCTTCGTAGCCCGGATGCAATCCGGGAGAACAGACGCTGGGAATGTCTCGGATTGCATCCGGGCTACGGGTTGGAGCTGACCGGTAGGAGCGGATTCATCCGCGAAAAGGCGGGCCGCGGAGCTGTGATGATCGCGGCTGAAACGGAATGCCGCCCAGCCGCTCCTACGAGGCGTGCTGTTGTTTGTAGGTCTTGAGCGCATGCAGGCGTTCGCGGTTGAGCGCCTCGCCCAGCTCCGCGCCCTTGAAGCCCTTCTCCAGTAGCGGCTTGACCGCCACCTGCCGCGCTACCTCGGCGGCGCCCAAAAGGTAAGCGGCTTGTGGGTAGTCGCGTTGTTCCAATCCCTGGCGGCCGCGGGCATCCATCTCGCAAGCGGCGACGAACTCGGCGAAGCGCTGCGGGCGGCGGAACACGTCGAAGCGCTGTAGCAGCTCGAGCAGCGTCGAAGGGCGCAGCTCCAGCGCGCGGTGGCCGTGGGTATGAAACTCGCCCACCAGCGCTGCCAGTTCGGCGCAGTCGCGTGGCGCCTTGCAGCGTTCATTGATCGCCTGGATCAGGCGCAGCCCCTTGTGCTCATGAGCGATATGCCGCGGCCATTCGGCCTCCGGCGTCAACCCCTTGCCGACATCATGCAGCAGGCAGGCCCAGCGCACGTTAGGCGGTTGCTCGTGCTCCGCACACTGGCGCAGCACGCTCAGCACGTGCACGCCGGTGTCAACTTCAGGGTGGTGCGCCTGCGGTTGCGGCACGCCGAACAACTTATCCACTTCCGGCAGCAGCGCCGCCAGCGCGCCGCAATCGCGTAGCACCTGGATGAACACGTCCGGGCGCGGCTCCATAAGCGCACGGGAAATTTCCTTCCAGCTACGTTCGGCGGTGAGGTGGCCCAGTTCGCCGGACTCTGCCAGTTCGCGCATCAGTTCCAAGGTTTCTGGTGCGACGTTGAAACCGAGCGGGGCGTAGCGTGCGGCGAAGCGGGCGACGCGCAGTACGCGTAGCGGATCTTCGGCGAAGGCCGGGGACACGTGGCGCAGCAGACGCGCCTGAAGATCCTTCTGACCGCCGTAAGGATCGATCAGTCTGCCCTGATCGTCCTCAGCCATGGCGTTGACGGTCAGGTCGCGGCGGGTCAGGTCGTCTTCCAGGGTGACGTCGGGGCTGGCGTGAAAGGTGAAACCGCCATAGCCGCGGCCACTCTTGCGCTCGGTGCGTGCCAGGGCATATTCCTCACCCGTCTGCGGATGCAGGAACACAGGAAAATCGGCGCCCACCGGGCGATAACCGAGCTCTTGCATCTGTTCTGCACTGGCGCCGACCACGACCCAGTCCACTTCGCTGACGGGGCGGCCGAGCAGGCGATCACGCACTGCGCCGCCGACTTTGTAGATCTGCATAGGTGTTCCTCCACTGAGTGCAGAGGATACCGAAGATCGAGAGAAGGCGGCCGGTAAGCGATCAAATAGGCGGGATGACCAGGTCCAGCCGTGGGTATTCGTTGTCGCTCTCCGCGCTACCGCGTGGTGGCACATGCTGAGTGGTGATCAACTGGTCGCCCTGGCACACCTCCAGGTGGATATCGAAACCCCATAGGCGATGCAGGTGCTTGAGCACCTCGCCGGTGGAGTCGCCCAGTGGCTTGCGATCGTGTTGCTGATGGCGCAGGGTCAGCGAGCGATCGCCGCGGCGGTCGATGTTCCAGATCTGCACGTTGGGCTCGCGGTTGCCCAGGTTGTACTGCGCGGCGAGTAGTTCGCGGATGGTGCGATAGCCGGATTCGTCATGGATGGCCGGCACCAGCAACTCGTCTTTCTGGTCGTCATCGAGGATGCCGAACAGTTTGAAGTCGCGGATGACCTTGGGCGAGAGGAATTGCAGGATGAAGCTCTCGTCCTTGAAGCTGGTCATGGCGAACTTGAGGGTGGTCAGCCAGTCGCTGCCGGCAATGTCCGGGAACCAGCGTTTGTCTTCATCGGTGGGCTCCTCGCAGATACGGCGAATGTCGCGGTACATGGCGAAGCCCAGAGCGTAGGGGTTGATGCCGCTGTAGTAAGGACTGTCGAACGGCGGCTGGTAGACCACGCTGGTGTGCGATTGCAGGAACTCCATCATGAAACCGTCGGTGACCAGGCCCTCGTCGTACAGGTCGTTCATCAGGGTGTAGTGCCAGAAGGTGGCCCAGCCTTCGTTCATCACCTGGGTCTGGCGCTGCGGGTAGAAGTACTGGGCGATCTTGCGCACGATGCGGATCACCTCGCGCTGCCAGGGCTCCAGCAGCGGCGCGTGCTTTTCCAGAAAGTAGAGGATGTTTTCCTGCGGCTCGGCGGGGAAGCGCTTGTTGTCCTTCTCGCTGCCCTTGTCCGCACTTCTGGGGATGGTGCGCCACAGATCGTTGATCTGCTTCTGCAGGTGTTCCTCGCGTTCCTTCTGGCGCCGCCGCTCTTCTTCGGCGGAGATGGGGTAGGGGCGTTTGTAACGGTCGACGCCGTAGTTCATCAGCGCGTGGCAGGAGTCGAGCAACTCCTCCACTGCATCGATGCCGTAGCGCTCCTCGCACTGCATGATGTACTGCTTGGCGAACACCAGGTAGTCGATGATCGAGCTGGCGTCGGTCCAGGTGCGGAACAGGTAATTGCCCTTGAAGAAGCTGTTGTGACCATAGCAGGCATGGGCGATCACCAGCGCCTGCATGCAGATGGTGTTTTCTTCCATCAGGTAGGCGATGCACGGATCGGAATTGATCACGATCTCGTAGGCCAGGCCCATCTGGCCGCGCTTGTAGCCTTTCTCGGTGGCGAGGAAGTGCTTGCCGTACGACCAATGGTGATAGCCCAGCGGCATGCCCACCGAGGCGTAGGCATCCATCATCTGTTCGGCGGTGATCACTTCGATCTGGTTCGGGTAGGTGTCCAGCGCATAGCGTTCGGCGATGCGCGCGATTTCCTTGTCGTATTGGCGGATCAGCTCGAAGGTCCATTCCGAACCGGTGGAGATCGGCTCGCGCTTTCTCGTGCTGGCATTCATGGCTAGGCCCTCAACTCACCAGGCGACGCTGGAACAGTTCGCGGAACACCGGGTAGATGTCCGCGGCGGACACCAGTTGCTGCTGGGCGAAGCTGTCGGCGAAGGCTTCGGCCACCTGTTCGTACTCGAACCACAGCGCCTGGTGCTCACGTGGGGTGATCTCGACGTAGGTGAAGTACTGCACGAACGGCATGATCTGGTTGATCAATATATCCCGGCATACCGGGGAGTCGTCGTTCCAGTTGTCGCCGTCCGAAGCCTGGGCGGCGTAGATGTTCCATTCGTTGATCGGGTAGCGCTCGGCCATCACTTCCTGCATCAGCTTCAGGGCGCTGGAGACGATGGTGCCGCCGGTTTCGCGGGAGTAGAAGAATTCCTCCTCGTCCACTTCCTTGGCACTGGTGTGGTGGCGGATGAACACCACGTCGATCTTGTCGTAGTTCCGCTTGAGGAACAGGTACAGGAGGATGAAGAAGCGCTTGGCGACGTCCTTGGTGGCCTGGGTCATGGAGCCGGAGACGTCCATCAGGCAGAACATCACCGCCTTGGAGCTGGGGTTGGGCTGCTTGGTCAGCAGGTTGTACTTGAGGTCGAAGGTGTCGAGGAAGGGCACGCGATGGATGCGTGCGCTGAGGCGTTCTATTTCCTCCTGCATGGCCTGGATGTCGCCGAAGTTGTCCGGCTCTTCCCGTCGCAGGCGTTCCAGTTCGGCCTTGGCTTCGCGCAGCTTGGCGCGGCTGGAGCCGGATAGGGCGATACGCCGAGCATGGGCCGAGCGCAGGGTGCGCACGATATTGATGCGCGACGGGTTGCCTTCGTTGCTGATGCCGGCGCGTACGGTCTTGAAGGTCTCGGCTCCGGTCAGGTGACGTTTGACCAGATTGGGCAGTTCCAGGTCCTCGAACATGAAGTCGAGAAACTCCTCCTGGGTGATCTGGAAGACGAACTCGTCCATGCCTTCGCCGGAGTTGCTCGCCTTGCCGCTGCCACGTCCACCGCCACCGCCTTGCGGGCGGGGGATACGTTCGCCGGTGGTGAACTCCTTGTTGCCGGGGTGGACGATGGTCTGCTTGCCGCCGCGGCCGTGATGCAGCACCGGCTCGTCGATATCGCGACCGGGAATGCTGATCTGTTCGCCGTGCTCCATGTCGGTGATGGAGCGCCGGCTGACCGCTTCTTCCACCGCTTTCTTGATGTGCTCACGGTAACGCCGCAAAAAGCGCTGGCGATTCACCGTGCTCTTGTTCTTGCCGTTGAGGCGTCGGTCGATCACGTAACTCATAAGCCCCTCCCGGGGCAGCTGCAAGCCGCAAGCTACAAGTTACAAGTGAAAAAGCCAGGCGCTTTCGCTTGCAGGTTGAGGCTTGCAGCTTGCGGCTGCTTTATTGCGATTTACGTACGCGCAGATACCACTCCGACAGCAGGCGCACCTGCTTCTCGGTGTAGCCGCGCTCGACCATGCGTTTGACGAAGTCGTTGTGCTTCTGCTGATCCTCCTTGCTGCCCTTGGCGTTGAAGCTGATGACCGGAAGCAGGTCCTCGGTGTTGGAGAACATCTTCTTCTCGATCACCACGCGCAGCTTCTCGTAGCTGAGCCAGGTGGGGTTCTTGCCGTTGTTGTTGGCGCGGGCGCGCAGCACGAAGTTGACGATCTCGTTGCGGAAATCCTTCGGGTTGCTGATGCCGGCCGGCTTCTCGATTTTTTCCAGTTCCTCATTGAGGGCCACGCGATTGAGTATCTCCCCAGTTTCCGGGTCGCGGTATTCCTGATCCTGAATCCAGAAGTCGGCGTACAGCACGTAGCGGTCGAAGATGTTCTGCCCGTACTCGCTGTAGGACTCCAGGTAGGCGGTCTGGATTTCCTTGCCGATGAACTCGATGTAGCGCGGTGCCAGATACTCCTTGATGTAGCGCAGGTAGCGTTCGCGTACCTCGGCGGGGAACTGCTCCTGCTCGATCTGCTGCTCCAGCACGTAGAGCAGGTGCACCGGGTTGGCCGCCACTTCGTGAGGGTCGAAGTTGAACACCTTGGAGAGAATCTTGAAGGCGAAGCGGGTCGACAGACCGTTCATCCCCTCGTCGACGCCGGCGCTGTCGCGGTACTCCTGGATCGACTTGGCTTTCGGGTCGGTGTCCTTGAGGTTTTCGCCGTCGTAGACGCGCATCTTCGAATAGATATTGGAGTTTTCCGGCTCCTTTAGGCGGCTCAGCACGCTGAACTGGGCGAGCATCTTCAGGGTGTCCGGCGCGCAATGCGCCCTGGCCAGCGAGCTGTTGATCAGCAACTTGTCATAGATGCGGATTTCATCGGTGACGCGCAGGCAGTAAGGCACCTTGACGATGTAGATACGGTCGATGAAGGCTTCGTTGTTCTTGTTGTTGCGGAAGCTGTGCCATTCCGATTCGTTGGAGTGGGCCAGCAGGATGCCGCTGTAGGGAATCGCGCCGAGGCCTTCGGTACTGTTGTAGTTGCCTTCCTGCGTTGCGGTCAGCAACGGGTGCAGGACCTTGATCGGCGCCTTGAACATCTCGACGAATTCCATCAGGCCCTGGTTGGCCCGGCACAGCGCGCCCGAGTAGCTGTAGGCATCGGCGTCGTTCTGCGGGTATTCCTCCAGCTTGCGGATGTCCACCTTGCCGACCAGCGCCGAGATGTCCTGGTTGTTCTCGTCGCCCGGCTCGGTCTTGGCCACGGCGATCTGGTTGAGGATCGAGGGGTAGAGCTTGACCACGCGGAACTGGCTGATATCGCCGCCGAACTCCTGCAGGCGCTTGGTGGCCCAGGGCGACATGATCGAGTTGAGGTAGCGGCGCGGGATGCCGTAGTCCTCTTCGAGAATCGCGCCATCCTCGGTGGCGTTGAACAGCCCCAGCGGCGATTCAAATACCGGCGAGCCCTTGATGGCGTAGAAGGGCACTTTTTCCATCAGTTGCTTGAGTTTCTCGGCCAGCGAGGATTTACCGCCACCCACCGGGCCCAGCAGGTAGAGAATCTGCTTCTTCTCCTCCAGGCCCTGCGCAGCGTGGCGGAAGTAGGAGACGATCTGGTCGATGCATTCTTCCATGCCATGGAAGTCGGCGAAGGCTGGATAGCGGCGGATCACCTTGTTGGAAAAGATGCGTGACAGCCGTGGATCATTGGAGGTGTCCAGCAACTCCGGCTCGCCAATGGCCATCAGCAGGCGCTCGGCCGCAGTGGCGTACGCGCTGCGATCCTGTTTGCACAGTTCGAGGTACTCCTGCAGCGAGTACTCCTCCTGGCGGGTCGCCTCGAAACGTTGTTGGAAGTGACTGAAAATGCTCATGACTTCACCTCGCTCGATGCTGAAAGCTGGCTCGGGATCGGTCGTGCAGGCAGGTGCTGGGTGGCGCCGGCTCCGAAGAAGTCGGGAAGTATCCCCCAAAACCTAAAAGTCGTTACCGATGGCCCGATGCCGGTTGGCCGGCTCTACCTTCAGTGGGATGGCCTGAGTAACAGGATAGTTCGTTCTGCAGAGCGTCAAGGGTGGGAAAACGATAACTGGCGGTTACCGTGCATCGGGAAGTGGCGGCAGGCCAGAGCGGGCGCGGCCTGCCGCATGAAGAAATTTATTCTTCGGAACTTTGCGCCGTTTCGCTTGGGTAGGTGGTGCGCCAAAGCTCGAAACCGCCGTCGAGACTGTAGACTTCGGAGAAACCCTGGCCCACCAGATAGGCGGCCGCGCCCTGGCTGGAGTTGCCGTGATAGCAGGACACGATCAGCGGCGCGTCGAGGTCGGCGCGGGTGATGAAGTCATGCAGCGAGTGGTTGTCCAGGTGACGCGAGCCGCTGATATGGCCGTTGGCAAAGCTGTGCGGGTCGCGAATGTCGACCACCACGGCGCCCTGGGCGCGCAGCTCGTGCGCCTGTTGTGGGGATATACGCTTGAATTCGCTCATGTTCGGCCTTCCAGTGATTCCTTAGACGCCTCGGGCGCTCATTGCTTGGGACAGGTACAGCGGTGAAGCGTGCCGCTGTCGACATCGAGCAGGGTCATTGCATTACCCCAGACGCACCCGGTATCCAGGGCGTAGAGGCCTGGCTCGTTGCAATTGCCTTCCAGCGCTGCCCAGTGACCGAAGATGATCTTCTCGCCGCGCATCTTGCGCTGCGGGTGGCTGAACCAGGGGGCGAAGCCGGGCGGCGCGTTGTCGATGCCTTCCTTGGTTTTCAAGTCCAGCGTGCCATCCGCCGTGCAGAAGCGCATGCGGGTGAAATAGTTGGTGATCACCCGCAAGCGGGTGACGCCTTGCAGGTCCTTGTTCCATTTGGCCGGCTCATTGCCGTACATGCCATCAAGGAACAGCGGCAGTCGGGCGTCGTCACGCAGTGCTTCTTCGACCTCGGCGGCGCGGCGCAGCGCCTTGGCCAGCGTCCACTGTGGCGGAATGCCGGCATGCACCAGGGTCACCTTGCGCTCGGTATCGTGGTGCACCAGCTTCTGCATGCGCAGCCAGTCGAGCAGGTCGTTGCGATCCGGCGCGTCGAGAATCTCGCGCAACGTATCGCCCTTCTTCAGGCGCTCGATGTTATGTGCCACCGCCAGCAGATGCAGGTCATGGTTGCCCAGCACACAGATAAGCGCATGGCGGATGGAGTAGAGAAAACGCAGCGTTTCCAACGATTGCGGGCCGCGGTTGACCAGATCACCCACCAGCCACAGCTGGTCGTGTGCGGGATCGAAAGCCACCTGCTCGAGCAGGCACTGGAGCGGTTTCAGGCAGCCCTGCAGGTCGCCGACGGCATAGACGGCCATCAGTGAAGCGCTCCGGGCACCGCCAGGCGGAACGGTGCGATGGAGGCGTCGAAACGTTTGCCGTCCTCGGCGAGCATCTGATAACTGCCCTGCATGGTGCCGACCTGGGATGTCATCACCGTTCCGCTGCTATAGGTGTGGCTGGCGCCCGGTTCGATATGCGGTTGCTGGCCGATCACGCCGGCGCCGCGGACTTCCTGCACGCGGCCGTCGCCATCGGTGATGATCCAATGGCGTGACAGCAACTGGGCCGGCAGCTCGCCGTTATTGACGATGGTCACGGTGTAGGAGAACGCGTAGCGACTCTGCTCCGGCTGCGATTGCGCAGCCAGATAGCGGGTGGTGACGTTGACGTCGATCTGATAACGAGGGTCGGACATGCGCGTGATCCGTTGAGCTTGATTGCAGTTTAGTCCTGCGCAGCGGAGGGCTGCAGGGCCAGTTGGTCGGCCAGACGGACGAAGGCGGCCAGGTCCAGTTGCTCGGGGCGCAGACTGCCGTCGACGCCGGCAGCCTCGATAGCTTCGGCCGGCAGCAACTGCTTGAGTGTATTGCGCAGGGTCTTGCGGCGCTGGTTAAAGGCCTCGCGCACCACGCGCTCGAGCAGGCGGTGATCCCTGGCCGGGTGTGGCAGGGTTTCATGCGGTACCAGGCGCACGATGGCCGAGTCCACCTTGGGCGGCGGGTTGAAGGCGCCGGGGCCGACGTTGAACAGATGTTCCACACGGCAGTGGTACTGCACCATGATCGACAGGCGGCCCCAGTCGCCACCGCCTGGGCCGGCGGCCATACGCTCGACCACTTCCTTCTGCAGCATGAAGTGCATGTCGCGGATCAGCGGCGCGTTGTCCAGCAGATGGAAAATCAGCGGCGTGGAGATGTTGTAGGGCAGGTTACCGACCACGCGCAGGCTGCGTGGCGCGGCTTCGAGGCGGGCGAAGTCGAATTTCAGCGCGTCGCCCTGATTCAGGCGAAAGCGCGGGTTATCGCCGAACTTGCCTTGCAGGATGGGGATCAGGTCGAGGTCGAGTTCGATCACATCGAGCTGCGCGCCGCTACCGAGCAGGCCCTCGGTGATGGCACCCTGGCCCGGACCGATTTCCAGCAGGCGCTCGTCTTCCTTGGCGCGGATGGCGCGCAGGATGCGGTCAATCACTCCGGCGTCATGCAGGAAGTTCTGGCCGAAGCGCTTGCGCGCGCGGTGTTGGTATTCGGACATAGCGGCTCCGCGGAGCGCCTCGAGGCAGGGTGCTCGAGGCTGGATGCAAAAAAGAAAGTCGCACAGTCTACCAGCGAATGGCGCCGCGGGTGCGGGCCATGGCCTCAGCGGTTCATTGCTTGCGGCTGGCGGCCATCTCGTAGGCGGTTTCCAGCGCCACTTGCAGGCTGCCGATGTCCACCTTGCCCGTGCCGGCGAGATCCAGGGCGGTGCCATGATCCACGGAGGTACGGATGATCGGCAGGCCCAGAGTGACGTTCAGCGCTGCGCCGAACCCCTTGAACTTGAGCACTGGCAGGCCCTGGTCGTGATACATGGCCAGTACGGCATCGGCACGTTCAAGATACTTCGGAGTGAATAGGGTGTCGGCCGGCAATGGGCCGATCAGGTTCATACCTTCGCCGCGCAGACGCGCCAGCGTCGGCTCGATGATCTCGATTTCCTCGCGGCCCAGATGGCCGCCTTCGCCTGCATGCGGATTGAGCCCGCAGACCAGGATGCGCGGCTCGACGATGCCGAACTTGGTTTGCAGGTCAGTGTGCAGGATGCGGGTGACACGTTCCAGGCGCTCGGCGGTGATGGCGGCCGCGACATCCTTTAGAGGTAAGTGGGTGGTGACCAGCGCGACGCGCAAGCCATGGGTCGCCAGCATCATCACCACCTGCTCGGTATGGGTCAGCTCGGCGAGAAACTCGGTGTGGCCAGAAAACGCGATGCCTGCCTCGTTGATCACGCCCTTGTGCACGGGGGCCGTGATCATGGCGGCGAAGGTGCCATCCAGGCAGCCCTGGCCCGCGCGAGTGAGGGTTTCCAGCACGTAGGCGGCATTGGCGGAGGTCAGTTTGCCCGGTGTGGCGGGGGCTGCCAGTGGCGTATCCCAGACATACAGGGCGCCTGCTGCCGCCGGGCGATCAGGCCAGTGCTCCGGGCCGGCCTTCAGCAACTGGATATCCAGCCCCAGTTGCGCTGCGCGCTCGGCCAGCAGTTCGCGGCTGGTGATGGCAACCAGGGGCGCAGGCTGGGCCTGCTGAGCCAGTAGCAGGCAGAGATCGGGGCCGATGCCGGCGGGTTCGCCTGGGGTGAGGGCAAAGCATTGCTGCGCAGTCATGGTCGCTCTCGCTATGACGTGGGGCGCCAGTTTACGCTGCCGGGCCAAGAACGAAAAAGCCCGGCACTGGGCCGGGCTCTTGCGTTCGAAACGGCTGTTACAGCTTGGTTTCGACGTAGGCTTCGTCGCGGATCTGGCGTAGCCAGGCCTGCAGTTCCTCGTCGTACTTGCGGTTGCGCAGCAGGTTGGCAGCTTGCTGCTCGCGGAACTGCGCGCTGCTGTCAGTGGCGCGGCGGCCCATGACCTGCAGCACGTGCCAGCCGTACGGGCTCTTGAACGGCTTGGACAGTTCGCCGCTGGCAGTGTTGTTCATCACCTCGCGGAACTCGGGCACCAGCGCGTTGGGGTCGATCCAGCTCAGGTCGCCGCCATTAAGTGCCGAGCCCGGATCTTCGGAGAAGCTTTTCGCCAGTTCGGCAAAATCCTCACCATCGACGATGCGTTGATAGAGGCGCTCGACCAGGCGGCGGGTTTCTTCTTCGCTGCGGATTTCGCTGGGCTTGATCAGGATATGGCGAACATGCACCTCGTCACGCACCTGGGTGTCGCCACCACGCTTCTCGATCAGCTTGAGGATGATGAAACCGCCCGGCGTACGCACTGGCTCGGTGACTTCGCCGGGGTTCAGCTGACTGATCATGCTGTCGAACGGCGGTGGCAACTGACCGGCCTTGCGCCAGCCCATCTCGCCGCCTTCCAGGGCGTTCTCGCTGGCCGAGCGAGAGACGGCCAGCTGGCCGAAGTCCGCACCCTGCTGCAACTGCTGATACAGCTCCTGTGCCTGACGGTCAGCGGCCTGGATTTCGCTGGAAGACGCGCCTTCGGACACTGGAATCAGGATGTTGGCCAGGCGGAATTCTTCCGACAACTGCATCTTGCCCAGATCGGAAGCGAGGAAGTTCTGCACTTCCTGGTCGGTGACTTGAATGCGCTCGGCTACACGACGCTGACGCACGCGGCTGATGATCATCTCGCGGCGCACCTGGTCACGGGCGTCGGCATAGGACAGGCCGTCACGCGCCAGGGCATCGCGGAATTGCTCCAGGCTCATGCCATTGCGCTGGGCGATGGTGCCCATGGCCTGGTTCAGCTCTTCGTCGGTGATGCGAATGCCGGAGCGTTCGCCGATCTGCAGCTGAATGTTCTCGATGATCAGACGTTCGAGTACCTGCTGACCCAGAACGCCTTCCGGTGGCAGGGCGCCGCCGCGCTTGTCGATGGTCTGTTGTACCTCACGCAGGCGAGCATCGAGCTGGCTCTGCATGACTACGTCGTTATCGACGATAGCCACGACGCGGTCCAGGGGGCGGACTTGGGCCTGAGCCGTTGCCGCCAGCAGCGCTGCGCCCAACAGCAGGGGGCGCAGGCGATCAGAAAGCTTGGTCTTCACGTTCACGGTAACCTTGAATGCCTTGGTCGAGGAAAGTTTCTACCTTGCTGCCGGTAACGCCGCCGAGGCCCTTGAGGACGATCTGCAGGAAGATGCCGCGGTCCGGCTCGTCGTTGCGCGATGGGTCGAGGCTGACCTCGTCGTAATCGATCCAGTAGCGGTTGATCAGGCGCAGCTTCCAGCAGCAGCTGTCGTACTCGAAGCCACCGAAGGCTTCCAGGGTACGGTTGCGGCCGTAGTCGTACTGCCAGCGCGAGATCAGGCTCCACTGCGGAGCCAGCGGCCAGATGACGGAGAAGTCATGCTGGTCGATCTTGTAGTAATTTTTGATGTAGTTGGGGCTACCGGGCACGCCATAGTCCGGGTTGGTGGTCCAGCGCCCGGTGTCACGGTCGTAACGCACGGTGTCGTTGCGATAGCGATAGCCGAGGTTGACCACCTTGTTCGGGTTGGCTTCCGGCTGGTAATGGAACATTGCGCTGCCCGAGCGGGTGGCGTGCTCGTCCGGATCCCAGTTGAGGGTCGAGGAGAAGCGCCAGTCACGATTGAAGCGATACAGATACTCCAGTGCGTAAGGCGATACGTCAGAGGTCGCATCCTGGCGACCGCGGTAGTCGATGCCGGCCAATTGCACCTTGCGATCTTCGAAGTAGAAGGCCTGGCCTAGGCTGACGCGCTGGCGTTCGAAGCCGTTCGGCTCGATCCAGCGGCTGGTCACACCCAGCGACAGCTTGTTCTCATCACCGATGCGGTCCTTGCCGCTGAAACGGTTCTCACGCCACAGCGAGGCGTAGCTGAAGGTAGGCTCGCCGGTGTCGAAGATCGGAATGTCTGTCTGATCCTCTTCCGGTACGTACAGATAGAGGGCCCGCGGTTCCAAGGTTTGCCGGAAATCCTTGCCAAACAGCTGGGTGTCACGGTCGAAATACAGGCCGCCGTCGACGCTGAACAAACCTACGCCGCGGTTCTGCGTGCCTTTGTATTCCTGCTCGGCCAGCAGGCTTTCTTGGCCGCGGCTGTCCAAGCTGATGTCATAGTGGGTCTGCAGGTACTTGACCTGCGGTTTGAGGAAGCCCCAACTCCAGTCCAGCGGCAGGCTGATGCCAGGCTCGACATGCAAACGTTCACCATTTGCACGTGCGAGACCGCTGATGCGGGTGTCGTACCAGCTCTGCTCCTCGATACCCTCTTTGTTGACGAAGTTACCCGAGCGCAGGTTGCGATCGAAGCGCACGTACTCGGTGCCGTAGGTGAAGTCCAGGCCGCCCGGATTGAATGGCAGTTTGCCGTCCAGGGTGATCTGCGGGAGACGGTCGTAAGGCGTCACATCGGTGATATTGGCCAGCTCATACGCGTGTGCATTCAGGCGTGCCGTGTAACTGTTACCGCGATAGGTCAGCGTGCCACGCTGATTGACGTAGGTTTGCTTGTCGATACCAAGGTCGGTATTCAGATCCTGGAAATAGTAAGGATCGCTGATATCGGTGTAGTCGACTTCAGCCAGCAGGCGCGAGTTCAGCCCCTGTCTGTGCTGCCAGCTATACATCCAGCGCTGGTCTTCGTACTCGGACTGCAGTTCACGCTCGTCTTCCTTGTCGTTCAGCCAGGCGCCGCCGACCTGACCTTCGCTGCTTTCGGTCAGGTAACGGAACTCGCCTTCCATCAACAGGCCGCGCTTGGCCATGTAGGTCGGATACAAGGTGGCGTCGTAGTTCGGCGCCAGGTTGAAGTAGTAAGGCGTTTGCAGCGAGAAACCGGTATCGCTGGAAGTGCCGAAGCTCGGCGGCAGGAAGCCGGACTGACGACGATCATCGATCGGGAAGTAGATGTACGGGGTGTAGAACACCGGAATGTCCTTGACCCGCAGCGTGACGTTGGTCGCGGTGCCGAAGCCGGTCGCCGGGTTCAGCGTGACGTTGTTGCCCTTCAGGTGCCAGGCATTGTCGCCCGGCTCGCAACGGGTGTAGGTGCCGTCCTTGAGACGGATGATCGCGGTCTCTTCACGCTTGGCGTAGAGCGCGCTGCCACGCACGTGGGCCTGATGCATCACGTATTCGGCATTGTCGATACGGGCTTCGCCGTTATCCAGCTGCAGTTCGGCGCGGTCGCCGACCACCAGGGTGCCCTTGTCACGCAGACGCACGTTACCAACCAGCTCACCACGGTTTTCCGTCTGGTGCAGACTGGCTTCGTCGGCTTCGACCTGCATACCGGACTGGCGCAGGACGACATCGCCAGCGAGGGTAGCGATCTGTTTTTCCTGCTCGAAGCGCGAGGCCTTGGCAGACACGAACATCGGCGACTCGTCCAGCGGCGTGGTGTCGTCCATGCCCGGACGCAGCGGCTCGATGTAGGCGCCCGCGCAGTAGGGGCCGGCTTCGGCCAACTGTGCTGCGGTCAACTTATCGCGCGGTACCCAGTCCAAGTGACTGTAGTCAGGGCTACGCGAGGCGAGGGCGCGGCCCTTGCTCTCGGTCACCAGCACCGGCGCGGCGTCCTGCTTGGCTACGGCCTCGCTGGTCGTGCCGCCGCTGCTGACGGCGTCGCGGCTGTGCACCGGACGTGGTGGCAGGGCGCTGGCGGCTGATTTCGGCGCGCATGCCCAGCCGCCCGTTGGCGACGCCTGGCAATCGTATTGCTCGGCGGCAAAGGACTGTAGGCTGAACACGGGCTGTAAGGCCAGAAAACTGCCGGTAACCAGCAGTGGGAATTTCTTGCGGAACGCGGGGTGTTTTACTGCCATCTTGTTAGTCCGGGCTTCCTGCGCGCTACCGGCCCAGGGGCCGCACGCCTCTCGATGGGCTGAAAAAGATGCTGGATAATAAAGCATGACCCGCGCAACGGCTAGCGCCGTCGGAGACCCCTTGATGTCTGAACACGATGTACGTCTGCAACAGCTGCAAGCCTGGCTCGCCGGGCAACTGCCCTCTCTGTTCGCCGCTCGCGGCTGGGGTGCGGTGCCTGCCGCCGAACTCACTCCCGCCAGCAGCGACGCCAGTTTTCGCCGCTATTTCCGCTGGCAGGCGGGTGAACGCAGCCTGATCCTGATGGACGCACCGCCCCCCCAGGAAAACTGCGAGCCGTTCGTCCGTATCGCTGCCCTGCTGGCCAGTGCTGGCGTGCATGTACCGCAGGTACTGGCCGCCGATCTGGATCAGGGCTTTCTGCTTCTCGATGATCTGGGGCGCAACACCTACCTGGACGTGATCGACGAGCACAACGCCGATGAGCTGTTCGACGCAGCCATCGAAGCCCTGCTGAAGCAGCAGCGTTTGCCGCTCGATGACAAGCTGCCGCATTACGACGACGCCTTGCTGCGTCGTGAAGTGCAACTTTTCCCCGAGTGGTACGTACAACGCCACCTGGGGCGCGCCTTCACCGTCGAGCAGGAAGCCGCCTGGCAACGCGTCAGCCAACGGTTGATCGACAGCGCCCTGGCGCAACCCAAGGTCGTAGTGCACCGCGACTTCATGCCGCGCAACCTGATGCAGAGCACGCCCAATCCCGGCGTGCTGGATTTTCAGGATGCGGTCAACGGCCCGGTCACCTACGACATCACCTGCCTGTTCAAGGATGCCTTCCTCAGCTGGCCCGAGGCGCGTGTGCAAGGCTGGCTGCAGGACTACTGGCAGCGCGCCAGGGCGGCGGGTATCCCGGTGCAGGCCTCTTTCGAAGACTTTCTGCGGGCCAGCGACCTGATGGGCGTGCAGCGTCATCTCAAGGTCATTGGCATCTTCGCGCGCATCTGTCACCGCGACGGCAAGCCCAAGTATCTGGGCGACGTACCGCGTTTCTTCGCCTATATCCAGGCGGTGCTGGCGCGTCGGCCGGAGCTGGCCGAGCTGGGAGAACTGTTCGCCAGCCTGGCGATAGAAGAAGGGGCGCGTGCATGAAGGCGATGATCCTTGCCGCCGGCAAGGGCGAACGCCTGCGTCCGCTGACCCTGCATACGCCGAAACCGCTGGTAAAGGCGGCTGGGGTGCCGTTGATCGAATATCACGTCCGGGCCCTGGCCGCCGCCGGTTTCACCGAGTTGGTGATCAATCACGCCTGGCTGGGCCAGCAGATCGAGGATTACCTCGGCGATGGCTCGCGCTTTGGCGTACGTATCGCCTATTCAGCCGAAGGTGAGCCACTGGAGACCGGCGGCGGCATCTTCAAGGCATTGCCCTTGCTAGGCAACGAGCCCTTCGTGGTGGTCAATGGCGATATCTTCACCGACTACGCCTTTGCCGCGCTGCGCCAGCCGCTTACCGGTCTGGCGCATCTGGTTCTCGTGGATAACCCGGCGCATCACCCGCAGGGCGACTTTACCTTGTCGACTGGCCAGGTTCATGACGGCGAGGCGGCAGGCGAGCGGTTGACCTACAGCGGTCTCGCCGTGCTGCATCCGCGTCTGTTCGGCGCGTCTGCGCCTGGTGCCTTCAAGCTGGCGCCGTTGCTGCGTGAGGCGATGGCGGCAGGGCAGGTCAGTGGTGAGCATTACGGCGGCTGCTGGATCGACGTCGGCACGCACGAGCGCCTGGCCGAAGTCGAGCGACTGCTGCAGGAGGCACGCTAGGTGCTTTGGCCGGCGACTCTGCTAGGCGCTGCGGCCGGGCTGGCCCTGGCCAGCATTCCGGGTGCCTTGCTTGGCGGCCTGCTGGGGCAGGTGCTCGATCGCCGCCTGCGTCTGCATGACTGGGATAACCTGCGCGAACGTCTGGGTGGTCGCGCGGCGCCGGCGGATGACGACCTGCTGTTTCTGATGCTGGGGCGCCTGGCCAAGAGCGAGGGCCGCGTGGTGCAAAGCCATATTCAGCAGGCGCGCGCGGAAATGCAGCGACTGGGACTGGAACCGGCCGGCCAGCGCCGCGCCATCGAGGCCTTCGCCCGCGGCAAGACCGGGCGAGACAACCTGCGCAGGCCGCTGCAGCGCCAGCGTCAGCGCGCCGAGGCGATGCTCCGGGCCTGCTGGCGCATGGCCTGGGTCGACGGCCGGGTATCGTCCAGTGAACGCGAGTTGATCCTGCTGTGGGGCAAGTGGCTTGGCTGGGACAGTGCGCGGCTCGATAGCCTGGGCGAGGAATACGCGCCGCGCCGCAGCCAGCAACCGGCTCCGACGGGTGGCAGTTATCAGGAAGCGCTGCGCCTGCTGGGCGTCAACGAGGGCAGTGAGCCAGAACAGATCAAGCGCGCCTACCGGCGCCTGCTCAGTCGTCATCACCCGGACAAACTGGCCGGCTCCGGCGCTTCGCCTGAACGCATTCGTGAAGCGACCGAAACCACTCGCCAGTTGCATCAGGCCTATGCGCTGATCCGTCAGCGCCGGGCGATTCGCTAGCCGCCCGAGGCGCGAATATGCAGCTGCAGCCAGCCGCGCAGGCGGCGGTAGAGCTGCTCCTGCTGCACGTCCAGATTCCCCGGCAGAGCTTTCATCGACACCTGGATGTAGGTAGGTAATTTGGCCCGTTTGCTCGCCTGCAGGCGTTTCAGGGCTGCGCTGCGGTCGGTGGCTTGATCCTTGTAATAGAAGTCGCCGCTGGCTACCGGCAGCTGTGCAACCAGCTCGTCCATCGGCGGAGCGAAGCCGGCAGGCAGCTCGGCCGCCACCATTAGCAGATTGTGTACATTGGCCGGCTTGCGTTCGCTCAGGTAACGCGCGGCCCAGTAAGCGCCGCTGCCATGGCCCAGCAGCACGATTTCCCTGGCCTGCTGCTGTTCGGCGAAGGCGATGGCGGCATCGAGGCGCGCCATCACGCGCTCGACGTGCGCCTGGCGCCGTTGCTCGGGGCTGATCGTGCTGTCGTCTACGTGCTGTGCGTCGTCGGTGGGCGTTTCGGGCGGCGGCTCGGTAGCAGGAGCGCTCTCGGTGGTAGGCGTTTCGCTTTCTGCGGGCGCAGCGGTTGTGCTCCGCAGCGGCAACGGGTCGCCGTCCGGGTCCGGCAGTGTCAGGCTCAAGCTGTGCCAGCCAGCATCGGGCAGTTTGCGCCTCAGCGGGCCGACCGCTGCCGCACCATCGGCATTCTCCACATCGTCGGGCACCAGGATCACTGCGCCACTGGGCTCACCGACGTTGGCGGGCAACCACAGGGCGAGGAAGCTCTCGGCGCCGGCCTGCAGCAATTGCTGTTCACGCTTGTCCAGGCGTCGTTCCAGCGTCTGCGCGTCGCTGACGCTGCGCTCGGGCAATAGCGGACGTTCGTTCGCTGCGGGCGTTTCTGTTTCGCCGGGCGCCGCGTTCTGTGCATCCTCGGGTGATTCCTGCGCCCAGCTGGTGGCGGCGCAGAACAGGCAGAAACCGAGCAGTGCGAGTGAGTGAGGGCGCATCGGTGAGGCTCCTTGGGGGCTGCTAAAGAGCCTAATGTCGAGCTCCGTATTTGTCAGGCGATATTGGCCCGACGCTCGACGCAGCGATGTTGATATCGCTCCCTGACGCTGGCGATTTCTGTTGCCTGGCGAGGTGGTTGGCAGCAGATGCAGAGCAGGAGGTCTTGGTTTCTAGGCGTAGAATGCCACCCTGTCTTAACTTTATTCCGTGTAACAAGGCGGCCAGATGGACTTCGATGATCCCGGTTTTCGCGAGCTGATCGATGCGCTGCACGATGGCCTCTACATCACCGATGCCGACGGCATCACCCTCAAGGTCAATAGCGCCTACGAACGCCTGACCGGGCTGCGTAGCGAGGATGTGGTCGGCCAGCACATGCAGGCGCTGGTGGAGCAGGGCGTCATCTCGCAGTCGGTGTCGCTGCGCGTGCTGAAGGAGGGTAAGGCGCTGTCGCTGATGCAGAGCGTCAGTCAGGGCAAGCGCCTGCTGGTCAGTGGCACGCCGATTCTCGATGCCACGGGCCAGGTGCGTTACGTGGTCAGCACCGTGCGCGACATGACCGAGCTGCTGCGTATCAAGCACGAGCGCGACGAACTGCAGCAGCTCAAGCAGCTGCGCAACAGCACGGCGAAGCTGCATGCCGGCCAGCGCGATGATCTGCTACACGCCTCGCCGGTGGCTGATCGTCCGGCTTCGGGGCGGGTTTTTGCCCAGGCCCGGCAGGTCGCGGCCAGTGATGTGAAGGTGTTGCTGCAAGGGGAAACCGGAGTCGGCAAGACGCTGATCGCCCAGTACATCCACAAGAGCAGCCCACGCGCGGCGCAGCCGTTCCTGGCGCTCAACTGCGGCGCGCTGCCGGAAAACCTGATCGAGGCCGAGCTGTTCGGCTATGTGCCAGGTGCGTTTACTGGCGCCGGCAGCAAGGGCAAGCGCGGTCTGCTGGAGCTGGCCAACCAGGGCACGGTGTTTCTCGACGAGATCGGCGACCTGCCGCTGGCGTTGCAGGTCAAGCTGCTCAAGGTGATCGAGGAGAGCCGCTTCATCCCAGTCGGTGGACTGGAGCTGAAAGAGGTAGACGTGCGCATCATCACCGCCACCCACCACGACCTGCGCCAGATGGTCGCCGATGGTCGCTTTCGCGCTGATCTCTACTATCGGCTCAATGTGGTGCCCATTCATATACCCGCATTACGCGAGCGGGCCGATGAGGTTCAGCCGCTGCTTCAGTTCTATCTTGCCGAGTTCAACCAGCGCTATGGACGATCGCTGACCTGGGAGCTGGAAGCCCTGGATGCGCTCACCGACTACGCCTGGCCGGGCAATATCCGTGAGCTGATCAACCTGGTCGAGCGCCTCGTGGTCACCTGCATCGGTGAGACCATCGAGTTGTTCGATCTGCCTGATGAGGTGCGCATGGTTCGCCACGACGGTGCCGGCGACGTTCTGCTGCCGCTGCGTAAGCAAGTGGAGAATCTGGAACGGCGCCTGATCCGCAAGGCACTGGTGCAACACAAGACCACCCGCGAGGCGGCCAAGGCTCTTGGTCTAAGCCAGGCGACGCTGGTGCAGAAGATGAAGCGCTGGGAACAGGGTTGATTGGAAAATGGATCGGATAGCCGTCTTATGATTGATTTTCTGATCGATACGGCGCTGGTTTGAGCTGTGACAAAACGACGCAAGCCTTCTATCACGCAGGTTTGCGTGATCTGGCACAGGAATCGCTATGGCAGGGCCCGAACCCGTCCAGTTTTTACAATGCACAAAAGGGCCTGATGATGAGTACTGCTGCCTTCAAGATCGCCAATAAGCTGCTGACCGGCCAGGGCGCCGTTGAGCAACTGGCGCACGAACTGCCCCGCCTGAACATCGCCAACCCGCTGATCGTCACCGACGCCATCCTGATCAAATCCGGCACCGTGGACCACGTGCTCAAGCAGCTTGGCGAGCGTGCCTACGGCATTTTCGACGGCGTGGAGCCTGAGCCGGAAATCGCCATCGTCGAGGCCTGCGCCAAGGTTTACCGCGACGGCGGTCACGATGGCTTGATCGGCGTCGGCGGCGGCAGCGCCATCGACATCGCCAAGGCAGTCGCCGGCTATGTCGGTCATGACGGCGCACTGGAGGAGTTGTTCGGTGTCGACCAGATCAAGCGCAAGGGCCCACCGCTGATCGCCATCCCGACCACCGCCGGCACCGGTTCGGAAGTGACCAACGTATCGATCCTCTCGGACAAGAAGGCGCAGCTGAAAAAGGGCATCGTCAGCGATTATCTGCTGCCCGACGTCGCCCTGGTCAGCCCGGTGATGACCCTGACCTGCCCGCGCAGCGTGACCGCTGCCAGCGGCGTCGATGCCCTGGTGCACGCGGTGGAGTCCTACCTGTCGGTCAATGCCTCGCCGATCACCGATGCCCTGGCCATCGGCGCCATCAAGCTGATCGCCAAGGCGCTGCCCAAGGCCTACGCCAATCCGGCCGACCTGAAGGCGCGTGAAGACATGGCCACCGCCAGCCTGATGGCCGGCATGGCCTTCGGCAACGCCGGAGTTGGCGCCGTGCACGCCCTGGCCTATCCGCTGGGCGGGCGCTTCAATATCGCCCATGGCGTCAGCAACGCCTTGCTGCTGCCCTACGTGATGGCCTGGAACAAGCTGGCCTGCGTCGAGCGCATGGCCGAGATCGCCGCCGCTCTCGGCGTGCAGACTCACGGTCTGAGCGACAAGGCCGCTGCCGACCTGGCTGTCGAGGCCATGGCCGAGCTGTGCGCCAGTGTCGACATTCCCAAGGGCATGCGCAGCTTCAATGTGCCCGAGGACGCCATCCCAGGGATGGCCGAGGAGGCCAGCAAGATCGACCGCCTGATGCGCAACAACCCGCGGCGCCTGACCGCTGGCGACATTGAGCAGATCTACCGCGCCGCCTACTGATTTTCAACAATCGATGAACGATAGCCCCGGTCATGCCGGGGTTTGCTGCTTACAACTCTAATAAAGCTGGGTGATTCAAATGTCCGAACTGCAACAACAAGACCTGGGCGTCGAAGCCCCGTACTGGCCGCTGGGGCCATTCAAGGTACGTCTGCCTTTCATTCACTACCGCTTTGAGCTCTCCGACTACATGCAGGGCCTGCTCATGTGCGCGGTGGACCTGGCGGCCATTCCGCTGATGACCGAATTCCTCGGCATGCCCTTCGAGGTAGCACTGGCGGTGGTCATGCTCAACGGCCTGCTGTACCTGACCCACCACCTGCTCGGCGACCCGGTGGTGCCGGGCTGGATCACCCCGGCGATCCCCCTGCTGATGGCCTACTGCAGCCAGTTCCCGGAGGGCCCGGAGCGGGTGCATGCGCTGATTGCCTTCCAGTTGATGCTGGGGGCGTTCTCCATAGGACTGGGGATGACGGGCATGGCGCGCAAGGTGGTGTCGCTGGTGCCCTCGGCGCTCAAGGCCGGCATCATCATGGGCGCCGGCCTCAGTGCGGTGGTCACCGTGTTCAAGGAAGGCGGGCGCTTCGACAGCTTCCCCTGGACCATTTCCATCGCCGTCGGCATCGCCTTCTACCTGGTGTTCTCCCTGCACTTCCAGCAGTTGAAGAAGCGCAGCCGCTTCTGGTGGAACTTCGCCAAGCTGGGCATCTTCCCGATCATCCTGCTGGCCGTGTTCGTTGCGCCGATCTTCGGTGAGGCGCCGTGGCCGAACATCGAGTGGGGCATCAGCAAACCGGACTTCGTCACTCTGTGGAACGAGTACACCGTGTTCGGTCTCGGCATGCCGCCGCTGATGATGTTCGTCACCGCCATTCCCACCGTATTCGCTGCCTACCTGGTGGTGTTCGGTGACGTGCTGGGCGCCAGGGCGATCCTCTCCGAGGCTGACCATATCCGCAGTGACGAGAAGGTCGACTTCAACCCCAACCGCTCGCACATGATCTTTGGCGGGCGCAACGCCTTCATGAGCATTTTTGGCCCGGACGTGGCCATGTGCGGCCCGCAGTGGTCGGCCATGCAGGTGGTCATCACCGAGCGTTTCAAGGGCGGCGCCCAGGCGATGAAGTCCATCTACGGCGGCGTCGGCTCGTTCCGCTGGGGCACCAACACCGGCCTGTTGCTGCTGCCGGTGGTCACCCTGCTGCAGCCGATTCTCGGCGTGGCACTGGCGCTGACCCTGCTGATCCAGGGCTATGTCAGCGTGCGCCTGGGCATCATGGAAGCGCGCAGCCAGCGTGACCTGGGCATCGCCGGGGTGATCGGCGCGGTGCTGGCGATCAAGGGCGCCGGCTGGGCCTTCGCCATCGGCGTCGGCCTCTGCGTGCTGATCTATGGCGCGCAGATGTTCCGTGGCGAGAACGACCAGACCTTCACCAAGGATCTGCCGCCCGGCGAGTGATCCTTTCGAATTGACCAGCCGGAGCCTTGTGTCTCCGGCTGCAGGAGTAGTGCATGAAACTCAACGATCCCGATCTGCTGCGCCACCAGGCCTATATCGACGGCCAGTGGTGCGACGCACCCGACGGTGCCGTCACGGAAATCTTCAACCCGGCCAACGGTGAGTCCCTGGGCCATGTGCCGAACCTGGGCGCAGCCGAAACCCGCCGCGCCATCGAGGCCGCCCAGGCCGCGCAACCGGCCTGGCGTGCGCTGACTGCCAAGGAGCGCGCCGCGCGCCTGCGCACCTGGTACGAGCTGATGCTCGCCAACCAGGAAGACCTGGCGCAGATCATGACCGCCGAGCAGGGCAAGCCGCTGGCCGAAGCCCGCGGCGAAGTGCTCTATGCCGCCTCGTTCATCGAATGGTTCGCCGAGGAGGCCAAGCGCGTCTATGGCGACACCATTCCCGGCCACCAGGCCGACAAGCGCCTGATCGTTACCAAGGAGCCGATCGGTGTGGCCGCCGCTATCACGCCGTGGAATTTCCCCGCGGCGATGATCACCCGCAAGGCCGGCCCGGCCCTGGCCGCTGGCTGCGCCATGGTGCTCAAACCCGCGCCGCAGACGCCTTTCAGTGCCCTGGCTCTGGCTGTGCTGGCCGAGCGCGCCGGTATCCCCGCCGGGCTGTTCAGCGTGCTGCCGGCGGACGCCGAGCGGTCTCGTGAAGTGGGCGGTGAGCTGTGCGCCAACCCCATCGTGCGCAAGCTGTCGTTCACCGGCTCCACCGGCGTCGGCATCAAGCTGATGGAGCAATGCGCGCCAACCCTGAAGAAACTGTCCCTGGAGCTGGGCGGCAATGCGCCGTTCATCGTCTTCGACGATGCCGATCTGGACGCGGCGGTCGAGGGCGCCATGGTTGCCAAGTACCGCAACGCGGGGCAGACCTGCGTATGCGCCAACCGCATCTACGTGCAGGACGGCGTGTACGACGCCTTCGCCGAGAAGCTGGCGGCGGCGGTGGCGGGGCTCAAGGTTGGCCAGGGCACTGAAGCGGGTGTGACCACCGGCCCGCTGATCGACGCCAATGCCGTGGCCAAGGTGCAGGCGCATCTGGCCGATGCGCTGGAGAAGGGCGCCAGGGTACTGCAGGGTGGTCAGGCGCTGGGCGGCAATTTCTTCGCGCCCACCGTGCTGGCCGACGTGACGCCGGACATGCGCGTGGCCCGTGAGGAAACCTTCGGCCCGCTGGCGCCGCTGTTCCGCTTCAGCGACGAAGCCGAAGTGATCCGCCAGGCCAATGACACCGAGTTCGGTCTGGCTGGTTACTTCTACACCCGCGACCTGGGCCGCGCCTTCCGTGTCGGCGAGGCGCTGGAGTACGGCATGGTCGGCATCAACACCGGGCTGATTTCCAACGAAGTGGCGCCGTTCGGCGGCATCAAGGCCTCCGGCCTGGGCCGCGAAGGCTCCAGGTACGGGTTGGACGAGTACCTGGAGATCAAATACCTCTGCCTGGGTATCTGAAGTACGGGTGAATGCCGTGGGAGGGGCTTTAGCCGCGACAGTCACGCTCGCTGAGCGACTCCTCTCAGCAGGAAAGCTCGCGGACAAGTCCGCTCCCGCAACGGCGCGAGTCGTGGGAGCGGACTCGTCCGCGAATGATCCTCAGCCCCGCAGGAATGGACGGCCTTTGGCATCTCTCACCCTGCGCTCTGTCTTGCTCCTGCCTAAGTTGACTTAGGCTGCGATGAGGCTGCCAGGCTGAGGCATTTGCGCGCGCCACCGTCAGGCGGCGCTGCCGTGGTATCTGATGTACGGGTGAATGCCGTGGGAGGGGCTTTAGCCGCGACAGTCAGCGCTCGCTGAGCGACTCCTCTTCGCGGACAAGTCCGCTCCCACAACGGCGCGATTCGTGGGAGCGGACTTGTCCGCGAATGGTCCTGAAGCCCCGCAGGAATGGACGGCCTTTGGCATCTCTCACCCTGCGCTCTGTCTTGCTCCTGCCTGTGTTGACTCAGGCTGCGATGAGCCTGCCAGGCTGAGGCGTTTGCGCGCGCCGCCGTCAGGCGGCGCTGCCATCCGGCGCATCTGCCGCTACAATGCGCGCCACCGTGATTCAGCACTCAGAGGTGCGCCATGCAACCCTTCGCCATCGCCCCGTCGATCCTTTCCGCCGACTTCGCCCGCCTGGGTGAGGAAGTGGATAACGTACTCGCCGCCGGGGCGGACATCGTTCACTTCGATGTCATGGACAACCATTACGTGCCCAACCTGACCATCGGTCCGATGGTCTGCTCGGCGCTGCGCAAGTACGGCATCACCGCGCCCATCGACGCGCACCTGATGGTCAAGCCGGTGGACCGCATCATCGGTGACTTCATCGAGGCCGGCGCCTCCTACATCACCTTCCATCCGGAAGCCTCCGAGCACATCGACCGTTCGCTGCAGCTGATCAAGGCGGGCGGCGCCAAGGCCGGCCTGGTGTTCAACCCGGCCACCCCGCTGGACGTGCTCAAGTACGTGATGGACAAGGTCGACATGATCCTGCTGATGAGCGTCAACCCCGGTTTCGGCGGGCAGAAGTTCATCCCCGGCACCCTCGACAAGCTGCGTGAAGCCCGCGCGCTGATCGACGCCAGTGGCCGCGAGATCCGCCTGGAAATCGACGGCGGCGTCAACGTGCAGAACATCCGCGAGATCGCCGAGGCGGGCGCCGACACCTTCGTCGCAGGCTCGGCCATTTTCAACCAGCCGGACTACAAAGCCGTGATCGACGCCATGCGCGCCGAACTGGCCCAGGTGCGTGGATGAAACCTCTGCGCGCGCTGTGCGGCGGTGAGCTGCCGCGCCTGGTGATGTTCGACCTGGACGGCACGCTGATCGACTCGGTGCCGGACCTGGCTGCAGCGGTCGACCGCATGCTGGTCGAGCTGGGTCGCGCGCCGGCAGGTGTAGAGCAGGTTCGCGAGTGGGTCGGCAATGGCGCCCGCGTGCTGGTGCGTCGCGCCCTGGCTGGCGGTTTGGATCACGCGGCAGTGGGCGAGGTCGAGACAGAGCAGGCGCTGGCACGCTTTCTCGACATCTACGCCGACTGTCATGACCTGACCGCGCTGTACCCCGGTGTGCACGAGCTGCTCGAAGCCTTGAGTACCGCTGCCGTCGAACTGGCGGTGGTGACCAACAAGCCGGAGCGTTTCGTCGCGCCGTTGCTGGAGCAGGTCGGCCTGGGCGGTTATTTCCGCTGGATCATCGGCGGCGACACCCTGCCGCAGCAGAAACCCGACCCGGCTGCGTTGCTCCAGGTGATGCGCCTGGCGGGTGTCGAGGTATCGCAATCGCTGTTCATTGGCGACTCGCGCAACGATGTGCTGGCCGCTCACGCAGCAGGTGTGCCCTGCGTCGCGGTGAGCTACGGCTATAACCATGGCCGCCCGATCACCGAAGAGAAACCGAACCTGGTGGTCGATAGCCTCGCCGAGTTGCTCTGACGAATCTTCAGCTACGCCATTCGGCTTTTGTAGGAGCGGATTTATCCGCGAAACTGGCGATTGAGATCGCGGATAAATCCGCTCCTACCAAGCTATCGCTTTGCCCCGCTTGCAGGGCTTGGCTTGTAGCTGCTACCTTGGCCGCTCTCCTTATTCCCCCGCCTGTCGAGATCGCACCGTGGTGGTTAGCTGCAAACTCTGGATGAAGGTCATCAAGGCCCTGGCCCGTTGGCGCTGGCGCGCCTGATTTCGTCCTGCCGCTGCGCGCGGCCCGTTTGCACCCGACCGTTTCCCCGAGCCATGAGGCTGATCATGACCCATGAAGAATTCCTGCGTTTAGCCGCTGAAGGCTACAACCGCATTCCCCTGGCTTGCGAAACCCTGGTGGATTTCGACACGCCGTTGTCCATCTACCTGAAACTGGCCGACGCGCCTAATTCCTACCTGCTCGAATCCGTGCAGGGCGGCGAGAAGTGGGGCCGTTATTCGATCATCGGCCTGCCGGCGCGCACCGTGCTGCGCGTGCATGGCCATGACGTGGTGGTTACTACCGACGGCGTCGAGGCCGAGCGTCACCAATGCGCCGACCCGCTGGAGTTCGTCGAGCAGTTCAAGGCGCGCTACAAGGTGCCGACCATTGCCGGTCTGCCGCGCTTCAACGGCGGCCTGGTGGGTTACTTCGGCTATGACAGCGTGCGCTACGTCGAGCCCAAGCTGGCTGCCGGGGTGAATCCCGATGCGCTGGGTACGCCGGATATCCTGCTGATGGTTTCCGACGCCGTGGTGGTGTTCGACAACCTGGCCGGCAAGATGCACGGCATCGTCCTCGCCGATCCGGCTCAGCCGGATGCCTTCGAGCAAGGCCATGCGCGCCTGCGCGAGATCCTGCACAAGCTGCGCCAGCCGATTATCCCGCGCCTGGGTGTGGACCTGTCCGCGCCGCCGGGCGAGGAGCCGGCGTTCCGCTCCAGCTACAGCCAGGGCGACTACGAGGCGGCGGTCCGTTCGATTAAGGAGTACATCCTGGCCGGCGACTGCATGCAGGTGGTGATCTCCCAGCGCATGTCGATTCCGTTCAAGGCGGCACCGATCGACCTGTACCGCGCGCTACGCTGCATCAACCCGACGCCTTATATGTACTTCTTCAACTTCGGTGACTTCCATGTGGTCGGCAGTTCGCCGGAAGTGTTGGTGCGCGTCGAGGACGGTCTGGTCACCGTGCGCCCCATCGCCGGTACCCGCCCGCGCGGCGCCAGCGAAGAGGCGGACAAGGCGCTGGAAGACGACCTGCTGTCCGACGCCAAGGAAATCGCCGAGCACCTGATGCTCATCGACCTGGGCCGTAACGACACTGGCCGCGTGTCGCAGGTCGGCTCGGTCAAGCTCACCGAGAAGATGGTCATCGAGCGCTATTCCAACGTCATGCACATCGTTTCCAACGTCACCGGTCAGCTCAAACCCGAACTGTCGGCGATGGACGCGCTGCGTGCCATCCTGCCGGCCGGCACCCTGTCCGGTGCGCCGAAGATCCGCGCCATGGAAATCATCGACGAGCTCGAACCGGTCAAGCGCGGCGTCTACGGCGGCGCGGTCGGCTACTACGCCTGGAACGGCAACATGGACACCGCCATTGCCATCCGCACCGCGGTGATCAAGGACTTTGAGCTGCACGTGCAGGCCGGCGCCGGCATCGTCGCCGACTCGGTGCCCGCCCTGGAGTGGGAAGAAACCCTGAACAAGCGCCGCGCCATGTTCCGCGCCGTTGCGCTCGCCGAACAGACTGCCGTCCAGGCCCAGGAATAACAGGAGCCGTACCATGCTTTTGATGATCGACAACTACGACTCCTTCACCTACAACGTCGTGCAGTACCTGGGTGAGCTGGGCGCCGACGTGCACGTGATTCGCAACGACGAGCTGAGCATCGCCGAGATCGAAGCACTGAAGCCCGAGCGCATCGTCGTCTCGCCTGGCCCGTGCACGCCGACCGAGGCGGGCGTGTCCATCGAGGCCATTCTGCATTTTGCCGGCAAGCTGCCGATCCTCGGCGTCTGCCTCGGCCACCAGAGCATTGGCCAGGCCTACGGCGGCGACGTGGTACGCGCGCGCCAGGTGATGCACGGCAAGACCAGCCCGGTGTTCCATGAAGACAAGGGCGTGTTCGCCGGCCTCAACAAGCCGCTCACCGTGACCCGCTATCATTCCCTGGTGGTCAAGCGCGAAACCCTGCCGGATTGCCTGGAGATCACTGCCTGGACGCAGCATGAAGACGGCTCGGTCGACGAGATCATGGGCCTGCGCCACAAGATCCTGAACATCGAGGGTGTGCAGTTCCACCCCGAGTCCATCCTCACCGAGCAGGGCCACGAACTGTTCGCCAACTTCCTCAAGCAGACCGGAGGCGTGCGCGCATGAATATCAAGGAAGCCCTCAACCGGATCGTCGCCCAGCTCGATCTGACCACCGAGGAAATGCAGGCGGTGATGCGTGAAATCATGACTGGCCAGTGCACCGACGCGCAGATCGGCGCCTTCCTCATGGGCATGCGCATGAAGAGCGAGACCATCGACGAGATCGTCGGTGCCGCCAGCGTCATGCGCGAACTGGCTGCACCGGTGGTGATCGACGCCGAGCGCCTAGTCGACACCTGCGGCACCGGCGGCGACGGCATGAACATCTTCAACGTCTCCACCGCGGCGGCTTTCGTCGTCGCGGCGGCTGGCGGCAAGGTGGCCAAGCACGGCAACCGCGCGGTCTCCGGCAAGAGCGGCAGCGCCGATCTGCTCGAAGCGGCCGGCGTTTACCTGGGGCTCCAGCCCGAGCAGGTGGCGCGCTGCGTCGAGAGCGTCGGCGTTGGCTTCATGTTCGCCCCGTCCCATCATGGCGCGATGAAGCATGCCATTGGCCCGCGTCGCGAGCTGGGCCTGCGTACCATCTTCAATATGCTCGGCCCGATGACCAATCCGGCCGGCGCCAAGCATCAGGTCATCGGCGTTTTCAGCCAGGCACTGTGCCGCCCCATGGCCGAGGTGCTGCAGCGCCTCGGCAGCGAGCACGTGCTGGTGGTGCATGCACAGGATGGTCTGGATGAGATCAGCCTGGCTGCGCCGACCTTCGTCGCCGAACTCAAGGACGGCAAGGTCAGCGAGTACCGTATCCAGCCCGAGGATTTCGGCATCAAGAGCCAGAGCCTGATCGGCCTGACCGTCGACAATGCCGAGCAGTCGCTGGAGCTTATTCGCGACGCACTGGGTCGGCGCAAGACCGAGAATGGCCAGAAGGCTGCCGACATGATCGTGCTCAATGCCGGTGCCGCGCTGTACGCCGCCGACCATGCCAGCAGCCTGCGCGAAGGCGTGCAGCTGGCGCACGATGCCCTGCACACCGGGCTGGCGCGCGAGAAGCTGGAGGAGCTAGTCTCCTTTACTGCGGTATTCAAACAGGAGAACGAAGGGTGAGCGTGCCAACCGTACTGGAAAAGATCGTCGCCCGTAAGTTCGAGGAAGTCGCGGCGCGCCGTGCCCAGGTCAGCCTCGCCGAACTCGAGGCCGCTACGCGCAGTGCCGACGCACCGCGTGGCTTCGCCCGCGCGCTGCTGGAACAGGCGGCGCGCAAGCAGCCGGCGGTGATCGCCGAGATCAAGAAGGCTTCGCCGAGCAAGGGCGTGCTGCGCGCCGACTTCGTCCCGGCCGATATTGCCCGCAGCTACGAGGCAGGTGGTGCCACCTGCCTGTCGGTGCTCACCGATATCGATTTCTTCCAGGGCGCCGACCAGTACCTGCAGCAGGCCCGTGCGGCCTGCGCGCTGCCGGTGATCCGCAAGGATTTCATGGTCGATCCCTACCAGATCGTCGAGGCTCGCGCGCTGGGCGCCGACTGCGTACTGCTGATCGTCTCCTGCCTGGATGACGTGCGCATGGCCGAACTGGCCTCGGTGGCCAAGGACGTCGGCCTTGACGTGCTGGTCGAGGTGCACGACGGTGAGGAACTGGAGCGTGCGCTGCATACCCTGGACACGCCGCTGGTGGGGATCAACAACCGCAACCTGCACACCTTCGATGTCAGCCTGGAAACCACCCTCGACCTGCTGCCGCGCATCCCGCGTGATCGCCTGGTGGTGACCGAGAGCGGCATTCTCAATCGCGCCGATGTTGAGCTGATGGAGATTAACGAGGTCTACGCCTTCCTCGTTGGTGAAGCCTTCATGCGTGCGGAAAGTCCGGGCAGCGAGTTGCAGCGCCTGTTCTTTCCCGAGCGCGGCCGTGTGGTGGCCGGCACCGATCCCGATTGAGGCATGCATGAGGGAATAAAAAAGCCGGCTTCTTTGCCGGCTTTTCTATGCGCGCTGTTTGTCAGCGAGTGCCGAAGACCACCATGGTCTTGCCCTTGACGTGCACCAGACCCTGTTCTTCCAGGGACTTGAGCACGCGACCGACCATTTCCCGCGAGCAGCCGACGATACGACCGATTTCCTGACGGGTGATCTTGATCTGCATGCCGTCCGGATGGGTCATGGCATCCGGCTGCTTGCACAGGTCGAGCAGGGTGCGTGCGACGCGGCCAGTCACGTCGAGGAAGGCCAGGTCGCCGACCTTGCGCGTGGTGTTGCGCAGGCGCTCGGCCATCTGGCTGCCCAGGGCGAAGAGGATATCCGGGTCCTGCTGGGTCAGCTCGCGGAACTTGGCGTAGCTGATTTCCGCGACCTCGCACTCGGTCTTGGCGCGCACCCAGGCGCTGCGCTCCTTCTCCGCACCGTCCTTTTCGAACAAGCCCATTTCGCCGAAGAAGTCGCCGGCATTGAGGTAGGCGATGATCATCTCGCGGCCGTCGTCGTCCTCGATGAGGATGGTGACCGAGCCTTTGACGATGAAGAACAGGGTTTCGCAACGATCACCTGCGTAGATGATGGTGCTTTTGGCCGTGTAGCGGCGGCGATGACAGTGCGCGAGCAGCTTGTCGAGGTTCTTGATTTTAGGTGTAAGGGTAATAGCAACCATGCCCGAGTCCCGAATATGAAAAGTGAAGGCCTTTGTCCAACGGCAATTTCTTATTAGTTATCTGGCCAAGTGTGCCAGCAATCCGGCGTCAGCTTAACAGACGAGGTATGACCGGGGAGTTTTTTGGGACCTGGGTAACATAACCCAAGGGAACTTTCTCACATCGGGCGTAAATCGGATTGTTCTTCGCCTATGGTAATCTGCCCGACTTTTCCAATCTGGGAGCCAATATCGATGAAAGCGCGTGTGCAGTGGGCCGGTGAAGCTCTGTTCCTCGGCGAGTCCGGTAGCGGCCATGCCGTGGTCATGGACGGTCCTCCCGAGGCTGGCGGTCGCAATCTCGGTATCCGGCCGATGGAGATGTTGCTGATCGGCCTCGGGGGCTGCAGCAACTTCGATGTGGTCAGCATCCTGCGCAAGGGGCGCCAGCCGGTAGAAAGCTGCGAGGTCTTTCTCGATGCCGAGCGTGCAGGCGAGGAGCCCAAGGTGTTCACCAAGATCCACCTGCACTTCGTGGTCAAGGGCCGTGGGCTGAAAGAGGCCCAGGTCAAGCGGGCGGTGGAGCTGTCGGCGGAGAAGTACTGCTCGGCCTCGATCATGCTGGGCCGTGCCGGCGTGGATATCAGCCACGACTACGAAATCGTCGAGCTGGGCTGAAAAAGCCGCTTCAAGCTGCAAGCCACAAGCTTCAAGCGGGAGCAGGGCAGCTCGCCCTGCTCATCAGACCCTGTAGGTAGACTTGGTCATGACCTTCGACAGTAGGGTCATGCCGAATTTGATCGGCGCCGGGAAGCGTACGCCGCCGGCTGCCAGCGCGCTGTTGGCGTGCTGTTGCTCGTCGACACGCATCTGCTCGAGGATGGCGCGTGATTTGGCGTCGTGCTCGGGCAGTTGCTCCAGGTGCTCATCCAGGTGCTTGCATACCTGGTCTTCGGTGGCGGCGACGAACCCCAGGCTGACGCGATCACTGACCAGCCCGGCTACCGCACCCACACCGAAGGACAGGCCGTAGAACAGCGGATTGAGCACGCTCGGGTGGCTGCCCAGTTCGCGAATGCGTTGTTCGCACCAGGCCAGGTGGTCCACTTCCTCGTCGGCCGCATGCTCCATGGCGCTGCGCACTTCCGGCAGCTTGGCAGTCAGCGCCTGGCCCTGGTAGAGCGCCTGGGCGCAGACCTCACCGGTGTGGTTGATGCGCATCAGGCCGGCGACATGGCGCGACTCCTCGCTGCTCAGCTCGGTGTCGTTCTGCACGATGGCGGGCGAGGGGCGACCCGAAGCGCCGCTGAATGGCAGCAGCGTGCGCAGCGCAGCATCGGCTTGCAGCAGCAGACGGTCGACGGGGGAATACTGGCGTTCGCTGGCCATGAGGCACCTCCAGAGGAAACTACCCGGCTAGTCTACTGCAAAGTCGCCAGATCGTCCGTGGCGAGAGCCGAGGTACGCTTCTCAAGGCAGCTCGCGCAGCACGCGAAACCCCAGTGCATAATCGCGGTGATGCGGTTGCTTGAGGTCGCGCAGGCTGCTGCGCAGGTAGGTCGGGCCGCTGTTCCAGGCACCGCCGCGAACGACTCGAGGACTATTGTCGAGCAGGCTGGCACTCTGCGTTTCGCTGCCGTCGAAGTGCTGGGTGTAGTTTGAGGCCGTCCATTCCCAGACATTGCCTGCGGTGTCGTGCAGGCCGAAGCCGTTGGCCGGAAACTGGCCGACGGCGGCCGTCTTGTTGCGCAGCAGGCGCGAACTGGCGCAGCCGCGGCAATGAGCGCGCGGTGCCTGCTCGTCACTGTCGAGCTCGTCACCCCACCAGTAGTAGCTCTGGCTGCCGCCGCGCGCCGCGTATTCCCACTCGGCTTCGGTCGGCAGGCGATAACGCGCGCCTGTCTCGCGCGAAAGCCATTGGGTATAGGCGTGGGCATCGCGCCAGGACACGTGAATTACCGGGCGTTGTGCGGAAAGGCCCCAGCCTTCGTTATCGGGCATGGGCAGTTCGTTGGCGTCGGCGTATTTCTGCCATTCGGCGAAGGTGACTTCGTAGCGGCCCATGGCGAAGGGTTGATCGAAGGCGATGGTCCGTTGCGGGCGTTCGTTGTCGTTGCCGCGACCGCTGGCATCGCCCATGCGAAAGGTGCCGGCCGGAATCACCACCATTTCCGGGCCTTGGCCGCCGCTGGGCAAAGGGTCGCTCATGATCTCCGCTGCTGCGGCTGGCGGGCTGAACAGCAGCGTCAGGCTTGCGGCCCGGGCAATGGATACGGCGACTGTGACGCAACGCGCTTTCAGTACTTGCACGGCGCGAGGCCTGCGGCGACGATCTGCCTGTTGAGACGGTCCATGCTGTGAGCTCCCATGCTGCGAAACCGCGGATGGTAACCCTGCTTGCCTGACTGGCCAAACTTCACAAGGAGCGGGTGTTGAAGAACGATATTCATGATCTTGGGCTGGTGCTGGATTCCAAGGTCAAGCTGGTGGTGATCGAGTCCTGGGACGAGACGCGTGTGCTGGAAACCCTGACCGGCCTGGCGGTCAAGCGTGGCCTCGGTCTGCACACCTGGTCGGTGACCGAGGGCCTGCAGCGCCTGGGCTTCGGCGGCGCGCCGGTGGATGAGTCGCCGACCCTGGAGCCGGAAGCGGCGCTGCGCATGATCAAGGCCGACCCGCAGCCGAACCTCTACGTGATGTGCGATCTGCATCCATTTCTCGATGATAACCCGCGGCTGGTGCGCCTGCTCAAGGAAATCGCCATGAGTGAGGCGGCGCACAAGCCGACCCTAGTGTTGGTGTCCCATGCGATCAAGCTGCCAGCCGAAGTGCAGCGTTACGCGGCGCGCTTCAGCCTCGCGCTGCCGTCAGAGGATGAGCTGCTGAGCATCGTGCGCGACGAGGCGACGCGCTGGAGCGAAGGCAATCGCGGCGCGCGGGTACGCACCGACAACCGTACCCTGCAGCAGGTGGTCAAGAACCTGCGTGGCCTCAGCCATGCCGAGGCGCGGGCGCTGGCGCGCAACGTGATCTGCGACGACGGGGCGATCACCCAGGAAGACATCCCCGAGTTGAACAAGACCAAGTTCCAGTTGCTGGATCTGGAGGGCGTGCTCAGCTTCGAGTACGACACTGCGCGCTTCGCCGAAGTCGGCGGGCTGATCAACCTCAAGCGCTGGCTGGGCGAGCGGCAGGCCGGCTTCCTCGAGGGCAAGCAGATCGATGCGCCGAAAGGCGTGATGCTGGTCGGCGTGCAGGGCGGCGGCAAGAGCCTGGCCGCCAAAGCCGTTGCCGGGCTCTGGGGGCTGCCGCTGCTGCGCCTGGATTTTGCCTGCCTGTACAACAAGTTCTTCGGCGAGACCGAGCGCAACCTGCGCGAGGCGCTGCGCCTGGCTGAACAGATGGCGCCCTGCGTGTTGTGGATGGACGAGATGGAAAAGGGCCTGGCCAGTGGCGACCATGACGGCGGCGTGAGCCAGCGTGTGCTCGGCACCCTGCTGACCTGGATGGCTGAGCGCAAGGCGCCGGTGTTCGTCGTCGCCACGGCCAATGCCATCGACCGACTGCCGCCTGAGCTGGTGCGCAAGGGGCGTTTCGACGAGCTGTTCTTCGTCGACCTGCCCAGTGCCGAGGTGCGTGCCGATATCTTCCGTATCCACCTGCAGCGTCGCGAACTGGAGTCGGCGAGTTTCGACCTGGCAGAGCTGGCCGCGGCCAGCGAGGGTTACACCGGGGCCGAGATCGAGCAGGCCGTGGTCAGCGCGCTTTACGCCGGGCAGGCGCAGCAACAGGCGGTCGATCAGCAGTTGCTGCTGCGCGCGCTGCAAAGCACCGCACCGTTGTCGGTGGTGATGGCCGAGCGTCTGGCAGCGTTGCGCGCATGGGCCGATGGGCGGACGGTCAACGCTGGTTGATCAGGCCCCGATGAAGGAGCGGGTCAGGCGACCACTGAGTTTACGTACCAGCCAGCGTGGCCCCAGGCGTGGGCTCAGTGCCAGTAGACGGTTGCGCCAACCGGGAATGATGATGGCGCGGTTCTTTTCCAGCGCGCGCACGGTGATCAGCGCCACTTCTTCGGCGCTCATCATCAGCTTGCTGCCTGCCAGGCGGGTGACGTCCATCTGCGCTGTGCGGAAGAAGGCGCTGTGCGTCGGGCCGGGGCAGAGTACCGACACCCTTAGGCCACGGCCTTTCAGCTCCTCGCGCAAACCTTCGGAAAAATGCAGCACATAGGCCTTGCTGGCGTAGTAGCTGCTCATCCAGGGGCCCGGCTGGAAGGCGGCCACCGAGGCTACGTTGAGAATCTGCCCGCCGCCGTGCTCGACCATGCGCTGGCCAAGTGCATGACACAGGCGGGTCAAGGCCAGCACGTTGACCTCCACTTGCTCCTGCTCGCGGCTCCAGTCCTGTTCGAGGAAGGGACCGGCACAGCCCAGGCCGGCATTGTTCACCAGCAGATCGATCTGCCATTGGCCCTCTTCCAGTTCCAGCAGCAGGCCGGACAGTTGCAGCGGCTCGCTCAGATCGCAAAGGCGAAACAGCACCTCGACGCCGAAGCGCTGCGCCAGCTCGCAGGCGATGCTCTCCAAAGCATCGCGCCTGCGCGCCACCAGGATCAGGTTGCGACCCCGGCGCGCCAGGGCTTCGGCCAGGGCCAGGCCGATGCCGCTGGACGCGCCGGTGATCAATGCATAGCTGCGCATGGTCGAGGGTTTACTGCTCCTGATACTCGGCAGCACGCTCGACATAGCTCTGGTACTGGGGCAGGGCGATGGCGGCGACGATGCCGGTCAACGGTACCAGCAGGAACAGCCAGGCCAGGATCTTCACCCCGGTGCTGTTCGGCGGTGGCGGCGGGCCGTAGCGGTTGGCGCCCTGAGTGCCGGGAATGATCAGCATCAGCAGTGCGAACACGCTACCGACGACGGGGACGAAATTGAGCAGCCACAGCCAGCCGGACCAGCCCATGTCGTGCAGGCGCTGGACGCCGATGAACACGCCGATGACGATCATGGCGATCACCCCGACGCCCATGATCAGGGTGCCCAGAACGCTGGAAATCGCTGAGGCACCTGCGAACAGCAAGAGCATCGGCAGCATGCACAGCAGCATGGCCATGGTCCAGCCCAGGTAACGCACGCGGCCGATCCGGCCGTTGACGCTGAATACCTTCAGCTCCGAGTGCTGCGGCAGTTGCTCGGCGACATTTGCCTGCGGCGGTGCGTACGGCGATGCGGCAGCCGCAACTGGTGCGGCAGCTGGCGCCGGTGCCGCCTCGGCCAGTTGCGCCTGACGGGCGAGATACTTTTCGATGATGATGCCGCAGGCGGAGCACTCGGTGGCCTTGGCCTGTTCATGGCCGCATTTCGGGCAGGTCATGGTCGGCGTTGCGGCGTGCTCGGCCTGCACGGTTTCGGCCTCGGTCGGCACCAGGCTGAGGCTGGCTGCCTGGTCCAGCTCCTTGCGCACATTGGCCCCGGCCTTCTGCAGGGCGCTCAGGTACTGCTCTGCCTCGTTCTCGCCCAAGTCGCGCTTGAGTGCTACCGGCGCCCCGCTGAACAGGCTGTCGATGCGCGCTGGATCGCTCTTGAACAGGCGAGCCAGGTTTTCCTTGACCATTTCCAACGAGGCCTCGGGCATCAGTTGGCCGTCGAACACTATCTTGTAGCGCGGTGGGTTCATGCGAGCTTCCTTGTCGGCGGGAAGTGAGGTGAGCGAAGTGGCCGTTCAGCAGCAAACGAGGCATAAGCCTAGAGTGCCGTGAGGCCAATATACAAGCGGCCTGAAGTACCGCAGTCGAAGAATTTCAGGCGTTGCCTATTGTGCTCCAGCGGCCGACCAGTTGGCCGCGGCGTAGTAGACGTATTTCGCCGAAATCATCCAGCAAGCCTTCGCTGAGCGCGGGGCGCAGAAAAACCCAGTCCTGGCTCGTCAGCTGCGTGGCGGCGCTGCCGATCAGGCGTTCCTGATTGGCGCTGCGTCCGTACAGCTCCTCGTAGTCGAGCCCTGCTGGTGAAACGGGCCGCGCTGGCCAGCGACCGCCGTAGAGGTAATAGGCGTGCTGGCGGTTGGGGTTCCAGGCTGCGATCAGCGGTTGCAGCGTCTGCATATAGGGCAGGGCACCGCCCAGCGCCTTGAGCACTGGGCTGGCGATCCACAGCGCTGGCTGATGATCCTCCAGCAGCGCTGTATCGAACTCTGCAGGTTTGAGCAGGGCGGAGCCGACGGCGACCTCGTTGAGCGGGCTCTGCTGCTGGCTGTGCAGCAGGTAGGTCAGGCTGCCACCGCCATTCAGTAGCGGTTCGGTCGGCCATGGCTCGGTGAATGCCTGGGCGCTGGCGATGAGCCGGCGATAGCGCGCATTGGCCCGGTCGAACGCCTCGCTCTGGCCCTGCCAGGCCGGGCTGTGGGCGACATGCGCGTCATAACCCATGAACCCTTGCAGTTGCAGCGCCGGCAGTTGGCGAAGTTGCTGCATAGCCTGAGTCAGAATTTCTGGCGTGGCGAAGCCGCCGCGCTCGAGGCCGATGTCGATTTCCAGTGCGATGCGCAGCGGCCGACCCAGCGCCTTGGCTAGCTCCGCGTATTGCAGCAGGCGTTGCTCGCTGTCTATCAGCCAGGTCACTTGGCGGTCGGGAGCGAAATCCAGGTGGTGCGGCAGCTGGCGATAGAAGTTCAGCGCGGCAGCAACCGGCATGGGTTTGCCCAGCAGTAGATCGGCCTGTGGGAAACTTCTAGCCAGGTGATTGAGCTGCGGCTGATGAAACACCATGAAACGCTGGGTGTTCAGACGCTTGGCCAGATATTCCAGCAGGCCGGTGCTGGCCAGCGACTTGGCCACCAGGCGCAACTGGAGGCGCCCCGCTAGGCGTGCCGCCAGCAGGTCGGCATTGGCGTCGAGCCGGTCGAGGTCGAGCAGCAGCGTGGGCACGCCCTCGCCATCACGTTGCAATTGCCGGTTGAGTTCTGCGAAGTAGGCATCATGCGCGCGACCACGATCAGTCGGGCGCAGCGCCCAACCGCCGAGTAGTCCAAGCGCGCCCAGCCCCAGCAGGTGGCGACGCCTCATCGCGGCCAGCGTTGCCCCAGCTGCTGGCTGCGTGTCAGTGCGGCGCGGTATTCGCTATCGAGCCGTGCGACCAGGTCCTGCACCGAGGGCAGATCGTCGATACCGCCGACGCCCTGGCCAGCCGACCATACGGTTTTCCAGGCCTTGGCTTCTTCATCCATCGGTTTGAGCTTCTCGCCGTAGTTGACGTCGCCCTTGTTCTGCAGCTGTTTAAGGTCGTAGCCGGCCTGCTCCAGACTCTGGCGCATGAAACTGGCCGGTACGCCCGACACGGCGGGCGTGTGGATGATATCGGCGGCCTGCGCGCCAAGGATCATTTGCTTGTAGTCGGCCGAGGCGTTGTTCTCGGTGGTGGCGATGAAGCGGGTGCCCATGTAGGCCAGATCGGCGCCGAGCAGTTGGGCGGCGAGAATTTCATGGCCGTGATTGAGGCAGCCGGACAGCAGTACGGTCTTGTCGAAGAACTGACGAATCTCTGCCAACAGCGCGAAAGGACTCCAGGTGCCGGCGTGGCCGCCAGCGCCGGCTGCCACGGCGATCAACCCGTCCACACCGGCCTCGGCGGCCTTTTGCGCATGACGGCGGGTGGTCACGTCATGGAACACCAGGCCACCGTAGCTGTGCACGGCATCGACCACTTCCTTCACCGCGCCCAGGCTAGTGATGACGATGGGCACGTGTCGTTCGACGCAGATGGCCAGATCCGCCTGCAGACGCGGATTGCTGTTATGCACGATCAGGTTGACGGCGAAGGGCGCGGCGTTCGCCGAGAGGCTGGCCTCGATCTCGTCGAGCCAGGCGGCGAAACCGGCGCTCTCACGCTGGTTCAGCGCCGGAAAGCTGCCGACGATGCCGCTGTTGCAGCAGGCACTGACCAGGGCCGGGTTGGATACCAGAAACATCGGCGCAGCCACCAGCGGCAGGCGCAGACGTTGTTCGAGCAGGGCGGGCAGAGACATGGCGAACTCCTCAGAAGGGGCGGACGACGACCAGGATGACGATCCCCAGCAGGGCCAGCACCGGCGCTTCATTGAACCAACGATAGAACACGTGACTGCGGCTGTTCTCGCCGCGGGCGAAGCGTTTGAGCTGGGAGCCACAAAGATGGTGATAGATCACCAGGGCAACGACCAGCGTGAGCTTGGCGTGCATCCAGCATTGAGTGAAGTAGTACGCCGAGTTGAGGCTGAGCAGCCAGATGCCCAGACCGAGGGTGGCGATCATCGACGGCATCATGATGCCGCGATACAGCTTGCGCTCCATGATGCAGAACCGTTCGTGACTGGCAGCGTCGTCGCTCATGGCGTGGTAGACGAACAGACGTGGCAGATAGAACAGGCCGGCGAACCAGCAGACCATGGCGATGATGTGCAGAGCCTTGAGCCAGAGATAGAGCATTTTCGCCTCTTGCGCTGAAAAATGGTCTCGATAGTAGAGTCAGTCGACGGCCTGCGTCACCTCCGCGGTTGGAGCTTGGCCGATGCGGCTTTATCATCGGCAGCTTTCCAATGGCTTTTGCAAAGGGGCATGTGATGATCAAGGTCGGTATCGTCGGCGGCACGGGCTACACCGGTGTCGAACTGCTGCGTCTGCTGGCGCAACACCCGCAGGCAGAGGTGACCGTGATCACTTCCCGTTCCGAGGCTGGCCTGCGCGTCGACGAAATGTACCCCAACCTGCGCGGCCATTATCCGGATCTGGCCTTCAGCGTGCCGGACGTCGCCACGCTGGGCGCCTGTGACGTGGTGTTCTTCGCCACCCCGCACGGCGTGGCCCACGCGCTGGCAGGCGAGCTGCTAGCCGCAGGCACGCGCGTGATCGATCTGTCCGCGGACTTCCGCCTGCAGGACGCCGAGGAGTGGGCCAAGTGGTACGGCCAGCCGCACGGCGCTCCCGAATTGCTGAGCGAGGCCGTGTACGGTCTGCCTGAAGTCAACCGCGAAGCAATCAAGACCGCGCGCCTGATCGCCGTACCCGGCTGCTACCCGACCGCAACCCAGCTCGGCCTGATCCCATTGCTGGAAGCCGGCTTGGCCGATGCCGGCAGCCTGATCGCCGACTGCAAGAGTGGCGTCAGTGGCGCCGGCCGTGGTGCCAGTGTCGGCTCGCTGTTCTGCGAGGCCGGCGAGAGCATGAAGGCCTACTCGGTGAAGGGCCACCGTCATCTCCCGGAAATTCGCCAGGGGCTGCGCCAGGCCGCCGGTAGCGACGTTGGCCTGACCTTCGTTCCGCACCTCACGCCGATGATTCGTGGCATCCACGCGACCCTGTACGCGCGCGTGGCCGATACCTCGGTCGATTTCCAGGCGCTGTTCGAGAAGCGCTACGCCGGCGAGCCCTTCGTCGACGTGATGCCCGCTGGTAGCCACCCGGAAACCCGCAGCGTGCGCGGCGGCAACGTATGCCGGATTGCCGTGCACCGTCCGCAGGGCGGCGACCTGGTGGTGGTGCTGTCGGTAATCGACAATCTGGTCAAGGGTGCTTCCGGTCAGGCGGTACAGAACATGAACATCCTCTTCGGTCTCGACGAGCGTCTGGGTCTGTCGCACGCGGCCCTGTTGCCGTGAAACCGGGCTGGGAAGTCCGCGTCAGCGATCCACGTCGAGAGCGCAGGCGCCGCTGGTCACTGCTTTTGCTGGTGTTCGCCATACCTGCGGCCTTTGCCCTGGGCTGGTATTGGCCGCAGGCGCAGCCTCAGCAAACGTCCGAGGACACGCAAGCGCTGCTGACTCGTGTTGCCGAGCAGGATCAGGAACTGGAGCTGTTACGCCAGCGCCTGGCCGTGGTCGGCAGCAGTGACAAAGTTACGCAGCAGGCCATGGAGCAGAATCGGCGGACGATCAAGCTGCTGGAAGAGCAGATCTTCAAACAGCAACAGGACCTGGCCTTCTACAAGGGCGTCCTCGCCCCTGCCAGTCGTCGCGAGGGCATGCGCATTCGCGCTTTCGAGCTGCAAGCCACTGAACAGCCGCGGCGATTTCGCTACAAGCTGCTGATGAGCCGGGTTGGTGCCAGTGACGAGGCCTTGCAGGGGCGTATGCGTATCACGATCGAGGGCCAGCAGAAGGGCAAGCCGGCTACGCTGGACCTGGCGACGCTGTCGGACGAGGTGAGCGAGAGCAGCATCCCGTTCTCCTTCAAGCACTTTCAGTCGTTCCCCGAGGCCGGGCGCTTCGGCGAATTACAACTGCCTGAGGGCTTCGAGCCGCGTCAGGTCAAGGTTCAGGCAGAGGTCGAAGGTGACAAGCCGCTGAGCCGTACATTCGAATGGATAAAATCAGGAGCAACAATCCCCCATGTGGAGTAAAGACAAGACCAAACCCGACCTGCAGCGCTTCAGCGGCAAAACCAGCCTGATTGCCGCTGGCGCCGAGCTAATGGGTGACATGCGCTTTCAGGGCGCGGTGCAGGTGGATGGTCGGGTCACCGGTAACCTGCTGGCTACCGAAGGGCTGGTACGCGTCAGCGTCGGAGGCGTGGTTGAAGGTGAGATACGTGCACCCCATATCGTGATTGACGGGGAGGTCAACGGAGACGTCTTCGCCAGTGGTCATCTGGAGTTGGGCGCCCGTTCTCGAGTGCGTGGCAACCTGCAGTATGGCCTGATGGAAATGGCCATGGGCGCGCAGATCGAAGGGCGCTTGTGCCACCTCAAGGATGGCGAGCGTCCACTTGAGCTTCCGGCATCGCTGGAAGTCGAGCAATAGTTGACCAATTTTGTAGGGCAAGCGGATAATGCCTGCCCAGCAGGCTGTCGTTAATGATGGTCAGGCAACGCAGGTCGTTCAACAACCTGCTAACGCAGTAGGGCGCATGGCGCCGGGAGTTATAGCATGAGCGTCGAAACCTTCACCCCTGCCCCCTTGCACTTCACCCAGGGCGCGGCCAGCAAGGTGAAGAATCTGGTCGATGAAGAAGGCAATCCGCGCCTGAAGCTGCGGGTGTTCGTCACGGGCGGTGGTTGCTCGGGCTTTCAGTACGGTTTCACCTTCGATGAGGATGTGGCCGAAGACGACACCATCGTCGAGCGTGAGGGCGTGAGCCTTATAGTCGATGCCATGAGCTTCCAGTATCTGGCGGGGTCCGAGGTCGACTATCAGGAAGGGCTGGAAGGTTCGCGTTTCGTGATCAAGAACCCCAATGCCACCACCACCTGTGGTTGCGGGTCGTCCTTCTCGATCTGAATTCTTCGCCGGATGACGGACGCCGCGCTCGATGCGCGGCGTTTTCGTTTTCAGGCCGGATAGATGGCGCCAAGCATGCGCAGGCCCTTCGCCCCGGTGACACTCGGGCGATTGCCTGGAATGCCTTCCAGGGTGCAATGGGCCAGCCAGGCGAACGCCATGGCCTCGACCCAGTCCGGGTCCACGCCTTCGCTAGCGGTGCTGCTTACCGCAGTACCAGTCAGCATTTCGCTCAAGCGCTTCATCAGACAAGCATTGTGAGCACCGCCGCCGCATACCAGCAACGCATCCGTTCGAGCCTGCGCGCTACGCAAGGCGCTGACGATGCTACGGGCGGTTAGCTCCACCAGGGTTGCCTGAACGTCCTCGCTGGCCAGCGGCGGCAGGACTTGCAGATGGCCAAGCAGCCAGTCGAGATTGAACAGCTCGCGACCGGTGCTCTTCGGGCCTTGGGTGGCGAAGAAGGGATCGCTCAGCAGGCGCGCCAGCAGCTCGTTGTGAACGCTACCGCTGGCCGCCCAGGCGCCATCACGGTCATAGGCAAGGCCTCGACAATGTTGAATCCAGGCATCGAGCAAAACGTTGCCGGGGCCGCTGTCGAACCCCAGAACCTCCCGATCGGGTGAGAGCAGGCTGAGGTTGCTGAAGCCGCCGACATTGAGTACGGCCACATGCCGTTGGTCATGGCCGAAGAGGTCATGATGGAAGGCCGGAACCAGAGGGGCGCCTTGCCCACCGGCAGCCACATCGCGACGACGAAAGTCGCCCACCACGCAAATACCGGTGAGTTCGGCCAGTAGCGCCGGGTTGCCGATCTGAATGGTGAAACCGCGCGCCGGTTCATGGCGCACGGTCTGGCCATGGCTGCCGATGGCGCGAATCTGTTGCGCGCTTAGACCCTGTTGCTGCAGGAGGTCGTTGATCGCTCCGGCGGCCAGTTCGACCCAATGCTGTTCGGCCACGGCGGCGCGTGCCAGCTCATCATTGCCTGAAGTGCACAGCGCCAAGAGGTCGCTGCGCAGTCGATCTGGCATGGGGCGGTAGAGCGTGGCGAGAAGATGAGGGCGCTGATCCTGATCGATCAGCGCGATGTCCAGTCCGTCAAGGCTGGTGCCGGACATCACGCCTATATAGAGGGGCACGGTTTATTGCTGGTTAGCGGCCAGCATGGTGGCCTTTTCCTGGTCCATGCGTGCCATCAGCGGTTTGCTCAATTGCATGAAGCGCTGCTTCTCGCTGGCTGCAATGGGGTCTGCCATCGGCAGCTTCTGGCTGAGCGGGTCGACGTGTACACCGTTGACCTGGAACTCATAGTGCAGGTGTGGCCCCGTGGACAGGCCGGTGGTGCCGATATAGCCGATGATCTGGCCCTGCTTGACGTTCGAACCGTTGCGAATGCCCTTGGCGAAGCCCTGCATGTGCGCGTAGAGGGTGCGGTAGCGCTGGCCGTGCTGAATGATCACGGTATTGCCGTAACCACCGTTACGGCCCGCCAGCGTTACACGACCGTCACCCGCTGCCTTGATCGGCGTGCCACGTGGCGCGGCATAGTCGACGCCTTTGTGTGCGCGGATCTTGTTCAGGATCGGATGCTTGCGGCCGGTGGAGAAACGCGAGCTGATGCGAGCGAAGTCCACCGGAGTACGGATGAACGCCTTGCGCATGCTTTCGCCGTTGGCGCTGTAGTAGCTGGTGGTGCCTTGCTTGCTGGTGTAACGCACGGCGGTATAGGTCTTGCCGCGGTTGGTGAAGCGCGCCGAGAGAATATTGCCGGTGCCGACACGCTTGCCGTTCACGACCTTCTCTTCGTAGACCACTTCGAACTCGTCGCCTTCACGAATATCCATGGCGAAGTCGATGTCGTAGCCGAATACGTTGGCCAGGTCCATGGTCAGGCTGTGGGATAGACCGGCGCGCTTGGCGGAGAGGAACAGCGAACTGTTGATCACGCCACGACTGTAGGCGGTCACTACTTCCGGCTTGATCTGTTCGCTCTGGAAGTCGAAACCCTTGCCGGTACGGCTGAGGCGAATGGTTTCCAGGTCACTGAGCTTGCTCTGCAGGTTCTTCAGCTTGCCTTCTTCGTTCAGTTCGAACTCCAGCACCTGGCCTACTTTGAGGCGGCTGAACTGCTTGGCGTCCTTGCTGCTATTGAGGGCTTCATGCAGGTCGTTGGCGTTCAGGCCGACCTTGGCGAACACGGTAGAAAGCGTATCGCCATTGCTGACCGTGATGCTGTGATGCTTGGGGTCGGAGGGAGGAGTGGTGTCGGCGGCGGTTTCTGGGAGGTCTTGATCAGCGTCTTCTGCGCTGTTCTCGGCGGTGTCGGTGCTCTGCTCGATCTCGGCGAATGGCGAGGCGGCACCAGGCACGGGCAATCCCGCTCGAAGATCATCCTTCTCTTGCAGCACCATCTCGGCGTCGTTGCCCAGATCCAGGTCGAGGAAGGTTTTCTGCGCTTCGACTTCACGCGAAGGAAACACCAGCAGAGCAAGGCTCAGCAGCGCAGCTACACCACTCGCCGCGAGAATATGGGTTTTTGGATAGAGTGGCGGCGCTTTAGATGTAGAGGTCATAGGGCTGCTTTTGAAGTGAAAAAGATAAAGATTAAAAGAAGAGCATGATGAATATGCACTAACTGTATAAAATATAACCAAAACCGCCAGGAGGCAACCCTGCAGATGATGATCGACGCATGGTCTGCCTTACGCTGAGCAAAACTTGTGATTTGTCAGCGTTCTTGTATGGTTGGTTCCCTTTTGAATACGGTCACTGTGAGTCATTTTATGAAGTCGGTTGAAGAGCAGCTGGCGCTGATCAAGCGCGGTGCGGAAGAGGTTCTGGTTGAGGCTGAGCTGGTCGAAAAGCTCAAGCGTGGTCAGCCGCTGCGGATCAAGGCGGGTTTCGATCCTACCGCGCCGGATCTGCATCTCGGCCATACCGTCCTTATTAATAAGCTGCGTCAGTTTCAGGAGCTTGGTCACCAGGTGATCTTCCTGATCGGCGACTTCACCGGGATGATCGGCGACCCCAGCGGCAAGAGCGCTACTCGTCCGTCGCTGACTCGCGAGCAGGTTCTGGATAACGCCGAGACCTACAAGCAGCAGGTCTTCAAGATTCTCGATCCGGCCAGGACCGAGGTCGCCTTCAATTCGACCTGGATGGACCAGCTCAAGCCGGCCGACTTCATTCGTCTGGCTTCGCAGTACACCGTAGCGCGGATGCTCGAGCGCGATGACTTCGATAAGCGTTACACCAGCAATCAGCCGATCGCCATCCATGAGTTCCTCTACCCCTTGGTGCAGGGCTACGACTCCGTGGCGCTCAAGGCCGACGTCGAGCTGGGCGGTACCGATCAGAAATTCAACCTGCTGATGGGGCGCGAGCTGCAGCGCGCTTATGGCCAGGAGTCGCAGTGCATCGTCACCATGCCGTTGCTGGAAGGTCTCGATGGCGTGAAGAAGATGTCCAAATCCCTGGGTAACTACGTTGGTATCCAGGAGGCGCCGGGAGTGATGTACAACAAGCTGGTGTCCATGCCTGACGCGCTGATGTGGCGCTACTTCGAATTGCTCAGCTTCCGCTCCATGGATGAGATCGAGCAGTTCAAGCGTGACGTCGAGCAGGGAGCGAACCCGCGTGACATCAAGATCAAGCTGGCGGAAGAGCTGGTTGCGCGTTTCCATGGTGAAGAGGCGGCAGTCAATGCCCATCGTTCCGCGGGCAATCGTATGAAGGATGGCGAGCTGCCGGAAGATTTGCCTGAGGTCGAGCTGGCTTCGGCTGAAGATATGCCGATCTCATCCGTCCTTAATAAGGCAGGCTTGGTCAAGAATGCTGCCGTGGCTCGCGATCTGCTGGGTTCGGGTGGCGTGCGCGTCGATGGCGAGGTGGTCGATCGCGCTTTCCTGTTCAAGGTTGGCTCGACGCATGTCTGCCAGGCCGGCAAGAAGGCCTTTGCGCGTATTACGCTCAAAGCTG
>NZ_JADTQG010000009.1 GCF_016008875.1 Ectopseudomonas mendocina
TACATCCACCGGGTTGGTGGATCGGTGAAGCGTGATCCACCCTACGGGTTGTGGCTAGCCGCTGCTCTTAGTATGTAATTTCTAATTTTTCTCCCTAGGGTGTACCCAAGCCTGCATTTCCGTGGGCGTTTCCGCTAACTGTAAAGCGCGTGAGGTGCACCATGTCGAAAGTCGCCGTGAAGAAAAAAGTCGAAGCCGTGGTCGAAGACAAGGCCGGTCTGTTCGACGACGTGAAGGGCTATGCCCGCAAGATCTACCTCGCTGGCCTGGGCGCTTATGCCAAGGCGGGTGTCGAGGGGGCTGAATACTTCAAGGAACTGGTTAAGGCCGGTGAAGGTGTCGAGAACAAAGGCAAGAAGCTGGTCGACGAACAGGTCGAGGCCGCCAACAGCCAGATCGAATCGGTCAGGCAGTCGGTCAATTCCAATGTCACCAGCGTTAAAGGCAAGGTCGAAGTTCGACTCGACAAGATCGAGAAGGCTTTCGATACTCGTGTGGCTTCCGCTCTGAACCGCATCGGCATTCCGTCCAAGCAGGACGTCGAAACACTCTCTGCTAAGCTGGATGAGCTGAGCGCGTTGCTCGAGCACGTCGCGCGTACCAAATAAGGAGATCAGGATGGCTGTTAAGAAGAAAACCGAGAAACAGACCAGCTCCTGGATCGGCGAGGTCGAGAAATACTCGCGCCAGATCTGGTTGGCAGGCTTGGGCGCTTACTCCAAGGTCAGCAAGGACGGCACCAAGCTGTTCGATACTCTGGTCAAGGACGGCGAGAAAGCCGAGAAGCAGGCCAAGAGCGAAGTCGACAAGCAGGTTGACGCGGTGAAGTCCGGCGTCGGCAGCAAGGTCGGTTCTGCCAAGTCCAAGGTCGATGAAGTCCGGGGCAAGGCGATCGGCAAGTGGGGCGAGTTGGAAGAGGCTTTCGACAAGCGTCTGAACAATGCCATCTCGCGTCTGGGCGTACCCAGCCGCAATGAGGTCAAGGCATTGAACGACAAGGTCGACAGCCTGACCAAGCAGCTGGAGAAAATCACCGGCGTGTCGGCCAAGTCGGTCGCCAAGCCAGCTGCCAAAGCAGCGCCCAAACCTGCTGCCAAGGCCGCTGCGAAACCTGCTGCGAAGCCGGCCGCCAAGCCGGCCGCCAAAGCTGCAGCCAAGCCAGCCGCGAAACCAGCCGCTCCGAAAGCTGCGGCTGCAAAACCGGCAGCCAAACCTGCGGCCAAGCCCGCGGCGAAGCCGGCAGCCAAGGCCGCAGCGAAACCCGCCGCCAAGCCAGCCGCTGCAGCAAAACCTGCGACCGCCGCCAAGCCGGCAGCTGCCAAGCCTGCGGCCAAACCGGCTGCCGCGAAGAAGCCGGCGGCGAAAAAGCCTGCCGCGCCCAAGGCGACTGCGGCGAAACCGGCAGCACCGACTCCGGCCCCGGCGACCGCTGCAACTCCGGCAGCTACACCGGCTCCGGCTGCCGCTCCGGCGACTCCCGCCGCCTCGTCCTGAGTTTTTCGGGATCGCAAACGCCCGGCCTAGTGCCGGGCGTTTTCGTTTCAGGCTTCCAGATAACGTTCTGCCAACTGCTCGACCGTGCCGCGTGAAGGCGGGTTCAGGTGCGGTGCGACCAGCATCATGATCTGGTACACCACCAGGCGTACTTCTGCGTCCTGATCGAGGATGCGCTGGTAGTCGAGGGAGAACAGCAGGGTCAGGGTGATCTGCTCGACCAGTTGGCCAAGTGCCTGGGTACCGCTGTTCAGCTGTCCATCGGCCATCAGGCGGGCGAGCAGGGCGGCCAGGGTGCGTTTCAGCGCGTTCAGCCAGTGGCGAATGCCACGCGCCAGTTTCGGCAGGCGTCCGGCCAGGTTGGACATGTCCTGAAAGAGAAAGCGGTACTGCGACAGGCGCTCGACGATCAGGTGCAGAAACAGCCAGTAGTCTTCGACATCCAGTTCGGCCTCGGCAGGCGGGTCGAGCAGCGGCGCCATCTCGCTCTGGAAGCGCTCGAACAGCTCCAGCACCAGCGGCTCCTTGCCGTGGAAGTGGTAGTACAGATTGCCCGGGCTGATCTCCAATTCGTTGGCGATCTCCAGGGTGGAGACGTTGGGCTCGCCGTGCTCGTTGAACAGCTGCAGGGCGGCTTGCAGAATGCGTTCGCGGGTTTTCATCCTTGGCTTCTTGTTCGACTGGGCGCGAAGAGCTGACGATAACCGGCCGCTACGCTGCCGGCCACCGCTTCAGCGGATATGCACGTAGGTGCCTGGTGCCGCCTCCATGGCCGGATGGTGTTGGTTGCCCAGCGCCATCAGGGTTTCCCGCTGCTCGCCGGAACGCGCCTGAATCCATTCCAGCCACTGCGGCCACCAACTGCCCGGCTGGTGCTGGGCATCGTGGTACCAGGCGCGCGGGTCGGAGGTGAGCTTGGCGTTCTCGTGGTAGTTGGCCTTGGGATTGCCCGGCGGGTTGAGAATGCTCTGGATATGGCCGCTGTTGGAGAGAACGAATCGGCGGTTGCCGCCGAGCAGCAGGGTCGAGCGATAGACCGCGTCCCAAGGCGTGATGTGATCGTTGATGCCGGCCACGCTGAAGCTGTCGACGTTGACCTTGGCCAGGTCGACTGGCGTACCGCAGACCTCCAGCCCTCCCGCACGGCTGAGCGGGTTGTGCTTGAAGAAGTCGATCAGATCGCCATGCAAGGCGGCGGGCAGGCGAGTGTTGTCGTTGTTCCAGTAGAGGATGTCGAACGCCGGTGGCTGCTTGCCGAGCAGGTAGTTGTTGATCCAGTAGTTCCAGATCAGATCGTTCGGGCGCATCCAGGCGAACACGCGGGCCATGTCACGCCCGTCCAGCACGCCATGTTGATAGGAGCGGCGTTTGGCCGACTCCAGGGTTTGTTCGTCGGCGAAGAGCATGGCCGGGCTGTCGATCTGGCTGTCGAGCAGGCTGACCATATAGGTGGCGCTGGACACCTTGCGCAACTGCCGACGTGCCTGTAGATGGCCTTGCAGGGCGGCGATGGTCAGGCCGCCCGCACAGGCGCCGAGTAGGTTGACGTTCTTGCTGCCGGTGATGGCGCGGCAGGCGTCGACGGCTTCCTCGACCGCCTGCACATAGCTCGACAGGCCCCATTCACGATGCCGCGGGTCCGGGTTGCGCCAGCTGATCATGAAGGTCTGCAAGCCGTTCTTCAGCGCGTACTGGACGAAGCTCTTGTCGTTGGACAGGTCGAATATGTAGTACTTGTTGATCTGCGGCGGCACGATCAGCAGCGGGCGCAGGTACTGCTTCTCGCTCATCGGCTTGTACTGGATCAGCTCCAGCAGCTCGTTGCGAAACACTACGGCGCCTGGTGTGCAGGCCAGGTTTCGGCCCACCTCGAAGGCGTGCTTGCTGACCTGGCTGGGCAGGCCGTCGTTGTGCAATAGATCGTCGAGCAGATGTCGCAGGCCCTTGAAGGCGCTGCCGCCACCGGTGTTGAACAGCTCCTTGAGCGCCTGCGGGTTGAGCGGGCTGTTGGACGGCGACATGGCGTCGCTCATCAGCGCGGCGAGAAAGCGCGCGCGGGCGCGATCATCGGCCGACAGGTCGCTGTCGTCGATCCACGCCGCCACTTGCTTCTGCCAGGCCAGGTAGGCCTGCAGGCTGCGTTTGTAGAAGGGGTTGTGGTGCCAGGTCGGGTCGGCGAAACGGGCGTCCAGTGGGTTGACCTTGTGCAGGGTATCGCCGAGCAGTACGCGGCCCAGCTGGCCGCCGAAGGCCAACAGGTGACGACCGCTGTGCATCGGGTTCTTCAAGCCCTGGGCGGCCAGCAGGCGCATGGTGGATAGCAGATCGCGGCCGCGCACGCCGACTACTGCGCTCTGGGCATTCATGAAGGTGGCAGGTGCCGGCAATGAAGCCGGGTTCGACTTGTCTCGCATGGGGCAACACTCCATCGTCAAACCGTCTAGAGACTTTCATGGCGCGGACTGCCTGACGCGCACCTCGTGCTTGTGCACGATGTGCAGCAAGCCCTGTACCAGGCGCGCGGGATATGCGTTCCAGAGCGCCGGGTGGCAAAGCGAAGGGGCCGCTAACGGCCCCTTTGTCGAGCATGCAGAACATTGCGCACCAGGCGGGTGCCGTCAATGCTGGCGTACTGGTGTGGGCTGCGGGTGCATCACCGCGCGATGCCGCTCCTCTTCGAGAAACTTCATGATGATCGGCGCCACCGCTTCGGCGCGGGTCACCAGAAACAGGTGGCCGTCGTCGATGATGTGCAGCTCCGAGTTGGGAATGCGCCAGGCCAGCAGGCGCATGTTGATCAATGGAATCAGCGGGTCGTCGTCGCCGGCCATGATCAGCGTGGGTTGGCGAATCTTGTGCAGCCAGTGGATGCTGGTCCAGCCGAGGCCGGCAAACAGCTGCCAGTAGTAACCCATCTTGCCGCCCGAGCGCACCTTGCTCGCGTGCGCCATGGCCAGCTTGGGATCGCGTCGGAAGGCGCCGCCATAGATGTCCGGAGCGATACGCACGCCGTAGGACGGTTGCACGTAACGCCGTGGACTCGCCATGCGCCAGAGCACCTTGGGCTTGCCCGGCACCATCACCGCACCGGCCGATGTGGCGGCAAGGATCAGCTTCTTGCAGCGCTCGGGATAGTCATGGGCGAACTGCTGGGCCAGGGCGCCGCCCCAGGACACCCCGATGGCGTTGACCTGGCCGTAGTCGAGGTAATCGAGCATGCGTGCCGCCAGCTTGGCCAGGCCCGGGAAGCGATAGGGCGTGGCCGGGGTCGATGAACCGCCGACGCCGGGTACGTCGAAGGCGATGATTTCCAGCTGCGGATCCAGGGCGGCGACGAAGGGCATCACCAGCTCGAGGTTGGCGCCGATGCCGTTGAAGATCAGCAGCGGCACCAACTGGCTGTTGCCGGGCCGCACCGCGGTGCGGATGGTCTGCCCATCGAGGTCGATGGTGCGAAATACGAATGGTTGCGGCATCGGCGCAGCCCCTGTGGAGTTGAGCGCTGGAGACGGCCTTCCGGGCTGCCTCCAGGATTACCAGGATGAACCTGGTTAGCCACGCCCTGGCTGGCGCGTGGCGTGCGGCACTTCCCGGTGCCGCGGCGGTTGAGTCTGACGATCAGCGTTCGTGTACATAGGTGCCCGGTGCGGCTTCGCCGGGCCGAAATTTCTTGTTGCCCAGCGTGGTGGGCGCTTTCTTGGTCTCACCCGAGCGTTCGCCCAGCCAATTTTGCCAGTGCAGCCACCAAGAGTCGGCATGCTTGGTCGAGCTTTCCTGCCAGGCTTTCGGATCCAGTGGCATTTCGCTGTTGGTCATGTAGCGCGCCTTGGGGTTGCCCGGCGGGTTGAGAATGCTCTGGATATGGCCGCTGTTGGACAGGACGAATTCGCACTTGCCGCCGAACAGATGAGCCGACTTGTAGCAGGAGTCCCACGGCGTGATGTGGTCGGTGGTGCCGGCGACGACGAAGAAGTCGCAGGTGACCTGCTTGAGGTCGATCGGTGTGCCGCAGACCTCGAGCGCGCCCGGGCGGGTCAGCGGGTTGGTCTGGAACATCTCGATGAACTCGCCGTGTAGCGCAGCCGGCAGGCGCGTGGTGTCGTTGTTCCAGTAGAGGATGTCGAACACCGGCGGCTCGTTGCCGAGCAGGTAATTGTTGACCCAGTAGTTCCAGATCAGGTCGTTGGGGCGCATCCAGGCGAACACCTTGGCCATGTCGCTGCCTTCCAGCACGCCGGCCTGGTAGGAACGGCGCTTGGCCGCTTCCAGGGTCTTCTCGTCGGCGAACAGCGCCACCTGGGTGTCGAGTTGGGTGTCGAGCACGCTGACCAGCAGAGTCAGCGCATTGACCTTGGGCTGGCCGAGGGCGGCGTAATGGCCGAGCAGCGACGCGGTGGTCAGGCCGCCGGAGCAGGCGCCGAGCATGTTGATGTCCTTGCTGCCGGTGATGGCGCAGATGACGTCGATGGCTTCCTTGAGCGCCTCGATGTAGGTGGACAGGCCCCACTCGCGCTGCGCCTTGGTCGGGTTGCGCCAGCTGACCACGAAGGTCTGCACCTGGCTGCGCAGGAGGAAGCGCGCCAGGCTCTTGTCCGGTGACAGGTCGAACACGTAGAACTTGTTGATCTGCGGCGGCACGACAAGCAGCGGGCGCTCGTGCACGCTTTCGGTGATCGGCTTGTACTGGATCAGCTCCAGCACGTCATTGCGAAACACCACGGCGCCGTCGGTGGTGGCCAGGTTCTTGCCGACCTCGAAGGCCTCCATGTTCACCTGGCTGGGCATGCCGCCGTTGTGCACCATGTCCTTGGCCAGGTGCGAGAGACCGTCGAGCAGGCTCTTGCCGCCGGTCTCGAAGAAGCGTTTGACCGCCGCCGGGTTGGCCATACTGTTGGAGGGCGCCATGGCTTCGGTCATCAGATTGATGACGAAATGACCGCGGCTGGCGTCCTGCTCGGACAGCGAGCTGTGCTCGACCCAGTCGTGAAGTTCCTTGCGCCAGGCCAGGTAGGTCTGCAGGTAGCGGCGATACAGGGGGTTCTGGCTCCAGGCCGGGTCGGCGAAGCGGCGGTCGCCGTCCTCGGGTTTGAGCGCGGACTGGCCGAGCACGACGTTCTTCAATTCAAGGCCGAAGTGGGCGACGTGCTTGGCGCTGTGGAAGGGTTGTTTGAGCGCTTGAGCGAGCACCATGCGGGCAGAGGTCAGGAGGTCCTTGCCGCGGATGCCGATCACCGGGTTGAGGCCCAGGGTGTTTTCCGAGGCCTGGCGTTTCAGGTCTTCGTTATTCTTGTCACTCATCTACGACGCTCCAATGTCCTGAGTCGCGCACCGGCCGTGCTCGCGGCGAAACAAGGGCCAGGTACTGCTCGGGTTGCCGGGGGCGGATCGAGTCCGCGTCATGCATTGCATCTGGCTGGGCCAAATGCAGGGAACCTGCCAGTTCCTTGGTTACCCGAGTTTTTGCCGTTAGGCAAGCTGATCGATGGGGCAGGAGTATGCCGCGATAGTTTAGAAAAATCGTTCTAACTACCGGGTAATGAGCGGGGAGACGGAGCGGACGCTCTGCGACGGGCCTTGCGCCTAAGGTCAGAGCATCAGACGCACGACGGACTCGTTGGGGTCGCGGGATTTGCCGGCGGCACTGAGCTGCGCCAGGTAATCGGCCCAGAGCTGGTCATGCCGGGTGGCCAGCTCGTGCAGATAGTCCCAGGTGAACAGGCCGCTGTCATGGCCGTCGTCGAAGCACAGTTTCAGTGCGTAGTTGCCGGCCGGTTCGATGCGTTCGAGGCCGACATGGAGCTTGCCGGTCTGCAGGATCGGCTTGCCATGCCCCTGCACCTCGGCAGACGGCGAATGCACGCGCAGGAACTCGGCGCTGAGCGAGTAACGCTGTTCGCCGTAACGCAACTCCAGCGTTTTCGACGCCTTGTGCAGTTTGATCGCGCTGGGGATGGGCATGGCTGATTTCCGTGATCTTTTAGGCGCTACGCCCAGTTGAGTGATTGCACCGTCCTGTAGGAGCGGCTTCAGCCGCGAAAAAAATCGCGGATAAATCCGCTCCTACAGAATGACGCTGGCGGCGATAAGATCGTGCGCCTGGATTTACAGGATGTAGCGCGACAGGTCTTCGTCCTGCGCCAGTTCGCCGAGGTGGCCGTTGACGTAGCCGGCATCGATGCGGATCGGTTCGCCGTTCTGCTGGCCAGCCAGATCGCCAGCGCTGAAGGAAACCTCTTCCAGCAGGCGTTCAAGCAAGGTGTGCAGGCGACGGGCGCCGATGTTCTCGGTCTTTTCGTTGACCTGCCAGGCGATCTCCGCCAGACGCTTGATGCCGTCTTCGGTGAATTCGATCTCCAGCCCTTCGGTCTTCAGCAGCGCACTGTACTGCTCGGTGAGCGAAGCGTGCGGTTCACTGAGGATGCGTTCGAAATCCTGCGGGCTCAGGGCCTTGAGCTCGACCCGGATCGGCAGGCGGCCCTGCAGCTCAGGCACCAGGTCGCTCGGCTTGGACAGATGGAAGGCGCCCGAGGCGATGAACAGGATGTGGTCGGTCTTGACCATGCCCAACTTGGTGTTGACCGTACAGCCTTCGATCAGCGGTAGCAGGTCGCGCTGCACGCCTTCGCGCGAGACGTCGGCGCCGCCGGCATTGGCACGCTTGGCCACCTTGTCAATCTCGTCGATGAAGACGATGCCGTGCTGTTCGACGGCTTCCAGCGCGCGGGCCTTGAGCTCTTCCTCGTTGACCAGGCGCGCGGCTTCCTCGTCACGCACCAGTTTCATGGCATCGACGACCTTGAGCTTGCGGCTCTTCTTCTTGCCCTTGCCCATGCTGGAGAACAGGTTCTGCAACTGGTTGGTCATCTCCTCCATGCCTGGCGGCGTCATGATCTCCACGCCCATGGGCGAGTCGGCCACTTCGATGTCGATTTCCTTGTCGTTCAACTGACCTTCGCGCAGGCGCTTGCGGAACAGCTGACGGGTGTTGGAATCCTCGCTGCGCGCCGGCTCGTCGCCGAAGCCCTGGCGCGCAGGCGGCAGCAGCGCGTCGAGGATGCGCTCCTCGGCGGCATCTTCGGCGCGGTGGCGAACCTTGGTCATTTCCTGTTCACGCAGCATCTTCACTGCGGCATCGGCCAGGTCACGGATGATCGATTCGACGTCGCGGCCGACGTAGCCGACCTCGGTGAACTTGGTGGCTTCCACTTTCAGGAACGGCGCACTGGCCAGCTTGGCCAGGCGACGGGCGATCTCGGTCTTGCCGACGCCGGTCGGGCCGATCATCAGGATGTTCTTCGGCGTGACTTCCTGACGCAGCTCGGCCGGCAGTTGCATGCGCCGCCAACGATTGCGCAGGGCGATAGCGACGGCGCGCTTGGCGTCGTCCTGGCCGATGATGTGGCGGTTGAGTTCGTGGACGATCTCGCGGGGCGTCATGGACATGGAATTGGGCTCGCAATAAACGGAAAGCGGTGAGGCAGTGGACGCTACTCGGCGGCGTCCAGTTCCTCTATTGTCTGGTGGTGGTTGGTGAACACGCAGATGTCGCCTGCGATGCCGAGTGCGGTCTCGGCCACTTCGCGGGCGGTCAGGTCGGTCTTCATCAACAGTGCACGCGCGGCGGCCTGGGCGAAGTTGCCGCCGGAGCCCATGGCGATCAGGCCTTCCTCGGGTTCGACTACGTCACCGTTGCCGGTGATGATCAAGGATGCGTCCTTGTTGGCTACGGCCAGCATGGCTTCCAGGCGGCTCAGGCTGCGGTCGGTACGCCAGTCTTTGGCCAACTCGACGGCGGCGCGTACCAGGTGGCCCTGGTGTTTTTCCAGTTGGCCTTCGAAACGCTCGAACAGGGTGAAGGCATCGGCGGTGGCACCGGCGAAGCCGGCCAACACCTGGCCGTGGTACAGGCGGCGCACCTTCTTGGCGTTGCCCTTCATGACGGTGTTGCCGAGGGATACCTGGCCGTCGCCTGCCATCACGACCTTGCCGTGGCGGCGCACTGAAACGATGGTGGTCAAGGGTGAATCTCCACGCTGCGGGGCGAACTTGCCCGGATGGAAACTCAGATGGGGTGCCCGCCGCGGCTTTTCAACCAGCGGCGGGTGAATCGACGATCAGCGGACCTGGCGCTGCTGTAACAGCAGGTTGCTGTAGCCGTTGCCGGCCAGGGTCTTCTGCGCTGTCGCCAGTTGCTCGCGGCTGGCAAAGGGACCAACCAGTACGCGGTGCCAGGTCTCGTCGCGGACCTTGCCGGTCTCCACGCGTACGTTCTGGCCAAGCAGGATGATCTGCGCGCGCACGGCGTCGGCGTCGTCACGCTTGCGGAACGAGCCGGCCTGGAGGAAGAACTGCGTAGTGACCGGAGCATTGGCCAGCACCGGTGGTGGAGGCGGCGGCACTTCGCCTTTGAGCGCGGCTTCGGCGCGGGCGGTGTCGATCTTCGCGGCTTCTTCCGGGGTGACCGGTTTCTGCTCCGGTGCAGGCGGCGGCGTTTCCTCCAGGGCCTGCGGCAGGATCACTTCCGACTCCGGCAGCAGGGTGTAGAAGTCGTACTTGGGCCTGGCCGGCTCGGGCTGCGTCGGCTTGGGCTCGGGTTTGCTGCTGCGCACCTGCTCGCCCTTGTCGCGCTTGATCTCGTCACGGCCCGGTTCGAGGCTGAACAGGAACATGAAGAACCCGCCAACCACCAGGCCGCAGGCCAGCCAGATCCAGCCCGGTACGGGCTTTTTCGCCGGGGCCTGATAGCGACTGGCGCCGCGTTTCGGCGCCGGCTTCTTGCGCGCTGCCATTTACATCCGCTCCAGAGTTTCCAGGCCGAGCAGCTCCAGGCCCTGTTTGAGGGTACGGCCAGTGAGGGCGGTCAGGCGCAGACGGCTGTTGCGCGTGGCTTCGTCCTCGGCAGTCAGAATCGGGCAGTTTTCGTAGAAGCTGGAGAACAGGCCGGCCAGGTCGTACAGGTAGCTGCACAGCATGTGCGGCGTGCCCTTGTCGGCGACGCTGCCCAGCAGCTCGCCAAACTGCGCCAGTTTGGCGGCCAGGGCCTGCTCATGCTCGGCGACCAGGGTGATCTGTCCGCCGATCTCGTCCACGCCCTTGCCGAGTTTGCGGAACACGCCCGCGACGCGGGTGTAGGCGTACAGCAGGTACGGCGCGGTATTGCCCTCGAAGCTCAGCATCAGGTCGAAGTTGAAGCTGTAGTCGCTGGTGCGGTGCTTGGACAGATCGGCGTACTTCACCGAGGCGATGCCGACCACGCGGGCAATCTGGCGCAGCTCGTCTTCAGCCAGCTCCGGGTTCTTGTCCTTGACCAGGGCATAGGCGCGCTGCTCGGCCTCGTCGAGCAGTTGCACCAGCTTCACGGTGCCGCCGTCGCGGGTCTTGAACGGACGACCGTCCGGGCCGTTCATGGTGCCGAAGCCCATGTGTTCCATGTCCATGCTGGCCGGTACGAAGCCGGCCAGGCGCGCGCAGGCGAAGACCATCTGGAAGTGCAGGGCCTGGCGCTGGTCGACGAAGTACAGCACGCGATCGGCCTTGAGCGTGCCGGCGCGGTAGCGGGTGGCGGCCAGGTCGGTGGTGGCGTACAGGTAGCCGCCGCCGGCCTTCTGCACGATCAGTGGCAGCGGGTTGCCTTCGGCGTTCTTGAATTCGTCCATGAAGACGCACTGCGCACCGTTGTCTTCGGTCAGCAGACCCTTGGTGGCGAGGTCGGCGACCACCTGCGGCAGGTCGTGGTTATAGGCGCTTTCGCCCTTGACGTCAGCCATGGAGAGCTTGACGCCGAGGCGGTCGTACAGCGCCTGGCAGTGCGACAGGGAGATATCGTTGAAGCGGTGCCACAGGCGCAGGCACTCGGCGTCGCCGGCCTGCAGCTGGACCACCAGCTCGCGGGCGCGGTCGGCGAACTCGGGCGATTCGTCGAAGCGCTTCTTGGCTGCGCGGTAGAAACCTTCCAGGTCGGCCAGCTCGCTTTCGGCAGCCGCCGGGTTTTCCTGCATGTAGGCCAGCAGCATGCCGAACTGGGTGCCCCAATCGCCGACGTGGTTCTGGCGGATCACGCTGTCGCCGAGGAACTCCAGCACGCGCGCCACGCCGTCGCCGATGATGGTCGAACGCAGGTGGCCGACGTGCATCTCCTTGGCCAGGTTGGGCGCGGACAGGTCGACCACCACGCGCTGCACCGGGCCGTTCTTGCGTACGCCGAGTTTGGCATCGGCCAGTGCCGCTTCCAGGCGCTGTGCCAGGGCATCGCTGTTCTGGAAGAAATTGAGGAAGCCGGGGCCGGCGATTTCCACCTTGGTGATCTGCTCGTCGGCCGGCAGGGCAGCGATCAGCTTCTCGGCCAGGTCGCGCGGCTTCATGCCGGCTGGTTTGGCCAGCATCATGGCGATGTTGCTGGCGAAATCGCCGTGACTCTTGTCCTTGGTGTTCTCCACCTGGATGGCCGGCGTCAGGCCCGCAGGCAGCACGCCTTCGGCGGTCAGGCGGTCGAGGGCTTGCTGGATCAGGTGGCGAATGCTGTCTTTCATGTTCGGCTCGGGTTGCCTTGGGGCTTTGGTCGAAAACTGCGCATTATAAGAGCAGCTACAAGCTGCAAGCCACAAGCGGCAAGGAAAAGCGTGCCGCGTTTTTCTTCGCCGCCGCGTTTGCGTGGGTAGGGTGGGCTTCAGCCCACCAAGGGTGACCGCTGTTGGTGGGCTGAAGCGGGACGCCGCCCGGCCCACCCTACGCTAGAACAGGTCAATCGGGTCGACGTCCAGCGACCAGCGCACCGCGCGGCCGCTGGGCATCTGCTCCAGCGCGTGCAGCCAGCGGTTGAGCAGGCGGTGCAGCGGCGCGCGGGCATTGCCCTGCAGCAGCAGTTGCGCACGGAAACGCCCGGCGCGGCGTTCCATCGGCGCCGGTACCGGGCCGAGCAGTTCGATACCGGACAAGTCCAGCTCACCCAGCAGATGCTCGGCCTCGCTGCAGGCTTCATCGAGGAAGCTTTCGGCCTGGCCGGGCTTGTGCGCTTCGGCTCGCAGCAGGGCCAGGTGGCAGAACGGCGGCAGGCCGGCACTGCGCCGCTCGCTCAACGCCTGCTCGGCGAAGGCGAAGTAGCCCTGTTCGGTCAGTTGCACCAGTAGTGGGTGGTCGGCCAGGTGGCTCTGGATGATCACCTTGCCCGGCTCCTCGGCGCGACCGGCGCGACCGGCGACCTGCACGATCAACTGCGCCATGCGCTCGCTGGCGCGAAAGTCAGCCGAGAACAGGCCACCGTCGGCATCGAGAATCGACACCAGCGTCACTCGCGGGAAGTGGTGACCCTTGGCAAGCATTTGCGTGCCGACCAGGATGCACGGCTCGCCCTTGTTGATGGTGGCGAACAGGCGATCCATCGCGCCTTTGCGCGAGGTGCTGTCGCGATCGATGCGTAGCACCGGGTAATCGGGGAACAGCACCGCCAGGCGCTCTTCGGCGCGCTCGGTGCCCGCGCCGACCGGGCGCAGGTCGACGTGCTGGCATTTCGGGCAGTTGCTCGGCTGTCGCTCGACATGGCCGCAGTGATGGCAGCGCAGCTCCTGATAACGCTGGTGCACGGTCATGCGCGCGTCGCAGCGTGGGCACTCCGATAGCCAGCCGCAATCATGGCAGAGCAGGGTTGGGGCGAAGCCGCGGCGGTTGAGGAACACCAGCACCTGCTGGCCGGCTGCCAGGGTCTGGGCGATGGCCTGCTGCATCGGCCCCGAAATGCCCGAGTCCAGTGGTCGGCTCTTCACGTCCAGACGCAGGAAGCGCGGCTGGCTGGCGCCGCCGGCGCGCTGGGTCAGCTTGAGCAGGGCGTAGCGGCCGCTGTGGGCGTTGTGCAGGCTTTCCAGCGACGGTGTCGCCGAGCCGAGGACGATCGGTACGTCTTCCTGACGCGCGCGAACCAACGCCAGGTCGCGGGCGTGGTAGCGCAGGCCCTCCTGCTGTTTATACGAGGCGTCGTGTTCTTCATCGACGATGATCAGCCCAGGGTTCTTCATCGGCGTGAACAGTGCCGAGCGGGTGCCGATGATGATGTCGGCCTCGCCATCGCGCGCTGCCAGCCAGGCATCGAGGCGATCGCGGTCGTTCACCGCCGAGTGCAGCAGGGCGATGCGTGCGTTGAAGCGGCGGGCGAAACGGTCGAAGGTCTGTGGGCCAAGGTTGATCTCGGGGATCAGCACCAGTGCCTGCTTGCCGGCCTCCAGGCATTGGTGGATCAGTTGCAGGTAAACCTCGGTCTTGCCGCTGCCGGTGACGCCCGCAAGCAGAAACGCATTGAACTGGTCCCAACCTGACGCCACGGCGTTCACGGCGGCGCGCTGCTCGGCGTTCAGCGGCAGTTCCGGTTGCGCCAGCCAGTGTGCGGGCTTGGCGTGAGGCTGAGTGCGGCGCACCTCGACCCTTACCAGGCCCTTCTCATGCAGCAACTGCAGGCTGTCGCGGTTGAGTTGCAGCTGGCTGAGCAGGCTGTGGGCCACGCCGTGCGGATGTTGCGCCAGTGCCTTGAGTGCGTCGCGCTGGCGCGGAGCGCGGGCCAGCCGTGGGTCGTCGACGCTGGCGCCTTTGCTGGCCAGCCAGTAACGCTCCTGGCGGGTTTCGGCTGGCTCACCCTGGCGCAGCAGCACCGGCAAGGCCCAGCTCAGGGTGTCGCCGAGGCTGTGCTGGTAATACTGCGCCGTCCACAGACACAGCTTGAACAGCGGCGCCGGCAATGGTGGGCGGGCGTCGAGCAGCTCCAGGGCGGGTTTGAGCTTGTCGAGTGGGACTTCGCTCTGGCTGTCGACTTCCACCAGCACGCCAATCATCTCGCGACGGCCGAAGGGCACGCGCAGGCGCACGCCAGGCTGCAAGGCACTGCGCGACACGCCAGCGGGGGCGAGGTAGTCGAACAGGCGGCGCAGCGGCGAGGGCAGGGCGAGGCGCAGGATCAGGTCGGGCAAGCCAGGAGCTCCGTTGACAGGCTGGCGATCTTAGCACGCGACGACCGGCGCCTTGCGCGGCTTGCATCGACTCGCGCGTCTGGTAAGATGCGCGGCCTATTTCTGTGCGGTGCCTGACATTGGTCGGGTGGCGGCACGACTACCCCGAGGAAAGCACCATGAAAGCCGATATCCATCCGAACTACGTTGAGATCGACGCCACCTGCTCCTGCGGCAACGTGATCAAGACCCGCTCCACCCTGGGCAAGAACCTGAGCCTGGACGTTTGCTCCGAGTGCCACCCGTTCTACACCGGTAAGCAGAAAGTGCTGGACACCGGCGGCCGTATCGATCGCTTCAAGCAGCGCTTCGGCGTATTCGGCGCCAAGTAAGCGGCCGAATCGAAACGGAATCTGGCATGCGCCACTCCGTGCTACTGAAAAAGGCGTCCCTGGTGGGCGCCTTTTTCGTTTCTCTGCTTTGCGTCGATCTGGCGCAGGCCTTCTGTCCGCTGCGCGCCGATCTGGCTCCGGTCGCCGTGCGCCAGGTGGTCGACGGCGATACCGTGCGCCTGGCCGACGGCCGCAGCATTCGCCTGATCGGCATCAATACGCCGGAACTGGGGCGCAAGGGGCGCAGCGACGAGCCTTATGCCGTGCAGGCCAAGCGTCGTCTGCAGGCGCTGGTCGATGCCAGCGATGGCCGCGTCGGCCTGCTCTACGGCAAGCAGCGCAAGGACCGCTACGGCCGCACCCTGGCCCATCTTTACGACCGCCAGGGGCGTAATCTCGAAGCGCAATTGCTCGGCGAAGGCCTCGGTTTCATGGTTGCGGTGGCGCCCAATGCTGCGCTGGCGACCTGCCAGGCACAGGCCGAGCGCCAGGCGCGCAGCAAGCGCCTCGGCGTGTGGCGTGACGAGCAGGTGAAGACGGCTGGCCAGTTGCAGGGAGGCGGCTTCGCCCTGCTCGGCGGCCGGGTTGTCGGCGTGCAGCGCAATCGTGGCGGCCTGTGGCTCGATCTCGATGGCGGTCGGGTCCTGCGCGTGTCGCCCGAACTGCTCGGCGAGTTCGACGTGCCTGCCTTGCAGAAACTCAAGGGGCGGCGAGTGGAGGCGCGGGGTTGGGTCATCGACCGGCAGAGCCGCGGTGGCTTGAAATCCGGGCAGGCGCGCTGGATGCTGCCGCTTACCCATTCGGCGATGCTGGAGGTGTTGCCATGATTCGTGCATTGATGCTGTGTCTGTTGTGCAGCTGGTTGGCGGGTTGCGCGGTCAATCCCGCGACCGGTCGCACCGATTTCGTGATGATGAGCGAACGCCAGGAGCTGGACCTCGGTGCGCGCTACAACCAGGAAATTCTCAAGCAATACCCGCGCTACGAGGATGCCAAGCTGCAGGCCTATATCCAGCGTGTCGGCGAGCGGGTGGCGCGCAGCAGCCATCGCAATCAGCTCAACTACGTCTTCACCCTGGTGGACAGTCCGGACGTCAACGCCTTCGCGCTGCCGGGTGGCTATATCTATATCCATCGCGGCCTGCTGGCCTACCTCAACTCGGAGGCGGAGCTGGCCGCCGTGCTGGGGCATGAGGTCGGTCACGTGACGGCCCGTCACAGCGTGCGCCAGCAGAGCCAGTCCACGGCCTGGGGGCTGCTCGGCCAGGCCGCGGCCATCGGTACCGGTGTCGGCGCGGTGGGCGATCTGACCAGTGCCATGGGCATCGCCTTCGTGCGCGGCTACGGCCGCGACATGGAGCTGGAGGCCGATGGCCTGGGCGCGCAATACCTGGCGCGCGGTGGCTATGACCCGCAGGCGATGATCGAAGTGGTCAAGGTGCTCAAGGGGCAGGAGGATTTCGCCCGCGAGCAGGCCGCCAGGCGCGGCGAAGCCCCGGCAGCGGGCAGCTATCACGGCTTGTTCGACACCCACCCGGACAACGATCGTCGTCTGCAGCAAGTGATCGGCCCGGCGCGGGCTCTGGTCGGCGGTAACCAGGAAGTGGGCCGAGACAATTTTCTGCAGATGCTCGACGGGCTGGTGTTCGGCGATTCGGCCGCCAGCGGAATTCGCCGCGGACGCAATTTCTATCACGGTGAGCTGGATTTCACCCTGAGCTATCCGCAGGGCTGGCAGCTGGTCAATCGTCCCGATGTGCTGATCGGCCACACCCCGGATGAGCAAGCCTTTATCGCCATGACCCTGGAGGCGGCGGACAAGCAGCTTTCGCCTGCCGAATTCCTGCGCAAGCGCGCTGGCAATCAGCGCCTGGTTGCTGGCGAAGAGCTACGCCTGGGGGCACTGCAAGGCTATACGGCGGTGTTGCAGGGGCAGTCGGCGCGCCGCGTGGCGGTGATCTATCGAGGCGACAATGCGTACCTGTTCGTGGCAGCGGTAAAAGGGCGCGCTTCGCTGGAAACCGAGGATCAGCGCTTTCTCGACGTCATCCGCAGTTACCGGCCGCTGAAGTCGAGCGAACGCAAGCTGGCTGAGCCGGTGCGCCTGCATCTGGTGAAGGCCAAGGCGGGGCAGAGCCTCTCGGCTCTCGCCAAGGATTTGCCGCTGTCGACCGATGGCGAGGCCCAGTTGCGACTGCTCAACGGGCTCTACCCAAGCGGCGAACCGCGCCCTGGCGAGTGGCTGAAAACGCTGCGCTAGCGCGGCGCTTCAATCGCGACCGAACGGTCTTGTGCAGGTGTATACAACTTGCGTATCCTCGGCCGCCTGCCCGTTCAGCCAACAAAAGCGGAAATGCCACTATGTCAGATCTAAAAACTGCCGCTCTCGAATATCACGCCCAGCCCCGCCCCGGTAAGCTGAGCGTCGAGTTGACCAAAGCCACGGCCACTGCCCGCGACCTGTCGCTGGCCTACAGCCCGGGCGTCGCCGAGCCGGTACGCGAAATCGCGCGTGACGCCGAACTGGCCTACCGTTACACCGGTAAAGGCAACCTGGTCGCGGTGATTTCCGACGGTACCGCCATCCTCGGCCTGGGTAATCTCGGCCCGCTGGCTTCCAAGCCGGTGATGGAAGGTAAAGGTGTACTGTTCAAGCGTTTCGCCGGTATCGACGTATTCGATATCGAAGTCGATTCGGAAAGTCCGCAGGCTTTCATCGACACCGTAAAGCGCATCTCCATCACCTTCGGCGGCATCAACTTGGAAGATATCAAGGCCCCCGAATGCTTCGAGATCGAGCGCGCGCTGATCGAACAGTGCGACATCCCGGTATTCCACGATGACCAGCACGGCACCGCGATCGTGACCGCCGCCGGCATGCTCAACGCCTTGGAAATCGCCGGCAAGACCCTGGAAGCGGCGAAGATCGTATGCCTGGGCGCCGGTGCAGCCGCCATCTCCTGCATGAAGCTGCTGGTGAGCATGGGTGCCAAGGTCGAGAACATCTTCATGATCGACCGCAAGGGCGTGATCCATGCCGGTCGCGATGACCTGAACCAGTACAAGGCCGTGTTCGCCACCGAGACCGACAAGCGCACGCTGTCCGACGCTCTCGATGGTGCTGACGTGTTCGTCGGCCTGTCCGGTGCCAACCTGCTGAGCCCGGAAGACCTCAACCGCATGGCGGCCAACCCGATCGTCTTTGCCTGCTCCAACCCGGATCCGGAAATCAAGCCGGAGCTGGCGCACGAGACCCGTGGCGACGTGATCATGGCCACCGGTCGTTCCGACTACCCGAACCAGGTCAACAACGTGCTGGGCTTCCCCTTCATCTTCCGCGGTGCTCTGGACGTTCGCGCCACTCGCATCAACGAAGAGATGAAGATCGCCGCTGCCCTGGCGCTGCGCGACCTGGCCAAGCTGCCGGTGCCGCAGGACGTCTGCGACGCTTACGGCGGCATCGAACTGTCGTTCGGTCGTGAGTACATCATTCCGAAGCCGATGGATCAGCGTCTGATCACCGTGGTTTGCGATGCCGTGGCCAAGGCCGCGATCGAATCCGGTGTGGCGACCCTGCCCTATCCGAAGCACTATCCGCTGAAGTCGGTGGATGACGTGTTCAACGGCTAAGCCGTTCGGATGGAAATAAAAAAACCCGCTTCGGCGGGTTTTTTTATTGAGCATCAAGCTGCAAGTCACAAGCTGCAGGTAAGAGAAAAATCGCCCCCGGCGCATGATCGTAGCGCCGGTATCTCAAGTGCTCCCCGCGCCGCTTCTACTTGGCGCTTGAGGCTGCAGCTCGTGGCTGCTCTAGAACAGATCGATCGGCGCCATCTCGTCAGCCGGCAACGGGCTGCCAGGAGCGCCCATGCCCGGTTCGAATTCGCTCATCGGTGGCGGTGAATCTTCGCTCTTGAACAGTTCGAAGTAGGCGTCCGGTGTCCCAGGCGCCGCGGCGCGACCGCTGACCGGATCGACGCGCAGGGTCAGCAGGCCCTTGGGTTCCTTGGGCAGATGGCTTGGACGATCCTTGAGTACCGGGCCCATGTAGTTCATCCAGATAGGCAGGGCCACGGTGCCGCCGTATTCATGGCGTCCCAGGCTCTCCGGCTGATCGAAGCCGGCCCAGACGGTGGTCACGTAGTCGGCGTTGTAGCCGGAAAACCAGCTGTCCTTGGACTCGTTGGTGGTGCCGGTCTTGCCTGCCAGGTCATTGCGTCCCAGCGCCAGGGCGCGGCGGCCGGTACCGCGCTTGATCACGTCCTGCAGCATGCTGGTCATGATGTAGGCCGTGCGCTCGTCGATGATCTGCTCGGCGACCTTGGGATCTTCCTGGGGCAGGTCGTCAGCCGCATTCACTGTCAGGTTGGTGTTTTCCTCGGTCGGCTCGCTGCCAGGAACACGCGCCGGGTTGGCGCGGAACAGCGGCTTGCCGTTGCGGTCGTCGATGCGTTCGATCAGATAGGGCTCGATCTTGTAGCCACCATTGGCAAAGGTGGCCCAGCCTTCGGCGATTTCCATCGGCGTCAGGCTTGCCGTGCCGAGGGCCAGCGACAGGTTGCGTGGCAGGTCCTGCGGGGCGAAGCCAAAGCGTTCGATGTAGCGCAGGCTACGGTCGATGCCCATGTCCTGCAGCAGGCGGATCGATACCAGGTTGCGCGACTTGTACAGCGCCTCGCGCATGCGGATCGGGCCGAGGAACGTGTTGTTGTCGTTCTTCGGCCGCCACTTTTGCGACAGGTAGTCGTCAGAGAGGATGATCGGCGCATCGTTGACCAGGGTTGCCGCGGTATAGCCGCTATCGAGTGCCGCACTATAAATGAAGGGTTTGAAGCTGGAGCCTGGCTGACGCTTGGCCTGCACGGCGCGGTTGTAGTTGCTCTGGTCGAAGGAGAAGCCGCCGACCAGGGCCTGAATGGCGCCGCTGTAAGGATCGAGGGAAACCAGCGCGCTTTGCGCCGCCGGCACCTGGGTAAAGAACAGGCTGCCATCCTCCTGGCGTTGCACGCGCACGATATCGCCGACCTTGGCGACATCGCCGGGCTGCTGCGGGCGCGGGCCCAGGCTGTTTGTATTGAGGAAGGGACGCGCCCATTTCATGCTGTCCCAGGACACGGCCTGCTCCTCGCCGTCGCGGGTCAGCACGAGGATGCCGCTCTTCTCGACCTGGGTCACCACGGCAGGCTCCAGGCCGCCGATGCTGCGGAACTTGCCCAGTTCGCTGAGCCAGGTTTCGCGGGTCATGCCTGGTAGGCGGCTTTCGGGGCCGCGATAGCCGTGGCGCTGGTCGTAGGCGATCAGCCCATCACGCAGCGCGGTGTTGGCCACTTCCTGCAGGTGGCTGGGCACGGTAGTGGTGACGTTGAAGCCTTCTGTATAGGCCTCGCTGCCATAGCGCCCGACCATCTCCGCACGTGCCATCTCTGCTATATAAGGCGCGCTGAGTTCGGGAGTCGGTACGTGGTAGCGTGCGTCGACTTCTTCGGCTAGCGCTTCCTCATAACTGGCTTGGTCGATGCGGCCAAGGCGATACAGGCGGCCCAGAATCCAGTCGCGGCGCTCCTTGGCGCGCGTCGGGTTGACCAGTGGGTTGTAGCGCGAAGGCGCTTTCGGCAGGCCGGCGATCATCGCCATCTGCGCCAGATTCAGATCGCGGATCGACTTGCCGTAATACACCTGCGCGGCGGCTTCGATGCCGTAAGCGCGGTGGCCGAGATAGATTTTGTTGACGTAGAGCTCGAGGATCTCGTCCTTGCTCAGCTCACGTTCGATCTGCAGCGCCAGGAGAATCTCGGTGGCTTTGCGCGAGAAGCTGCGCTCGTTGGTGAGGAAGAAGTTCTTCGCCACCTGCATGGTGATGGTGCTGCCGCCGCTCTGAATCTGACCGCTTTTCAATAATTGCGTGGCAGCGCGCATCAGGCTGGTCACATCGACGCCATAATGATTGGCGAAATTATCGTCTTCTGCTGCCAGCAGGGCGCTGATGAATTCCTTGGGGATCTCGTCGAAGCGAATGGGCGAGCGGCGCATCTCGCCGAACTCGGCGATCAGCTTGGCATCGCTGCTGTAGACGCGCAGGGGGATTTGCAGCTGAACCTGGCGCAGTGATTCGACGGACGGAAGCGTCGGGCTAAGATAAAGGAACGCACCGCTGAAACTGAGCAGCAGCCCACAAAAAACGGCAACGCAAGACCACCAGATGAACTTCAGCAGGCGTATCAAAATGTTCGGAATTCCAAGTAAAAGAATGAGTTAAGCAGGAGCCGTGGCTCAAAGGGAAAAGCTGATCACATTATAAGCGTTTTTTTTCCCGGGGAGCCATTTGCGCTTCTGTCAAGACTGATATTTAATGTGGAAAAACATAAATAGTCCGTAAGTCGCGGATGCCAATAGGAAAACGGTCGTGCTAGGGCTCTTCACTAAGAAAGCGAATACGCTGCTGGGGATCGATATCAGCTCGACTTCGGTCAAGCTCCTCGAACTGAGTCGCTCGGGAAGCCGCTACAAGGTAGAGGCATACGCAGTCGAGCCACTCCCGGCAAATGCAGTGGTCGAGAAGAACATCGCCGAGCTGGAGGGGGTCGGTCAGGCGCTCTCCCGCGTGTTGGCCAAGGCCAAGAGCGGCGTCAAGACAGCGGCCGTTGCCGTTGCCGGTTCGGCCGTCATCACCAAGACCATCGAAATGGAAGCCGGGCTCTCCGAGGATGACCTGGAAAACCAGCTGAAGATCGAGGCCGACCAGTACATCCCTTATCCGCTGGAAGAAGTCGCCATCGATTTCGAGGTGCAGGGCCCGGCGCCGCGCAACCCCGAGCGGGTCGAGGTATTGCTGGCTGCATGCCGCAAGGAAAACGTCGAGGTCCGCGAAGCGGCGCTGGCGCTTGCCGGTCTGACTGCGAAGGTGGTCGATGTCGAGGCCTACGCGCTGGAGCGCGCCTACGGTCTGCTGGAGGCACAGCTGGGCGGTGGGCATGACGAACTGACGGTCGCGGTGGTCGATATCGGCGCCACCATGACCACGCTCAGCGTTCTGCACAACGGTCGTACCATCTATACCCGTGAACAGCTTTTCGGCGGTCGACAACTGACCGAGGAAATCCAGCGTCGCTATGGTCTGTCCGTCGAGGAAGCTGGTCTTGCCAAGAAGCAAGGTGGTCTCCCGGATGACTATGACAGTGAAGTGTTGCAACCGTTCAAAGAGGCTGTCGTTCAGCAGGTTTCGCGCTCTCTGCAGTTCTTCTTCGCCGCTGGGCAGTTCAACGATGTCGACTACATCCTCCTGGCTGGCGGTACCGCGTCCATCCCCGATCTTGATCGGCTGATCCAGCAAAAGATCGGTACGCAGACGCTAGTGGCCAATCCCTTTGCCGATATGGCGCTCAGCAGCAAGGTCAACGCCGGCGCGTTGGCCAGTGATGCGCCGGCATTGATGATTGCCTGTGGTCTGGCGATGAGGAGTTTCGACTGATGGCGCGGATTAACCTACTCCCCTGGCGCGAACAGCTGCGCGAAGAACGCAAGCAGCGGTTTCTGGTAAGTCTTGCCGGGGTTTTCATCGTTGCAGCTGGCCTGGTGTTTCTTGGTGATCAGTGGCTTAACGCTGCGATAAGTAATCAGAGCGCCCGCAATGATTTCATCAAAAAAGAAATTGCCGTTCTGGATGCGCGTATCAAGGAAATCAGTGAGCTGAAAACTCGCCGCCAGCAATTGTTGGAACGTATGAAGATTATTCAGGATCTTCAGGGCAATCGACCGATTATTGGCCGTGTCTTCGATCAGTTGGTTCGGACATTGCCCGATGGCGTGTATTTCACCGATGTGAAAATGGCAGGCAAGAATATCGCCATTGTCGGTGCGGCTGAATCGAATAATCGAGTCTCGAACCTGATGCGTAATCTGGACGGCTCCGAGTGGCTGACCGCGCCAAATCTGACAGAAGTGAAGGCTGTCACGGCGGGGGCTCTGGATCAGGCGAACGTATTTCAGTTGACGGTTCAGCAAACGCAGCCTGATCAGGAAAAAGCGGAGGCGGCGCAATGAGTATCAAAACTTCTCTGGACAGCCTGCGCAGCATCGATGTCAATGACCTCGATATGAATAACGTCGGCTCTTGGCCGGCTGCGGTCAAGTTTATTGCTGGTCTGTTATTGCTGATTATCGTTTTGGTGCTGGGCTACCAATTCCATCTCAAGGACCTGCAAAACATTTTGGAGCAGCGTCAGCAGGAAGAGGTAACGCTAAAGGAACAGTTCACCAGTAAAGCTTTCCAGGCCGCTAATCTGGAAGCTTACAAAGAGCAGATGCAAGAAATGGAGGTGTCGTTCGGCGCCCTGTTGCGTCAGTTGCCGAGCGATACCGAGGTGCCGGGTTTGCTGGAAGACATTACCAGAACTGGTTTGGGTAGCGGGTTGGAGTTTGAAGAAATCAAACTTCTACCTGAAGTGGCTCAGCAGTTTTATATCGAGTTGCCTATCCAGATAAAGGTCACAGGTGGTTATCACGATCTCGCAACCTTTGTCAGTGGCGTTGCAAGTCTGCCGCGTATTGTTACTTTGCATGATTTCCAGCTGGCGCCTGCTAGTGGCGATAGTCCCAGCCGTTTAGATATGCAGATCATGGCCAAGACCTATCGTTACAATGATAAGGGGGCTGCGCAATGAGGCTCTCCAATATCGCGCTGGTTTTGATATTCGCTGCGTTGACTGGTTGTGGATCCAGCAATGACTTCGCCGATTTGCGCAGTTATATGGATGAGGTGAGGGCCAAGCCGAAAGGGGCGATCGAGCCGCTTCCGAAGTTTCAACCTTATGAGAGCTTCACTTATCGTGCCGCGTCTCTGCGTAGCCCGTTCCAGCCGCCAGTAAAAATAGACGTCGTTGCCAGGCAAAAAGGTTCTCAGGAAATTAAGCCCGACGAGTCCCGGGTCAAGCAGTTTCTTGAGGGATTCAATATCGAAAACTTTGAGATGGTGGGAACGCTCAGGAATGATCGAGAACTCTTCGCCTTGGTTAATGGTGCTGGTGGGGTTCATCGTGTCAAAGTGGGCGATTACCTGGGGCGTAATCACGGCAAGATACTTGTGATAGATGAGTCCAAAATCGACTTGATGGAAATTGTGCCGGATGGCGAAGGTGGCTGGCTTGAGCGACCACGCAGCCTTTCCTTGAAGGAGCGCTCCTGACGGGGTGATATGAAAAATGAATACAAATAATCTGTCTGCCAAACGGGATACGAAAATGAATGGCTCTCTTTCGCGTCTTAGCGTCGCCCTGATGGCGGTGTTGCTGTCGCCCGCACTATTGGCGGCCAATTTACAAGGTCTGGATGTTGCTAGCTTGCCTGGCGATAGGGTTGAGCTAAAGCTCTCTTTCGATGAGCCAGTCACCGCGCCACGAGGTTATACAATTGAGCAGCCTGCTCGAATTGCTTTGGATCTGCCGGGGGTGTCCAACAAGCTCGGCTCAAAGAACAGGGAGCTTGGTATTGGGAATGCTCGTAGCGTTACTATTGTCGAGGCTAAAGATCGTACTCGTCTGATTGTCAATCTTACGAATCTGGCCCCTTATAGCACTCGAGTTGAAGGGAAAGATTTGTTCGTTCTGGTTGGTGAATCCTCCGCCGCTAGCGCTCGTCCGATTGCTGCTGCTCCAGCTCCTGCTGCCCAGCCGGCTCCTAAGAAAACCTATGGCCTGCAATCGAAGGCAATTAGCAATATTGACTTCCAGCGTGGCGACCAGGGTGAAGGCAATGTCGTTATAACGCTTTCTGACAAGTCCGTGAGTCCGGATATTCAGGAGCAGGGCGGCAAGATTCGGCTTGATTTTGCCAAGACTGAGCTGCCCGAGTCTCTGCGGGTTCGCCTCGATGTTAAAGATTTCGCGACGCCCGTTCAGTTCGTGAGCGCGACGGGTGGTGCAGACAAGGCCAGTATCGTGATTGAGCCAGTCGGCTTATACGATTATCTGGCTTATCAGACTGAAAACCAGCTGACCCTAAGTGTGAAGTCAATCAGTCAGGATGATGTCGAGCGACGTAATGCGGAGCGCTTTGCTTATACTGGCGAAAAGCTATCGCTTAATTTTCAAGACATTGATGTTCGGTCTGTTTTGCAACTGATCGCTGATTTTACCGATTTGAACCTGGTTGCCAGTGATACTGTCGCTGGAAACATTACGCTGCGTCTGCAGAATGTTCCCTGGGATCAGGCGCTGGATTTGGTGCTGAAAACTAAAGGGCTCGACAAGCGGCAGGTAGGTAACGTCCTGCTAGTGGCTCCGGCGGATGAAATCGCGGCGCGAGAGCGCCAAGAGCTGGAATCACAGAGGCAAATCTCGGAGCTCGCTCCTCTGCGTCGTGAATTGATTCAGGTTAACTACGCCAAGGCAGCAGATATAGCGCAATTGTTCCAGTCGGTTACTGGTACTAATTCTGGTGGTGCTAGTGGTGGGGCTGTGACTGAGGAGCGCGGCTCGCTGGCGGTCGATGAGCGTACTAATAGCATTATTGCCTATCAGACTCAGGAGCGTCTTGACGAGTTGCGTCGCATTGTTGCTCAGTTAGATATTGCAGTTCGTCAAGTAATGATTGAGGCGAGAATTGTCGAGGCGAACGTTGATTATGATAAGAACTTAGGCGTGCGCTGGGGGGGGACCTTGGGTGGGGCCGGTTCCAAATGGCGTGCCTATGGTAAGGATGGGGCGACAGGTGTAGATTCAGAAGGGGCAGGTTCGTGCGGGCCGTTTGGCGGGGCCTGTACGCGTCCCACGGTTGGAGACACCAACGTGCCAGTGCCCTTCGTTGACATGGGGGTTATAGATAGCACCGCTGGTATTGGTATTGGTTTTATTACTGACAATGCCATATTGGACTTGCAACTGTCTGCTATGGAAAGAACAGGTAATGGGGAGGTCGTGTCTCAGCCAAAGGTCGTGACCTCGGATAAGGAAACTGCGAAAATCCTCAAGGGCACTGAGGTTCCATATCAGGAGTCTAGCTCCAGTGGCGCTACCACTGTTTCGTTTAAAGAGGCAGCGCTTTCGCTGGAGGTAACGCCTCAAATTACTCCTGATAACCGTATCATCATGGAGGTCAAGGTCAACAAGGATGAGCCTGACTACCGGAATGCCGTTCTGGGTGTTCCACCAATCAATAAAAATGAGGTCAATGCAAAGGTTCTTGTAAATGATGGGGAAACCATCGTAATTGGTGGGGTTTTCTCTAATACAAGAAGCTCTGCAGTTGATAAGGTTCCGTTTCTCGGCGACCTGCCTTATCTGGGGCGTGTCTTTCGCCGAGACGTCGTTCGTGATGTCAAGTCGGAATTGCTTGTCTTCCTCACTCCGCGCATCATGAACAACCAAGCCATTGCCGTGAATCGATGACCTAAGTGCGGAATGTAATCCTCGTAGGCCCGATGGGAGCTGGAAAGAGCACCATCGGGCGTTTGCTTGCCAAAGAGCTGCGTTTGCCTTTCAAGGACTCCGATAAGGAGATTGAGCAGCGTACCGGTGCCGATATACCCTGGATCTTCGATGTCGAGGGGGAGCAAGGCTTTCGTGAGCGGGAGCAGGCGGTGATCGCCGAGCTTTCGATGCAGGACGGCCTTGTATTGGCCACTGGCGGCGGGGCGGTCATGCGTTCAGAAAACCGTCGGGCTCTGCATGCTGGGGGGCGAGTCGTCTATCTGCATACCTCTGTGGAGCAGCAGATCGACCGTACCTCGCGTGATCGTAATCGCCCGTTATTGCGCGCGGCCAATCCGGCTCAGGTGCTTCGGGACTTGATGGCCATGCGTGATCCTCTTTACCGAGAGGTCGCCGATATCGTCATCGAGACGGACGAGCGTCCGCCGCGTATGGTGGTTCAGGAAATTCTCTCGCGTCTTGAAGCCTTGTCGCCCCGTTAAAGCGCGGGGCGAACTGCGCTATCCTAGAGGCCTTTTTATTCTGGGGGCCTCATGCAGACTCTTCACGTTGATCTCGGCGAGCGCAGCTATCCCATTTATATCGGCGATGGCCTGCTGGCACGCCCCGAGTTGCTCACGCGTCATGTCGCCGGGCGGCAGGTAGCAGTGGTTACCAATGAAACCGTTGCGCCTCTGTATCTGGAAGCGCTGATGCGCTCCCTGGAAGGCTTCAGGGTCGCCTCGGTCGTGTTGCCTGACGGCGAGGCGTTCAAGAACTGGGAAACCCTGCAGTTGATCTTCGACGGTCTGCTGAAGGCCCGGCATGATCGACGCACGACCGTTATCGCTTTGGGCGGCGGTGTGATTGGTGATATGGCAGGCTTCGCGGCCGCCTGTTACCAGCGTGGTGTGGATTTCATCCAGGTGCCGACGACGCTGCTGTCGCAGGTTGATTCCTCGGTCGGTGGCAAGACCGGCATCAATCATCCGCTGGGCAAGAACATGGTTGGCGCCTTCTATCAGCCGAAGGCCGTGCTGATCGATACCGCTAGCTTGCATACTTTGCCTCAGCGCGAGCTGTCCGCCGGTTTGGCCGAGGTCATCAAGTACGGCTTGATCTGTGACGAGCCGTTCTTGGCTTGGCTCGAGGAAAACATGGCTGCCTTGCGCGCCCTGGATGGTGCTGCGCTGACCTATGCCATCGAACGCTCATGTGCGGCCAAGGCACGAGTGGTGGGCGCCGATGAGCGTGAGTCGGGTGTGCGAGCTACCTTGAACCTGGGGCACACCTTCGGTCACGCCATCGAGACCGAGCAGGGCTATGGCGTGTGGCTGCACGGTGAGGCTGTTGCCGCCGGAACGGTGATGGCGCTGGAGATGTCCCATCGCCTTGGCTGGTTGTCCGTGGCGGATCGGGACCGTGGCGTGCGCCTGTTGCAGTCTGCCGGTCTGCCAGTGGTGCCACCGCAGGATATGTCGCCCGAGCAGTTCCTGGAGCATATGGCGGTGGACAAGAAGGTTCTCGATGGCCAGTTGCGCCTCGTGTTGCTCAAGCGTCTGGGGGAGGCGGTGGTGACCGCGGATTACCCGCGCGAAATTCTCGACGCCACGTTGCGTACTGACTACGCCGCGTTGGCCCAGTCGTTCAACTCTTGAAGAGTGAATCATGACCAGTTTGCATGCTGACGAAGCTTTCCTGGCCCATTACCAGTTCAGCCACGATCCCTTCGCGCCACGAGTGCCTGGCTTCAAGTTCTTCCCGGCGCAACGCAAGCCGGTGTTGGGGCAGTTACATCACCTTGCGCGCTACAGCCAGCTCCTGCTGGCGGTGGTGGGGCCTGAAGGTAGCGGCAAGACGCTGTTGCGTCAGGCGTTGGTTGCGAGTACCAACAAGCAGGCGGTGCAGAGCATCGTCATTGCGCAGGGTGTCGCGGATAGCGAGTCGCTGCTGCGCCAAGTGGCGCAGGGCTTGTCCATCGCTCAGGCTGATGTGCGCTCGATCCTGGCTCAGGTTGGACAGTTGGCGCTGACCGGTCAGGAGGTTTACCTGCTGATCGATGATGCGGATCAGCTGGATGATGTTGCGCTGAAGAATCTGCTGGTACTCGCTGCAGGGGGCGACGAAGGGCGTCCGCACGTCTTTCTGTTTGCCGAGCACGAATTGTTGGCTCGGCTGGAAGCTCTGGCGGGCGGCGAAGAGTGCTATCACGCCATCGAGCTTCAGCCCTATGCCGAGGACGAAACGCGCGAATATCTTGCGCTGCGGCTGGAAGGGGCTGGGCAGGACATCGGGCTGTTGGCCGATGAGCAGATCGAGGATATTCACGCGCGCTCCCAGGGTTGGCCGGGTGCGATCAATCAGGAGGCGCGTGAATTGCTGGTCGAGCAGATGCTTGCGCAGCGGGCTGCCGGGCGTGGCGCTGCAGGCGGTGGTTTCGCTTTGCCGAAAAAACATCTGTTGGCGCTAGCGGTCGTTCTGGTTGGCGTCGCTGCCGCCTGGTTCATGCAGGGGCGCGAATCTTCCACTCCTGAGCCGGTAGCCAGTAATACGTCTCTGCCCTTGCAATCTTCCACTCCGGCAGTCGAGGCTGAAGAGCCCGCGCAGGAGCCTGCGTCGGAGAGTCGCACGCCGGCCATCGAGTTCGCGGGTGCCAGCCAGCCACTGCCCCTGCCGCTGGTGGGTGAATCGCAGACCGTGATTCGCCAGCCGTTGGCCGAAGCAGCCGGTGAGGAGTTGGATAACTTCGAGCCGCCGGCCTCGCCTGAGCCCTCGACAGCGACACTGCCATCGACTCCAATCCCTGCTGCACCTGCACCTGCACCTGCACCTGCACCTGCACCTGCACCTGCACCTGCACCTGCACCTGCACCTGCACCTGCACCTGCGAAGCAGCCTGAGCCGGCGGCGCCCAAGCCCGCGGCTCCTGCTCCTGCTCCGGCTCCGGTGCCTGCGGCCAAGCCCGCGCCTGCTTCAACAGCCGCGCCTGCTGCAGCCTCGGGTGGCTGGTATGCGCAGCAGCCGGCGTCCCGCTATGCCTTGCAGGTCGTCGGGTCGCGTTCGGAGGCCAACATTCAGGCGCTGGTGCGTGAGGGGGGCAGCGAGTACCGCTATTTCAAGAAGATCCACCAGGGGCAGCCGCTGTATGTGCTGACCTATGGTAGCTTCTCCAGTCGCGATGCCGCGCAGGCGGCCGTGAAGACTCTCCCTGCCACGCTGCAGGCCGGCAAGCCCTGGCCTCGTACTCTGGGCAGCATCCAGCAGGAAATGAGCCGCTAAGCGCTCTGTCCCAAGATGACCGCTTGGTCGCTAGCACGACCTTGCGGTCTTATCCTTCGGTTTTGCGACATTAATTTTCACCCCCTCGTCACGAAAATTTGTGACGCCTTGGGTGGATATGTACAATGACCTCCCTTTTGCCCAGAGCAAAGCTGGCCCGTGCCCGCTATTCGGGTTTAAGTAATTGAATTAGAAAGTAATTTGCCTGAGGTCTAGGCAGCCTGGTGAGAGTTTCCCCTATGAAAGCAGGTTTGTACCGTCCTGATGAGTTCAAGGATAACTGCGGCTTCGGCTTGATCGCCCATATGCAAGGTGAGGCTAGCCATCACCTGCTCAAGACCGCTATTGAGGCCCTCACCTGCATGACCCACCGCGGCGGTATCAACGCCGACGGCAAGACCGGTGATGGCTGCGGCCTGCTGATCCAGAAGCCCGATCAATTCCTGCGCGCCATCGCCCAGGAGCAATTCGGCGTCGAACTGCCTGGGCAATATGCCGTGGGCATGGTGTTCTTCAATCAGGATTCGGCCAAGGCCGAAGCCGCGCGCGAGAACATGAACCGCGAAATCCTGGCGGCCGGCCTGCAACTGGTGGGCTGGCGCAAGGTGCCGATCGACACCAGCGTGCTGGGCAGGCTGGCACTGGAGCGCCTGCCGCAGATCGAGCAGGTGTTCATCGGCGGTGATGGTTTGTCCGACCAGGAATTCGCCATCAAGCTGTTCAGCGCCCGCCGTCGTTCCTCGGTGGCCAACGCCGACGACAGCGATCACTACATCTGCAGCTTTTCGCACAAGACCATCATCTATAAAGGCCTGATGATGCCTGCGGACCTGCAGCAGTTCTACCCGGATCTGGGTGACGAGCGCCTGCAGACCGCCATCGCGGTCTTCCACCAGCGCTTTTCCACCAACACGCTGCCGAAGTGGCCGCTGGCGCAGCCGTTCCGCTATCTCGCGCACAACGGCGAGATCAACACCATCACCGGCAACCGCAACTGGGCGCAGGCTCGGCGTACCAAGTTTGCCAACGAGCTGATCCCCGATCTCGATGAGTTGGGTCCGCTGGTCAACCGCGTTGGTTCCGACTCCTCGAGCATGGACAACATGCTCGAGCTGATGGTCACCGGCGGCATCGACCTGTTCCGCGGCCTGCGCATGATCATTCCGCCGGCCTGGCAGAACGTCGAGACCATGGACGCCGACCTGCGCGCGTTCTACGAATACAACTCCATGCACATGGAGCCCTGGGATGGCCCGGCCGGCGTGGTGCTGACCGATGGGCGCCATGCCGTGTGCCTGCTCGACCGTAACGGTCTGCGCCCGGCGCGTTGGGTTACCACCAAGAACGGCTACATCACCCTGGCATCGGAAATCGGCGTGTGGGATTACCAGCCCGAGGACGTCATCGCCAAGGGGCGTGTCGGCCCGGGGCAGATCCTCGCCGTCGACACCGAGACCGGCCAGGTGCTGGATACCGAGTCCATCGACAGCCGCCTGAAGTCGCGCCACCCCTACAAGCTGTGGCTGCGCAAGCATGCCCAGCGCATCAAGGCGACGCTGGAAGACCGCGACCATGGTTCGGCCTTCTACGACCCGGACCAGCTCAAGCAGTACATGAAGATGTTCCAGGTCACCTTCGAGGAGCGTGATCAAGTCCTGCGCCCACTCGGTGAGCAGGGCCAGGAAGCCGTCGGCTCCATGGGCGATGACACGCCGATGGCGGTGCTTAGCCAGCGCGTACGTTCGCCCTACGACTACTTCCGCCAGCAGTTCGCGCAGGTCACCAACCCGCCGATCGACCCGCTGCGTGAAGCGATCGTCATGTCCCTGGAAATCTGCCTGGGCGCCGAGCGCAATATCTTCAGCGAGTCGCCTGAGCACGCCACCCGCGTGATCCTCAGCAGCCCGGTGATCTCGCCGGCCAAGTGGCGCGCGCTGATGAACCTGGATCGCCCGGGCTTTGACCGTCATGTCATCGACATGAACTACGACGAGTCGCTGGGACTGGAAGCGGCCGTGCGCAATATGGCCGACCAGGCCGAGGAAGCCGTGCGTGCCGGCAAGGTGTTGTTGGTACTGAGCGACCGTCACATCGCCCCGGGCAAGCTGCCGGCGCATGCCGCGCTGGTCACCGGTGCCGTGCATCACCGCCTGACCGAGAAAGGTCTGCGCTGCGACTGCAACATCCTGGTAGAAACCGCCACCGCGCGTGACCCGCACCACTACGCCGTGCTGCTGGGCTTCGGCGCCTCGGCGGTCTACCCGTTCCTGGCCTACGAAGTGCTGGGCGACCTGATCCGCACCGGCGAAGTGCTGGGCGATCTGTACGAAGTCTTCAAGTACTACCGCAAGGGCATCTCCAAGGGCCTGCTGAAGATCCTGTCGAAGATGGGCATCTCCACGGTCGCGTCCTACCGCGGGGCGCAACTGTTCGAGGCCGTCGGCCTGGCCGATGAAGTCACCGAGCTGTGCTTCCGGGGTGTGGCCAGCCGCATCCAGGGCGCGCGCTTCGTCGATATCGAAAGCGAGCAGAAGCTGCTGTCCTTCGAGGCCTGGAACAATCGCAAGCCGATCCAGCAGGGCGGTCTGCTCAAGTTCGTCTACGGCGGCGAGTACCACGCCTACAACCCGGACGTGGTGCGCACGCTGCAGGAAGCCGTGCAGCAGGGCAACTACGCCAAGTACAAGGAATACTCGACGCTGGTCGACACCCGTCCGGTGTCGATGATCCGCGACCTGCTCAAGGTCAAGGAGTCCGCCACGCCGATCACTCTCGACCAGGTCGAGCCGCTGGAGTCGATCTTCAAGCGTTTCGACGCCGCCGGCATCTCCCTCGGCGCGCTGTCGCCGGAGGCGCACGAGGCGCTGGCCGAGGCGATGAACCGTCTGGGTGGTCGTTCCAACTCCGGCGAGGGCGGCGAAGACCCGGCCCGCTACGGCACCATCAAGAGCTCGAAGATCAAGCAGGTGGCCACCGGCCGTTTTGGCGTGACCCCGGAATACCTGGTCAACGCCGAAGTGCTGCAGATCAAGGTGGCCCAGGGCGCCAAGCCCGGTGAGGGCGGCCAACTGCCGGGCGGCAAGGTCAATGGCCTGATCGCCAAGCTGCGCTACGCAGTGCCGGGCGTGACCCTGATCTCGCCGCCGCCGCACCACGATATCTACTCGATCGAAGACCTGGCGCAGCTGATCTATGACCTCAAGCAGGTCAACCCGAAGGCGCTGGTGTCGGTCAAGCTGGTGGCGGAAGCCGGCGTCGGCACCATCGCTGCCGGTGTGGCCAAGGCCTACGCCGACCTGATCACCATTTCCGGTTACGACGGTGGTACCGGCGCATCGCCGCTGACTTCCATCCGCTATGCCGGCGCGCCCTGGGAACTGGGCCTGGCCGAAACCCACCAGACCCTGCGCGGCAACGACCTGCGCGGCAAGGTGCGGGTGCAGACCGACGGTGGTCTGAAAACCGGTCTCGACGTGATCAAGGCAGCCATCCTCGGCGCCGAGAGCTTCGGCTTCGGTACTGCGCCGATGGTGGCCCTGGGCTGCAAGTACCTGCGCATCTGCCATCTGAACAACTGCGCCACCGGCGTGGCCACGCAGAACGACAAGCTGCGCAAGGATCACTTCATCGGCACCGTCGAGATGGTGATGAACTTCTTCACCTACGTCGCCGAGGAAACTCGCGAGTGGCTGGCCAAGCTGGGCGTGCGCAGCCTGGAAGAGCTGATCGGGCGTACCGACCTGCTCGAGATGCTGCCGGGCGAAACCGCCAAGCAGGGCAACCTGGATCTGTCTCCGCTGCTGGCCAGCGCACATATCCCGGCTGACAAACCGCAGTTCTGCCAGGTGCCGAAGAACCCGCCGTTCGACGAAGGCCTGCTGGCCGAGAAGATGGTGGAAATGGCCAAGGACGCCATCGCCGGCAAGACCGGTGGTGAGTTCGAGCTGAACATCGGCAACTGCGACCGCTCCATCGGTGCGCGCATTTCCGGTGAGATCGCCCGTGTGCATGGCAACCAGGGCATGAACGGCGCGCCGATCACCTTCCGCTTCAAGGGCACTGCCGGTCAGAGCTTCGGCGTATGGAACGCTGGTGGCCTGCACCTGCGCCTGGAAGGCGACGCCAACGACTACGTGGGCAAGGGCATGACGGCGGGCAAGATCGTCATCACTCCGCCTGCCGGCAGCCCGTTCGCCACCGAGGACAGCGCCATCATCGGCAACACCTGCCTGTACGGCGCCACTGGCGGCAAGCTGTTCGCCACCGGTACCGCGGGTGAGCGTTTCGCCGTGCGTAACTCCGGCGCCCACGCCGTGGTGGAAGGCACTGGCGACCACTGCTGCGAGTACATGACTGGCGGTTTCGTCTGCGTGCTGGGCAAGACCGGCTACAACTTCGGCTCCGGCATGACCGGCGGCTTCGCCTATGTGCTCGACATGGACAACGGCTTCTACGACCGCGTCAACCACGAGCTGGTGGAAATCCAACGCATCAACAACGAAGCGATGGAGGCCTACCGCAGCCACCTGGAAAGCGTGCTGGCCGAGTATGTCGAGGAAACCGGCAGCGAGTGGGGGCAGAACCTACTGGAGAACCTGGACGATTACCTGCGCAAGTTCTGGCTGGTGAAACCGAAAGCGGCCAGTCTGAAGTCGCTGTTGTCCAGCACCCGTGCCAATCCGCAGTAAAGCTGCAAGCGGCAAGCCCCAGGCTGCAAGTCAGACGCAGCCACGGGCTTGCCGATCCAACGTGATTGTCTTGCAGCTTGCAGCTTGATGCTTGCCGCTGCTGTTATGAGGTAATGCAATGACTGAACGTCTGAACAACGACTTCCAGTTCATCGAAGTCGGGCGCAAAGACCCGAAGAAGAAACTGCTGCGTCAGCGCAAGAAGGAATTCGTCGAGATCTACGACAACTTCAAGCCGGCGCAGGCCTCCGACCAGGCGCATCGCTGCCTGGGCTGCGGCAACCCGTATTGCGAGTGGAAGTGCCCTGTGCACAACTTCATTCCGAACTGGCTCAAGCTGGTCTCCGAGGGCAACATCCTCGCTGCCGCCGAACTGTCGCACCAGACCAACACCCTGCCGGAAGTCTGCGGCCGCGTGTGCCCGCAGGATCGTCTTTGCGAAGGTGCCTGCACCCTCAATGACGGCTTCGGCGCAGTGACCATCGGTTCGGTGGAGAAGTACATCACCGACACCGCCTTCGCCATGGGCTGGCGCCCGGACATGTCGCGGGTTGTGCCGACTGGCAAGCGTGTCGCGGTGATCGGTGCCGGCCCGGCTGGCCTGGGCTGCGCCGACGTGCTGGTGCGCAACGGCGTGACCCCGGTGGTGTTCGACAAGAACCCGGAAATCGGTGGCCTGCTGACCTTCGGTATTCCCGAGTTCAAGCTGGAAAAGACCGTGCTCAGCCGCCGCCGTGAAGTCTTCACCGGCATGGGCATCGAGTTCCGCCTGAATACCGAGATCGGCAAGGACGTGACCATGCAGCAATTGCTGGATGAGTACGATGCCGTATTTATGGGCATGGGCACCTACACCTACATGAAGGGTGGCTTCCCGGGCGAGGACCTGCCGGGCGTCTATGACGCGCTGGACTTCCTCATCGCCAACGTCAACCGCAACCTCGGTTTCGAGAAGTCGCCGGAAGACTTCATCGACATGAAGGGCAAGCGCGTCGTGGTACTGGGCGGCGGCGACACCGCGATGGACTGCAACCGCACCTCGATTCGTCAGGGCGCCAAGGCCGTGACCTGTGCCTATCGCCGTGACGAAGAGAACATGCCCGGCTCGCGCAAGGAAGTGAAGAACGCCAAGGAAGAGGGCGTGAAGTTCCTCTTCAACCGCCAGCCCATCGCCATCGTCGGTGAAGACAAGGTGGAAGGCATCAAGGTGGTCGAGACCCGTCTCGGCGAGCCGGACGCCCGTGGCCGTCGCAGCCCCGAGCCGATCCCGGGCTCCGAGGAGATCATCCCGGCCGAAGCCGTGCTGATCGCCTTCGGCTTCCGCCCGAGCCCAGCGCCCTGGTTCGAGCAGTTCGAGATCCAGACCGACAGCCAGGGCCGCGTCGTCGCGCCCGAGCAGTCGCAGTTCAAGCACCAGACCAGCAACCCGAAGATCTTCGCCGGTGGCGACATGGTGCGCGGTTCCGACCTGGTGGTGACGGCGATCTTCGAAGGCCGCAACGCTGCCGAAGGCATCCTCGACTACCTCGGCGTTTGATGACGCAGGGCAAGTAAAGGCGAGACAAATCGTCGCGATGGACAAAAGGCACGGCACTCGTCGTGCCTTTTGTTATGCGCTCTGCGAAAATGCCCGCACTTTTTTCGCTGGATGCTGCCATGACTGCCCTGAAGAACGACCGTTTCCTCCGTGCCCTGCTCAAGCAACCCGTGGATGTCACGCCGATCTGGATGATGCGCCAGGCCGGCCGCTATCTGCCGGAGTACCGCGCGACCCGGGCCAAGGCCGGCGACTTCGTGAGCCTGATGAAGAATCCGGAGTTGGCTTGCGAGGTCACCATCCAGCCGCTGGATCGCTACCCGCAGCTGGATGCGGCGATTCTGTTCTCCGACATCCTCACCATCCCCGATGCCATGGGCCAAGGTCTGTACTTCGAGACCGGCGAAGGTCCGCGTTTCAAGAAGGTGATCAGCAGTCTGGCCGACATCGAGGCGTTGCCGGTGACGGATGCCGAGAAGGATCTGGGCTATGTGATGGACGCCGTGCGTACCATCCGCCGCGAGCTGAACGGCCGCGTACCGCTGATCGGCTTCTCCGGCAGTCCGTGGACGCTGGCCACCTACATGGTCGAAGGGGGCTCGTCGAAGGATTTCCGCAAGACCAAGGCCATGCTCTACGACAACCCGCAAGCCCTGCACGCGCTGCTCGACAAGCTGGCGCAGTCGGTCACCGCTTATCTGAACGGGCAGATCATGGCGGGTGCGCAGGCGGTGCAGATCTTCGATTCCTGGGGCGGCGCGCTCTCGGCGGCTGCTTATCAGGAGTTCTCCCTGGCCTACATGCAGAAGATCGTCGACGGTCTGATTCGCGAGCATGACGGGCGCCGCGTGCCGGTGATCCTGTTCACCAAGGGCGGTGGCCTGTGGCTCGAGTCCATGGCTGACACCGGTGCGGAAGCTCTCGGCCTGGACTGGACGTGCGACATCGGCAGCGCCCGCGCCCGTGTCGGCGACAAAGTCGCCCTGCAGGGTAATATGGACCCGGCAGTGCTGTACGCCAAGCCCGAGGCGATTCGCGCCGAGGTGGCGCGTATCCTGGCAGCCTACGGTGCCGGCGGCGGCCACGTGTTCAACCTCGGCCATGGCATCACTCCGGAAGTCGACCCGGCTCACGCTGGCGCCTTCTTCGAGGCCGTGCACGAGTTGTCGGCGCAGTATCATCAGTGACGCAATAAAAAGCCCGGCAATGCCGGGCTTTTTTTCAGAAGCCTGCTCGATACCTGGTATCGACCTTGCGCTTCTCCAGTGTGTATTGGGCGAGATCAAGCTGGCCACTACCTAGTTGGTTATCCAGCTCCTGCAGGTCCCGCTCGTGCAACTTGGCGACATGGGCCTTGGTTACGTTGTAGTTGATTGCGCGTGATGCATCGTAGCCGCTGATAGGGTCCCAAAGGATGGACAGCGGCCAGAACAGCAGGTTGACCACGCCGTATCCGTATTCGCGCCCGTAGAACGAACCGCCGCCAGGGAGCAGCCCTAGCGCGGCTCCGGTGCCAGGGCTCTTTTCCTGAACGGCTAGGCCACGGGCTTCGTAGGAGTCAAGTTCAGCTTTCTGTACGGAATTGAGTCCGTTGGCGCAGCCGGTGGTAATGACCAGAAGACCGCCAATCAATAGTGTGCGCAGGTACGGCATTGCATATCCTTGATTTATAAGTGCTTTCCTGATGCGCTTTATAGCGCGGGCGCAAGCTATCACGGGTAGTGGCGTTTGGCGATCATTTGCGGGGTTCTTTCGACGCCTCGCGCTTGTCACAGCCTTTGCATAGAATCCGAGGTCATTCAGCTCAGGGAGGTGTGCGATGCGACGTGTGGTGTTCAACCAGAAGGGCGGTGTAGGCAAATCCAGCATTGCCTGCAATCTCGCGGCGGTGAGTGCGGCGCAGGGTTATCGCACACTGTTGATCGACCTGGATGCCCAGGCCAATTCGACTCATTACCTCACCGGGCTGACCGGCGAGGAAATCCCCATGGGGATCGCTGATTTTTTCAAGCAGATCCTCTCGTCCGGGCCGTTTTCCAAGAAGGGCAAGGTCGACATCTATGAGACGCCGTTCGACAACCTGCATGTGGTCACCGCCACCGCCGAACTGGCCGAATTGCAGCCCAAGCTGGAGCAGAAGCACAAGATCAACAAGCTGCGCAAACTGCTCGACGAATTGGCCGAAGATTATGATCACATCTACATGGACACACCGCCGGCGCTGAACTTTTATACGGTATCCGCGTTGATTGCCGCCGACCGTGTGTTGATCCCCTTCGACTGCGACAGCTTCTCGCGCAACGCCCTGTACGGCCTGCTGGCCGAGATCGAGGAGCTCAAGGAGGATCACAACGAGGCGCTGGAGGTGGAGGGCATCGTGGTCAATCAGTTCCAGCCGCGTGCCACTCTGCCGCAGCAGCTGCTCGATGAGCTGATTGCCGAAGGGCTGCCGGTGCTGCCGGTCAATCTGATGAGTTCGGTGAAGATGCGCGAGTCGCACCAGGCCTGCATGCCGCTGATCCATCTCGATGCACGGCATAAGCTGACGCAGCAGTTCGTCGAGCTGCACGACCTACTCAACGCCGGTTGAGCATGAGCAAGGCGCCCGGAGGCGCCTTTTTCTTGGACCGCAGCCTCTAGCGCACCACGAATACGTCGCAAGGCGCCTTGTGCAGGAAATGCTGTGCCAGGCTGCCCAGCAGCGCCTGGGAAAAGGCGCTGCGGCCATGGCTGCCGAGCACCAGCAGTTCACCACGGCGGGTCTTGATCTGCTCCTGCAGGCTGCGCAGGATGCCGCCCTGGAGCACTTCGTGGCTCAGCTTAGGCCCGTCGGCCGGAAGCTTCTGCGCCTCGTCATGCAGCAATTGATCAATCAGTCCCTGCTGGGTCTGCAGCTGCAGTTCGACCTGCTGCGGCGTGCCCTTGTCCGGCTCGAACACATGCAGGGCATGCAGCTCGGCCTTGCCAGGCAAAAGGAGGTAGGCCTGTCCCAGAGCGCTGCAGGCGCACAGTGAGAAGTCGATGGCGGCCAGCGCCCGTTGATAGGGCTGGAAGTCGTTGCGTGCTACCAGTAGCAGCGGCACGGTGCAGCGACGGGCGATACGGTCGAGGCTGGTGCCGGAGAAGAAGTCGTGACGTTTCTGATGCCCGCCCAGTACCAGCAGGTCGCAACCGCTGTCCTGAACCTGTTGCAGCACCACGTCCGATGGCTTGCCGCTGAGCATGCGCAGCTCGGTACCGGGCGGGGCGTATTGGGTCAGGCTGCGGTCCAGTGCCTGGCGTGCCTTTTCGTGTTGCTCACTGCTCTGACTCGGGTCCAGCACATGCAGGAGGGTCAGGCGGGCACCGTGCTGGCGTGCCAGCTGGGTGGCACGACATAGCGCCATGTCGGCGGTGTCGCGCAGGTCATGAGCGATGAGGATGTGATTGAACATGGTGGCGGCTCTCCTGCCGATACCCGTCGGCAATTTTATTGTGCCTGTTCAGATAGCCGCTCTTTTGACCTGTGGCAAGGTCGGGGACCGTTAACGATTGCGAATCCGCTAGCGACGCCATTCAGCGTAAACGCAATTGATAGTGACCGCGACTTTCTGCGACGACTTCACCGCTGCCGTCGGTCAGTTGCAGTTCCAGCAGGTAGTCGGCCTTGCCCTGCTGGCTCGCCTGTTCTTCGAGACGGGCGATCTCCTCTGCCGAGAGACGCGCCTCCACCTGGATATCGCCCATGGCCGGACGACGAAAGCGCAGGTTCATTTCCTTGATGATGGGATAGAAACGCTGGGCGTCGAAGCTGGTCAGAAACAGCGCGCCGCCGGGAATTTCCGCGAGGGTGAAGAGGGCGCCGGCATACATGCTGCCGATATGGTTCTGGTTGCCTTGCAGGGGCATGCGCAGGCGTACGAAACCGGGTTCGAGTACCTCGGCCTTGAGGCCGCTGCGTTTGACGAAGGCGATCTGCTCTTCGGTAAGTTGGCGGGCAATTTCCGTGGGCAGCGGCATGGCGAGACTCCTTTGGCGGGCGCTTCGCCAGACTAAGGCTTGCTCCCTGCGCTGCAATTGACCGCAGCGCCCGTGCTGACTGACCGAAGCGCTCAGGCCGTAGTCTGAATGCAATCCGGGAAATTACATGTCGGCCATCCCCGAATTGCATTCGGGCTACTGCGCGCTAGATACCCTGCTGGCGCAGCCAGGCCTGCAGCTGCGGCAGCGGCGTGGCCCCGCTCTGGCGGGCAACTTCGACGCCGTCCTTGAACAGGATCAGGCTGGGAATGGAACGGATGCCCAGTTGCCCGGCCAGGCTGGGGTTGGCTTCGCTATCGAGCTTGCCCAGGCGGCAGCGTCCTTGCAGTTGCGCAGCAGCCTGCTGGAAGGTCGGGGCGAAGGCCTGGCAGGGGCCGCACCAGCTGGCCCAGACGTCCACCAGCAGCGGCAGGTCGCCCTTGAGCTGGCTGGCGAAGTTGCCTTGCGTCAGGGTGATGGGGGCCGCGGGCAGTACGTCGCTCTTGCAGCGGCCGCAGCGCGGGGCATCGCTGACGCGCTCGGCGGGGATGCGATTGAGCCCGTTGCAATGCGGGCAGGGAATCAGCAGGGGATCGGGCATGGCGACGAAACTCCGTGGGACTTACGCCTCAGATGGAGTCGCCGCGGCCTCATATCAAGTCAGATCGGCGTCAGCGGGAAAAACCAGGGGATGACCAGCGAGGCGACGCCCCACAACAGCAGATTCAGCGGAATACCGATTTTCATGAAATCGGTGAAGCGATAGCCGCCGGCGTTGTAGACGAAGGTGTTGGTCTGGTAGCCGATGGGCGTGGCGAAGCTGGCGCTGGCGGCGAACATCACCGCGACCACGAAGGCGCGCGGATCGACACCCAGGTGCTGGGCCATGCCGATGGCGATGGGCGTCACCAGCACCGCCACCGCGTTGTTCGACAGCATCTCGGTGAGGATCGAGGTGAACAGGTAGATGAAGCTCAGCATCAACAGCGGGCCGGCCCAGGGCAGCCAGCCCATGACGTTCTCCACCAGCAGCCTGACCAGGCCGACCTTGTCCATGGCGATGCTGATGGCCAGCATACCGAAGATCAGGCTAAGGATTTTCCAGTCCACCGCCTTGTAGGCGTCTTCCACATCCAGGCAGCGGGTGGCCAGCACCGTCACGGCGCCGATAATTGCCAGGCCCTCGATGGGCATCACGCCAAAGGCGGCCAGCAGCATCACGGCCAGGGTCGCGAGAATGGCGATGGGCGCCTTGTCGCGGCGAAAGGCGCGCTCCTGCACGGCGTTGAGGCTGATCAGCTCACCGTTGTCGGCGAAGCGCTTGATCTGCGCCGGGGTGCCTTCGACCAGCATCACGTCGCCGAATTGCAGCTCGAACTCGTCGAGGTTGCCCTGCACGTTCTCGTCCTGGCGGTGCACCGCGAGCACAGCGATGCCGTAGCGCGCGGTGAGGTCGAGGTCGCGCATCGGCCGGTGGCTGTAGCGCGAATTACGCCCGACGATGGCCTCGGCGAGGATCACATCGTGGCTGCTGATGGTTTCGAAGGCATCGCCACGGTTGAAGCTCAGGTGGCCGCTTTCGCGCAGCTCCACCACATCCTTGACCTGGCCATGCAGCACCAGACGGTCGCCGCTGGCGAGCTGGGTTTCGGCGTCGGGCTCGGTCAGCTCCTGTTCGTCGCGAAACAGCTTGAGCACTTGCAGGCCGCTACCACCGTTGAGGTTGGCCTCGTGCAGGCTCTTGCCGATCATCGGCGAGTCGTGCGGCACCAGCAGTTCGGTCATGAAGGTACGCGACAGGTCCGGGCGCAACTGGCGCGACAGGGTCTCGCGCTCCGGCAGCAGGTGGCGGCCGATGGTCAGCAGATAGAGCATGCCGCAAGCAGCCATGACCAGGCCGACGCCGGTGATTTCGAAGATACCGAAGGGCGCCAGACCGGCCTTGCGTGCCACGCCGTCGACCAGGATGTTGGTCGAGGTGCCGATCATGGTCAGGGTGCCGCCGAGGATGGTGGCGTACGACAGCGGAATCAGCAGCTTGGAAGGCAGGGTGCCGGCGCGGCGTGCCAGGGCGATCGCCACCGGGGTGAGGATGGCCACAACCGGTGTGTTGTTCAGGCAGGCAGACACCACCAGTGCGGTCACGGTCAGGCCGGTAAGCACGCGAATCGGGCTGGTACCAACCAGATCCCCCAGCCAGTTGCCGAGGGCGTCGATGCAGCCAGTGCGCTCCAGCGCGGCGGACAGCACGAACATGCAGGCGATGGTGACCGGTGCGGAGTTCGACAGCACGCTGAGCACTTCGCCCGGCGTCAGCAACTGGCTGACCAGCAAGGCGGCTACGGCGATGGCGGCGACGATGTCCGGGCTCCACTTTTCCCGAATGAAGGCATAGAGCACCCAGATCAGCAGGGCGCCGACGAAGAAGAGGGGCAGGGAATCCCAGAGCATGAAAATCCTTAGAACCGGCCTCTGATCCGCAAGGCGCCTGACTGTTTGGGCAGTAGGGTCTCAACTGGCGGGGCGGCAGGCAGGTTCTTTTGCGTCGAATCTCGTGTGAGGTATCGGGCACGCACTGGGCGGCCTGGATGGGCGCCAAGATAGAGAGGTTCTCTTAGATAGTCTAAGAATGTTTGGATAGATTGATATGCCTTTTCGGTTTAACAGATAAGCGACCGAGCGAGCCGAGCCGAACCTCAGGACGAACAACTGATCTCCAGGTGCTTGCCCCATTCAGGCGGCCGTTCGGCATAGCGTTCCTTGCCCAGCTGCTCGTCGAACGGGCGGGACAACACCGCGTGCAGTTCGCGCACCGGACCATAGTCACCAGCCTCGGCCGCTTCGATGGCCTGCTGCGCCAGATAATTGCGCAGGATGAACTTGGGATTGACCGCGTGCATGCGCGCCCGGCGTTCGCTTTGCTCGCCGCCTTCCAGTGCGTAGCGCGCCAGGTAGTCCTGGCCCCAGGCATCGAAACCGGCGAGGTCGACGAAGTCCTCGCGTACGACCTTCAGCGCCTCGGCGGGCGCCTGTTCGCCCAGATGGCGGAAGAACAGCGTGTAGTCGGTGGCCTTGCCCTGCTGCATCAGTTGCAAAAGACGTTGGACCAGCGCTTCGTCATCGGCCTCGGCGCTAGTGAAGCCCAGGCGCTTGCGCATCAGATCGAGGTAGTGCGCCTGGTACAGCGGCAGGAACAGATCCAGCGCCTCGCGCAGGCGCTCCACGGAGGCGAAGGGCGTCAGTGCCTGGGCCAGGGCCGCAAGGTTCCAGTGTGCGATCGGCACCTGGTTACTGAAGCTGTAGCGACCGGTGTCGTCGGAGTGGTTGCAGATGTGGTTGGCGTCAAAGTCGTCGAGGAAGGCGTAGGGGCCGTAGTCGAAGGTGATGCCGAGGATCGACATGTTGTCGGTGTTCATCACCCCGTGGCAGAAACCGTAGGCCTGCCAGTAGGCGATCATCGTCGCAGTGCGCTCGATCACCTCGCGCAGTAGCGCCAGCCAGGGCTCGTCCTGCTCCAGGCAAGCCGGGAAGTGGCAGGCCATGACGTGTTCGCCGAGGGTTTTCAACTGCTCGTGCTGGCGGGTGTAGTAGAAGTATTCGAAGTGGCCGAAGCGCACATGACTCTGCGCCAGGCGCAGCACCATCGCCGCGCTTTCCTTCTTCTCACGCCATACGGGCGTGTCCGAGCCGGTGACACACAGCGCGCGCGAGCTGGGAATGCCGAGCGCATGCAGATGTTCGCTGGCAAGGAACTCGCGGATCGACGAGCGCAGCACCGCACGGCCATCGCCCATGCGCGAGTAGGGCGTCATGCCGGCGCCTTTGAGGTGTAGGTCCCAGTGCTCGCCAGCGGCGTTGACCACCTCGCCGAGCAGCAGGCCGCGACCATCGCCGAGGCGCGGCGTATAGCCGCCGAACTGGTGTCCGGAGTACACCATGGCGCGCGGCTCGGCCTCTTCCCACAGCTTGTGCCCGGCAAACAGCTCGGCGAACTCAGTGCGTTGCGCTTCGTCAGGGGCGAGATCGAGCAGGGCCATGGCCGACTCGCTCGCCACCACCAGGCGCGGCTGCTCGATGGGCTCGGGCAGCACCTCGGTGGAGAAGGCATCGCCGAGACGGGCGAAGCGGTTGTCGAAGGCTAGCTGGTCGAGGCTTTTCACGGGAGGTTCCTACCTGCTCAGGACGCTGCGGGCGGTTGGGGTGGTTGCTGCACGCTGGCGGCACCGGCTGCTGCAGCTTTGGCCAGACTCTTCTGATCCAGCTTCTGCTCGCCATGTTCCAGGTTTTTCACGTACACCTCGACCTGGCGGAAGGCGATGTTGATGCCGTTCTTCGGGAATTCGCGGTCGATAAAGCGATTGATCTCGTCGGTGGCCGGGTTGCGGTCGCCGAGGTCGCGTACGTGGATGCGCAACTCGTGGTCGAGCGTGCTTTCGCCGAAGTTGAGGAAATACACCAGCGGTGCCGGCTCCTTCAGCACGCGTGAGTTTTCCTGCGCCGCCTGCAGCAGCAGCTTGCGTACCAGATCGAGGTCCGAACCATAGCCGACGCCGACCTTGAGGGTGACGCGAGTGACCGTATCGGTCAGCGACCAGTTGATCAACTGGCCGGTGATGAAGGTCTTGTTCGGAACGATGATTTCCTTGTGATCGAAATCGGTGATGGTGGTGGCGCGGATACGGATCTTGCTCACCGTGCCGGACAGGTTACCGATGGTCACCACGTCGCCGATGCGCACCGGGCGCTCGAACAGGATGATCAGGCCGGAGATGAAGTTGGCGAAGATTTCCTGCAGGCCGAAACCGAGGCCGACCGACAGCGCCGCCACCAGCCACTGCAACTTGTCCCAGCTGACGCCCAGCGTCGACAGCGTGGTGACGATGCCGATGGTCACTAGCGCATAGGACAGCAAGGTGGTGGTGGCGTAGGCACTGCCCTGCGCCAGGCGCATGCGCGACAGCACCAGGACCTCGAGCAGGCCGGGCAGGTTGCGCGCCAGCGCCACGGTGATGGCGACGATGATCAGCGCGCCGATCACGTCCATCAGGCTGATGGGCACCAGCGTCGTGTTGTCGCCGGTGCCGCTGCTGTATTCGTAGAGGTTGACGGTGTCGAGGTAGGTGAACACGCCAATCAGATCGGCCCAGACCGCGTACAGGCAGACCAGGAAGCCGCCGAGCAGGGCCAGACGAATCAGGCGCAGGGACTGCTGGTTGACCTGCTCGATGTCCAGCGTGGGCTCTTCCACTGGTGATTCGCCATCCAGGCTTTCCTTGCTCTGCGCCTGACGCTTGGCCAGGGCGCGCTGGTAGGCCAGGCGCCGTGCCGCCACGCTCAGGCCGCGCACCAGGGTGGCCTCGACGAGTAGCAGAATGATCAGCAGGTAAAGGGTGTCGATCAGCCGGTCGGTGAGCTTGAGCGCGGTGTAGTAGTAGCCGAAGGCGACCGCGCCGATCAGAGCCAGCGGCAGCAGGTTGAACAGCACGCCGACGGTGGTACGCAGGGCCGAGGTGTTCTCGCGCAGCGGTGCGCTGAACAGCAGGTGGAACAGCAGCCAGGCCATCAGGGCATAGCAGCTCAGCACCACGGCGATGCCGATCACATCGTTGGCCAGGCTCGCCGGCTGGTGCTCGGCGATGCTCACCACGGCTACCAGAGCCATGACCACCAGGCCCAGGCGTCGCAGATGCTGGCGGAAGAAGGCCACGTTGGCCGGTGGCCAGTGGAAGTGCAGGATGGCCACCCCATCGGGTGACAGGATGCGGTGCAGGGTATAGAACACCAGCCAGGCCTCCGCCATCTCGTAGAGTGCGGCGCCCAGGTACAGGTTCTGCCCGCGCGCATCGTGCAGCAGGGCGTAGCCGCACAATGCCAGGAACAGCGTGACCGGCAACGCCAGGATCACGTTAAGCCCCAATGCCATTGGCGTGTGCAGCTGGCTGTCGTGCTTGTAATGACCGATGTCGCCATGCAGCGCGCCGAGCTTGTCGAGCAGGTACTGGCGACGCCATAGGATCAGGGCGCAGAGCAGAATCAGCGGCAGGAACACCAGTGGCCGCTCGATCAGGCCCGCGCCCAGTTCGCTGATGGCCATGCCCCAGGGCATGTCGGCTAGCTGCTGCTGGAAATGACGCGGCGCCGTTTTCAGCCATTCGAGGTCGAGCGGCTTGTTGCTGGGAATCCAGAACATCTGCTCGTCGATGGTGGCGCGCAGGCTGCTGGCGGTGCTTTCCAGCTCCTTCTGGTTGAGCTGCAGGGTAATCGATTCGTTGAGCAGCGCGTTCAGCGAGCGGTTCAGGCGGTCGAGCAATTCACGCCGGGTAGTGAGTTGCTCGCGCAGTGCGTTGCGCAGCTCCGGGGTGACTTCTTCGCTTGGCTGGTCGCTGAGCAGGTTCTGCAGATAGCGGGCGGGATCGCTGATCTCCTCGCGCTGCTTGTTCAGCTCGAACTGATAGAGGCGAATGTCGGCGATCTCGTCGGCCAGCGAGCCGTCTTCGAGCGCCAGCTTCGGCAGCGCCTGCTTCTGCTGGTAGAGGATCCTCGACAGCAGCAGGCTGCCTTGCAGCACCCGGATCTGCTCGTCCAGCGCCTGGTTGGCCTGGTTGAGGTTATCCAGTTGCTGGCGGGTTTGCAGGTTCTGCTCGGTCAGGCCATTGAGGCGCTCGGTCGCGCGCAGCAGGTAGTCGGAAAGCTTGAGGTTGAGCGCGCTTTCCCTGGCCAGCAGCTTGTCGGAGCTGGCACGTTCGGCCTCGCGCGACTGCTCGGCGACGGTTTGTTCCGACTCTGCGCGGCGTCGTTCGTTGATCAGGCTCTGCAGGGCCTGGCGCTCCTGCTCGGCGCGGTTGATGCGCTCCTCGAGCAACGCACGCTGGGCACCGCCGAGATCCTGCAGCAGGCTGTTACCGGCCAGTTCCTGACGGCGCAGCTGGGTTTGTGCGGCGAGCAGCGACAGCTCGGCGTTGAGCTGATTGCGCCGCTCCTGGGTCAGCGCCTTGCCCTCGTAGCGGCCGCTCTTGAGCGCGTCGTTGATCAGCTGGCTGCGCGCCTGGTTCTGGCTGATCTCCGCCTGCGCACGTTCCGGGCGGGTCTGCGCGGTGATCACCAGGCTGTTGGCCTCAATGATCGCCTTGTTCCATTCGCTGATCTGGCTGGAGCGTTCGCTGAGTAATTGCTCAAGCTGAGCGAGCGGGGTGCGCGCATGGCGCGTCGCGACCTGTTGTTCGGCACTGGCCTTGAGCCTATCCAGTTCGCGCTGGGCTTCGCTGATCAGACGCGGCGCATCGTCCAGCTGCGTGCGCAGGTCGTTGAGGCGTTGCTCGGCACTCTGCCGGTCCTGCAGCATGCGCAGCGTCTGCTCGAGGGTCTGCTTGAGCGCCAGTTGTTCGGCCTCCGGCAGCTTGCGGTCAGCCAGGCCGTCCAGGCTCTGCTGCACGTTTTCAGCCGTCGGCGGCTCCGCGGCGGCGAACACCTGTGGGATGCCGAGATACAAGACGAACAGAACGGCAGGTAGGGAAAAGCGCGACAGATGCATGGTCGATTGATCTACTGAGTGGACGGTTGCGATTGAAATGCCCGCGGCACAACGAAGGCGCGGGCCTGATGGCCCGCGCATGATGCTGGTGCTGATGCTAGCAGAGTCCCTGCCAGGCGTATTAACCGCCTGCTAGAAGTGCAGCCCAGGGCCCGGACGTGTGCCCTCGGGGAATCTGACGCCGACTTTGCGCACCTTGTTCCCTTCCATGGCCGCCACCGTCCAGGTCAGGCCCTGCCACTCCACCTGGTCGCCGACGACCGGCTCGCCACCGATTTCATGGGCGATGAAGCGGCCCAGCGGCTGATTGCCTTCCAGGTCGTCGAGCTTCAGACCGTAGAGCGCCGCGACGGCGCTCAGTTCGGCGTCGCCTTCCAACACGAAATCACCGAAGAAGCGCAGGTCTTGACCGCGTTTCGGCGCCTGGCTGAACAGCTTGCCGAGTGCCGGCAGGTCGTGTTCGTGGCCGATCACGCAGAGCAGGTCGCCGGCTTGCAGGCGTGTACTGCCCGAAGGGTGGAGCAGCTCGCGGCCACGGAACAGCGCGGCGATACGGGTGCCATCCGGCATGTTCAACTCGCGCAGGGCGGCACCGATGCACCATTTCTCTGCGCCCAGTCGATAGACGAACAGCTCCCACTGGCTGGTCGGGTGCACTTCCAGGCCGGCGCGCGACACCGGCGCCGGCTCCGGCGGCACGGTCACACGCATCAGCTTGGCGGCCAGCGGCAGGCTGGTGCCCTGCAGCAGCAGGGAGATGATCACGATGAAGAAGGCCACGTTGAAGAACAGCTGCGCATTGGGCAGGCCGGCCATCAGCGGGAACACCGCGAGAATGATCGGCACGGCGCCGCGCAGGCCGACCCAGGCGATGAACATCCGCTCACGGTCGTGGAAGGCGCGAAACGGCAGCAGGCCGAGAGCGATCGACAGCGGCCGTGCGACGAGGATCATCCACAGCGCCAGGGCCAGCGCCGGTATGGCGATCGGCAGCAGTTCGTGCGGGGTGATCAGCAGGCCGAGGACCAGGAACATGCCGATCTGCGCCAGCCAGGTGAGGCCGTCGAGCATGTGCAGGATGCCGTGGCGCGAGCGGATCGGCCGGTTACCCAGCAGCAGGCCGCACAGGTAGATGGCGAGGATGCCACTGCCACCGACGGCGGTGGTGATGGCGAAGATGATCAGGCCGCCGCTGACCACCAGCAGGGGATACAGGCCGGTGGCCAGCTCCATGCGGTTGATCAGTTTGAGCAGCAGCCAGCCGCCACCCAGACCCATCAGGGCACCGAGACCGAACTGCTGCACCAGCTGGATCGGCAGATCCCAGCTGAAGCCGGTCTGACCACTGGCGAGCATGGCGATCAGGGTCACGGTGAGGAACACCGCCATCGGGTCGTTGCTACCCGACTCGATTTCCAGCGTGGAGCTGACCCGTTCGTTGAGGCCGCGGCCGCCAAGCAGAGAAAACACCGCCGCGGCATCGGTGGAGCCGACGATGGCGCCGATCAGCAGGCCTTCGAGCAGGGTCAGGTTGAACAGCCAGGCGGCGGCCAGGCCCGTCAAGCCGGCCGTTATCACCACGCCCACCGTGGCCAGTGACAAGGAAGGCCACAAGGCCACGCGGAAACTGGAGACCCGCGTGCGCATGCCGCCGTCGAGCAGGATCACCGCCAGCGCCAGGTTGCCGACCAGATAGGCTAGAGGGTAGTTGTTGAAAACGATGCCGCCGGGGCCGTCAGTGCCGGCCAGCATGCCGACGCCGAGGAAGATCACCAGGATGGGGATGCCAAAGCGCGTACCGAACGCGCTGACCAGAATGCTGGCCGCTACCAGCAATGCGCCGATCAAGAACAGATTGTTGATGGCGCTGGCATCCAACTGCGCGTACTCCTGGCTGGGGAAATCGGGGCGCCGCTATGCATGGCGCGTGCCAGGGATTCTAACCGTAGCCTTCGTACCGCTGTCAAAAAGGTTATTACATTTTTCTAAAATGCCCCGAAGCGTCCCGCGTGGGGCCGCTCCGGGGCGTTTGGTCGAACTTCAGAACCAGGCGTCCTGCATGCCCAGGCAGGTGTCGTCGCGCGCTTCGAGAATGGCCAGATCATGGTGGCAGGCCGGTACTTCCCAGGTCAGGAAGTAGCGCGCCGCCTGTAGCTTGCCGCGATAGAAGGCCTGCTCGTCGGCGTTGTCCGTGTTCGCCAGGCCCTGTTCGGCGCGAATCGCCTGCTCCAGCCAGCGCCAGCCGATCACCGTGTGGCCGAACACTTTCAGGTACAGCGCCGAGTTGGCCAGGCCCTGGTTGACCTTGCCGCTCATCAGATCGCCGAGCAGCGCCAGGGTGACCGCCTGCAGGCGGGCCAGCAATTGTTCGAGTGGTTGACGCAGGGCGGTGAGCGACTCGTGCTCGCTGGCGCGCTGGCAGCAGTCGTTGATCAGCTTGAGCAACTGCTTGAGCGCGGCGCCGCCGTTCTGCGAGACCTTTCGTCCGAGCAGGTCGAGCGACTGAATGCCGTGGGTACCCTCGTGAATCGGATTGAGGCGGTTGTCGCGGTAGTACTGCTCCACCGGATACTCGCGGGTATAACCGTGGCCGCCGAGAATCTGGATGGCCAATTCGTTGGCCTTGAGGCAGAACTCCGACGGCCAGGATTTGACGATGGGTGTGAGCAGGTCGAGCAGTTCCAGGGCGCGGTTGCGATCTTCGGCGGTTTCCAGCGTATGGGTATCGTCGAACAGTCGCGCCGCGTACAGGCCAAGGTCGAAGGCGCCTTCGACGTAGGCTTTCTGCGTCAGCAGCATGCGCCGTACGTCGGCGTGCTCGACGATGGAAATCTGCGGGCTGCTCGGGTCCTTGCCATCCGGCTGGCGACCCTGCGGACGGTTACGCGCGTAGTCCAGCGAATACAGGTAGCCGGCGTAGCCGAGCATGATCGCGCCCATGCCGACGCCGATGCGCGCCTCGTTCATCATCTGGAACATGTAGGACAGACCCGCATGCGGTTTGCCCACCAGATAGCCCACACATTCGCCGTTGTCGCCGAAGTTCAGCGCCGTGGACGTGGTACCGCGCCAACCCATCTTGTGGAACAGCCCGGCCAGGGTGACGTCGTTGCGTGCGCCCAGGCTGCCGTCGTCATTGACGTGGAACTTGGGCACCAGGAACAGGCTGATGCCCTTCACCCCGGGCGGCGCGTCCGGCAGCTTGGCCAGTACCATGTGCACGACGTTCTCGGAGATCGGCTGGTCGCCGCCGGAGATGAAGATCTTGTTGCCCTTGATCCGGTAACTGCCGTCGGCATGCGGTTCGGCACGGGTGCGCAGGTCCGACAGCGACGAGCCGGCGTGCGGTTCGGTCAGCGCCATGGTGCCGAAGAAGCGGCCGTCGATGATCGGCTGCAGGTAGCGGGACTTCTGCTCCTCGCTGCCGAAGGCTTCGATCAGGTTGGCCACGCCCATGGTCAGCATCGAGTAGGAGCTGGTGGCGATATTGGCCGACTGGAAGTGGGCGAAGCAGGCCTGCGACAGCAGGTTGGGTAGTTGCATGCCGCCGTGCTCGAAGTCGCGGGTGGCATTGAGAAAACCCGCCTCGTGGAAGGCGCGCAGGGCCGGCTCGACCTCGGGGATCAGCACCGCGCCACCGTCGACGTACTGCGGCTCGTGCTCGTCGTTCTTGCGGTTGTGCGGGGCGAACAACTCCTCGGCGATGCCGCGTGCAGTGTCGATCGCCGCGTCGAAGGTCTCGCGGTTGTGATCGGCGAAGCGCGGGCGCTGGGTCAGGGCTTCGGCGTCGAGTACTTCATAGAGTTCGAACGCTAGGTTGCGGGAGCTGAGCAGGGTCTCGGACATGGAACGGGCCTCCAGATGATCGACCGAGTCTAGGCAGCCAGTCGCCCAACTGCCCAGTATCATCATTCGCCGTGATAGTCACAGTTTGGTGTCTGTAGGGCGGGTGCAACCCGCCGTCTCGGTCATGGCGGGTTGCACCCGTCCTACGAAGTCACACCAGGCTGTCAGGGGAAGCCGCGTGCCAGCTCAAGAGTCAGTTCCGTCGCCGGCATCGGCCGACAACTGGCGACGTTCTGCCCGGCCCACAGCGGCGAGAAATCGCCGCTGCCCCGTGCCTCGGCCGCTGCGCGCAGCGGTGCGATAGCTGCAGTGGCCAACGGGAATTCCGGTGCGTGGGTGCTGAGCGGCCCCAGCTCGCGCATCAGGCGGTTGACGATGCCGCGCGCCGGCCGCCCGCTGAACAGGTTGGTCAGCGCCGTATGGCGAGCCGCCGGGCTTTGCAGGGCGGCGCGATGCAGGGGGCTGGTGTTTGCCTCCGGGCACAGCAGGTAGGCGCTGCCGACCTGCACGCCGGCGGCGCCCAGCGCAATGGCGGCGGCCACGCCACGCGCATCGCTGATGCCGCCGGCGGCGATCACCGGCAGCGAGAGGGCATCGACCAGCTGCGGCAGCAGGGCGAAGGTGCCGAGTTGGCGACTCAGATCGTGCTCAAGAAAATGCCCGCGATGACCGCCGGCTTCCAGGCCCTGGGCGATCACCGCGTCGACGCCGCGTTCCTGTAGCCAGAGCGCTTCGTCCAGTGTGGTGGCGCTGGAGAGAATCTTTGCTCCGCTGCGCCGTACGCGCTGCAAAAGCGCCTCGTCCGGCAGGCCGAAGTGGAAGCTGACCACCGCCGGGCGGAACTCTTCTACCAGTTCGGCGGCTTCGTCGTTGAACGGCAGGCGCCCCGGCCCGCTGGCGATGCTCGCCGGGTCCGCGCCCAGCTCGGTATAGTAGGGCGCCAGGGCTTCACGCCAGGCGGCGTCGCGCGTCGTATCCGGCGCGGGCGGCACGTGGCTGAAGAAGTTGAGGTTGAACGGGCGCTCGGTCAGGCCTCGCATGGCCACCAGTTCCTGGCGCAAGGCTGCCGGGGCGAGCATCGCGCAGGGAATCGAGCCAAGGCCGCCGGCCTCACATACGGCGGCAGCCAGGCGGTGATCCTGCGAGCCGGCCATCGGTGCCTGGATCAGGGGGAGTTCGCTGCCGAGCAAGCGTTGCAAAGACATGGCGGGTTCTCGCTGTCCATTGAGGAGCAGGCAGCCTAGGCCTTGCAGGCACCGTCGAGCAAGCCGCAATGCACGGCTTCGGCCTGTTAAACTGCGCGCCTGATTCGAGGATTCGCGCATGAACTACCGCCACGCCTTCCATGCCGGCAACCACGCCGATGTGCTCAAACACCTGGTGCTGACCCGACTGCTCGCCCTGCTGTCGAAGAAGGAGGCGCCGTTCGCCTACCTCGATAGCCACGCCGGCCTCGGCCTCTACGATCTGCAGGGCGATCAGGCCAGCCGTACCGGCGAGTACCTGGAAGGCATTGGCCGCCTGTGGCAGGCCACTCAGCTGCCGGACGCGGTGGAGGCTTACCTGGAGGTAGTACGGGCGATGAACCCGGACGGCGAGCTGCGTTACTACCCTGGCTCGCCGGAGCTGGCGCGGCTGCTCAGCCGCGAGCAGGATCGCCTGCAACTCAACGAGAAACATCCCGAGGACGGCCGACTGCTCAAAGACAACATGCGCGGTGATCGCCGTGTGGCCGTGCACCTGGGCGAGGGCTGGCATGTGCCGCGAGCCTTGATGCCGACTCGCGAGAAGCGCGTGCTGCTGCTGATCGATCCGCCGTTCGAGAAGGCGGACGAGTTGCAGCGCTGCATCGAAGCGCTGAACGAAGCGCACGGCCGCATGCGTCAGGCCATCGTGGCGATCTGGTATCCGATCAAGGATGAGCGCCAGCTGGCGCGCTTCTACCGCGATCTGCAAAAGAGCGCTGCGCCCAAGCTGCTGCGCGCCGAGCTATATGTGCACGCGCCCGACGATGCGACGCGCCTGAGCGGTTCCGGCCTGGTGATCAGCAACCCGCCATGGGGGTTGGAGGACGAGCTCAGGCAATTGCTGCCGTGGCTGGCCGATACGCTGGGTCAGAGCCTGGGTGACTGGCGCCTGGACTGGCTGATAGACGAAGCCGCAAGCGGCAAGCCATAAGAGCGCAGCCCGGATGAAATCCGGGAGCCGTGGCCCCTGATTCCCGGATTGCATCCGGGCTACAACGGCTCAACCCGGCTTGTGATTGGGCTCGATGTGATAGCTCAGGTTGCGCCGCGGGCTGAGGTATTCCAGCACCTCCAGCGGTAGCTGCGAAGGGCGCAGGCTACGGGCGATGGCCAGCTTCGGCTCCTGCGCGAGATCGAGGATCAGCGCCTCCTGCTTGGGTATATCGGCGTCGTAGAGAATCAGCGTTGGCTTCAGCGCGTGAGTCGGGTTCATGCCCAGTACCAGCGCATAGCGCTCGTCCTCCAGTTGCACCAGGCTGCCCGGTGGGTAGACGCCCATGACGCGAATGAAGGCCTTCAACGCCACGTCGTCGAAGCGCTCGCGCTGCTGCTTGAACATCAGCGCCAGAGCCTCGTGCGGGCTCAGCGCCTGGCGTGGGTCGAGCGGGTTGCACAGGCCGTCGAAATGGTTGGTGATGGCCACCAGGCGGCTCAGACGGCCGATGGCGGCCTCGCGCAGGCCACGCGGGTAGCCGCTGCCGTCGCAATGCTCGTGGTGCTCGTGGATGATGCGCAGCACCTCGTCATCGAGCATCAGCTTTTGCCCCATGCGCAGGCCGAAGTCGGTGTGCATCTGCAGCAGCTGCTGTTCCGGCCGCGTCAGTGGCTCGGGTTTGAGCAGCACCTTGCTCGGCACTTCCAGCTTGCCGATATCGTGCAGCAGTGCGCCGAGCCCGAGGCTATGGCAGGCCTCGCTGTCGAGGCCGAGCTGGCGCCCGAGAAGCAGGGACAGCGCGGTGACGTTGAGGGCGTGGAAGTAGCTGTCCTCGGCGGCCTTGCCGGTGATGCTGTGCAGTACCACGCCGGAGGCGCCGAGCAGCGTCTCGACCATTTCGCCGACGATGGCACCAGCTTGCCGCATGGCATCTTCCGGACGGCTGCGCAGGGTCTGGTTGAGTGCTTTGATGCGTTGGCTGGCCTCGATGAAGCGCCGGTCCACGTCGGCCAGGCGGCTACGCAGGTGGCGCAGTTTCTGTGCGCGTTCCTGACGCTCCTGGGCTTGCGGGTCGACGGGCGGTTCGATGGGAGCGGGCGCCGGTACGTCTTCGGCGAGTTCCAGAGGCGCGCAGTCGCTGCGTGCCGGGTCGTAGCGCAGTTGCTTCAGCTTCAGCGCACGCAGCGCGCGAATCTGCGCTTCGTCCTTGATCTTGAAGTTGCTGAAGGCGAAATCATGCTCCCACCAGCTCAGGTCCAGATGGACGTAGAGGCCGACGCAAAGCTGATCGGGAGTGATGGTGGGCAGAGTGGCGGGCATGCCGGGCTCGTCGATTGATAGCTAATTGCCCGCAGTTTAGTCCGGCTCAAGGCCTGAGGGCAGAAGTTCTTCAGGCCATCACGTCGATGCTGTTGCCCAGATGCGGCGGGTTGCTCGGGGCGCTGACCGGTGCAGCGGACTGTACCAGCCCGCTGATATTGGCCGCCTGCAGCTCCAGCGTCTTGCGCAGCAGCAGGAGCGACATCTGCGCCGCGATCTGCGCCGATGCCTGACTCGATACCTGGCTGGAAATGCTGCTCAGCTCCACGGCCGTTTACCCGTACTCAATATTCAGGCGGTAGACATACGCCTGTTCCGCCCAGACCGCAATAGCCATTGGGGTTCTTCGCCAGATACTGTTGGTGATAGGTCTCGGCGTAGTAGAAGGTCGGCGCCCCGATGATTTCGGTGGTGATGCTGCCCAGGCCAGCCTTGTCCAGTTCGGCTTGAAAGCGTGCCTGGCTGTCTTTTGCCGCGTGCAATTGAGCGTCGTCCTGGCAGTAGATCGCCGAACGATACTGGGTGCCCTGGTCATTGCCCTGACGCATGCCCTGGGTCGGGTTATGCACTTCCCAGAACACCTTGAGCAGTTCCTCGAAGCTGGTCTGCTGCGGGTTGAACACCACCAGCACCACTTCCGTGTGGCCGGTCAGGCCGGAGCAAACTTCCTCGTAAGTGGGGTTGGGGGTGAAGCCGCCGGCATAGCCAACCGCCGTGCTGAACACCCCCGGCTGCTGCCAGAAGCGGCGCTCGGCACCCCAGAAGCAGCCCAGACCGAACACGGCCTGCTGCAGGCCGGCAGGGAAGGGCGCCTTGATCGGATTGCCGTTGACATAGTGGGTGTCGGCCACCGGCAGCGGCTCGGCACGACCGGGCAGAGCCTGTTCAGCGGTCGGCAGGGCGTTTTTGTTGACGAGAATCTGGGAGCGCAGAACCATGGCGGTCTCCTGAATGCGATTGAAATGTGGACTACGCGCAGTGCGGCGTATTACGTCCGTTGGTCGGCCTGGGGCCGGCAGGGGTAACGGCGCAGGCTGTCGATCAGCTCGCGGCCAGGTATCGGTTTGTCGAACAGGTAACCCTGACCGACGTCGCAGTGTTGGCGGCGCAAGAAGGCGAGTTGGGCGCCGGTTTCGATGCCTTCGGCGACCACCTTGAGCTTGAGGTTGTGCGCCATGGCGATTACCGCGGAGGTGATCTCCATATCGTCCTGATTGTCCGGTATGTCCTTGATGAAGCTGCGATCGATCTTGATCACGTCGATGGGGAATTTCTTCAGATAGCTGAGCGAGGAATAACCGGTGCCGAAGTCGTCCATGGCCAGGGTCAGGCCCAGGCTCTTGAGGCGGCCGAGCTGGTGACGGGTGTCGTCGGTGGCTTCCAGCAGCAGGCTCTCGGTCAGTTCCAGTTCCAGCAGGCGCGGGTCGAGCTGCTCTTCGTGGAGGATGGCGGCGATGGAGCCGACCAAGTCGGGGTCGGAGAACTGCTTGGGCGACAGGTTGATCGCCACCTGCAGTTCGCCCATGCCGATGGCGGCGATCTGCTTGCTCATGCGGCAGGCCTGGCGTACTACCCATTTGCCGATGGGGATGATCAGACCGGTTTCCTCGGCGACGCCGATGAACTGGTCGGGGCGGATCATGCCCTTCTCCGGATGCTGCCAGCGCAGCAGCGCCTCCATGCCCAGCAGTTGGCCACTCTTGAGGCACAGCTTAGGCTGGTAGAAGACCTCCAGCTCGTTCTGGGTCAGGGCGCGGCGCAGGTTGTTCTCGACGAACAGCTTGTAGTTGGCCTCGGCATTGAGCACTTCGGTGAACAGTTGCACCTGGTGCTTGCCGTTGGCCTTGGCCTTGTGCAGGGCGAGGCCGGCGTGCTTCATCAGGGTCTGCGGGTCGTCGCCGTGTTCCGGGGCGATGGCCAGCCCCACCGAGCCGGTGATGCTGATCAGCTGATTATCGACGAACAGCGGCTTGTCCAGGGTCTGCAGCACCTGCTGCGCGACGCGCAGGCCGTTGTCCTGATCGCAGCCATCGAGCAGGATGGCGAATTCGTTGCTGGCGAAGCGCGCCAGGGTGCCCTTGGCACCGAGGCTGTTGCGCAGGCGCCGGGCCAGCGCCGAAAGCAGCTTGTCGCCGGTCTGGTGGCCGAGGCTGTCGTTGATGCGCTTGAAGTTGTCGATGTCCACCAGCAGCAGCCCCAGCGATTGCTGGGTGTGGCGAGCAAAACGCTCTTCGAGGCTGCGGATGAACGAAGGACGGTTGCCCAGGTTGGTCAGGTTGTCGGTGTAGGCCAGGCGCTCGATGCGTTGCTGCGCCAGCTTGGCCTCGGTGATGTCTTCGTAAATGCCGATGTAATGGGTCAGCTCGCCATCGTCGCCATACACCTTGGAGATCGACAGATGGCCCCAGTACGGCTCCTGGTTCTTGCGGCGGCTGCGAAATTCGCCCTGCCAGCTGCTGTGCTCGGCCAGGCTCGAGTCGGTATCGAACAGCAGGTCGCTGAGATTGGCCAGGGCCGGCAGTTCCGACAGGCGATGGCCGCAGACCTCGTCGCTGCTGTACAGGGTGATGGCGGTGAAGCTGGGGTTGACGTACTCCACCCGGCCGTCGCGGTCGACCAGCAGGAAGGCACTAGCGCTCTGCTCGACGGCGCGTTGGAACAGGTACAGCGCATGGGTGACCGAGCGCTTTTCCTGATTGATCAGCACCTGGGCGAACTGATCGGCCAGTTCGCCGGCGAAGGCGATCTCGTCGGCCTGCCAGATGCGCTTGGGGCCGATGTGCTCGAGGCACAGGATGCCCACCACTTCCCCTTCGATACGAATGCTGGCATCGAGCATCGAGGTGATGCCCAGCGTCTCCAGGTAGCCGGGAGCCAGCTCGCGAGTGCGCAGATCGTGTTGCGCGTCGTGAGCGTCGATTGCCCGGCCGCTGTGCAGCGCCTCCAGGTAATGCGGAAAGCTGCGGGCGTCGATAGACGGCAGTTGTTCGTGGCGGTCCAGGTCGCGGCGGTACAACGAAATGGAATCGAGACTCTGACTGCCCAGGTGCCAGATCCCCGCTCGGGCCACGCCGTAGACCTCGCAGGCCGCCTGGGTGATCAGTTCGGCAGCTTCCTGCCGCGGGTCGCTGGAGACGTAGCGCTGGCGCGACAGGCGCACGATCAGTTGCTGCTGGGTATGTGAGCGGGCCAGGTGTTGCAGGTGGTTGTCCTGCGTACGCTGATACTGCTGCAGCGACGTGCGCAGGTTCTGATTCTGTGTGTGCAGGTCCAGCTCGCCAGCGGAAAAGGCATCGAAGCTGCCATCGGCGATCAGCAGATAGCCGCGCAGCAACTGGCGGTTGCGCTGTTTGAAGGGTTCGCCGATCTCCAACAGATTTAGCGCTCCCTGTGGCGTATGCAGGGTATAGCGCACCAGATAATGCGCGCTCTGGAGCAGTTGCTGCTGGATGGCATCGTGCAGGCGATAGCGTGCTTCCGGCTCCATCAGGCTGGCGTAGGGCGCATCCACCAATGCGCAAAGATCGGCGGCACTGATGCCGAGTTTGCGTTCGCAGGCCGGATCGAGAAAAAGCAGGGCCCAGCTTGGCTCGTTCAAGCGCTCGAAACGCAACATGCCGAGCCGCGAGGGCACTGGCAACTGCGTCACAACCTCGGCTGCCGAGCGGGTGCCGGCATCGGGATGGCTTTTCATTGGGCGTTGGGCTTCCAGTATGCTGACCAGGCGAGGCTTCCGTTCTCTGCACAAAACCACTGCTATCAGGGCGCAGCGGTGTGGACGGAGGCTAGGGCTCAGGCCTACTTCACTATAGCGTTCGGCAAGGGTGCATCATGCAAGCAAGACTGACAAGGAAACTGATGGCCATGCTAGTGGCCACAGCGCTTTTCACAACGTTACCGGCCCTCGCCGATACTGCTGAAAAGGGTGCATTGCGGGGCGCTGAACAGGAAGCTTATCTGGACGAACTCAAGCGCCTTTATCTGACCGACAACGAGCGCCAGGCACTGCTGGCGCACAACAACGCACTGCTGGAAACCTACGCCCTGCGCGCCGGCTACCAGGTTGGCCAGGCGCAGCGGCAGGACCTGCTGTACCGTTTCGCTGTCGGCGATGCCGGCGAGCTGATCCTGCGTGAGGAGAGCCGGGGCATGCCGGGCACCGCCATCTCCGTGCGCAACCAGCGTGTTCCGGTGTTTGGTATCGATCCGTTCATCCGCTACGAATGTCCGACCGGCGGTATCCGCTGTGCGCTGCTCAACCCGGTCGACGGCAGCCAATTGCTGAGCATCGTGCGCGATCACCAGGGCGCGAGTGAGCTGGCCAAGGCGCTGAGCTTCCTGATTCGCAACGTGCAAAAAGGCTGAGCTTCCGGGCGGCTCGGCATCACAGCTGCAGCAGGAACATGGCCTTGGCCAGGAACAGGATGGCGAGCATCTGCAGCAGCACGCTCAGGTGAATGCGCCGCGAGCGCGCCGCTGTCATGCGGCCGCTGCGCATCAGGAACACCACCAGCAGAAAATGCCCGAGGATGCTCAGGGCCAGGGTGATTTTCAGGCTGAGCAGGATGCCGAAGCTGCTGGCCAGCGGCGCATGCAGTGCCGCGCGGTAGTGCCAGGCCAGGCCCAGGCCGGCACCGTAAAGCGCCAGCACGACCCAGTGCATGACCTGTCGCGCGCGCCGCCCAAGGGCGCGTGAGAAGCCCGCTTTGGCCTCGTCCGGAAGCTCGCGCGTGGCACGGCTGAGGATCATCACTTCGAAGAATACGCCGCCGATGAAGAAGGTGGCGGCAGTCAGGTGGGCGAACTTCAGAAACAGATAGAGCATGGGGATGCGCCGGATCGATATCGATGGCTCGATCATGGCGGCTGCAGCGGTAAATGCCATGACCGGGATCAAGTCCCGCGTGGCTTTTGGGCAGGCAAAAAAAACCCCACCCAGATTGGGCGGGGTTGAGGATGCGAGCGTGGCGTGCTCGAAACGATTTACAGCAGGATGGTGCGGATGTCGGCCAGCAGCTGCGACAGGCGCTGAGTGAAGCGTGCGGCAGCCGCGCCATTGATCACGCGGTGATCGTAGGACAGCGACAGCGGCAGCATCAGCTTGGGCTGGAAGGCCTTGCCGTCCCAGACCGGCTGCATGGTCGCCTTGCTCACACCAAGGATCGCCACTTCCGGCGCGTTGACGATCGGCGTGAAGCCGGTACCGCCAATGTGGCCGAGGCTGGAGATGGTGAAGCAGGCGCCCTGCATGTCGTCAGCCGAGAGCTTCTTCTTGCGCGCCTTGTCGGCCAGCTCGGCCGCTTCGCCAGCCAGTTGCAGCAGGCTCTTCTGATCGACGTTCTTGATCACCGGTACCAGCAGGCCGTCCGGCGTATCGACGGCGAAGCCGATGTGCACGTACTTCTTGCGGATGATCGCCTTGCCGCTCGGCGCCAGCGAACTGTTGAAGTCCGGCAGCTCCTTGAGCAGGTGGGCACAGGCCTTGAGCAACAGCGGCAGCACGGTCAGCTTGACGCCGGCCTTTTCCGCCACGGCCTTCTGCGCGACGCGGAAGGCTTCCAGGTCGGTGATGTCGGCCGAGTCGAACTGGGTCACGTGCGGCACGTTGAGCCAGCTGCGGTGCAGGTTGGCGGCGCCGACCTGCATCAGGCGGGTCATCGGCACTTCTTCGATTTCACCGAACTTGCTGAAGTCCACGGCCGGAACCGGCGGAATGCCAGCGCCACCGGTGGCGGCTGCGGCAGTCGCCTGCGGAGCGGCCTTGGCCTTCTGCATCATGCCCTTGACGTAAGCCTGCACGTCTTCCTTGAGGATGCGACCTTTCGGGCCGCTGCCGGCGATATCCGCCAGCTCCACGCCGAAATCGCGAGCCAGCTGGCGCACGGCCGGGCCGGCATGCACCTTGGCGCCATCGCGCTTGGGTGCGTTGGCCACTTCGGCGGCAGCCGCCGACAGCGAGGCGATGGCGCGCACTTCGGCGGCCACTTCCGGCGCTGCACCTTCCGGTACGCGGTGTACTTCCTGGCTTGCCCCTGCCGGAGCCGCAGCCTGCGCTGCGCCAGCGACCTTGAGCTTGAGGATCAGGTCGCCAGTGCCGATTTCGTCATCCAGTTTGACCAGCACTTCTTCCACCACGCCGGCAGCCGGTGCGGGAATTTCCATGGAGGCCTTGTCGGACTCCAGGGTCAGCAGGCTCTGGTCGGCTTCGATGCTGTCGCCGGCCTTGACCATGATCTCGATGACCTTGCCCTTGGCACTGGAGCCGATGTCCGGCACGTGCACGTCCTGCACGCTGCTGCCGGTCGGCGCGGCGGCCGGAGCCGGGGCAGCGGCGGGAGCGGCTTCTGCCTTCGGCGCTGCCGCTTGAGCCGGAGCGGCAGCCGGAGCAGCCCCTTCCACTTTCAGCTTGAGAATCAGGTCGCCGGTGCCGACTTCGGCATCCAGCTTGACCAGCACTTCTTCCACCACGCCGGCAGCCGGCGCGGGAATTTCCATGGAGGCCTTGTCGGACTCCAGGGTGATCAGCGACTGGTCGGCTTCGATGCGGTCGCCGACCTTGACCATCACTTCGATGACCTTGACCTTGCCGTCGGTGCCGATATCCGGCACGTGCACGTCCTGCACACTGCTGCTGGCAGCGGCGGCCGGCGAAGCTGCCGGAGCGGCCGCTTTCGGGGCTTCGGCAGGCGCAGCTTCGGCTTTCGGCGCAGGCGCCGCTTCAGCGGCACCTTCGACTTCCAGCACCAGCAGCTCGTCGCCTTCCTTCAGACGGTCGCCGATCTTGACCTTCAGTTCCTTGACCACGCCGGCCTTGGGCGAGGGCACTTCCATCGAAGCCTTGTCGGACTCCAGGGTCAGTACGCTCTGCTCGGCTTCGACACGGTCGCCGACCTTGACCAGCAGTTCAATCACCTCGCCTTCACCGCCGAGGTCGGGTACGCGAATCAACTCACTCATCGCTACGCTCCTTAGCAGTCCAGGGGGTTGGCTTTGTCGGCGTCGATGCCGAACTTGGTGATGGCGTCAGCCAGCACCTTGGCCTCGATCTCGCCGCGGTCGACCAGGGCTTCCAGCGTGGCCAGCACGACCCAGTTGCGATCCACTTCGAAGAAGTGACGCAGCTGCTTGCGGCTGTCGCTGCGGCCGAAGCCGTCGGTACCCAGCACCTTGTATTCCTTGCTCGGTACCCACTGACGAACCTGTTCGGCGAACAGCTTCATGTAGTCGGTGGAGGCGATGACCGGGCCCTTGCGACCGCCCAGGCACTGCTCGATGTAGGTCTGCTGCGGCTTCTGACCCGGGTGCAGGCGGTTGCGGCGTTCCACGGCCAGACCGTCGCGACGCAGTTCGTTGAAGCTGGTGACGCTCCACACATCGGCAGCGATGTTGTACTCGTCGCGCAGGATCTTCGCCGCTTCGCGGACTTCGCGCAGGATGGTGCCGGAACCCAGCAGTTGCACGTGGTGCGCGGCTTCCTTCTTGTCTTCTTCGAGCAGGTACATGCCCTTGATGATGCCGTCTTCCACGCCTTCCGGCATGGCCGGCTGCTGGTACGACTCGTTCATCACGGTGATGTAGTAGAAGATGTCCTGCTGCTCTTCGGCCATCTGGCGAATGCCTTCGCGGATGATCACGGCGAGCTCGTAGCCGTAGGTCGGGTCGTAGGTGCGGCAGTTGGGGATCGTCGCTGCCAGCATGTGGCTATGACCGTCTTCGTGCTGCAGGCCTTCACCGTTGAGGGTGGTACGGCCGGCGGTACCGCCGATCAGGAAACCACGGGTGCGGCTGTCGCCAGCGGCCCAGGCCAGGTCACCGATACGCTGGAAGCCGAACATCGAGTAGAAGATGTAGAACGGCAGCATCGGCTGGTTGTGGCAGGAGTACGAAGTACCGGCGGCGATGAAGGAACTCATGGCGCCCGCTTCGTTGATGCCTTCCTCGAGGATCTGACCTTTCTTGTCCTCTTTGTAGAACATCACCTGGTCTTTATCGACCGGCTCGTACAGCTGGCCGACCGAAGAGTAGATGCCGAGCTGACGGAACATGCCTTCCATACCGAAGGTACGGGCTTCGTCTGGGATGATCGGAACGATGCGCTGGCCGAGTTCCTTGTCCTTGACCAGCTGCGCGAGGATGCGCACGAAGGCCATGGTGGTGGAGATTTCGCGGTCGCCCGAGCCGTCGAGGATGGCCTTGAGGGTATCCAGCGGCGGGGTGGGGATGCTGAAGCTCTGCTGGCGACGCTGCGGTACGAAGCCACCCAGCGCGTTGCGGCGCTCGTGCAGGTACTTGTACTCCGGGCTGCCCGGCTCCGGGCGCACGAACGGCAGGTTTTCCAGGTCCTCGTCCTTGACCGGGATGTCGAAGCGGTCGCGGAACTGACGCAGGCTGTCGACATCGACCTTTTTGGTGTTGTGCGCGGTGTTCTTCGCTTCACCGGCGCCAGTGCCGTAGCCCTTGATGGTCTTGGCCAGGATCACGGTCGGCTGGCCGCTATGGTTCACGGCCTGGTGGTAGGCCGCGTAGACCTTGTACGGGTCGTGGCCGCCACGGTTAAGCTTCCAGATCTCGTCGTCGGAGAGGTCCTTGACCATCTCCTTGAGCTCCGGGCTGTTGAAGAAGTTTTCGCGCACGTAGGCGCCGTCTTTGGCTTTGTAGTTCTGGTATTCACCGTCGACCACTTCGTCCATGCGACGCTGCAGGGCGCCGTCCTTGTCCTTGGCGAACAGCGGATCCCAGAAGCGACCCCAAACGACCTTGTTGACGTTCCACTGGGCACCGCGGAACACGCCTTCGAGTTCCTGGATGATCTTGCCGTTGCCGCGTACCGGGCCGTCGAGGCGCTGCAGGTTGCAGTTGATGACGAAGATCAGGTTGTCCAGCTTCTCGCGGCCAGCCAGGGAGATGGCGCCGAGGGATTCCGGCTCGTCGCACTCGCCGTCGCCCATGAAGCACCAGACTTTCTGCTTGCCGGCCGGAATGAAGCCGCGCGCTTCCAGGTACTTCATGAAGCGCGCCTGGTAGATCGCCTGGATCGGGCCGAGGCCCATGGATACGGTCGGGAACTGCCAGAAATCCGGCATCAGCCACGGGTGCGGGTAGGACGACAGGCCCTTGCCGTCGACTTCGCGGCGGAAGTTCTTCATCTGGTCTTCGCTGAGGCGACCTTCCATGAAGGCGCGGGCGTAGACGCCAGGGCTCGCATGGCCCTGATAGAACACCAGGTCGCCGCCGTGTTCTTCGGTCGGGGCCTGGAAGAAGTAGTTGAAGCCGATGTCATACAGCGTCGCGGAGGAGGCGAAGCTGGAAATGTGGCCGCCCAGGTCCGGGTCGTCCAGGTTGGTGCGCATCACCATGGCCAGGGCGTTCCAGCGCACCAGCGAGCGGATGCGGCGTTCCATGAACAGGTCGCCGGGCATGCGAGCTTCATGGGTAACCGGGATGCTGTTGCGGTAGGGCGTGGTGATCGCGTAGGGCAGTTGCGCACCGCTACGGGTGGCCAGCTCGCCCAGACGGGTCATCAGGTAATGGGCACGGTCTTCACCCTCACGGTCGAGGACGGATTCAAGGGCGTCCAGCCATTCCTGGGTTTCGATCGGATCGAGGTCTTGCATGGCTTGCTCCAGGGCGGAAAGGCTTCCAGAATCGGAGGCCAGTTGAGTCTCGCCGGCTTTTTGGGCGGGCGAGTTGAAATTCTTGGATTTACCGGGGGTAGGACCGGCCGTATGTAGTTTTACTACATTTCGACGGCGGATTCAGCCCTCTGGATACAATTCTTTCGTAGTAAAACTACAATCCGCGGCACCGCCGGCCGCACGTGCCCCGCAGGAACGGGGCTCCGGGCATTTGCGCCATGCGTCCGGCAGTCCGCCAAAAAGGATAGACCATGAGCCTGCCGTCGCTGGTCGAGTTGCCCCCTTCCCTGATCCCCCTGGCCGAGCGAGCCGAACACTCACTACAAGCAGCGTTGGTCGAGCATGAGGGGCTGGCCGAAAGCATTGCCGTCTGGCCGCAGGCACGACGCGATGCCTGGCGGCAGGTGACGGCCCTGAGCGATTTCGTTGCTGAGCAGGCTCAGCGTGACCCGCAGATGTTCGTCGCGCTGGCCGAGTCAGGCGAGCTGGAGCGCAGCCTGGCGCCAGGCGAACTGCGTCAGCAGCTGGAGGCGCAATTGGCCGAATGTGGCGACGAAGACGCGCTGGGCCGTTGTCTGCGGCGTTTCCGCAACCGGCAGCAGTTGCGAATCATTTGGCGCGACTTCAGTCGCCAGGCAGCGCTGGCGGAAACCTGCCGCGATCTCTCCGATCTCGCTGATGCCTGTATCGATTTGGCCTATCACTGGTTGTACCCGCGCCACTGTGCGCAGTTCGGCACGCCGGTCGGGCGACGCACTGGCCAGGCGCAGCACATGGTCATTCTCGGCATGGGCAAGCTGGGCGCGCATGAGCTCAATCTGTCTTCGGATATAGACCTGATCTTCGGCTATCCCGAGGGCGGCGAGACCGAAGGCGTCAAGCGCCCGCTGGACAATCAGGAGTTCTTCATTCGCCTCGGGCAGAAGCTGATCAAAGCGCTGGATGCGATCACCGTGGATGGGTTCGTGTTCCGCACCGACATGCGTTTGCGCCCCTATGGCTCCAGCGGTGCGCTGGTGTTCAGCTTCAATGCGCTGGAGCAGTACTACCAGGATCAGGGGCGCGACTGGGAGCGCTACGCGATGATCAAAGCGCGCGTGGTGGGCGGCGACCAGGAGGCCGGCGCCGAGCTGCTGGAAATGCTGCGGCCCTTCGTCTATCGCCGCTATCTGGATTTCTCGGCCATCGAGGCGCTGCGCGCGATGAAGCTGCTGATCCAGCAGGAAGTGCGGCGCAAAGGCATGAGCGAGAACATCAAGCTCGGTGCCGGTGGCATTCGCGAGATCGAGTTCATCGCCCAGGCGTTTCAGCTGATCCACGGCGGGCGCGATCTCAGCCTGCAGCAGCGGCCGCTGCTCAAGGTGCTGGCGACCCTGGAGGGGCAGGGCTACCTGCCGCCGGCGGTGGTCGCGGAGATGAAGGAAGGTTACGAGTTCCTGCGTTACGCCGAGCATGCCCTGCAGGGCATCGGCGATAGGCAGACGCAGATGCTGCCGGCCGATCCGCAGGATCAGGCGCGAGTGGCGGCGATCATGGGCTTTACCGACTGGGCGAGCTTCCATGAGCGCCTGATGCATTGGCGTGGTCGCATCGAATGGCATTTTCAGCAGGTGATCGCCGATCCTGACGAGGACGAAGCGCAAGCTGGTGATACCACTGTTGGCGCCGAATGGTTGCCTTTGTGGCAAGGTGCACTGGACGAGGAGGCCGCCGCGCTGCAGTTGCAGGAGGCGGGCTTCGCCGATGCTGTCACGGCCAGTCGGCGTCTCGCCGATCTGCGCAACGGTCCGCAGGTTCGTGCCATGCAGCGTCTGGGGCGAGAGCGACTGGACGCCTTCATTCCGCGTCTGCTGGCGCAGACGGTGGAGCACGATGCGCCGGACCTGGTGCTCGAGCGGGTGCTGCCGCTGGTGGAGAAGGTGGCGCGGCGCTCGGCTTATCTGGTGCTTCTGAGCGAAAATCCGGGGGCGTTGGAACGATTGATCACGCTCTGCGCAGCCAGCCCCTGGATCGCCGAGCAGATTGCCCGCTATCCGCTGTTGCTCGATGAGCTACTCAACGAGGGGCGCCTTTATTCGCCGCCGCTGGCGCCGGAGCTGGCGGCCGAGTTGCGCGAGCGGCTGGTGCGCATCCCCGAGGAGGACCTGGAGCAGCAGATGGAGGCGCTGCGTCATTTCAAGCTGGCGCACAGCCTGCGCGTGGCCGCCTCGGAGATCGCCGGCACGCTGCCCTTGATGAAGGTGTCGGATTACCTGACCTGGCTGGCCGAGGCGATTCTCGATCAGGTGCTGGCGCTGGCCTGGCAGCATACAGTGCAGCGCCATGGTCGGCCTTTCCGTGCAGACGGCACGCCGTGCGACCCGGACTTCATCATCGTCGGCTACGGCAAGGTTGGCGGCCTTGAGTTCGGCCACGGCTCGGATCTGGACCTGGTGTTCATCCATGACGGCGATCCGCAGGCCGAGACCGATGGTGCCAAACCCATCGACGGTGCGCAGTTCTTCACCCGCCTGGGTCAGCGCATCATCCATCTGCTGACCACCCAGACCACTTCCGGCGCCTTGTACGAGGTGGATATGCGCCTGCGACCATCGGGCGCAGCCGGGCTGCTGGTCAGCTCGCTTGGCGCCTTCCAGCGCTATCAGGAGAGCGAGGCCTGGACCTGGGAGCATCAGGCGCTGGTGCGCGCGCGGGTGCTGGTGGGATGCTCGCGTCTGGCTGGCGAGTTCGCCCGGGTGCGCGCCGAAGTGCTCGGGCGCCAGCGCGATGTCGAGGCGCTGCGCGTCGAGGTCAGCGAGATGCGCGCGAAGATGCGCGACAACCTTGGCAACAAGAAAACCTCGGCCGGAACGGCGCCGAGTGCCTTCGAAGCCTCGTCCTCCTTCGATCTGAAGCAGGACGCCGGTGGTATCGTCGATATCGAATTTATGGTGCAATACGCGGCCCTGGCCTGGTCGTGGCAACACCCGCAGCTACTCGAGTTCACCGATAACATCCGCATTCTGGAAGGTCTGGAACGGGTCGGTCTGATGAGCGCTGAGGACGCCGCGTTGCTGCGTGAGGTCTACAAGAATTACCGCTCGGCGGCTCATCGCCAGGCGCTGCAGAAGCAGCCTGGAATGGTGCCCGGGGATCAGTTCCAGGATGAGCGACGCGCTGTGATGCGCTTGTGGCGCGAACTGGGACTGAGTTGAATGACGGGGCTGCGGCCCCATCTTATTTGTGCGAACCGTGAAGCGAATTTGAGGAGCAGGCAAGATGTCGATGTCCGACCGTGATGGCGTGATCTGGTACGACGGCAAACTGGTGCCGTGGCGCGAAGCCAACACCCATGTGCTGACCCACACCCTGCACTACGGCATGGGCGTGTTCGAGGGTGTGCGTGCCTACAATACCCCGGACGGCACCGCGATCTTCCGCCTGCAGGCGCACACCGACCGCCTGTTCGACTCCGCGCACATCTTCAACATGCAGATTCCTTTCTCCAAGGAAGAGATCAACGAAGCCCAGCGCGCCGCCGTACGCGAGAACGGTCTGGAAAGCGCCTACCTGCGCCCGATGGTGTTCTTCGGTAGCGAAGGCATGGGCCTGCGCGCCGCCGGCTTGAAGGTGCACGTGATCGTCGCTGCCTGGCACTGGGGCGCCTACATGGGCGAAGAGGCGCTGGAAGCCGGCATCAAGGTGCGCACCAGTTCCTACACCCGCCACCACGTCAACATCGCCATGACCCGCGCCAAGGCCAACGGCAACTACATCAACTCGATGCTGGCCCTGCAGGAAGCCATCTCCGGCGGCGCCGACGAGGCCATGCTGCTGGACCCGGAAGGCTATGTGGCTGAGGGTTCGGGCGAGAACATCTTCCTGGTCAAGGACGGCGTCGTGTACACCCCGGAAGTGACCTCCTGCCTCAACGGCATCACCCGCAGCACCATCCTGACCCTGGCCGAAGAGCACGGCATCAAGGTGGTCGAGAAGCGCATCACCCGTGACGAGGTGTACATCGCTGACGAGGCGTTCTTCACCGGCACCGCCGCCGAAGTCACGCCGATCCGCGAAGTCGATGGCCGCAAGATCGGCGCCGGCCGCCGTGGCCCGGTGACCGAGAAGCTGCAGAAGGCCTACTTCGACCTGGTCACCGGCAAGACCAGCGGCCACGCCGAATGGCGTACGCTGGTCAAGTAAGCGATTCCTCGAAGGCTCGACGGGGAGGCCTCAAGAGTCTGCCGGCAATCTTGCGAGCTAGAGTCAGGCTAGGCGCAACAGGGGCGAGGGCGTGAGTTTACTGCGGTAAATGAACGCCCGAGGCCCTTTTGCAACGACGTTTGACCGACGCGCAGCGGATTGCAGGTGGGCTCTGAGCCTCCCCGGTTGTTTTTGGATAAGGCATGAAAATACTGATCATCGGCCCTAGCTGGGTGGGCGACATGGTGATGGCGCAGACACTGTTCCAGTGCCTGAAACAGCGCCATCCCGAGTGCGAGATCGACGTGCTGGCGCCGGACTGGAGCCGGCCGATCCTTGAGCGCATGCCCGAGGTGCGCGCCGCGCTGAGCCTGCCGCTCGGCCATGGCGTTCTCGATCTGGCCACGCGCCGGCGTATCGGCAAGTCGCTGGCCGGTCAGTACGATCAGGCCATCCTGCTGCCCAACTCGCTGAAGTCCGCGCTGGTGCCCTGGTTCGCCGGTATTCCCAAGCGCACCGGCTGGAAGGGCGAGATGCGCTACGGCCTGCTCAACGACATCCGCACGTTGGACAAAGAACGCTACCCGCTGATGATCGAACGCTTCATGGCGCTTGCCTATGAGCCCGGTGCTCTGTTGCCGCAGCCTTATCCACAGCCGCGTTTGCAGATCGATGAGTCCAGCCGTGCGGCTGCCTTGGCCAAGTTCGGCCTGCAGCTGGATCGTCCGGTGCTCGCGTTGTGCTCTGGCGCGGAGTTCGGCGAGGCCAAACGCTGGCCGGCCGAGCACTATGCCAAGGTCGCCGAGATCAAGATTCGCGAGGGTTGGCAGGTCTGGCTGTTCGGCTCGAAGAACGACCATGCCGGCGGTGAAGACATTCGCATGCGCCTGATTCCGGGCCTGCGCGAGGAAGTCAGCAACCTGTCCGGGCAGACCAGTCTGGCCGAGGCCATCGACCTGATGTCGGCGGCCACCGCCGTTGTTTCCAACGACTCCGGGCTGATGCACGTGGCGGCGGCGCTGAATCGACCGCTGGTAGCGGTCTACGGCTCCACTTCGCCGGGCTTCACCCCGCCGCTGGCCGACCGCGTCGAGATTGTTCGCCTGGGTCTGGAGTGCAGCCCCTGTTTCGAGCGCACCTGCCGTTTTGGTCACTACAACTGTCTGCGCGAGCTCAAGCCGCGCCCGGTGATCGAAGCGCTGGATCGGCTGGTCGGCGAGACCTTGACCCTGGTCGAGGGCGACTGATTTGCGGGTGCTGATCATCAAGACCTCGTCGCTCGGTGACGTGGTGCATACCCTGCCGGCACTGACCGATGCCGCGCGTGCCATTCCCGGCATCCGCTTCGACTGGGTGGTGGAAGAAGGCTTCGCCGAGATTCCCGCCTGGCATCCGGCGGTGTCCCAGGTGATTCCGGTGGCCATCCGCCGCTGGCGCAAGCACCCCCTGCGCACCTGGCGCAGTGGTGAGTGGGCGCGCTTCAAGCAGCGTCTGCGCGAAACCCGCTACGATCTGGTAATCGATGCCCAGGGCCTGCTCAAGAGTGCCTGGCTGACGCGTTACGTTTCGGCTCCGGTGGCCGGGTTGGACCGTGATTCGGCCCGTGAGTCGCTGGCCAGCCGCTTCTACGATCGTCGCTATGCGGTGCCCAGGGATCAGCACGCCCTGGAGCGCGTGCGTCAGCTGTTCGCCAAGGCGCTGGGATATACGCTGCCGTCCGGTAGCGGTGACTACGGACTGAACCGTGCGGCGATGATGGACGCTACCGCGCAGCCCTATCTGGTGTTCCTGCATGGCACCACCTGGGCCAGCAAGCACTGGCCGGAATCCGACTGGCGTGCGCTGGCCGAGCGCATGGACGAGCTGGGCTGGGCCGTGCGCCTGCCTTGGGGCAATGAGACGGAGAAGGCGCGCGCCGAGCGCATCGCTGCCGGCCTGACGCATGCCGCCGTGCTGCCGAAGCTGAACCTGGCCGGTGTGGCCAAGGTGATTGCCGGTGCCAGCGCCTGCGTCTCCGTCGACACCGGGCTCGGCCACTTGGCCGCGGCGCTGGATGTACCGAACATTTCCCTCTACGGCCCGACCCTGCCCGGCAAGGTGGGCGCCTACGGCCGTAGCCAGATTCATCTGTGTGCCAGCGGCCCGGGCGCCGGCAGCGGTGACCGTGACAAGCCCTGCTTCGATGGCCTCGGCGCCGAGCGCGTCGGTCTGGAACTGGAGGCGCTGTTGCTTGCGCCTCCCGGCACCCTTTAAGGAGCGGCTATGCAACTGGCCTTCGTTCTCTACAAATACTTCCCGTTTGGTGGGCTGCAGCGCGATTTCATGCGCATCGCCCTGGAATGCCAGGCGCGTGGCCACGCCATTCGCGTCTACACGCCGATCTGGGAAGGGGAAAACCCCGGCGGCTTCGATGTCCGCGTGGCGCCGGTGCGTGCGCTGTTCAACCACCGTCGCAATGAGAAATTCAGCGCCTGGCTGCAAGCCGATCTGAAGCGCGACCCGGTCGACCGGGTAATCGGCTTCAACAAGATGCCGGGCCTGGACGTCTACTACGCCGCCGACGGCTGCTTCGAGGACAAGGCGCAGACCCTGCGCAACCCGATCTACCGTCGCTGGGGGCGCTACAAGCATTTCGCCGAGTACGAGCGCGCGGTGTTCGCGCCGGAGTCGAAGACCGAGATCCTGATGATTTCCGAAGTGCAGCAGCCACTGTTCATCAAGCACTACAAGACTCCGCTGCAGCGCTTCCATCTGCTGCCGCCAGGCATCGCTCAGGACCGGCGCGCGCCGGCCAATGCTGGCGAGATTCGCGCCGAGTTCCGCCGTGAGTTCAAGCTGAGTGATGATGACCTGCTGCTGGTGCAGATCGGCTCCGGCTTCAAGACCAAGGGCCTGGATCGCAGCCTCAAGGCCCTGGCATCCCTGCCGCGTGAGCTGCGCAAGCGCACCCGGCTGATCGCCATCGGTCAGGACGATCCCAAGCCCTTCCTGCTGCAGGTCAAGGCACTGGGCTTGAGCGATCAAGTGCAGATTCTCAAGGGCCGCAGCGACATTCCGCGCTTCCTGCTCGGCGCCGATCTGCTGATCCACCCGGCCTACAACGAGAACACCGGTACGGTCCTGCTGGAGGCGCTGGTTTCCGGCCTGCCGGTGCTGGTCACTGACGTCTGCGGCTACGCCCACTACATCGCCGATGCCGATTGCGGCAGAGTCCTGCCCAGCCCCTTCGAGCAGGAGCAACTCAACCGCACCCTGGCCGATATGCTCGCCGATCCGCAGCAGCGCGCCTTCTGGGGACGCAACGGCCTGGCCTATGCCGATAGTGCCGACCTGTATTCGATGCCGAAGAAGGCCGCCGATGTGATCCTCGCGGAGAGACGCGCGTGAGCATGTCAGCTACTGCGGGTGGTATCGACCATTCGGGCGCGCCGTCCTCGGTGCGAGGCAACGGTGGTCCCTCCGCCCGACTTGCGCTGTTTGCCGTATCCATAATGAGGGCGCAGCGCCTACAGGGAGGCTTATGCAGCTGATTCTTGCTGAACCATTCAAGTCCCTATGGGCCGGCAAGGATGCCTTTGAGGAAGTAGAGGGCCTGCAGGGGCAGGTCTACCGGGAACTTGAGGCGCGCCGAACGCTGCGCACCGAGGTGGACGGCAAAGGCTACTTCGTCAAAATTCATCGAGGGATTGGCTGGGGTGAAATTCTCAAGAACCTGGTCACGGCCCGACTGCCAGTGCTGGGCGCTGGTCAGGAGTGGAAGGCCATCCAGCGTCTGAGCGAAGCGGGTGTGTCGACCATGACTGCGGTGGCCTATGGCGAGCGAGGCAGCAATCCGGCGCAGCAACATTCCTTCATCGTCACCGAAGAGCTGGCGCCCACTGTCGATCTTGAGCAGTTAGCGCTGAACTGGCACGCTCAGCCGCCAGCACCCGGGTTGAAACGGGCGCTCATCCGCCGCGTCGCGCAAATGACCGGACGCATGCATGCCGCCGGCGTGAATCACCGGGACTGTTATATCTGTCATTTTCTCCTGCATACCGACAAACCCTTCGACGCTGATGATTTCCGGCTGTCGATAATCGATCTGCATCGGGCGCAGGTGCGTGATGCCGTGCCGCGACGCTGGCGCGACAAGGACCTGGCCGGGCTGTATTTCTCCGCGTTAGGCATTGGCCTGACCCAGCGGGATCTGCTGCGTTTTCTCAAGGATTATTTCGGCGTCGTCGACAGCCGCCCATTGCGCCAGATCCTGAAGGACGAGGCCGCGTTGCTGCGCTGGCTGCAGGGCAAGGCCGACCGGCTGCGCGCGCGTTATGTGCGCAAGTACGAAAAAGAAGGTGAAGCATGAGTCAGTGGCGCGTCACCGCCTTGACTACACCCGAGGCAGCCAGAGCATTCGCGTCGCTGGATGCAGTCTTCGCTCTGCAGGGCGAGGCCATCACCCATGACCCGCTATCGGATGTCATTCGCGTCGAACTCGGTGGGCTGCGTTATTACGTCAAGCGCTACCACGGTGCCGGCAAGGGCGCCCGGCGTTTCATCGGCCGGCCGCGGGTCAAGGCCGAGTGGCAGAATCTCAAACACTTCGCGGCCTGGGGTATTCCTACCGCGCCCATTGCCGCCTATGGGCTGGAGCGTAAGGGCGCGGCCTTTCACCGGGGCGCGCTGATTACCCAGGAGCTGGTTGATACCTCAGACATGTGGCGGCTCGCTTCATCTGGCGATGCGCGTCTGCGTGATCGGGCCTGGGTTGAGGATGTCAGCTCTCAGCTGGCTCGCGCCACGCGCATTCTGCATGATCACCATTTCGCCCATAACGACCTGAAATGGCGCAATCTGCTGGTCGATGAGCATCGCCGCCTGTATTTGATCGACTGCCCGACCGGGGCGTTCTGGTGGGGGCCTTTTTTGCGCCGACGCATCGTCAAGGACCTTGCCTGCCTCGATAAAGTGGCCAAGTATCATCTGTCACGTACGCAGCGCCTGCGCTTCTACCTGCAGTATCGAGGTCGCGACCGGCTCAGCGACAGCGACAAGCTACGTATCAGGCAGATCGTGCGGTACTTCGAGGGAAGAGAATGAAGGACTTCATCGACAGCGATGATCAAACGCTGCTCGAGCGTCATGGACTGGCCAGTTTCGAGGCGCTTTGGGCGCTCGAACTGCATGCGGTCGACGAACCCAACAAGGCGCCGCGCGGCGGCTGGAGCACGGTCTATCGGCTCGACCTGGAAAGCCATGGCTATTACCTCAAGCGCCAGAGCAATTACCTGACCCACAGCCTGGAGCGCCCCTGGGGTGAGCCGACCCTGGCGCGCGAGTTCCGCAACATTCGCCGCTATCAGCGCCTGGGTATCCCGGCCATGAGCGCCGCGTTCTACGCCGAGCGGCGCATCGATGGTGAGCGCCGAGCCGTGCTGCTGACCCGTGCCCTGGATGGCTGGCGCGACCTCGACAGCTGGCTGCCCGAGTGGCGCCAGCTCGCAGCCGAGAAGCGTCAGGCGATCGTCAGCGCCTGTGGTCTGCTGGCTCGCCGAGTGCATGAAAAAGGCCAGGTGCATGGCTGTTTCTACCCCAAGCACATCTTCCTGCAGCCACGAGATGATGGCTTTGCGGCGCAACTGATCGACCTGGAAAAGACCCGGCCGCTGTTTCTCGGCGAGCGGGACAGGGTCAAGGATCTCGAACCGTTGCTACGTCGCACCAATCCCTGGAATGAAGCGGATCACCTGGGCTTCCTGACCGCCTATCTGGGCAGTGGGCAGCATCTTGATCATTGGTCGCAGCGTCTTGCGGCGCGTTTGAAGGACAAGGCCCAACGCCAATGAAACTGGTTCTCCTCAACGAGGCGGGGCGTAATCCTGCGCTGCCGCTGTCGATCGATTTGCCGGGCGGTGAGTCACTCCAGTTGCACAGTCTGCTGCGTGTGTTGCCGGGGCAGCGTTATGTCGGCGAGGCGCAATGGCAGGGGCGCAACGTGCTCGCCAAGTTATTGGTTGGCAGCAAGGCTGAGCGACATTTTGCGCGAGAGCTGCAAGGTGCCCGGTTGTTGGTGGAGCAGAGGTTGTGCACGCCGTTGCTGCTCGATCATGGCGTCGCGGCAGGCGGCGGCTGGCTGCTGTTCGAGTTCCTGGAGGGCGCGCGCAGCCTGGCGGATGACTGGCAGGCCGTCGCCGGCGAAGCCTGGCTGAGCGATGCGCAGCAGCAGGTGCTGGGTGAGGCGCTTGGCGTTATCGGCGAGCTGCATCGTCGAGGTTTGTGGCAGGAGGACCTGCACCTGGACAACCTGCTGCGCCATGACGGCCGACTGCATCTCATCGATGGCGGCGGTATTCGCGCCGAGACGCCCGGGCAGGCCCTCTCCCGAGACCGCGTGCTGGAAAACCTGGGGTTGTTCTTCGCGCTGTTTCCCCGAGCCGTCGATGACTTTATCGAGGAGTTGTTGGTGCATTACCTGCTGGTCAACGGCGAACATGCACTGCCACTTGAGGCTCTGCTCAGGGCGGTGGCCAAGGCACGCGGGCTGCGCCTGCATACTTTCATGGCCAAGATCCAGCGAGAGTGCACGGCTTTTCGTGTCTGGCGCGGCCCGTCGCGTCTGCAAGTAGTGAGGCGCGAGGAGGACGCGGTGCTGGCGCCCATCCTGGCCGATCCCGATGCGGCGATAGCGGCTGGCGAGCCGCTCAAGCTGGGCGGCTCCTCGACCGTTGCGCGCATCGAGCAGGGCGGCCGGCAACTGGTCATCAAACGCTACAACATCAAGGGCTTCAGCCATTGGTTGCGGCGCTTCTGGCGGCCGAGCCGGGCCTGGCACAGCTGGTGCGAGGGTAATCGCCTGGATTTCCTCGGTATCGCCACGCCCAGACCGCTGGCCGTGCTCGAACGACGTACCCTGTGGCTGCGCCGCCAGGCCTATCTGATTACCGAACACGCGCCGGGTATGGATATAATCGCCCGTTTCGCGCACTGCGGGGCGGACGGGCTGCCGCCCGAGGCGGATTTGCAGGCCCTGGAGGCCTTGTTTGCGGCCCTGCTGCGCGAGCGCATCAGCCATGGTGACTGCAAAGGTAGCAATATCCTTTGGCAGGACGGCTGCTGGGCGCTGATCGATCTGGATGCCATGCAGTACCATGGCCAGGCCAGCAGCTTCAAGGCCGCCTATGCACGTGACCGTGCGCGCCTGCTGCGCAACTGGTCGGCCGACAGCGCCCTGTACCGTGAGCTTGATCGGCGCCTGCCAACACTTAATTGAGCCCTCCGACGGAGGCTCAGCGAAATCAAACCGTATCGGTTGTCGAGTCAGACAGCCGCGTTAAGAGGCTTTATCCGTGGCATTGACGATTCTTGGCCTGTCCGGCGCCCTCAGTCATGACCCTTCCGCGGCGTTGTACATCGATGGCAAGTTGATTGCTGCGGCGGAAGAAGAGCGCTTCGTGCGTGACAAGCACGCGAAGAATCGCATGCCTTACGAGTCGGCCAAGTTCTGCCTGGAGCAGGCCGGTATCAAGCCCTCCGATGTCGATGTGGTGGCGATTCCCTTCGCGCCCATCAGCCTGTTCGGCAAGGCGCGCTGGCATTATGCCAAGCGCTACTGGTACGCGCCGGATCGTGCCCTCGACGCCATCCTCATGGGTAACCGCCGTTACAAGCGCTATCGCAAGAAGATCGTCTGGTGCCTGGAGCAACTGGGTTTCGACGCCAAGAAGGTCAAGATCGAGCCGGTCGAGCATCACCTGGCCCACGCCGCCAGTGCCTATCACTGCTCGGGCTTCACCGAGAAGACCGCCATCCTCGGTATCGACGGCAAGGGTGAGTACGCCACCACCTTCTTTGGTTACGGCGAAAACGGTCGCATCCACAAGATCAAGGAATTCTTCGACCCGGACTCCCTGGGTGGCCTGTATGGTGCGGTGACCGAGTTCCTCGGTTTCGAAATGCTTGACGGCGAGTTCAAGGTCATGGGCATGGCGCCCTACGGTGATGCCAGCAAGTACGATTTTTCCCGTCTGGCCAAGTTCGAGAACGGCGAGCTGGTGATCAACACCGACTACGCCAACGTTATCGGCCTGCGCCGCCACAAGGAAAAGGGCAAGGGCTTCTACTTCTCGCCCAAACTGATCGAGTGGCTGGGGCCCAAGCGCGAAGGCGACATTGCCGACGACCCTTACATCCACTACGCCGCCAGCATGCAGGCGCTGTTCGAGAAGCTGGCGCTGGAGATGATGGATTACTACCTGGGCGACATCATCCGTGAAACCGGCAAGATCGCCTTCGCCGGCGGCTGCGCGCTGAACGTCAAGCTCAACCAGAAGATCATCGCCCGCCCCGAGGTCAAGGAGCTGTTCGTGCAGCCGGCCTCCGGTGACGCCGGCACTTCGGTTGGTGCCGCGGCTTACGTTTCCCACAAGCGCGGCGTGCCGGTGGAGAAGATGGAGCACGTCTACCTCGGCCCGGCCTACTCAAACGAAGACGTCATCGCCGCCTGCGCCCGCCACCCGAACGCGCCGAAATGGCAGAAGATCGACAACATGCCGCAGCGCATCGCGCAGATCATGGTCGATGGCAACCCGGTGGCGTGGTTCCAGGGCCGCATGGAATTCGGTCCGCGCGCTCTCGGTGGCCGTTCCATCATCGGTTGCCCGAGCATCCCCGGCGTGGCCGACCGCATCAACGAACAGATCAAGTTCCGCGAGCGCTGGAGACCCTTCTGCCCGTCGATGCTCGACACCGTCGCCGACAAGATGCTCAAGGTCGACCACCCGAGTCCGTTCATGACCTTTACCTTCGAGGTCAACGACGAGTGGAAGGAGCGTGTCAGCGAAGTCGTCCACGAGGACGGCACCTCCCGCGCCCAGGTGCTCAAGCGCGAGTACAACCCGCGCTGGTATGACCTGATGCTGGAGCTGGAAAAGCTCACCGGCAATGGCGTGTCGCTGAACACCTCGTTGAACCGCCGTGGCGAACCGATGATCTGCTCGCCGACCGATGCCCTGAACATGTTCTTCGGCTCGGACCTGCAGTACCTGATCATGGAAGATATTCTGGTGGTCAAGGATGACGTCATTGCGCCGAACAGTGACCTGTCCGGCAGCGTGGAGTCTTAGGGGTGGCTGGCAGTCAGGCAAGGTTGAAGGCGTTGTTGTTCAACGACACGTCTTCGGAGGGGCACCACGGCTGCCATTTGGTGATGCAGCAGATCTACACACTGGCCGAACAGGCTGGCATGGATATTTTGCGCTCCTGCCCGATGTATCACGACTGGCAAACAGACGAGCAGTTGCAAGCCGACATCCGCGCGGCTGATATCTGCCTGGTCAACGGCGAAGGCACCATGCACGACGATGCGCCGCTGGCCCTGCGTTATGGGGCACTAGCGCGGTATTGCCGGGAACAGGGCGTGCCCTGTTTTCTGATCAACTCCGTTTGGCAGAACAATGATCGGCTCAATGCCGATGCACCATTGTTCACGCGTATATTCGTGCGCGACGTTCTGAGTCAGGCCGCGCTGGGGGAGGTCGGCGTTTCGGCCGAGGTCGTACCGGATCTGACGCTGTCTTATCAATACCAGGGGGCTACGCCCGCTCGTCAGGGTCTGCTGATCAACGGCAGCGTGCTCACGGAGCGGTTGCGCGAAGCATGGCGCATCAGCTGTGCCAATCCCCGGCTGCGTTATGTCAGCATCCGCACTGTTGCGCCCCTGCAGCTGGGTAAGGGTTTCGATATCTATCTGCGCAAGAATCTGCGCAAGCGGCTGAAGGCCTACCGGCGTATCGCTGCCAGTTATTTGCATCGCTACCCCGCCGACTTACCAAACTCCCGGATCGACAAGCTGCGCTGGCGTTACGCCGTGCTGTCCCCCAAACGTTTCCTGGCTTTGCTGCGGCGCTCCGAAGGCGTAATCACCGGGCGTTTTCATTTGGTTACCTTGTGTCTGGTCACCGGTACTCCCTTCTACGCCATTCCTTCTAATACTCACAAGATCGAGGCTCTGCTGACGCAAGTCGGCTTGAGTGATCGCCTTCGCCTGTCATACGAAAATGCCGCTTCCGATGCTTGCGTCATCGCCTTCAGCGAGAGGGAGCAGGCGCACATCGAGCGCCTCTTGCAAGAGGCCCGTAGAAGGGCCCGAGAGATGTTTGCGGCCATGGCGCAAGTAGCCAAGAGTCGCCGTGAAGCCGCTTAATGCTCAGAACTATGCCAGTTAGACGTAGATGACTCGTCAGTCAAGGTTGTTTTGTTGCCGTTCATCAGAAAAAATTGAACTAGCTGAAAAACCTTGCCTCCGACAGTTAAGGTCGAAGCATCGGCTGTTCAGGTTAAGGGCTAGAATTCTTTTTTAAGTAGTGACTTTCAAGGGTGCGTACAGGTACCTGACGTTGTCGTTAATTGGTAGGGATCATGAAAACCAATAATAAGAACCAAGCATGGGTGCTGCAGATTTGTCATGGTTACGATGGGCCGTTTCTCGATTGTGCTCGACAATATGCCGTGCTTTTTGCCGACACTCCCTACAAGGTGATGACCGTATACCTGAGCGGCAAGTACGATGCTCAGGTGGAAGCGGGATCTGCCTCCGATGAGGTGGTCTTTCTCGAATACAGCAGCAAGCAGTTGAGGGGCTTGAAGCTCGGCGCGATTCGAGCGATTCGTCGCATTGCTTCTCAACGCAACTTCGCCCTGTGCATTGCCCATCGCTCCAAGCCTGCCTATGTGGCCATGCTGGGCACCAAGCTTCCAGTGATCGGTATTCATCACGCCTTCGGCGATTACCAGCGCAAGTCGCGCCAGCTCTTCGCCAACCTGTTTCGTAAGCGGCTTTACCTGTTTGGCGTATCCGACGCGGTTCGTGATGACCTGCGCGCTTGCTTGCCGGGGTGGCCGCAACAGCGCATTCAGACGCTCTACAACCGGATTGATCTGCAAGCCGTGCAGTCCGAGCAGCTTTCACGTTCAGCCGCGCGCGAGGCGCTTGGCCTGCCGAGTCAGGCTTGGGTGATCGGTAACGTGGGGCGGTTGCATCCTGACAAGGATCAGGAAACCCTTATCCGCGCCTTTGCCGACGCGCTTCCCACTTTGCCGAACAACAGTCTGCTGATCATAGTCGGAGAGGGGCGGCTCGAGGCGAAGCTCAAGGCCTTGGTGGCCGAACTGGGTATCGCAGAGCAGGTTCGTTTCCTGGGGCATGTGCCGCAAGCTCGGCGCTACTTCCGGGCCTTCGATATGTTTGCTCTAAGTTCTGATCACGAGCCTTTCGGCATGGTGTTGCTCGAGGCCATGGCGGCTGGTTTGCCTGTGGTCTGCAGCGATTGCGGTGGCGGCAGGGAAGTGGTCGGCGAGAGTGGAGAACTGTTCACCTTCGGTGATTGGCATGCCTTGTCTGCCAGTCTGCGAAACGTCGCGTCGGTTCAGCAGAAGGAACTGGAACGGCTTCGCGAAGACATGCGCGGCCGGCTGGAGAGCCGCTTCGTCGACTCTGCAGTCGCTCCGCGTTTCTTCGACACCCTGTCCCGCTGGTCGGGATGCCGCTTATGAGCGTTAGCGAGCGCCCCGGTGCGCCTTTGGTCAGCGTCATTGTGCCTTGCTACAACTACGCGTCCTATGTGGGCGATGCACTGCGCAGTATCCTCGAGCAGGATTATCAGTCCATCGAGCTGATCGTGATCGATGACGGATCAACTGATGACAGTGCGCGCTGTATCGAGGATGCGCTGCGCGACTGGCGCAGTTACCCGGGGGTACGTCGCGTGGAATTCATCCGTCAGTCCAATCAAGGGGTCAGCGCCGCGCTGAACAAAGGGCTGGAATTGGCGCAGGGTGAATTCGTCGCCACGTTCGATGCGGACGATGTCATGGTGCCCGGTCGTATCGCGCTGCAAGCCCATTACCTGATGAAACATCCGGAAGTCGGGTGCCTTGGCGGTCGTGCGCAGCGTATCGATCAGCATGGTGCGATACTGCCGAAGAAAAACAAGGCTCGTGAGGTCCGGAGCTATGATTTCTCCCAGGCGCTGGCTCAGGCCTTGGTGGTAGGCGGAAATCTGGTGATGTATCGGCGCGATGCTATGCTCGCGGCCGGCATGTATGACCCTTCGTTGCGAGTGCAGGATTTTCAGATGACTCTGAAAATCGCCCATGCAGGTTACCGTATCGATGTCATACCCGACACCGTGACCCTGTATCGCAAGCACGAAGGAGGTTTGTCGCGTAATTATCTTGCCGAGTACCGTTACGGTATGCAGTTGCTTGATCTATTCCGCGATCATCCGGCTTACGAGTCCGGAAAGGCGCGCTTGCTCACCAAGATACTCGGTCCAGCCGTAACCCAGGACAAACGGTTCGCGTGGAGACTTTTCGCGCAGATCCCCCTGCGGCAGTGGGATCGTCAGCTGTTCAAGCGCTTTCGGCACCTACTGTTGAAACCGCGAGCCAGGCAAGCGTGCTGAGCTGCCATCAGTGTGCAGCGCAGCCGTCACCTGGCGATCAAGCGATCATTAATTCGAGCTACCGGCCGGGTGTTGCAAAGCAGTACCCGGAGCCTATGGATGGATGACATGGAGCACATGCTCGATAGCGATACGACGCCTGTTGGCAAACGCAAGTATTTGATTCTGGATGGCATAGGCGGCGTGCCACTGGGCCGCGAGTTGTACGAGGCCTTTCTCGGCGCTGGTGTGTCAGCAGTCCACTGGGATGCTTTGCAGCAGAAGCCGCGCCGCTGGTATGGCGTGGCATCGGCACTTTACAAGGCGAGAAACAAAGCCCGCGAACGGGACGGCTTCACTCATTTGCCGCGTCTGTCGCTGCAACCGCTGCGCAAGCTCATCGAGGAAGAGGCGCCGACGCACGTGTTGGTGATCGGCTTCCTGTACAAGCACTACGACGTGGATCAGGTGGCAAGCATGGTGCGTGGCGCCGGGGCGCGCTTCATGCTCTACGATACCGACAGTTGCAACCTGTATTCCAAACGCCGGGAGTTTCTCTACTTCATCGGGCAGGAGCTGCCACGTTACGACCAGCTGTTCTCCTTCTCTGCGGTGACGACGCGTTTCTTTCGTGAAACCTTGGGGCTCGAGGCTCTGCACTTGCCGTTCGGTGCCGTGGTCCTGCCTCAGCATCAGGCTGAGCCAGAGCATGATGTGCTGTTCGTTGGTAGCGCCGATTTGCGCAGGGTGTTCCTGCTGGAAAATATCCGCGAACACCTGACGGTGCGCGGCAATCGCTGGCGTCGTAACCGGGCACTGATGTCTTCGGCGCTGCAACAGCGCGTCGACGATAGAACCGTATGGGGTGAGGAGTTGCGGCAGTTGCTACAGACTTCTCGAATGGTGCTCAACATCACCCGCTCGGATTTTTATGGCGCCGAAACAGGCGTCAATCTAAGGATTTTCGAAGCGCTATCGGCAGGCTGTTTCCTGATGACCGACTACTGTGAGGAAATCGCCGAGCTGTTCACGCCTGGAGAGGAAATCGAGATATTTCGCTCAAGAACCGAGCTGAGGGACAAGGTTCGTCATTATCTGGCCAACCCCGAAGAGCGTGAGCGTATCGCACGTAAGGGGCAGGCGCGCTTTCTTGCAGAACACACCTGGACGCATCGCGTGGCGCGTATTCTGGCCTGTTCCTGATGGCGATCTTTTTTACGTTTCGAGATATCGCATGAATGATTTCCTTGCATCGTCACCCGTATGGTTTGACGTAGTGATACTCAGCTTCGCCAAGGACGACGCCTTGCGCCAAGTTACCGAACACTGCCTGGACTCTCTGGTCGCTTCGGAAGATTCCGAGCGGATTCGCTTCCGTATCTGGGTGCTCGAGTCGAATGCACAAGCGCCTATTTATACGCAGCCGGGCGTGGTCACGCTCTATCCCAAAGGCGTTTTCAACTACCACGCCTATATGAACATCGGCATTCGCGAAGGACAGGCGCCCTTCGTGGCCATTTGCAACAACGATCTGTCCTTCCATCCCGGCTGGGCTTCAGAGCTGCTGCGTGTGTTCGAACAAGATCCGAGCGTCAGCAGTGCCAGCCCGGCTTGCTCCCTGCATCATCCGGCCAAGGGGTTCCCGCTCGACAGCGGTGTCTATCCAGGCTACGGCGTGCTGCGGGAAATTTCCGGGTGGTGCCTGGTATTTCGCCGATCCATTCTGGACGTCATCGGCGCGCTGGATGAGCGGTTTTTCTTCTGGTACGCCGATAACGACTACGCCTTGACGCTGCAGGCAAATGGATTGCGGCACGTGCTGGTCACCTCTTCGGTCGTCGATCATCTCGATAGCCGCACGTTGAGTACTCACACCTCGGCTCGCCAGTGGCTGATGACCAAACGAGCCAAGTACATATTCGAGGAAAAATGGCTCGGCCGTAGCCGGGGTTACCTGCTGCGTAAAAAGCTCAAGCTGTACCTCAAGTTTCCACTCTATTACCTGGGGCTGAAGAAAGTTAAATGAACGGTGGTTTTTCGGGACGCGTCGCGTGATTTCCGTTGTGATTTGCAGCGCCCAACCCGCACGGTTGCAGGCGGTGGCTCGCAATATCGAGGCCACGATCGGTGTCGAACACGAGCTGATCGCCATGGACAACAGTATCGAGGGGCGAGGTATTTGTGCGGTCTACAACGAGGGGGCGTCGAGGGCGAGCTTCCCCTTCGTGTGTTTCGTGCATGAGGATGTCGAGTTCCTCAGCCCGGATTGGGGCGCGCGTGCGCTAGCTCATTTCTCAGGCGACGCAGAGCTTGCCCTCATCGGGCTGGCGGGAAGCCGCTACAAGGCGGCAACTCCCTCTGGTTGGCACAGCGGTGATGAAGACGATCTTTGCATCAACATACTGCACGGTTCATCGAGAGCAGATGCCAGCGCGGCTTTCGCCAAGCCTGCCGACAGCGGTTCGAGCCAATGCGTTCCTGTCGTGGCGCTGGACGGCGTCTGGCTGTTCGCGCGCCGTTCGGTATGGGCTCAAACGCGCTTCGATGAGCGAGTGACGGGTTTTCATTTCTACGACGTTGACTTCAGCCTGCGCGTGGCCCGGGCCGGCAAGGTCGCAGTCGTGTTCGATATTGATCTTTTGCACTTTTCAATGGGCAGCTTTGGCGAGGCCTGGGCTCGCCAGGCGCTTGCCTACGCTGATGCTGCGCCGCTGGAGTTGCCTTTTTCCAGCGCGCGGCCGTTGGCCAAGGGGCAGCAGCGGCGTAAGGAGGCGCTAGCGGTGCGCTACTGGCTGCGCTTGTTGAGAAGAGCGCACCTTCCGCTGGCATTGCGCGTTCGCTGGCTTAAGGCCGTGGGAATTCAGCGCTATCCGGCTCAATGGCGGGTGGCGTTGAAGTTTCTGCTGCGTTGATGATTTCGCGGTAGCGAAAAAACGAGGCGCCCAGCAGATAATCGGCGATCGGTCGGGTGTCGATTGGAGATTCAATCAGCGCTGCCAGCTCCGCGGCAGTCCGGAAACTGGGGACTCCATCTGCGGTGAGGTTGAGGCTCTGTGCCCGATACAGTGCACAGGGGACGTCGAACAGCATCGTTTCGAACAGGCTGGTGGTATTGAAGCCGACGACTAGGTCGTAGCGTCCGGCGCTTAGCGTATCGGCAAGGGTAGGGCTGTCATCGAGCGTTGCGCTGGCCGGCAGAGCAGCCAGCAATGCTGCATTGCTGGCGAGCAGCGGATGCAGGCGCACGGTCAGCGGATAGCATGGCTGCAGTGCGGCCAGTAAATGGAGAAGTTCGATGCTGTCCTTCACGTAGCGTTTGCCTGGCAGCACGCAAAGGAGGTTCTTCTGCGCGTGTGCGGGCCGCGGTGAAACATGGGCCGGCTCAGGCGGGTTAATGTAACCGGCAACCTGCATGTCGAAATCGGGGGATCGGCCTGTTTCGCGGTAAAACGCCTCGATCTCCGTGCGGCAGAACTCGCTCCAGACCAACAAAGTATCGGCGGTGACGTTTTCGTAGTTGATGATGTCGATCGGTTGTTCGCCGCGATAACGATGATAAAGCCCATGCTGCAGCGAGTAGGTCGGCAGGCCATGATGCCGGCAGGCGGCGACCAGAAAACACTCGGGAATGTTGGCGCTGTTGTAGCTCACCAGGGAGGTGATTTGCTGGGGTATCTGCAGTGTGTCGATGGCTTTGAAATGTTTGATGGTGTGGCACAAGACGCTGAATACGTAGAGCCGTTGTAGCCAGGGCAACGGGCAGCGCCGTGTTATCTTCCAGGCTGCGTACATGGCACGCCAGTCCAGCGATTTGTCGGCGTCCTGCTTGATGGCAGGCATGAAGCTGATATTGCGCTCGAGCTGCTTGCCCAGGCTCATGGCCAAGGCGCTCTGGTCATCGCGGTCGCAGTGCCAGATGTACGCGTGGCCCTTCAACTGCTCGTGGTTGCTGTAACGCGGCGTCATGCGTATCAGCTTGATTGCGCTGCGAATGCGCTTGCGTGTAGAGCGATTGTCGAACAGCAGGTGTGCCAGCAGCGCGGCTGCTGGATTGCATAGGTTGTGGCCGGCATAAGTAGCGAGCCTTAGGCTCTCTTTTGTTTTGGCGTAGAGGCTATACATGAATCGATCCATGGGGCAGCAAGAGGCTGCACGCGAAGCACCCGACGCCGCCAGACTTCACTGGGAGGCTTTAGGTGAGTAAAACCATAGTCTTTCAAAAGGAGCTGCTCGGGCGCAAACAGATCGGGGCGTTGTTGCCGGTCTTCGCTCAGTTAGACGATTTTGCGCCGGGGCGAGCGGTCGCCAGGATTACGCGGGAAGACGACGTCCTGTTCGTCAAACGCTATCGCCGCTCGATGAAACCCTGGTGGAAGCGAATATTGCGTCGGGCCTACCGATCTCCTCTACGCGATGAGGCGATGGTGCTGGCAAGGCTGCATACACTGGGATTTGCAGCCCCAGAGCCACTACTGTACACGGAAACCCGGCATCCGCGCTGTCACGAAAGCCTGCTGCTTACGCGGTTTTTGCCGGGCGTACCACTGGCGACATTGACGGGGTCGCAATTGTTGCGAGGCGCTTGCCAGTCGCTGAGCCTGCTTGGCCAATTGCACGGTCACGGCATCGCCCATGGCGACTGTAACCCCTATAACTTCTTGGTCGCCGACGAAACTTGTCTGCTGGATTTCGAGCGTGCAGATGATTTCAGCGAAGAAGCAGGCGTCGAAGATCTGAAGAAGATTCTCCTTCGCTTGCGCGATCTGGGGCTGAGTGATCCCGAACTTCAAGATGTGGTCGCATGCTATGCCTCTGCAATTAGGTCGCCGAGGTTCGACGCACGGGCTGTGCTGAATGAGCTGCATGGTATGAGCGTGGCCTGCAAACCGACACGCTGGCGTCCGCCGCAGGAGTTGCAGAGTTCGCCATGACGCCATCCTGAGCTGTGCGCCAATGCAGGCGCACAAATGCGAAGGTATTTCGCCTGCATTTGGTTGCGTGTTGCCTGATGGTACAATCGCGCGCTTAATCACAGAGCCAGCATCTTATGCCTGATTCAAGCGCCAAACCGTCTTCCCTCTCCAGCTTCAAGTTGTACATGCGGCTGTTGAGCTACATGAGGCGTTACTGGTTCATGTTCGGCGTCAGCATGATCGGTTACATCATTTTCGCCTCGACTCAGCCGATGCTCGCCGGCCTGCTCAAATACTTCGTCGACGGGCTCGCCAGCCCCGAGGCCGGTATGGTCGAATTGCCGCTGCTGGGCAGCATGCAGTTGCTCTACGGCGTACCGCTGGCGCTGCTGCTGATCACCTTCTGGCAGGGCATCGGCTCCTTTCTTGGCGGCTATTATCTGGCTCGGGTATCGCTGGGGTTGGTACAGGATCTGCGCATCGCGCTTTTCAACAACCTGTTGACACTGCCCAACCGCTATTTCGACAACCACTCCACGGGCTACCTGATTTCCCGCATCACCTACAATGTCGGTTCGGTCACCGGCGCGGCGACGGACGCCTTGAAGGTCATGGTGCGCGAAGGCCTGACGGTGGTTTTCCTGTTCGGTTATCTGCTGTGGATGAACTGGAAACTGACCATGGTGATGGTGGCGATCCTGCCGCTCATTGCACTGATGGTTAAGAGCGCGAGCAAGAAATTCCGTAGCCAGAGCCGCAAGATCCAGAGCGCCATGGGCGAATTGACCCATGTGTCTTCCGAGACCATCCAGAACTACCGCGTGGTGCGCAGCTTCGGCGGCGAGCGCTATGAGCGCGAACGCTTCCACGAAGCGAGTGAAGACAGCACCCGCAAGCAGCTGCGCATGACCCGTACCAGTGCGATCTACACACCCAGCCTGCAACTGGTGAACTACGCCGCCATGGCGTTTCTGATGTTCCTGGTGCTGTTCCTGCGCGGCGACGCCAGTGTCGGTGATCTGGTGGCGTATATCACCGCCGCAGGGCTTCTGCCCAAGCCGATTCGCCAGCTTTCGGAGGTCAGTTCGACCATCCAGAAAGGGCTTGCCGGCGCCGAAAGCATCTTCGAACAACTGGACGAGGCGCCCGAGCCGGATCAGGGCACGGTCGAGAAAGAGCGGGTCAGTGGAGCTCTCGATGTCAAACATCTGAGCTTCGTCTACCCGGGCACTGAAAAAACTGTCCTGCAGGACATCAGTTTTAGCGTGGAACCGGGGCAGATGGTGGCGTTGGTCGGTCGTTCAGGTAGCGGCAAGTCGACTCTGGCCAATCTGATTCCGCGTTTCTACCAGCATGATCAGGGTCAGATTCTGCTCGATGGCACGCCGATAGAAGACTATCGCGTCGAGAACCTGAGAAAACATATCGCCCTGGTCACGCAGCAGGTTTCCCTATTCAACGACTCCGTGTTGAACAATATCGCCTACGGCGATCTCAGGCACCTGCCTCGCGAGGCGGTCGAGCAGGCCGCCGAAGCCGCTTATGCCCGCGAATTCATTGATCTGCTGCCCCAGGGCTTCGAAACCCGGGTAGGTGAGAACGGCGTCATGCTGTCGGGCGGCCAGCGTCAGCGTCTGGCGATTGCCCGGGCGTTGCTCAAAAGCGCGCCTGTGCTGATTCTCGATGAAGCAACCTCGGCCCTGGATACCGAGTCCGAGCGCTATATCCAGGCGGCGCTGGATAGGGTCATGGAGGGTCGCACGACGCTGGTCATTGCGCATCGATTGTCGACCATCGAGAAAGCCGATCTGATCCTGGTCATGGATCAGGGACGTATCGTCGAGCGCGGTACCCACGATTCACTGCTTGCGCAGAACGGTTACTACGCCCGCCTTCATGCCTTGGGCCTCGAGGAAAAGGATGAACCGCAAGTGCAGGAGCAGTCCGAGCCCTGACTGAAAGGGCGGACGTCGAGGCGACAACGACACGGCGTTCCGAATGAGCGGATGTGCTCAAAAGTTTGCAGTACTTGGTCACGGACGATATTGGATTATGCGGGAGTTTTGATGGGCGAGGTTTTAACGCACGCTGATACCCATCTATCAGTGGTGTCGGCTGATTGTCGGATCGCATTGGTGCCTTCCATGGGCCTGGGCGATGGATGCGTCTATCTGGTACTGGCTGCCAACCTGGCGCGCGCTGGTTATCGGGTGACAGTGCTTAGCAATCACTTTGGCGCCCTCAACGACTGGTTGCCGCTATTCGAGACCCGGCCGCTGCCGTCGCCCGCGGACACATTCGCGGTGCTCGATGGTTTCGATCTGGTCATCTCAGACATGGGTAGCATGCTGACCCGCTATGCTGAGGCGGCCGAGAAATTGGCCAGGCGTTATGTCTTCGTCGGCACACTCAAAGTCGACTCACGATTCGTGCAAGACCCGGCGGTCGATACCCTGGCGCGACTGCCTGCGGAAAAGGCTCGCCTTCTGGCTCCTCTGGCTGCAGCCGCCGGGCCGCTGCGTTGCCTGCCGGACGATAGCGTCAGTATGGTCGAGCAGGCGGTCGCCTTCTGCCGTATGCGCTTGGGGCTGAGCGATGCCAGTAGCGATATCGGCCTGCAGACGCCGCCCACGCTCCAGCATCGCCGACATGCTCGGCGTGTGATGTTCCACCCGCTTTCGTACAACGTGAAGAAGAACTGGCCCGCATCCAAGTATCTGGCCTTGGCCAGGCGTTTGCGCGCCGCCGGCTATCAACCGCAGTTCGTGCTGTCGCCCAAGGAGCGAGACGATCATGTGGATGTGTTCGCACCCGAATTCGAGGTCCCCGAGTTTCCAGATGCCAGAGCGTTGGCCGCGCACTTGTACGAGTCGGGTTATGTGATTGGTAACGATTCGGGGGTTGGCCATTTGGCTTCGGCGTTGGGCGTGCCGGTTCTGACGCTTTATCGCAAGCGACGAGATGGTTTTTGCTGGCGACCGGGCTGGGGCACAGGCCAAGTCGTGCGGCCGGCTTTGTCGCTGAGTTTCATGCGTGATCGATGGGCGATGTTCATGAGTGTCAATCGCGTGGCCAGAGGCTTCCGCGTACTGAGTCGAAAGGTCGGAGGGGACCGGTAATGAGTGGGCCTACTGCGATCACGATCGTTATTCCGGCATATAACTATGCCAAAACCCTGGGACGCACCGTTCGCTCGGTGGTGCCGCAGTTGGGTGATGACGATGAGCTGCTGATCATCGATGACGGCTCCAAGGACGACACGCCGCAAGTCATCGAGGCGTTGAAGGTCGAATTCCCCGATCGCTTTACCGCACTGCGCAAGGGAAATGGTGGGTTGGCCTCCGTGCGCAATCTGGGTATCGAGAGGGCTCGCCATGACTGGCTGATCTTTCTCGATGCGGATGACGAAATGGCTCCACACAGCCTGGCTCTGATTCGTGCGCACCTGATCGGCAACCCCCATACGCGTATGGTGATCGGCGGGCACTGGTCGGTCGATCAGAATGGGCGGCGTCGCCAGCATTCGCCCGATCATTTGCCTGATACACCGCTGCTGCGTGTGCGCGCCTATCTGCTCGACAAGACAATGAGCATTTCCAACGGCGCCTGCGTGATGCATCGCTCCATCTTTCAGGCTGGCAACTATCCCGAGCGTTTTCGCAACGCCGAGGACATTCCCGTCTTCGCGCAGACCCTTGCGGCGTATCCGATCACGCTGCTGTCAGAACCATTGGCGATGATTCACAAGCATAGCGACAGCCTTCGCCATGATTTTTCTTCCAGCCTCGCGGGCGGGGTTGAACTGGTCGACGAGGTGTTCGGGCGATTGCCCGAGGCACTGCAACAACTGCGCGCCGCCTTTTACCAGCAACGCTGCCTGTCACTGTTTCGCAGTGCCTGCCTGGCAAGAGATTTGCCAGCTGCCAAGCAATTCTACCGTCAAGCGGTGGCGAGCGACTGGCGTGTCCTGCTGAAGCTGTCTTATTTGCGCAAGGCTATTCGTCTGTGGATAGGACGGATGGATGGCTAAGGTCCTGAAAGTTCTGCAGCTGCAGACGCGCTATAACGCAGCGGACACCAATTCCGACCTGGGCGAACAGATCCTGCAGGGGCTGCCTGCAGAGCGCTTCGAGGTGGTCAATGCCTACCTGGAAGGCCGGCCTGCTGAGGGGGCGCTCAACCCGCCAGGCCGACGCCAGGTGTTCTTCGAATTCAATGAGAAGGACATGAGCGGTTTACGCCGCAAGGTGCGGGCGCGACTGCTGGCGTTCTGTCGTGAGGAAGGTTTCGATGTGGTGCTGCTGCACCGTTTCAAGGCCGTGAACCTGTTCATGCACCTCAACAAGCAGCTGCGTATTGCCCGCTGTATCGGCGTGTCCCACGGCTTTGGCGAGTACGACCGGTTCTATCGGCGCTGGCAGGCCAGGCGTTTGATTGATGAGCGCTGGCGCTTTGTCGGGGTCTCGCCGGCGGTGGTCGACTACCTCGTCTCCTTGCGCTGTGGTTTCACGGCGGCGAACACGCTGGCGATAACCAATGCGCTGGATATCGACCTGGCCGAGTCCCTACAACTGTCTCGAGACGAAGCGCGTCAGGCGCTGGGCTTGCCGATGGAGCCGGTGATCATCGGTGCCATCGGGCGCCTGGTTCCGATCAAAGGTCATACCCATCTGATCAAGGCATTCGCTGCCGTGAGTCGGGAATTCCCGCATGCGCATCTGGCTATCATCGGTGGGGGGCGTGAACAGAGCAATCTCGCCGCGCTGATCGTCGAGTCCGGTTTGCAGGGACGCGTACATCTGTGCGGTACCCAGCCCGATGCCATGCGCTATGTAAGGGGCTTCGACATCTTCGCCATGCCTTCGCTACAGGAAGGGCTTGGGCTCGCGCTGCTCGAAGGCATGTGCGGCCGCTTGCCGGTGATGGGTTCGGACATTCCCGCGATGCGCCCACTCTTACAAGGAGCTGGAGGGCGATTGTTTCGCCCTGGCGATGTGGCCGCGCTGACCGAACAACTGCGGGCTAGCCTGGCCGATAGCGAGGTCGAGCGAGTTGAGCTGGGGGAGCGGGCTTACCGCTACCTCAGGCGCGAGCATGATATCGAAGATTTTCGCCGTAAATACCGAGAGCTGCTCGAGGGCAGCCACTGACAGGATCGTCTTCATGACCGATAGCGCCAACCCGCTGCCTCTGGTGTCGGTACTGATCTCATCCTATAACCACGTCGATTTCATCGAGGCCAGCATACGCAGCGTGTACGCGCAGCGTTACCCCAACATCGAACTGCTGGTGGTCGACGATGGCTCGCGCGACGGTAGCGTTGAACTGATTCAGCGCCTACAGGCGGAGCTCGGGTTCGACTTCGTGGCGCAGGCAAACAAGGGACTCTGCACCACGCTAAACGACATGATCGCCCGTAGCAAAGGTCTTTATATCGCGCCGCTGGGCTCGGATGACCTGATGCTGCCCGAGCGCTTTTCCTTGCAGATTCCGTTCATGGAGCGGCATCCGGAGACCGGCATCTGTGCGGGCGGTATCGTGCTTATCGACGGCGAAGGCAAGCCGTTGCCCGACAAGAAACAACGCCATCGCCCGGCTCGGCGCCTCGATTTTGACGATCTGTTCATGGATCGCAAGCCGGGCCCGCCAGCGCCGACCCTGCTGTTTCGCCGTCAGGCACTCGAAGAGGTGGGCGGCTTCGATCCGACCATTCGTATCGAGGATTACTTCGTGGAGCTGCGCATAGCGCGGGCCGGCTATTTCATCGACATACTCGAGGAACCGCTGGCCCTTTACCGTGTGCATGGCAGCAACACCTACAAGAACCGCCGCCTGATGATCGAAACCGAACTGGCGATCTACCAGCGCTTCAGCGACCACCCGGGCTACGAGGCGACGCGCCTGCGTTACCTGAACGCCATGTTCACCAAGGTCGCCAATGAGGATCGTCAACTTGCCGGTGAGCTGCTCGCGCAGATTCCTTGGCGTTCACGCAACCTGAAGACGCTCAAGGGGCTATGGCGCTATTGGCTCAAGCGTTGAGCCGCTGTTCATCTCGGATAGCGGCGCTTTCGCCGAGCTTCTGGGGGGCAGGCCTCACCTGGATTTCAGCCACCTTTTCAGGTCCCGGGTAAAGCGCGCGGCGTCGCGCTGGCCGACGCTCCGCGCGTAACCGTCTAGCCAGTTGTCCAGGTGCTGTTGCGTCAACCAGTGAATGTCCTCGGCGTAGCGCAGGATGTGCTGGAGATTGCGGCGTCGCTTCCTAGGCGCGAGCGGGCTTCCCTCCAGCTTCATGTCGGAAAGATCGATCAGGCCGAAGGAGCCGTCCGGCAGGAGCAGTACATTGCCCAGATGCAGGGAGCGAAAGTAAACGCCGCGCTGGTGCAATTCGCCGAGGAAGGTTCCGAACGCCATCACCAGTTCAGCGCGCGCCATGGTATCCAGCTGGCCCAGCTGGCCCAGCTGGTTGCGCAGGGTGTCGCCTGGCAACGGCTGATAACGTACGGCGCTCAAGCGGCATTGGTTGATGATCAGAACGTCGAGAACCTTCGGAGCGGCGATGCCAAGGCGCAGCAGGCCTTGCGCATTGGTCGCGAAACGTTGCGCCGGCAGGTTCCAGAGATCGGAGGACAGTAGTCGCTTGCGCCGATAGAGTTTCAGGAAGTCGCCGTCCTCCAGGCGCGCCACCTTGACGCCCAGGCCATCCTCTTCGATGGTTTTGGCGCCCTGCAGCAGTGCGTTCAGCTGCGCCGCATCGATTCGTTTCATGCCTGGGCCTGCCTGTGTCGTATGGAAAGGGCGCCTAACAGCGCCAGGGGAATCCAGATCAGAAACCAGCTTTCATTGGGGCGCGACAGATAGTTGCCGCCTTCAGTCAGGCCAGCACACAGGCCATAGATCAGCAGTGCCGAGGCAATCTGGAACTGTGGTAGCGCACGCAGGCGCAGACAGCGATGGAGGGCGAAAATGTACATGATGGTCCACAAGCCTAGGCCAATCAGACCCAGCTCGAGAAGTACTGCGAGCTCGACATTGTGCGGGTCATGTAAAAGATAACGCATGCCCTGAATATCGAACTCGAACTTGCTGTTGTAGCCGGCACCAAACCAGAGGTGTTCGCCAGCCTGTCGCCAGGCATCGCTCCAGAGTTCGGGGCGGGAGGAGGTACCACGCTGCAGAATAATTTCCGGGGCGACCAGATAGGTTGCGCTAGCAACGAGGGGTAGCGCGGCAATTAGATACACCGCGCGTTGGCCGCTCATCAGTAGCATCCAGAAACAGGTCAGCGTTAGGCCCATCAGCGGCGTGCGTGAGCCAGTGGTGAGCAGTGCAGCCAGCAGAGGAAGCGCCATTACAGCCGGCAGCCAGTCGCGACGCTCGCTGCGTGACAGCCACGCCGCGATCCAATAGGCGCACAAAAAGCCGAGAACATGGGAGGTGAGTAAGGGGTTGCGCAGGGCGCCGGTTCCGATCAACCGCGCGCCCGGGGCCGCGTTGTGCAGGAACCAGGCGACATTAATGAGGGCGGCCAATGCACCGATTGCAGCGCCGAGGCGCAGGGCCTTGAGCAGCAACTCTTCGCGTTTGATAGCAATTAGTGCGCAGCCTACGAAGAGCATGAACACATAAAGCGGACGCTTGGCTAGGCTGCCAACGCCATCATCGGCGCGGCTCCAGCTCATGCTGATCAGCAACCACAGGCTGAACGCGAGAAAGCTGAGGATCACCGGATCGCGCAGGACGGACTTCATCTGTGCGGGTGCGAGCAGGATCGCCAGTAGGGAGGGGGCCGCGAGGAACGCGTAATAGAATTTTGTGTACAGACTGCCGTCGGGTACCCAGAACAGACCTGTCAACAGGACCAGATACCCCCACACGAGCCAGCGGCTGGTGATGAAATCGTGGAGTCGCAGGCGTCTGGCGCCAGGCTGTGAAGGTGTTTGCACCAGAAATCCTAAGCATCGATGAAAAGAGCCTATGTTAAAGCATCGTTCGGGTGAGGGGCAGCGACCACGTGTTAAGCTTTGCGACCTTTTCGTTCGAGCTGGATGCCCGATGTTCAACCCGTTACAACGCTGGCGCGAGCGTGGCTGGCGCCCCATCAGCGCCGATCTTTATGCGCAGGTGTGGGCACGTCTGGGCGGCAGTGTCGTGACTCATCCGCAGGTGGTTTCGCGGCTTTCGGCACTGGCAGGCATACCCGTGCGTTATCTGGGCTGGCCGCTGCAGGGCGCGTTGCAGGCTGCGGTCCCGGTGTGGGGGCGCCACCTGGCGCTTTCACGTGATGTGCTCAAGCGTCAGGGGCGACGCGACTTTTTCGATCTGGGCAATGCCGAGGTGATATTGCCGGTCGCCCGAGGGGCCATGGCTCCGGTTCGCCAGCGCATGCGTTATGTGACCACCCTGCATGAAGGCGGGATATCGACACTGCGTAAACAGCGGGAAGAGTTGGCCCTGGCGCGCCAGCCGGAGGAATACGGCAAGAAGTTTCGCTACAACCAGCGGCGCGAGTTGCGAATGCTGGAAGGGGCGGGTGGTGAAATCCTGCCGGTTTCGGGCCTGTCGCCCGATGCCCTGGCTGCCATCTACACGGAACTGTTCGAAAAAAGGTGGGGCTTCGCTGTCCCCGGCAAACAGCATCTGTGCGAAGTGTTCGACGCACTGAAGGATTTTCTCTGGGGCAATTATCTGCAGCTGGACGGCAACCCGATTGCCGTTCAGGTGCTGTACAGGGTCGAATCGCCAGACTGGATCAGCATTGAATACATCAATGGTGGAGTCGATCCAGCCTCCCGTGATTTCAGTCCCGGCAGTGTGCTCAGCTTTATCAATACTCAGTCCGCCTGGGAAGATGCGCATGCTCGAGGGAAGCCGCTACGCTACTCATTCGGCCGAGCCGATGTGGAATACAAGGATCGTTGGTGTAATCGCCAACCTGTTTTTCAGGTGTAAATGAATGGAAGCACGCAAGCAGCAATTGCTACGTCGGCATCGGCGTAACAAGCGCATTCTCATGGTCGTGGCACTGCCGATTCTGGTCGGCTTGGACTGGTTCGGATCATGGAGTACCACCCCGGTGGTGCTGCTATTGGCCTGGATCGCCCACGAAGCCTGGTTCTCCGATCATCTTTTCTACTCCCCCCGCGATGACTATCGCCATGCCTTTCCGCCCGACAGCCTGAGCTTCTCGGTTCTGCTCGACCGCAAGGGGTTGGTATCTCCGAATGGGGCCGCATTGCCCGACGATGCCGACACGCTGGTACTGGCGGTGCACATCCGCAGCGGTTGGCTTGGCCGTTACCTCGATCCTCATGTGCTCATCGGCGAGGGCGAAGCGCAGGATCGGCAGGATTTCGAGCGGGGCGTCAATGGCGTGCGCTTTCTCAATCTTTCGGGTTGCCTGCCGTCGCTGCGCAGCGGGCAGTTGCGACTGCGTGGGCGCTTCTGCCGGGTAGGTCGTGAGGCGACCCTGTATTGCTTCAACAACCCCGATTATTCCCAGCGTCGAGTGATGGTGCTCGCCCCTCATGCCGACGATGCCGAGCTTGCCGCGTTTGGTCTGTACAGCCGCAGTAGTGAAGTTTCCATCGTCACCCTGACTCAGGGTGAGATCGAGGCCGATTTCTACCGTCGCCTCGGTCTCAGCGATGCGGCCGCGGCTCGTCTCAAGGGACGGCTGCGCAGCTGGAGCAGCCATACGGTGCCGTTATGGGGCGGTGTCGAACCCAGTCGTTGTGTGCACCTGGGTTATTACTGCATGCAACTGAGGCACATGGAGGGCGAACCGAACATGCCATTCGCCTCACGTGAATCCGGCGACTCCGACATCCGCAGCGTGCGTCGCTTCAATGCGATGAAGTTGCCCGCCGATGCGGATGGCGCCCCCACCTGGCATAACCTCACAGCCGATCTTGCCGCCCTGCTGAAACACTTCAAGCCAGAAGTGGTGGTGCTGCCTCATCCCGAACTCGACCCTCATCCCGACCACATCCAAACAGGGCGCGCATTGCTCCAAGCCATTGAACAAAGTGGTTGGCAGCCGGATGTGCAACTGCTCTACGCCAATCACCTGGTTGACAATGACCGTTGGCCCATGGGCCCTGCAGGTAATGGTATCGCTCTGCCTCCGTGCATCGAGCCTTTGCCGGCCGACAAGCTTTGGTGCCTGCAGCTCGATGACCATGTGCTGCTCGACAAGAGTCAGGCGCTGGCGATGCAACACGACCTGCAAACCCCGCTGGCTTTCAAGAAGCGTCTGCGTCGCTTTATTCAGTGGTGTCTGGCTGCACGTCGCTGGCCGCAGGCGGGTGAAGATGAGTTCTTCCGCAAGGCTGTGCGTCGGCATGAATTGTTCTGGGTGCGTCCCTTCGACCGCTGAGCTGCGCTGAATAGCACACGGCGGTGCGTGAAAGCCGATGTGTTATTCTCCGCGGCGATTTTGCAATCCCGGAGTTTCCGCATGAAATTATCCATGCCCCGTTTCGATCAGGCGCCCGTCTTGGTAGTCGGTGATGTCATGCTCGATCGTTATTGGCACGGCGGCACCTCGCGCATATCGCCCGAAGCCCCGGTGCCCGTGGTGCGGGTCGATCAGATCGAGGATCGTCCGGGCGGCGCTGCCAACGTGGCGCTGAATATCGCGGCGCTCGGCGCGCGTGCCTTGCTGGTCGGCGTCACCGGCGACGACGAGGCGGCTGAAAGCCTCTGCGACAGCTTGCGTGGCGCCGGGGTGGAGGCGCACTTTCAGCGCATCGATAACCAGCCCACCATCGTCAAGCTGCGTGTGATGAGCCGTCATCAGCAGCTGCTGCGCATGGATTTCGAAGAACCCTTCAATACCGACACCGCTGCGCTGGCGCGTGAGGTCGAAGCATTGCTCGACGGGGTCAAGGTGCTGGTGTTGTCGGACTACGGCAAGGGCGCGCTACAGAACCACCAGGCGCTGATCCAGGCGGCACGCAAGAAAGGTATTCCGGTACTCGCCGACCCCAAGGGCAAGGATTTTTCCATCTACCGTGGTGCCAGTCTGATCACGCCGAATCTTCACGAGTTCGAGCTTATCGTTGGTGGTTGCACTGATGAGGCTGAGCTGGTCAGTAAAGGCGCCAAGCTGATGCGTGAGCTGGAGCTAGGCGCGCTGTTGGTCACCCGTGGCGAACATGGCATGACCCTGCTGCGCCCCGAGCATGCCCCGCTGCACCTGCCGGCTCGGGCCCGTGAGGTGTTCGACGTTACCGGCGCTGGCGACACGGTAATTTCCACCCTGGCGGCATCTATCGCCGCAGGGGAGGAGCTGCCGCAAGCGGTTGCCCTGGCCAACCTGGCCGCCGGCATCGTCGTCGGCAAGCTGGGCACGGCTGCTATCAGCGCGCCGGAACTGCGTCGTGCGGTGCAGCGCGAGGAAGGCTCCGAACGTGGTGTGCTGAGCCTGGACCAGCTTTTGATCGCCATTGAGGACGCCCGCGCCCATGGTGAGAAAATCGTCTTCACCAATGGCTGTTTCGACATCCTTCACGCCGGTCACGTGACCTATCTGGAGCAGGCTCGCGCGCAGGGTGATCGACTGATCGTTGCGATCAACGACGACGCCTCGGTCAGTCGGCTCAAGGGGCCGGGCCGGCCTATCAATGCGGTCGATCGTCGTATGGCAGTGCTCGCCGGTCTTGGCGCCGTTGACTGGGTGGTGAGTTTCAGCGAGGACACGCCCGAGCGACTGCTCAGCCAGGTGCAGCCGGACGTGCTGGTCAAAGGCGGCGACTATGGCATCGACCAGGTGGTCGGCGCCGATATCGTTCAGGCCTATGGCGGCGAAGTGCGCGTACTCGGTCTGGTGGAGAACAGCTCGACCACCGCGATCGTCGAGAAGATCCGCAGCAAGTAGATGCAACGTTATCCTGAGCGACTGTCGCCGGTTCGCTGCTTGATGGTGCTTGTCGCGGCGAGCGCGGTGTCTTGAGCTTCGACGGTCAAGGCTCAGGTGTAGTGACGATGGTGCAGTCGAATGCATCGAGCCGTCCGCCGCGGGACTCTGTGAGGTCGGCAAATTCAGCTGTCTTTACCCAAAAAAAGCCCGCATCTGCGGGCTTTTTTGTCTAGAAACGAAACACTTCCGTATCGATCTTGATCGGTTCTGCCACCGGAATCTTCGGCCCGGCAGTGGTCGGTTCCTGCGGTTTGGCTTTGGCCACCGGCGGTTTTTTGCGCGGCTCGGGTGTCGGCTCGGCTGCGGCAACAGGTTGAATGGCCACTGCCATCTCAGCGGCCAGGCGCTGCAGCAGAGTGCTCTGCGCCTTGACCTGCTCGGCCAGCGGGCCCCCGTGTGGCTGCTCCAGGCGAATCAGGCGGCTGTCGCGCAGTTGTCCGCGCCGATCGAGCAAACGCCATTGTGCTTCGAGCACGGCCGGTTGGGTTGGGCCGGAGTCCAGGCGGGTAATGGTCAACATGACCTGTGCGTCGGCGCTAAAGCCTGGCGCGGCCGGAGCCAGTACCAGGCGCTGGCTATCCAGGCGCCAGGCCAGCTGGCGCAGAACCTGCTGATCGATATCGTTGGCCAGGCTGCTGGCCCAGCGAGCGTCCTGCGCGGCAACCAGGCTGCCATCGGCCTGGCGCTGCAGCAGATGCTGCTGGCGCAGGTAATCGGCCACGCTGATCGGGCCGACCAGCACGGTTACACCATTGTCCTTGGTCGGCGTCACCGCATCGCCGCTGTCGAGTTGGTAAAGGGGCACCGGCTTCTGCTGCAGCAGGCTGCAACCGCTCAGTACGAGCAGCGCGGTCAGAAGCAGAGCCATCGGGCGTACTACAGTCATCATCAATTCCAGGCAGCCGCTTCTGGGGCAGCTGCACATCGATCCCATATCATGCAGGGGGTCATGGACGACCCAGGGCGCGTATCATCCGTCAAACCGCGCTACGACTCCAGCCTTGGCTGCTTGCCGGTAGCGCGGATATCCCGGACGAACGGGGCGTGTTGCCGACGCTATTCCACCAGAAGCTGGTCGACGCGCTGGAAGCCGCGCGGCAGCTTGTTGCCACGGCGGCCGCGCTCGCCCTTGTAATGCTCGAGGTCGTCGGCTTTGAGTGTCAGGGTACGCTTCCCGGCCTGCAAAACCAAACTGGAGCCGCTGGGCAGTACGGCCAGATCGGTCAGATACTCCTCACGTGAGGCCACTCGCTCGCCAGGAATGCCGATGATCTTGTTGCCCTTGCCTTTGCCCAGTTGCGGCAGGTCGGTGACCTTGAACAGCAGCAGGCGGCCTTCGGTGGTCACGGCGGCCAGCCAGTCGTCTTCCAGGTTGGTGACCGGCTTGGGAGCAACCACCTTGGCGCCGTTGGGCAGGCTGAGCAGGGCCTTGCCGGCCTTGTTCTTGGCTTGCAGATCCTCGCCCTTGACCACGAAGCCGTAGCCGGCGTCGGAGGCGATCACGTACAGCGCGCTGTCTTCGGGGAGCATCACGCATTCGAAGGTCGCGCCCGGCGGCGGGGTCAGGCGGCCGGTCAGCGGTTCGCCCTGGCCTCGGGCTGATGGCAGGCTGTGGGCGGTGAGCGAATAGCTGCGGCCAGTCGAATCGATAAACACCGCGTACTGGTTCGAGCGTCCGGGCGCTGCCGCCTTGAAGCCGTCGCCGGCCTTGTAGGACAGGCCCGTGGCGTCGATGTCGTGGCCTTTGGCGCAGCGCACCCAGCCTTTTTCCGAAAGCACCACGGTGACCGGTTCGGTCGGCATCAGCTCGGTTTCCGACAGCGCCTTGGCCTCGGCGCGGGCGACGATCGGCGAGCGGCGGTTGTCGCCGTACTTCTCGGCGTCTTCAAGAATTTCCTTGCGCACCAGCTTCTTCAGCTTGGCTTCGCTGCCGAGCAGCGCCAGCAGTTTCTCGCGCTCCTTGGCCAGTTCGTCCTGCTCGCCGCGGATCTTCATTTCTTCCAGGCGTGCCAGCTGACGCAGGCGGGTGTCGAGGATGTAGTCGGCCTGCACGTCGGTGAGACCAAAGGTTTCCATCAGCACCGGCTTGGGCGAATCCTCGGTGCGGATGATGCGGATCACCTCGTCGAGATTGAGGAAGGCGATCAGCAAGCCTTCCAACAGGTGCAGGCGCTTTTCCACCTTGTCCAGGCGGAACTGCAGGCGGCGCCGCACGGTGCCGACGCGATAAACCAGCCACTCGCTGAGCAAGGTGCGCAGGTCCTTGACCTGCGGCTTGCCGTCGAGGCCGATGACGTTGGTGTTGACCCGGTAGCTGGACTCCAGATCGGTGGTGGCGAACAGGTGGGTCATCAGTTCGTCGGCATCGACGCGATTGGAGCGCGGGATGATGACGATGCGGGTGGGGTTCTCGTGGTCCGACTCGTCACGCAGGTCGGCGACCATCGGCAGTTTCTTGGCCTGCATCTGGCCGGCGATCTGCTCCAGCACCTTGGCCCCGGACACCTGATGCGGCAGGGCGGTGACGACGATGTCGCCATCTTCGATGCGATAGACGGCGCGCATGCGCACCGAGCCACGGCCGGTTTCGTAGATCTTCAGCAGGTCGGCCTTGGGCGTGATGACCTCGGCTTCGGTGGGGAAGTCCGGGCCCTGGATATGCTCGCAAAGCTGCTCGACCGTGGCGCTCGGCTCGTCCAGCAGGCGCACGCAGGCGGCGGCGACTTCGCGCAGGTTGTGCGGTGGTACGTCGGTGGCCATGCCCACGGCGATGCCGGTGGTGCCGTTGAGCAGCAGGTTGGGCAGGCGCGCTGGCAGCGTCGCCGGTTCGTTCATCGTGCCGTCGAAGTTCGGCACCCAGTCCACGGTGCCCTGGCCGAGTTCGGCCAGCAGCACTTCGGAATAACGCGACAGGCGCGCCTCGGTATAACGCATGGCTGCGAAGGACTTGGGATCGTCCGGCGCACCCCAGTTGCCCTGGCCGTCGACCAGGGTGTAGCGGTAGCTGAACGGCTGCGCCATCAGCACCATCGCTTCGTAGCAGGCGCTGTCGCCGTGCGGGTGGAACTTGCCGAGCACGTCACCGACGGTACGCGCCGATTTCTTGTGCTTGGAGTCGGCGTCCAGGCCCAGCTCGCTCATGGCGTAGATGATACGGCGCTGCACGGGCTTGAGGCCGTCGCCGATATGCGGCAGCGCGCGGTCCATGATCACGTACATGGAGTAATTGAGATAAGCCTGCTCGGTGAAGTCGGCGAGTGAACGACGTTCAACGCCTTCCAGGCTCAAATCGAGGGATTCGCTCATGCGGGCCTCATTGCAAAGTTGATTGGCGCAGCACCAAGGTGCCGCCCTTCTGAGAAAATTCGAGTTGTTTCAGGGCGCTCATGCCCAGCAGGATCTCGTTGCCGTCCATGCCCGGAGCAATCAGCGCGGAAATGTCATGCAGGACGATGTCGCCGAGCTGCAGGCGCTCCAGGCGCGTGCGGTGCGCGGTGGCGATACCGTTGGCGGTGCGGATCTGTACCGGCGCGCCGGCCTGCAGGCCGAGGTTTCGGGCGACCTGGCTGGGAATCGCCACCTGGGTGGCGCCGGTATCGAGCAGGAAGGTCACGTCCTGCCCGTCGATCTGGCCGTTGACCACGTAGTGCCCCTGGCGGCTGCTGGCCAGGCTCACCTCGACGAAACCCTCGCCATGCAGCGACTGCGGCGCTTGGTTCGGGTTGCGCTGGCGATCTTCCCAGCCGCCAAAGAAATGCGTAGCCAGCAGCAGGCCGGCACCCCAGGCGAGCACCCACATCACGCGTCCGGCACGACGGCCGGGCGTCTGTTCACTCACGGACGCCGGCTCCAGCCGCCCTTGGGCGCATTGAAGCGCCAAACGATGGGGCGTTCTTCACCATCGGCGCGGGTCTGGCTGCCATTGTCGACGCCGATCCAGGCGCCGTCCTTGTCGATCCACAGCGCTTCGGCCATGCCGTAGTCCGGCGCATAGCGGCGCGGCTCGCTCAGGGCCTCATCGGCGAACGACCAGCAGATCTCCGCGACGCCGTCGCTCAGGGCGCGGCGGCAGATGCGATGCGCCTGGCGTTCCAGGGTGAAGAGTTTCTCGCCGAAATAGGCCAGGCCGGAGAAATCGCGAGGGGCCGGATGACCGCCAAGGGCTTGTGGCGAAGGCTCATCACCGCTTTCGCTGGTCAACACGCAGCCGCCGGTGCACCGCCAACTGCTGTTGCTACGATGCAGCACGGCAAGACCGCGGCGGCGCTGCTCGGCGGCCAGCCACAGGCGCTCACCGGCAGGGTCGACGGCGATGCCTTCGAAACCCTGGTTGAAGTGCAGCAGCATGCCGCTGGCGCGGGCCTGGCGCACCAGTCCGCTGGGCAGGTTGAGCCACTGGGCGTTGCCGTTGCTGGTGACCTGCAAAACGGCGGCGCGGGTTTCGCTGACCAGATAGCGGTTGCCTTGCGTGTCGCATGACAGGCCCTCGAAATCCAGCTTGCCGCCGCGTACCAGGCCGGCCGCCCAGTTGCGCATGCGCAGGCCCCAGGGCAGGGCGCTTTCGGGCGGCTCGGGCGTGACGAAGGTTTCCGCCTCGGCACGCAGCAGACCGTCTTCGCGGTGCAATTGATAGAGGCGGTCGTCATCGCGGTCGGATACCGCCCACAACGTCTCGCCGCACAGCGCCAGGCCGGACAGGTTGCCGTTGGGCATGTCCGTTACCGGATACTCGGCCTGCAATTGCAGCTCTTCCAGCACCACTGGCTCGGCATTCGCGACGCCGGCCAACAGACCGAGTGCAAGGAGATGATTACGCATCAGGCCAGTACCTCGGCCAGGTTGCCCTTGGTTTCCAGCCAGTTCTTGCGGTCACTGGCGCGTTTTTTCGCCAGCAGCATGTCCATCACTTCGCGGGTGCCCTCGAAGTCGTCCAGGGTCAGCTGCACCAGGCGGCGGGTGTTGGGGTCCATGGTGGTTTCGCGCAGCTGCGGCGGGTTCATCTCGCCGAGGCCCTTGAAGCGGGTGACCTGCGGCTTGCCGCGGCGCTTCTCGGCCACCAGGCGGTCGAGGATGCCGTCGCGCTCGGCGTCGTCCAGGGCGTAGAAGATTTCCTTGCCCAGATCAATCCGATACAGCGGCGGCATGGCGACATAGACGTGGCCGGCGTCGACCAGCGTACGGAAATGGCGCACGAACAGGGCGCAGAGCAGCGTGGCGATGTGCAGGCCGTCGGAGTCGGCGTCGGCGAGGATGCAGATCTTGCCGTAGCGCAGCCCGGAGAGATCGCTGGAGCCCGGGTCGATGCCGATGGCCACGGCGATGTCGTGCACTTCCTGGCTGGCCAGCACTTCGCTGCCGTCGACTTCCCAGGTGTTCAGGATCTTGCCGCGCAGCGGCATGATGGCCTGGAACTCCTTGTCACGCGCCTGCTTGGCGCTGCCGCCGGCCGAGTCGCCCTCGACCAGGAACAGCTCGCAGCGCAGCGGGTTCTGCCCCGCGCAGTCGGCCAGCTTGCCGGGCAGCGCCGGGCCCTGGGTGATCTTCTTGCGCTCGACCTTCTTGCCCGCCTTGAGGCGGCGGCCGGCGTTGCTGATGGCCAGTTCGGCCAGCTGCAGACCGGTTTCCGGGTTGGCGTTGAGCCACAGGCTGAAGGCGTCCTTGACCACGCCGGAGACGAAGGCCGCGGCCTCACGCGAGGACAGGCGCTCCTTGGTCTGGCCGGAGAACTGTGCGTCCTGCATTTTCATCGAAAGGACGAAGGCGATGCGCTCCCAGACGTCTTCCGGCGCCAGTTTGACCCCGCGCGGCAGCAGGTTGCGGAACTCGCAGAACTCGCGCATGGCGTCCAGCAGACCCTGGCGCAGTCCATTGACGTGGGTGCCGCCCTGAGCGGTGGGGATCAGGTTGACGTAGCTTTCCTGCACCGCATCGCCGCCTTCGGGCAGCCACAGCAAGGCCCAGTCGACCGCCTCCTTGTTGCCGGCCAGGCTGCCTACGAACGGCTCGGCAGGCAGGCGCTCGAACTCGCTGACCGCATCCACCAGATACGAGCGCAGGCCGTCCTCGTAGAGCCACTCGACCTTCTCGCCGGCGGCCTTGTCCTCGAACGTGACGGAAAGGCCTGGGCACAGCACGGCCTTGGCCTTGAGCACGTGCTTGAGGCGGCTGACGGAGAACTTGAAGGAGTCGAAGTACTTGGCGTCCGGCCAGAAGTGCACGCTGGTGCCGGTGTTGCGCTTGCCGACGCTGCCGATCACTTCCAGCTCGCTGGCCTTGAAGCCGTCGGCGAAGCTCATCTGGTATTCGTTGCCGTCACGCTTGACGGTGACCACCACGCGGGTCGACAGGGCATTGACCACGCTGATGCCGACGCCGTGCAAGCCGCCGGAGAACTGGTAGTTTTTGTTGCTGAACTTGCCGCCGGCATGCAGCTTGGTGAGGATCAGCTCGACACCTGGCACGCCTTCTTCCGGGTGGATGTCCACCGGCATGCCACGGCCGTCATCGAGGACTTCCAGCGAGTTGTCCTCGTGGAGGATCACCTGAATCGACTTGGCGTGCCCGGCCAGGGCTTCGTCGACACTGTTGTCGATCACTTCCTGGGCGAGGTGGTTGGGCCGGGTGGTGTCGGTGTACATGCCCGGGCGCTTGCGCACCGGGTCGAGGCCGGAAAGGACTTCGATGGCGTCTGCGTTATAGGCGTTCTGCTGGGCCATAGGGTCTCTAGTTCATCAATTAAATGCGGAAAAGTCGATATCGCGCCAGAGTGTGGCGTTAATACCGGCAAAAGCGAAGAGTATCGGCAGGCGCTCGGCGAAACCCTGGAAGCCATGGTCGCCACCGGCCTGGATGCGCAGGGCGCAGCCGCGGTAGTAACGCTCGGCGTCGCGGTAGTCGAGGGTTTCGTCGCCGGTCTGCAGCCAGACCTGGTAACGCATCGGGTCGCTCGGTGGCGGAACTTCGAGTTCGGCCAGAGCCTGAACGTGATCCTCGGTCAGGTCCCAGGTCTCGTCGCTGTAGTAGTTCTTCTGCGGGCCGAGGTAACCGTCGAAGCGCGAGTGTGGCTGTACGGCGGGGTTGATCAGCAGCGCCTTGAGCCCGTGCTGCTCGGCGAGGTAGGTGGCGTAATAGCCGCCCAGCGAGCTGCCCACCAGCACAGGGTTATCCAGCTCGTTGACCAGCGCCTGCAACTGGGCCATCGCCTGACGCGGATGGTGATGCAGTGCGGGCACGCGCAACTGCTTTTCCAGGCCGAGGTGTGCCATGGCGCGGCTCAACTGGCTGGCTTTGTGCGAGGCGGGCGAGCTGTTGAGGCCGTGTATATAAAGGATGGATGCGGTCATGGAGCGGGAGGCTACTACAAAAAGCGGCTATAAGCTGCAAGCGTGTAGGAGCGAATTTATTCGCGACAAAGGCGACCTCCAGCTCCTCACAATCAGGGGCGTTCAGTAGCCCTTTACGCTGTAATCCACTTCGAACTGGATGCCGGTGACGCGCGATACGCCGGTGTCCAGCGTGCCGTCGGCATGCAGGCGCAGCCAGCGATAACCTGGGGCCTCGCTGCCGACCTGGAAGTCTTCGCTGCCTGGGGCGAATTGTACGCAGGTCGAGGGCGAGGCGATCAGGCGCAGATTGTCGCGCACCTGGTCGAATTCCTGGTGCACGTGCCCCCAGAGCACGGCACGGGCGTGCGGGTGGCGGCCGAGGATGGCGAACAGGGCATCGGCATTGCGCAGGCCGATGGGGTCCATCCACTTGCAGCCGATCGGCACCGGATGGTGGTGCAGGCAGATCAGGTGATGGCGCTGCGGCGCTTCGCTGAGGGAGCGCTCGAGCAGATCGAGCTGGTTCTCGGCGAGAAAGCCCGGCACCGCGCCGGGGATCGAGGAATCGAGCATGACGATGCGCCAGGCACCGAGGTCGGTCACCGGCTCCAGTAGCTCGCTGCCTTTGCACACCGCCTGCATCGGCGGCGTTTCGTCGTGGTTGCCGGCCAGCCAGCGGCACGGCGCGCCGATCGCCGCGGTGAGTTGGCGAAAGCGCTGATAGGACGCCTCGCTGCCGTCCTGGGAAAGGTCGCCCGTGGCCAGGATCAGGTCGATCTGCGGCTGTTGTTCCTGCACCTGCTGGATCACTCGCTGCAGGCTGTCGCAGGTGTCCATGCCCAGCAGCTTACCGTCCGCTTCGGCGAACAGATGGCTGTCGGACAACTGCACCAGCAGAACCGAGGAATCAGAGGGTGGGGTGGGCAGGCTCGGCAAGACCGTCTCCTTGGGCTTTATCGAGTGAATTATGGTGGTTGCCGCCACAAAGGGAAAACCCGGGAAGCGGACGCAGATCACAGAAAAAACGCCGAAAGCGTTTTTCGCCTTTCCTCACCATGACCCGCTGGGTGGCCATCATGTAATGGCAAGTCACACAAGCATGCGACGACGCGCTATCGGCCGGATGGAAAGAAGCTTGAAGACTAGGGCGTGTTACATCACCGGCTGCGGCTCGTGTCCACAGGTCAGGCAGTGGCTCAGCCACTCGCCGAGGAAGAGGTTGAGCTGGCTCTTTTCATCCGGCTGATGCATGGCAGCGTTCGGATAAGGGTAGCGAATGTGCAGGCGGCGGGCATTCTCGGCACCGACCACTTCAGCCATGCGCGCGTCGTGATAGACCCGCACTTCCAGCTGCGGCACCGGCAGCCAGGGCCGGCTGTGTTCCTGGCGCACGCACAGGGTGGTGGTGTAGGGGCAGGTTTCCAGCACTTCCAGGGCCAGCACGCCGAGCAGGTGTTCGCCCTGGCTCAGGGCGACGCGGCGGCTTTCGGTGTGCTCGCGCATATGCGGCAGCAGGCGCATCAGGCGCGCATAGTTGGCCTCGCAAGCCGCCTGCAGCTCGACCAGGTCGACCCGATAGCGCTCGCGTAGCAGATTCACGACCACATCCCCCGCACTTCGTCGCGGTTCAGCGCCAGCCATTGCAGGGCGATGATGCTCGCCGCGTTGTTGATGCGTCCGTCGCGCACGGCGGCCAGGGCATCGGCCAGGGGCATCACATGCACGCGAATGTCCTCACCTTCCTCGGGCAGGCCATGGACGCCGCCGGCACCGGCGCTGTCGCAGCGACCGAGGAACAGGTGGACGAACTCGTCGGAGCCGCCAGGGGAGGGGAAGTACTGGGTGATGGGCCACAGCGGGCCGAGGGTCAGGTCAGCTTCTTCGACCGCTTCGCGAAGCGCGACCTCCTCGGGCTCCTCGTCCTTGTCGATCAGACCGGCAACCAGCTCAAGCAGCCAGGGATTGGCTTTGTCCATGGCGCCGACACGGAACTGTTCGATCAGCACCACCTCGTCGCGCTGCGGGTCATAAGGCAAGACGCAGACGGCGTCATGGCGCACGAACAGCTCGCGGGTCAGCTGCGGGCCCATGTTGCCGGCGAACTGGCGATGGCGCAGCTTGATCCGGTCGAGGCGATAGAAGCCGCGAAAGCAGCTCTCGCGCTCGATGATGTCGATGTCGTGTTTATCCATGATGCTCCTCAGATGGTCGTAACGGGCCAAACCGCGGCCCGTTACGCATCACACTAGCGAGCATCCGCCCCGCCGATCAAGCCTGGCTGACGGAAAGTGCCTGGTTACACCTTCTGGTAGAGCTGGCTGCCCTGTGCCTTGAACTCCTTGGCCTTGGCCTGCATGCCCTGCTCGGCTTCCAGGTCGACGGCGTCGATACGCTGCTCCTTGGCGTAGTCACGCACTTCCTGGGTGATCTTCATCGAGCAGAACTTCGGCCCGCACATGGAGCAGAAGTGGGCGACCTTGGCCGAATCCTTGGGCAGCGTCTCGTCGTGGAAGGCGCGGGCGGTGTCGGGGTCCAGGCCGAGGTTGAACTGGTCCTCCCAGCGGAACTCGAAGCGCGCCTTGCTCAGCGCGTTGTCGCGGATCTGCGCGCCCGGATGACCTTTCGCGAGGTCAGCAGCATGCGCGGCGATCTTGTAGGTGATGATGCCGGTCTTCACGTCATCCTTGTTCGGCAGGCCCAGGTGTTCCTTGGGCGTGACGTAGCAGAGCATGGCGCAGCCGAACCAGCCGATCATGGCCGCGCCGATGCCCGAGGTGATGTGGTCGTAGCCAGGAGCGATGTCGGTGGTCAGCGGGCCGAGGGTGTAGAACGGCGCCTCGTCGCAGCATTCGAGCTGCTTGTCCATGTTCTCCTTGATCAGCTGCATTGGCACGTGGCCCGGGCCTTCGATCATGCACTGCACGTCGTGCTTCCAGGCGATCTTGGTCAGTTCGCCGAGGGTTTCCAGCTCACCGAACTGCGCGGCGTCGTTGGCATCGGCGATCGAGCCGGGGCGCAGACCGTCACCCAGCGAGAAGGACACGTCGTAGGCCTTCATGATTTCGCAGATGTCGTCGAAATGGGTGTAGAGGAAGTTCTCCTTATGATGCGCCAGGCACCACTTGGCCATGATCGAGCCGCCGCGGCTGACGATGCCGGTGACGCGCTTGGCGGTCAGCGGCACGTAACGCAGCAGCACGCCGGCGTGGATGGTGAAGTAATCCACGCCCTGTTCGGCCTGCTCGATCAGGGTGTCGCGGAACAGCTCCCAGGTCAGGTCTTCGGCGATACCACCGACCTTCTCCAGCGCCTGGTAGATCGGCACGGTGCCAATCGGTACCGGCGAGTTGCGGATGATCCACTCGCGGGTCTCGTGGATGTGCTTGCCGGTGGACAGGTCCATGACCGTGTCCGAACCCCAGCGGATGCCCCAGGTCAGCTTGGCGACTTCTTCTTCGATGGAGGAGCCCAGGGCGCTGTTGCCGATATTGCCGTTGATCTTCACCAGGAAGTTGCGGCCGATGATCATCGGCTCCAGCTCCACGTGGTTGATGTTGGCCGGGATGATGGCGCGGCCGCGGGCGACTTCGCTGCGCACGAACTCGGGGGTGATTTCCTTAGGAATGCTGGCGCCGAAGCTGTGCCCGGCGTGCTGTTCGCCCAGCAGGCCGGCTTCGCGCGCCTCGGCCAATTTCATGTTTTCGCGGATGGCGACGTATTCCATTTCCGGCGTGATAATGCCTTTCTTGGCGTAGTGCATCTGACTGACGTTGTGCCCGCTCTTGGCCCGGCGCGGGTTGCGCACATGGGCGAAGCGCATAGCCGACAGCTCGGCATCGTTGAGGCGGCGCTGGCCGAATTCGGAGGACAGGCCCGGCAGCTTTTCAGTGTCGCCACGATCCTCGATCCAGGCGCTGCGCACGTCGGCCAGGCCCTTGCGCACGTCGATGCTCACGTTCGGGTCGGTGTAGGGGCCGGAGGTGTCGTAGACGGTAACCGGGGCGTTAATCTCGCCGCCGAAATCGGTGGGGGTCACGTCCAGGCTGATTTCGCGCATCGGCACGCGGATGTCTGGGCGCGAACCTTGTACGTAGATTTTCTGCGAACGGGGGAAGGGCTGGATCGACTGCTGGTCGACCTGGGCGGATTCACTGAGGTTCTGTTGTTGTTTGATGCTCATCGGCTCGGCTCCTGGGTGAATGTCGGAGTGAGCCTGAGGGTCGCGGCGCAGCAACACCCCGCGCTGGCAGTCTGAACATGTGGAATCGGGCGGTGCGCCGGCATGTTCGGACAGCCAGGGCGCAGGCGCACCACGAACGCGGTGCGGGGATTTCCGCCAGGGGCGGAGACCTCTTGTTCCCTACGCAGGCCTTAACCTGATCAGGTTCAACGGGATCCGGCAGCTGCCAATCTCAGCCCCGCATTTGGGGCACCCCGACAAGAACTCTGGCAGTCTAAACAAGCTGGCGGGAGAAAACCAACCCGGCGGTCAATAAAGCTCGACCCGTGCGTCGGAAAGCGACTGCTGATGACGCTGCTGCTGGATTGTTGCAGACGAGCAACATAGCTTGCCGCAGACTAGACTTATGCCGCTTGCGGCGCGCTTGACCCTCGTCAGTGGCGCCCCGTAGCCTTGCCGATTACCGCCTATTCAAGGATCGACATCCATCATGTTGCGCAGACTTTCCCTGGCAATCGCCGTGGCCGCCGCTTCGGTGGGCCTGGTTCAGGCCGCAGAGGCCCCGCTGTCGAGCAAGACCGACCTGGTCACCGTTTATCAGGAAGCGGCGAACAACAATGCCGATATCGCCGCCGCGCGTGCCGACTATCAGGCCCGCCGCGAAGTCGTGCCGCAGGCACGTGCCGGCTTGTTGCCCAACCTGTCTGCCGGCGCCAACTACGGTGACACGCGCACCGAAGTCGATTCCCCCAACGCTACCCTCTCGCGTAGCGGCCTGGTCTACCAGGCCAACCTCAGCCAGCCGCTGTTTCGCGCCGACCGCTGGTTCCAACTGCAGGCGGCCGAGGCCACCAGCGAGCAGGCTGCGCTGGAGCTGTCGGCCACCGAGCAGAACCTGATCCTGCAGAGTGCAGAGACTTACTTCGAGGTGCTGCGCGCTCAGGACACCCTGGCCTCGACCAGGGCCGAGGAGGCGGCGTTCAAACGCCAGCTGGACCAGGCCAACGAGCGTTTCGATGTCGGCCTGTCCGACAAAACCGATGTGCTCGAGGCGCAGGCCGGTTTCGACACTGCCCGTGCCAATCGCCTGCTCGCCGACCGCGCGGTGGATGATGCCTTCGAAGCCCTGGTGACGTTGACCAATCGTGATTACGTGGCGGTCGAAGGGATCGTCCACACCCTGCCGGTGCTGGCGCCGACACCGAACGATGCCAAGTCCTGGGTCGATACTGCCGCCGCGCAGAACCTCAACCTGCAGGCCAGTCTGTATGCCGTGACGGCCGCGGAAGAAAACCTGCGCCAGCGCAAGGCCGGCCATGCGCCGACCCTGGACGCGGTCGCCAGCTACCAGAAGGGCGACAATGACAGTTTGGGCTTCAGCAACTCCGGTTCGCCGCTGTCGCCAGGCTATAGTGGCGACGTCTCGCAGCGCTCCATCGGCCTGCAACTGAACATCCCGATCTACAGTGGCGGCCTGACCAGCTCGCAAGTTCGCGAGGCCTACCAGCGCCTCGGCCAGACCGAGCAGCTGCGCGAAAGCCTGCGCCGCCAGGTGGTGCAGAACACCCGCAATCTGTTCCGCGCAGTGAATACCGATGTGGAAACCGTGCAGGCGCGTCGCCAGTCGATCATCTCCAACCAGAGTGCGCTGGAGGCCACCGAGATCGGCTATCAGGTCGGCACCCGCAACATCGTCGACGTGCTCGATGCTCAGCGCCAGCTTTACAGTGCGGTGCGCAACTACAACAACGCGCGTTACGACTACATCCTCAACAACCTGCGCCTCAAGCAGGCGGCCGGCACCCTCAGCCCAGCCGACCTGGAGGCGCTGGGCAGCTTCCTCAAGCCGGACTACAACCCGGACAAGGATTTCCTGCCGCCGGACCTAGCCTCTGCCGCCGAGGAGCGTCTGCAAGGCAATCCGGATTTTTGAGCCATTTGCTGGGATGAAAAAGCCCGACGCAAGTCGGGCTTTTGCTTTTAAGCGCGGTGGCGTATCTGACAGAGCGTAGGGTGGTCCGGGCGCGATCCGCTTCAGCCTACCAACTGCGGCCAGTCTTGATGTGGTGGGCTGAAGCCCACCCTACCGATTGACAGCCGTAACCCGGATTGCATCCGGCTACAGAAGACGTTGCAACCCATCCAGTAGTCGCTCCAGCGCGCCCTGGTTGGCCTTGAGCACGTTCAGGCCGGCCTGGCTCATACGCTGCATTTCGTCCGGCTCGCCCAGCAGCGTCACGACCCTGCCGGCCAACTGCTCGGCATCTTCCACTTCACTAAGGGCGCCGGCCTCGCGCAACTGCGCGGCGATTTCCAGGAAGTTGAACAGGTGCGGGCCGCTCAACACGGGTTTGCCCAGGGCCGCCGGCTCCAGCAGGTTGTGGCCGCCGTTGGCCACCAGGCTGCCACCGACGAAGGCGATATCTGCCAGGGCATAGAGAAACAGCAGCTCGCCCATGGTGTCGCCCAGCAGCACCTGATCAACAGGCTGGACAGCTTCGCCGGTGGAGCGACGGCGAGTCGTCATGCCCTGGCTCAGGCACAAATCATGGACGGTGTTGAAGCGCTCCGGGTGACGTGGCACCAGGATTAGCAGTGCGTCCGATTGGGCCTTCAAGAACTGACGGTGGGCGGCGAGGATGATCTCGTCCTCACCTGCGTGGGTGCTGGCAGCGATCCACACCGGGCGCTGCTCGGCCTGCCACTGGCGGCGCAGTTCAGCCGCCCGCTGTGGTAGTTCGGCATCGATCTTCAAGTCGAACTTGATCGAGCCGGTCACTTCCACGCAGCCAGGGCGAGCACCCAGGGTGAGAAAGCGTTGCGCCTCGGTCTCAGTCTGCACGGCGATCAGCGACAGCTCGGCGAGCATCGGCGCGGTGAGTTTGGCAAAGCGGGCATAGCCGCGTGCCGAGCGCTCGGACAGGCGTGCATTGGCCAGCGTTACCGGAATGCCGCGGCTGGCGCACTGGTGGATATGGTTCGGCCACAGCTCGGTTTCCATCACCACGGCCAGGCGTGGTTGTACGCGGTCGAGAAAGCGTGCGGCGGCCCAGGGCAGGTCGTAGGGCAGGTAGCAGTGCTGCACACTTTCACCGAACAGCGCCTGGATTCGTTCGGAGCCGGTCGGCGTCATGCAGGTCACGGTAATCGGCAGTTCGGGGTAGCGCGCCTGCAATGCGCGGATCATCGGCGCGGCGGCGATGCTTTCGCCCACCGATACCGCGTGCACCCAAATGCCGCCTGGTTTCATTGCCGGCAGGCCGAGAGAGAAACGTTCGTTGATGCGGTGCGCATAAGCCGGCGCCTTGCGTGCGCGCAGCGCCAGGCGCAGGGCGATCAGGGGAAGGGCCAGGTGCAGTAGCAGCGTGTAGAGGAGTCTGTTCATGGGGGCGCAGCTTAGCGTCGCCAGCCATGCGCTGGAAGGGTAGTCATGCCTGCGGGCGCAACAGTTCGCGTGCCAGGCAATCGGCCAGCCAGTTGGCTGCGGGGCCGAGCGCGCCGTCGCGGCGGGTGACCAGCTCAACCACCAGCGGCAGTGGCGCCCAGTCGCTGCGCAGTTCCTGCAGGTGGCCCTGGTACGTCGGATATTGCGCCACATGGCGCGGCAGCCAGGCCCAGCCAACGCCGCGAATCACCAGCTCGGCCATGACGTAGAAGCTGTCGGCGCGCCACACCAGCGGGCTGATCTGCTCGCCACCGGGGTAATGGCTGTCCTGCGGCGTCATCAGCAATTGGCGGTGTTCGGCCAGGTCGCGGCGTTCGACACTGGCGAGTCCAGCCAGCGGATGGTTCGGGCTGCACACCGTGACCATTTCGATGGTGCCCAGGCGTTGGCTCTCCAGCTCCCGCGGCATCTGTTCGTGATGGAACAGCAGGCCCAGATCCGCCTGGTGCTGCAGCAGCTTGCGCGCCACGTCGCCCTGCGCGCCGCTGGAAAGCTGGACCTCCAGCAAGGGGAAGGCTGCGGCGAGCGCCTCCAGGCTCGCCAGCACCGGCTGGTAGGGCATGGCCTCATCCTGCGCCAGGCGTAGACGCGCCTCTTCGCCTCGGGCCAGACCCAGCGCACGGCCGTCGAGCCGTTCGCATTGCTGCAGCACGCTGCGCGCCTGTTCCAACAGGGCCTTGCCGGCTTCGGTCAATTGCGGCTGGCGCCCGCTGCTGCGCTCGAAGAGGGTAACGCCGAGATCGCTTTCCAGCAGGGCGATGGCGGTGCTGACCGCAGACTGCGCACGCCCGGTTTCACGAGCCACGGCAGAAAAGGAGCGGCATTCGGCGGTGCGTACGAACAGGTGCAGCTGATCGAGATTCCAGTTCATGGCGACCTATCTCAAAAACAGATAGGCAATGACTTTATCCCATCATCGAAGAATCTAGAATGGCGACCATTGTTCAGGAGCCGCCATCATGCCCGGATACCTCTATCTCGCCATCGCCATCGCGGCCGAGGTGGTCGCCACCACCTCGATGAAGGCGATCGATGGTTTCAACAAACCCTTGCCGCTGCTGCTGGTGGTTGGCGGGTACGGCATCGCGTTCTGGATGCTGACGCTGGTGGTGCGCACCATTCCGGTGGGCATCGCCTACGCCATCTGGGCGGGCTTAGGCATCGTATTGGTCAGCGTCGCCGCGATGTTCATCTACCAGCAGAAGCTCGACCTGCCAGCCGTACTGGGCATGGGGCTGATCGTCAGTGGCGTGGTGGTGATCCAACTGTTCTCGCAATCGACCGGGCATTGATGGCCGCGGGGCAGGCGGCTGACGCGTTATACTGCGCGCCTGTTTTCGCCGAGGCCCGTTCATGTCCCAGTCTCTCAGCACCGATGTCCTGATCGTTGGTGGCGGTATCGCCGGCCTCTGGCTCAACGCCCGCCTGCGTCAGCAGGGCTTTGCCAGCATTTTGGTGGAGCGCGGCAGCCTGGGCGGCGGGCAGAGCCTCAAATCGCAAGGCATCATCCATGGCGGCGCCAAGTACGCGCTGCATGGCGCGTTGACCGGCGCGTCCGAGGCCATCGCCGACATGCCGCGACGCTGGCGCGAGGCGCTGGCGGGCAATGGTGAGCTGGACCTTTCCAGTGTGCGTGTTCTCTCCGATGCCCATTACCTGTGGTCGCCCGGTACTCTGGCCGGCAACCTCACCAGTTTCTTCGCCAGCAAGGCGGTGCGCGGCCGAGTCGATCAAGTCAAGGGCGAGCAATTGCCGCCGGCGCTGCAGCATCCGAAGTTCAAGGGCAAGGTCTATCGACTGGCCGAGTTGGTGCTCGACGTGCCGAGCCTGATCGCCCGTCTGGCCGAACTGGCTGGCGACGGCCTGCTGGCTGCCGAGCGTATCGAGCCGCTGCAGGACAATGGCGAACTGTGCGGGCTGATCGTCGACGGCCGCGAGATTCGCGCACAGCGCGTGGTGCTCAGTGCCGGCGCCGGTAACGCCGAGCTGCTCGCGGCGTTGGGTATCGAGCAGCCGGCGCAGCAGTTGCGTCCCTTGCATATGGTGCTGGCCAAGGGGCCGGCGCTGAAGCCGCTGTACGCTCACTGCCTCGGCGGCGGACCCAAGCCGCGGGTGACCGTTACCACCCATCCGGCGGCCGATGGTCAGTGGGTCTGGTATCTGGGCGGCGATCTGGCCGAAGCCGATGGGGTCGCCCGCGACGAGGCGGCGCAGATCCAGGCCGCGCAGAAGGAAATGGCGGCGTTGCTGCCGTGGGTCGATCAGAGCCAGACGCGCTGGGCCACGCTGCGTGTGGATCGCGCCGAACCCGCGCAGTCGGGCCTGGTGCGGCCGGACAACGCCTTTCTCGCCGAACAGCAGCGCCTGTTGGTAGGTTGGCCAACCAAGCTGGCGCTGGCGCCGGACTTCGCCGATCGCGTGCTGGCCACGCTGCAGCGCGAGCATGTGCAGCCGGTAGGCCATGCGCCGCTGCCCGAACTGCCGCGCCCGCCGCTGGGGCAGCCGGTATGGGAGGCGCTGCTGCCATGAGCACGTTGCACGATCTGCATCGCCCGCTGGGCTCCACCGGATTGCGGGTTTCGCCGCTGGGCCTGGGCACGGTCAAGCTCGGCCGCGACCAGGGCGTGAAGTACCCCAACGGCTTCACAATTCCCGACGACGCCCAGGCCCGTGCCCTGCTGAATCAGGCGCGCGAGCTGGGCATCAATCTGATCGATACCGCGCCGGCCTATGGCGTCAGCGAACAGCGCCTTGGCCCGCTGCTGCGTGGCCAGCGCGATGAATGGGTGATCGTCAGCAAGACGGGCGAAGAGTTCGAGCAAGGCCAGTCGCATTTCGATTTCTCCCCGGCGCACACGCGGCTGTCCGTGGAGCGCAGCCTCAAGCGTCTGCACACCGACCGCATCGACCTGCTGCTGGTGCATTCCGACGGCAATGACCTGAGGGTGCTGCAAGATACCGGCGTCTACGAGACGCTGGCCGAGCTCAAGCGCGAAGGCAAGATTCTCGCCTACGGTATTTCCGGCAAGACCGTTGAAGGCGGGTTGCTGGCGCTGGAGCAGGGCGACTGCGCCATGGTCACCTATAACCTCGGCGAGCAGGGCGAAAAACCCGTATTGGACTACGCTGCCAGTCACGCCAAGGGCATTCTGATCAAGAAGGCGCTGGCCAGCGGCCACGCCTGCCTGGCCGAGGGTGTCGACCCGGTGCGCGCCAGCTTCGAGCTGATCTTCGCGCACCCGGGTGTCAGCAGCGCCATCGTTGGCACCATTACACCTGCCCACCTGGCGGCCAATGTGGCGACCGTGGCGGATGTCCTGCAGGGCCTTGGCTGAGGCTGCGGTCACGTCCTCTTACAGCCTTGGGTTGTGTTGGGTGGCCGGCTTGGGGCAGCCTTGAACGGTTTTCGCTCAACCTGACCTCGCGTGAGCGCTGGCCGCCGAGCCGGTTCACGCCCAGACGGAACAAGGAGTCGAGATGGCGCGTACGCTGATCCGCAAGGACCCGAGTAACTTCAAGACCCTGCCGCTGTTCGTCGAAGCCAGCCCGGACGGGCTGAGCTACCGGAGCCTAGGACAGCCGCTGAACTTCCAGCAGATGCTCGAACGGCGTAGGCCGCTCGAAGTGGTCGACAGCTCGCGCTTTTCCGTGGAGCTGGCCAATCTCGGCGTGTCGGTGCGCCTTACCCTGCGCCTGCAGGGACGTGATTACTGGTTGCTGGTGCGCCAGCGCCGCCCTGATCGCGGCGACACCGTGCTCAAACTGATTTCCGGCTACGTGCCGGCACATGAACTCAACCTGCCGCTGCTCACCGCCATTCAGGAGGTGGCCGAGGAATGTCTGCTGGAAAGCGCCGATGGCTGGTTGGCCGGGCGCTTCGGCGATACCTGGCTGCCGACGCCCTATCAGGGGGCCCTGCGTTACCGGCAAGCCAGCCATTTTCGCCTCAGCCCGCTGTCCGGCGCGGCGCGCCCGGTGCAATGCGGCAACCTGACCTTGCTGGAGCGCCCGCGCGCTTACGTGCATGTGCCGACAGCGTCCCTGCAACTGGTCTACGACCTGAGCCTGGAGCTGCCGCGTGATGCCCGACAGTTGAGCCTGTTCCATGTCGATGAGTGCCTGGAGGATGGCCGCCTAGTGGCGCGCCTGGAGCGTCGTCGGCCGGATATCTACCTGCTGGCGCTGCACCGGGGCGCGCCCAGTGGCGGCTTGTTCACCTTGCGTAAGGGGGGGCTGCAGGCGGCCAGCACTCGCGGGGTGTGGCTGTCGGAAAGCTTCGCCGAGCAGGATGGCTGGCTGGTGCGTGACGAGCGGGTTCGCTGGAAGGACTGGTTGCTGCGTTACGGCGTCAAGATGCCGCAGCGGCGGGCGCTGGCCAGCGCCTAATCGATGAATCCGGGCGTCAATGCGCCCGGCTGTCGTGCATGCGCGTCAGCTGCCGTTCCAGCAGCGCCGGATAAGGGTCGAGCAGGCGCTCCACGCAGCTGGCACCTTCCGGGCTGGCGATCGGGCGGATGCGCGCGCGCTGGCGCGCCAGGGCATCCTGCGCGACGCGTTGCTCCACCAGCAGCAGGTTGCGGCTGTGCTGTGACAATGCCAGCGCGTCCAGGGCGCTGTCGCTGAGCAGCAGTTCGGCCTGGCCCAGTTCTTCCAGGTCACTACCCAGGGTCAAACCCAGTTGCAGTTGCAGGGTGATGCCGCTGTCGGCGACTTCGATCTGCAGGGCGTGGCCTAGGGCGCGCATCAGCTCGCCGCAGCAGATGGCGTGGGTCAGGTAGTCCTCGCCGCACTCGCGCTCGTGGAACAGCATCAGGCTGCTGCCGTCCTTGAGAGTATGCAGTTGCCCCTGATACAGCGCGGCGGCCTGTTCCAGGCAACCTCGATAACGATCCAGCAGATCCAGCAGGCGCGTGCGCGGCAGGCGGCGCAGTTGTTCCTGGGCGCCGAGCTGAATGGCCAGCACGGCGCTGGCCTGCGATTGTCGCGGGGCCTTGGCCGCCGGTGCCGGCGCTGCGGATTCGGATTCGGATTCATCGCGCAGGTCGGCAAAGGGATCGTCGGGCTCTATCGAGTCTGGCCAGGGCTTGAGCTGTTCATCATCCTCTTCATGCAGGTCGGTCTCATCGAACTCATGCTCGGTGCTGCGTTTCTGCGGCACGTCGACGCGTTCGTCATCCTCTTCCGCAAGGTAGTCCTCGACATCGTCGAGCAGCGGCTCGTCATCCAGCTCCGGCTCGGGTTCGGGCTTTTCCGGCACCAGGCGTGCCTGCAGCTGGCGCGCCAGGTCACCGATCTCGTCATTGCGCCCTGCGCCGGGTGCAGGATCGTCAGGGTCGCGCAACCACAGGCGCATTTGCAGCAATGGCGTGGAAATATGCCGGCCCAGGCGCATGCTCAGCGACAGCGTCAGCGCCAGGAGGATCAGGCTGAGAATGCCCATGCTCTGCAGGCTGATGGTCATCGGCTGCTGGAACTGGCTCATGTCCAGGCTGATGCGCAGCTGCCCGGCCATCACTTCCTGAAAGGTGATGGAGGTGGAATACAGGCCCTCGGTCTCGCCCAGCACGCTGCGTGTCGGGCGCGGGCCGGCTTCGGCGAGGATGCGACTGTCCACACTGTAGATGGCGGCATGGGCAACCAACGGGTTCTTCGCCAGATTACTGAGCAGCACGTTGAGACTGAGGATGTCGTTGGACACCAGCAGTTCGGTGGCCGAGGCCGCCGTCTGGGTGATCAGCGCCTGGCCCAGGGCATCGGCCTGCTGCTGCATGGCCTGCTTGAACTGCATGCCCATGACCCAGGCATAGATGACCATCGCCAGCGCCACCAGCAACAGGCTGTGGCTGGCGATGCGCAGCACCAGGGGCACCCGCCGCTGGCGCAGCGCGTGGAAGATCATGATGAAGAAGTTGTCGGGTTTGACGGGCGCGGGCCGGTTCACAGAGCACGGCTCTTGTCGACTGAAGTTGCCGCGCAGTATAGCGAGCGGCCTGGAGCGGGCAAAGCGCATGGCTGCCCGGATCGACGGGAAACTGGGTAGAATGTGCGCCTTTTCGTCGGTCGGTGGTCAATTCGCCGCCTGCCTGCCTCAATCGTTTGCCCTGGAGAGTGCGTCTTGCGCGAAATCGTCCTGATCAACATCACCGGCGAAGACCGCCCCGGACTCACTGCAGCCATCACCGGTGTGCTGGCCCAGGGCGGGGTGAATATCCTCGATATCGGTCAGGCGGTGATCCACGACACCCTGTCGTTCGGCATCCTCATCGAGATTCCGGATAACGGCCGCTCCCAATCCGTGCTCAAGGACCTGCTGTTCACCGCCTATGAGCTGGATCAGCAGGTGCGCTTCACCCCAGTTTCCGAAGACGACTACCGGCAGTGGGTTGGCGGCCAGGGCAAGGCCCGCCATATCGTTACGCTGCTGACGCGCAAGGTCAGTGCCGAGCAGTTGCAGCGGGTCAGCGCCATCACCGCCAAGTACGGCCTGAATATCGATCATATCGACCGGCTTTCCGGGCGCATGCCGCTGGACATGCCGGCCGAGCAGGGCAAGGGCTGCATCGAATTCTCCGTGCGCGGCGAGCCGGCCGACCCTGTTGCGCTGCGCGCCGAGTTCCTCAGCGTGGCGCAGGAACTCAACGTCGACATCGCCTTCCAGCGTGACTCGGTGTTCCGGCGCAATCGCCGTCTGGCGGTGTTCGACATGGACTCGACGCTGATCGAGGCCGAGGTGATCGACGAGCTGGCCAAGGCCGCCGGTGTCGGTGAACAGGTGATCGAAATCACCGAGCGGGCCATGCGCGGCGAGCTGGACTTCCGCGCCAGCTTCAAGGAGCGCCTGGGCTTGCTGCAGGGCTTGTCGGAGGATGTGCTGGAAGAGATCGGTGCGTCCCTGCGCCTGACCGAAGGTGCCGAGGTACTGTTCGCCGAGCTCAAGCGCCTGGGCTACAAGACCGCCATCCTCTCCGGAGGCTTCAGCTATTTCGCCAAGCAACTGCAGGCCAAGCTGGGCATCGACTACGTGTTCGCCAACGAACTGCAGATCGAGAACGGCAAGGTCACCGGGGTGGCCATCGAGCCCATCGTCGATGCGCAGCGCAAGGCTGATCTGCTGCGTGAGCTGGCGCAGAAGGAGGGTCTGCAGCTGGAGCAGACCATCGCGGTCGGCGATGGCGCCAACGACCTGCCGATGCTTGGCCTGGCCGGCCTCGGTGTGGCGTTCCGCGCCAAGCCGCTGGTCAAGCAATCGGCCAAGCAGGCGATCTCCACCCTGGGCTTGGACGGCATTCTCTATCTGCTGGGCTATCGTGATCGCGAGGGGCAGGAATAAGCGTCGCGTTCTTTCGGAAATAAAAAAGCCGCCTGTTCAGGCGGCTTTTTCATTGTCGCGATCTTATTCGTCGCCGGCCGAGAAGTCGTAGTCCATCGACTGGCTCGGGCCCTGTAGGTAGTAGCCCTGGATGAAGTTGACCCCGGCCTGCCACAGCGTGGCCAGGACGCTGGCGCTTTCGACGAAGGGCACGATGGTCAGCTTGGCCTGGGCATGCAGGCTGCTGAGCAGCGTTTTCAGCGCTTCCTGATTGTCGGCGTTGCTCAGGTCCTGGGTGAACGAGCCGTCGACTTTGACGAAGTCCACCTGCAGGTGCTTGAGCGTGTTGAACGGATTCAGGGCGCAGCCGAACTGGCTCAGGGCGACCTTGCAGTGCAGTTCAGCCAGGCCCTGGGTCAGTACCTTGGCCTGCTTCAGGTAGGTAATGGCATCGGGCTCGCTGAACTGGAATACCAGTGAATCGGACGGCAGGCGCGCGGCCTTGAGCGCCACGCTGAGCCAAGGCAGCAGGGTCTGATCCTGCAGACTGGCGCTGGACAGGTGCACGAACAGGCGGGTGTTGTGGCCTTTGGAGCGATGATCGGCCAGCAGCTTGATCGAGTTGAGGATCACCCAGCGGTCAATCTTCTCGCCCAGCCCGGCATCCTTGGCCGCGGCGAGGAACTGCGCAGGTGGCACTTCCTCACCCTGCGGGCTGAGCAGGCGCAGCAGCACTTCGTAGTGTTCGTGGGCGTCGCCACGCAGGCTGATGATCGGCTGGAACAGCAGGCGGAAACTGTTGTTCTCCAACGCCTGCTGCACCATCGCCAGCAAGTTGCCACGGTTGGCGGCGGCGGCCAGCTCGTCGGCCGGGTTAAACAGCTTGATGGCGTTGCCGTCGCTGAGCTCGTCGGCGCAGCGGTGCGCGCGATCGATGACTTCCTGCGCCTTGGCGGTTTTCTCGCTGAGTCCCGCCACGCCGATCGACAGAGTGGTCTGCACGGTGCGACCGCTGACATCGAACAGGTGGCCCTCGACCTTCTTCAACAGGGCCGCCAGGCTGGCCTGGCACTGCTCGGGCGCCTGCCCCGGCAGCAGGACGGCGAACACGTCGTCACCGAAACGGGCCAGCTGGGTCTCCGCCGGGAAATGCGCGCGCAGCAGGCCGGCCAGGTCGGTCAGCAGCAGGTCGATACCGGCCAGGCCGATCTCGCCCTGCATGCCGGCGTAGCGGTCGACGCGGATATACGCCAGGGTCGAGGGTTGGCCGGTGCTGACGGCGCGCTCGGCGGCGTTGTCCATCAGCTCGAGGAAGTGGTTGCGGTTGAACAGGCCGGTGACCAGGTCCTGGCTGCTGATTTCGCGCAGTTTTTCTTCCAGCTCGGCATTGGAGGTTTCTGCGCGGATGACCACCTGGATGCACGGCTCGCCATCGTAGCTGGCCGGAGAGAAACTCATCTGCGCGGCGAAGCTGCTGCCGTCGGCGCGCACGCCCTGGCAACTGAGCTCGGCATGGCCTTCGGCGTTCTGGTAGTTCTTCAGGAAGTCTTTGAACGAGCCGTGATCCTCGCAGGCGATCAGGTCGATCATCGGCATGCCTTCGAGCTCTTCGCCATCCTCGTAGCGGAACAGCTCAAGGTACGCGCGGTTGGCATAGATATGCATGCCGTCGTGGACGTAGGTGATGGCGTTCACAGAACTATCAAGCAGCAGCTGGCAGCGCTTTTCCGCCTCACGCAATGCCACTTCGGCAGCGCGACGGGCGCGACGTTCTTCCAGGTTGGCCAGCTCGCGCTTGGCCACCAGTACCAGGCGCTCGTCCTCGCCTTGCGGAAGGGCGTCCTGGGCACCGAACAGCAGCGCTTCCGTGATGATCTCGGAGTCGTTGTCTTCGACCAGCTGGATGACGGGGATGTCCTTGGCCTGGCGGCGGATGGCGGTGATCGCCTCGCTGGGGTCGAGATGCTCGCTGCTCGGCGCGCAGATCAGCAAATCCCAGGTCTGTTGCAGGGTTTCAGCCAGGTCATCGCTGGAAGTCAGGCGATGCACGCGCGTAGCGTGCCCGGCGTTGCGAAACAGACTGACCAGGCGCTCTGCTTCGTTCTGTGAGTCTTCGAGAATCAGCAGGCGGATGGTTTTTTTTTCGATGGCCATAGAGAAGGTCATTACCGCGCCGAACGGGCGCGAAAAGGCGACAAATGGTGAGTCCGCCGGAGCCTACAGCGACTTCCAGAGCGAGTCAAAATCTTCCTCCCCGGCAGGCTTCTGGCTTTGCGAGGCTGTGACCGGTGTCCCGGCTGCGCCTTCTTCCACGCCCACGCGGTGATATTCGAACTGACTGAAGCTGCCGGTGCTGACCTGTCTACGCGTGAGCACCGCGCGGTGCTCTTCGCCGTGGTCGTTGATTAGCACCTTGCTGCCTTCCTGGAACGGCAGGCGCGGCGTGATCAGGCTGGCAGGACGGGAAATCGCGCTGATTTCCGGTAGCAGCAGGGCGCGCAGAAACTGGCTGCTCTGCTCGCCCTTGCGCAGCAGTTGCAGGCCGCAGGGGCGTGCATGCGGCGCGATCAGCTCGATGCCCATCTGCGTGCCGCCGCCGCGCACCTGACGAATCCAGCGCACGATGGCCACGCTCCAACCCTGGCTGGGGCTGTCCTGCACACCCAGCAGCTCGCCGGCCTGCAGTTGGCTGGGAACCTCCTTGGGCCAGGACAGGCAATAGCCGCCAGGACTGTGATTGACGATGGCCAGGGGGAAGGTCGGGTAATTCTCGCCGTTGCTCTCGGGCGGCGCCTGTTCGCCAGGGGTGACCTTGGTGTACTGAATCTCTTCGAAATGGATCTCGTCAGCGGCGCTGCGCTGGGCATCGAAGGCATTCGACCAGACGTCAGGCTCGCCGGTGGACGGCTTGAACACGGCTGCGCCGATTTCCACAGGGCGCTTGAGCACCTCAGCGAAGGAGCGACGGCCGGAGAGGAAGAAATGCAGCGCGGTCATGCCGATGCACAGGGTCAGGTTGCCCTGGCCCGGCGTGCGCTGAAAGGTGCGCTCGGCGATGTCGCCCCAGGCTGCGGCAACGTGTTGCAGCAGGTCGAGGCTGATGCCTTCCGGAATCATCAGGCGCGACTTGCTGCGCTCGCCCTCGGGCAGCTCCAGGTATTCCTTGATCGCGTCGACCAGCGGCTGCGTGTCGATGCCCAGCAGGTTATGCAGTTCGCTGCTCTGATACAGCGACTTGTAGCGCGGCGGGCCATCGACTTGCGGTGCCAGCACGAACAGGCTGTGCGGATGGTCGCCGGGCTGCAGCTTGATCAGCGCGCTCCAGGGCTCCAGCGCTTCGGCCAGGCGCGCGATGCCGTTCTGGCGCATCTGGTTGGTGCGCGCGCAGCCCAGCAGCAATGCGGTGATGTAGGTCTGCTCGGTGCTAAGGCCCTGGGTGTGGCGAGCCAGCGGGTCACGGATGACCTGACGCTGCAGGCGCTGCTCACAGGCGATCTGATACAGCTGGTGCAGCTCCAGCCAGAGCCCCTCGGGCACCGGGCAGTACAGCTGGCTGGCGCGGACCAGCGGGCTGCAAAGGCTGTGACTGGCGCGTTGCAGGGCGATGGCGAGGAGTTGGTCGCGGTCCTTGCCGCTGCGTGCGATGACGCGGGAGATGATCAGCTTGTAGCCTACCGCCAGGTGGTTCTGCAGCGCCTGGCACAGGTTGGCGACCTTGCGCGGGCGCTCGTCGAGAACGATGGCCTGGTTGAGAAAGTGGCGCTCGAGGTGCAGGCAGACGAAGCTCACTTCAGGGCGTAGCAGCTCCAGCAGTTGCAGGCGGTTTTCCGAGGGGGTGAGGAGTTGGTTGAGTTCCACCAGGCTCTGATACAACTGCCGCGCGGTTTCACCGATGTTCGCCTTGGGCAGGCCTGCGATCCAGCGTTTGAGGTCACGGGGGCTGCCGTCGCAGAAGCTGAGGCTTTGCTTGCTCGGTGTGGGAACGCGCAACAGTTGAAGGTGGGTACTCTGTTTGTCCATCAAACTCGGATACTCCGGCCACGCAATAACGAGCGGCTCTAGTAATAGTCTTTCGAACTCTAGCAGTATCTGCCTGTGCTGGCAGCCCGTCCGCCTGGACAGGCTGCCACGCCAGAGTACGGATCTATGACCGAACGGTCGAGATGCGGGTTCCTTTCCCGGACGCTCAGCCCTGAGCGTTGCCCAGCAACTGGCCCATGCGCACGGCGCTGCCAGTGCAGAGTTCTTCGGCCCACTGCACTTGGTTCGGACCGAACAGGACGATGGCCGTGGAGCCCAGCTTGAAGCGACCCATTTCCGCACCTTTGGCCAGTTCGATCGGCCCGCGCGCTGGCGCGTCGTAACGCGTGCTCTTCAGTTCGCGCTTGGGCGGGGTGACCAGGCCGGCCCATACCGTCTCGATGCTGGCGACGATCATCGCGCCCACCAGTACCACGGCCATCGGCCCGCGCTCGGTGTCGAACAGGCAGACCACGCGCTCGTTGCGGGCGAACAGTTCCGGCACGTTCTCCGCGGTGGTCTGGTTGACCGAGAACAGGCGGCCCGGAACGTAGACCATCTCCTTCAGCGTGCCGCCCAGCGGCATGTGGACGCGGTGGTAATCCTTCGGCGAGAGGTACACGGTGGCGAACTGGCCACCCATGAACGGCGCCGCGCGCTCGGCATCGCCACCAAGCAATTCGACCGTGCTGAAGCTGTGGCCCTTGGCCTGGAAGATACGCCCGTGCTCGATGGTGCCGAGCTGGCTGATCGCACCGTCGGCCGGGCTGAGAATGGCGCCGGGGGTTTCATCCAGCGGGCGCGCGCCTGCCTTCAGGGCGCGGGTGAAGAAAGCGTTGAAGTGCTCGAAGGCCCGCAGGTCTTCGTTCTGCGCTTCGCTCATGTTGACCTCGTACTGCTTGGCGAACCACGAGATCAGCGGATTCTTGAGCCATCCGATGCGGCACTCGGCAACGCAGCCGATCAGGCGCGACAGCAGGTGATGAGGCAGCAGGTACTGGCTGAGGATAAAGAGACGTTGTTTCATCGTGCTTCCTTGAGGTTCCTGCCTACGCTGTGGCCGGCGCAGGGTGCAATTGAAGGTTTGCGGGCTCAGCGTTCGATGGGCGTATCGGGCAGGTTGCCCCATTCGGACCAGGAGCCAGCGTAGGCTTTCACGCGCGGGTATCCGAGCGCCTTAGCCACCACGTAACTGAAGCCGGAGCGGCGATGAGTCTGGCAGTGAGTGATCACTTCCTTGTCCGGTGTGATGCCCAGGCCCTGCAGAACTTCGGCGATGTCCGTGCGAATGCGCATGCCGCGCTGCGGGTCCATGCCTGCAGTCCATTCGAAATGGGTTGCGCCGGGGATGTGCCCGCCACGTGCCGAACTCAGCTTCTCGCCGCGATACTCGTCCGCGCCGCGCACGTCCCAGATGGCCAGGTCGGCCGAATTCAGGCGTGATTGCAGGTAGTCGCGGGTGGCGGTAGGGGCGTCGCTCAGGGTCAGCGTCACTTCACTGCGGGCCGCGGCGGGCACGTCCTGGTTCAGCTCGAGTCCGTCGCCGATCCAGGCCTGTAGGCCGCCGTTAAGGAAGTGGTAATGCTGATGGCCGATCACATCGAGCAGCCAGATGAAGCGGCCGGCCCAGGGGCCGCCCTCATCGTCGTAAACCACGTAGGTAGCCTCTGCCCGGTGGCCGATATCGGCGAACAGCGCCTCAAGCTGCGCGCGTTCGGGTAGCAGGCCTGGAGCGGGCGGCTGGCCCAACTGCGTACGCTTGGCATCCACCCAGCGCGCGCCCGGAATGTGGCCAGCGGCGTAACGCGCTGCACTGCTGAGGTCGAGCAGGATCAGGTCGGCTGCGTCCAGGCGCTCGGCCAGCTCGGCCGGTTCGATCACCAGAGGTAGATTGTCGAAGGCGGACATCTCGGCCTCGTCGTATGAAAAGAGGTCGATTGTAGCGGACTCTTCAGCGTCCGCGTCTGGAAAAGCAGCCCAGCGCGCGCTCGATGCACTGCACGGTCTTGGCGAAGGCTTGCAGGCTGACGTCATTGAGCGGCTGGCCGCCCTGGTCGGCCACGACCAGCATTACCACTCGACCATTGCTGGCGAGAGAGCGCAGCAGCAGATGTTCGCTGGGGAACAGGGCCTTGAGGTTGCCGGGCAGCAGGGCAGAAAACTGCGCGATGTTGCTAGGGGTCATACGCAGCTGGCCCGGCTCGCTGAGCAGGCGTTTCAGGACCTGGCTTTGTGCCGGATCAAGGCTGAGGCTCGCCGCGCTGGCATCGAGGCCCGCGTGTTGCTGGGTCTGCAGGCGAGTGTGATGACGATCGGCGAGCATCAGCAGAACGCGCTTCAGACCGCAGGCTTGCAACGCGTCGCGGGCGCATGCAGTCAACTGCGGCACATTGGCGAAGCTGCTGGGCTCGGCCAGCAGGCGCGCGCAATGCTGCCGCCAGGCGGCAAGGTCGTCACGCTTGGGCGGTGGCGCGGCGGTGACCGCAGGCTTCAGGCGATGGGCGTCCCACGGCCAGATCAATGCCTGTGCCGGATGCCAGAGCGCGGCGTCATGGATCAGGCGGGCGCTGCTGACGGCATGTTGATGCACTTCCTGCTGCAGCTCGCACAAGGGAATCTGCAGGTACAGCCCGGTAAGACGCTGCCAGCGCAGGCTGTGCGCGGTATCCCAGGCGTGGTGGGCCGACACCGCCAGGCCGTTGGCCAGCAGCACGCAATTGCTCGGTTGAGTGAGCCAGTGACGCAGGGAAGTATCTTCGTCGAGCATCTGTTGCTGATGCAGCGGATGCTCGTTATCGCGGGCGATATGCAGCGCCTTGACCAACTGGCGGCGGTCACGCTCCAGCAGGCGATAGCCGCGCACTATCCACTCCGGTAGGCGCCAGCGCTCGGCCAGCTTGAGGCATAGCTGGATCAGGCTGACGCCCAGCAGGTCCTTCTCCACAGCAGCCGGTCGTTCGCCTTTGAGCAGCACCCGCTGTTCCCAGGCTTCGAGCAATTGCGGGTGGGCGCACAGCAGCGGCCAGATCGGTGCGAGAAACAGCAGGCTGCAGCCATGCAGTTCGTTCCACAGCCGTGCCAAACGAGCGCCGAACAGCCCGCGGGCCTGCTGGCTGGCGTGCTGGCTGATCAGCAGGATCTGGCGAAACGCCTGAGGAATCTCGCCCTCGGGCAGCGCTGGCGCCTGGTTGAGTAGCGCCTCGCAGCGGCTCAGGCCCAGGCGTGACAGGGCCGTTTCGACGCTTTCGGCCGGATCGCTGAGGCTGTTGCCCGACTGGTTGGCTTCGCGCAGGACCTGCAGGGCGAAGGATGGGCTCAGCTCGATGGTCTCGGCGATTTCGCGCCAGGTTTTGCGGCTGTCACCCAGGATGCGACGCAGGCGCAAGTGCTGCTGCTGCTCGATTGGCAGCGGCAACTTGCCCAGATGCTGTACCCAGGCGTCCAGAGTGCGTGGCAGGGACTTTGGCGTCGACATATTGGCTCGAGTCGAACTGGCTTTTGACCATAACTGGCTATAGTCTGGCGTATAAGTTCCGATAATTAGAAGGGCTGTTTTTAATAGCCCATCCTCTAGGCTCTGCAAGCGTTTCTTTCATGGCAAAAATCATAGGCATCATTGTCGTTTTCGGCTGCGTATTCGGCGGTTTCGTGCTCTCGGGCGGTAAGCTGATGGCGCTGGTTCACCCCTTCGAGGTTCTGATCATTGGCGGCGCGGCGCTGGGAGCATTCCTGCAGGCCAACCCGGGCAGCATGTTCATGACCGTGTTCAAGAAGTCGCTGAGCATGTTCGGCAGCCGCTTCACCCATGCCTACTATCTGGAAGTGCTCAAGCTGCTGTACGAGATTCTCAACAAGAGTCGTCGCGAGGGCATGATGGCCATCGAGGCCGACGTCGAGGACCCCAACGCCAGCCCGATCTTCAGCAAGTACCCCGGAGTGCTCAAGGATGCGCGCATGACGGCGTTCATCTGCGACTACCTGCGCATCATGTCGTCCGGCAACATGGCCCCGCACGAACTCGAAGGGTTGTTCGACATGGAGCTGGCCAGCCTCAAGGAGGAAGTGGAGCACCCGGCGCACGCGGTAGCCAAGGTCGCCGACGGCATGCCGGCCATGGGTATCGTCGCCGCGGTACTGGGCATCGTGATCACCATGTCGATTCTGGCCGAGGCGGACAACGCGCAGATCGGTGAGAAGGTCGGTACGGCGCTGGTCGGTACCTTCCTCGGCATTCTTGCGTCATATGGCTTCTTCGGCCCGCTGTCCAACGCCTTGGAACATGACGCCAAGGAAGAGCTGAACCTCTACGAAGCCATCAAGGCAACCCTGGTCGCGTCCACTTCCGGCATGCCGCCGACGCTGGCTGTCGAGTTCGGGCGCAAGGTGCTGTTCCCGGCGCATCGCCCGAGCTTCAGCGAGCTCGAACAGGCCATGCGCGGCAGCTAAGCCATGGAAAATAACCAACCCATCATCGTCAAGCGGGTCAAGAAGACCGCAGGCGGGCACCATGGCGGCGCCTGGAAGATCGCCTTCGCCGACTTCGCCACCGCCATGATGGCGTTCTTCCTGGTGATGTGGCTGATGTCGTCGGCCACGCCGGAGCAGAAGCGCGCGATCTCCGGTTACTTCCAGGACCCCATCGGCTTTACCGAAAGCGCCAGCCCCTACGCCATCGACCTCGGCGGTACGCCCACGCCGGCGCCGGAGCGCACGCTCAACCCGGATGTAACCGATACGCCGGAGAGCCAGCCGGACGAGACGGGCATCAGCACCGATCAGATCGAAACCCTGGCCGAGAAGATGGAGCAGGAGCGCCTGGAGCTGCTGTTGCAGGAGCTGCAGAACAAGGTCGAGGAAAACCCTGAACTGCAGCGCTTCAAGGATCAGATTCTGTTCGAGATCACCCAGGATGGCCTGCGCATCCAGATCATGGATGCCGAGAACCGGCCGATGTTCGCCCTCGGCAGTGCCAACCTTCAGCCTTATTTCGAAGACATTCTGCTGGCCATGGCCGACACCATCCGCGCCGTGCCGAACAAAATCAGCATCAGCGGCCATACCGATGCCAAGCCTTTCGCTGGGCGCGGCGATTTCGGCAACTGGGAGTTGTCATCCAATCGCGCCAACGCTGCAAGGCGGGCGCTGGTGGCCGGCGGGTATTCCGATGATCAAGTGGCGCGCGTTGTCGGCTATGCATCGTCGGCGCTGTTCGATCGTGAAGACCCCTTCAATCCGGTCAATCGACGCATCGATATCGTTGTGCTGACCAAGAAGGCGCAGCGCGCCATCGAAGGCGAGCAGGGTGTCGAGTCCAGCGAGAGTGAAACGCCTGCCCCCGCAGGGGCGACTAGCGAGCCGCTAGCGCCGGAGCAGCTGCGCGAGCGCCTGAATATTTTCGAGGAAGGCGCGCTGCAGTTCGATCAACTGAACAATCAGTAATCGTCCTGCGGCAGGCTGGCGAGGATGTGCCGGTAGCTGGCCATGCGCTGCGGCTGTACGCGACCGTCTTCCAGAGCCTGCAACAATGCGCAGCCCGGCTCGCGGTCGTGCTTGCAGTCACGAAAACGGCAGCGGCCGAGCAGGTCGTGGAACTCGATGAAGCCGGCCTCCACGTCGTCGCGACTGACATGGCCGAGGCCGAATTCGCGAATACCGGGGGAGTCGATCAACTGGCCGCCACCGGGAAAGTGGAACAGCCGTGCGGTGGTGGTGGTGTGGGTGCCCTTGCCGGTCAGCTCCGACAGGGCGCCGACGCGGGTGTCGACGCCGGGCAGTAGGCCGTTGACCAGCGATGACTTGCCCACCCCCGACTGGCCAACGAAAACGCTGACGTGGCCGTCCAGGCGCTTTTTCAGTTGTTCCATGCCGTCGCCCTGATGGGCCGAGACTTCCAGCAGCGGATACTCCAGCTGACGATAGACCTTGAGCAGGGCGTCCAGCGCCACCTGATTCTGTTCATCGATCAGGTCGGCCTTGTTCAGCAGCAGCAATGGGCGGATGCCGGCATGCTCGGCGGCCACCAGATAGCGGTCGATCAGGTTGGCGTGGGGTTCGGGCAAGGGGGCGAAGACGATGACGATCTGGTCGACGTTGGCCGCCACCGGCTTGAGTTGGCCACGCATATCGGGGCGGCATAGTTCGCTGTTTCTCGGCAGTTGCGCGACGATCACGCCGTCGCCTTGGTTGCCGGGGCGCCAGACCACCTGATCGCCGGTGACCAGTGCCGGCAGGTTGGCGCGCAGGTGGCAGCGAAACACCTGGCCGGCCAGTTCGCCCTGTAAACCCTCGATTTCCACCTGTACGCCAAAGTGAGCGATCACCAGGCCGGTCTGCTCCGGGCCCAGGTCGCCGCCTTCCAGCGCCTCCACGGCTCGCGATTCACGCTTGGCCGCGCGGGCGGCGCGCTCGCCTTGAATCTTTTCGATGCGCCAGCTCTGGCGGCGGTTGAGTTGGCGTTTGGCCATGAATCATCCGGGGTGTGGTGGAGTGTTGATCGCGGCGAGTTTAGCATGAGCGCTCGGTGGTCATTCGGCTGCCGAAGCGGGGGGCAGGGAATGACGACTGGCGGGAAAAGAACGGTGCTGCGGCTGCCTGTGTTGCGCGCGCTCCTGGCGCAAAGCCTGGCCGTGGCGCTGGTGGTGGTGCTGGTGTATCTGCTGGCGCTGCTGCCCTGGCGCATGTCGCTGTTTTCCGTCGCTCTGCTGCAGGGCGTGCTGGCCGCTGCCATAGGCTGGCGCCTGGGATTGTCGCGCTGGTGGTTGTGGATCAACCTGGCGTTCCTGCCGACACTGTTACTGGTGCAGCGCGCCGACTTGCCAGCCTGGCTTTTCCTGCTGGGCTTCGTGCTGTTACTGCTGGTCAACTGGAACAGCCTGCGTGAGCAGGTGCCGCTCTACTTGAGTGGGCGCAAGGCGCAGCAACGTCTGCAGCAGTGCTTGAGCGAGCTGGAGCCGACGCTGCGTTTCGTCGACCTTGGTTGTGGTACGGCAGGGACGTTGCTGCAGTTGGCCCGGCAGTTTCCCCGTGGGCACTTCGTTGGCGTCGAAACGGCGCCGCTGCTCTTCCTTCTTGCCTGGCTGCGTTGCCTGTTTCAGGAGAATTGCCATGTCCACTATCGCAGTCTGTGGCAAACCACGCTGGGTGATTTCGACGTGGTCTACTGTTTTTTGTCGCCAGCGCCAATGCCTCGCCTGTGGGCCAAGGCGCAAGCCGAAATGCGCGCCGGTAGCTGGCTGATCAGCAATACCTTCGAGATTCCCGGCGTGCCGGCTGAACGGCTGCTGGCGATCAACGAGGGGCGACAGACCGCGCTGCTGGTCTGGCAGATCAAGGACGCGCCGATATCCGCTAGAATTGGCACCTGAGCCAAGGAGCCTAACCATGCAAAACCCCGATAACCTGATTTGGATCGATCTGGAAATGACCGGCCTGGAGCCGGAGCGCGACGTGATCATCGAGATGGCCACCATCGTCACCGACAGCGAGCTGAACGTGCTGGCCGAAGGGCCGGTGATCGCCATTCACCAGAGTGACGAGGCTCTGGCCGGCATGGACGAATGGAACACCCGCACCCATGGCCAGAGCGGCCTGACCCAGCGCGTACGCGAGAGCCAGATCGATACGGCGGCGGCCGAGGCGCAGACCATCGCCTTTCTCGAACAGTGGGTGCCGAAGGGCAAGTCGCCGATCTGCGGCAACAGCATCGGCCAGGATCGCCGCTTCCTCTACAAGTACATGCCGGCGCTGGAAGCCTACTTCCACTACCGCTATCTGGACGTCTCGACCCTGAAGATCCTCGCCGGCATGTGGGCGCCGGAGGTCAAGGACAGCTTTCAGAAAACCGCCACGCACCAGGCGCTGGACGATATCCGCGAATCCATCGCCGAACTGCGCCACTATCGCGAGCATTTTCTCAAGGTGTGATTAGCCAGTCCGGTGCGTTGCGTGAGACTGTAGCCCGGATGAAATCCGGGAAACGGGCGGCGCTATTCCCGGATTGCATCCGGGCTACAGAGCGCCGTGTCGCTCCAGAGCCCACGCCACATGCTCGCGCACCAGCATTGATGGGTGTTCGCGGCGCGCCTGCAGGGCCTCCAGCACCGGGATGGTCGAGGGCGCATTGCCCAGGCCGACTGCCAGGTTGCGCAGCCAGCGCTCGTAGCCGGCGCGGCGTAGCGGCGAGCCCTCGGTGCGGCTGAGAAATTCTTCTTCCGTCCACATGAACAATTCGGCCAGGGCACTGTTGTCCAGGCCGTGGCGTGGCTGGAAGTCGCCCTGCTTGGTGGGGCGAGCAAAGCGATTCCAGGGGCAGACGATCTGGCAGTCGTCGCAGCCGAACACCCGGTTGCCGATGGGCGCGCGCAGTTCCACCGGGATCGAGCCCTTCAGTTCGATGGTCAGGTAGGAGATGCAGCGCCGCGCATCCAACTGGTAAGGGCCGGCGAAGGCTGCGGTGGGGCAGATGTCCATGCAGGCGCTGCAGCGCCCGCAGTGCTCGCTGCCATGCGCCGCATCGACCGGCAGCGGCAGGTCGACGAACAGCTCGCCGAGAAAGAAATAGCTGCCGGCCTTGCGGTTGAGCACCAGGGTGTTCTTGCCGATCCAGCCCAGGCCGGCCTTCTCGGCAATGGCCTTTTCCAGTACCGGCGCGCTGTCGACGAAGGCGCGATAGCCGAACGGGCCGATTTGCTGCTGGATGCGTTCGGCCAGTTGTTGCAGGCGTTTGCGGATCAGCTTGTGGTAATCGCGGCCCAGGGCATAGCGCGACACGTAGGCTTGTTCCGGCTCGCTCAGGCGCTGAGCCATTTGCGTATCGCCAGGCAGATAGTCCATGCGCAGCGACACCACGCGCAGTGTGCCGGGCACCAGTTCCTGCGGGCGCGAGCGCTTGTCGCCGTGGGCAGCCATGTAGTCCATCTCGCCCTGGTAGCCAGCCGCCAGCCAGCGCTTGAGATGCGCCTCGTGCTCGCCCAACTCGACATCTGTGATGCCGACCTGCTGGAAACCCAGCTCGCGCGCCCACTCCTTGATGGACAGGGCCAGCGCATCGAGATCGAGAGTTTGGTTGGACATGGGGCGGGCGCAGGCGGTGGAGGTGCGTATAATTCTGCCAGACATCCGTCGCGAGCGAGCCATGCATTCACTTTCCGCCTCTTTGCCTTTGAGCCTGTATAGCGCCGAACAGGTGCGTGCACTCGATGCGCAGCTGATCGCCGCCGGTACGCCGGGTTTCGAGCTGATGCAGCGCGCCGCGCATGGCGCCTGGCGTGCTTTGCGTCGTCGCTGGCCGGATGCGGGCGAAATCACCGTCCTCGCCGGGCGCGGCAACAATGCCGGTGATGGCTATCTGCTCGCTGCCCTGGCGCAACGCTCCGGTTGGGGTGTGCGGGTCTTGGCCGTCGGCGATCCTGCTGCGCTGGTTGGCGACGCCGCCCAGGCCTGCGCCGATGCCAGGCAGGCAGGTGTGGATATTTTGCCTTGGAGCGAGTGCGCGCCTTTGGCCGGTGTCGTGGTCGATGCGCTGCTCGGTACGGGGCTTACCGGCGCGGTGCGTGAGCCTTACGCCCAGGCGATCCGCCTGCTCAACCAGAGCGGCCTGCCGGTGCTCGCGGTGGATATTCCCTCCGGTTTGCACGCCGACAGCGGCGCGTGCCTGGGCGTGGCGGTGCGCGCCGACCTGACCGTGACCTTCATCGCGCTCAAGCTGGGTCTTTTCACGGGTCTAGGCCCCGAACTGTGTGGCGAGCTGCAGTTCGATGACCTGCAGGGCGATGCGCAGCTGCTGGCAGCGGCTCCCTGTGCTGCACAATTGCTCGATCCCGCTAACCTGCCGCGGCTTGCGGCGCGCTCGCCGGTGGCGCACAAGGGGCAGTTCGGCCACCTGCTGGTGATCGGTGGCGATCTGGGCATGGGCGGCGCCGCGTTGCTCAGTGCCGACAGCGCCCTACGAGCCGGCGCTGGCCTGGTGTCGCTCGCGACGCGTGCCGAGCACGTCGCCGCGGCCCTGGTGCGCCGACCTGAAATCATGTGCGCGGCGGTGGCTTCGGCCAATCAGTTGCTGGCGCTGGTCGAGCGCGCCGATGTTTGCGTGGTTGGACCGGGGCTGGGCCAGGCCGCCTGGGGGCGCAGCCTGCTGTCTGGCGTATCGGGCCGCGAGCAGCCGCAGGTATGGGATGCCGACGCGCTGAATCTGCTCGCCGCTGGTCAGGTCGCAGCACCACGTCAGGGTGTGCTGACGCCGCATCCGGGCGAGGCGGCGCGCTTGCTGGGCATCGACACGGCGGCGTTGCAGGCCGACCGGCCCGCCGCTGCGCGGGCTCTGGCGCAGCGTTTTGGTCTGGTGGTCGTGCTCAAGGGCGCTGGTAGCCTGGTCGCGGCGCCGGACGGGCGTCTGGCGTTGTGCAATCGCGGCCATCCGGCGATGGCCGGTGCGGGTTTGGGCGACGTTCTGGCCGGGTTGATCGGCGCGCTGCTGGCGCAGGGCATGGCGCCCTACGATGCCGCATGCCTGGCGGTCTGGTTGCACGCGCGGGCCGGCGAAACGCTGGCCGTGGTGGGGCGTGGGCTGGCTGCCGGTGATCTGTCCGGCGCCATTCGTCAGTTACTGGAGGAGTTGTGTCCGTGTGTGAAGTGAAGCTCGAGGCGGCCGACGAGGCCGCGATGCTGACATTGGGTGCGTCGATTGCCGAGGTCAGCGGCGGTGTGGGCACCATCTATCTGCACGGAGACCTGGGCGCCGGCAAGACCACCCTGTCACGCGGCATTCTGCGCGGCCTGGGCCATGCCGGTGCGGTCAAGAGTCCGACCTTCACCCTGGTGGAGCCTTATGAAATCGGTGAGGTGCGCGCCTTTCATTTCGACCTCTACCGCCTGGCCGATCCGGAGGAACTGGAGTTTCTCGGCATCCGCGACTACTTCGAAGGGAATGCCTTGTGCCTGATCGAATGGCCGCAGCGTGGCGCGGGCGTTTTGCCAAAGCCTGACCTGGACATTACCATTACCCCTCAAGCGAGCGGCCGCTTGCTGTTGCTGCAGGGGCATGGGGCTCGAGGGGAGGCCTGGTGTAAGGCCCTGAGCGGCAAGGAGTGAACAAGAATCGATGGGGTTGGTTATGCGCATAGGCGCGCTGGTTACCGCTGTGGGGATATTGTTGGCGGCTCTGGCTGCCGAGGCGTTGGCTGCCTCCGATGTACGGAGCGTGCGCCTGTGGCGTGCCCCGGACAATACCCGCCTGGTCTTCGATCTGTCCGGCCCGGTGCAGCACAACGTGTTCACCCTGTCGGCCCCCAACCGCATCGTCATCGACGTCAGTGGCGCCAAGTTGGCCACCGGTTTCGATCAGCTTTCTCTGAGCAACACGCCGATTACCGGTGTGCGCTCGGCTCAGCGCAGCGCCGAGGAACTGCGCGTGGTCATCGACCTGTCGGCACCGGTGTCGCCCAAGAGCTTCACCCTGGCGCCCAACCAGCAGTATGGCCATCGCCTTGTCGTTGACCTGTTCGATCAGGGCAGTGCGCCGCCCGCGACGCAGGCGCCCAGCGTCGCTGCCAGCGCGCCGCCCGTGCCGGTCACCCCGACTCAGCCTCCGCCCAAGCTGACGCCCGTACCCAATGGCAAGCGCGACATCGTCGTCGCCATCGATGCCGGCCACGGTGGCGAGGACCCGGGCGCACTGTCGCCGGTCAAGGGGCAATACGAAAAACACGTGACCCTGGCCATCGCCAAGGAATTGCAGCGGCAGATCAATGCCGAGAAGGGCTTCCGTGGTGAGCTGGTACGTACCGGTGACTATTTCATCCCGTTGCGCAAGCGCACCGAGATCGCGCGCAAGAAGGGCGCCGATCTGTTCGTCTCGATTCATGCCGATGCCGCGCCGCGCTCCTCGGCCTTCGGTGCCTCGGTCTATGCGCTGTCCGAGCGCGGCGCGACCTCCGAGACCGCGCGCTGGCTGGCCGATGCCGAGAACCAGTCGGACCTGATCGGTGGCGCCGGCAACGTCAGCCTCGACGACAAGGACAAGATGCTCGCCGGTGTGCTGCTGGATCTGTCGATGACCGCATCGCTGTCCTCCAGCCTCAACGTAGGTCAGAAAGTGCTGTCGAACATGGGCGGCATCACGCCGCTGCACAAGCGTCGTGTGGAACAGGCGGGCTTTATGGTGTTGAAGTCGCCTGACATCCCCTCGATCCTCGTGGAAACCGGGTTCATTTCCAATCCCAACGAGGCGAAGAAGCTGCACACCGCCAGCCACCAGCAGGCCCTGGCGCGCTCGATCACCTCCGGCGTTAAGCAGTTCTTCCACGAAAACCCGCCACCCGGCACCTATGTCGCCTGGCTGCGTGACGAAGGCAAGATCGCCGCAGGCCCGCGCGAGCACGTGGTTGCCCGTGGCGAAAGTCTGGCGCTGATCGCCCAGCGCTATCAGATCAGCCTGGCTGCCCTGCGCAGTGCCAACAAGCTCAATGGCGACGTGATCAAGGTCGGCCAGACATTGCAGATACCCGCCACGTCCCTGGCCGCCCAGTAGTGAGTGTCATGTCCCGTATTCATTTGCTCAGCCCGCGCCTGGCTAACCAGATCGCCGCGGGCGAGGTAGTCGAGCGCCCGGCTTCGGTGGCCAAGGAACTGCTGGAAAACAGCTTGGACTCCGGTGCCCGGCGCATCGATGTCGAGGTCGAGCAGGGCGGCATCAAGCTGCTCAAGGTGCGTGATGATGGCCGCGGCATTGCCGCCGACGACTTGCCGCTGGCTCTGGCGCGTCACGCCACCAGCAAGATTCGCGAGCTGGAAGATCTGGAAGCCGTGCTCAGCATGGGCTTTCGCGGCGAGGCGCTGGCGTCGATCAGCTCGGTATCGCGCCTGACCCTGACCTCGCGCACGGCCGACGCCGATCAGGCCTGGCAGGTGGAAACCGAAGGGCGCGACATGGAGCCGCGCGTGCAGCCCGCCGCGCATCCGGTGGGCACTTCGGTGGAAGTGCGTGACCTGTTCTTCAATACCCCCGCGCGGCGCAAGTTCCTGCGCGCCGAGAAAACCGAATTCGATCACCTGCAAGAAGTGATCAAGCGCCTGGCGCTGGCGCGCTTCGATATTGGCTTCCACTTGCGGCACAACGGCAAGACCGTGCTCAGCCTGCACGAGGCGGGTGATGAGATCAGCCGTGCGCGCCGCGTCGCCTCGGTCTGCGGCCCGGCCTTCCTGGAGCAGGCGCTGCCGATCGAGATCGAGCGCGGCGGCCTGCGCTTGTGGGGCTGGGTTGGCTTGCCAACCTTCTCGCGCAGCCAGGCGGATCTGCAGTACTTCTACGTCAATGGACGCATGGTGCGCGACAAGCTGGTGGCCCACGCGGTGCGCCAGGCCTACCGCGACGTGCTGTTCAATGGCCGGCATCCGACTTTCGTGCTGTTCCTGGAGATCGATCCGACGACGGTGGACGTCAACGTCCACCCGACCAAGCATGAAGTGCGCTTCCGTGACAGTCGCATGGTTCATGACTTCCTCTACGGTACGCTGCATCGTGCGCTGGCCGATGTGCGTCCGGAAGATCAGGTCGCGGCGCCGGCAGCCGTATCGCCCATGCTGCGCCCGACGGGCCTGGCCGCAGGCGAGTTCGGCCCGCAGGGCGAAATGGGCCTGGCCGCCAGCGTGCTGGAAACGCCCGTGGCCAATCCGCAGCCGGCCTGGCGTGGCGCCGGGGCTGGCTATCAGCAACCGGTCAGCAATCCCGGCGTGCCAGCCGGCGAAGCTCAGGCAGCCTACCGTGAGTACTTTTCGCCGCTGCCGACCGCTCAGCTTCAGTCCATGCCGCAGGAGCAGGGCGACATTCCGCCGCTCGGTTACGCCGTAGCGCAGCTCAAGGGCGTTTATATCCTTGCCGAGAATGCCCAGGGCATGGTGGTGGTGGATATGCATGCGGCCCATGAGCGCATCACCTATGAGCGCCTCAAGCAGGCCATGGCCAGCGAGGGTCTGCGCGGTCAGCCGCTGCTGGTGCCGGAATCCATCGCCCTCAGTCAACGCGAGGCGGACTGCGCCGAGGAGCATGGCGAGTGGTTCCAGCGCCTGGGCTTCGAGCTGCAGCGTCTGGGCGAGGAAAGCGTGGCGATCCGGCAAATTCCGGCCCTGCTCAAACAGGCCGAGGCCACTCAACTGGTGCGCGACGTGTTGGCCGATCTGCTGGAATACGGCACCAGCGACCGCATCCAGGCGCACCTCAACGAGCTGCTGGCAACCATGGCCTGTCACGGCGCAGTGCGCGCCAACCGGCGCCTGACCATTCCCGAAATGAACGGCCTGCTGCGCGACATGGAACAGACCGAGCGCAGCGGTCAGTGCAACCATGGTCGACCGACCTGGACGCAACTGAGCATGGATCAGCTCGACAAGCTGTTCATGCGTGGCCAGTAATTGAGTGAGGCCCTGAGTCAAGGGCTCCCCGTTTCCGTTTTCGAGCCATGCCGATGTCTTCGCTTCCTCCTGCAATCTTCCTGATGGGGCCGACCGCCGCCGGCAAGACCGACCTGGCCCTGGAGCTGGCGCGCGTGTTGCCCTGCGACCTGATCAGTGTGGATTCGGCATTGATCTATCGCGGCATGGATATCGGCACGGCCAAGCCCGAGCGCGCCATTCTCGATGAGTTTCCCCACGCCCTGATCGATATCCGTGACCCGGCCGAGAGCTATTCGGCGGCCGAGTTTCGCACCGACGCGCTGGCGGCCATGGCCGAGAGTGCGGCGCGTGGCCGTATTCCGCTGCTGGTCGGCGGCACCATGCTCTATTACAAGGCGCTGCTGGAAGGACTGGCCGATATGCCCAGTGCCGATCCTGTAATACGTGCCGAGCTGGAGGCGCGCGCGCTGGCCGAAGGTTGGGAGACGCTGCATCGCGAGCTGGCGGCGGTCGATCCGGAGTCCGCGGCGCGCATCCATCCCAACGATCCGCAGCGCCTGACCCGGGCGCTTGAGGTCTATCGCGTCAGTGGCCTGAGCATGACCGAGCATCGCCGGCGCCAGGCTGCAGGAAATCCCGATACGGGCACATCGGGCACCGGACAATTACCCTATACTGTTGCTCAGCTTGCTATCGCACCGGCGCAGCGTCAGATTTTGCACGACCGCATCGCTCAACGATTTCGGGCGATGCTGGAACAGGGTTTCGTAGAAGAGGTCGAAGCCCTGCGTAACCGAAGTGACTTGCACGCGGGATTGCCGTCTATTAGGGCGGTAGGCTATCGCCAGGTATGGGAATACCTCGATGGTGAGCTTTCCCGGGACGAAATGGTCGAGCGCGGCATCATCGCCACTCGCCAGTTGGCCAAGCGGCAGTTCACCTGGCTACGAGGTTGGGATGGTTTGCACTGGCTCGATAGTCTGGCCTGCGACAATCTGTCTCGCGCCTTGAAATACCTGGAAAGCGTCTCCATATTGAAATGAGACCTTGCCGCTGGCCGTCTATCCTTGGGGGTGAGGCGGTCTGAAGCTATTGTTTACTTACTAAAATTATTGAAAATTGATCCTCGAAAGGAGTGCGGCACATGTCAAAAGGGCATTCGCTACAAGACCCTTACCTGAATACCCTGCGTAAGGAACGCGTCCCTGTTTCCATTTATCTGGTCAACGGCATCAAGCTGCAGGGCCAGATCGAGTCCTTCGACCAGTTCGTCATCCTGCTGAAGAACACTGTCAGCCAGATGGTCTACAAACACGCCATTTCTACCGTCGTCCCCAGCCGTCCGGTTCGTTTGCCGAGCGCTGGCGATGCCGAGCAGGCCGATGGCGAGTCGGGTAACGCCTAAGTAGGGGGTTGCATTGTTCTTCGAGCGTCATGAGGGCGGTGAGCGGGCCATCCTGGTTCATCTGGAAGGCCAAGACTCCGAGGCGAGCGAAGATCCCCAGGAGTTCCAGGAGCTGGCCATGTCGGCAGGTGCCGATATGGCCGCTTTCTTTTGCGTGCCCAGCAGCCGCCTGACTGCCAAGTTCCTGATCGGCAGTGGCAAGGTTGAGGAACTGCGCGACCAGGTCAAGGCCGTCGAGGCCGATCTGGTCATCTTCAATCACACCCTGACACCCAGCCAGGAGCGCAACCTCGAGCGCGCCTTCGAGTGTCGTGTGCTCGATCGCACCGGCTTGATCCTCGATATCTTCGCCCAGCGTGCGCGTACTCACGAAGGCAAGCTGCAGGTGGAGCTGGCTCAGCTCGACCATATGAGCACGCGCCTGGTGCGCGGCTGGACTCACCTCGAGCGGCAGAAGGGTGGTATCGGTCTGCGCGGCCCGGGCGAAACCCAGCTGGAAACCGACCGCCGCCTGTTGCGCGTGCGCATTCGGCAGATCAAGCAGAAGCTGGAGAAGGTGCGCAGCCAGCGAGAGCAGGCGCGTCGCGGGCGCAAGCGCGCGGATATCCCGTCGGTTTCCCTGGTGGGTTACACCAACGCCGGCAAGTCCACCCTGTTCAATGCCCTGACCACTTCCGAGGTGTATGCGGCCGACCAGCTGTTCGCCACCCTTGACCCGACCTTGCGCCGCCTGGAACTCGATGACCTCGGTCCGATCGTCCTGGCCGATACCGTGGGTTTCATTCGCCACCTGCCGCACAAGCTGGTCGAGGCCTTCCGCGCTACGCTGGAAGAGTCGAGCAACTCCGACTTGCTGCTGCACGTGATCGATGCCCATGAGCCCGAGCGCATGGCGCAGATCGAGCAGGTGCAGGAAGTGCTCAAGGAGATCGGCGCGAACGAACTGCCGATGCTCGAGGTATACAACAAGCTGGATTTGTTGGAAGGTGTCGAGCCGCAGATTCAGCGCGATGGTGACGGCAAGCCGGTTCGTGTCTGGCTGTCGGCGCGTGAAGGGCGTGGTCTGGAGTTGTTGCGACAGGCCGTGGCAGAGCTGTTGGGCGAGGATTTGTTCGTCGCCACGCTGCAGTTGCCGCAGCGTCTGGGAAGGCTGCGTGCGCAGTTCTTCGCCTTGGGTGCGGTGCAGAGTGAAGAGCACGATGAGCAGGGTCATAGCTTGCTGTCGGTACGTTTGCCGCGAGTCGAGCTCAATCGTTTGGTGAGTCGCGAGGGGTTGGAGCCTCAAGCCTTTATCGAGCAACATACTTTGCAATAAAGCCTGCAGTGGCGGCTTTGCCGTCACCCTTGGGCTTTGGGTAGCATTGGCCGGCGCGCCGTGGGCGCGCCTTCGCTTTATCAGTACGGAGAACGCTATGGCTTGGAATGAGCCGGGTGGCAACTCGAACAATCAAGACCCTTGGGGCGGCCGCAAAGGCGGTGGCCGGCAGGGCCCGCCGGATCTCGACGAAGCGTTCCGCAAGTTGCAAGAAAGCCTGAACGGGCTTTTCGGTGGCAAGAAACGTGGTGGCGACGATTCCGGCCGCAGCGGTGGTGGCGGTGGCTTCGGCCTGCTGTTCGTAGGCCTCGGCCTGTTGGCGGTGGTCTGGCTGTACAGCGCGATCTATGTGGTGGATGAGCAGGAGCAGGCCGTGGTGCTGCGCTTCGGCAAATACCACGAGACCGTCGGTCCGGGCCTGAACATCTACTTCCCGCCGATCGATCGCAAGTTCCAGGAAAACGTCACGCGTGAGCGCGCCTACAGCAAGCAGGGCGCCATGCTGACCGAGGACGAGAACATCATCGAAGTGCCGCTGACCGTGCAGTATCGCGTGAGCAACCTGCAGGACTTCGTGCTCAACGTCGACCAGCCGGAAGTTAGCCTGCAGCACGCCACCGACAGCGCCGTGCGCCATGTCGTGGGCTCCACCGAGATGGACCAGGTGCTGACCGAAGGTCGTGAGCTGATGGCCAGCGAAGTGCGCGAGCGTCTGCAGCGTTTCCTCGACAACTACCGCACCGGTATCACCATCACCCAGGTGAACATCCAGAGCGCTGCTGCGCCGCGTGAAGTTCAGGAAGCCTTCGATGACGTGATCCGTGCCCGTGAAGACGAGCAGCGCGAGAAGAACCAGGCCGAGTCCTACGCCAATGGCGTGATTCCGGAAGCCCGTGGCCAGGCCCAGCGTCTGCTGGAGGAAGCCAACGGTTACCGTGATGAAGTCATCGCTCGCGCCCAGGGTGAGGCCGACCGCTTCACCAAGCTGGTCGCCGAGTATCGCAAGGCGCCGGAAGTCACTCGTGAACGTCTGTATCTGGACACCATGCAGGAAATGATGAGCAACACCAGCAAGGTTCTGGTCACTGGCGACAAGGGGCAGAACAACCTGCTCTATCTGCCGCTGGACAAGATGATCGACAGCCGTGGTGGTTCCTCTTCCTCCGGTTCGGCCAACAGCAGCAATACGACAACGCGTGATCCGGCCGTGCCGGTTAGCGGCGATCTGTCGCAGCGTAACCTGCGTACCCGGGAGGGCCGTTGATGAGCAACAAGTCCCTGATCGGCCTGATCGTGGCCGTGGTTCTGGCCCTGGTGGCATGGAATAGCTTCTACATCGTGGCGCAAACCGAGCGTGCGGTATTGCTGCAGTTCGGTCGTGTGGTCAATCCTGATGTGCAGCCTGGTCTGCATGTGAAGATTCCTTACGTCAACCAGGTGCGCATCTTCGATGGTCGCCTACTGACCCTGGATTCGACTTCCTCGCGCTTCCTGACCCTGGAGAAGAAGGCGCTGATGGTCGACGCCTATGCCAAGTGGCGGGTGAAGGATGCCGAGCGCTTCTATCAGTCCACCTCCGGCATGAAGCAGGTCGCCGACGAGCGCCTGGCGCGTCGTCTGGAAGCTTCGCTGCGTGACCAGTTCGGTAAGCGCACCCTGCACGAGTCGGTATCCGGCGAACGTGATGCGCTGATGGCTGACGTGACCGCTACCTTGAATCGTGCTGCCGAGCGCGAGCTGGGTATCGAGGTGGTCGACGTGCGGGTCAAGGCCATCGACCTGCCGCGTGAGGTCAACCGCAGCGTGTTCGAGCGGATGAGCACCGAGCGTGAGCGTGAAGCTCGCGAGCACCGCGCCAAGGGTCGTGAGCTGGCCGAGGGTATTCGTGCAGACGCTGATCGTCAGCGCCGTGTGCTGCTGGCCGAAGCCTATCGTGAAGCCGAAGAGCTGCGCGGTGATGGTGATGCCAGGGCTGCTTCCATCTACTCCCAGGCGTATGGGCAGGATCAGGAGTTCTACTCCTTCTACCGCAGCCTGCAGGCGTACCGCGAAAGCTTCGCTGACAAGCGTGATGTGCTGGTGCTGGACCCAAGTAGCGATTTCTTCCGCTACCTGGAAAAAGCCAAGCCTTGATCGGCAACCCTGGCGGCGCGATGCGTCGTCAGGGTGACCTCGGGGGAAAACGTGGTATGATGCGGCAGCCGGGAAAATCCCGGCTTTTTTGCGTCTGTGGGAATCATGTGGCAGGAACTCGGCATCGCACTGTGTCTGGTATTGGTGCTGGAAGGCATCCTGCCCTTCCTCTATCCGCGCCATTGGCGCGGGGCGGTATTGCAGGCAGCGCGTCTGCCCGACCGTCGACTGCGTCTTATGGGGCTGGCCAGCATGCTGCTGGGTACTGCTCTTCTATATCTGCTTCACTGAAGGCTTGTGCCGCCCGGATCGAGAGGGGAATGGCGAAATGGCAACGGTAGACCGCTGGCTGCTGCCAGATGGCATCGAAGAAGTACTGCCGCCGGAAGCGGCGCGCATCGAGGCGGCACGCCGCCAGGTGCTGGATCTGTTCCAACGTTGGGGTTACGAATTCGTCGTCACCCCCCATATCGAGTACCTGGAATCCCTGCTGACTGGCGCCGGCCAGGATCTCGACCTGCGCACCTTCAAGGTCACCGATCCGCTATCCGGTCGGCAAATGGGCTTTCGTGCCGACATCACCCCGCAGGTGGCGCGTATCGATGCCCATACCCTGCGCCGTGAAGGTCCGAGCCGTCTGTGCTACGCCGGCAGCGTGCTGCACGCTCAGCCGCGCGCGCTGACCACCTCGCGCAGTCCCATCCAGCTGGGCGCCGAGCTCTATGGCGACGCCAGCCCGGCCAGCGATATCGAGGTGATCAGCCTGCTGGTCGAGACCCTCGAACTCGCTGCGGTGCCGGATGTGCACATGGACCTCGGTCATGTCGGCATCTATCGCGGCCTGGCGCGCGCCGCTGGTTTGTCCGGCGAAGCCGAGCAGCAGCTGTTCGATGCGCTGCAGCGCAAGGCCATGGATGAGATCGAGTCCCTGACCGCAGCGTTGCCGGCTGGTCTGGGCAGCATGCTGCGTTCGCTGGCCGAGCTGTGCGGCGGGCGCGAGGTGCTGGACCTGGCCCAGGCGGCACTGGTCGAGGCGCCGGATGCGGTGCATGCTGCGCTCGATGAACTGGTGGCCATCGCCGATGCGCTGGAGCTGCGTTATCCCGAGCTGCCGCTGTATTTCGACTTGGGCGAGCTGCGCGGCTACAACTATCACACCGGCGTGGTGTTCGCGGCGTTCGTGCCGGGCGAGGGCGGTGCCATCGCTCAGGGCGGCCGTTACGACGATACCGGCGCGGTGTTCGGTCGGGCTCGTCCGGCGACCGGCTTCTCCACTGACCTGAAGACCCTGGTGACCCTGGGGGATATGCGTCTGGATGAAACGATCAGCGGCGTCTGGGCGCCGGATAATCATGACCTCTATCTGTGGCAGGCCGTTCGTCGTCTGCGTGGTGAGGGTGAGCGCGTGGTACAGGCGCTACCCGGGCAGAGCGAGGCGGATGCGCGCGAAGCAGGCTGTGACCGTCTGCTGACGCTGCGCGATGGACGTTGGCAGGTGGCGCCCCTGGCGTCCTGATTTCATTTTCGCCGGCCTGTGGTCGGCATCCAAGCTTGCGCGAAGAGGACCAGTATCATGGGTAAGAATGTCGTCGTCCTGGGCACCCAGTGGGGTGATGAGGGCAAGGGCAAGATCGTCGACCTGCTCACCGAGCAGGCCGCTGCAGTCGTGCGCTATCAGGGTGGCCACAATGCCGGCCACACCCTGGTGATCGATGGTGAGAAGACCGTCCTGCACCTGATTCCGTCCGGCATCCTGCGCGAAGGCGTCGAGTGCCTGATCGGCAACGGCGTGGTCGTCGCTCCCGACGCCCTGATGCGCGAAATCACCAAGCTGGAAGACAAGGGTGTGCCGGTGCGCGAGCGCCTGCGCATCAGCCCGGCTTGCCCGTTGATCCTGTCCTACCACGTGGCGCTGGACCAAGCGCGCGAGAAGGCCCGTGGTGACGCCAAGATCGGTACCACCGGTCGCGGTATCGGCCCGGCCTACGAAGACAAGGTCGCGCGTCGTGGGTTGCGTGTTGGTGACCTGTTCCACCGCGAGCGTTTCGCCGCCAAGCTGGGCGAGCTGCTGGACTACCACAACTTCCAGCTGGTCAACTTTTACAAGGAGCCGGCCATCGACTTCCAGAAGACTCTGGATGAGTGCATGGAGTACGCCGAGCTGCTCAGGCCGATGATGACTGACGTCACTGCCGTACTGCATGACTTGCGCCGCAGCGGCCGCGACATCATGTTCGAGGGTGCCCAGGGCTCGCTGCTGGATATCGACCACGGTACCTACCCCTACGTCACCAGCTCCAACACCACGGCCGGCGGTATCGCCACCGGCTCCGGTTTCGGCCCGCTGTACCTGGACTACATCCTGGGTATCACCAAGGCCTACACCACCCGCGTCGGTTCCGGTCCGTTCCCGACCGAGCTGTTCGACGATGTCGGCGCGACCCTGGCCAAGCGTGGCCATGAGTTTGGCTCCACTACTGGCCGTGCCCGTCGTTGCGGCTGGTTCGATGCCGTGATCCTGCGTCGTGCCATCGACGTCAACAGCATCTCCGGCATCTGCCTGACCAAGCTGGACGTGCTCGACGGCCTGGAAACCATCCGCATCTGCACCGGTTACAAGGATGCCAATGGCCAGGTGCTGGTCGATGCGCCAACCGACGCCGACAGCTACATTGGCCTGCAACCGGTCTACGAAGAAATGCCGGGCTGGAGCGAGTCCACCCTGGGCGCCAAGAGCCTGGACGAGCTGCCGGCTGCTGCCCGTGCCTACATCAAGCGCGTGGAAGAGCTGGTCGGAGCGCCGATCGACATCATCTCCACCGGCCCGGACCGCAACGAGACCATCGTGCTGCGTCATCCGTTCGCCTGATCGCTGTTGTCGAGCTGAAAGAGCCGCCTTCGGGCGGCTTTTTTGTGGCTGGCTGTTATCGCAGGTCGCTGGCATTGTTGTGTGAATCTGCAGCCATAATGCGGGCTCTCGTTGGTTTACTGCTGTCTGCTCCGTGGGTCGTGGGCACGCGCCTTGCTTGCACTCAATAAATCCCGGAAGTCGCCGTTATAGCTGTTACGGTCGTTGAGGAGTGTCCCCAGTGTTCGCCATCGTTTCCATGTTGCGCAGCCGCCTGCTGCGCCCGGTGTTCGTCGCGCTTGGCCTGGCCATGTTGGTGCAGGTGGGGCTGGCGGTGTGGTTGATGAGGGCGTCGGTCGACGGCATGGTCGAGGACCTGGCGCAGCGCCTTGGCGGTGAAAGTCGCCGTCTGGGCGAAGAGTTGGGCATGGCCGAGCGTGAGATGAGCCAGGGGCTTGCGACGCTCGCGAGCAGTACGCGTACGCGCCTGGGTGAAGGCCTTTCCGGCCAATTGAAGGACGAGCAGGCGCAACTGCGCGTGGTGCTGGAGGGTAATCTCAAGCAATCCGGTCAGGCGCTGGCGCAATTGTTGGCCGGTGTGGCGCCCAAGTCCATCTGGGATCTGGACATTCCGGCACTCACCGCGCTGACGCGAATCGCCCAGCAGGACCCGGCGGTGCTGTTCGCCATCATCTATGACGCCGAAGGCAAGCGTTTGACGCGCAACTTCAACCGCAGCAATGCGCAGGTGCGCGAGTTGGTCGCGGCGGGGCAGGGCGACTCGCCGCTGGACAGATTGGTGGATGCCGCCTCGCGTGATTCGCGCGTCTATGTGGTCGAGGCCGACATCAATCCGATGGGGGCGTCGATCGGCAAGGTGCAGATGGGGTTGTCGCTGGATGTCGTCGAGCGTGAGCTGACTGCGCTCGATGGCCGCTTTGCGGCGCTGGTCAGTGGTGCGGGAGAGTTGGTCGACAGCAGCCTGGCGGGCGCTTCCGAGGAGGCGACTCGGGCGTTGCGCGCGCGTTTGCAATCTGCCGAGCGCTACACCCAGGAAATGGCACGCAACGGTGGTGAGTCGGTGCGTATCGCGGCGGATTCCCTGCGCTGGAACATTGCGCTGGGGCTGCTGGTGGTCGGTGCTCTGGCGATGCTGGTAGTGGCGTTGGTGCTGGGGTGGCGGGTGCTGAGCCGCTTGCGTCTGCTCAGTGCAGCGCTCAATGACCTGGCGGCGGGCGAGGGGGATCTGACGCGGCGCGTGAGTATCGACAGCCAGGACGAGGTCGGCGAGATGGCCGATGCCGTCAATCGCTTTATCGCCAAGCTGCAGCCCATCGTGCGTGAGTCGGGTGAAGTGGCCCTGCGTACCGGTGAGCAGATTCGCAGTCTGACCCAGCGCGGCGTGGCGGCTGAAGCAGCTGCCGGGCGGCAGCGCGACGAGGTGGCGGGCAGTCTGCAGGCGCTGGAGCAGATGGCTGACGAGGCGCAGTCGGAGAGCCAGTCGATGCAGGAAGCGTTGCAGCGCGTCGATAGCATCCGTCAGGCAGCGCACGAGAACGCTGCTATTGCGCAGCGCCTGTCGACCCTGATCGAAGGCCTGGTCGCGCGCGTGGCGGATGGCTCGGCGGTGATCGAACGCCTGGCCAAGCAGAGCGAGCAGATCGAGGTGGTGCTGACGGTGATTCAGTCCATCGCCGAGCAGACCAATTTGCTGGCGCTCAATGCCGCCATCGAGGCGGCGCGCGCTGGCGAGAGCGGGCGAGGTTTCGCTGTGGTGGCTGACGAGGTACGCGCGCTGGCGAGCAAGACCCAGCAGTCCACCGGCGATATTCAGACCCACATTGCAGCCCTGCAGCGTGGCGCGCAGGAGGCCGTAGCCGCTATCGCTCAGGCGGGCGCGCAAGGTGGCGAAGGCTTGCAGGTGCTGCGCGACAGTGCGCGCCTGCAACAGTCGGTGCAGCAGTCGGTCGACGAGGTGCATGGCGCCATCAATGCGGCGACGCAGGCGGCGGCTCATCAGGCCGAGGGCGCCGGCGCGGTACGTGGGCGCGTCGAGATCATCCACGCCGAGGCGCAGCGTGCGGCCGAGGCGGTGACGGCAATCGCCGGCAATGCGCGTGCACTGGACGAGCTGGCGGCACAGCTCAAGGCCAGCCTGGGGCAGTTCAGGGTCTAGAGAGGATTGCTGTGGGAGCGAGCTCTGCTCGCGAAGCTTTTGCCTGGCAAGAGTTCGCGAGCAGAACTCGCGCGTGCGGTTTTTTCCAGGCAATAAAAAACCGAGCCATTCGACTCGGTTTTTTGAAATTTGGTGCCCAGGAGAAGACTCGAACTTCCACGGCCGTTAAGCCACTGATACCTGAAACCAGCGCGTCTACCAATTCCGCCACCTGGGCACTGCAGCAATGTTCGTCGTTACCGACACGGAGCGTTGCATCCGTATTTGCAAAGTGGGTTATCAAACCACTTCACGAAATTTGGTGCCCAGGAGAAGACTCGAACTTCCACGGCCGTTAAGCCACTGATACCTGAAACCAGCGCGTCTACCAATTCCGCCACCTGGGCACTGAAACCGATGATTCCTCATCTGCTTCGTGTTACAACGTCTGCTTGACGCTGTGGGCGCGAACTATACGGGCGGGCATTTGCCTTGTAAACCCCTGACCGTAAAAAAATTATTGTCGCCGGAAAAGCTGCCGTGAATGCCGTTTTCGCGCTTCAATAGGCAGATGGCATACACCTTTATACATAAGCATAGGTAATCCTTCCTACATGGCCGATTGGCAATCCCTCGATCCCGAGGCCGCCCGCGAGGCGGAAAAATACGACAACCCCATCCCCAGCCGCGAACTGATCCTGGCCCATCTGGCCGAGCGTGGTTCGCCTGCCAGCCGTGAGCAACTGGTCGAAGAGTTCGGTCTCGACACCGACGACCAACTCGAAGCGCTGCGCCGCCGACTGCGCGCCATGGAGCGCGACGGTCAGCTTATCTATACCCGTCGTGGCACTTACGCCCCGGTGGACAAGCTCGACCTGATCTGCGGGCGCATCAGCGGTCACCGCGACGGTTTCGGCTTCCTCGTGCCGGACGACGGCAGTGACGACCTGTTCCTCAGCCCGGCGCAGATGCGCCTGGTGTTCGATCGTGATCGTGCGTTGGTGCGGGTGGCGGGTTTTGATCGCCGTGGTCGCCGTGAAGGCGGCATCGTCGAGGTGATCGAACGCGCTCATGAGAGCATCGTCGGCCGTTACTACGAAGAGAACGGTATCGGCTTCGTCGTCGCCGACAATCCCAAGATCCAGCAGGAAGTGCTGGTCACGCCGGGCCGCACCGCCGGGGCACGCATCGGTCAGTTCGTCGAGATCAAGATCACCCACTGGCCGACCCAGCGCTTCCAGCCGCAGGGCGATATCGTCGAGGTGATCGGCAACTACATGGCGCCGGGCATGGAGATCGACGTAGCGCTGCGTAGCTACGATATCCCGCACGTCTGGCCCGAAGGCGTGATCAAGGAAGCGCGCAAGCTCAAGCCTGAAGTGGAAGAGAAGGACAAGGAGAAGCGCGTCGACCTGCGTCATCTGCCCTTCGTCACCATCGACGGCGAAGACGCCCGCGACTTCGACGACGCCGTGTACTGCGAGAAGAACAGCAGCCGCTGGAAGCTGTTCTCCGGCGGCTGGAAGCTCTATGTGGCCATCGCCGACGTATCGCACTACGTCAAGGTCGGTTCGGCGCTGGACGCCGAGGCGGTCGAGCGTGGCAACTCGGTGTATTTCCCCGAGCGCGTCGTGCCGATGCTGCCGGAGGAGCTGTCCAACGGTCTGTGCTCGCTCAACCCGCATGTCGATCGCCTGGCCATGGTCTGCGAAATGACCATGTCCAAGAGCGGCCAGATGGTCGACTACAAGTTCTACGAGGCGGTGATCCACTCCCATGCGCGCCTGACCTACAACAAGGTCAGCCTGATGCTGGAAGATCCCAAGAGCAGCGAGGGCAAATCCCTGCGCAGCGAGTACAAGGAAGTCCTGCCGCACCTCAACCAGCTCTATGCGCTGTATCAGGTGCTGGTCGCGGCCCGTCACGAGCGCGGCGCCATCGATTTCGAGACGCAGGAGACGCGCATCGTCTTCGGCACCGATCGCAAGATCGACGAGATCCGCCCGACCCAGCGCAACGATGCGCACAAGCTGATCGAGGAGTGCATGCTGGCCGCCAACGTGGCCACCGCGCGCTTCATGCAGGATCACGAGATTCCTTCGCTGTACCGCGTGCACGACGGCCCGCCGCTGGAGCGCCTGGAGAAGCTCAAGGCCTTCCTCGGCGAGCTGGGTCTGTCGCTGCAGCGTGGCAAGTCCAAGGACGGCCCGTCGCCCAAGGACTATCAGCGTCTGCTGGAAAGCATCCGCGAGCGTCCGGACTATCACCTGATTCAGACCGTGATGCTGCGGTCGTTGAGCCAGGCGGTGTACAGCGCGCAGAACGAAGGGCACTTCGGCCTGAACTACGAGGCCTATACCCACTTCACCTCGCCGATCCGTCGCTACCCCGATCTGCTGGTGCACCGCGCCATTCGCAGCGTGATCCGTTCCAAGCGCGAAACCAAGCACGTGGAACGTGCCGGTGCGGCGACCATGCCCAAGGCGCGCATCTATCCCTACGACGAAGCGACCCTGGAAAAACTCGGCGAGCAGTGCTCGATGACGGAGCGCCGTGCCGACGAGGCGACTCGTGACGTGGTCAACTGGCTCAAGTGCGAGTTCATGCAGGATCGCGTCGGCGAGACCTTCGAGGGCGTGATCACGGCGGTGACCGGCTTCGGCATCTTCGTCGAGCTGCGTGACATCTACGTCGAGGGCCTGGTGCACGTGACCGCGCTGCCGGCCGACTACTATCACTTCGATCCGGTTCACCATCGCCTGTCCGGCGAGCGCAGCGGCCGCAGCTTCCGCCTTGGCGATAGCGTCGAGGTCAAGGTGATGCGCGTCGATCTGGACGAGCGCAAGATCGATTTCGAACTGAGCCAGGGCAAGACCGGCAAGGACGATGATGCGCGCCGTAGCGGTAAGTCTCGCGGCATGGGCAATACCGATGTGCAGAAAAGCCGCGAAGTGAAGAAGGCCCTGCTCGACAGCGCCAAGAAAGGTGGCGGCAAGGCGCCGGCGAAGAAACCCTCCGGCCATCGCAAGGGTGCGCCGGCGCCCAAGGGCAAGGCCGAGGCGAGTGGCAGCAAGCCGAGCAAGCGTAAGGCGAAACGATGAGTCAGCTGGAAAAGGTTTACGGCGTGCATGCCGTGGAGGCGCTGCTGCGCCACCACCCCAAGCGGGTCAAGCAACTGTGGCTGGCCGAGAGCCGCCAGGCGCCACGCATCCAGCCGATGCTGGAGCTGGCGGCGCAGCATCGCGTGCCGGTCGGGCACAAGGAGCGCCAGGAGCTGGACGAGTGGGCCGAAGGCGTGCACCAGGGCGTGGTCGCCGAGGTCAGCCCGAGCCAGGTCTGGGGTGAGAACATGCTCGACGAACTGCTCGAGCGTAGCGAGGGCGTACCGCTGCTGCTGGTGCTCGACGGCGTGACCGACCCGCACAACCTGGGCGCCTGCCTGCGTACCGCCGATGCGGCGAGTGCGCTGGCGGTGATCGTGCCGAAGGACAAGTCCGCCACCCTCAATGCCACTGTGCGCAAGGTGGCCTGCGGCGCGGCGGAGGTGATTCCGCTGGTCGCCGTGACCAACCTGGCGCGCACCTTGGAAAAACTGCAGAAGAAGGGCCTTTGGGTGGTCGGCACCGCCGGCGAGGCCGAGCAGGAGTTGTACCAGCTCGACATGACCGGCCCGACGGTGCTGGTCATGGGCGCCGAGGGCAAGGGCATGCGCCGCCTGACCCGCGAGCACTGCGATTACCTGGTCAAGCTGCCCATGGGCGGCAGCGTCAGCAGTCTCAACGTCTCCGTCGCGACCGGCGTCTGTCTGTTCGAGGCGGTGCGGCAGAGGAAAGGTAAGTAAGCGACCTGTAGGCGCGAATTTATTCGCGATGAGTCGATGTCGGCCCATGATCGCGAAATAAATTCGCTCCTACAGGAAGGGCCGGTCGCTGTTGTTCAAATAATCGCCAATTCGCCTTGCGCGCGGCGGGGGGCTTCTCTAGAATTGCGCCCCTTGCTGTGACGGCAGGCCTTTTTGCGCCTACCGCCTGGCAAGCTCATCACGAGAAAAACCCACTCCTTGCCTGACCACTTTAGTTGGCAGGCTACAACCCGTAAGGAGCATTTATGCGTCATTACGAAATCATCTTTCTGGTTCACCCGGACCAGAGCGAGCAAGTCGGCGGCATGGTCGAGCGTTACACCAAGCTGATCGAAGAAGACGGTGGCAAGATTCACCGCCTGGAAGACTGGGGCCGTCGTCAGCTGGCTTACGCCATCAACAACGTCCACAAAGCCCACTACGTGATGCTCAACGTAGAGTGCACCGGCAAGGCCCTGGCCGAGCTGGAAGACAACTTCCGCTACAACGACGCCGTGATCCGTAACCTGGTCATCCGTCGCGACGAGGCCGTCACTGGCCAGTCCGAGATGCTGAAGGCCGAAGAAAACCGCAGTGAGCGCCGCGAGCGTCGTGAACGTCCTGAAAACGCCGAGTCCAACGACGGCGATGACAGCGACAACAACGACAGCGACAACGCTGACGAGTAATCCACGGATCTATTGAGGAGCCAATCACATGGCACGTTTCTTCCGTCGTCGTAAATTCTGCCGCTTCACCGCTGAAGACGTGAAAGAGATCGATTTCAAAGATCTCAACACCCTGAAAGCCTACATCTCGGAAACCGGCAAGATCGTTCCCAGCCGTATCACCGGTACCAAGGCTCGTTATCAGCGTCAGCTGGCCACCGCTATCAAGCGCGCCCGCTTCCTGGCCCTGCTGCCCTACACCGACAGCCACGGCCGCTGAGATCGGATAGTCGACAAGCGTTAAGGAATAGATCGCATGCGCGCCCTGGCTGAATACATCATGCGCGGCCGTATGCAGGCCACCCTCGTGGTGGTGGGATCGGCAGCGATGCCGCTGTTGTTCTGGTTGAGTGCCGCCGCAGGCAGCCTGGTGCTGTTGCGGCGCGGAGCCAGCGATGCCATGGGCATCCTGGCCTGGGCCATGCTGCCGGCGATTGCCTGGTGGTATTTCGGCGAGCCGCGCACCTTGCTGGTGCTGGTCGGTGCGCTGAGCCTGGCGTTGTTGTTGCGCGCCAGTTGGACCTGGAACCGCATACTGCTGAGCAGTGTGGCGCTGGGCCTGGTGTATGGAGTGGTCCTCGGGGCGGTGTTCCGCGAACCCATCGAGGCCATGGCCGGTGAGCTGCAAAAGCTGCTGCCGACCATGTTCGACGGGGCTCATCAGCAATTGGCGGTGAGTGAACGCGAGCGTCTCGAGGCGCTGATTGCACCGGTGCTGACCGGATTGCTGGCAGCCTTGCTGCAGATCCTGAGCTTGCTGAGCCTGATTCTTGGGCGTTACTGGCAGGCCGTGTTGTACAACCCAGGCGGTTTCGGTCGCGAGTTCCGCGCCTTGAGACTGTCGCTGCCGCAGGCGCTGTTGCTGCTGGCGGGCATGATGCTAGGCCCCAACCTGGGGCCGCAGTTGGCCATGCTCACGCCGCTATGCAGCGTGCCGTTGCTGTTCGCCGGGATCGCCCTGGTGCACGGTCTGGTGGAGAAGGATGGGCTCGCTCGCTTCTGGCTGGTGGGCATGTACATCACGCTCTTGCTGTTCATGCAGCTGATCTATCCGCTACTGGTGGTTCTGGCCATCGTCGACAGTCTGTTTGATTTTCGCGGTCGCCTCGCTCGCAAGAGTGGGCCCGCGGACGGTGAAGGTTAAAAGTTAAGAGGTAAGACCCAAATGGAAGTCATCCTGCTGGAAAAAATCGCCAACCTGGGCAACCTGGGCGACAAAGTGAATGTTAAAGCCGGTTACGGCCGTAACTTCCTGCTGCCGCAAGGCAAGGCCACCGCTGCTACCGCTGAAAACGTAGCTGCGTTCGAAGCCCGCCGCGCCGAGCTGGAAAAAGCCGCTGCCGAGAAGAAAGCTTCCGCTGAAGCTCGCGCTGCTCAACTGGCTGAGCTGGAAGTCACCATCACCGCCGTTGCTGGCGATGAAGGCAAGCTGTTCGGTTCGATCGGTACCCACGACATCGCTGACGCCCTGACCGCCTCCGGCGTTGAAGTGGCCAAGGCCGAAGTTCGTCTGCCCAACGGTACTATCCGTCAGGTCGGCGAATACGACGTAGCTGTGCACCTGCACACCGACGTCGAAGCCACCGTTAAGGTGATCGTGGTTGCTGCCTAATTAAGCAGCCGCCAGGCGGACTTGCACTCAGGTGCCGGTCTGCTGACAATCGGGCACGGCATCGCTTCGGCGATCCGTGCCCTTTGTTTTTCTATCGCAGCATTTTCCTCTCGAGCCTATGAACGACATCAGCATCCCCGAGCAATACGACCTGCAGACCGCAGCCCTGAAAGTGCCTCCGCACTCCATCGAGGCGGAGCAGGCGGTACTGGGCGGCCTGATGCTCGATAACAACGCCTGGGAGCGTGTGCTCGATGGCGTTTCCGATGTCGATTTCTATCGCCATGATCACCGCCTGATCTTCCGCGCGATCTTCAAGCTGGCCGAGCGTAACGAGCCGTTCGACGTGGTGACCCTGTCTGAACAGTTGGACAAGGAAGGGCAATTGTCGCAGGTCGGCGGCCTGGCCTACCTCGCCGAGCTGGCCAAGAACACGCCGTCGGTGGCCAACATCAAGGCCTACGCGCAGATCATTCGTGAGCGTGCGACCCTACGCAAACTGATCAGCATCAGCAACGAGATCGCCGACAGCGCCTATGCGCCGGAAGGCCGTACCGGCGAGGAAATCCTCGACGAAGCGGAGCGGCTGATCTTCCAGATCGCCGAAGACCGGCCCAAGACCGGTGGCCCGGTGGGCATCAACGACATTCTGGTCAAGGCCATCGACCGTATCGATACGCTGTTCAACAACGGCGATGCGATCACCGGTCTGTCCACCGGCTTCGACGATTTGGATAACCTGACCAGCGGCCTGCAGCCGGCCGACATGATCATCGTCGCCGGCCGTCCGTCGATGGGTAAGACCACCTTCGCCATGAACCTGGTGGAGAACGCGCTGATGCGCAGCGACAAGTCGATCCTCGTCTACTCGCTGGAGATGCCTTCGGAATCCATCGTCATTCGTATGCTTGCCTCCCTGGGGCGCATCGACCAGACCAAGGTACGTGCCGGTCAGCTCGACGACGATGACTGGCCGCGCCTGACCAGTGCGGTCAACCTGCTCAACGACCGCAAGCTGTTTATCGACGATACGGCGGGCATTTCTCCCAGCGAGATGCGTGCGCGTACGCGGCGCCTGGCTCGCGAGCACGGCGAGATCGGTCTGATCATGGTCGACTACCTACAGTTGATGCAGATTCCGGGCTCCAGCGGCGACAGCCGGGTCAACGAGATTTCCGAGATTTCGCGCTCGCTCAAGGGCCTGGCCAAGGAATTCAACTGCCCGGTCATCGCCCTGTCGCAGCTCAACCGTGGTCTGGAGCAGCGCCCCAACAAACGCCCGATCAACTCCGACTTGCGTGAATCCGGTGCGATCGAGCAGGACGCCGACATCATCCTGTTCGTCTATCGCGACGAGGTGTACCACCCTGAGACCGAGTACAAGGGCGTGGCCGAGATCATCATCGGCAAGCAGCGTAACGGTCCGCTTGGCACTGCGCGCCTGGCCTTCCTCGGCAAGTATTCGCGCTTCGAGAACCTGGCGCCGGGCAGCTATCAGTTCGAGGATGAATGACAGTCGTAGCCCGGGCGTCGTAGGGGCGAGCTCTGTAGCCCGGATGAAATCCGGGGCTCTTGACGCAGAAGCTCCCGGATTGCATCCGGGCTACGCTCTAGATCAATGAAAACGGGCGCCCAGCGGTTAAGATGGGCGCCCGTTTTTCGTTCAGGCCTTCTGCCATGCGCCCGCTAGCTGCCATCGTCGACCTCTCCGCCATTGCCCACAACTACGCCGTCGCCAAGCGCTGCGCGCCGGGGCGTCAGGCTTTTGCGGTGGTCAAGGCCAATGCCTATGGGCACGGCGTGCGCGAAGTGGTCACGGCGCTGCACGATGTTGCCGACGGCTTCGCCGTGGCCTGCCTGGAAGAGGCGGCGGAAGTGCGCGCCATGCATGGCGAGGCGCGCATCCTGCTGCTCGAAGGCTGCTTCGAGGCTAGCGAGCATGCCATCGCTGCGCAGCTGGGACTGGATCTGGTGGTGCAGAGTGCAGCGCAGGCCGAGGCGCTGCTCGCCAGTGATCTGGTGCGGCCACTGAATGTCTGGCTCAAGCTGGACTCCGGCATGCATCGCCTCGGTTTCGATGCTACCAGCCTGCGCCAGTGGCATGCGCAGCTTGAAGACGCCGACCAGGTCAAAGAGCTCAACCTGCTCAGCCATTTCGCCTGTGCCGACGAGCGTGGGCATCCCCTCACCGAGCAGCAGGTCGAGCGTTTTCTCGATCTGCTGGACCTGGATTTCAACCGCCGATCCCTGGCCAACTCGGCGGCGGTGCTGACCATTCCCGCCGCGCACATGGATTGGCTGCGTCCCGGCATCATGCTCTACGGGGCGACGCCGTTCGCCGAGCTGAGTGCGCGCGAGCTTGGGCTCAGGCCCGCCATGACTCTGGCTGCGCGGGTGATCGCCGTGCGTGAAGTGGCTGCTGGTGAAAGTGTCGGTTATGGCGCGAGCTGGGTGGCGCAGCGGCCTTCGCGGATTGCCACGGTCAGCTGCGGTTATGCCGACGGTTACCCGCGCCATGCGCCGAGCGGCACGCCGGTACTGGTCGACGGGCAGCGTGCGGCGTTGGCGGGCCGGGTGTCGATGGACATGCTGGCGGTGGATATCACCGACCTACCCGAGGCTGATGTCGATTCGCCGGTGGAGCTATGGGGCGCATATCTGCCGCTGGATGAGGTGGCGGCAGCCTGCGGCACCATCGGCTACGAGCTGCTGACCAAGGTCACAGCGCGAGTACCGCGTCGCTATATCGGCTAGGCCAGGCCGCTGGGTACTTTGAGAATGTCCAGCTGCAGGCAGGCCTGCTCGCTCAGCTCGCCATCATCACCGTGCACGCGCGCGCCTGAGCGTCCCAGTTCCTTGACGCGGTAGAGCGCCTGGTCGGCGATCTTGTACAGCCCGGTGAAGTTCTTCGCATGGCGTGGATAGAGCGCCACGCCGATGCTGATGGTCACACGCAGGCGCTCGGCACCGTAGTGCACGGGTTCGGACAGCTCCGCCAGCAGGCGCTCGGCGATTTCGCGGGCCTGGCTTTCGGCGTCGCTGCCACAGATCAGCACGGCGAACTCGTCACCGCCCAGGCGCGCTACCGTGTCACCCAGGCGCACGTGTTCGCGCAGGCGCCTGGCAATCACCTGCAGCATCAGGTCGCCGGCCGCATGGCCGAAGCGATCATTGATCGGCTTGAAGTGATCCAGGTCGATCAGCAGCAGCGCCACGCTTTCCTTGTGTCGCTCGGCATGCGCCAGGGCCGACTCGCAGCGTTCGACCAGGTAGCGGCGGTTGGGCAACTCGGTCAGCAGGTCGTGGAAGGCAGCATGCTGCAGCTCGCACTCGCGTTCACGCAGTTGTTCGTTGGTCGCGGCCAGTTCGGCGGTGCGTGCGGTCACCGCAGCCTGCAGCTCATCGGCGCTGGCCTGGAGTTGGGCCAGGCGTGCGGTTTTTTCACGATCCGCTTGCTGCAGCGCCACGGCGCGCTCCTGCTTGAGTATCTGGATGCGATACGCCAGGGCGAAAGAGAACAGGATGGATTCCGCGGCCACCGCGAGTGGAAATACATAGGCATTCCATTCGGCCGGTTGTAATAAGCCGGTGGTGCGTAGCAGCAGGATGGCCACGCTGCCCAGCACCAGGCCGTAGCCATAAAGGTACAGTTGCGCAGGAAAAAAGCCCTGGCGCCAGCGCACCACTGCACTGCCCAGCGCGGCAGGGATGCTGGTCAGCGACAGCAGCGCGATGGCCCAGGCTGCCAGATAGCGTTGATCGAGCAGGGTCAAGACAATGGCGAAGAGATAGATCACGCAGGCCATGTTCAACAGCTGGTGGGCCCAGCGCACATACTGCTTGGTCTGCAGCAGGGTCTGGGTGAATCGGCTGGCGAACAGGCCCCACAGCGACGGCAGGGTGATGCGGTCGAGCCACGCCGGCACGGGATGATGCGGCCACAGGTACTGCGCACCATGCCCGGTCATGCTCATGATGAATAGCAGGGCGAAGGCGGTGGTCAGCACATACCAGAAGTAGGCCTTGTCGCGCAGCGAGATAAGGATGAACAGGTTGTACAGCAGCAGCGCGAAGACCACGCCGTAGATGGCGCCTAGCGATAGGTTCTCGCGTGCGGCCAGTTGCGTGAGTTCATCAAGCTGCCAGATGCGCAGCGGGAAGGAGTTGCCGGCGGGATCAAAGGTGCGCAGATAGAAGGTCGTCGGCTGTTCAGTGAGAGGCTGCAGGTCGAACACCATGCGCCGGTAGGGGTGATCGCGATTCTCGGTAAAGGGCACGCGTTCGCCGGACTGGCGCATTTGCCAGGCGCCCTGGCCGTTCGGCTGGTAGAGCTGCAGGTCGAGCTGGGTCACTGCGCCCACTTCCAGCACCCAATGGGCCGGGGCGCGCATATCGCGCTGCAGGGTCAGTTTTATCCACCACGGGTTCAGGCTCTGGCCGACGCTGGCACGACCATTGGCCGGGCGAAAGCGCGACTGCAGCTCAGGGGCCGCGATGTCGTCGATGCTCAGGCTGCCTTCCGTGTCTTCCAGCAGTTCGATATGGGCGTTGAGCGGCATGCCGCTGCTGGCGTCGGTGAGCGTCACGGATGCCATGGCCAGGCCCGTGGTCGACAGTCCGAGTAGAAGAATGAGCAGGAAGGCGAAGCGCAGCAGCATAGGTGTCCTGGGGGCGACTGGCCGAATGTTTGAGTATATGCACAGGATTGTTATCGGAAGAAAACAATATGGCGTCTGGCTATCGCCGGAAAATGCCTGAATTATCTGCTCTTTCGAGCCCGTAACCGGTGGCCGAGACGCCGCACGATGAAATTCCAGCCGCGTCGCTTGAGCGCTTGCCATCGAGGCTGTTCACGGCATTAAACCCAGTGGAATAGTCTGGTTTGGTCAAAATTTGTGCTATTATCCGCGCCCCTCGTGATAGCCCATTGATCAAAAAATATGCAAGCTGCCAAGCCGCTGTTCGACTATCCCAAGTATTGGGCCGAGTGTTTCGGGCCTGCGCCCTTCCTGCCGATGAGCCGGGAAGAGATGGACCTGCTCGGCTGGGACAGCTGCGACATCATCATCGTCACCGGCGATGCCTACGTCGATCATCCTTCGTTCGGCATGGCGATCATCGGTCGTCTGCTCGAGGCCCAGGGGTTCCGCGTGGGGATCATTGCCCAGCCGGACTGGCGCAGCAAAGACGATTTCATGAAGCTCGGCGAGCCGAACCTGTTCTTCGGCGTGGCGGCGGGCAACATGGACTCGATGATCAACCGCTATACCGCGGACAAGAAGATCCGCTCCGACGACGCCTACACCCCCGGCGGCATTGCCGGTAAGCGCCCCGATCGCGCCAGCCTGGTCTACAGCCAGCGCTGCAAGGAGGCCTACACCCACGTGCCGGTGATCCTCGGCGGCATCGAGGCGTCGCTGCGCCGTATCGCCCATTACGATTACTGGCAGGACAAGGTGCGTCGCTCGATCCTGATGGACGCCACCGCCGATATCCTGCTCTACGGCAACGCCGAGCGGGCGGTGGTCGAAATCGCCCAGCGCCTGTCGCGGGGCGAGCAGGTCGAGGCCATTACCGATGTGCGCGGCACCGCGTTCATTCGTCGTGGTACGCCGGATGGCTGGTTCGAGGTCGACTCGACCCGCATCGATCGCCCCGGTCGCGTCGACAAGATCATCAACCCCTACGTCAACACGCAGGACACCGAAGCCTGTGCCATCGAACAGGCTAAAGGTGACGTTGAAGACCCCAACGAAGCCAAGGTGGTACAGATTCTCGAAAGCCCGCGCATGACCCGCGACAAGACGGTGATTCGCCTGCCGTCCTTCGAGAAGGTGCGCAACGATCCGGTGCTCTACGCCCACGCCAACCGCGTGCTGCACCTGGAAACCAACCCGGGCAACGCCCGCGCGCTGGTGCAGAAGCATGGCGAGGTGGACGTCTGGTTCAACCCGCCACCCATTCCCATGACCACCGAGGAAATGGACTACGTGTTCGGCATGCCCTACGCACGCGTGCCGCACCCGGTGTATGGCAAGGAGAAAATCCCGGCCTACGAGATGATCCGCTTCTCGGTGAACATCATGCGCGGCTGCTTCGGTGGCTGCACCTTCTGCTCGATCACCGAGCACGAAGGCCGCATCATCCAGAACCGTTCGCACGAGTCGATCATCCGCGAGATCGAGGAGATGCGCGACAAGGTGCCGGGCTTCACCGGCGTGGTCTCCGACCTTGGCGGGCCGACCGCCAACATGTACCGCATCGCCTGCAAGGACCCGGAAATCGAGCGTCACTGCCGCAAGCCGTCCTGCGTATTTCCCGGCATCTGCGAGAACCTCAATACCGATCACAGCTCCCTGATCGAACTGTACCGCAAGGCCCGTGCGCTGCCCGGCGTGAAGAAGATTCTGATCGCCTCGGGCCTGCGTTATGACCTAGCCGTCGAGTCGCCGGAGTACGTCAAGGAGCTGGTCACCCACCACGTTGGCGGTTACTTGAAGATCGCCCCGGAGCACACCGAGCGCGGTCCGCTGGACAAGATGATGAAGCCGGGCATCGGCAGCTATGACCGCTTCAAGCAGATGTTCGAGAAGTTCTCCAAGGAGGCGGGCAAGGAGCAGTACCTGATCCCGTACTTCATCGCTGCGCACCCGGGCACCACCGACGAGGACATGATGAACCTCGCCCTGTGGCTCAAGCGCAACGGCTTCCGCGCCGATCAGGTGCAGGCGTTCTACCCCTCGCCGATGGCCACTGCTACGGCCATGTATCACTCGGGCAAGAACCCGCTGCGTAAGGTGACCTACAAGAGCGACGGCGTGGAGATCGTCAAGAGCGAGCAGCAGCGTCGCCTGCACAAGGCCTTCCTGCGCTATCACGATCCCAAGGGTTGGCCGATGTTGCGTGAAGCGCTGGAGCGCATGGGCCGCGCTGACCTGATCGGCAACGGCAAGCACCAGCTGATCCCGACTTATCAGCCGCAGACCGACGAGTACCAGAGTGCGCGGCGCAAGAACTCGACGCCGGCCGGCAGCAAGAAAGTGGGTGCTGGCGGTAAGATTCTGACCCAGCACACCGGCTTGCCGCCACGCGGTAGCGATGGCAGCAAACCCTGGGACAAGCGAGAACAGGCCAAGGCTGCTGCCGAAGCGCGCAACCAGCAGGCCGCACGTGAACGTTCTGGCGCGGGCAAAGGCAAGGGCAGGAAACCGGCGAAAAAGCCTGCCGTACCGCGCTGAGGCAGTCGCAGCACAACGCTTCGCGGACAAGTCCGCTCCCACAGGGCTAAGCAAGCCTGCTGATGTTGTGGGGGCAGACTTGTCCGCGAATTGTTTTGGTGGCGCAAAAACCTCGCGGGTGAAGCCTTTCCCAAGGTGTGCGGAAGGCCGTCGCGAAGCTGCGCGGGATTGGCGTGTTTCTTATCTGGCACTATAGTGCCAATCATATAAGAACAAAATCCGGAGTCCCGCCATGCGTATAGTCGTGCCATCACTGCTCGCCATCTCCCTGACACTTGCCGCTTGTGGGGAACCCGAGGCACCGCCACCTGCTGCCAGCCAGGATTTCCAGAAAGAACTGCAGACCCGGCTGATCAAGGCCAAGTCTGGCGAGGTGATCGAGCTGCCCGAGGGCACCTGGCAACTGGATCGTAGCCTCAGCCTCAAGATCAGTGGGGTGACGCTGCGTGGTGCCGGGATGGGCCAGACCATTCTTAACTTCAAGGGCCAGAAGTCCGGTGCCGAAGGGCTGCTGGTGAATGCGTCCGACTTCACCATCGAGGACCTGGCGCTGGAAGACACCAAGGGCGACGCGCTCAAAATCGTTGGCGGCGAGAACATCATCATCCGCCGCGTGCGAACCGAGTGGACCAATGGCCCGGCGACCGAGAATGGCGCTTACGGCATCTACCCGGTGCAGACCGAGAACGTACTGATCGACGGCGTGGTCGCCATCGGCGCCTCGGATGCCGGCATCTACGTCGGTCAGTCGCGCAATGTGGTGGTGCGCAACAGCCGTGCCGAGCGCAACGTCGCCGGCATCGAGATCGAGAACACCATCGGTGCCGACGTCTACGACAACGTCGCCACCGGCAATACCGGCGGCATCCTGGTATTCAACATGCCCAACCTGCCACAGCCGGGACACACCACGCGGGTCTATCGCAACAAGGTCGAGGGCAACAACCACAAGAACTTCGGTCACAAGGGCACACCTGTGGCCAGCGTGCCGGCCGGCTCCGGAGTGTTGGTCAACTCCAACGACAAGGTGGAAATCTTCGACAACGATATCGGCGACCACCGCACCGCCAATGTCATCGTCAGCAGCTACTTCAGCACCGGCTATACCGATCTCTCTACTACTGAGGATTTCGATCCCTATCCGGAGGCCATCCATATCCATGGCAACCGCTTCGGCCCGGCGGGCGATAGCCCGGACAACCTGGAGCTGAAGGCGCTCAAGCTGGCGAAGTTCGGCCTCAACGGTCGTCTGCCGGACATTCTCTGGGACGGCTACGTCAATCCTGACAAGCTGGAAGGCGGCAAGCTGCCACCCGAACTGGCGATCTGCATCGACAATGGTGACGCCGGCATCGTCAATGTCGACGGGCCTGGTGGTTACAAGAACATCAGCACCGATATCGAGCCGCATCGCTGCGAGCTGCCCCGTTTGCCCGCCGTCGAACTGCGCGCCGCGCTGGAAGAAAAAGGCGAGGGCGCATGAGGAACGCTTGGTTAGTGCTCACTACCGTGCTGCTTGCCGCCTGCGAGCAGCAGCCGCGTGCTCCTCTGTATCTGCCCAGTGGCGAGAACTATCCGGAAAAGCTTAGTGGCTGGGGCGTGCTGCAACAGCGCGACGGCCAGCTGCAGCCAGTCGACGGCGTATTGCCCTATGACCTCAATACGCCGCTGTTCACCGACTATGCGCATAAGCTGCGCACCCTCTGGATGCCGCAAGGCAGTAGCGCGCAGTACGGCGAGGCGCGCTTCGATTATCCGCTGGGTACGGTGCTGAGCAAGACCTTCTATTACCCGCGCGACGCGCAGGGACGCTTGCAGCGTAGCGAGCAGCGCGACGCCGAGGTGGTGGAGTTGAGCCAGGTGAGGCTGATCGAGACGCGTATCCTGCTGCGTCAGGAGCAGGGCTGGGTCGCCTTGCCCTACGTCTGGGACTCCGAGCAGCGCGAGGCGACGCTGGACTGGGCAGGCGCCAGCTTTGACTTGGAATTGCACAATGAGCGCGGCGAGATGCTGGCGGTCGACTATCAGGTGCCTGACGCCAATCAATGTGCGGGTTGTCATGAAGAGCAGGCCGGCAAGGGCGTGCAGCCGCTGGGGCCGAAGGCGCGCCATCTGAACAAGGATTTCGCCTATGCCGATGGCGCGGCCAACCAGCTGCTGCGCTGGCAGACGGTCGGTTTTCTGCAGGGCGTCCCGGCGCAGGTGAGTGATCTGCCACGCAATGCACGATGGGGCGAGGCGCGACAAGGAGAAAATCTACAGGCCCAGGCGCGCAGCTACCTGGATGCCAACTGCTCGCACTGCCATAACCCGGAAGGGCCGGGGCGCACCTCCGGCCTGTATCTCGATCCCGCCACGCCGCTGAGCATCGCCTACGGGCTATGCAAGCAGCCGGTGGCGGCTGGCAAGGGCTCCGGTGACCGTCTGGTGGACATTCATCCCGGTGCGCCGGAGAAGTCGGTGCTGAGCTTCCGCCTGCACAACACCGATCCCAGCATCATGATGCCCGAACTGGGACGCTCCACCTCCCACCGCGAAGGGCTGGAGGTGATCGACCGCTGGATCGCCAGTCTCGCTGGCGAGTGCTGACAGGCTAGAGCTGACCTGCCTGCCACTGCGCTTCACGGCTGGATAGCGCAGCTGCGATATCGGCAACGCTGTCGGAGGCGACGCTCTCCGGCAGCGGGTCGAGGCCGACGCTGGCAAATACCTGGCCGTAGCTGTTGCGCAGCTCGGCGTAGGCCAGATCACGGCGCAGATCCGCCTGCAGGGTGTTCAGCTCGCCCTGGATCAACTCCAGTTCGCCGATACCCTGTGCCTGGTGGCGATTGCGCAACTGCTCGACGATCTGCCCATCCAGGCCGGCCAGTTGCTGGCTGGTCTGGAACTGGCGCTGCGCTTCGCGGAAGTTGGCATTGGCGACGTGCAATTGGGCCAGGACGGCCATGGACATGGCCTGGCGCCGTGCATCGGCGACCTCTTGGCCGGCCTTGGCGACATCGATGGCGGCAGGAGCGGACAGCACATTGAACAGGTTCCAGGTCACCTTAACGCCATAGTCGGCCCAGCTCTGGTTCACCAGGAACGAGTTGCTGTCGTAGTGTCCGCCGGCGGAAAACTCCAGGCCTGGCAACAGTCGCAGCATGGCCTTGCGGGTTTCGGCTGCGCTGATGCGCGCCTGGTAGTCCTGCTCGCGCAGCTCCGGTCGGCTGGCCAGGGCTTCCTGTTCCAGCGTATCGAGAGCCACCTTCAGTTCCGGGACCTGATAACCGTCCTCGGGGGCCAGTTCGACCTGGGTGCCCAGCGGCAGGTTGATCAGGGTAGCCAGCTCGGTCTTGGCCAGCGACAGGGCACGACGCTGCTCTTCGAGCTGGCGTGTGGCTTCGATCAGGGCACGCTGGTAGCCCAGCGCCTGGATAGGATCGCCGATGCGTTGTTCGCTGAGACGCTGGCTGTTGTCTCGGGCCTGGCCGACACGCGCCATGAGGCTGTCGATCTGGGTCAGCAGGCGATCGGCGGCTACGGCGCGCCAGTAGGCCGAGCGCACGTCCTGGATGATGGTATGGACGACTTTGCGGCGGCGCTCCTGCACGATCAGGCGTTGATCGCCCTGCTGCTTGGCGCTGACGTAGCTGACGCCGAAGTCCAGCACGTTCCAGACCATGGTCAGGTCGGCTACGCCGCGGTCGCGATCCTGCGAGGTGGACGGCTCCAGTGACTGGGTGCCGGTCTCGATGCTCTGGCTGCTGGACGCGCTGACGTTATTGCGCCCGGCATAGCCGGCGGAGAGTGCCATGCGCGGCAGCATGTCGAAAGTGGCCAGGTCGACCTGACGCTGGGCCATGGCTTCTTCCATGACCTTCAGGCGGGCCTCGAGGTTGTACTTAACCGCGCGGGCCATGGCCTCGTGCAAGGTCAGCGGGCCGCTGAGCGGTTCCTGATCCTTGAACATGATTGCCAGATCCTGCTGCGCACGTTGCTCGCTGACGCTGCGGTCGATGGGTTGGCTGGTGACTGCGCAGCCGCTGATGGCCAGGGTCAGCAGGCTGACCGCAAATAGTGTTTGGCTCTTTTTCATCCTTGGGCCGCCCCCTTGTCACGGCACCAACTCACTCGTTCTCGTCGTTATGTATTGGCTTAGGCTGGCTGCTGTGCCGCCGCGATTTGTTGTAGTGCAAGTGCCAGCTCCCGATGCTGGCGCTGTTCGTTCTCATGTAGTTCGTTCAATTGCTGGCCCAACGTGGGCGTGCCGAACATGCCACCGGCACCCCCCGCCTGTGGTGCCTTGTCGAAAGCCTCCAGATGCTCGTTCTCCTGCAGCACGTCCTTGGAGAAGATGCTGGAGAGGCTGCTACTGCCGAACACTCCGCCATCGCCACCACCAAAGCCGAGGAAGCCGATGCCTGATCCATTGCCGCCGGAATCGCTCGAGCTGGCGAAGACCTGAGCGATATAGCTGGGCGCCAGCGGATTCTGGTTGATGAAAATATTGCCCAGCGTTGGAATGCCGCTACCCAAAGTCGGTACTTCGAATAGTGGCGGTGGTAGTAGCGGCGAGATGGTCGGAGGAGGTGGCAGGCCGGGCAGCGTGGGCTGCAGCGGCACGCTCGGCATGTCGCTATTCTGGCTCGGCGGATTTACGCGAAACTCCGGATCGCCCTCGCTTTGCATCAGGCTGTAGGCCTGCCCGACAAAACTGCTCACCAGCAGATTGCCGGCGGTATCGGTAATGGCACTGCCGCTGGCGTTCAAGGCCAATGCGAGGGTGCCGCTGCCGGCCACGTTGTTGACAGTGACCTGGAAGGTCTGCCCGTCGATCTGTACCAGGCTACCTAAAGTGCCGCTGGCGCTGCCGCTACTGACCAGGCTGAAGTCTCCGAGATCCACGCCGATCACGTCCTCGTCGAAGATGACCGTGTAACGTACGCTATCTGCATTGGTGGGTGACGGATCGATCGCGACGATGGCACTGGCGCCGGGCGCCGTGGTGTCGACGATCACGCCGCTGCTGTCTCCGACATTGTTCAATGCCAGGTTCATGGCGTTACCGCTGCTGTCACGCAACGTTGCGCCATTGCTCTGCAGGCTGTTCACCGAAATGCCGTCGGCGTCGTTGTCGCCGGGCTTGATGCTGTACTGGAACACCAGGGTTCCCGTTCCGGAGCCAGCCACGTAGTCGGCGAATACAGTGTTGCCACCCATGTCGATGGCTAGGCGCGGGCTGCCTTCGACGATGACGTTCTCGCTGACGTTGACGACGAAAGTCAGCGTGTCGCCAGCATTGTATGGAACGCCCACCGGTACGCTGACGCTGTTGACGGTTGGAGCCACCGTATCGATCGCGTAGTTGTTGGAACTGGTGGTTCCAGTGCCGGTGTTGCCGGCTGCATCGGTGTATCCGCTGTTATCCAGGCTGATCAGGTTGGTGCTGTCGGTAACGTTGGCGCTCGGGGTCAGGGTCGCCGTCCAGGTGATGCCGCCATCACTGGAGCTGAGCCCGCTCAGGTTGCCGTTGGCCACGTTGAAGTCAGCTGTGCTCAGCCCATTCACCGCTTCGCTGAAGGTGATGGTGACGGTGGTGCTCTGGCCAGCCCTCAAGGTTGTGTCGGCGACCACGATGCTCGCTGTCGGCCGCTGGGTGTCGACGGCGTAGTTGTTGGAGTCGGTGGTGCCAACACCAGCGTTGCCGGCCGCGTCCTGCACGCCGGAGTTGTTCAGGGTGACTAGGTTGCTGGCATCGGTAACGTTGGCGTCAGGCGTCAGAGTAGCGGTGTAGGTTATGTTGTCCGAAGTCGTCAGGTTGCCGAGGCTGCCGTTGGATACCTGGAAGTCAGCGGTGGTCAGGCCGGTGACCGCTTCGCTGAACGTGATGGTTACGGTGGTGCTCTGCCCGGCTTTCACTAAGGTATCGGCCACCACGATAGTCGCCGTGGGGCGTTGAGTATCGATTGCATAACCATTGGAGTTGACCGGGCCGCTGCCGTTATTGCCAGCCGAATCGATATAGCCGGTGTTGTTCAATGTGATTCGGTTGGCAGCCGTCGCAAGGTTGGCATCTGGTGTCAGCGTGGCTGTCCAGGTGACGCCGCCGTCGTTGGAGCTCAGCTCACTGAGAGAGCCGCCTGCGACGGTGAAGTCGGCAATGGTCAGCCCACTCACGGACTCACTGAAGGTGATGGTTACCGTCGTGGTTTCGCCGATGGACAGTGCGCTATCGCTTACCACCATGGTTGCGGTCGGGCGCTGAGTATCGATGGCGTAATTGTTGGAGTCGGTCGTCCCGACACCAGGGTTGCCGGTTGCATCGGTGTAACCGGTGTTATCCAGGGTAATCAGATTGCTGCTGTCGGTAACATTGGCACCTGGCGTTAGGGTCGCCGTCCAGGTGATGCCGCCGTCGTTGCTGCTCAGGTTGTCGAGGCTGCCGTTGGCCACGTTGAAGTCAGCTGTGCTCAGCCCATTCACCGCTTCGCTGAAGGTGATGGTGACGGTGGTGCTCTGGCCAGCCCTCAAGGCTGTGTCGGCGACCACGATGGTGGCTGTCGGCCGCTGCGTGTCGATGGCGTAGTTGTTGGATTCGGTGCTGCCAATGCCTGCGTTGCCAGCGAAGTCCTGCACGCCGGAGTTGTTCAGGGTAATCCGATTGCTGCTATCGACGACGTTGGCGCCCGGTGTCAGGGTCGCCGTCCAGGTGATGCCGCCATCGTTAGAGCTGAGGCCGCTCAGGGAGCCGTTTTCAACTGTAAGGTCATCGATGGCAAAGCCGCTGACCGCTTCGCTGAATGTAATGGTCACCGTGGTGCTCTGGCCGGCTCTCAGTGCGGTATCGGCGACCACGATGGTCGCTGTCGGGCGCAGGGTGTCGATGGCAAAGTTGCCCGAATTGGTGATGCCGGTGCCGATGTTACCAGCCGAATCCATTACCCCTGCGTTATTGAGCGAGATGATGTTGCTGGGGTCGGTGATGTTGGTGCTCGGAGTGAAGGTTGCTGTCCAGGTCAGGCCACCATCATTGCTGCTGAGCCCGCTAAGGCTGCCATTGGGCGTAGTGAAGTCCGCAAGATCCAGACCTTGCACCGCCTCGTTGAACACGATGGTGAGGGTGGTGGTCTCGCCGATACGCAGGGAGGTGTCGCTGAGAATGATGTTGACCGCGGCCGGGCGTACTCCATCCACCACCAGTGCTTTGTTGGCGCCCAGAGAGCCGGCAGCGCCCAGGCTCGGCAGGGTGAGCACGGCATCGTTGGCCGAGAGGCCACGGATGCTTGACCCATTGAGACTCAGCGCGGCTGTGGATTGGTAATCCAGATCAGCGCTCAAATCACCGGCCTGCACCGTGTAGATAAAGGTCAGGGTGTTGCTGCCAGAGCCGGAAAAATAGGTCGCGTTACGATCAACAGCACCTGTCTCCAGCAACAATGCGGGAATACCGCCGCTGGTATCGACTGTCACCACCTGATCGAAGGTTGTAGTGATGGTAATGGTATCGCCGATCTTGTAAGTGCCATTTGCCGTGGAACTACTGACATCGGTTATACGCGGGCTGAGGCTGTTGACGTTGATAGCGAGTATGTCGGTATCGGTCTGCGCGCTGCCGCTGCCGCTGCCGCTGTTGCCTTGGTCGTTGGTATGGATTTGCAGGCTGGCTGGGCCGTTGTAGCCGCTGGTGGGAGAGAACACCATGCCGTTCAAGGCGCTGTTGATATCGCTGATACTGCCGGTGAAGGTCATGGTTCCGTCACCGTTACCAGAGCCCACCAAGAAGCTGAGCCCGGTAGTACTGCCGAGCGCCAGTAGACCATTACTGGCGGTCAGTGTCACTCGAACGTTATTGGAGCCTGCATCCACATCACTGATGCTGATCAGGTTGCCGTTGGCGCTGCTGAATACCAGGGCGCCATCCTGATCGACGCTCTGCGTCGTGGGTAGCGAGTTGACCGGAGCGTCGTTCACGGCGGTGACCACGAGCGTTACGCTGGTGGTATCGGTCTGCGCGCCACCGCTACCGGTGTTGCCGCCATCGTTGATTGTGACGGTCAGGGGAACGTTGGCAGTGGCGTCCTGGGCGGTCTTGAAGGTCAGGCCGTTGGCGGCAATGAAGAAGTTGATATCGGACAGGCTGCCGGTCAGGGTCAGCAGGCCGGTACCGGAACCACCGACGGTAACGCCCATACCAGTGGTGGCGCTCAGGGTGCCGCTCGGCACCGAGAAGGTCGCGGTGACGCTGTTGATGCCGGCATCGATGTCGGTGAAGCTGATGCCGCTGATCACGCTGGACACGTCTTCGATCACGGTGATGGACGGCGGCACGGTGGCCACCGGCGCATCGTTCACCGCTAGGACCTGCAGGGTCATGGTGGTGGTGGCGTCGGACACGCTGGTGGTGTTGACGTTGATGGTCAGGGTCACGTCACCGCTGGCATTGGCCGCCGGGGTGTAGACCAGGCGGTTATTGGCGATGAACTGGTTGATGTTGGCCAGGCTACCGCTCAGGGTCAGCGCCGTCGCTGTGCCGCCCACGGTCACGCCGCCAGCGCCGGTGGCGCTGAGGGTACCAGTGCCGACCGAGAAGGTCACGACGCCCAGGGTCGAGTCGACGTCGCTGAAGGTGATCGAGCCGAGCGCGGTTGGGATGTCCTCGTTGATCGACTGCGAGACCGGGGCGCTGATGGTCGGCGAGTCGTTGACCGCGACGATGGTGATGTCTCGGGTGACCGCAATGGAGGACAGACCGCCACCATCGGTGACCTGGAACTGCACGGTACGGCCGGTGGTGTTCGGGATGTCCGAGGAGTTGCCGTAGGTCACCGCGCGCATTGCGGCCTGGAACTCCGCGGCGGTCGCCGTGTTGTCGGCGGACGTCAGGGTCAGGATGCCGGTGCCGGCGTTCCAGGTGCCGACGATATTGCCCATGCTCAGGCCGTCGTTGACGAAGGCCAGGCTGTCCTGGGCGCTGTAGTAGGTCAGCAGGCGCACGGTGGCGTTGAGCGGGTTCGGGCCGTCCGGGTCGGACACGGTCACCCCGGAGTCCACCGCTATGCGGTCGGACGGGGCGTTGTTGGCCTCGGTCCAGATAGCCGCAGTACCGGTCAACGTCACCACCGGGCGATCGTTGATGGCGCTCACCACCACGGTGGCGGTGTCGACCTGGCTGGAATAGGCCGAGGTACCGCCGGAGGTGGTGGTATTGGTCTTGGTGCCCTGCAGGCCGAGGGTGGCATTGGTCTGGTCCCAGGCCTTGTAGGTGATGGTCGCGGTTTCACCGTGGATGCCATCCGGCACGAAGCGCACCATGTTCTGCGCGGTCAGGATCAGCGCGGACGTGACGGAAACGCTACCGATGTCGCTCCAGGTGCCGCCGGCGTTGGTGCTGTACTGCCATTTGCCGTAGGTCGCGTTCAGGCCGGTGATCGCCATGCCCTTCAGCGCGCCGGTGTCGACGTCGGTCACACCGCCCAGCAGGTCGCTGACCAGCGCACCGCCGTTGTTGATCGAGGTGTCGGTGAGCGCGCCCAGGGTCGGCGCTACGCCGATCATGACCGGTGCATCGTTGACCGAGGTGACTATCTGGTTGACCGCCCCGGTACCGACCGAGAACGCCGTAGTGCCGCCGTTGCTGGTGGTATCGGCCAGGCTACGGATGCCGTTGACGGAGGCGGTACCGGTGGTCTGGTCCCAGCCACGGAAGGTCAGGGTCGCGGTCTCGCCGTTGGCGGCGTCCGGGACGTAGCGAACATAGCTGGTGGCGGCGATCAACAGCGAGCTGGTGCCCGAAACGGCACCGAAGTCGGTCCAGGTGCTGTTGTCGGTGGAGTACTGCCAGGTGCCGTTGCCGGTCTTGCCGATGATGGCGACACCGCGCAGCGCGCCGACATCGGCATCGATCATGGTGTGGTTGGCCAGTATCGCCGTTACCTGTACACCAGTGGCCGCGGTGTCTTCGTTGATGGTCGCGAAGTTGTATGGCCCGCCGGAGAGAACTGGCGCGTCGTTGACGGCGATCACGGATACCGAAGTAGTGATCGAGGTTGCGGTCGTGTCGACGCCGCCGTTGGCCGTGCCGCCGCTGTCGGTGATGCTGGTCAGGGTAATGACACGTGTGGTTGTGCTGGGGCTGTCGCTGCTGTTGCGGTAGCTCATGCCATCGACCACGGTTTGCGTTGCCGCCGCGCTGAGGCCAGCAGCACTGCTCAGGGTGATGGTTGCCGTACCGCTGAAGACGCTGACCGAGTAGCTGATGCCATTGCTTATCGTCGTGCCGCTGTTGCCGTTGAGCAAGGTGATGCTGGTGCCATCGACGAGCAGGAGCTCATTGCTGCCATCGGCCAGGTTGGTGACGCTCAGGGTCATGCCGGTGATGGTCTGGCCGCTTTCGATGGTGTTAACGCTGACGCCATTGAACAGATCGACCGCACTGCCATTTTCAGTGTAGGTGGGATTGTTGCCAGTGGCGGTGATGGTGGGGGCGTCGTTGACGCCAATCACGTTCACGGTGACCGCCGCCGCTGTGCTGGTGCCGCCATCGCCGTCGTTGACAGTGATGCTGACGGTGCGTGCAGCGGTGCTCGGGGCGGCGTCATTGCCGTTGGCGTAGGTCAGGTTGTGGATCAAGGCCTGGACGGCAGCGGCGTTGGCACTGGCGTTGAGGGTGACGACCAGGCTGGCGCCGGCCGTGCCGCTGGAGGTGATGGTGCCGATGGCGGTGCCGCCGTAGCTTACGGTGTTGCCCGATACGCTGATCTGGCCTGCCCCTGTGCCCTCATTGCGGATCGCCAGTACATCCTCGCCAGCGGTGCCATTTGCGGTAATCGCTACAGTTACGTTGCCGCCGTCGAAGTTGGCAGAGTCGGCATCGGTGACGGTGGCGTTGCTGCCCACGTCGAGCCATACGGCACTGCCACCCTCGGTGAAGGTCGTGGAATCGCCGTTGAGGTTGCCGATGACCGGGGCGCTATTGGGGGGCGCGATATTGATCTCGCTGCCATTGCTGGTGCCGACGCTGGTGGTGATGCTCCCGGTATTGTCACCGCTCCAGTTGGCCAGGTTGGTTATCCGCGCCAGCCAGGTGGCCCGGTCGGCCACCGAAGTCGGACCGATATATTGCACGTTGTCCTGCTGATTGGCGCCACTGGGCAGGCCGATGGCGTTGACGCCGTTGCTCAGCGCATTCTGGCTGCCGGTACCACCGGGCAATGTCGAATCTCGAAGCGTTATGAAACTGGCAGAGGTATTCCAGTTATTGGCATCGGTGTTGGTGCCGGAGCTGTTGTTGAAACCGAAAATGAAATAGGGGTTGGCATCCGAGTCCTGGTAGATGAAAACCCCATCACCCGCGATGTTCATTGGGTCGGTGGTCGAATAACCGCTGACCAGAATATTGGCGCTCAGGTCGGTGTTCGTGGTCACGTTCGTCAGGGTCGTCGGCTGGGAATCCCCCGTGCCGCCCAGAAACAGGTTGAGAATCGTGCCTGCATCGATGGTGCTGCCGGTCGTCCAGGTGATCAGGCCGTCGCCAGTCGTACTGCCAGTGAATGCGTTGCCGGCGGCGTTCCACCCCCAGTCAGTGATTTTGATGATGGTGCCGGCGGGAATGTCGACCAGCGTGGCGAAGGTGATGGTGTCGGAAACGGCGCTCCAGCCAAGGACGACGATGTCTCCTGCATTGAGCGTGTTCAGCACATGGTTGTAGCTGGCATCGGCAAACAGCGTGGCGGCCTCGATGGTGCCCGTACTGGACTCCAGTACCCAGTTGCCCCCTTTGCTGGTATCGCCGGTCCAGTCACTGGAGGCGGCGATGTCGGCACCCGTGAAGTTGGCGAGCTGTGTGACGAAGGCGGCACCTTGTTCGCCCTTGCTAGTGTCGCACCCATAGATCAGGAAGTCGCCGCTTTCCGTCAGGCTGCTGCCGATGGCGGCAAGCTGGCTCTGCGCATTGGCGATGTTGTCCAGACCGAGACGTGTTGATCCGACCTGGAGACTGGCTTCGCCGCCGTGGGAGATGAAATGGATGGCATCAATGCCGGAACGCCCGTTCAGGTATTCGGCCATTTGCGTCAGACCGTCCCGATCCGCGTCCAGGATCACGACTTCCGTTCCAGCGACCAGGCTATCGAGCAGTTGCTGCTTGTCCTTGACACTGGCGTCGATGAATAACACCTCCTGCCGTTGATCCGAGGTGGCAGAGGTGGGGGTGGCAGCCGGGTTGTCGGAACTGCTGTCGGCGTCAGGTGTAGCTGATGCCTCCGCAGTCGCGGCTTCGGCAACGGTAGCTGCAACTGCGCCGTCGAACATCATGCGCGGTTCGAGGGAGATGGCCAGCGGTGCCCTGATCATGGTCGACTCGGGGTTGAGCGCCGGTTTGGCGTTTTTGTTCCAGAACATGGCACTGCTTCCTATGATCGTATGCGGCCACTTGGTAGGTGGACACTAGGCTGATGCTGGCTCAAGACCAACGGCAATCAAACCGAAGCCTGTTCTGCCGTCCGTCGGCGCGAGCAGCATCGATACCTAGTGCGCTGCTCTTGCCTCTTTGCGAACTCAGTTGCGGCTCGGGAAGACACCTTCCAGGGCGATGATGAAATTGGTGCCGAGGTAAGGGTTACGAGTGCCCAGAGGAATACCTCCGCTGGAGTGGACGGCACTGGCATTCAAGTTGGCATTGAAAGGCGCTAGCGTGGTATCGGGCGCGCTGCCATAGAGACTGACCTCCGCTCCTGCGGCGCTGTCCAGAGGCTTCGCCAGGACTGAGCTCGTACCGGGAACCTGACTGCTACCGTCGGCAGTGGATGCTGGGATAGCCACTGATACCGTGCCCGTCACAGGCAATGAGAATGGGGGGAGGTTGGTGTTCAGCAGCGTCACGCTCTCGGTGCCCGCCACTTCACCCTGGACAATCATGCTCAGACCAGGGCCTTGTCCCATGCCCACCGGACCGCGCCCGCGGTAGTCGGGCAGACCGAACGTGCTCTGGCCATTGCCGCCGTATAGAGTGCCGAGCAATGAAAAAAGCGCGCTATTCTGCGCGATGCTCATCAACTGGCCCTGGCACATCGCGTAGCCACGCGGTGCGAAGTTGAAGCCGACCATTTTGATTTCGCCGAGGAACGGTTCCATGTTGTTGCTCCCTGCTGTCGTGGTGCCGGCGTTACCGGCAAGTTGGCTGTAGAAGGTCGAAGCTAGTGGGCGTGCGCTGCCCGAACGTGGAACACGGCCTGAAGCAGTCGCATTCCATCGTCGTCCGGGCCGATCGGGGTGAGCATGACCCACCACGACGATGCCGTCGGACTGTGCAAGGTGTAGCTGTATTGCGGCAGATCGATGCCTGGAGGCTGCCGGAATATCGCGTCGTAACACTGATAGCACGGGTTCATCGCCTTGCCTGGGCTCACCTCGACCAGTTCCACGTCGACGCCGGTGTGGCCTTCCCAACTGACGCGCCACGAGTGGCCAAGACCCTTCTGCAGGTCTTCCTGGCTCGGGATGTCGCTCATGCGCTCAGCCTCCTGGTTGCGAGGCGGTGCATTTCCAGGTAGACCGGGTCCTGGCGGGTGATGACGAAGTCGAAGCGCTCGTAAAGGCGGCGAGCCGGGTTGTCCGGCTCGACGTACAGGCGAATGGATTTGTCGGCGGCCTCGGCTTCTTCTATGAGCAGTGACAGCAGATGCCTGCCTATGCCCAGGCCGCGCCAGGCCGGCAATAGCGAGAGGTCCATCAGGTTGTAGGTGCTGGCGCCACGCAGGATATACAAGCGTCCGATAGGGTGCTCGCCGTTGAGCACGATAGAAAAGTCAGCCCCCTGATAGTGCTCCTGATAATGGCGGTGCTGGGCATCGAACTGCTGGGAGAGGAAGGCATCGATTGCGGGCTGGGACCAGCCGGTGCGGGCCATTTCCCGGGTGCGCGTGCTCGCATATAGGCTACGCAGGAAGCTCAGGTCGGCCTCTTCGATGGGACGAAAACGCAAGTCGGTGAAACGCATGGCGCGGGGGGCTTCCTAAGTGTGCTTCCGTGCTTCGGATGCGGGCCGTATTGTTGTGCCTCTATGCGAATATCAGGTCGGAGCCTAGCCTAAATTTGTAGTCGATCGCTACCGTTCTGATGGACGGTAATCTCATTTTTGAGTTTTTCGGGAACTTTATTTTTCTCGCTTGGTCTGGCGCCAGTTTTCCAGCGTGCGGTAGGCGTCGCCCGTATAGGCTTCTACGGTTTCTCGCAGGGTACTGTCGGCAGCTTCCTGTTTGCTCCTGGTGTCGGTGCTGAATGCTTGCGAGGGCTGCTTGGCATCGGCCTTCGCTGTTGCACGCAGCCTCGACAGGTCTTCATCACGCACACCCAAAATGGGCGCCAGCCGTTCCCAGCAAATGCTTGGCAACTCCTGGTAGTTCACTGCCACCGCGCCACGCTCTTGGCAGAGCGCCAATCCTTGCCGGAGGATGGCGCCAACCGTGCCGCTGGTGTACTCGGCTGGTGTCAGGCGCAACGCTTGCTCTGTTGGCATATCCAGCGCGGATGGACCCAGCAGCCCTGGCACTCGGTGCATGCCCGGCTGGCGCAACTGGGAAACGACGATTTCCAGCGGGTCGCGGTAGAGGAACAACCGTGGCACGTCCGGGTACAAGGCCAGCAGCATGGGCGCCTCGAACACGTTCCAGGCGTCGAGCTTGATGAACAGTCGCTGTTCGTTGCCGCTCCGTCGTTGCCCATAGGCCGATAGCAGCGCTGCGAGCCAGGCGGATTGCCGGGGGGCGACCCGTGAGTCCAGTCGGTGGGCACGCAGGAGGCTGTCCAGCGGGGGCGGCTCTGAGAGCACTATGTTGCCTTCCAGTGCCGCCAGCATCTGCGCCATCAGCGTCGATCCGCAGCGTGAGGCATGAAAGATAAAGGCACTGGGCGCCAGTCCCGGGCTCGCCGTTTGCCACGCCAGCAGTGCATCCAGCCCGGTTCGACGGCGAAAGGCTTGGTTGAAGGGCAGGCGTAGCGCCTGTTCGACATCGTCGCGAAAGAACGGGCGAGTCAGTCGCTGCTCGCCGAACCAGCACCAGTCGACTTGCCACTGGCCGTCCACCTGCCAGATGCGAATCGGCAACCAGCCATGGAAGTCCTGCTCGGGAGTCAGACACGCCATTGCTCGTTCCATGTCCTTTTGCCCTGGCGCATCGCGCTTTTGACATCGCTGGTGGAGAAGTCCATTCCCAGATCGTGCGCCAGGCGAACGACCTCCTCGCAGAAAAGGTGTGCGTCGGTAATCGTGCGCAGGCGCTCGGCCAGGGCAGCATCGCGCGTGACCCGCTCGCGGAAGGCGGCGAAGGCCAGCTCTGCCGTCCCTGGTAGCAGCGCCGGGGTGTTCGCGAGACCGGCTGCCACCTGCTGCAGCAGCCAGGGATTGGGTTGGCAGTCCAGCACCAGATGAACGCGCACCCCAGGCCCTGGATTGTCTACCCGATGCGGCCTGGACAGATCGATGAACCAGCATTCGCCCGGCTTCATGGGCACCTGCAGGCCGTCGACGAGAAACTCCACTCCCGGAGGGCTGAGCAGAGGGACATGCAATCGCATGTCTGCATCGGGCTGGCCGAGGTCGGGGTCGCAGTGTTCGTGAATGCGAGCGCCAGCGCCGAGTCGCAGAAGGCGTGCGCTGCGAATGGTGGTCTGGAACAGGGCGAGCACGGCATGCCAGGCTGTCTCGTCTTGCCACCATTCGCTCGGCACGGGCGCGCCCTGTCCCGGTGCGAGTGGTAAAAGTGCGTCCTGCGGGGTGATCAGCGCGACGCCGCTCCATTCACCTTCGTAATAACCGGTGTTGAAGTGATGTTGCCAGGCGTCGTCAGCAATCGTGCCGAGCGCCTCCAGCAGTGCGGGTAATTGAGGCGCCAGGGGCAGGCGGGAGCATCGAGGTAAGGTGTCCTGGCTCATGTCGCATCCTTGTCTTAAAAACCGCTTTCCCTTACCCCAAGTGCCGCGATCCGCCGCCATGCCGCGCCTAGCAGCGACTGCCGTTCACCCTCCAGTACCACCATGCCGCGCAGCGGGTGATCGGGGTGGACGCCGTCATCCAGCAGTGTCAGGCGTACGCCATATTGCGCCTGTACGGGCTCGGCGCGCTGCTGGGCGTCGCGCCTCACGGCGATGGGGCCGCCGTGGTCGGAGCTGAGCGCTTCCAGCTCCAGGTAGGGGACGCCGGTTGCGTCCACTTCATTTAGGCGCACTTTCATTGCCTGGCGTGCCGGGTCGTCGGCGATGAAGCGACCGATGCTGCCCGCTTCGATCCGCCAGAGGCTTTCTTCGGCCAGGTAGCCGCGCAGGCGCAGCCCCGGCTCGACGATCCGGGTCAGCGCTTCTGCAGGGTGCAGCCAACGACCTGCGCTCAGGTCGCGTTGCAGGTCGCGCACTACGCCCGACTGCGGCGCACGCAGTTGCAGGCGCTCGCGCTGGGCGGCCAGGCCGCGGTATTCGGCCACGGCCTCGGCCAGGCGTTGCTCGAGAATGCCGGCATCGGCCGCCGTTTCGCTGCGTGCGGATTGGCGTCGGAGCTGGAGCTGAAGAATGTCGATCTCGCGGCGGATGATGGCCTGGCGCGAGTCGAGGTCGGGCGAGTCCAGCTCCAGCAGCAGGTCGCCAGCGGCCACGCTCTGGCCATCCTGCACGTGCACCGCTTTCAAGCGTGCAGCCACCGGAGCATGCAGGGCGCTGGTGCGCGAGGCTTCGAGCAACGCGGGTACTTCCACCGAGCTGCGCCAGGGCACGATCAATACCAGGAGCACGACACCCAGACCCAGGCCGGTGATCAGCACCTTGCGCGAGTCGGCCTGTTCACGGCGTTGCCACCATTCCCCCAGCTCACGCCAGATGGGCAGGCCGATGAACCACAGCAGCTCAACCACCATCAGGAAGATGCCGAGCACCTTGAAGAACAGGTGATAGACCGCCAGCGCGATGCCGAGGAACAGGATCGCGCGCCATATCCAGGAGCCGTAGCCCCAGATCAGCAGGCGCCGGGTCATGCTAGGCGACCACGGCTCCGGTGCCGGCTCGCCATAGCTGAACAGGGCTTCGCGCAGGCGCCAGCGACACAGGGCGAAGGCGCGGTTCTGCAGGTTGTCGACGCCCCACAGATCGCTTATCAGGAAGTAGCCATCGAAGCGCATGAAGGGATTGAGGTTGATCACCAGAGTGGTAATCCAGGTCGCGCTGGCGAGCATGAAGGCCGAAGTGCGCAGGGGGCCGTCCGGCAGCAATGACCAGGCCAGCAGCGCCAGCACCGCCAGCAGCAGTTCAGCGAGCACGCCGCCGGCACCGATCAGCAGTCGCGAGCGCCGGTCGCGCACACGCCAGGCATCGCTGACGTCGGTATAGAACATCGGCAACAGGACCATGAACGCCAGCCCCATGCTCTGCACCCGACAGCCAGCGCGTTTGGCCATGAAGGCGTGACCGAACTCGTGACAGAGCTTGGCGAAGGTCAGCGCGATGCCGAACGCCAGGGCACCACCCAGGCTGAACAGGTGGGGGAAGGTGGCGAGAAAGCGTTGCCAGTCGCGCAGCACCAGGAACAGGCCCAGCGCGAAAACCAGCGGCAGCCCCCAGCGCAGCAGCCAGGGGCCGCGGCGTTCGAGCACCGGCCAGGCGCGATTGAGGAAAGGATCGGGGCGCCACAGTGGAATGCGGAAGAACAGGTACTGGTGCAGCACCCGCTTCCACGGACTCTGGCGCTGGGCGGCGGCCTTCATGGCGTAGCTGGCGCGCTGCTTGTCGTCCTGCGCCGCGATCAGGTCATGGCTGCCGAGAAAGCGCAGCATGTCCTCGAGTTCCGCCTCGCCCAGGGGCAGGCCAGGCTCGGCGTTGGCTGCGGCCAGCACACGTTGCGGCTCGCCCAGCGTCCAGTGGCGAAGCAGGCGCACGGCGGCGGCTCCGAGCTTGAAGTAGCGGCCACGTAGCGGATCGGCCAGCGTCCATTGCGGTGCGCCGTCCAGGCCGGGTTCGGCGGGCGACAGCTGCAGGTCGGGCCGCAGGGCGGGCAGCATCAGAAACCCAGGCTCTGGCGAGCGGCGGCCAGCGGCCGGCGCAGCAGGTAATAGGCCAGCGGTGCGCGATCACCGAACAGCTTGGCAGTGCCGCGCAGGCCAATGCGCGGCGGGGTCTCGACGAAGCGCGCATCGAGACGGTAGGCCAACTGACCGGCGGCGGTGCTCTGCGCCTCGTAGGCGGAGCGCTCCAGCAGGGCCTGGTGACGATTGAGTGGGTCGCTGTCGAGAAACAGCGCCACTTCTGCACCAGGTTCCAGGGCAATGGCGTCACCTACGGGGAGTTCGATGCGCAGTTCGGCCTGGCTGGGATCGGCGATCTGCATCAGCCGCTCGCCAGTTTGCACCGGCTTGCCGGTCAGGCGTTCGGCATCGGCGAACACGGCGATGCCTGCGCGCTCGGCGCGCACTTCGCTGCGTGCCAGCAGTTGCCTGGCATAGTCGCGTTCGGCGCGCTTCTGCTCGACGCGAGCGGCCAGCAGATCGAGACGGGCGCTGGATTCTGCATCGGCGAAGGCGCGCTGGGTATTGGCCTTGAGTTCGGCTTCGGCCACGCCAAGGGCACGCTCGGCCACATCGGCCTGGGCCTTGAGGCTGGTGCCATCGAAGCGCACCAGCAGGTCGCCGGCAGCAACGCTCTGGTTGGGCTTGACCAGGAACTCGGCGATCACCCCGTCCAGCGGTGCGGCGACCACTCGACCGCCCAGCGGGACGACTTCGGCAGGCGCCAGCACCGACTGGCGCACCGGAATCAGCAGCAATAGCGATAGCGCGGCGGCAACCGCCAGCAACTTGCGGCGCGGCCAGCGCATGCGCCATGGCTTGCGCGGCTGCAGTGCCAGCCAGGCGTGGGCGTAGGTGTCGGCCAGTTGCCTGAGCAGCGACTGCTCGGCCTCACTGAATGGCAGATCGCGGGCCAGCCACAGGCCACCGAAGGTCTCGCCACCGCGGTTCTTCAGGGGCAACCAGTAGGCATGCGGGGCGGACAGGCTGTTCATGTCCAGGCGCGTCTGCTCGTCCAGGTGCGCCGGGTCGACAGCGTGGCCCTCGTCGAGCTGACCATGAGCGAGTAGTGTCGAGGCGGCACGTTCTACAAACGCGACGAAGGGCGCATTGGCCTCCACCACACTGATGCCGGTCAGGGCCTGCACCTTGCCGGCGATCAGCAGGGCGGCGTGGCGAAAGCCGAACAGCGCCTGGCCGTCGTTGACCATGGTGAAGGCCAGTTGCTCGATGCTGCCGGCTTTGCGAGCCTGCTGCTCCAGCCCGAGGAACAGGGCGAATACCCGTTCGGCCGTGCCGGGCAGCGGCGCGTTCATTCCGTCACCTGGAACTGTGCAGTACCGCTCATGCCGGCGAGCAGGCCCTGGGCATCGTCGGGCAGGCTACCGATCAGTAGCAGTGTCTGGCTGCCTTCATCGATTCGCGCGCCGATGCGCTTGACCTTGGCCTTGAGCGGCGTGCTGGTCTCGTCGGGAATGAAGTCGAAGGTCTGGCCTGGCTCCAGGCGACTGAGCCAGGCAGATGGCACCAGCAGGTAGATTTCCAGCGTGCCGTTATCCACCACTTCCAGCAGCGGTGCGCCACTGGCGACGCTCTCGTGGGGCTGTGCACGGCGCAGTACCACGCGGCCATTGAACGGGGCGGTGACGCTGCAACGCTTCACCTGCACCTGATAGACCTGGGTTTCCGCTTGGGCCTGGGCTTGCCGCGCTTCGGCCAGGGCCACCTCAAAGCGGCCGACGGAGTTGAGCGCAGCCAGTTGCTTCTTGTGGTTCAGCTCTTCACGGGTGGCGCGGGCGGCGGCCTGGGCGGCGTTAAGCTGGGCCTGATACGCGCTGCAGTCGAAGCGCGCCAGTACGTCCCCCTTGTTGAAATCCTGACCATCGCTGAACGGCATTTCGGTGATGCGGCCGGGCAGCTCGCTGGACAACACGGCCTGGTTGCGCGCACGCAGCACACCGCGCACCTGGCGTTCGCCGGTCTGCGTGGCGCTGGGGGCCAGCGATTCGAGCAGCGGGTCGTCGGCCAGAAGTGAAGCGCTGAACCCGCAGGACACCAGGCCGGCGAACAGGAGGAAAAGGGTGTTTCGCGGCATGAGATACGTCCTTGCATAAGGTCAGCGCAGTCTACGGCAGAACTCGATCATGGCAAATTGGCCGTAATGATGCATCGCTATGGTGCAGGGTATCGACTCTGGTGCGCGGGCGGGCCTGCTTCTGGTGCGTTGGCTGTCTGGCCAGCCTAGCTGATAGGGTGAACACACGAATGTGTAGGAGCGAATTCATTCGCGATCTGGTCGCTAATTTCGCGGATAAATCCGCTCCTACAAGAGCCAGCCGTCCTGTGAGCGGACGGTGTGTGCGTTTCATGCAATTGCCCTGACTGGCATAAGTCTTGCGCTGCACAGACCATCGTCCAGGCTAGCAGGAGGCCGCCGTGTCGATTCATGTCGCGCTGCATCACGTCACCCACTACCGCTACGATCGCGCGGTCAACCTTGGGCCGCAGGTGGTGCGTCTGCGCCCGGCGCCGCACAGCCGCACGCGCATCCTCTCCTACGCCTTGAAGGTCGAGCCGAGTCAGCACTTCATCAACTGGCAGCAGGACCCGCAGGGCAACTACCTGGCGCGCCTGGTGTTCCCGGAAAAGACCCGCGAGTTCAAGGTCGAGGTGGATCTGGTCGCCGAGATGGCGGTGTTCAACCCCTTCGACTTCTTTCTCGAGCCATACGCCGAGCGCATTCCCTTCGCCTATACCGAGGGCGAGCAGCGCGAGCTGGCGCCTTATCTGATCAAGCTGCCGGCCACGCCAATGTTCGCCAAGTATCTGGCCGGTATTTCCCGCGAGCCGGTGCCCAGCATCGACTTCCTGGTCGAGCTGAACCAGCGCGTGGCACGTGACATTCGCTACCTGATCCGCATGGAGCCGGGCGTGCAGACGCCGGAACAGTCGCTGGAGCTGGCCTCCGGTTCCTGCCGCGACTCGGCCTGGCTGCTGGTGCAGCTGCTGCGTCATCTGGGACTGGCGGCACGCTTCGTTTCCGGCTACCTGATCCAGCTCACCGCCGACGTCAAATCCCTCGACGGGCCAAGCGGCACCGACAAGGACTTCACCGACCTGCACGCCTGGTGCGAGGTGTACCTGCCTGGCGCCGGCTGGCTCGGTCTCGACCCCACTAGCGGCCTATTCGCCGGTGAAGGCCATATCCCGCTGGCCTGCAGCCCGGAGCCGTCCTCGGCGGCGCCGATCACCGGTGGGCTGGATGAGTGCGAGGTGACGTTCGAGCACCTGATGAGCGTCGAGCGCGTATGGGAGGCGCCACGCGTCACCAAGCCCTACAGCGAAGCGCAGTGGCAGGCGATCCAGGCGCTGGGGCGGCGCATCGACGATGATCTGCAGATGCATGACGTACGCCTGACCATGGGCGGCGAGCCGACCTTCGTCGCCCTCGACTATCCCGATGACGACGAATGGAATACCGCCGCGCTCGGCCCGAACAAGCGCCGTCTGGCCGCCGACCTGTTCCATCGCCTGCGCGAGCACTACGCCGCCAATGCGCTGGTGCATTTTGGCCAGGGCAAGTGGTACCCGGGCGAGCAGTTGCCGCGCTGGTCGCTGAACTGCTTCTGGCGTCGCGACGGTGAGCCGCTGTGGCATGACCCCAAGCTGTTGGCCGACGAGAAGCGCGGCTATGGCGCCACCGCCGAGACCGCCGCTCGCTTTCTCGCCACTCTGGCGTCGCGCCTGGACGTCGATGCCGGCAATGTATTCCCTGCCTATGAAGACTGGTTCTACTACCTGTGGCGCGAGCGCAAGCTGCCGGACAATGTCACCCCGGACGACCCGCGTCTGAGCGACCCGCTGGAGCGCGAGCGCCTGCGCAAGGTGTTCGATCAGGGCCTGGATAAGGTCGTTGGTCATGTTCTGCCGCTGGCGCGCCAGGTGATCGGTGAAGGCTGGCAGAGCGGGCGCTGGTTCCTGCGTGACGAGCATTGCCGGTTGCTGCCGGGGGACTCGCCACTGGGCTACCGCCTGCCGCTGGATTCGTTGCCCTGGGTCAGCCAGGCCGACTACCCCTACATCAATCCGGTCGACCCCAGCCAGTCGTTGCCGCCGTTGCCCTGCCCGGCGCAGATCCAGCGGCAGCTGCGTGGCGTCTGGCGTGGCGCCAGTGCCAACGTGCAGAGTACGCGCCCGGCCAGCGGGCAGTCAGCGGCCGGTATCGTGCGTACCGCACTGTGCGCCGAGCCGCGCGAAGGCAGGCTGTACCTGTTCATGCCGCCGCTGGCGCACCTGGAGGACTACCTGGAGTTGGTCGCGGCCATCGAGTCCGTCGCGGCCGATCTGGGCTGCCCGGTGCTGATGGAGGGCTACGAGCCACCGCTCGATCCACGTCTGCAGTATTTCCGCGTCACTCCCGATCCGGGTGTGATCGAGGTGAACATTCACCCGGCTGCCAGCTGGGACGAGCTGGTTGAGCGTTGCGAGTTCCTCTACGAGGCGGCGCGCCAGTCGCGTCTGTCCAGCGAGAAGTTCATGATCGATGGGCGTCACACCGGTACCGGCGGCGGCAACCACTTCGTCCTTGGCGGCGCGACACCGGGCGATTCGCCCTTCCTGCGCCGCCCCGATCTGCTGCGTAGCCTGATCAGCTACTGGCACAACCACCCGTCGCTGTCCTACCTGTTCAGCGGCCTGTTTATCGGCCCGACGTCGCAGGCGCCGCGTGTCGACGAGGCGCGCAACGACGCCCTGCACGAGCTGGAGATTGCCTTCGCGCAGATGCCCGAGCCGGGCCGCGACTGCCCACCATGGTTGGTCGACCGCCTGCTGCGCAACCTGCTGGTGGATGTCACCGGCAATACCCACCGCGCCGAGTTCTGCATCGACAAGCTGTACTCGCCGGACTCGGCCAGCGGTCGCCTTGGCCTGCTCGAACTGCGCGCCTTCGAGATGCCGCCGCACGCGCAGATGAGCCTGGCCCAGCAACTGCTGCTGCGCGCATTGATCGCCCGCTTCTGGCAGGAGCCCTACCGCCCGGCCAAGCTGGTGCGCTGGGGCACCGAGCTGCATGACCGCTTCCTCCTGCCGCACTTCGTCGAGCAGGATTTCGCTGACGTGCTGCAGGAGCTGTCGGCCTTCGGCTACCCGCTGCGCGCCGAGTGGTTTGCCCCGCACCTGGAGTTCCGCTTTCCCAAGGCCGGCGACTTTGCGGTCAAGGGCATCGACCTGGAGCTGCGCCAGGCCCTGGAACCCTGGCACGTGCTGGGCGAGGAGGGCGCCATCGGCGGCACCGTGCGCTATGTCGACTCGTCGCTGGAGCGCATGCAGGTGAAGGTGGCCGGCATGGCGCCGGATCGCTACGTGCTGACCTGCAACGGCGTGCCGGTGCCGTTGCGCCCAACGGGCAAGGTCGGCGGGTTCGTCGGTGGCGTGCGCTTCCGTGCCTGGCAGCCGGCCAGTTGCCTGCAACCGACCATCGGCGTGCATGCGCCGCTGGTGTTCGATCTCATCGACACCTGGATGCAGCGTTCGCTGGGTGGTTGCCAATACCATGTCGCGCATCCGGGCGGCCGCAACTACGACAGCCTGCCGGTCAACGCTTACGAGGCCGAGAGCCGGCGGCTGGCGCGGTTCTTCCGCCTGGGCCACAGTCCGGGCAAGCGCCCCGTCATGCAGCCGATGGACAATAATGAACTGCCGATGACCCTGGATCTGCGTCGCGTTTGACGACATGTTGTTCACTTGAGTGTCGGCTGCCGCGATCAGTCCCCTCGCCCCTCTGGGGAGAGGGTTAGGGAGAGGGGAAACGGGTGACTTCGCTGTGTTTTCAGCCCTCTCCCCCGGCCCCTCTCCCATAAATGGGAGAGGGGAGCGTAAAGCCGCACCGCCTTGCCACTGCCGAGCCTGCCATGCACGACCTGCTAGCCGATTACCCGCCCCCTGCCGGGGCTTACCACGAACTGCTCGATGCCAAGGGCAACGTGCGCCCGCACTGGCGCCGCCTTTACGAGCAGCTGGCGCGTAGCCGCCCCGAGCACCTGGCGCAGCGCGAGGCCATGCTGGCCCGGCAGATTCAGGAAAACGGCGTCACCTACAACGTCTACGCCGACCCGGACGGTGCCGACCGCCCGTGGGAGCTGGATCTGCTGCCCAACCTAATCCCGGCTGATGAGTGGCAGCAGATCGCCGCTGGCGTAACGCAGCGTGCGTCCCTGCTCAACCGCGTGCTGGCCGATCTCTACGGGCCGCAGAAACTGATCGCCGAGGGTCTGCTACCGACCGAACTGGTGTTCGGCCACAACAACTTCCTCTGGCCGTGCCAGGGCATGCAGGCACCGGGCGGTACCTGGCTGCATCTGTATGCGGTGGATCTGGCACGGGCACCGGACGGCCGCTGGTGGGTCACCGCCGACCGCACCCAGGCACCCTCCGGCGCCGGCTACGCGCTGGAGAATCGGCAGATCGTCTCGCGCGCCTTCCCCGAGCTGTATCGCGACTTGCGCGTGCAGTACCTGGCTGGTTTCTTCCGCACCCTGCAGGACACCCTGGCGCGCCAGGCACCGAGCGGCGGCGAGACGCCGCTGGTGGTGCTGCTGACGCCGGGGCGCTTCAACGAAAGCTATTTTGAGCATCTGTACCTGGCGCGTCAGCTCGGCTACCCGCTGGTCGAGGGCAGCGACCTGACCGTGCGCGACGCTACCCTCTACCTCAAGACCCTGGCCGGCCTGCGTCGCGTGCATGCGGTGCTGCGCCGCCTCGACGACGACTACTGCGACCCGCTGGAGCTGCGCACCGACTCGGCCCTTGGCGTACCTGGCCTGCTCGAAACCGTGCGCCGTGGCCGTGTGCTGGTGGCCAATGCCCTGGGCAGCGGCGTGCTGGAGTCGCCCGGTCTGCCGGGTTTCCTGCCAGCGATCAGCGAGCATCTGCTCGGCGAGGGACTGCTATTGCCGTCCATTGCCAGTTGGTGGTGCGGCGAGCCGCCGGTACTGGATGAGGCTCTGGAGAAACTCGACCAGTTGCTGGTGCGCCCGGCCTTCCCCTCGCAGAGCTTCACCCCGGTGTTCGGCCGTGATCTGGACGAGGCGCAGCGCGTCAAGCTGGCGGCACGCCTCAAACAGCGCCCCTACGCCTACGTGGCCCAGGCGCGGGCCAAGCTGTCGCAGGCGCCGGTGTGGGATGGCAGCGGCCTGCAGCCGCGCGCCATCGGCATGCGCGTGTTCGCCGTGGCCAGTGCCGACGGCTACCGGGTGATGCCCGGTGGCCTGACTCGCGTCGCCGCCGAGGCCGATGCCGAAGTGGTCTCGATGCAGCGTGGCGGGGCGAGCAAGGACACCTGGGTACTCGGCACCCGTCAGAGCGCGGGCGAACCCTGGCAGACGCAACGCACCCTGGGCACTGCCGACCTGGTGCGCAGCGACCCCTTCCTGCCCTCGCGCGTGGTGGAGAACCTGTACTGGTTCGGTCGTTACGCCGAGCGCTGCGAGGGCAATGCGCGGCTGCTGCGTATCATGCTGGCGCGCTACGTCGACGATGACGACGATCCGCAGGCGCTGCAGAGCGCCCTGGCGCTGGCGCAGGAACTGGGGCTGCTGGCCGGCCCCGACGAAGGCGAGCTGGAGGCGCGCCTGCTGCAGGCATTGCTTGGCGGCGATTGGCCGGCCAGCCTGCGGGCCAATCTGCAGCGCCTGCAATGGGCGGCAGGCAGCGTGCGCGGCAAGCTGTCCCAGGCCAACTGGCAGGCGCTGGTCGAGCTGCAGCGCGAGGCGCAACTGCTCGAAGGCCAGCCGGCCGACTTCGGCGAGCTGCTGGATTTTCTCAATCGCCTACTGATGTCGCTGGCGGCGCTTTCCGGCTTCGCCCTCGACGACATGACCCGCGACGACGGCTGGCGCTTCCTCATGCTCGGCCGCTACATCGAGCGTCTGCAGTTTCTCTGCGACAGCTTCGCCGGCTTCCTGCGCAGCGGCTCGGCCACCGACCAGTCGGCACTGGAGTGGCTGCTGGAACTGGGCAACAGCAGCATCACCTACCGCACCCGCTACCTCGCTTCGGCGCAGTTGATCCCAGTGCTCGACCTGCTGCTGCTGGACGAGCAGAACCCGCACGCGGTGATCTTCCAGATGCGCACTCTGCTGCGCTCGCTTGAGGGGCTTCACGAGCGCTTCGAGTTGCCGGCCGAGCGCTACCTGGTCTACCTGGAGCAGCAACTCTCAGCCTTCAGCCTGGCCAGTCTGGAAAACCCGCTGTTCGGCCCTGGCAGCACCCGTGCGGTGCTCGAAGGCCTGGCCGACCTGCTGGTGGCCATCAGCGAAGCCGCCGGTGCTGTTTCTGATCACCTCGGGCTGCGTTTCTTCGCCCATGTCGATGTCAGCCAGCGGACGCAATCCTCATGAGCAGCGCGCTGTATCAGGTTCTCCACGACACCCATTACCGTTACTCGGCGCCGGTTTCCCTGGCCCAGCAACTGGCGCACCTGTGGCCGCGCGAATGCCCGTGGCAGCGCTGTCATGAACAGGCACTGCGCATCGACCCACAGCCCTGCCAGCGCCGTGACGGACTGGATGTGTTCGGCAACCCGCTGACGCGCCTGGTGTTCGAGCGCCCGCACGAGCAGCTCAGCGTTAGTGCGCGCTTGCGCATCGAGGTGCTGGCACGCGCGCCACTGGATCTCGATGATTCGCCGAGCTGGGAGGCGGCCTGCGCTGCCCTCAGCTACAGCGGCAAGCCGATGGCGCCAGCGCTGCTGGAGGCGGCACGCTACCGTTTCGAGTCGCCCTACGTGCGTCTCAAGCAGGTCTTCGCCGACTACGCCGATGATTGCTTCATCCCCGGCAGGCCGCTGCTGCAGGCCGGTCAGGCGCTGATGCAGAAAATCTTCGAGGAGTTCAGCTTCGATGCCGGCGCCACCCAGGTGGCGACCCCCTTGCTGCAGGTGCTGGAGGAGAAGCGCGGGGTCTGCCAGGACTTCGCCCACCTGATGCTCGCCTGCCTGCGCTCACGCGGCCTGGCCGCACGCTACGTCAGCGGCTATCTGCTGACCCAGCCGCCGCCCGGCCAGCCGCGGCTGATCGGTGCGGATGCCTCGCATGCCTGGATATCGTTGTACTGCCCGCGTCAGGGCTGGGTGGACTTCGATCCGACCAACAATGTGCGCCCGGCGCTGGAGCACATCACCCTGGCCTGGGGCCGGGATTTCTCCGATGTGTCGCCGCTGCGTGGGGTGATCCTGGGGGGCGGCAGCCATGACCCGGAAGTGCAGGTCACGGTGCTGCCGCTCGGATAGATGGGATGAAGGGCTTCGCTTGAAGCCCTGGAAATGACTCAGTCGACCAGCTTCACGCTGCCTTTCATCATCGAGTAGTGACCGGGGAAGGAGCAGAAGAAGCTGTAATCCTCACCAGCGGCCAGTTTGCTCACGTCGAAGGTCACCGAGGTGCTCTCGCCGCCGCCGATCAGGTCGGTATGAGCGATCACGCGCTCGTCGCCGGCCTTGAGGTAACTGGCGTCCGGGCCGGCGGGAATGCCGTCGGTGGCGATACCGGGCATGTCGGCGGTCTTGCTCAGCACCCAGTTGTGGCCCATGGCGGTCTTGGGCAGCGAGCCGGTGTGCTTGAGGTTGACGGTAAAGGTCTTGCAGCTCTTGCTGACAGAGATGGCTTGGGTATTGAAGGTCATCTGGTCGGTCGATTCGACATCCACCGAGCATTCGGCAGCGAGCAGCGGGGTGCTGGCCAGGCCGAGCAGAGCGATTAGAGCAGCGTTACGCAACATCATGTGAATCCTCCAGATTCTGAGTTTCCGGTCAGGTATGGACAGATTCGCACAGCTTTCAGTACTCGTGGGTGCGACCGAACGCCACGTGAGGTTATCCCGACAATCTGTGGGTAACTCTGTTGAGAAGCTCTGCAACGGCGCTCCAGAGCCTGATCCTGCGGCCTTTCTGGGAAGCTGGTCAGGTTTTGTTCAGGGCGCACCTGTCGGGCAAAAAATCCTTTGTAATGAATTGATTGGCGGCGGGTGGAGAAAATCCGCAGGCTTCCATCCGGCTGTCATGGCTTATCCCCGGAAAGCGTGGAGCAAGCTGTGGATAAGCTTGGGGAAAGTGCTTGCCGGCCGCACTTGTCAAAGCGTACCGCCGGCTGATCAGGAAATGACCGGCTCAACGAGTCCTGGATGGGCGCAGCAACTGCCACAGACGAGTACCGAGGCTCACCAGCGGCAGGCTCAGCAAACCGGCGGCCACGCCCAGCAGCCCATTGAGCAGTGTCGGCACCAGCGCAGAAAGTAGCTGCCCCGCATCCTGCGCCACCCACTGCGCCGCGTGATGCACGGCAGCTTCGACGGGCGGCAGGCCGTGGCTGAGGATACCGCCGCCGACCATGAACATGGCTGCGGTGCCGATTACCGAAAGCGCCTTCATCAGCCAGGGCGCCAGACGCAGGATGCCGCGTCCGCAAACCTGGGCGAAGGCGCTGGCGCGCTGGCTGAGATAGAGCCCGGCATCGTCCAGTTTGACGATGCCGGCGACCAGCCCGTAGACGCCGGCGGTCATCACCAGGGCGATGCCGCTGAGCACCAGCACCTGATTGAGGAAGCTGGCGGTGGCGACGGTGCCGAGGGTAATGGCGATGATTTCCGCGGAGAGAATGAAGTCGGTGCGCACGGCGCCGCGAATCTTGTCGCGCTCGAATGCCACCAGGTCGATCGCAGGGTCGGCAATCGCCTCCGCTGCTCCTCGGGCTCATGCCGATGCAGCAACTTGTGCAGCAGCTTTTCCGCGCCTTCGTAGCAGAGAAACAGGCCACCGAGCATCAGCAGCGGCACCACCAGCCAGGGCGCCACGGCACTGATCAGCAGGGCGGCCGGTACCAGGATCGCCTTGTTCACCAGCGAACCCTTGGCCACTGCCCAGACCACCGGCAGCTCGCGATCTGCGCGCACGCCTGTGACCTGCTGGGCATTGAGAGCGAGGTCGTCACCCAGCACGCCGGCGGTCTTGCGTGCGGCGATCTTGGTCATGGTGGCGACGTCGTCGAGTACGGTACTGATGTCGTCGATCAGGGCGAGCAGGCTGCTTCCGGCCATGTTGCGGCTTCCGTGGGGGAGAAGCCGCAGAGCGTAGCATTGTGTTACATGTCTGCGTATAGGCTCAGACGGGCGAACGATCCACCCATTTCGGCGCCACGCTGGGACGCCACTCGTTCAGGGCGTCGAGCAGGTCCTGCGGGGTGTCTGCGATCTGCAGCATCTCGCGGTGTTGCGGGCGAACGAAGCGTTCGGCGACCAGATGATCAAGAAAATCGCCCAGCTTGCTGTAGAAGCCATTCACCTCCAACAGGCCCAGTGGCTTGGCGTGGTAGCCGAGCTGGCCCCAGGTCCAGACTTCGAACAGCTCTTCCAGGGTGCCGAGGCCGCCGGGCAGGGCGATGAAGGCGTCGGCCAGTTCGGCCATGCGCGCCTTGCGGGCGTGCATGCCATCCACCACTTCCAGGCAGGTCAGGCCACGGTGGCCGATCTCGGCACGCTCGAGGCTCTGCGGGATGATGCCGATGACCTCGCCACCGGCATTCAGCGCCGCATCGGCGACCACACCCATCAGGCCGACGGCGCCGCCGCCGTAGATCAGTCGTACGCCGCGTTCGGCCAGATGCTGGCCAAGCGCTTCGGCGGCCTGACGATAGATGGGACTGGCACCGGGGCTGGCACCGCAGAAGACGCAGACGCTACGCAGGGACATTAACGGACTCCTTGGCTGAGTGCGCCAAGGGTAACCAGCCGCTGCCCAACCACCAAGGGTCAGTGGCGTGTATCGATGCCGCAGGTGGCGCAGGCGTAGCTGGCGAGCAGTTGCTTGAGCAGGTAGTTGAGGGGCATGGCGCGGCTTCCTGACGCAAGGGACATGTGCTGCAGGCTAGCCCCGGCGCTGGCGCCACGCCCTTAGATTGTTTCGATGGTGGCGATAGCCGCCAGTCGATCAGACCAGCTCCAGTGCACTCATGCCGGCCAGACCGAGCAGTACCACGCCGCAGGCCGCGTAGGTCAGGCGGTGCCAGATCAACGATGCGGCGCGGCGGAACCAATCCACCAGGCCGGCGCAGATGAAACACCAGAGCAGCGATGAGACCATGAAACCGGCGAAAAACACCGCTAGGTGAGTCGGTGTCGGCTGAGCTACGCCGATGGCCGCCATCGCGCCGCCCATGGCCGCCCAGTAGACGATGTTCTGCGGGTTGGTCAGCGACAACGCGGCACCCGCGGCGAAGGCGCCGCCCGCCGGAACCTGGCCGTCGTCGTTTGGCTGCGGCGGGCGATGGGCGTCACGCAAGGACTGGTAGCCGAGCCAGGCCAGATATAAGGCGCTGGCCAAAGTCAGTGGATAACGGATCTGCGCGCTGTCGAGCAACAGCGCCAGGCCGGTCAGACCGAGGGCCGCCCAGGTGGCATCGCCCACCAGAGAGCCGATCTGCACCAGCAATGCCGGCTTGTAGCCGTCGCGCAGGCCACGACGCAGGGTTTCACTGAACACCGCTCCTGGGGCCGCGTTGAAGACGAAGCCGAGCAGCATGGCGGCGAGGAAGAAACTGAACATGAAGCATCCTTAACTAGGCAGGAAACGAAGGCTACTCCCCATAAGCAGACAGCATGCCAGGAGATGAAAATAAAGTTTTCCACGCAGGCTGTTGAAAGAGTTGTGGATAAGCTGGTGGTTCCCATCTACGGCTCTTGAAATACGCCGCTTCCAACCTGCTGGCGAACATTTGAACAGTCGATAATTTCCTTTGTGCACAGGGACTTGACATCTTCCAGTGCTACTTTCGCAGCTCGTTGCGCTTGTCCACGATAGCTGTGGGCGATTCTGTTGATAACTTCTGTACCTCTTGCTGAACCCCACATACTGCAAGTCTTTCAGCGCTTTGTGCGTTTTCTGATCACTGCTCCGATAGGCCAGTGGGAGGATATGAAAAGCGCCGTTTTGTCCAGAGCTTGTTCTTAGCATCAAGCGGCGCGTGCTGGTTATCCCCTAAAACTGTTGAACGGACTGTGGATAAACTGGTGAAGAGTCGTCTGATGGCCCGGCGCAGCTGGGTGTCAGGCAAGCGTCGAAGTTTTCGTCAGCCTAGTCAGTGGGCAGCGCGCCTAGCTGGGTGGAGCGCCCGAGTAGTTGCAAGGCGCGGTCCGGATAATCGGTGATCAGGCCGTTGGCGCCCATTTCCAGCAGCCTTCGCATTTCGGGCTGCTCGTTGATGGTCCACAGGTGTACCTGCAGGCCACGATGCTGAGCATTGCGCACCAGGCGCGGGGTGGCGAGGGTGAGGCCGCTGTGCTGTGGCGGAATCTGCAGTGCCGAGTAGGACGGCGAAAGCACGTCGCTCAGTCCCAGCCAGTTGAGCGCCAGCAGCAAGCGCACCGAAATCGGTCCGGCGGAGGTCGCTACCTCCGGGCAGAGTTGGCGAAAGCGCTGCAGGCTGCGTTCATGAAAGCTGCCGACTATGACGCGGTCGAGCTGATCGTAGGCCGCCAGCATTTCGCAGAGCACGGCCTCCATGCCGACATCGGGCACCTTGAGATCGAGCACCTTGGGCATCAGTGGCAGACGCTGGAACACTTCTTCCAGCGTGGCAATACGCGTGCCCTGGCCGCGATACGGATAGCTCTGGCCGCCATCGGCGGTCCATTGGTAACCGGCATCCAGCGCTTGCAGCTCTGCGAGATTGAACTGCGCGACCGGGCCCTGGCCATTGGTGGTCCGTTCCAGGGTGTCATCGTGGATGACCACCAGTCGGGCGTCGCGGCTCAGGTGCAGGTCCATCTCCAGCATGTCGACGCCGAGAGCGGCGGCCCGTTCGAAGGTGAACAGGGTGTTCTCAGGCCACAGACCGGCGCCGCCCCGATGGGCGATGACCAGTGGATGCTGGCCCAGGTCGTCGAGCACGGCGGGCGTGCTCGCCGGCTTGCTGGTCAGCGCCAGTAGCAGTACGACGGCACCGATCAGCAGCAGCGGGATGAGCAGAAATCGGGTGAGGCGCAGCATGGGCAGGGTCTCGAAACCTGTTCGGGACTTTGTGCCCCAGCGCAGCGGCATTGGCAAGCGCCAATGCCGAGGCCGGTAGTGTGCGCCGTGCGTACCTTAAAACTGTCGCGAGTGGTGCGCCGGGGCGCCCTTTAATGGCCCAACGCACCTCCAGAACAGACTCAGCTTGCCAGCAGCCAGACACCGGTCGCTGCCGAAGCGCCGCCAGCGATACGCACCAGCGGCGCCGCGGCTTGCGGCAGGAAACGCACGAGGGCGAAGCCGACGGCATGCAGTGCCGCGGTGGCGACGACGAAACCGATGGCATAACCGAAGGGGCTGGCCAGATCAGGTAGTTCCAGGCCGTGGGCGACGCCATGGGTCAGGGCGAAGAGGGCGGTCAGCGCCATGGATATCGCTACCGGCAGACGCGCTGCCACGGCCACCAGCAAGCCGAAAGCCAGCACCGAGCCGGCGATGCCGGTTTCCATCAGCGGGATCTCCACACCGCCGAAACCCAGTAGGCCGCCGATCAGCATGCTGCCGACGAAAGTCACCGGCAGCGCCCAGCGCGCCGCGCCGCTTTGCTGCGCCGCCCACAGGCCGACGGCGAACATCGCCAGCAGGTGATCGAGGCCGAACACCGGGTGGGCCAGGCCGGCCATCAGGCCGGAATCGCCATGCCCGGGATGGGCGAGTGCCACCGCCGGGGAGCAGAGCAGGGCGATGGTGTAGAGGGTTTTGCGCAGATTCATAGAGGTCTCCTTGACTCAGTGGTTAGGGAGAAAGGCGGCCCTCTCCCCCGGCCCCTCTCCCGCAAGCGGGAGAGGGGAGATTCAGGCGGCGGTGAGCATGCCCTGGCGTTCGATGAAGGCGATGATCTCGTCGAGACCCTGGCCGACTTTCTGGTTGCTGAAGACGAAGGGCTTGTCGCCGCGCATCTTCAGGGTGTCGCGCTCCATCACCTCCAGCGAGGCGCCGACCATGGGCGCGAGGTCGACCTTGTTGATCACCAGCAGGTCGGACTTGCAAATGCCCGGGCCGCCCTTGCGTGGCAGCTTGTCACCGGCGGACACGTCGATCACGTACAGGGTCAGGTCGGACAGCTCCGGGCTGAAGGTGGCGGACAGGTTGTCGCCACCGGATTCGACGATGATCAGGTCCAGGCCCGGAAAGCGCCGATTGAGCTGCTCGACCGCCTCCAGGTTGATCGAGGCGTCCTCGCGGATGGCGGTGTGCGGGCAGCCGCCGGTTTCCACGCCGATGATGCGTTCGGGCTCCAGGGCCTCGTTGCGCACCAGGAACTGGGCGTCTTCCTGGGTGTAGATGTCGTTGGTGACCACGGCGATGTTGTAGCGCTCGCGCAGGGCACGGCACAGCGCCAGGGTAAGTGCGGTCTTGCCGGAACCGACCGGGCCGCCGATACCGACACGCAGAGGTTGGCTGTTCATGGATTGTTGTTCCTCGTCAGGAGCGGAAGAGACGCGAGTACTGGCGCTCGTGCGCCATGCTCGCCAGGGCCAGGCCGAAGGCGGCGCTGCCCCAGTGTTCGTGGGAAAGACTGTTAGCCTGCTGCTGGGCGTCATCGAGCTGCGGCAGCAGGCGACTGGTCAGGCGCTGGGCGGCCTGCTGGCCAAGCGGCAACACCTTCATCAGCACGGCGAGCTGGTTTTCCAGCCAGCCCCAGAGCCACGCGGCCAAGGCGTCATCCGGGCTGATCTGCCAGGCGCGTGCGGCCAGTGCCCAGGCCAGTGCCAGGCCAGGTTCGTCCTGGGCAGCAAGTGCGTCACGCGCGGCCTCGTCCAGTTCGGGCAGGCCTTCGAGCAGTTGCCGCAGCGAATAGCCCATCTGCCGGCTCTCCAGGGCCAGCTCGCGGGTCTCGCGGCTGGCGCGGTGTTGTTCGGCCAGTTGCTGCAGGCGCGACCAGTCACATGCGTCCGCTGCGCGGCAGTGAGCTAGCAGCAGCGGGGCTTCGAAGCGGGCGAGATTGAGCGTCAGTTGATCGGCCAGCCAGCGCTCGGCGCTGTCGGCATCGGTGATCAAGGCGCTGTCGATGGCCCATTCCAGCCCTTGCGAATAGCTGTAGCCGCCGATGGGCAGCTGTGGGCTGGCCAGGCGCAACAATGCCCAGGCTGGTTTCATGGCGTTGCCTTTGCCTGGCTCGATGGGGGCAGCGTCACTTGCGCACCCCGAATTGGTGCAGGCGCGGACCGTAGTTGAATTCTTCATCACCGTGATGGGAATGGTGATGGCCGCCGCCGTAGGCGCCTTGCTCGGGCTGATAGGGCGCTTCGACGGCTTCGACCGTGGCACCGAGTTGTTCGAGCATGGCCTTGAGCACGTAGTCATCGGGCAGGCGCAGCCAGCCGTCGCCCAGTTGCAGGGCGACATGGCGATTGCCCAGGTGGTAGGCGGCGCGCATCAGCTCGAAGGGGCTGGCGCAGGTCACGTGCAGCAGTGGCTCGGCCTTGGCACATACACGGACGATGCGCCCGTCCTTGGCTAGCAGGCACTCGCCATCGGCCAATGCCGGTTGGCCGCGTTCGAGGAACAGGCCTACCTCTTCACCGCCAGTGGTGAAACAGCGCAGGCGGCTCTTGCTGCGGGCTTCGAAGGTCAGTTCCAGTTCGGCGTCGCAGGCGCTCTGCGGCGCGATTCGGGCGTGGATCACCAGCATGCGTATCTATTCCGGGGCAATGTGCCCGGAAATAGTGCAAGTGGCTTGCCAAGGCCGAAGATTGGCGCAGGCCGAGGCGTTCAGGCCCTCTGTGGATAACTTGGCGAAGCGGTCAGGATTGATTTGGTGCGTTTTCGTTTGAAGTGCGCGCTTTTGGTGCGCGTTAGTCCGAGGGCTTGCCCAGGCCCAACCAGTGCTTGCCGCCGACCATGATGAAGCGCAGTTGCTGGATGACCTTGGCTTCTGCGGTGAGATGGGCGGGCAGGGTCTCTGCGGGTGGGTCGATCAGCTCGGGCAGGGTGGCGAACACGGTCTTGACCACCAGGTCCGAGACCACGTCGAGCGCTGCATCGTCGAGGTGCGGCATACGGTTCATCAGCTTGAGGTCGGCGGCCAGGTCGCTGGTGATGCGTTCGCGCAGTGCCGCGATGGCCTGGCGCACGGGGCGCGAGCCGCCGTATTGCTCGCGGGCGAGGAAGAGGAACTGACCGTGGTTGGCGGCCACTTCGGCAAGAAAGATGCGCACCGATGCGTCGATCATGCCGCGCATTTCGAACTCGTGGCGGCGCACCTGGCGGATCGCCGCGCGGAACGTCTCGCCGACTTCCGCCACCAGCGCCAGGCCGAGTTCGTCCATGTCGGCGAAATGGCGATAGAAACCGGTGGGCACGATGCCCGCGACACGTGTCACTTCGCGCAGGCTCAGGCTGCCAAAACCGCGGCCGCTTTCCATCAGCGTGAGGGCGGCAGCCATCAGGGCCTGGCGGGTCTGCTGCTTTTGTTCTGCGCGTGGCGTCATGCGAGATCGGGGTCGTTGAGCGATGCCGCACTCTAGCAAATGCGCAGCTCCAGCGTCGAACCGAGCCGACATCGTTCGGTGAACAGATGTTGACTGAAAACCATGCTTTCTGTCAGCCTTGTGTACAAGTGTTCACTGGATTTCTTTCGATGGCTTTACTTTCCCTGTCAGGCGCACGTTGGGTTGCGGGTTGCCTGTGGCCGCTGCGCCGGCTCTGCGGCGGCGGTTGGCTGCGTGAGGCGGATGTGGATCTATGCCTGCGCCAGTTGCACCCGACGCTGCGCCTCAATCGTGTGTTCGCCCAGGTCGAGGCGCGTCGTTGGGTGGCTGAAGAGATGCTGGCGCTGGAGCTGCGTTGTAATGGCAATGCGCAGAACTGGCGGGCTGGGCAGCATGTCCAGCTGTATCTGGAGCAGAGCGGGGTTCGCCACGGGCGTAGTTACAGCCTGACGTCGGTGGCCGCCGACGGGCGCATCGAGATCGCGATCAAACGCCAGCCGGGTGGGCGCCTGTCCAATCTGCTGCTCGACCACCTTGCGGTCGGTCAGGTGATTGAACTGGGCCAGGTATTCGGTGATTTCACCTGGCCGCAGGAGCAAGGCTCTATGCTGCTCCTGGCTGCAGGCAGCGGCATCACACCCTTGCTCGGCCTGCTGCGTGACGCTCTGGCGTGTGGCTTCGCCGCGCCCGTGACACTGCTGCATCAGGTGCGCCGCCAGGGGCAACAGGCCTTTGCCGAAGAGCTGCAGTCATTGGCGGCACGTCATGCCAACTTCCAGGTGCAGTGGGTTTTCAGTGGCGAGGGTGATCGTCTGTCGGCCGAACGGCTGGCCGCGTTGCCGGGCGATCATCTGCGGGTCTGTGGCCCGCGTGGTTTCGTCGAGCAGGCGTGTGGCTGGTGGCATGACGCCGGACGCGGGAGCAGCTTGCAGACGGAAAGCTTCAGTCCGCTTCCGGTGCTGGCTGATGTGGAGGCTGGCGAGGTCCGCTTGAGCTTCGCCCGGAGCCGGCAGCAGGTCTCTGGCAGCAGCAACGCAAGTCTGCTGGAGCAGGCCGAAGCTGCCGGGTTGCGCCCGGCTCATGGCTGCCGTCAGGGCATCTGCACCAGTTGTACCTGTTTGCTGCTGGCCGGCTCGGTGCGCGATCTGCGCAGCGGCGAGCTGTTCGCCGAGCCCAATCAACCCATTCGCTTGTGTGTCAGTGCCCCGCATGGGGATGTGGAGATCGACCTGTGACCGCCCGCCTTGATCGAGAGCTGAGTCCCGCCGAACTCGAGGCCTTCGGCCAGGAATTGGATGCCTTGCGCCAGCGCACGCTGGCCGACCTAGGCGAAAGCGATGCCCGTTATATCCGTCGCGTGCGCAGTGCCATACGTTTCTGTTGTTGGAGCGGTCGCGCGCTGCTGATGTTCGGCTGGTTCCCGCCAACCTGGCTGCTCGGCACCCTGCTGCTGGGGCTGGGCAAGATCCTCGAGAACATGGAGCTGGGCCACAACGTGATGCACGGCCAGTACGACTGGATGAACGATCCGGAATTCGCCGGGCGCCAGTACGAATGGGACATCGTCGGGCCGGCCGACTTCTGGCGGCATACGCATAACCATGTGCATCACACCTATACCAACGTGCTGGGCATGGACGATGACGTCGGCTACGGCGTGGTGCGGCTGTTCCCCGAGCAGCGCTGGAAGCCGTTCTATCGCTGGCAACCGCTTTGGGTGACGATCCAGGCGCTGCTGTTCCAGTACGCCGTGGCCATTCAGCACCTGCGCCTGGACAAGCTGATCAAGGGGCGTATCAGCAAGGAGGAAGTGAAACCGCTGGCCCGTCAGTTCGGCGCCAAGCTGGCAAGGCAATGGGTCAAGGATTATCTGGTGTTTCCGCTGCTGGCCTTGCTGCTCGGTGCCAATGCGTTGGCCGTTCTGACCGGCAACCTGGTGGCCAATCTGCTACGCAACCTGTGGACCTTTCTGGTGATCTTCTGCGGTCACTTCACCGAAAAGGCGGCGGTATTTGTACCCGAGGTATTGGAAGGTGAAACGCGTGGTCACTGGTACCTGCGCCAGCTGCGTGGTTCGAGCAACCTGTCCGGCGGCCCGTTGCTGCATATCCTCACCGGCAACCTCAGCCACCAGATCGAACACCACCTGTTCCCGGATCTGCCGGCGCGGCGCTATGCCGAGTTGGCGCGTGAGGTGCGTCTGATCGCCGAGCGTTACGGTCAGCATTACAACAGCGGGACCCTGTGGGGACAGTTCGCGACCGTCCTGCGGCGCATCTGGGTCTACCGTTTGCCCACTGTCGGGATGGCGTGAGTGACTCGGTTGAGCCCGTCACGGGCATGAAAAAGCCCGGCTTGGGCCGGGCTTGTGGGTGTTGCAACAGCGCTCAAGCCGTACGGCCGCGCTGCTCGATCAGACGATCGGAGCCGCCTTCGGCCAACTGTACGCGCTGGGCACCAGGGGTACGCTCATAGCCGCCTTCTGCCAGCTGAACGCGCTGAGCACCGGGGGTGCGTTCGTAGCCACCTTCGGCCAGTTGAACACGCTGGGCACCCGGAGTGCGCTCGTAACCGCCTTCAGCCAGCTGAACGCGCTTGGCACCGGGGGTACGCTCGTAACCGCCTTCGGCCAGTTGGACGCGCTGGGCGCCCGGAGTGCGCTCATAGCCGCCCTCGACCAGTTGGATGCGCTTGGCACCAGGAGTGCGTTCCGAGCCGTTCTCGGCCAGCGGTGCGAGGGGTTGCTGTTGCACCTGGCTGTCCTTGGCTTCGCCCACCAGAGGGAAAGGCGCGCTGCTCGGAGCGGCGAATACGCTGGTGGTCATCAGGCTTAGAGCGAGGGCGGCGAGGGTCAGTTGAGTTTTCATGTCGTTGTCTCCGTAGGGAGTAATAAGTGGCGTCGGAGGCAATTCTTGAGGACATGAGCGCAGATAAGAACTTGACTGACCTGATAGTGAACATCGATCCCCTCAATACTTGATCGGAACGCTCTATCTCGGTGCTTCTGGCTGAGTGTCAAGCCTGGCGGCGGATGTTTCGCAAGGCGTCGCGCTGAGCGTTCGGCACGCGTATGCTTGGCGGCCCTCGCGGGTCGAGCTCGATCCGTCCTCTTCAGCAGTCCCAGGAGGCCGCTTCAGCCATGCTCGCCGCACAGGCCATTTTGCCGATCTTCGCTCTGATCGTTCTCGGCTATCTGCTCGGTTGGCGCCAGTGGCTCACCACCGAGTCGGCGGCCGGTCTGGCCAACATCACCTTCAAGCTGTTCATGCCGACACTGCTGTTCGCCGGCATCGCCAAGGCATCGCTTGCCGAGGGCCTGTCGCCTGTATTGCTGCTGGCGTACTACCTGCCGGTGCTGCTGGTGTTCGCGTTGGTCAATGCGCTGGCGCATTGGCGGCGCGGTACGGCGACGCCGCTGGGGTTGGTGGCGGCGTTCTCCAACAACGTGCTGGTCGGGATTCCCTTGATCACCAGCCTGATGGGCAACGACGGTCTGCTCTACGTCTTCGCCATCCTGGTGTTTCACAGCCTCACGCTGTTTTCCCTGCACAGCTTTTACGCCGCCTTCGGCAGCCAGGAACGCGTTGACGGCCGCGCGTTGCTGAAGAACCTGGCCAATCCGATGATCATCGGCCTGGGGCTGGGGGCGCTACTCAACCTTTCCGGGCTGCAGGTCCCGGAAAGCCTGTGGCGGGCGATCAGCTGGCTGGGCCAGGCCGCCTTGCCCTGCGCGCTGATCGTGCTCGGCGCCAGCCTGTCGCGCTATCGCTTGCGTCCGACTGGCGAGGCCTGGGGCGTGGCCGCGGCCAAACTGCTGCTGTTCCCGGCACTGGTCTGGTGGCTCAGCGGCCAGCTTCCCGGTCTCAACGAGACCGCGCGCAGCGTGCTGGTGCTGCTCGCCGCCTGCCCCAGCGGAGTCAACGTGATGGCGTTTGCCCGCACGGCCGAAGACAGCCGTAGTGTCAGCGCGGCGATTTCCCTGTCCACGCTGCTGGCGGCGATTTCCTTACCGTTGTGGATGCTGCTGGTAGGGTTCTGATTGTTCTGTCTGGCGATTCCCTCTTCCGGGCGATAGGCCTGTTCGCGGTGGCCGGCTAGCATCGGGCTTCCGCTCCGTTCAGGACTGCATCGATGAAACGCCTCGCCCATGTGCTGCTCGGTCTGTTGCTGGTGTTCGGGCTGAGCCTTGCAGGTTTCGTCGCCCTCAACTGGGCGCCGGACCGTCCCGTCGGCGAGCTCAAGGCACGCTGGGCGCCACCGCCTTCGCAATTCGTCGACATCGCTGGAATGTCGGTGCACCTGCGTGACGAGGGCCGACGCGATGACCCCGAGCCGATCCTGCTGCTGCACGGCACGTCCGCCAGCCTGCACACCTGGGAAGGCTGGGTGAAGGAACTGGCCCCGCAGCGCCGGGTGATCAGCCTGGATCTGCCCGGCTTCGGCCTCACCGGGCCATTCGCCGATGGCGATTACCGCGTCGAGCACTACACTGCGTTTCTCCTCGCCCTGCTCGATCATCTGCAGGTGAAGCGTGTCGTGCTGGTCGGCAACAGCTTCGGCGGCCAGCTGGCCTGGCGCTTCGCTGTGGCCCATCCCGAACGCAGCGCGCGGCTGGTGCTGGTGGATGCGGCCGGCTATCCGCGCAACGCCGAGTCGGTACCGATAGGCTTTCGCCTGGCAGGCATCCCGGCCTTGGCGCCGCTGATGAGCCGCTTGTTGCCGCGGAGCATGATCGAGTCGAGCGTGCGCAACGTTTATGGCGATCCGGACAAAGTCGACGATGAACTGGTCGAGCGCTACTACCAACTGACGTTGCGCGAGGGGAATCGCCAGGCCTTGCGCCAGCGCTTCGCTCAGGCCCCCAGCGGCGAGCTGCACGAGCGTATCGGCGAACTGCAATTGCCCACGCTAATCATCTGGGGCGGGCGCGACCGGCTGATTCCTCCGGACAATGCCGAGCGCTTCGCCGCCGACATCACGGGCAGCCAGCGGGTGCTGTTCGATGACCTTGGCCATGTGCCCCAAGAAGAGGACGCGCAGCGCACCGTTGCAGTGCTGATCGCCTTTTTGCAGCGCTGAGGCTCTAGCGCGGTATTTTCCAAACCTTTGATTTTGTTCGGTGAAGTGCCAGCTACCAAGGGCTGGCGCGTTTCCTGCTATGGCACGGCGGGGCGGTTGGCTTTGGCGAATCTTCGTCTAGGCTGACGGGATAACGAACAAGAACAGCAGGAAACTGCATGCGCAACGGCATTAGAGCTTTCGTCCGGGTCGTGGACGCATTCAACCTGAGGGTCGGGCGTTTCGCCATGTACCTGATCTTCGCCATGCTGGCGGTGCTGCTGTATTCCTCGATCAGCAAGACTTTCTTCACACCGTCGATCTGGACCCTGGAAAGCGCCCAGTTCCTCATGGTCGCCTACTTCCTGCTCGGCGGCGCCTACTCGATGCAACTCGACGCCCATGTGCGCATGGACCTGGCCTACAGCCGCTGGTCGCCACGCACCCGCGCCGTGGTCGATGCCATCACCGTGTTCATGCTGATCTTCTATCTGGTGATGCTGCTGATCGGCGGCATCTCCTCCACCGAATACGCCATCGAATACAAGGAGACCAGCTATTCGGCCTGGTCGCCCTACATGGCGCCGATCAAGATCGTCATGTGCTTCGGCATCGCGCTGATGCTGCTGCAGGCCATCGCCACCTTCTTCAAGGATTTCTACGCCGCCCGTGGGGAGACGCTGTGATGAGCTACGAGCTGATCGCGTTGCTGATGTTCTCCTCGATGATGTTGCTGCTGCTTACCGGCAAGCGGGTGTTCGGTGCCATCGGTTTCGTCGCGGCCGCCGCGGCCCTGCTGCTATGGGGCGACGGCGGTTCGGAGATGGCCTTCAGCGCGGCGATGAAACTGATGAAGTGGTACCCACTGCTGACCCTGCCGATGTTCGTGTTCATGGGCTACATGCTCTCCGAATCCGGCATCGCCGAAGACCTCTACAAGATGTTCCACGTGTGGATGGGGCCGCTGCCAGGCGGCCTGGCCATCGGCACCATCTTCCTCATGGTGGCGATCTCGGCGATGAACGGCCTGAGCGTGGCGGGCATGGCCATTGGCGCCAGCATCGCCTTGCCCGAACTGCTCAGGCGTGGCTACGACAAGATCATGATTACCGGGGTGATCCAGGCCGGCAGTTCGCTCGGTATTTTGATTCCGCCCAGCGTGGTGCTGGTGCTCTACGGCATGATCGCGCGCCAGCCGGTGGGCCAGCTGTGGCTGGCCGGGGCGATTCCGGGCCTGATGATGGCCGGCATGTTCATGCTCTACATCGCCATCCGCTGCCGCCTGAAACCGCAGCTCGGCCCGGCGCTGCCTGCGGCCGAGCGCGAGCAGATCAGCCTGCAGGAGAAGCTGCGCCTGCTCAGCGCCGGGCTGGTGCCGGTGTTCATCTTCCTGTCGATGACCGGCCTGTTCCTGATGGGCTACACCAGCCTGGTGGAAAGCTCGGCAGTCGGCGCAGCGGCGGCGACCCTGGCGGCGCTGTTCAAGCGGCGACTGACCGGCAAGGTGATGGAGGAGACGCTGCGCAAGACGCTCGCCATCAGTTGCATGTTCATGTGGATCATCCTCGCTGCGCTGTGCTTCGGTGCGGTGTTCGACGGCCTCGGCGCGGTCAGGGCCATCGAGAACTTTTTCGTCGACAGCCTGCACCTGGGGCCCTGGCAGATTCTGATCCTGATGCAGCTCTCGTTCATCGTGATGGGCATGTTCCTCGATGACACCGCCATGCTGGTGATCGTCGCGCCGCTGTACATCCCGCTGGTCGGCGCCCTGGGCTTCGATCTGGTCTGGTACGGCGTGCTCTACACCATCACCTGCCAGATCGCCTACATGACGCCGCCGTTCGGCTACAACCTATTCCTCATGCGGGCGATGGCACCGCCCGAAGTGACCCTGCGCGACATCTACGTCTCGGTTATCCCCTTCGTCATCATCATGGCCCTGGCGCTGACTCTGGTCATGGTTTTCCCGCAGCTGGCGCTGTGGTTGCCGCAACTGCATTACGGCGGTTGATTCACGGAAATCGGCGCGCCTGGCGCGCCAACAGTCGAGCCGGCACCCGCCGGCCACTGGCAAGGCCGCCGCGGTGCACGCGGCGGCAATGAGCGGTTGTATTGCATCTGCATCGACACTATTGGAGAGACCAGCATGAGTACGAGACGCGATTTCCTGAAAACCGCCGCGGTCGGCACCGCCGCCCTCGGCTCGGCGCATATCTATGCTGCCGAACCGAAGAAGATCACCTGGCGCCTGCAGACCTACGCCGGTGCGGCATTGGCCGAGCACGTGATCAAGCCCTCGATCGACGCCTTCAACAAGGCGGCCAACGGCCAGATGGAGATCAAGTTGTACTTCGCTGATCAATTGGTGCCCACTGGCGAGCTGTTTCGCGCCATGCAGCGCGGCACCATCGACGCGGTGCAGAGCGACGATGATTCCATCGCTGCGCCGGTGGACGTCTCGGTATTCGGCGGCTACTTCCCCTTCGCCACCCGCTACAGCCTGGACGTGCCGGTGCTGTTCGAGCAGTACGGCCTCAACGAAATCTGGGCCGAGGCCTATGGCGAGGTCAAGGGCGTGACCTGGCTTGGCGCCGGCGCCTGGGACCCTTGTCACTTCGCCACCGTGGAGCCGATCAGAAAGCTCGATGACCTCAAGGGCAAGCGCATCTTCACCTTCCCTACCGCCGGCAAGTTCCTCTCGCGCTTCGGGGTGATCCCGGTGACCCTGCCCTGGGAAGACGTCGAGGTAGCGATTCAGACCGGCGAGCTGGACGGCATCGCCTGGTCCGGCATCACCGAGGACTACACCGTCGGCTGGGCCAACGTCACCAAGTACTTCCTGACCAATAACATCTCCGGCGCCTGGTGCGGCTCCTACTTCGCCAACTCGGACAAATGGGCGGAGGTGCCCGAGCATCTCAAGACCCTGTTCAAGCTGTGCATGGACAGTTCCAACTACTACCGCCAGCACTGGTATTGGGGTGGCGAGGCGCAGTTGCGCGTCGAGGGCGGCAAGCTGGAACTGACCTCGATCCCTGCCGAAGAATGGGCCACGGTGGAGGCCGAAGCGCAGAAGTTCTGGGACGAAATCGCCAAGACCAGCCCGCGCTGCGCCAAGGTGGTGGACATCTTCAAGAAGTACAACGCGCTGATGGCCAAGGCCGGGGCGCCTTATCGCGGTTGATGTCATTGAATAAGCCAGAGCGCCCGTACCGAGCGGTATGGGCGCGGTTCTATCCAGCTCGGCATCGCGCCAGGCAGATTTTTCCCTGCGTTCGCCTGCCATCCCGGCAATCCTGTACCACACTCTATGAGCCTGAAACGGACGCTATACCAAGCGTCGTGCTGCGCTCGTGCATTGTCGGCCTTGCCTGGCCGATCATCGATGCCCAGCCCTGAGCTTGACCCGCTTGCCATAACAACAAGACACAGGGGTTAGCATGTTCAAACCACGGGATGTAAAGACCCTGGGCGATGCGCGGCGCATCGTCGAGGAGCGTGGCCTGAGCCACGTGAAGGTCGGTCTGTTCGACAACGATGGGGTGATGCGCGGCAAGTACATGAGCCGCAGCAAGTTCTTTTCGGCCCTGGAGCACGGCTTCGCCTTTTGCGATGTGGTGCTCGGCTGGGATGTGAAGGATCAGCTCTACGACAACACCCAGTACACCGGCTGGCACAGCGGCTACCCGGACGCACCGGTACGCATCCTGCCGCACAGCTGCCGCGAGATTCCCTTCGAGAACGGCATGCTGCTGTTTCTTGCCGAGTTCGACCAGCAGGCCGAGGCGGTGTGTCCGCGCGGTACGTTGCGCCGGGTGATCCAGCGCTGCCAGGACATGGGCTTCGAGCCCTATGCGGCGCTGGAGTACGAATTCTTCATGTTCGATGAAACCCCGGACTCGGCGCGGGCCAAGGGTTTTCGCGACCTCAAACCGTTCACCCCGGACTGGTTCGGCTACTCGATGATTCGTAATTCGGTGCATGCCGAGCTCTACCACCAGATACTGGCTATGGGTGAAGAGATGGATTTCCCCATCGAAGGCCTGCACACCGAGACCGGGCCAGGGGTGCTCGAGGCAGCGATTGCCGTCGACCGCGCCGAGGCGGCGGCGGACAAGGGCGCGCTGTTCAAGACCTTCATGAAGGTACTGGCCCAGCGCAACGGACTGATGGCCACCTTCATGGCCAAGTGGTCGGGCAAGTATCCGGGGCAGAGCGGGCATATCCATGTGTCGCTGCGTGATCGCAAGACGGACAAGTCGGCGTTCTACGACCCCGATCAGGCGCACAACATGAGCAAGCTGCAGCGACATTTTCTCGCCGGCCAGCAGCGTCTGATGCCGGAGTTCCTGTGTATGGTGGCGCCGACCCTGAACAGCTACCGGCGCCTGATTCCCGGTTTCTGGGCGCCTACCGATGCGACCTGGGGCGTGGAGAACCGCACCGCGGCGCTGCGCGTAATTCCCGGCAGCGACAAGTCGCAGCGCCAGGAGTACCGCCTTGGCGCTGCTGACGGCAACCCGTTCCTGGCGTTGTCTGTAGCCATCGGCTCGGGCCTGTACGGGATCATGCAGGAGTGGGAGCCGACAGCGCCCGTCAGTGGCAACGCCTATGCGGTCAAGCATCCCGAGGAGCTGGCGCTGCCGCGCACCCTGTGGGACGCCGCGCAACGCCTGAAGGCTTCGCAGGCTGCACGCGAGTTGTTCGGCGATGCCTTCGTCGAGCACTTCGCCGCCAGCCGCGAATGGGAGGAGCGCGAATACCGCCGCCACGTCAGCGACTGGGAGCTGGATCGCTACTTCGAAATCATCTGAGCGCTCCCCTCTCCCCAACCCTCTCCCCGGAGGGGCGAGGGGGCTGAGCGCGGTACGCGATCCACCACGTGGATCGCGATTCCTCTTACGGAGCACCTAATGAGCAAACTGCAATGCATTTCCCCCATTGATGGCTCGGTCTACGTCGAGCGTCATCTGGCCTCCAATCCCGAGGTGCTGGTCGCTTTGGCCAAGGCCGAGCTGGCGCAGCAGGCCTGGAAGCAGACGCCGTTGCGTGAACGCATCGCCATCGGCCGGCGCGCCATCGAAGCCTTCGCTGCCCGTGAAGCGCAGCTGGCCGAGGAGCTGTGCTGGATGATGGGCCGGCCGATCCGCTACGCCGCCGGCGAGATCCGTGGTTTCGTCGAGCGCGCCACGCATATGGCCGATATCGCCGAGGGCTCGCTGGCCGATATTCGCCTGCCGGACAAGGCCGGCTTCACCCGCTTCATTCGCCGTGAGCCACTCGGTCTGGCGCTGATCATCGCGCCCTGGAACTACCCCTATCTGACTGCCGTCAACGCGGTGATGCCGGCCCTGCTGGCGGGCAATGTGGTGTTGCTCAAGCATTCGGCGCAGACGCCGCTGTGCGCCGAACGCATGGTCGAGGCGTTCGCCGAGGCCGGCCTGCCCGAAGGCGTATTCCAGTATCTGCATCTGAGCCATGGCGAGACCGAGGCCTTGATTCGTTCGCCGAGCATCGACCACGTCGCCTTCACCGGTTCGGTGCCCGGCGGCGCGATGGTCGAGCGTGCGGCGGCCGGGCGCTTCATCAGCGTCGGGCTGGAGCTGGGCGGCAAGGACCCGGCCTACGTCCGCGCCGACGCCGATCTGCAACACGCGGTGGAAACCGCCATCGACGGCGCCTTTTTCAATTCCGGGCAATCCTGCTGCGGGATCGAGCGCATCTACGTGCACGAGTCGCTGTACGACGAGTTCGTCGAGCGTGCCGTGGCGCTGGTGCACCAGTACAAGTTGGGGCGTTCGGACGATCCTGAAACCACCCTGGGCCCTCTGGTTCGAGCCGAGGCGGCCGACTTCGTCCGTGCTCAGATCGCTGAGGCGGTCGAGCAGGGCGCCAAGGCGCATATCGACCCGGCCGAATTCCCCCTGGATGCGCCGGGCACGCCCTACCTGGCGCCGCAGGTGCTGACCAACGTCAGCCATGAAATGCGCGTGATGACCGAGGAATCCTTCGGCCCGGTGGTGGGCATTCAGAAGGTCGCCAACGACGAGGAAGCGCTGGCGCTGATGAACGACAGCGAGTTCGGCCTGACCGCGGCGATCTTCAGCCGCGACGTCGATGCCGCCATGGCCCTGGCTGATCGGGTCGAGGCCGGCACAGTGTTCCTCAACCGCTGCGACTACCTCGATCCCGGCCTGGCCTGGACCGGCGTGAAGCACTCGGGGCGTGGCTGCACCTTGTCGCGGGTCGGCTACGAGCAGCTGACCCGGCCGAAATCCTTCCACTTCAAGACTCAATTGTGAGGCGCGCCATGATTCTCGATCAGTACCGCATGAACTGGAACTACCCCACCTCGATGCGCGTCGGCGTCGGCCGTGTCAGCGAGCTGGCCGAGGCCTGCCGTCAACTTGGTATGCGTGCGCCGCTGCTGTGTACCGACCCCGGCCTGGCCGCGCTGCCGATGATCGACGCGGCGCTGCGCCAGTGCCGCGATGCCGGGCTGAATGCCGGGCTGTTCTCGGCGATTAAGGGCAACCCCACCGGCGCCAACGTGACGGACGGTGTCGCCGCGTTCAAGGCGGGCGGGCATGACGGCGTGATTGCCTTCGGTGGCGGCTCGGCGCTGGATGCCGGCAAGGCCATCGCCCTGATGGTGGGGCAGGACCGGCCGTTGTGGGATTTCGAGGATATCGGCGACAACGCCAGCCGGGTCAATGTAGCGGGCATGGCGCCGGTGGTGGCGGTGCCGACCACCGCCGGCACCGGCTCGGAAGTCGGTCGCGCCTCGGTGATCACCGACGACGCGGCGCATGTCAAACGCATCATCTTCCATGCGCGGATGCTGCCTGCGCTGGTGATCCTCGACCCGGAACTAACCGTCGGCCTGCCGGCGAACATTACCGCCGCCACCGGTATGGACGCGCTGTCGCACAGCCTGGAGGCCTTCTGCTCGCCGTTGTTTCACCCCATGGCCGAGGGCATCGCCCTGGAAGGCATGCGCCTGGTGCAGCAGTACCTGCCGCGCGCGGTCGCTCAGGGTGCGGATGTCGAGGCGCGGCTGCAGATGCTGGTGGCCTCGAGCATGGGCGCTACCGCATTCCAGCGCGGCCTCGGTGCGATGCACGCGCTGGCGCACCCGCTGGGCGCGCTGTATGACGCCCACCACGGCCTGCTCAATGCGGTGCTGATGCCCTACGTGTTGGTGGCTAACCGTGGCGCCATCGAGCCGCAGATGGAAAAGATGGCGCGCTATCTGGCGCTGCCTGGCAGCGGCTTCAATGCGGTGCTCGATTGGGTGCTGGCGCTGCGCAGCGAGGTGGGCATCCCGCATAGCCTGAGCGAGATCGGTATCGACGATGCGCGCATAGAGCAGGTCGGGCGCATGGCCGAAGTGGACCCGTCAGCCGGCACCAACCCCATCTCCTTCAGCGCTATGCAGTACAGCGCATTGCTCGAAGAAGCGCTACGCGGGATGCTGTAGCCCGGATGCAATCCGGGGGCGGTTGGCCTGCTTGCCCCGGATTTCATCCGGGCTACGTTACGCCGTCAAACGGGCTCGGTGCTGCTATCAGGCCCACGCGGTTTGATTTAGCCCTCAGCCTGCTCCGCCTGCAAGGCTTCCAGCGCCGGGGCGGCGTAGATACCCACTTCCACCGCCAGCTCCATTACCCGCGGCAGGTCGCTGGCATACACCAGCACCGCCTGCAACTCGTCGTCCAGCGGTTCGCTGAAATCCACCAGCACGTAGCCGCCGGTTTCCGGTGACAGCGCCGAGAGCTGCACCTGGATGCGGTTGAGCGCCTTGAGCGGTTCGGTCTTGGCCAGTTGCTTGGCCTTCAGTACGAACTGCACTTGCGGGCCGAAGGATTCGGTGATGCGCTGGAACAGCTCTTCATAGCTGTCGGCCTGGAATAGCACCGTCTCCGGCAGGCTGCCGACCACCACCCATTCGCCCAGCGGGATGGGGAATTCGTCGTCGTAGTTGACGTCCGGATTGGCGGCGAGGAACGCGGCCGGGTCGGCATAGGCCTGCGCCGCCTCATCGGCGATACGCGCGATCTCGTCTTCCGCCAGGCAGCCGGAGCTTATCTTGGCGATCAGTTCTTCCAGCTGGGCTTGCATCGGGGCATTCCTGTAACGAGGGCGAAGGCGCGCAGGATAACAGGTCATTTTCACCCCGGTCTTGCCGATGCAGTGGTTTTTCAGCGGCCTGTCGCGGCAAGGCGCGTTGCACTAGAAGTAGGCCAGCAGGCGGCCGAGGCTCATCGCCAGCAGCCAGAGCAGCAGCGACAGCGCCGCCTGCATCCGGCCGAGCGGCGGTGCGTGCAGGTCCCAATTGGCCAGTCGGGAGTTCCACAGGCGACGAAACAGCAGAGCATTGACGACGCCCAAAATGATCAGCAGCAGCTTGAGCTGCAGCAGACGGTCAACGGCCAGTGGCCCGGCGTCGGCGGCGAACAGGCAGAAGCCGCTGCCTAGCAACAGCACCAGACCCAGCACTGCCAGCGGCGTCAGCGTCCGCGACACGGCAGGCAGTGAGAAGGCGCGGCCGGCGCCAAGCAGACGCGCATCGAGCAGCAGCATCGGCCCCAGCAGCAGAACCAGGCCCAGCAGGTGCAGCAGGTTCAGCGCAGGATAGAGCAGCGTCGAGCTGCGCATCTGCGCGCCCAGTGCCGAGGCTTCGAGCCAGGCCGCCCAGGTGATCAGGCTGTCCATCTACCTGAGTTCGATGGTGCGACCGTCGACGATGATGCGTTCGGCGCGAATCTCCGGGGTGCCGTCCTTGCGTGGGTAGCCGACTATAGTCACGGTCTTGCCCTCCGTCAGGTCGGCTTCCGGCAGGCCGCGCGCCTGCAGGCGGCTGATCGGGGCGAGGATCACCTGCCAGGTGCGCCCGTCATGCTCGATGCTCACGTCGGCGTGTGGGTTGCGGTAGCTGACGCTCTGCAGCGGCACCTCCAGGGTCAGTGGCTGATCCGAGTCATAGGAGCTCCAACCATGGTGGGCCTGGGCGAGGGAGCCGGCCAGCAGCAGGCCGAGGGCGGTGGCAACGAGCAGCAGTTTCTTCAGCATGGCGATCACCCGGTGGGCTGATTGAACACCGGGTAAACCTAGACGCTGAGACCGGCGCCGTGGCGCACCGGCACATTTGGAAACAGAATGGCGCCAGTCTCAGCCGTAGCGCTTCTTCGCCTCGATGGCCAGGCCACTGCCGATGCTGCCGAAGGTATTGCCCTCCACGCTACGCGCGTTGGGCAGCATCGCTGCCACGCTCTGGCGCAGCGCCGGCACGCCACTGGAACCACCGGTGAAGAACAGCGTATCGACCTGATCGGCCGCGACGCCGGCATCGGCCAGTAGCTGCGTGAGGCTGGCGCGAATGCGTTCAAGCAGCGGCTCGATGGCGTTCTCGAACAAGGGGCGAGTCAGCTCGGCGACCAGGCCCGGTTCGACGCGCGACAGGTCGATGGGACGTGCGTCCTGTTCGCTCAGGGCGATCTTGCTTTCTTCCACCTGCATCGCCAGCCAATGCCCGGCGCGCTGTTCGATCAGGCCAAAGAGGCGGTCGATGCCGGTCGCGTCGACGATGTCGTAGCGCATGTTCTGCAGGGCCAACTGGGTCTTCTGCGCGTACAGCGCGTTGATGGTGTGCCAAGTGGCCAGGTTGAGGTGGTAACTGGTGGGCATGAAGGCGTCGCTCTTCATCCGGCTGCCATAGCCGAACAGCGGCATCACGCCGGCCAGCGACAGCTGCTTGTCGAAGTCGGTACCGCCGATGTGCACGCCGCCGGTGGCGAGAATGTCGCCCTGGCGCTCGGCCAGGTGGTGACGCTCGGGCGCCAGGCGCACCAGGGAGAAGTCCGAGGTACCGCCGCCAATGTCGACGATCAGCACCAGCTCCTCGCGCTCCAGGCTCGACTCGTAGTCGAAGGCCGCGGCGATGGGCTCGTACTGGAAGGACACCTCCTTGAAGCCGAGCTTGTGCGCCACGGCCACCAGGGTGTTCTGCGCCTCCTGGTCGGCGGCCGGGTCGTCATCGACGAAGAACACCGGGCGGCCCAGCACCACTTCCTCGAAGGCGCGCTCGGCCTGGCTTTCTGCACGCTTCTTCAGCTCACCGATGAAGAAGCCGAGCAGGTCCTTGAACGGCAGGGCGCTGCCCAGCACGGTGGTCTCGCTCTTCAGCAGCTTGGAGCCGAGCAGGCTTTTCAGCGAGCGCATCAGGCGCCCTTCATAGCCTTCCAGATACTCGTGCAGGGCCAGACGGCCGTAGACCGGGCGGCGCTCTTCGGTGTTGAAGAAGATCACCGAGGGCAGGGTGATCTTGCCGTCTTCCAGGGGCAGCAGGCTGTCCTGGCCGGGGCGCAGCCAGCCGACGGTGGAGTTGGAGGTGCCGAAGTCGATGCCGCAGGCGCGGGCAGGCGTAGAAAAGGACATGGAAACGCAGGGCCGAAAAAATGGCCGCGTATTCTATGCCAGCGCCGCGGTGGCGGCGAGTCGTCAGGACGGCAGGTTGTTGCCTCGCTGTTTTTCCTTCCACTGGTTCCATTCGAAGCCCAGCACCACCAGCAGCGACAGGGCGAAGGGCAGCAGCAGGTAGAACATGCGGAACACGATCAGCGCGGCCAGTACATCGGCGGCGGGTATCTCCGGCAGGGCGGCGAGAAAGGTCACTTCCAGCACGCCCAGGCCACCCGGCGCGTGGGACAGCAGCGCCAGGGAGAAGGAGGCAAGGAACACGCCGAGCACCACCAGATAGCCGGGGTGATTGTCGGCCGGCAGGGCGAAGTAGATGATCGCCGCCGCGCACAGCAGCTCCAGCGGGCCGGCCAGCAACTGGCGACTGACGATCGGCAGGCGTGGATATTCCACGTGCAGCTTGCCCAGCGTCCAGGGTTTGAACTGGCGCCACGAGCCCAGCACGTAGAGGCCGACCAGGCTCAGCAACACGCTGCCGATCACCACCGATACCAGCGGCGTGATATTGGCCACCCGGTGGATCAGGTCGGGCTGGGCGATCAGTACGCAGCCGCTGGCGAGCAGGGTGCCGAGAGCGAAGGTGAAGGAGCAGAAGACGATGAGAATGCCGATTTCCTGCGGCGTCAGGCCTTTGCTGCGATAGGCCCGATAGCGCACCACAGCCCCGGAGAACACCGAGGCGCCAATATTGTGCGCCAGGGCGTAGGTGGTGAAGGAGCACAGGGTAATGAAGCGCCAGGGAATCTTCTTGCCCAGGTGAGCGACGGCGATGCGGTCGTACCAGGCCAGTGCCCAGTAAGCGCCGAGGGTGGCCGCTGCGGCGAGCAGCCAGTTCATGTGCGAAATTGCCTCGAGGCTGCCCTTGATCTCGTCGAGGGAAATATTGCGCAGTTCGCGATAGAGCAGGAAGCCAGACAGCACCACGGCACTGAGCCCGATCAGCGTCCAGATCAGGTCGCTGCGCTTCAGTTTGGGTTTGGCTTCTACGACAGACACCGCTATTCCTCGCTCATCAAGCCCCGGAGTTGTGGGGCCGTATGCCTCTGACGAGGCGGCTGTTCACCGGCTGGCCGACCGTTGGCGGATTGTGCCCGCACGGCGCGCTGCGCAGTATCAGGGAGCCGCCGCCAGTACTCAACTGGCAGGCATGCAGGCGCCCCTTAGTAGTTGTGTCAGCGATTGTCCCGATACGTTCATATCCAGGCCAGGGTCAGCGCCGCCAGCACCGCGTAGCGGCTGGCTTTGGCCAGGGTGACGATGAGCAGGAATATCCACAGGCGCTCGCGCATCACCCCGGCGACCAGCGTCAGTGGGTCGCCGATCACCGGCATCCAGCTGAGCAGCAACGACCAGCGCCCGTAGCGCGCGTACCAGGCCTGCGCCTGCTGCAGCCGAGCCGGGCTGACCGGAAACCAGCGCCGCTCGCGGTAATGTTCGATCGAGCGCCCCAGCAGCCAGTTGACCCATGAGCCCAGCACGTTGCCCAGCGTTGCAGCCAGCAGCAGCGCCCATAGCGGATGCTGGCCGGCCAGCAGCAACGCCACCAGCACGGCTTCGGACTGCAGGGGTAACAGCGTTGCCGCGCCGAAGGCGGAAAGAAACAGACCCAGGTAAGCGGAAAGCCCGAACATGTTCAGCGCTGCCGACCCGGAGGTCGGCGCGGCTCAGCTCTGCGATTCCTGGCCAGTGTTGGCCATGATCTCTTCCAGGCTCAGCCCGGTCAGGCCATGAATGGTCTTCCACAGGTAGTAGAAGATGGCCATCAGCATGATCATCGAGGGAATGGCGATCATCGGATAGCTGAGCAGGGTCATGCGCCCGAGTTCGTCGTTGAATGCCTCGGTACCGGCCGGGCTGACCACGATCCACTTGGCCAGCACGTAGTTCATGAACGAGGAAAAGAAGAAGGTGCCGCTGAGCCAGTAGGTCGCGCGCATCAGGCGTGTTTCGAAGTGTTCGACGTGGCCGCCCTGTTCCAGGCGATCATGGATCTTGTCGACGTTGAGCACGGTCTTGTTGAACAGCAGGGTGCGGATCAGCGGGTAGCGGGTGCGGGTCGAGACCAGCACGGCGATGCCGATCAGACCGGGGATCAGTGCTTCCTTGACCGCCAGCCACTGGGTATCGAGCTTGAGCAGGCCGATGCCGCCGGTGAGCGCGACGCTGACAAGGCCGAGCAGGGCGATGAAATTGAATTTGCGGTATTTGATCAGCTCGAACGCGCCCCAGCCCAGGGGGAACGCCAGGGCCAGCAGCAGCGCGCCGTCGGCACCGAGGCGGTGCTCGCCACTGAGCTTCATCAGAATGAACGAGGGAATCAGGATGCTGATGGCCAGATCGATCAGCGGGCGGGGCTTGTGCGTCGGGGTACGGCTGTCAGTGGTGGCGGTCATGGTAGCTGGAGTCTGCGTAGGAAGCCCGATGATCGCCTGCTCGGCGCGCCAGAGCTAGCCCGACTGTCGGTTTTGAATGTGAAAAAGTATGAGTCGACAGCTTGCCGACAGGAGTAGCACCGTGCAATGGCGCTGCTAAAGTGATGGCGAGGCCCTGGAGTCGAACATGCCAAGAATCATCCCCTTCATTTGCCTGCTGCTGAGCGCCTGGGGCCTGGCGGCGCCACCGTCCTGGGCGCGCGACTGCATTGGCCTGGTGCCGGCAGGCACCTCGTCCTACTGGGCCGAGCTGGAGGCCGGGGCGAGGCGCACCGCCGAGGATCTGCAACTGCAACTCTATACCCGTGGCCCCGCGCATGAGGGTAGCGTCGAGGTGCAACTGCAATTGATCGATCACGTCCTCGCCCATGGCTGCAAGGCGCTGATCATCGCTCCGGCCGGGGATGCCATCGACGCTCGTATCGTGGCCCTGCGCGCCGAGGGTATTCCTACCGTCTACGTCGACCGCAGTGTCGCCGGTGAGGGCGCCTATGCGCTGGTGGCGACCGACAATTTCCTTGCCGGCCAGTTGGCCAGGCAGCAGTTGGCCGAACGTCTCGGGCGGGGTGGCCGGGTCGGCGTGTTGCGCTTGCGCCCGGGTCTGCAATCGACCGAGGAACGCGAGCGCGGTTTTCTGCTCGCAGCGCAATCGGCGGGGCTGCAGGTGGTATTCGATACGTACCTGGGCGATGACCGCCAGCGCATCGTCGGGGCCCTGAGTGAGCAATTGCCCAGACTCGACGGCCTGTTCAGCCCCAATGGCAGTGGCAGCCGCGCCACCCTGGCGGCCCTGCGCCAGTTGGGCAAGGCCGGACAGGTAGACTTCGTTGGTTTCGACGGTGGCGAGCCGCTGTTCGGTGCATTGCGTGAGGGGCAGATTCAGGCCCTGTTGCTGCAACAGCCACAAGCCATGGGTGACCATGCGGTGCGCCTGGTGCAGCGCGCCCTGAGCGGCGAGCGGGCCATTACGCGGTTGCAACTGCTGCTCGAGCCGAGGGTGATGACCGCCAGGGATCTGGCCGAGACCGCCGCGCCAGCGCAGCCTTGGTGATGGATGCGCTAGGCGTTTATGATCCTGCGTCGGCCGCCCTGAATTCGCTGTAGGGCGGCCCTTGACGGTATGACGTATGAACCTGAAATACCCGGTTGCCCTGCTGTTGCTCCTTTGCAGTCTTGGCGCTCATCTGTCGGCTGCCGAGTTGCGGCTGTACACCGAAGACTATCGACCGTTCAGCTATCTGCAGGACGGCAAGCCGAGCGGCATGGCAGTGGAGGTGGTCGAGGCGCTTATCCGCCGTACCGGCGAAACCGCGCGCATCGAACTGGTGCCCTGGACGCGCGGCTATCACCAGGCTCGTCATCAGGCCGACACCGCGCTGTTTTCCACCGTGCGCACGGCGCAGCGTGAAGCCGAGTTCCAGTGGGTCGGGCCGATCGCGCGGGGCTACACGCGGTTCTACACGCACAAGGATGCCGGGTTGCGGGTCACCAGCCTCGATGATGTGCGCCAACTCGGTACCCTCGCCGTGCCCAAGCAGTGGTACAGCTACGAAGTGCTTCGCCAGCAGAATCTGGATAACCTCTACGGCGTGCCGACCCCGCAGGACATGCTGCGCATGTTTCGCCATGGCCGGGTCAAGTTGTTGCTGGCCAACACTCTGACCCTCGATGGCATGCTCGCTGAACAGGGTATGAATGCCGAGCAGTTGCAGGAACAGTTCGACCTGATGCCCAACGATTCCTATATCGCTTTCTCCCTGCAGACCAATGCCGCTCGTGTCGCCCGTTGGCAGCGGGCCCTTCAGGACATGCGCGATGATGGCAGCCTGGCGCGTATCTACAGGCACTGGTTTCCGGGCGCCGACGAGCGAGCGTTGGCCGATTTGCTTCGCGCCGAGTGAAGCTGCTGCGTGGCGCAACGCGGCTTGCTAGGCTGCAAGCGGGAGGGGGCCTGATGGGCAAGCGCTTGCATCGCTGGTTGTGTGTCGTGCTGGTGGTGCTATGTGCGCCAGCGGCGGCGCAGCTGCGTCTGCTCACCGAGGATGCACCGCCGATGAGCTTCATGCGTGAAAGCGAGCCCAGCGGTTTTTCCGTCGAGGTGGTCAGAGCCTTGCTGGCGCGCACCGGCGACAGCGGCCGGATCGAGCTGATGCCCTGGACGCGTGCCCTGCATCTCGCCCAGCAGGACGAAGACATCGCGCTGTTTTCCACCGTGCGTACGCCCGAGCGTGAGGACAGATTCCACTGGGTCGGCCCCATCGTGGTCGGCACCACCAGCTTCTACTCGCTGAAATCCCACCACCTCGTCATCGACACGCTGCAGCAGGCTGCAGCCAGTGGGCCGCTGGCACTGCCCAAACAGTGGTACACCTTCGAGATCCTGAGCGCCAAGGGTTTTGACAACCTCTACGGCGTGCCCAGTTCGAAGCATATGATGACCCTGCTCAAGCATGGCCGGGTCAAGCTGATCGCCACCGAGGACCTGACCCTGGCTGGCGAGCTCGCCGCCGTGGAGCTCAAGCCACAGGATGTCACCGCGCATGTGCCGTTCATGCACTCGGCTTATTACATCGCCTTTTCCCCGCAAACCTCGGTGGTGCGTGTGGTGCGCTGGCAGCGGGCTTTGCAGCAGATGCACGAGGACGGCAGCCTCGAAGCCATTCTCAGGCGCTGGCTGCCGCACGCAACGATGCCGCCGATGGAACCGTAGCGGCTCGCCTGGCGACTGGTTAACCTGAACGCTGCAATTCACCGAGCCCGATCATGTCGCGTCCCAATGTCACTCTCGATCTACGCAGCCGCGCCGGATTGTTCGCTCACCTGGGGGCGATGGAACGGGCGGGCGTGCCCATCGATCGAGCGCTGGCCAGCCTGGATCTCGGTGTGCGCCATGAAGCCGCCGTGAAGCGCTTGCGACAGATGGTTGGCAACGGACGCGACCTGGCGACTTCCGGCCAGTTGACTGGCGTGTTCACGCCATTGGAAAGCGGCTTGGTGCGCGCCGCGCAGGAAGCCGGTGCGCTGGCGCATATCTACGAGCAATTGGCGCAGCGTTACGATGAGCAGGCGCGCCACGCCGCCGATCTCGTCTCACGCTTGCTGCTGCCCGCCGGGGTGTTGATGCTGGCGCTGGCGGTCAAACCCTTGCCCGCTTTGGTCGCTGGAAACCTGAGCGGCGCGGGCTACCTGGCGGCCGTGCTGCTACCCCTGTTGTGGCTATCGATATTGCTATTTGGCGCACGAGCGCTGTGGCGCCGCTGGCAGCAGCGGCGAGCCGATCAACCGGGCTCTTTCGACGATCTGCTGCTGGCCCTGCCGGTGCTCGGTAGCCTGCAGCGCCGCGCCGACCTGCGAAATTTCTGCGATAGCCTCGGGCTGTTGCTGGAGGCCGGCATGCCCGTGCTCGATGCCTTGCCGCGCGCCTGCAGCGCGGTGAGCAATGCGCGGCTAAGGCGGGATTTCGCCAGCCTGGCGCCGCGAGTCGCCGCCGGGCAGTCGCTGGTGCGTGCCTTCGATGGGCTGAACTTTCCCGGCAAAGCCATGCTGATCGGCGTGCTCAATACCGGTGAAGCGACCGGCCGCCCGGGCGAGGCATTGCTGCGTTTCGCCCGCCTGCAGGCGCAGCAGCTGGCCGCGAGCCAGCAGATGCTGGCGAGCTGGGCGCCACGGCTGTTCTATCTGGCCGTCGCCATCTGGATGGCATACGGCCTGCTGACCGGTGGCGGCTTCTTTCCGTCGCTGCCCGCGGAGCTGGCTGGCCGATAAATTGCTGGTCATTGACCACGGCAAGCCGTCTGAAAGCTGGCAGCAAGTGCCTTGCGCTAGCATTGGTCACGTCTACGCCATTACTAAAACGAGAAAAAAGCGATTCAACCGACTTTGGAATACGCCCCATGCCCATCCTGCAACGTGCATCCCACCATGAGCTACGCAGCGCCTTTCGTGCACTGCTCGCTTCCGACCGCTGCTACCACACCGCTTCGGTCTTCGACCCCATGTCCGCCCGCATCGCCGCCGATCTCGACTTCGAGGTCGGTATCCTTGGCGGCTCCGTCGCCTCTCTGCAGGTGCTCGGCGCGCCGGACTTCGCCCTGATCACCCTCAGTGAATTCGTCGAGCAGGCCACGCGCATCGGCCGTGTCTCACGTTTGCCGGTGATCGCCGACGCCGACCACGGCTATGGCAACGCGCTCAACGTGATGCGTACCGTGGTCGAGCTGGAGCGTGCCGGCGTTGCCGCGCTGACCATCGAGGATACGCTGCTGCCGGCCCAGTTCGGCCGCAAATCCACCGACCTGATTTCCATCGAGGAGGGCGTCGGCAAGATCCTCGCGGCGCTGGAAGCACGCGTCGATCCGGAGCTGGCGATCATCGCCCGCACCCATGCCGGTGTGCTGGAGGTGGACGAAGTGATCCGTCGCACCCGCGCTTACGAGGCGGCTGGCGCCGACGGCATCTGCCTGGTCGGGGTCAAGGATTTTGCCCATCTGGAGCAGATCGTCTCTGGCCTCAAGGTCCCGCTGATGCTGGTTACCTACGGTAACCCCGAGCTGCGCGACAACCAGCGTCTGGCCCGCCTCGGCGTACGCATCGTGGTCAACGGCCACGCCGCCTACTTCGCCGCGATCAAGGCGACCTACGATTGCCTGCGCGAACAGCGCGGCGCGCAGCAATGCGACCTCAACGCCACCGAGCTGACCCACAAGTACACCATGCCCGAGGATTACATCCGCTGGGCCAAGGAGTTCATGGAAGTCCGCGAGTAGCGACAGGCTGCACTTGCACTTCGCGTCTCCCGGGCGCATATCTGTCCAGGGAACGCGAGGAGGTGGAGCATGGCAGGTGGTTGGGCAAGCGACGACGCAGTTCAGGAACAGATCGACAGCAGCATCGAGGACGCCGTCTCGCGTGCCCGCAGCCAGCTGCCGAAAGGCGAGAGCCTGCGTCACTGCGAAGAATGCGACGCGCCCATTCCCGAGGCCCGTCGCCAGGCGATTCCCGGTGTGCGCCTGTGCGTCAAGTGCCAGGCCGAGCACGACCGGGAAAACGCCGCCTATAGCGGTTATAACCGCCGGGGCAGCAAGGACAGCCAGTTGCGTTGAACAAGCGATACGGCACCTCTACGAGTCCTGATGGTCTAGTGCTACTACTACCGCGACTCAGGAAGAGGTGCCTGCATGACGATTTTCGAAGCCTTACGCATCAGCCACGACATCCAGCGCGAACTGGCGCAAAAACTGATCGCCACCCAGGGCGACAGCGCCGAGCGCCACGCCTTGTTTTCTCAGCTCAAGCACGAGCTGGCCGTGCATTCGGTGGCCGAGGAGCGCCATTTCTACATCCCCCTGATGCAGCAAGATGCGGGCGTCGATCTGTCACGCCACGCCATCGCCGAGCATCACGAGATGGACGAAATGGTTGAGGGCCTGGAGGAAACCGACCCCAGCAGCCCCAGCTGGCTGGCGCAAGCCAAGGCGCTGGCAGAAAAGGTCGAGCATCACCTCAAGGAAGAAGAACACACTTTCTTCCAGATGGCCGGCAAGCTGCTACGCGACAAGGAAAAGCAGCAACTGGCGGGCGACTATCTCAGCGCCTACGACGAGATGAAACAGGCGTCCTGACAGACAAGCGAGAGCCGGGCGTAACGCCCGGCTCTTTCATCAGAACAGAAAATAACGCTGCGCCATCGGTAGCACTTCGGCTGGCTCGCACCAGAGCAACTGGCCATCGGCCTTGACCTGATAGTTCTGTGGGTCGACCTCGATGTTCGGCAGGTAGCCGTTGTGGATCAGGTCGTTCTTCTGCACTTCGCGGCAGCCTTTGACTACGCCGATCTTCTTCTTCAGCCCAAGCTGCTCGGGCACGCCGGCGTCGAACGCCGCCTGGCTGATGAAGGTGATGCTGGTGGCATGCCGGCTGCCGGCGTAACTGGCGAACATCGGCCGGTAGTGCACCGGCTGCGGCGTCGGGATCGAGGCGTTGGCGTCGCCCATCAGGCTGGCGGCAATGGCGCCGCCCTTGAGGATCAGCGTCGGCTTCACGCCGAAGAAGGCCGGGCGCCAGAGCACCAGATCCGCCCACTTGCCCACTTCGATCGAGCCCACCTCGTGGCTGATGCCGTGGGTGATGGCCGGGTTGACGGTGTATTTGGCGATATAGCGTTTGGCGCGGAAGTTGTCGTTGCCGGGGGCGTCCTCGGGCAGCGGGCCGCGCTGCTGCTTCATCTTGTCGGCGGTCTGCCAGGTGCGCGTGATTACCTCGCCGACGCGGCCCATGGCCTGGCTGTCGGAGCTGATCATGGAAAACGCGCCCAGGTCGTGGAGGATGTCTTCGGCAGCGATGGTTTCGCGGCGGATGCGGCTCTCGGCAAAGGCCACGTCCTCGGCGATGCTCGGGTCGAGGTGATGGCAGACCATGAGCATGTCCAGGTGCTCGTCGATGGTGTTCTTGGTGAACGGCCGGGTCGGGTTGGTCGAGGACGGCAGCACGTTGGGGAAGCCGCAGGCCTTGATGATGTCCGGGGCGTGGCCGCCGCCGGCACCCTCGGTGTGGTAGGTGTGGATGGTGCGGCCCTTGAATGCGCCGAGGGTAGTCTCGACGAAGCCGGACTCGTTCAGGGTGTCGGTGTGGATCGCCACCTGCACGTCGTATTCGTCGGCCACGCTCAGGCAGTTGTCGATGGCCGCCGGGGTGGTGCCCCAGTCCTCGTGCAGCTTGAGGCCGATCGCGCCGGCCTTGACCTGCTCGATCAGCGGCTCGGGCAGCGAGGCGTTGCCCTTGCCGGTGAAGCCCAGGTTCATCGGGAAGGCATCGGCGGCCTGCAGCATGCGCGCCATATGCCACGGGCCGGAAGTGCAGGTGGTGGCGTTGGTGCCGGTGGCCGGGCCGGTGCCGCCACCGATCATAGTGGTGACGCCGCTCATCAGCGCCTCTTCGATCTGCTGCGGGCAGATGAAGTGGATGTGGGTGTCGATGCCACCCGCGGTGAGGATCATGCCTTCGCCGGCGATTACCTCGGTGCCGGCGCCGATGGCGATGGTCACGTCCGGCTGGATATCCGGGTTGCCGGCCTTGCCGATAGCGGCGATGCGGCCGTCCTTGAGGCCGACGTCGGCCTTGACGATGCCCCAGTGGTCGATGATCAGCGCGTTGGTGATCAGGGTGTCGACCACGTCGGCGGCGCACAGCTGACCTTGGCCCATGCCGTCGCGGATCACCTTGCCGCCGCCGAATTTCACTTCTTCACCGTAGGTGGTGAAGTCCTTTTCCACTTCGATCCACAGGTCGGTATCGGCCAGGCGCACCTTGTCGCCGACGGTGGGGCCGAACATGTCGGCATAGGCTTGTCTGCTGATTTTCATATTCGCTTCCCTTGTGGCGCGAAGGCTGGCGCGTATTTTTCTGTCTGTCAGGGGATTAGGCGCTGCGGTTCGTCTGTAGGAGCGGCTCAATCCAGGTCGCCCATTACCCGGCCGGCGAAGCCGAACACCCGGCGTGCACCGCTCAGTTCGACCAACTCCACATCACGGCTCTGCCCGGGTTCGAAGCGCACCGCAGTGCCGGCCGGAATATTCAGGCGCATGCCGCGTGCGGCGGCGCGGTCGAACAGCAGGGCGTCGTTGGTCTCGAAGAAGTGGTAGTGCGAGCCGACCTGGATCGGCCGGTCGCCGCTGTTGGCCACGGAGAGGGTCAGGGTGCGGCGACCGGCATTGAGCTCGATCTCTCCGTCGGCAATCTGGTATTCGCCGGGAATCATGGGATGCTCACTCCAGAGTCAGTTGCATGAAGGTCAGATCCAGCCAGCGGCCGAACTTGCGGCCGACCTGGGGCATCTGCCCGGTGGTGACGAAGCCGATGCGCTGGTGCAGGCGAATCGAGGCGGCATTTTCCGACTCGATGGCGGCGACCATGACGTGCAGACCGGCTTCGCGGGCGCGCTCGATCAGCGCCTGCATCAGCGCCGGGCCGAGGCCCTGGCCGCGCTGGTCGGCGCGTACGTAGACCGAATGCTCGACGGTGTGGCGAAAGCCTTCGATGCTGCGCCAGGTGCCGTAGCTGGCGTAGCCGATCACCTCGCCGCTGGTATCGCGCGCCGCCAGCACGGGAAAGCCCGCTGCCGTGCGTTCGGTCAGCCAGGCGCGGCGGTTGGCGAGATCCACCAGGGTCTCGTTCCAGATCGCCGTGGTGTGCTGCACCGCGTCGTTGTAGATGGCCAGGATGCCGGGCAGGTCGGCTTCGCTGGCGTTCGCTATTTCGTAGCTCATGGTTATGCAATCGGTTGGTGTACGGTCACCAGCTTGGTGCCGTCGGGAAAGGTGGCTTCGATCTGGATCTCCGGAATCATCTCCGGCACACCCTCCATCACCTGATCGCGGGCCAGCAAAGTGGTGCCGAAGTGCATCAACTCGGCAACTGTCTGGCCGTCGCGTGCGCCTTCGAGCAGGGCGGCGGAGATATAGGCCATGGCCTCCGGGTAGTTCAGCTTCACCCCGCGCGCCAGGCGGCGCTCGGCCACCAGGCCGGCGGTGAAGATCAGCAACTTGTCTTTCTCGCGTGGACTCAGATCCATCGTGTTACTCCAATGCGGCGTTGCCTGGCATCGCCGGAACGCGTCGTGTTGGTAGGGCGGGTGTCGCTTTTTACATCCGCCGTCATGTGCTCCAGATACGTGGCGACAAGGCCTCACGGCCCAGCATTGCAGGGCGCAGCAGGCGCCAGAGTTCGATCAGCCAGGCGCGTGCCTTGAGCGCTTCGCTGGCCAGGCAGCGCGCGACCAGCAGACCCGCGAGCTGGCTGAGGTCACCGCGTACGCCTTCAATGTTCAACTCGCGGCAGCGCTCCAGCAGTTCACCATCCACTTCACCGCTGACCAGCAGGGTAGCGAACACCGGCTGGCCGTCCAGGCCGATGGGTGAGTTGAGCAGGCCGTCGCTGCCGCTCACGCGCTGGCGTTCGTGCCAGAGCAGCTTGCCATCGCGGCGGATATCCAGCGCGGCCTGGAAGTGGCCGCTGGCAAAGCGCTCGTCGGCAGCGGGACGGCCGAGGGCAACGATGTCCCAGTAGAAGAGACGGGCGTCACCGTGCAGGTCGATCTGCGTGTGCAGTTCGGCCTGGGCGCCGGCATAGAGGATGGTTTCCTGCGGCAGCCATTCCAGGGTGGCGCCAGCGTCGACGCGCAGGCGCAGATCCTGCCGGGCGACACCGGTCGCGCGGTACCACTTGGCCGCGCCGGGGCTGGTGAGTTGCACCCAGGTGTTCTCGCCCGCATGGGCCGAGATATCCAGGATGTCACCACCGGCGATGCCGCCGGGCGGATGGACGATGATGTGCTGGCACACCTCCGGGCCTTCGGCATACAGGTGCTTCTGCACCCTTAGAGGGCCAAGGTGGCGCCTCTGCACTGGCGTGGTGCGTTCGCCGTGGCGCGCGTAAGCCAGCTCCAGCTCGGCAGGCCAGCTTGGCGTGAACAGGGCGGCAGGCAGATTCATGTTAAGGCAGCGGTTCCGCAGGATAGTTGACCGAGTGGGCAAGCAAGAGGCGTGCCCTGAACCAATTCGGTGCGTGGTTGCCCGCAGACATGCAGGGCCAGGAGCCGTCGCGGCTAAAGCCCCTCCCACAGGCGGGCGTGCATCAGATGGCTACAAGCCCGCGCACACCTTCGGCTTCCATGTTTTCGCCACGGCCCTGCTGGACGATCTCGCCACGGCTCATCACCAGGTACTGGTCGGCCAACTCGGCAGCGAAGTCGTAGAACTGTTCGACCAGCAGGATGGCCATGTCGCCGCGCGCGGCGAGCTGCTTGATCACCGCGCCAATCTCCTTGATCACCGAGGGCTGGATGCCTTCGGTGGGCTCGTCGAGGATCAGCAGGCGCGGCTGGCTGGCCAGGGCGCGACCGATGGCCAGCTGTTGCTGCTGGCCGCCGGAGAGATCACCACCACGGCGATGCTTCATCTCGCGCAGTACCGGGAACAGCTCGTAGATGAATTCCGGCACGGACTTGGCCTGGCTGCCGGGAAAGCGCGACAGGCCCATCAGCAGGTTCTCTTCCACCGTCAGGCGGCCGAAAATCTCGCGGCCCTGTGGCACGTAGGCGATGCCGGCGTGTACGCGCTGGTGCGGTTTGAAGCCGGTGATGGCCTTGCCTTCCCACTGCACGCTGCCGTCCTTGGCCGGAATCAGGCCCATCAGGCATTTGAGCAAGGTGGTTTTGCCCACGCCGTTGCGGCCGAGCAGGCAGGTGACCTCGCCGACCTTCACGTCGAACGACAGACCACGGAGGATGTGGCTGCCGCCGTAATACTGGTGGAGTTGTTGGACTTGCAGCATAGAAATGTCCTTCATTCGTGGTGTGGGAGGGGCTTTAGCCGCGACGCTTTTGATCTTTAAGAGCTCGCGGCTAAAGCCCCTCCCACAGTGAGTAGGGCGGATCGGGCGCGTAGCTCGCGCGTTATCGATCCACCGTGCGATGCCATTGGTGGATGAAAGCGTCATCCACCCTACGGGCTGGCGTCAGCGCCCCAGATAAACCTCGATCACCCGCTCGTCGTTCTGTACTTGGTCCAGCGAGCCTTCGGCCAGCACGCTGCCCTGGTGCAGCACGGTGACGTGATCGGCGATGGAGCCGACGAAGCCCATGTCGTGCTCCACCACCATCAGCGAGTGCTTGCGTGCCAGGGACTTGAACAGCTCGGCGGTGAACTCGGTCTCGGCGTCGGTCATGCCCGCCACCGGTTCGTCGAGCAGCAGCAGGTGCGGCTCCTGCATCAGCAGCATGCCGATCTCGAGGAACTGCTTCTGGCCATGGGAGAGCAGGCCAGCCGGACGGTTTCGCGAGCCTTCCAGGCGAATGGTGGTCAGCACTTCCTCGATACGATCCTTCTGCTCGCCATTGAGCTTGGCGCGCAGGCTGGCCCATACCGACTTGTTGGTCTTCTGCGCCAGCTCCAGGTTTTCGAACACCGTCAGCGCTTCGAACACCGTCGGCTTCTGGAACTTGCGGCCGATACCGGCCTGGGCGATCTGCACTTCGCTCATGGCGGTCAGGTCGTACTGCTCGCCGAAGTAGGCCACGCCGTTGTCCGGGCGGGTCTTGCCGGTGATCACATCCATCATGGTGGTCTTGCCGGCGCCGTTGGGGCCGATGATGCAGCGCAGCTCGCCGACGCCAATGTACAGCGTCAGGTTGGTCAGCGCCTTGAAGCCATCGAAGCTGACGTTGATATCTTCCAGGGTAAGGATGGTGCCGTGGCGGACATTGACGCCCTTGCCGACGTTCTTGCCTGTGTCCAGCGCCAAGCCGGTGGGATCGAAAGCGGCTTCGAGCATGGTTTCAGGTACTGGAGTGGCTTTCATTGATCCTTCTCCTTGCGCAGCAAGCCCACCACGCCACGCGGTAGATACAGGGTGACGACGATAAACAGCGCACCCAGGGCGAACAGCCAGTATTCCGGAAAGGCCACGGTGAACCAGCTCTTCATGCCGTTGACCAGGCCGGCGCCGAGCAGCGGGCCGATCAGCGTGCCGCGCCCGCCGAGGGCAACCCACACGGCAGCTTCGATGGACTGGGTCGGCGCCATTTCGCTGGGGTTGATGATGCCCACCTGCGGCACGTACAGCGCACCGGCCAGGCCGCACAGCACGGCGCTCAGCACCCAGATAAACAGCTTGTAGCCGCGTGGGTCGTAGCCGCAGAACATCAGGCGGTTCTCGGCGTCACGCAGGGCGGTGAGCACGCGGCCGAACTTGCTGCGCGCCAGGCGAAAACCCAGATACAGGCTGCCCACCAGCAACACCACGGTGGCGAAGAACAGCGCCGCGCGAGTGCTCTGCGCGGTGATATCGAAGCCGAGAATGCGGGTGAAACCGGTAAAGCCGTTGTTGCCGCCGAAGCCGGTTTCGTTGCGGAAGAACAAGAGCATGCCGGCGAAGGTCAGCGCCTGGGTCATGATCGAGAAGTACACACCCTTGATCCGCGAGCGGAAGGCGAAGAAGCCGAACACCAGGGCCAGCAGGCCGGGCGCCAGCACCACCAGGCACAGCGCCCAGAGAAAACTCGAGGTGCCGTACCAGTACCAGGGCAGCTCGCTCCAGGCCAGGAAGCTCATAAAGGCCGGTAGCCCGTCGCCTGCCGACTGGCGCATCAGGTACATGCCCATGGCATAACCGCCGAGGGCGAAGAACAGACCATGGCCCAGCGACAGCATGCCGGCGTAGCCCCAGACCAGGTCCAGCGCCAGGGCGACGATGGCGTAGCAGAGGATCTTGCCCACCAGGGTCAGGCTGTAGGCCGAGACATGCAGAGCGTGGTCGGCCGACAATAGGTGTAGCAGCGGCATGGCGATCAGCACGGCCAGCACCAGCAGGCCGATGGCCAGCGAAACCTGCGGGCCGAGCTTGGCTGTGGCGCGAGCGAGAACGGTTTGGTTCAGTGGCATGGTCATCAGTCGATCACCCGTCCTTTGAGAGCGAAGAGGCCTTGCGGGCGTTTCTGGATGAACAGAATGATCAGCGCGAGGATGAGGATCTTGCCGAGTACCGCACCGATCTGCGGCTCGAGGAACTTGTTCACCACGCCGAGGCCGAAAGCGGCCAGCACGCTACCGGCCAATTGCCCGACGCCGCCGAGCACCACCACCAGGAAGGAGTCGATGATGTAGCTCTGGCCAAGGTCCGGACCGACGTTGCCGATTTGGCTCAGCGCCACGCCGCCGAGGCCGGCTATGCCCGAGCCGAGGCCGAAGGCCATCATGTCCACGCGACCGGTGGGCACGCCGCAGCAGGCGGCCATGTTGCGGTTCTGGGTTACCGCGCGCACGTTCAGGCCCAGGCGCGTCTTGTTCAGCAGCAGCCAGGTCAGGGCTACAACGAACAGCGCGAAGCCGATGATGACGATGCGGTTGTACGGCAGCACCAGGTTCGGCAGCACCTGCACGCCGCCGGAGAGCCAGGCCGGGTTGGCCACTTCGACGTTCTGCGCACCGAAGGTGACGCGCACCAGTTGAATCAGAATCAGGCTGATGCCCCAGGTGGCCAGCAGGGTTTCCAGCGGCCGGCCGTAGAGGTGGCGGATTACCGTGCGCTCCAGGGCCATGCCGATGCAGGCGGTGACCAGAAAGGCGATGGGTAGCGCGGCCAGCGGGTAGAGGGCGAGATAGTCGGGTGCTAACTTCTGGAATGCCAGCTGCACCACATAGGTGGTGTAGGCGCCGAGCATCAGCATCTCGCCGTGTGCCATGTTGATCACCCCGAGCAGGCCGAAGGTGATGGCCAGGCCGAGGGCGGCGAGCAGCAGGATCGAACCGAGCGACAGGCCACTGAAAGCCTGGCCGAGCAGTTCGCCAATCAGCAGTTTGTTCTTCACCTGGGCCAGGCTCTGCTCGGCGGCGGCGCGTACGGTGGCATCGCTTTCTTCGCCATCGAGCAGGCTTTGCAAGCGGGTGCGGGCAAGCGGGTCGCCGGTCTTGCCCAGGCGTTCCACGGCCGCCAGGCGCACGGCTGGGTTGGCGTCGCTCAGCTGCAGATTGGCCAGGGCCAGGGTGATGGCGTCCTGCACGGCTTCGTCCGCTTCGATGCTCATTCGACTCTCGAGCAGCGGCAGTAGAGCCGGTGGTGTGTTGCGCTGCAGTTGCCGGGCGGCCTCGAGACGCACGCGTGCGTCGTTGTCGAGCAACTGATGGCTGGCCACGGCGAAGCTGATCAGACCGCGCAGGCGGTTGTTCAGGCGCAGTTTGCGTGGCGTGCCATTGGCTTCGGCGTCGTCATGGGCGGCCTGCCAGGCGCCGTCCTGTTCGATGAAGGCACGTTTGTCGGCATCGCTGCCGACGCGGCCCTGCTGCAGGGCTTGCAGCAGCGGCATGCGTTCGGGGCTGGGCGCGGCGGCCCAGTCCTGCAACAGCTTGGCCTGCTTGCTGGCATTGGCGGCGACGAAATCGTCGGCCTCGCCAGCGTTTGCCGCCAGTGGCAGCAAAAGCATCAGACAGAGGAAAATTCGGGTAAGGGCAGTGGGCATAAGGGTGTCCTTGGCGTAGCGCGGCATGAATACCGGGGGTGCGGCCCCGGTTTGCTACCG